>NZ_CP147920.1:1249510-2499021 GCF_039645995.1 Sulfurimonas sp. HSL3-1
CTTCTTCGAGGAGCGCATCGACCTGATGAACACCATCGTTTCCAACGTGCACAGCGCCGATCCGGAGCGCCGCAGCGACGAACTCCGCCTGCTGGCGGTTTTCTCAACCCTGATCGACATCTACCAGATCCCCTTCGATACGCTGATGGCGTCGTTCGAGATCACAAAGAACCTCGAAAAGTGGATCGCGGCGCGCAAAGGGCGTTTCAGCCTGCTGTACAAGGCCGTAAACCAGCTGCAGCACAAGCCCCTCGATATCGAGAAGGTCAACCGCGTGCTCAAAGCCTTCAAGACCGATTACGACGAGGTGAGCGTCAAGATGGACCACCGGGTGTAGATGCGCCTGGAGCACCCTTTTGCCCCCGTCGCCGACGACCGATCCCGCGTCCTGGTCCTCGGTTCTTTCCCCAGTATCGCCTCCTTCGAAGCCGATTTCTACTACGCCCACCCGCGCAACCAGTTCTGGCCCATCATGGAGCAGCTTTTTGATGTGACGCTCCCGGACAAAGCTGCCCGTCGCGCTTTTGCACTGGAGCAGGGGATCGCCCTTTGGGACAGTTACGCCTCTCTGGTGCGCAGCGAGAACAACTCCAGCGACGCCAATCTGAGCGAACTCGTCCCCAACGACATCCCCGCCTTCCTCGCGTCGCATCCCGGGGTTAAACATATTTTCTGTACCGGCAAAAAAGCCTTTGAGGGGTGCAAAAAACACTACCCGGACCTTCCCGTCCCCTGCACACTGCTTCCCTCGACCTCGCCGGCGTACGCCGCCATGCGTTTTGAGGCGAAACTCGATGCCTATCGGCAGGTCAAAGGGGTGCTCGATGGTGATTGAATTGGAGGGCATCCGCGTGGTACACCGCGTCAATCCCCGGATGAAGCACGCCTACCTCAGCGTGGAAGCGGACGGCACGGTCGTACTCAAATCCAACGGGCGGGTGCAACGGCACCTGCAGGCGTTCGTCGCTTCCAAACGAGAGTGGATCCTTCACCAGCAGCGCCGCTATGCCGCGCAGCCGACGATGCAACTGGGGGAGAGCCTGCTTTTTCTGGGCGATATCGTACCTCTTGCATCACTTGACGCCGCCACGTTTCAGACGCATTCGCCCGAGGCGCTCCGGCGAAGCTACGACCGCTTCTACCGGGAGCGCGCCGAAGCGGTGCTGCGCGAAAAGACAGCCCTGTTCGCCGAACGGATGGGGGTCACGTACGAGACGATCCGTTTCCGGAAGATGAAACGGCGCTGGGGGAGCTGCTCGAAGACGGGGGTGATCACCTATAACACCCTGCTGCTCCAGCTTGAAGAGGCGATGGTCGACTATACCGTCGTGCACGAACTGGCCCACCGCGTTCATTTCAACCACTCCGCAGACTTCCACGCTCTCGTGGCCTCCGTGCTTCCCGACGAGAAAGCGCTGCGCCTCCGGATGCGGCACCGCAAGGCTTCCTACTACTGATCACCGTTTTTGAAATATTAATGCACTCTGCTTATACTGGGGAAAAGAGGAGAGAAGATGAAATACATTATTTTTTTTATCACCCTGTTTCTGACCCTGGCCGTTGCCGCGGATAGTGCACCGTACAAACCTGTCGGCACCTGGAAAACGCTGACACCGCAGGAGGAGGCGGTCATCGTCCATAAAGCCACGGAGCGCCCCTATAGCGGCAAACTGCTCCACAACGAGGCCAAGGGTACCTATGTCTGCAAACGCTGCGGGGCCGAACTCTACCGTTCCGAGGACAAGTTCAATTCGCACTGCGGCTGGCCCTCATTCGACGACGAGATCCCCGGCGCGGTCAAGCGCGTTTCCGATCCCGACGGCTACCGCACGGAGATCGTCTGCGCCAACTGCGGCGCGCACCTGGGCCACGTCTTCAGCGGTGAGCACCTGACGGAGAAGAACCTCCGCCACTGTGTCAACTCCATCTCCATGGAATTCATCCCCGATGAAAAGGTTGCCTACTTCGCCGGCGGCTGTTTCTGGGGAGTGGAGTACTATATGGAGAAGATCCCCGGTGTCACATCAGTCGTTTCCGGGTTTATGGGAGGTACAAAGAAAGAACCGGGCTATTACGACGTCGTCGGGGGCGGTACGGGCCACCTCGAGACCGTTGCCGTTGCCTATGACCCTTCAAAGGTCGACTACGAAACCCTCGCCAAAACCTTCTTCGAGATCCACGACCCCACCCAGGAAGGGAGACAGGGGCCCGATGTCGGCGCCCAGTACCAGAGTGCCATTTTCTATAACGCCGCCGCCGAAAAAGCGACGGTGCTGAAGCTGATGGAGCGTCTGCGCAAGAACGGGTATGACGTCAAGACGAAGCTGTTCAAAGCTTCGCCGTTTTACAAAGCGGAGGATTATCACCAGGATTATTACCGGCGCCACCATAAGCAGCCTTACTGCCACGGCTTCGTCGACCGTTTCAAAGATGGGAACTAGCGGACGTTGAGGAAGTAGCGCAGGCTGGCGTCGCTGAAGACTTTGCTTTTGGCGAGATACCTTGAGGCACTCTCAAAGACCCGTTTGAAGTCGGCGCTCTGGGCGCTCTGTTCGGCGACGACCTCCGTCAATGCTTTTTTGGCGGCCTCGGTGACGGCGTCGGGGAAGCGCATCAGTTTTACGCCGTTCGCTTCGAGCGACGCCATCGCTTCGGCGTTTTTCGCCTGGAATTCGAAGGTCATCGTGCTGTTGAGCTCGCTGACGGCACACTCGATGATCGCCTGCTGTTCGGGGGAGAGCCGCTCCCACGTATGTTTGCTGAAGGTCATCTCCAGGATGGAACCCGGTTCATGCCACCCCGAGTAGTAGTAGGGCGCGACTTTGTAGAAGCCCATCTTCATATCGAGGTAGGGGCCGACCCACTCCGTCGCATCGATGACGCCGCGCTCCAGTGAGGTGTAGATCTCCCCGGCGGGCAGCAGCACGGGGTTGACGCCGAGCTTCGACATCACTTCGCCGCCCAGTCCCGGGATGCGCATCTTCAGACCGTTCATATCCTCGAGCGTCTCGATCGGTTTTCGGAACCAGCCGCCCATCTGGATATTGGTATTGCCGCCGGCAAAGGGGTGGAGGTTGTAGCGGCCGTAAAGCTCCCGCCACAGTTCCATGCCGCCGCCGTAGAGGATCCAGCCGTTAAGCTCCTCCGCCGTCATCCCGAAAGGAAAGCCGCTGAAGAGGGAGAAGGCCGCGTTTTTGCCCTTCCAGTAGTAGGGGCCCGAGTGAAATCCGTCGATCTGGCCGCTGCTGGCAGCGTCAAAAACGGCGAGGGCGGGGACGAGGGTGTTTTTCGGGAAGAGCTTGATGCTCAGCTGCCCGCCGCTGATCTGCGCGACCCGCTCGGCGAAACGGTCGACGCCCGTGCCCATGATGGGAAAGTGCGCCGGCCAGCTTGTCGCGATCTTGAGCTCCGTCTTTTTGCCGCGGTTGACGTTGACGCTTTTGTCCGCCGTGTCGTGCTGTTTCGGATGCTTGCTGTAGTCGATCGCCACCCGGTTGCTGTCGTTGCAGCCTTCCAGCAGTACCGCCGACGATGTCGCCGCCGCGGCAGTGGTCAGGAAAGTACGTCTATTCATCTATAATCTCCTATATAGTTCCTTCAGTTCCGTATGCCTGAAACGCAATTTACGCGGTTGCCGGAAGCAACCGTGTGTTTCAGTGCCACAGCGGCCAGCGTAGGCAAAGGGGCTTTTGCTCCTTTGCCGTTCCGATCAGTAAAACGCCGCAATGATGGCATAACAGATAAAGAAAAAGAGGTGCGACGTCCCTTCGAAATAGTTGGTATAGCCGTCATCCGTCGTTTTCCATGCCAGCACGATGGTGAGAATGAGCGCCCCGACCTGCAGGGTGTTGAAGTCCAGGGTCAGGGGATGCGCCGTCGTATAGGAGAGCGCCAGCAGCGCCGGTACCGTCAGCATGATCGACACCGTCGAGGCCCCCATTGCGATATTGATGACCCGTTGGATCTGGTCGTTTCGTGCCGCCGTGATCGCCGTCATGATCTCCGGTGCAACGGAGATGATCGCGATGATGAGACCCGCCAGGCCAACGGGGAAGTCATACTTTTGAACTAGGGACATCCCCTCATCAGCAAAGATCTCCGCGACGAGACCGATCAGCGCGATCAGGGCGAAGATGATCATAAAGTTGCTAACCGTGGCGAGGCGTTCAAAGGCGTCGGGCTGCTCCTCCGCCTCCTCTTCGCCCTCGGCCAGACGCCGCTTGTAGCGGAAGATGCGGCTGCGTGCCGTCGCCTTAAAGAAGTGAGAGTGGGTCTTCGTCTGGAAGATGAAGATGACAATGTAGAAACAGAAGAGGACGAAGCCGATGATGTTGCTGGCGAGGATCAGGTCACGGTGCGACTCGGAGGTAAAGTGCATGATGCTCGGCACAAGCAGGGCGGAGGTGGCGACGAGCAGGATCGTCGTGTAGGTGCTGGAGGTGTCCTCGTTGTGCTCCTGCTCCTTGAAGGCGAGCCCACCGATAAAGACCGCCAGCCCCAGCAGCACGTTCATATCGACGATCACGGCGGAGATGATACCCCCTTTAACCGTATCGAGCGCCCTAGGGTCGTTGTGCGAACTCATCAGGACCATATAGAGCAGGATGATCTCGACGATCACGGCGCTGAAAGTAAGAACGAAGGAGCCATAGGGCTCTTCAAGCCGCTCGGCAAGCACTTCGGCCACTTCGGCGACGGTCATGGAGAGCAGGGCGATGGAAACGGCGGAGAGCGTCGTGGCGAGATAAGCGTTATGGTAGTAGTGGAAAACGAATGCGATCACGCCGAGTACGATACCGTAGACGGCGACTTTATTTTGAGAGAGTCCTTCTTTTAGCGTCAGGGGACTCGATGAGGGGTCTGCGTTCAACGCAATTGCTCCTAGAAGAGGGTTGGTGTTTCGGCCTTGTAATGCACGGTGTCAAGCAGACGTCTGTCTTGACCGCCGATCAATGCAAAATGATATGGAACCGTTTTTAATAGCTGCATTATATCTTCTTGGTTCTCATATAGCAAGAATGCGTCGTGGTGCTCCGATGCTTCGGCGGAGCTCTTGGGCATCAGGTAGATGATCTTCGCCCATTTGGCTTCGCTGCGGATAAAATCCATCTCCTGCAGTAGCAAGGAGAGGTCCGGTTCGAAGATCAGGACCTTGCCCCCCTGGCCGAACGTCTTGGGGCGCAGGTCGTCGCCGACAAAGACGGGCACGAAGTGAGCGCTGCCTTGCATCCCGCCGACGGTGAACGTCAGCCCGTGTGACTTGGCGAACTGGTAGAGATGGCCGAGGTAGGGGAGGAAAAAGGGGGAGAGCTGCATGCGCTCGTAATAGACGTCATCAAGAACAAAGGAGGTTTCAAAGAGTGTCTGTTCCGCAATGTCGATGGGTACGTTGCCCGTTTTCGGAAGGGGCAGTACCTGAACGAAGAGATCCTCACAGCGTTTGTGCTCCGGAACGAAGACCCAGCTCGCTTCGGGCAGCTCCCACAGATCGTAAAAGTTCGAACGGATGGTTCCCTGCCAAACAAAGCAGCGGGGATCCTTGAGCATCTGGGCTGCGACGGCCAGGGTTACCTGGTCGCAGCCGTAGACATGCAGCGATTTCTCCAGCATGCGGAAACGCAGCAGGCGCAACAGCGTAAACTCGACAGAGTCGACTTTCAGCCAGGCGATTTCCGGGTCGGTGACCGTGCATGCTTCTTCATAGAGCACGGCATAGGCGCCGTTGGCCACAGCCTGGGGAATATCCGCCTTGTCAAAGGCGATGAAGAGGTCCCCCCGTCTTACTTTGTGTGCTTCGAGGACAACGGCGTCGACAAGCGTCACGGCCGGATCGGACATCATCTCCGCCCCGGTCAATGAGAGGAGGTTCTGCAGCCTCATCCGACGGAACTGCCTGCCTTTCTCGGCGCTTCGGGGCGCATCAGCGAAAGCCCCTCGTCATCTTTGGCCGCCAGCAGCATCCCCTCGGAGACCATGCCCATCAGCTTGGCCGGTTTCAGGTTCGCGACGACGCAGACCTGGGTACCGACGAGGCTCTGCGCTTCGTAATATTCACGGATTCCGGCGACGACCTGGCGCGGCTTCTCCTCGCCGACGTCGACCTGAAGCTTGAGCAGCTTCTTGCTCTTAGGCACCTCTTCGGCTTCGACAATGGTGCCGATTTTGAGCTGGGTCTGGAAGAACTGGTCGATGGTGATCAGGTTGTCGGCCTCGACCGGTTCCTCCGTTTTCGCTTTTTTCGGCGCCTCTTCCTCTTTCGCATTGGGTTGGGCCGCCGGGGCCTGGTCCATCAGCGGGGCCTCGATGCGCGGGAAGAGGGGCGGGACCTTTTTGATCGTGAAAGTCGGGAGCAGTTTGCCGCCCTTGACGAGATCATTATACGCATTTGTGTCGATGGCAAAACCGAGCGCATCCGCGATCGTCGCCGTCGTTTTCGGCATGAAAGGGTGCAGCAGAACGGAAGCTTTGGCGAGGATGTTGGCCACGAGTGCCACCAGCGCCAGCGCCTCTTCCTTTTTCCCCTCTTTCATCTTTACCCACGGCGCATGGGCCTCGATCGCCTTGTTCCCGATCGTAAAGAGCTTCCAGAGCTCTTCAAGGAAGCGGTGTGTCTGGACTTCGTCCAGGAATCGCTCGACGCTGCCGAGCACGGCGTCAACCTCTTCCATCTCCGCTTTGTGGTAGGTCATAACATCGCTGCTGTCGATGACAAAATCGGAATATTTGCCGCTCATCCCGATGATGCGGTTGAGCAGGTTCCCCAGGTCGTTGCTGAGATCGGAGTTGATCCGGTCGATCAGGGCGCGCTGGGAAAAGTCGCCGTCCTGCCCGAAGGGGACTTCGCGCATCATGAAGTAGCGCAGGTTCTCCAAGCCGTAAACGTCCGCAACCTCTTTGGGACTGACAACGTTGCCTTTGGACTTGCTCATCTTCTCGCCGTCGCGGGTCCACCAGCCGTGGGCGCCGATGTGCTTCGGCAGCGGCAGGTCCAGGCTCATCAGGAAGGCCGGCCAGTAGATGGCGTGGAAGCGGAGGATGTCCTTGCCCACGAGCTGCATCTGTGCCGGCCAGAAGTCCATTTTCGCCTCGTCGCGTCCGTAGCCGAGTGCCGTAATGTAGTTGAGCAGGGCGTCGAGCCAAACGTACATGACGTGTTTGCTGTCGCCGACCGAATCGGGCAGCGGCACGCCCCAGGTGAAGCTCGTGCGGGTCACGGAGAGGTCGTTAAGACCGCCCTTGACGAAGTTGATCACCTCGTTGCGGCGGGATTTCGGCAGGATGAAATCCTGATGCGCTTCGTAATAGTCGAGAAGCTTCTGCTCATACGCCGAGAGCTTGAAGAAGTAGCTCTCCTCCTTGACGATACTGGTCGAACGGCCGCAGTCCGGGCAGAACTCGCCGTCAATGAGCTGGGTTTCGGGGAAGAAGGTTTCGCAGCTGACGCAGTAGTGCCCCTCGTAGTTCCCCTTGTAGATGTCCCCCTTGGCGTACATCTTCTCGAATGCCTTCTGGACACCGGTCATATGGTCCTTGTCCGTCGTACGGATAAATTGGTCGTAACTGATGCCGAATTCGTCCCAGAGGTTGCGGAAGCTGGCGCTGATCTCGTCGGCGAACTGCTGGGTCGGTTTCTCGAACTTCTTCGCCGACTCCTCGATCTTCTGCCCGTGTTCGTCGGTCCCGGTGAGGAAGTAGACATCCTCCCCGATCAGACGGTGGTAGCGGGCCAGGGCATCCGCGATGAAGGTCGTATACGCGTGGCCGATATGCGCCTCGCCGTTGACGTAGTAGATAGGGGTGGTGACGTAATAGCTCATACTCTCTAATATCCTTGTTAAAATTCGAATCCGCCGGTCTCGCCCTTGGACATACTGTCGTAGACCGCGGCGACGTAGCTTTTGCGCACGTCGCATCCCAGGCAGTGCTCACAGACGCTGCAGCTCTTGACGCCGTGTTCAGCCTGGCAGGCCTGCAATTTCTCGATCATAACATCGAGCTGCAGTTCGAAACGGTCTTTTTCCGCGTCACTCTGCGCCATAAGCCGCTTTTACCTTGCCGATCTCATAGGTGGAACCGAAGAAGCAGGGTGTTGTTTCGTGCGGATCGCTGCAGGGCAGCTCCAGCAGACGGTTCCCTTTTTCATCCACCGCCGCGCCGCCGGCCATCTCGTAGACGAAGGCGAAGGGGAAGACCTCGAAGAGCTTGCGCAGCTTGCCGTCGGGTTTGTCTGTCGTGCCCGGGTAGCTGAAGAGTCCGCCCCCTTTGAGCAGGATCTGGTGCAGATCCGGGACCATGCCGCCGGAGTAGCGCAGGCGGTACCCCTCGGCGAAGAGGCCGTCGATGAGCTGCTTGTGGTGCGAAGGCCAGTGCTGCTGCGTGCCGCCCGGGGCGTTGAGCTTGCCCTTTTCGCCGATTTTGATCTGCTCGAGCTCTTTGAAACGGCCGTGGCGCCACGTGTAGTGGCGGACATTGTTCTTGTAAGCCGTCACCATCTCGGTGCGCGGGCCATAGACGACGTAGACGGAGGCGATCATCTTCTGCGCGCTCCATTCGCCGTCGTAGATGCCGAAAATAGAGCCGACGCTCAGGTCGACGTCGATCAGGCTGGAGCCGTCGAGGGGGTCGTAGGCGATGCAGAGCTGCCCGCCTTCGTGCAGGATCTCTTCCTCCTCCTTCTCCTCGCTGGCGATCGCTTTGACGAGGGGGATGCGGGAGAACTCCTCGGCGATGATCAGGTCGCTCTGGATGTCGAGCTTGAGCTGAACGTCGCCGGATTGGTTGGAGTGGGCCGAATAGTCGGTATCTTCGTTGGTGATCGCTTCGTGAATACGGTGCGCGGCGCGTTCAATGGCTTCAAAGACGGGGGCGAGAGTCTGCATGGTTATATCTCCTTGGCATGGGTGAGGATCCACCCGACGACGGCGTCGGGGTCGTTGAGGTCGAGGACGGCGACCTTATCGGGAAGGTCGTAATTGTCTAGCGTGACGCTCTCGTCGACGGCGAGGGCGTTCATATAGGGAAAATAGGCTTCGTCGATGCGGTCGCGGAAGATGCTGATCCGCGGCAGCGGAAGGGTTTTGAGCCCTTCGACGAGCAGAATGTCAAAGTGGCCGAAGAGCGCGATCAGTTCGTCCAGCTCGTGATGGCGGTGGGAGAAGAGGGTGGTACGGCTGGGCGATGTGACGATCACCTCGGCACCGGTGTCGGTGAACTTGTAGCTGTCCTTGCCGGGGATGTCGAAACGCGCCTTGTCCTTGGGGTCGTTCTTGATAATGGCGACCTCTTTGCCGTGTTCGTGCATCAGGCGGGCGGCCACTTTGACGATCAGTGTCGTTTTTCCGCTGTTCGATGGGCCGGTAAAAGCGACGGCAAGACGTTTCTTCATGGTAACTGCATCCCCGGGGACTCTCCCTTAAAATATGGGGGATTATAGTCCACAATGGTTGAAAATCTCTTAAGATGGGCGCAAATGGGCCGCGGCGCGACATTCCGCTATAATGCTGCAAACCATGCTTTCCGGAGTCCCATGCGCTTTTGGCCCATCCTGTTGATCACCGCCGTGCTCTTTTCCGCGTGCAGCAAAGAGAGCGCCTTTACCCACTTTACCAAGCTCGACAGCCGGCACGAACGGGCGGTTGCGAACCTCAAACGTGTCACCCTGACCGACGAATCCAACCGCACGGCCGCCCTGATCAGCATCCTGCACCTCAACCCCGTCGATCCGCAGCTCTACGGCGAACGACCCTCCTTCTTCGTCGCCCTTTTCGACCGCGGCGGCCGGACGCTGGAGGAGTATAACGTCACCCTCAACGGCAAAGCCCCCGTCGGAATGGCCCCGCTCGACGAAAACTGCTCCCTGCGGGAGCTGATGCCGCTGAACAACCCATGGAACCGCTACTACCAGCTGCTCTTCCGCCCGACAAAGGAGGCGAATCTTACTTTGTTTTTCGGAACCGGTCCGTCTTTGAAGGGTGAAGTAACGTTTCACACAGATCAATAAGCGAGACCGGCTCGCCCAGGATCTTCTTGTAGACCACGTAGTTGGTCAAGACCTTCTTCCCGTACTCCCGCGTCTCCGTCGTCCGCATCAGCTCCATGCTCAAAAAAGGCTCGTATGGGCCGGAGTTGAACTTGTCGCTGAGCAGGTAGCGTTTGGTAAAACCGATGCCGCCGTTATAGGCGTAGGCGATGAAGAGGGGGTGATAAACGCGGTACTGCAGCCACGCGATATGGGGTTTGGCGTAGAGCAGGTTGATATGCGGATCGAACATGTCAAAAAGGGTCTCGCGCCCGCAATCCACCTTGCCGTCCATCGCTCGGCACAGAAAGGGCATCATCTGCATCAGTCCCAGAGCATAGGAGTGCGACAGGGCCGCCGGGATAAACCGGCTCTCCTGGCGCATCAGCGCGTAGATGATCGCCTTCGTATCCGTATCGACGTCGTTTAGCTCTGTGTCGTAGGGCATGACATACCCCTGCAGGCGGTAGCGCGACGCCTTTTCGATGATAAAGGACTGGAGCGGCACGAGGTTTTTCGCATCGTAGTGTTTGGCCAGGGCGTAGAGCTCCTCTTTCGGTGTCCGGCTGATCGTATCAAGCAGATCGTTCCAGACGAAGGGGTCGGAGAGGTTCACGTCGGAGACGGTGTCGGAAGTCTGCAGCTGCGAGTAGTAGTTTTCCGGGAAGGTCCCTGTTTTCTCCATCGCGTAGAGGGAGTAGAAGTTGATGTCCCAGCTCTGCGCCAGCAGTTTCCACATCAGGTCGTTCTTTTCCGAAGCCAGGGCCTGCCAGAAGAGCGCCTTGTCCTTGTCGCTCTGGTAGTAGGCCTTGTCGCCTGAGAGCTGGAAGAGTTCGATCGCCCGGGATTTTTTGCCGCGCAGCAGCTGGTTCAGCCCCAGGTAAAAAAGGCCGCGCGGGTCAAGCCCCTCGACGGCATCGACCTTTGTCAGGGCCCATCCGAACTTCGAGAGTTTGTCGTCGTTGATCGTGCTCATGAGCGCACTGGTAAAGCCCGGCGCTTTCGCCAGCAGTTGCATGTAGTCGTAATCGGGAATGAAATTGAACTGCTTCCGCCGGGAATTGCCGTAGCTGCCGTTGAAAACGCGCAAAAACAGGGCGGGCGGGTAGCGCTTGTAGTGCTGCTGGAGGTCCGGATCGTTCAGTACTTCCGCTGCGGCTTTGAGAGAGGCGTCGCCCACAAGCCCGACAACGCGGTCGCGCGCCTTTTGATGCATCGCAGAGAGTTTCCCGACGGAGACCGCCAGTTTCGCACAGCCGGCATCCTCGCTCTTGATCAGGTCATTGACCCCCATTTTCATGCACTTGACGGTATAGGCGACCTCGGGGCGGGAGCTCTTCTCGGCATAGGCGAAAAACATCCGTCTGCCGACGTTGCGGATCAGATAGAACGCCTCGTCGGCCTGCGCGGAGCTGATGTTCTGATCGAAATACTGCCAGATCATGAAATTGCGGGCATTGGAAGGGGGCTTGGAGCGGATCTGCTCCAGGGTGATGTCGGCGCTGAGCAGCGTACCGATCAGCAGTGTTGCGAGGGCGGCCCGCAGACGCATTGCTAGAGCGCACCTGCCAACGCGTAGACCAGGCGGACGAAGATGACGTCGATCACCTGCAGGCCGATGATGATGATAAGCGGGGCGAGGTCGATGCCGTTGAAAACGGTCGGCACGTAGCGGCGCAGCAGGCTATAGGCCGGTTCGGTCAGGCGGTACAGCACCTGCACGATGGGGTTGGTCGGATCAGGGCGCACCCAGGTGAGCAGGGCGGCGATAATGACGACCCAGATATAGACGTTGATCAGCGTATGGACGATGCCGCCGAGGCCTGCGATAATGCTGCCGAAGGTGCTCATTTTACGATCTCCCCGAGGTAGGATTTGATCTGCACATAGACGTCGGCCAGTTCCGGGCCGTGTTCGGCGCCGGTGAGCAACAGGCGCAGGGATTTAAAGAGCTGTTTGCCCTTGATGCCCGTAGCGTCGACGACATGCTGCTTGAGATCGTCGAAAGCTTCGAAGTAGGGGGCTGCTTTGATGGCGGCGCGGATCGCTGCGGCGCTCTCGGCAAATTCATCCGGGATCTCCTTCGGTGCAAAGACCGCCGCCACCTTCGCTTTCAGCTCCTTCGTCGTGCTGGCCTCTTCCAGGTAGAGTTTGGCCAGTCTGCCGATGGAATCGTCGGCAAACCCGACGTAGCGTGAGAGCTCTTTGTCCTCCATGCGGCGGAGGTGCTCGCGGTTGATATGGCGCAGCTTGTCAATGCTGAAACGCGCCGGTGCGCGGGAGATGTTTTTAAAGTCGAACCAGGCCACCGCCTCGGCCATCGTAAAGACCTCTTCAGGGGTCTTGTTGCCGATGAGAATGAGGTAGTTGGCGATCGCTTCGGGCAGGAATCCCTCTTCGAGCATCCATTTGACGCTCGACGCGTTGTCGCGCTTGCTCATCTTCTTCCCCTCATCGTTGAGAATGATGGGCAGGTGGGCGTATTCGACTTTCTTGTCGTACCCCAGGGCGTTACGGATCGCGATCTGCTTGGAGGTGTTGGAGAAGTGATCCTCGCCGCGGATGACCAGGGAGATGTCGCCGAGCATATCATCGATGGCACAGGCGAAATTGTAGGTCGGGTACTTTTCCGCGCGCAGGATAATAAAGCTGTCGATGTCCATCGGATCGAACGTCGCTTCGCCCTTGATGATATCCTCAACCGTGATCGGCGCATCGGGGCGCTTCAGGCGGACCGTAAACGGGTTCTCGTTGTCGATCGTCGCTTCGGGCGGAAGGTGCGTACAGGCGTCATCGTAACGGAAGGGCTTTTTCTGTTCCTTCGCGAGCTCACGCTTGCGGTCGAGCTCTTCGGGGGTACAGAAACAGTTGAAGGCTTTTTTCTCCTGCAGCAGCTGGATCGCCATGGCGCGGTGGAAACGCAGGTTGTTGCTCTGGTAGATGACGTCGCCGTATTCGATGCCGAAGAGTGCAAGGATCTGCAGGATCTCCTTGTCCTTGCCTTCGATGTTCCGCTCTTTGTCCGTATCTTCGATCCGGATGATGAGGGGTTCGTTGCGCTGGCGGGAGAGCAGGGCGTTGAAGAGGGCAACGCGCAGGTTCCCGATGTGCATATCTCCTGTCGGGCTTGGGGCAAAACGCAGCATGAAACGTTCCTGATTTTTTTGTGAAATATTAACGAAACAAGCTTAATAGCGGAGTTCCTATCACATTTAGTTCGCGACAACGCCCCTTCGCATCCCCGGCGGATTAGCCGGCCGCTATGTAAAATGGGGTAGACTGTCGCCATGAAAGCATTATTGATTGATCCCGATACCCAAACCGTTACCGTCCAGGATTACGACGGACAGCCCCACAGCCTTTACACCCTTTTCGGTTCCCTGCTCGTTGATAGCAACGCCCTGTTGAATGCGCATATGGTCTACAGCGGCGGCGAAGCGTTCGAAAAAGGCCAAAAGGGCTTCTTCCTCGGCGAGAAACTGCTCTTCGGCAAAACGCTGGTCGTCGGCATGGCCGACATTGAAGAGGTGGACGCCACTATCGAGGCGGAAACGCTGCAGCAGCTCGTCCGGTACGATCTGCCGGCGTTCTACCGCAAAGCGATCGCCCTGCTGCCCTCGGACTTTGCCTTTGACCAAAGCTGCGCGCTCGCAGGAATGGAGGGCGCCACGGTCGAGTGGGTCTTTTACGCCTTCAGCCTCGCCGACGATGCGACGCAGTCCTATTTTCTTGACGAACTGGAAAAGACGGTATCGGGGGATGGGGAAGTGCATCCCTACCTGGAGAAAATGGGTAATCTCGCTCTCCGCTCAATGCAGTAGACAGGCAAGCGCCGCCTTGTAGCGGGACGGCACTTCAAAAAGTTCTGAGTGAGCCGCTACTGCTCTCCGCGTTGACGCTCTTCCTTTTCGTACAAGCGGTTGTACTGGAGAACGCCTACTCCTAAAAAAACGGCAAAGAGTGCGATGATGCCTAGAATAATCTCTCCCGGTGTCATGATTGTTTCCTCCGGATTCATGTATATTTGTACTTAGACAAATCTACTCCACCCGAAATAAATACCAGCTTCCTTTGCAAACGGAAGGCCCGGGCATAACCATGAACAAAGAATCGTTCAGTCATCGACAGGGGAGAATGGACATATAAAGTGTTAAGGGTGATGAAAAAAGATGTTGAAAGTATCGAAACGAGGCATAAAAAGTGGTGACCCCACGGAGACTCGAACTCCGGTAACCAGAATGAAAATCTGGGATCCTAACCGCTAGACGATGGGGCCACGCTGTTACAACATTTTTGTTGAGCCGAAATTATATTTCCGTATCGCTTAACAATCTCTTAAATGCCGCGGTGTTGCGGCATTTAAATGAAATTACATATAGAATTCGCGGAGGGCGCGGATAATGACCGCATTCTTGGAGATGCTCTCCGCCTTGGCATTGTCGTTGACCAGGTCATACAGATCAAGGGGCAGGGAGATAGAGAAGGTTTTCGTTTCGACCTTTTTCTTGCGTTTGACCATGTTGGTAACGTTCTGAAGCAGCTCGATGATCTTTTTCGTATCAATCGGCTTCTGGATAAAGCTGTTGACACCGATTTCGATCGTTTCCGAGATCTTCTGGATGTCGTTGCTCGCGGAGATGACAACGACCATCTGCTGCGGGTTCATCTCGCGGATTTTGCGTGCGAGCTCGATTCCGTCCATCTCCGGCATGATAATGTCTACAAAGACGATGTCCGGTTTTTTCTCTTTAAAAAGTTCCAGAGCCTCTTTCCCGTTGAATGCGGATGTGACATCTTTAAAAAAGTTCTTGAACGTTGAACTGAGCAGTTCATTCGCAACGGCCTCGTCTTCAACGACCATTGCACTCATTTTTTTCGTCTCTTCGGTCAGCTGAACCAGGTCAACATTTTTCATTTCTGTTTCCTCATGATGATTTCTGTCTGTATTTTACACTGTTATCAGCAAACAACGTTAACAGGATTAAAATTGTTTGCCCGTGATATTACGTTGCAAAATTATAGTAACAATTACGTTACACAAACTTAAATTTATGGAAAAAATCAATATTTTTTAAATTGTTCCAGCCATTCGAGGTTGGATTCGACCGTTTTTTCCTTCTGTTCCAGGAGAGAAACGATGATCGATTTGAGGGTCTGTTCGTCCATGAAAGCAAGCATTTCCGGGTTGATGTGGGTATCACCGCCGTAACCGTTAAGCAGTTTTTCGATGTCGTTGATTAATTCTTGTTTAGTACTCACTAAGTTAAGCTCCTTGTTTCCGGTCCGATGTAGCGTTGACGCGGCCGGGCGATCTTTTTTTCCGAATCGGCGTGAAATTCTAACCACTGCGCGAGCCATCCGACGGTGCGTCCTATCACAAATATGATCGTAAACATCTCTTTGGGGATTTTGAGCGCCGTCAGAATCAGCCCCGAATAGAAATCGATATTGGGGTAGAGCTTCCGCGAAATAAAATAGTCGTCGCTGAGGGCAACCGCCTCGATCTTCTCGGCGATCTGAAGCAGTTCGCTGTCGACATTGAGCTCGTCTTTCATCTCGTCAAGCAGTTTTTTCAGGATCTTGGCACGGGGGTCGAAGTTTTTGTAAACGCGGTGTCCGAAGCCCATCAGCCTGAAATCGTCTTCGGGATCCTTGGTGCGGGCGATGAATTCGTCGACGCGCTCTACGGAACCGATGTATTCCAGCTGTGCGATAACCGACTCGTTCGCCCCGCCGTGGGCCCGGCCCCACAGGGCATTGATGCCCGCCGTGATCGCCGCATAGGGGTGCGCTCCCGTCGACGCGACGGAGCGAACGACCGTCGTCGAGGCATTCTGCTCGTGATCGGCATGGAGCGTAAAGATCGTATCGAGTGCCCGTACCTGCACTTCGGGGATCTTCAGGTCCTGTCCGGGGTAGGCGTGGATCATATAGAGAAAGTTTTCGGTAAAAGAGCGCTCGAGGTCGGGATAGATAAAAGGAATGCCCAGGGAGCGCCGATAAGCGAACGCTGCCAGGGTAGGGACCTTGGCCAACAGCCGGCGGCGCATCACCTGCAGGTCTTCGTCGTTGCGCATCATAATGTGTTCCGAATAGAAGGTGGAAAGCGCCGAAACGGCGGAGGAGAGCATCGCCATGGGGTGCGCATTGTCCGGGAAGGAGTAGAAGAGGTTTTTCAACCCTTCATGCACATACGCCCGCTTACGGAATTCGTAATCGTACGCCGCCAACTCCTCCGGCGAGGGGAGTTCACCGTTGAGCAGAAGGTAGCACACCTCCAGATAGCTCTTTTTCATTGCCAGCTCTTCAATCGGGTAACCGCGGTATCGCAGTTCGCCTTTTTCACCGTCTATATAGGTAATGGTAGAGCTGCAGCTGGCCGTCGACGTGAAGCCCGGGTCGTAGGTGAACATGCCCGTCTGTTTGAAAAGGTCGCGGATATCGATCACGTCCTGGCCCATGGTCGGGTGCATGATGCTGAATTCATAGGTATTGCCGTTTCGATTGTCCGTCAAAGTCACCGTTGCCATCGCGTGCTCCTTTCTAAAGTATTTTTACAGAGGATACCTGAAAACAAGCGCAAAGCGCCATTATCGAAAGATCTTTTGCTTTCCCATTCAGGGTATGTTTAGCCGATGCGGCTTTGTGCACGGCGCGTACACAATATAGAGGTATGATAGCTCCAGAAGGAGCATCCATGGACGATCATCCTGCTGCGATACAAAGACGCCGATTCCTCCAAAGCGTGGCGGTTTCCGCCGTGCTGGCCCGAACGCTATTGTCCGCTGGGGAAGGGGGGAGTGCACCTGCTCCGATCAAGCGCCGGGAGAGCCTCATGCTTGAAGGAACGGAGTTTTTCCTGACGCTTGAACGCACCGTTGTCAACGTCAGCGGCTCCGATGTGCTGGCGACAACGGTCAACGGCATGCTGCCCGGGCCGACGCTCAAGTGGCGCGAGGGCGATACCGTGACAATCCATGTTACGAACAACCTCCCGGTGTCGAGCTCCATCCATTGGCACGGTATCATCCTTCCCTTTCATATGGATGGTGTCCCCGATATCAGCTTCAAGGGTATTGCCCCCGGAGAGACGTTCACGTACCGTTTTCCCGTGCGCCAGAGCGGAACGTTCTGGTACCACTCGCATACCGGTTTTCAGGAGCAGAGCGGGGTTCACGGCACGCTTGTCATCGTTCCGAAGGACGAAGACCCCGTCGTCAGCGACCGCGACTACGTTGTCTCGCTGTTTGACTGGAGCGACGAAAACCCCGAAGCGATCTACCGGAAACTCAAGCTGCACAGCGACTATTACAACTTCAACCAGCGCACCGCGGGCGATTTCATAAGCGAAGTGAAGTCCGAGGGGTTTTGGGATGCATTGCAGCACCGTGCAATGTGGAACCGGATGCGCATGAGTGACAGGGACCTGTCGGATGTCACCGGCTATACCTATACTTACCTGCTGAACGGATTCACGGAAGCGGAGGATTGGCATGCGCTTTTTGAAACCGGCGAAAGGATACGGCTGCGTTTTGTCAACCAGTCGGCGATGACGATCTTCGATGTCCGCATCCCCGGCCTGAAGATGACGGTCGTCGCGGCGGACGGCAACCCGGTAAAGCCCGTGAAAATCGATGAGTTCCGCATCGCCGTCGCGGAGACCTACGATGTGATCGTGGAGCCCGAAGAGAGGGCATACTGTATCTTTGCGCAGAGCATCGAACGCTCGGGGTATGCTGCAGCGACCCTGGCTCCCAGGGCGGAGATGCATGCCGCGCGGCCGGCGATGGACCCGCCCCAGCCCCTGACGATGGCCGATATGGGCATGGGCGGCATGACCGGGGAGGGTGGTGCCGATACGGGCGCCATGAAATGCGGCGGAGGCATGCAGATGCCGAAGGAAGAAGGGAAGAAGCACATGTGGCCGATCACGCCGCTGCCGATGCGGCGCGGGGTCGGGACGACGATGAAAGCGGCCAACCCGCGCTACCGGCTGGACGATCCGGGCGTGGGGCTGCGGGAGAACGGCAGAAGGGTGCTGACCTACGCCGATCTGCGCAACTACTACTCTACCGCCGACGCCCCGCCGCCTGACCGGGAGATCGTGCTCCACCTGACGGGCAACATGGAGCGGTACATGTGGTCGATCAACGGCATCAGGTATGCCGACGCGGCCCCGCTGACGTTTCATTACGGCGAACGGCTCCGCATCACCTTCGTCAACGACACGATGATGATCCACCCCATGCACCTGCATGGCATGTGGAGCGACCTGGAGACGGGCGACGAGGCACGCCTGGTACGCAAGCATACGGTACTGGTGCAGCCCGGCAGCAAGATCAGCTACCGGGTCACCGTCAATGCCGAAGGAGCCTGGGCCTATCATTGCCACATGCTCTACCATATGCCGGGAATGTTCCGAAAAGTGGAGGTGCTCCCGTGAAAACGGTGCCATACACTGCGACGCTGTTACTTGCCGCCTCCCTTTTCGCGGAGATGAACGACGACCCCCTGCGCGCGACGCTGCTGGCTGATCGCCTGGAGACTGCCTCGGGGCAGTGGAGCAGGTGGGAGCATCTGGTGTGGGACGTCTCAGCCTACGCCGGCTACGATCTCGACAAAGCCTATCTCTACAGCGAGGGGAGCAAAGCGCCCGGCGAGAGCGAGAGCCAGAACGAACTGCTCTACAGCCGCGCCGTGGCGCCGTTTTGGGATGTACAGATCGGGGCGGAGGCGGATACCGCCGACGGAAAAAGCGTCGGATGGGGCGTGGTGGCCTTTCAGGGGCTTGTCCCGTACTATTTTGAAACACGTCTACGGCTGATGGTAAATGCGCAGGCCGTGGCACTCAATGCCGAAGCCGAATACGAGATGCTGTTGACGCAGCGTTTGGTATTGACGCCGCGCATCGAACTGCAGGCCTATAGCAGTGACGTCGAAGAGCTGGGAGCAGGGGCCGGGCTCTCTTCGATCGAAACGGGACTGCGGCTGCGCTACGAGTTTATACGGGAGTTCGCACCCTATGTCGGCGTTTCATACGCTGCGACAATCGGCAACACAAGAAAATATGCGCCTATAGACGATGTCCAGGCGGTCGCCGGTATACGCCTCTGGTTCTGAAAGCGGGGTGAGAAGTGCACAGAAGCGCCTATCTACAATATTGAATATTATTTAGTTAACATAATGTATATTCTCTTGAAAGAAAAATTCCATGCTTCCTGCCCCCTTCATCATCACGGCCGGTGAATAATAGATACATTATTTAATATGAGAGCTTTTATTAAATAATATGGCAAATGAGCGCAAACATTGCACTATTTTGGCGGGTACGTTTTTGGTGCTGACGGCACTGCCGGACGCGTTATCAGCGTGTCCAGGATCAGCAGCTTCGGCACCCAGCGGCTTTTAAACGCGGAAGTGTCTCCGGGCAGCGTCATAATCGATTTAAAGGCCTCCAGGGCTTCAGCATGCTTGCTGCCGACCTTTCTGAGCGCCAGCGCCATCTGATCCGCCCTGAGGCCGTAGATCATCTTAATACCGCTTTTATGTAGGTTCTGCGCAATAGCAAACAATACGGTACCCTCATTCCAATCAATGGCGTAGAAGCCGAGATTACCTACCCGGTCGATCTGAGTGACCTTTCTGGCTGCGAAAATAAGCGCCAATGAGCGTTTGACGTCATAGTGGTAGCGATAAGGTGGCTGTGTAACGGCCAGCTCGTAGACGACATGCTGTCCCCCCTGCACTGCGTACAGCGATCGCCTGATCGTCAGGTTCTGCATTCCGATGCGATCTTCAGCCACCTTTTCCGTGCGGATCTCCAGCCGTTCCTGACCGATTTCCAGCCCCAGTAGCAGATCGTTTTTTTCAATAATGGATGGGGAGCTGCAGCCGACGGATAATGCGGCAATTAGGCTGCTAAAAAGCAGTCTCGGCCCGTGCTTCATATATAAATATATCACCCTATCTCTCCTGCTGTTTTTCATGCTGATGATTATAGCGAATCGGGGTAACTCCTAGACCTATTAAATGAACGTATGTTAATTTACCTGCTCCAGTACAAGAACAACCGTTCACTTTAGATTAAGGATAAATTAACGGATGTTCATATACACTTTCCAAAACATGAACAATCGTTAATAAGGAGTCGTAAATGCCCGAAAACAGGGAGTTTAAAAAGGGTGGAGATACAAAGAAGCTGATTGAGGAAGCGGCGATGGATCTCTTTGCCGAGTATGGGTACAAAGGTGCTTCCGTGCGTAAAATCGCCGCGAAAGTCGGGATCAGGGAGAGTGCCCTCTACAACCATTACGCCAATAAAGAGGCGATCTTTCTTGCGGTAGCCGGCAGGGTTTTTGCCTCCCCTTTTGCTCATCAGAAAACGGATGATTTCGTCCAGCAGAATGCCAAAAAAGGCAAGTCGTTTTTACATAAATTTATGACCGAATTTAAGCTGATGACCTTCGACAAGAAGTACGAAAAACTCTTCCGTTTCATGCTCATCGAACTGATGCAGAACGATGTGCTTCGCAGCGGTTTCAGACAGGAGTTTCATGAGGCGAACGTCAAGCTGCTTTCATCGGGTTTTTTCATTATGATGCAAGAAGGCCTCATTCGCTCCAATGACCCTATGACGCTTGCCAACGCCTTTTTGGGCCAGCTCTTCTATCTGAGGCTGCAGGTGAGCCTGCTCAAAGCGGACGGTGCCCCGACAACCGCCCTCTCGACGGCATTTGAAAAACAGCTTGACCTCTTCTGGTCGTCGATCTGCGAATAAACGGGATATGGGGAAGTAAAAGCGGTAAGGAAAAAGGAAAGCGGTACAACGGTAAGCCGGGTTCTGTTGATACGATAATTTATCTACTGCATCCGTTACCGGATGCCTCCAGCGAAACAAAAGCATTGTAAGACGCTTACCATCTGTTTCTTGCTGCCAGGCTGGGTTTACATAGCTTCCGCCATTGCTGGCGGAACTGGTGGGCTCTTACCCCACCGTTTCACCCTTACCGCTTGCGCGGCGGTCTGCTCTCTGTTGCACTGTCCCTCGGCTTGCGCCGGCCATCCGTTAGATGGAGCCCTGTCTTACGGCAGCCCGGACTTTCCTCTTGAAAATCAAGCTATCGCACGTTGTACCGGTGATATTATAGCATATGGAGGAAGCGCTGAGTATTTAACATATTATATAATATGTTACTGGGGTCCCAAAGTGCCATCATGCCGCCCTGCTCTTAAACGTCGCCCTATTCTTTTTACTCCGAATGATTGACCATATAAGATATTATATAATATTAGAAAGAGGTTCAAAAAAAAGCGGCATGATGCCGCCTTTTTACTTACGCCGCCAGAGTAACGCCGGATTCGATAGCGTACTTGACACCGAGTTCCCAGGCTTTGAGGTTTGCTTCGTGTACTTTTTTCGGTACCTTGGAGAGCATGACCTCTTTGAGGGCTTCCGGTTCGAGAACGCTTGTGATCTGGTTTGCAATCGCCATCGCGACGACAGATTGCGTAATCACGTTTCCGACCTCTTCTTTTGCGATCGTGATAATGGGGATCTCAACGATCTTCCATGTTTGACGGTCTTCGTCTGTCGGGTGCACCAGGTTCGGGTCGACAACAATGACGCCACCCGGTTTGACACCCTTCTTGAAAGACTGGTAGCTGACGTCCGCAACGGAAAGCATGAAGTCGATCTCACCTTCGTTCGCGTACGGATAACGGATTTCATCGTCGTCAAGCGTAATGTCAACAACGGTCGGGCCGCCACGAACCTGGGACGTATAGGTCGCCGTTTTCAGACCGAAACCGCCAAGTTTGATCTTACAGGCCGCCATGATCTCGCCGGCGAGGAGAACCCCCTGCCCGCCTACACCGGTAAAACGTAATGTATTTCTCATTTCATGCCTCCTTAGATCTTTTTCTCGAAGTCGTCTTGCGTCAGTTTCGCGCGTTTGCCCTGTGCTGCCGCTTTGATCTGATCGTAAGATTCACAGTACTCAGGGTCATCAACTTCTTTGAGGACGCCCGTCGGGAAAACGTTTTTCTTCTCTTCGTCGGAGAGGGCTTCCCATTTGCGCAGCGGCATAGTGATGCTGTCGATCCACTCGAGGTTCTGCATCGCATTCGCCATTTTGTTCTTACGGCCAAGGTTGATATGGCAGTTGGACATAATGTCGAAGAAGGAGAAGCCTTTGTGGCTGAAGCCTTTGACAAGGATCTTCTCGAGTTTTTTCGGGTCAAGCATCGTTTCACGCGCAACAAAAGAGGCACCGGCACCGATCGCGAGTGCACAGGCGTCGAAGGTCGGGTCGATGTTACCGTTCTTCTGGCTAACCGTCCACATCCCCTGCGGCGTCGTCGGGGACGTCTGGGAGTTGGTCAGACCATAGATGAAGTTGTTGATCAGGATAAAGTTCAGGTCGATGTTACGGCGGCAACCGTGGATCGTGTGGTTACCACCGATCGCCAGTCCGTCACCGTCACCGGCAACAACGATCACGTTTGCTTCCGGTTTCGCAAGCTTCACGCCGGTGGCGTACGCAACGGTACGGCCGTGTGTCGTGTGGATCGTATTACAGTTAATGTAAGAGCTGAAACGTCCGGAACAACCGATACCGGAAACAACACAGACTTTGTCCATGTCCCAACCCATCTTCTCGATCGCACGGATCGTCGCTTTGAGGATGACACCGTCACCGCAGCCCCAACACCAGAGTGTCGGCATCTTGTCTACACGAAGGTATTTGTCGTAGTTAAAAGCCATTACATCATCTCCTTAACTTTTGCGACCATCTCAGCCGGCGCGATAGGACGGCCGTTTGCTTTGAGCAGGCGAGTGAAGTCGTTACGGCGAACGATACGTTCGATTTCCGTAGAGTACTGACCCATGTTCAGCTCGGTTACCATGATCTTGTCGCCGAAGCGTTCACCGATCTTGCGGATCTCGGCTTCCGGGCTCGGCCACATCATGATCGGGCGGAAGAGACCGGCTTTGATCCCTTCTGCGCGCAGTTTCTGAACCGCTTCGAAGGCACCCAGCGCGATGGAACCGTATGCAATAATACAGACTTCCGCGTCGTCCATCAGGACCTCTTCGTAATCAGGGAGGTCATCAAGGCCATCATTTTCGGCAGCGACCGTGTTGATCTTGCCGGTAAGACGTTCGATGTTGAATTCGCACTGTTCCGCGTCTTCCGTCGGGAAGCCGGTCGGACCGTGGTGCAGACCTGTGACGTGGTAGCGGTACCCTTCGAACATCGGGTTGAGGACCGCCGGCTCGTTCATCGGAACGTCATACGGACGGTAGTCTTCCGGCGCACCGTCGAATTTCGCACGGTCGACGATGCTCGCCTGGATCTCTTCGAGGTCCGGAAGCTCCGCTTTACCGTGCATGTGACCGATCGTCTCATCCAGGAGCATGAAGACCGGCGTCATATATTTTTCCGCGAGGTTGAAGGCGCGGACCGTCTGCGTATAACACTCTGTCAGGGAACCTGCACAAAGCGTAATAGAGGCATAGTCACCGTGTGTCGGGTACTTAGCCTGGCCGATATCCGCCTGGGAAACACGTGTCGGAAGCCCCGTGGACGGACCGCCGCGCATAACGTTGATGATAACGAGCGGGATCTCGGCGATGAAACCGAGACCGATCTGCTCTGCTTTGAGGGAGATCCCCGGGCCGGAAGTCGCCGTAAACGACTTCGTACCTGTCATGGAAGCACCGAGGGCTGCGGAGATACCGCCGATCTCGTCTTCCATCTGGATTGCCACACCGCCGACAGCCGGCAGCAGGTCAGATGACTCATGCATAACTTCCGACGACGGTGTAATCGGATAACCGCCGAAGAAACGCGCGCCGGCATCAACGGCCGCTTTGGCAGCCAGCTCGTTACCTGTTGAAATTACAATTCTTGACATTCCTGCTCCTTACTGCTCAAGTGACATATAGTTGTTAGCAACGATCGCCGCCTGGCGAGCTTTTGCTTCGTCTGTCAGCTTCGCAAATTTGTACTCTTTCTTATCTGCAACATAAATCGCAAAGTCCGGACATGTGAGTTCGCACTCGTTACAGCCGATACATGACTCCGGGTGGTCGATGGAGATCATCGCACCCAGTGTAGATGTCGGTTCATAACGCATCCCCAGAACGCCCGAAGGGCAGACGGAAACACAGATATCACATGCTTTACAGTTGTTGGTGTTGACCCAGACAGGGGCATCACCCGGATTTTCAGTCTGAAACATTAATACTCCTCCATTTATTTGCGAGATAAGGGATCTCATAAAAGGCTCCGAAAAACCCTTTATGAGAATCCCTACTCTTCACTTTTGGTTGAAAACTTTCCGATGGCACAGGAGACGAAGCTCTTCGCTTTCAGTCCCGCTGCGTCCAGACCGCTGACCTGCTCTTCTGCAAGAGGATAGCCCAGCCTTCGTAAAATCGTTTTGAATAGTGCTGATCGCGCGTCGTCCGCAACATCTACTGTTACGATACGAGGCTCACACGTCAAATCGACCGCTACGGATGTAAACCCTTCGGCTTCGAGTGCCTGCGTGATCGTCGCTGCGCAGCCGCTGCAGCGGACATTGGCGACGGCGACACTCTCTTTCATTATTTGGAAAGAACCTCTGCGACCGCTTTGCCGATCTCTGCCGGCGAAACGACGACTTTGACGCCTGCCGCTTCGAGGGCTGCCATTTTCTCGGCCGCCGTACCGGCAGCGCCGGAGACGATCGCACCGGCATGGCCCATACGTTTGCCCTTCGGCGCCGTCTGGCCCGCGATAAAAGCTACAACCGGTTTGGTGATATTTTCCTTAATAAATGCAGCTGCCTGGATTTCCAAGTCTCCGCCGATCTCGCCGATCATAACGATCGCTTCCGTTTCCGGGTCCGCTTCGAAGAGCGGGAGCAGCTGCTTGTAAGAAAGACCGATGATCGGGTCACCGCCGATACCGACGGCCGTCGTGATGCCGAAGCCCTCTCTGACGACCTGGTTCGCACCTTCGTATGTCAGCGTACCGGACTTGGAGATCAGACCGACATTCCCTTTTTTGAAGATCATGCCCGGCATGATCCCGATCTTGCACTCTTCGGCAGTGATGATGCCCGGGCAGTTCGGCCCGATGGTCTTCATCCCCTTTTTCGAAGCGTACATTTTCGCGTACATCATGTCGCGGACCGGTGCGCCTTCGGTAATAATGACCGCCAGTTCGATACCCGCATCCGCCGCTTCCATCACCGCGTCACCGACGAATGCCGGCGGAACAAAGATCATGGAAACCGTTGCGGCCGTTTGGTCTACCGCTTCTTTGACGGTATTGAAAACCGGTTTGCCCAGGTGCTCCTGGCCGCCTTTGTTCGGCGTCACGCCGCCGACGATCTGCGTACCGTAGGCGATACACTGCTCAGCATGGAAAGTACCCTCTTTCCCTGTGAAACCCTGAACGATAACTTTGGTATCTTTGTTTACAAGAATTGACATTAATTACTCTCCTTTCGCTGCTGCGACGGCTTTGGCTGCACCGTCTGCAAGGTCTTCCGCCGCGATGACGTTCGCAATGTTGGCGTTTCTGAGGATCTCCGCCGCTTCCGGGGCGTTCGTACCGTCGAGGCGGACGATGACCGGCACGTGGACGTCGACCAGTTTCGTCGCTTCGAGGATCCCGTTGGCGATACGGTCACAGCGGACGATACCGCCAAAGATATTGACGAAGATCGCTTTGACGTTGGGGTTTTTGAGGATAATCTCAAAGCCCTTTGCTACCGTTTCCGCGTTCGCTTTACCGCCGACGTCGAGGAAGTTCGCCGGGGTACCGCCCATGTAGTTGATGGTATCCATCGTCCCCATCGCGAGGCCCGCGCCGTTGACCATACAGCCGATCTCGCCGTCGAGGGAAACATAGGAGAGGCCGAAGCGGCTGGCTTCGCGCTCGTCCGCGTCCTCTTCGGAGATGTCGCGCATGTCTTCGATATCCGGGTGGCGTCCCAGTGCGGAGTCGTCAAAGCCCATCTTGCCGTCAAGCGCGAGGAAGTCGCCCGCACCCGTCTTGATCAGCGGGTTGATCTCGATCATCTCCGCATCGTTTTCCATATAGACGTTGTAGAGCGCTGCCGCAAATTTGATGAATTTGCCCTGCTCCTCTTTCGGCAGTCCGAGGCCGAAAGCGAGCTCGCGGCCGTGAAAGCCCTGGAAACCGATCGTCGGGTCGATCGCCACTTTGACGATCTTCTCCGGCGTCTCTTCGGCGACCTTCTCGATCTCCATACCGCCTTCGGTGGAGGCCATGATAACAGGCATCTCTCTCGCACGGTCAAGGACAACACCGAGGTAGAGTTCGTCTTTGATGTCCGCACCCTCTTCGATATAGACCTTCTGGACCAGTTTGCCTTCCGGACCCGTCTGGTGTGTCACCAGCGTCATACCGAGGATCTGCGTCGCCAGTTCACCAACTTCATCCAGGGAGCGTGCCAGTTTGACACCGCCGCCGAGGCCGCGGCCCCCTGCGTGGATCTGTGCTTTGACGACCCAGACGTCACCGCCCAGTTCTGCAGCGTTTCTCACCGCCTGATCGGCCGTGTTGGCAACAATCCCGCGCGGGGTCGGTACGCCGTATTTGGCAAAAATCTGCTTCGCCTGATATTCATGGATATTCATATTTTCTTCTCCTCCTTTATTGGGTTACGCTTTCGGGGCGATCATGTCGCCTGGAACCACGTATTTATCGAACTCTTCGGCACTCAGCAGGCCGAGATTGACCGCTTCTTCCTTGAGGGTCGTGCCGTTCTTGTGCGCCGTCTTCGCGATCTTGGCCGCATTCTCGTAACCGATGTGCGGGTTGAGCGCCGTGACGAGCATCAGAGAATCGTTCAGGAAGTGCTCGATGTTCTCTTCGTTTGCTTTGATGCCGACGGCGGCATTGTCATTGAAAGAGACGATGCTGTCGGCAAGCAGGCGGACGGACTGCAGGAAGTTATAGGCGATCACCGGCTTGAACACGTTCAGCTCGAAGTTCCCCTGGGACGCCGCGAAACCGATCGTTGCGTCGTTCCCCATCACCTGGCAGGCGACCATCGTCACCGCTTCGCTCTGCGTCGGGTTGACTTTGCCCGGCATGATCGAGGAGCCCGGCTCGTTTTCCGGGATCGAGATCTCGCCGATGCCGCAGCGCGGGCCGGAAGCCAGCCAGCGGACGTCATTGGCGATCTTCATCATATCTGCCGCCAGCGCTTTGAGCGCACCGTGGGCAAAGACGAGGGCGTCGTGGGACGTCAGCGCGTGGAATTTGTTCGGTGCCGTCACGAAGTCGTGCCCCGTCAGTTCCGTCAGTTTCGCTGCAACACGTGCACCCAGCTCCGGGTGGGCGTTGAGGCCCGTACCGACCGCCGTACCGCCGAGGGCAAGCTCGCGGACAGCGTCAAGGGAGTCCTTTGCCATTTTTTCGGACTTGGCAAGCATCTCGACCCAGCCGCTGATCTCCTGACCGAGGGTGAGCGGCGTCGCATCTTGCAGGTGCGTACGGCCGATCTTGACGATGTGCGCGAACTCTTCGCTTTTCGCCTGGAGCGTCGCCTTGAGTTTGGCGATCGCCGGGAGCAGACGCTCTTCGACGGCGATAACGGAAGCGACATGCAGGGCCGTCGGGTAGGTGTCGTTGGAGCTTTGGGACTTGTTGACGTCGTCGTTCGGGTGGACGAGCTTCTCCGTGCGGAAGTCACCGCCGAGGATCTCCGTCGCACGGTTGGCGAGCACTTCGTTGTTGTTCATGTTCGACTGTGTGCCCGAACCGGTCTGCCATACGACGAGCGGGTAGTTGCCGTCAAGCTTGCCCGCGAGCATCTCGTCCGCCGCCTGGGCAATCGCATCCGCTTTTTTCGCATCAAGCTTGCCCAGGTCTTTGTTGACCAGGGCAACCGCTTTTTTCAGATAGGAAAACGCGCGGGTGATCTCGTAGGGCATCGTCTCTTCGCCGATGCGGAAATTCTGGATAGAGCGCTGCGTCTGGGCAGCCCAGTACGCATCTTTGGGGACCTGCATCTCCCCCATCGTATCCTTTTCGATTCTGTAGTCCAAATTAGGCCTCCTCAAAGAATTTGTTTTCGTTCAGGGTGTCGATCAGGGTCTGAACAGAGCTGCACGAACGCGCGAACATCTCTTTCTCTTTCTCGTTGAGCGTTACTTCGATGATCTTTTCCGCGCCGTTGGCGCCGATCATGACCGGGACGCCGGAGACGACGTCATCGTAGCCGTACTCGCCCTCAAGGTAGACGGCGCACGGGTGGATCTGTTTCGTGTCTTTCAGGATCGCTTCGACCATGATAGCCGTGGATTTCGCCGGGGCGTAGTACGCCGAACCGGTCTTGAGGTAGCCGACGATCTCGGCGCCGCCGTGGCGGGTACGGTCGACGATCTCGTCGATTTCATCCTCGGTGAGGAGGTCGAAGAGCGGGACGCCCGCAACGGTGGAGTAGCGCGGAAGCGGTACCATATCGTCACCGTGGCCGCCCATGACGGAAGCGCGGATCTGTCCGCCGCCGTAGCCCAGTTTCTCCTGGATGAACGCCGCCATGCGGGAGCTGTCGAGGATCCCGGCCATGCCCAGGACGCGGCTGCGGTCGAAGCCGCTCTCTTTGAGCGCGACATAAGTCATCGCGTCCAGCGGGTTGGAGACCATAATGATAATCGCGTTCGGAGAGTATTTTGCAATGCCGCGCACGACCTCTTTGGTGATTTTGGCGTTGATCATCAGCAGGTCATCGCGGCTCATACCCGGCAGACGCGGGCTTCCGGCAGTGACAACGACGACGTCGCAGTCCGTGAGCTCTTCCATGCTCTCGGCGACGCTGACGACCGTGTGGCTGCGGACCGCTGCCGCCGCCTGTGACATATCGAGGGCCTTGCCCTTTGCGACTTCGATTTTATTGTCGCGGAGAATGATCTCATGGCATGACCCGAGCATTGCCAGTGAATACGCGACAGTGGCACCTACGTTTCCGGCGCCGACGATTCCAACACGTTTACCCTGATTCATTGTTGAAGTCCTTTTCGATTTTAGTGGCTCTTCTGCACCGATATACACATAAGCAATATGTGCGAACACACACCATTATGCATACATGGCAGAAGATTGTACATTATAAGTAAAATAAGGTTAAGTCCACTTCGTGAACCCAATAGAATGGTAGAAAGGTAACACTCACCTTTCTACCGTGTTCCGAAACGGAACACAAAATGTCGACTTAGAGCGCGTCGATAATCGCGTTGAGCGTGGCAGACGGGCGCATTGCCGCTTCCGCTTTCGCATCGTCCGGGTGGTAGTACCCGCCGATATCCTGTGCTTTGCCTTCCGCAGCCATCAGCTCTTCCATGATCTTCGCTTCGTTCTCTTTGAGCGCTTTCGCGACCGGCGTGAATTTTGCCTGCAGCTCTTTGTCTGCAGAATCCGCCAGCGCCGTTGCCCAGTACTGGGCGACATAGAAGTGTGACGCTTTGTTGTCCGGCTCGCCCGCTTTACGGCCAGGAGCCTTGTTGTTGTCAAGGTACTCCTGGTTCGCAACGTCAAGGGCAGCAGTCACTTCCGCCAGTTTGGCGTTCGGGTACTTCTGCTCGATCATGCGCAGAGACTCGGCCAGGGCGAGGAATTCACCCAGGGAGTCCCAACGGAGGTGACCCTCTGCCAGGAACTGGTCGACGTGCTTCGGCGCCGAACCGCCCGCACCGGTCTCGAACAGCCCGCCGCCCGCGAGCAGCGGAACGATGGAGAGCATTTTCGCCGACGTACCGAGCTCGAGGATCGGGTACATGTCGGTGAGGTGGTCACGCAGAACGTTACCGGTAACGGCGATCGTGTCTTTACCCGCACGGATACGCTCGTTCGTGAAGCGTGTCGCAGCGGCGATGTCCATAAAGTGAATCTCCAGACCGTCCGTATTGAACTCCGGCATATATTTTTTGACTTTGGCGATCATCTGCGCATCGTGCGCACGGTTTTCGTCCAGCCAGAAAACGACCGGGATCTGCTCGATCTGGCCGCGTTCGAACGCGAGGCGGATCCAGTCTTTGATCGGGATGTCTTTCGCGCGGGACATACGCCAGATGTCGCCCGCTTCACACTCAAAGCTCATCAGAAGCGTGCCGTCTTCCGCCGTGACCGTGACCGTACCCGCTTCCGCGAGCTCGAACGTTGTCGGGTGGGAGCCGTACTCTTCCGCCTTCTGTGCCATCAGGCCGACGTTCTGCATCGTTCCCATTGTCGTGACGTCGTACTGTCCGTTTTTGACACAGTCAGCGACCATCTCTTCGTGGAACATACCGTACGTGGAGTCCGGGATAACCGCGACACACTCGAGCGCGTCACCGTTACGATCCCACTGCTTGCCGCCTTCACGGACGACAACCGGCATAGAGGCATCGATGATGATATCGTTCGGCGCGTTGAAGTTCGTCGTACCCTTGTCAGAGTCGACCATCGCGATTTTCGGGCTGTCCGCTTCGACAACCGCCTGGAATGCCGCTTTGATTTCCGCCTCTTTCGCGTGACCCTTGATCTTCTTCTCAAGGTCGGACATACCGAGGTTCGGGTTGACGCCGACCTCTTTGAAAGTGTCCGCGTATTTCGCGAAGACGTCTTCGAAGAAGATTTCGAAACCGTGACCGAACATGATCGGGTCGGAGATCTTCATCATCGTCGCTTTGAGGTGGACCGACCAGATGACGCCTTTCGCTTTCGCGTCCTCGATCGTCTGCTTGTAGAACGCGCGGAGTGCTTTGACGGACATGAAAGTACCGTCGAGCACTTCGCCGTCAAGCGCATCGATTGTTTTGAGTTCGTTGCCGTTGAGGGCGATCGTGACTTTCTGGCCTTTTTCCATTGTGATGGACTTCTCGTTGCCGTAGAAGTCACCGTTGCCGTTCATGTGCGCGACATAGGATTTTGAGTTATCGGAGTACGCTTTGAGGCGGTGCGGGTTCTTCTGCGCATAGTTCTTGACGGCTTTCGCCGCACGGCGGTCGGAGTTGCCTTCGCGAAGAACCGGGTTGACCGCGGAACCGAGGCAGGTGCTGTACGTCGCCTGGAGCGCTTTCTCTTCTTCGTTCGCCGGATTTTCAGGGTAGTTCGGGATATCGTAACCCTGTTCCTGGAGCTCGGCGATACAGTCTTTGAGCTGACCAACGGATGCAGAGATGTTCGGCAGCTTAATAATGTTACCTTCAGGCTTCAGGACAAGCTCGCCCAGTTTTGAGAGTTCATCTTCACCTTTACCCATCGCGGCAAGGACACGACCGGCAAGTGAGATATCGCTTTGTTCCAGTTCAACGCCGCCCTCAGCGCAGAATTTGGAAGCAATCGGAAAGAACGAGTATGTAGCCAAAGCCGGAGCTTCGTCAATTTTCGACCAGATGATTTTAGACATTCTATATCCTCGAAGTGTGAAGTTGATCGGCATTACTAAATATAATTTAGAACCGCCGATTGAAAATTACACGGTCATCATATCACTTCAATCGTCTTTCATGCCAAATCAAGAATGAACGGGGGAGAATATTTAAATTGGTGTATCATTTAGTAACACGGTTAATATTGCGTAAGTGTGTAGAATAGTAACGCGTAAAGCGGTGCTTTCCGTCGGCGCCTTTCGTAAAATAGAGGTATTCCGTTTTGGCCGGAAAGATCGCCGCACGGATCGCGTCGAAGCCGACGTTGCAGACCGGCGCGGCCGGCAGACCAACATGCAGATAGGTGTTGTAGCCGCTCTTGTCCGATCGGATGCGCGCGGCGGTGATCTTTTCGTGGGAGTACGGACCGTAGTTGAGCGTCCCGTCCATCTGCAGCTTCATCCCCTTGGCGAGACGGTTGGCGATGACGGAGGAGACCAGCGGCATCTCCGCATTGTCCGCCGCCTCTTTCTGGATCACCGAGGCGATGATTATATAGTGGTACCATTTGCGTTCGTTGTAGAGGCCGAAGATCTTCTCCGACCAGGCCCGCTGTTTCGCCTCGGCATAACGCAGCAGCATCTGCACCGCGTCGGATTCAGTAATGCCGATGGGAAGCTGATAGGTATCGGGAACGAACGCCCCCTCCTCATAGGGGCTCTGTTCCCGGAACACTTCCATCAGCCGCGCCGGGTCAAGCCCGTGGCTCTCGGCGAGCTGCGTGAAGAAGACCTGGGTCGTCTCCCCGGGGACCAGGGTGACCGGTTTCATCGCCGCTTTGGAGGTCGTAATTCGGTAGAGGAAATCACCGTGGGTCATGGCCGTGCTTCCCAGGTCAATCCAGCCGTGCTGCGGCCGGCCGACGAAACGCAGCAAAAAGGCGTCCAGGCGGTTAAGCTGAGGGTTGGCGTGCTCAAGGTGTGTTATAATCTTGCGAATTGATCCCTGGGGAATATAAAGCACCTTCGATGTCGTGAGCCCCATATTCAGGTAATAGATGAACGACAACGCCATCAACAGAGCGATTGCACATACCCATTTTATGATCGTCGCGGTCATTGTTCTCTGTCTGGCCCTCATCACTGTCCTCTACCTTACCCTCTCAAGCGGTGTCCATCTGGGCAAGCTCAAACTCGGCCGCCTTTATGCGGAGAAATTATACCTGAAGTGGGACGATGCACTTCAAGTCGAGATCGACACGATCGCCCTCGCCCCATCCGACGCGCCCCAGGAACCCACCGACCTCCTTAGCCTCCAACAGCGCGTCTCCGCGGCGCTGCAGCACCTGGACGACCGCTGGATCGGCAGCCTCCGCATCGACCGCATCCGGCTCGGAAACGATCTTAACGCATCGCTCTTCTTCGACCCGCGCCGCCGCAGCAGTCTGCACGTCGCCTCCCGCGCCCAGGGGCACATCTCCATGACCCTTCTGCCGGTGCATAACGCGGACGCCTACAAACTGGAACTGTACGGCGACAGCAGCACGTTTGGCGGCACCTTCCGTTTCGAAGGCGTTCTGCAGCCCAAACTGAGCGAACTCTACCTGGGCGGCAGTATCGATGTCGCCGAGGATATCCACCTGCGCCTGGGCGTGCACGCCACCCGCGACGCCGTCACGCTGAACACCTTCTCGACCGAACCCTTTGCGAGTGTCGCGCCGATCGTGAAACCCCTGCACCTCTCGGACAAGGTCGAGCCGTGGATCGTCGCACGGGCCCAGGGGGGACCGGTGATGCTGCACACCCTGCAGACGACCCTCCCCTTCGCCGCACCGGCGAAAGCCTTCGACAATCTTTTCGGCCAGCTCACCTTCCATAACGCCCGCTACCATTTTGCCAATGATCCCGGGGCGTTTGAGCCGGCCCTGGCGGAGGAGGTTACCGTCCTTTTTGAGCATAAGGTCCTGAGGATCTTGCCGCACAATGCCACTTTTTACGGGGAACCTGGCGGCGACACCCATCTTGCCATCGATTTCAGCGGCAAAGAACCGCTGCTGAAACTTTCCATCCTGACCTCCGCACGCTTTACGCCGCCGCTGCAGCGTCTGACCGCTTCATACGGTGTCGACCTCCCCTTTACCCAGACCCGCGGCCTGACCGACACCAACCTGAGTCTGACCGTCAACCTTGCCCATACGCAGACAACCGCCAAAGGCTCCTTCAAAACGGCAAAAAGCCGTATCGACCTCTCCGGACTCCCCATCGACGTCTCCCGTGCCGCCGTCGATCTAAAAGATTCGGATGTGACCCTGCGCTCCGTGGAAGCTTTGCTCTTTGATGGCAACGTCACGGGTAGCGTCACCGGTGCATTCAACCCGGCCAAACATCGCGGGACAATCCGTTTCAATCTCGGCAACGTGCGCTACCCCGTCGGTAGTGCGCCCATCACCCTCTCTCCGGTGTCCGTCCCGCTGCATTTCGAATACCGCCTGGACCGGGGCGGCGACACCATACGATTTGACGCTTCCCAGTGGCACTATATGGAGCACAACCTCACGTGTGATGCCTTTACGGCCCCCTTTGACCTCAAAAAAGTGCGTTTGAACGTCCCCAAAACCGTTCTCGCGCTCGACCAGACGGCGCGGGCCACCGTGGAGGGCGAAATCACCCTTGCCCACCCCGCCGCCAGCCTGCTGCTGGACCTGACGTCACTGCATGCCGGCACCTTCGCCACCGGCCAGACGCACACCCTCTTCAATATTCGGGCCGACGAAAACCTCTCTGTCGTCAGCAACGCCACCACACACTGGTCCATGGACAAGACACCCCTCTCCGTCTCACCCTTTACCGTTTCGAAGCATAACGGCATTTTCCGCCTCTCCCCCGCCGTCGTTTCGATCGAACACCAGCTGACCGGCTCCGTCGAAGGCGTCTTTGAACCGGCGACGATGGCCACCGAGCTCAATGTCACCAACTTCCGCCTCGAGGACGAGGGGCTCGGCAGGCTGTTCCAGAATATGGATCGGTTCAGCGTCTATATCGTCCCCATCGACGACGAATACGATATCGTCATCCCTTCGATCAATATGGTCTACTCCACGCTGGGCAGGGGATGGCGGCTGCACTTCTTCTCCCTGGACGCCCTGACGAAACACTCCCCGCTGCTGCGCGATTACAACCTTACCGAGAGCACCATCTCCGTCTGGTCGGAAAACGGGAACTATCCCGTCGCCTTTAACGGGATCGTCGATTATCCCTACGCATTGACCGCCGTCAACGGCACACCGGTCAACACCTACCGTTTTCAGGGGAGTATCGAACAAAACGGCACCTTGGAGTGTTCGATCAACGACCGCATCAAAGTCCACAGCGGCGACACGATCCGCATCAGGACGAACGGGGTTGACTTCAGCCAGCCCGAACTGACCCGCTTCTACCGCGATCACCATTTCGATGCGGACAGCAATGCGAGCGAATCGAACACGTCGGTCTCCATCGATGCGAACGATACCGCCATTCTTTTCCCGGGCAAGCGTCAGGCCAAAGCCGACCGCATTACCATAGACTACAGTCCCAACCGCATTCTCGGGCAGCTCTATAAAGGGGGCGGCGGCGCCAAGCTCGATGTCAAAGGAGAGACCTTCTACCTCTTCGGCTACCGACTCGATGACGACTTTATGAACCATTTCTTCAACCTCTCAAAAGTCAAGGGCGGGACGCTGGACTTTTACATGATCGGAGAAAAAGACGATTTTAAAGGGCTGGCAAAGATCAACGATACGACCGTCTACGATTATGTGCTCTTCAACAATCTGTTCGCGTTTATCAATACCGTCCCCGCCCTGGTCACCTTCTCGCTGCCCTCCTATGAGACCAAAGGGATCAAAGTGCAATCCGCCTATACCGAACTCGCTTATCACAAGGGGGTGCTGACGGCATCCAACATCAAAATAGACAGCAAAGAGCTTGATTTCGCCGGCCAGGGGACCATCGACTACAACAAAGACCGCATCAAGATGCAGCTTACCGTCAAGACGCGGGCCGCGGAGAACATCCGCAAGATCCCGCTGGTCGGCTATATTCTTGTCGGCGACGACAAATCCGTCCTGACGACACTGAACATCAACGGTCCGCTGAACGATCCCAAGGTGGAGAACACGATCGCCAAAGACATCATCGTCAGCCCCTTCAATATCCTCAAGCGCACCCTCGACTTCCCCCTGCACTATCTCAAAAAACTGGACAGCGGCGCCGACGACGATGCCGATAAAGGAAAAGAGCCCCAGGAAGTCACCTCCGGCGTCCCTCCCGTTAATTGATACTCACTCTCAAAAAGTTACCATACGTGACAAAAATGTCCTTTCTCCTTCATTTTTGATAATGATTGTCATATCTATTGACTTTTTTGGGCACATTCCCTATACTTCACCCATAATTTTGGGAATGATTCTTGAAATCGTAAAAACAGAAAACACAACAAAAGGATAGGTGATGAAGCACATTGCACTTTCACTGGGAGCCGCCCTACTGGCCGGTACGACACTCTGCGCGGACGAACTGAGCGATCTGAAAGCCCAGATCGCCGAACTGCAGGAAAAAACGGATGCCCTGATCGACGAAACGTCGGACCTGAAAACGGGATTCAACTATACGACGGTCGATGCAAACGCCTCTGTCAACGGTATGGGCCCTGCAGCCTCAAAGGTCTACTACTCCAAGTCCCCGCTCTCCATCGGCGGCTACGGTGAAATGTACTGGTCTTCTCCGGACAGCGACGGCGCTGCCGGGGATGCCTATACGGACGTCTACCGTTTCGTGCCCTATATCGGGTACAAATTCAGCGATAACATCGTCCTCAATACCGAACTGGAATTCGAACACGGCGGCGAAGAGGTTGCCATTGAATTCATGTACATCGATTTCCTGCTGCATGAGGCCTTCAACCTCCAAGTCGGTAATCTCCTGGTCCCGATGGGACTGATCAACAAGCGCCACGAGCCGACGCTCTTCAACACGGTGCAGCGCCCGGACGTCGAAAAATACCTGATCCCTTCGACCTGGCACGAGACCGGGATTCTCGCCTACGGCAGTTTCAGCGACATCGGTCTTAGCTACACGGCCGGGATCATCAATGCCCTGGCGCTCAACAACGACAACAACATGCCCGGTTCCGTCAACAAGAAATGGATCCGCAGCGGCCGTATCGGCTCGGAAGAGAACGGCCCGATGCAGCGCGTCGGCTTCGTCGGACGCCTCGACTACCGCGGCATCAGCGGCCTGCTCCTGGGGACCTCCGCCTATTACGGCGCCGCGACACAGGGGCGCCCGAGCGGTGTCAACGCCTTTATGTACGACTTCTACGGCCAGTACGAAAAAGCGGGCTTCAAGCTCAAAGGGCTCTATACGGCCATGACCGTCTCCGATGCCGAGAAGATCTTCGCCGAAGCGGCGGACGGAGCGGAGGGGTACTACGTCAACGCGGAGTATGACCTGCTGGCGACACTGCCGACACGCTACCGCCTGCCGATCTTCGCACAGTATGAGAGCTATGATCCCGTCTCCTCCGTCGCCGGCGGTACCCGCCCGGACCTCGAGCAGACCAACACGACCGTGGGCATGAACTTCTTCCCCCACGAACAGGTCGTCCTGAAGGCGGACTACGTCATGACCGACTTCCACGACAGCGCGCTTGAAGACTACAACGTCTTCAGCCTCGGGATGGGCTTCGTCTTCTAAGGCGCCTCCCGCGCGCGCCCGGCGGGCGTTCCTTCTCCTTCCCGCTCCGCCGCCGTGTGTTATAATTTTTATACAAAACCGATCCTCAAGTCCCCGCAGCGGCGGGGATTTGATAATCCGTTTTGAAGAGAGATCCATGCTGAAAAAGTTGATAGTGACCCTGATTTTACTGAGTGTCGGCGCGGCAGCCGCCCCGCTGATCTCGCCGATTGATGCGATGCAGCACGCCTTCGGGGCGCAGAGCGAAGTGACGAAGAAAAACACGCTGCTCAGCAGCAAGCAGGCCGCTGCCGTCACCAAACGCGCCAAACTCAAGCTCGAGACGAAAATCTACCGCTTCTATACCGCCGTCCTTGACGGCAAGACCGTCGGATACGGTGTCCTGGTGACGCGCCAGGTCCGCCAGAAAGATGCCACGGTACTCTACATGATCACGCCGGAGGGCACGATCCGGGCCATCGAGATCATCGCCTTCAACGAACCGCCGGAGTATATGCCGCAGCACCCCTACCTCGAACAGTTCCGGGGCAAGGACGCCAACGCGACCCTGCGTGTCGGCAAAGACATCCCCACCGTCAGCGGGGCGACGCTCAGCGCGCGCAACGTCACCGACGGCGCCCGCCTCGCCCTGGCGCTCTTCGAAACCGTGATCAGGAAACGCTGATGCGCTTCACTCTCGTCAAAGACCTGCGCAGCGACGCGCTGATGCGTCCGCTGCTCAACGGACTGCTCCTGTTCGCAGGCACCTTTCTCGTCGCAGACGCCTTTCTCAAACGCGACCATATCGGACTCGACCGCGACACCCTCTCTGCGACCCTTTATGGTAACGAAGCGGAGTTCATCGACCCCGTCAGCGAGCACTTCGTGCTTGAACTCCTGCACAGCGACATCTTCTTTATGATGATGACCCTGCTGATCCTCTCTGCCGTCTACGCGCGCCTCTGCCCGTTCAAACGCATCGCAGCGGTCGTGATCAATATCGCCATGATCGCCGCCGCCGCCGACATCGTCCTCTTTGCCCTCGCCTATTACAAAGGCGAAGCCTATCTCCTGCCCTGGCTGGGCGCCTTCTGGCTCTGGCACGGCACAGCGCTTTTCATGGCCTCCGCCTCGCTGCTCTACCTGAACGTCCTCAAGAAGCCCTGATGCAGCGCGCCTACCGTTTCGCCGTCGTCTATTTCGCCCTCTTCGGGCTGCTGCTGCTCGCATCGGCCGCCGCCCTCTTTGCGAGCAAAATCGGCTTCTCCTTCCAGGGCATCGAGCTCTACTATCTCGGCAGTGACACGCTCCCGGGCAAAAGTGCTTACGGGCTGCTGGAGACCGCCGTGCCTCATCTGGGCGCCATGGGGCTTTTTATCATGGTGGGGGCGCACTTCCTGCTTTTCGCGACCGCTACCGCCAAACGGCGTACGATCCGGCTCGCGCTCGCGCTCTTTGCCGCAGCGCTCCTCGACATCGTCAGCGGCTACTTTATCGCCTCCGGAGCCACCCTCTGGGTCTGGGTCAAACTGGCGTCATACCTGCTGCTGAGCCTGCTGGGGACGCTGCTCATGCTTCAGTTGATCTACTACGCTTTTTGGCATAACTTGTCGCGGCAACGACATCCCCGATGATGGCACGGTGATACGCGAAGGGGGCCTTGATATGGCTGATGACATAGCGCCCCCCGGAGGTCGTCAGGACCTCGAGCGTTCCGACATCAATATGGTTTTTGAACCGTTCGCTGTAGGGCTTGATATAGATCGTCCGGATCTCCTCGAGGTTGATCGGGATGATCTCCCGGTTTTTGAACCCCTTGTGGATGATGAGGCGTTCGGGCGTCAGCACGCAGTGGTAATACTTCTTCTCCCGGATCTCCTGCAGATGCATATAGAAGGTGCGGATGATGAGCACCAGGCCGATCACCCCGATCTCGTACTCGTAACCGATAAACAGCAGCAGGGCGCCCAGTCCGTAGAGGGAGAGGATGCCGTTGTAGAACGTCTTTGATATCTCGGCGGCAACGAGGATCGTCTCCTCCGGGTGCAGCATCTTTTCAATCATCTTCATGGTTCCCCTCCCATACTTCAAGGTAGCGCGGAAGGTTCGCGCTTTTGACGATGCTGCCGTCGCTGTAGATGAGCACATAGCCCACCGGCAGGGTCCGCAAAAACGCGACGGCCTTTGGGGGCGGCATCACGGCCGCCGCCGTCGTCCAGGCATCGAGATCGCCGCTGCGTACCGTACCGACGAGGGTGATCGAGGCAAACGCGCGCTCCGATGCCCGCGTTTTCGGATCGATCAGGTGGTTATGGGTTTTGTCCCCGACAAACCGCCGGTAGTCGCCGCTCGTACTCATCCCCGTTTCCGGAGACAGGCTCATGAAGGTCATGAGGGTCCCTTCCGAAAAGGGGTCCTGGATCGCCAAGAGGCAGCGGCCGAGGCAGCGGATATCCCCGCTGAGCGCCACGGTGCCCTCCGCAACCCCGCAGTGACGGAGCGCGGCGGCGGCCGCGTCGATGCCCACCCCTTTGCCGAAGCCGCCGAAATCGAGCATCGCGCCGGGGGCGAGCCGCGCGGCTGTCGCATTGAACTCCAGCAGGTTCAGGCCGATCGGGAGGCCGGCGATTTCCGCCCTGTCCGGCACGCGTTCCGCTTCGCCGAAGCGGTAGGCCCCGCGGCTGAGGGCACCAATGGTGATGTCGAAGTAGCCGTCGCTCTGCACGTAGTAGCGCACCGCACTCTGCAGGGCGTCATAGAGCGTCGGCGAGATCGGCAGCGCCCCCGCATGATTGAGGCGGTAGACCTCCGCGGCGGGGTCGTACGACGAAAGCGCCTTCTCGACCGAGGTCATGGCGGCGAAGGCAGCATCGATGCAGCCCGCGGCGGTGTCCGGGACCGACACGGTGGCGAAGGTCCCCATCATCACACGGGTTCGTTCCGTCGCCTGCAGCGACGCGAGCAGACACAGCAGGGAGAGCAGAAACTTCATTTCAGACAATGTCCAGCAGCGCGGCAGGGTGCCCGATGACGATATCGCCTTCCCCCTCCGCGCTGAAGCCCCAGGTGGAGAAGATGCCCGTAATGCCGGCCAGGCGTGCGGCGTCGATATCTTTGCTGTTGTCGCCCACCATCCAGGCCCGATGCTCCTGAGGCCGGAACCCCAGGGCGTCGAGGATCAGGCGGAGCATCGCCGGGTCGGGCTTGGACGCCCCGGCGATGTCGGGGCCGATGATATGGTCGAAATAGTCCGCTAAGCCGAGGTGGCCGATCATCCTTGCGGCAAAGGTGCTCGGGGCATTTGTCGCGACGGCAAGCCTGACGCCCGCGGCGTGAAGCGTCTCGACCGTCTCGCGGATGCCCGGGTAGAGCACGGGATTCTGGATGCACTGCTCGTGGTAGTGGGACTCGAAGAGCGCGCGGTCGCGCGCCTCGTACTGCTCCGTCCCGTAAAAAAGTTTGGGCAGATTGCGCACAGGCCTGTTGATCCATGCGACGACGGTGCCGCTATCGATGGGAGGCAGGGCATGATTGAGCGCGCGAACGTGGTTGATCGAACAGGTAATATCATGCTGTGAATCGATCAGCGTTCCGTCCATATCAAAGATCACAATACGCATAGTTTCCTTCCCCGCAGGCAGTTTCGCGCTATTATAGCAAAGCGCCATGAGATGCGGCATATTGTGATTATCCTGTGACAATTTGCAGTGAAATATTTAAACATTTTTGGTACAATCCTGACATTCATGAAGAGACTCATTCTGACAATCGCATTCGGGTTTACGCTGCTTCATGCCCAGTCGGGAGACGTGCGCGTACCCTCTGAAACGGAAAAGGTCGGTCCGCTCGCCCACCTCTCCGGTCCCGAAGACGAGATTTTTGACGACAGCGGCTTCGACGATGCCAGTTTCGAGGAGGAGTTTTCGGACGTCGCCACCGAACCGGCCTATGACCCTTTTGAAGGGTATAACCGCTGGATGACCGGTTTTAACAATACCCTCTTCGATTACATCCTCAACCCCGTGTTCAGTGCCTACGACTTCATCCTGCCCGAACCGATCCGGGTCTCGATCAACAATATTTTCAACAATCTGTACTACCCCGTCAGCCTTGTCAACAACCTGCTCCAGCTCAAATTCGACCACGCACTGACCGAGACGGGGCGCTTTATCATCAACTCTACTTTCGGGTTCGGCGGGATGTTCGATACCGCCATGCAAATAGGGGTGGAACCCCATGTGGAGGATTTCGGGCAGACCCTGGGACACTACGGCGTCGGGAACGGTTTTCCGATCGTCCTGCCCTTTTTCGGCCCCAGCAACCTGCGCGACATCACGGGGGATCTGATCGATTTCTATGTCAACCCAATCTATTATGTTGACCCAAGAAAGTATAATATTCCCCGCGATACGTATGAAGGGTGGGGACTGGTCGGCTATAAGCGTTTCAACAAGTTCTCCCTCTATCGTAAGGAGTACCTGCAGATCCGCGAGGAGGCCCTGGACTTCTACCCATTTATGCGCGATGCCTACGAGCAAAACCGCAACAAACTGATATCGGAGTAATGTCATGAAAAAACTGTTCTATCTTGCCCTGCTTTCCCTGCTGCTGCCCCTCTCGGCCGCGGCGCTTGAAGCGAACGAGATCGGCAGCGTGATGCGCCAGAAGGTCGATACGGTCCTGGAGATCCTGAACGATCACAACAAAAGCAAAACGGACCGCAACGCGGCCATCGAGCAGGAGATGAACCCCTACTTCGATTTTGTGCTGATGGCGAAACTCAGCCTCGGCAAAAGCGGCTGGCAGGAGGCGACCCCCGCGCAGCGCAAAGAGTATGTCGTGCTGTTCGAGCGCCGGATCAAGGACTTCTATATGAGCAAACTCGACCTCTACAAGGACGAAGCGATCACCCTTGAAGCGCCGCAGCAGGTCAAGAACCGTATCTATCTCAACAGCTTCATCATCGAAAAAGGCGAGAAGAAAGAGGTACTCTACAAGTTCTACCATGCCAAAGAGGGGTGGCTGATCTACGACGTCGACGTACTGGGCGTGAGCATCATCCAGTCCTACCGCAGCCAGTTCGCCGGCGAGCTTGAAAAGGGCTCGATAGAGCAGCTTCTCATCAAACTGCGTCAACCACAGCCTGATGCTTAAACGCTTCTATACCGGCTTCGTTTTCCGCTACCCCCGCACGGTCATCGCCCTGGTGCTGCTTGCAGCGGCGCTGTTGGGCACCCAGGCGGTAAAGCTCAGCGTCGACGCCTCCGCCGAGACCCTGCTGCTTGAAAACGACAAGGACCTCGCCTACACCCGCCTCGTCGCCAAACGCTACCGCGGCCAGGACTTCCTCGTCGTCACCTACACCCCCGACGCCGACCTCCTCGCCCCGCAGACCCTCGACAATATCCGGACCCTCAGCGCGGCGCTGCTGAAGATCGACGGGATCGACTCTGTCAACTCCATTCTCAACGTCCCGCTCCTGGAGAGTCCTCCGAAACCCGTCAAGGAGCTGCTGGAGAAGATCCCTTCCATCGAGGCGGGCGACGCGAACCTGACCCTGGCGCGCGAAGAGTTCAAACACAATCCCCTCTACGTCTCCAACCTCGTCAGCCCCGACCTCAAAACGACGGCCCTGCAGGTCAACCTCGTCCGCGACGACCACTACTACGAGCTGCTTGACCGCCTCAACGCCCTGCGCGCGGCCGACGACAACGGCACGCTCACCGCAGAGGGCAGGACCGAGCTTGCCGACGCGACGGCCGTCTTCAAGGCGTACCGCGACGTTGCCCGCGAACGCGACCACCGCATGATCCTCGCCGTACGCGATACGCTGCGCACCCATCAGGCGGCGGGACAGCTCTTCCTCGGCGGCGTGACGATGATCGCCGACGATATGGTCACCTTCGTCAAACGCGACCTCAAAACCTACGGCGTGGCCGTCCTGGCCCTGCTGATCCTCGTGCTTTGGACGGTCTTCCGCCAGAAGCGTTGGGTCGCCCTGCCGGTGCTGATCTCCGCCCTTTCCATCGGCATTACGGTCGGGCTGCTGGGGATGCTTGGTTTCGAGATCACCGTCATCTCGTCCAATTTCATCTCTTTGCAGCTGATCATCACGATCTCCATCATCATCCACCTGATCGTGCGCTACCGCGAACTCGCCCTGACCAACCCCGAAGCCGATGAACGCAGCCTGGTACTGGAGAGCACCCTCTCCATGTCCAAACCGACCTTCTTCGCCATTATCACGACGATCGCAGGCTTTGCGTCGCTGATGCTCTCGGGGATCAAGCCGGTCATCGCCCTGGGCTGGATGATGAGTATCGGCATCAGCGTCTCCCTGATCGTCGCTTACCTCCTCTTTCCTGCCGTCAACGTGCTGCTCAAGCGCAAGCAGCCGAAAACGACCTTCGACAAAGAGTTCTCCGTTACCAAGATCCTGGCGACCTTCACCGAACGTCACGGCGCGCTGACGCTTATGGCCACCGTCTTGCTGATCGCCTTTTCCGTCACCGGGGCGCAGCGCCTCGTCGTCGAGAACAGTTTTATCAACTATTTCAAGCCCACGACGGAGATCTTCCAGGGAATGTCCGTCATCGACCGCCAGCTCGGCGGCACGACGCCGCTGGACATCACGATAGACCTTCCCCAGCCCCCCGCCGCACAAACCCCGTCCGAACCTGCCGCCGACAGTTCGGACGGCTTTGACGAGTTCGACGAATTCGCCGAGGAGTTCAATGCCGAGGCAAAGGGGGCCCAGTACTGGTTTACGGAGAACCGGATGGAGGTCGTGCGCCGTGTCCACGAGTGGCTGGAGAGCGTCCCCCATGTCGGAAAGGTGCTCTCGCTCGGAACGATGCTCGAAGTGGGGCGTACCCTCAACCACGGCCGCGAACTCGACAACTTCGAGCTTGCGCTGCTCTACAACGAGATGCCCGCGAAATTCGCCAATATCATTCTCAAACCCTACGTCAGCATCGAGCACGACCAGGCGCGTTTTGCCCTGCGCATTATCGACTCCGATCCCGATCTGCGACGTGCCGACCTCCTCAAAGAGCTGCATGACGGCCTGATTGACAAGGTGGGTATCCCCCCGGAGCATCTGCACATCTCCGGTCTGATGGTGCTGTACAACAACATGCTCCAGAGCCTCTTCGAGTCGCAGATCGCCACCCTGGGCGTCATGGCCGTTCTGCTCTTCTTGATGTTCTGGGCCCTCTTCCGATCCTTCCTCACGGCCGTCGTCGCCATTATCGCGAACCTCGTTCCCGTCGGGACGGTCTTCGGGGTCATGGGGTGGTCTAATATCCCGCTGGACATGATGACCATCACCATCGCCGCCATCAGTATCGGGATCGCGGTCGACGACACCATCCACTATATCCACCGTTTCCGGATCGAACTTGCGCGCGACGGCGACTATGTCGCGGCGATGCACCGCTCCCACGAGAGTATCGGTTACGCGATGAGCTACACCTCTGCGGCCATCATGATCGGTTTTGTCATCCTCGTGCTTTCGGTCTTTATCCCGACCATCTACTTCGGCCTTCTGACCGTACTCGTCATGTTTATGGCGATCGTCGCGGACCTTCTGCTGCTACCGAAACTCATCTTGCTGCTGCGTCCTTTCGGACAGGTGACGAAAAAAGTTGTCAATTAAAATTAACACGCTACAATAGTAACAATATCTACCGGGGGGCCTACGCTCCCTGTGCCATTAGGATGGATCATGATTAAGTTACGTCGTCTTCTTGTTGCCGCTATGTTCCTGGCCGCCGGAGCATTTGCCGCACTCAACCAGGCTATTTCCATCGGTGCCTTCAGCAACGCCGATGCCGCCCAGTCACGCATTGCAGAGGTCAAAAAGCATCTCATGCAGGATGAAGCCGTCGCTGCGCTCATTACCGCAAAGAGCTTCAGCTTCACCGTCGAGCAGGTGAAAGGGCTCTATCGTTCCGAACTGACCGGGTTCGCAGATGCCGGCGATCTTCCCGTCGTTATGGAACGTGTCAAGGGTGTCGTCCCCGACGCCTATTATGTCAGCCGTACTACTGCCGCAAGCGACACAGCGACGGCACCGGTTCCGGTCCAGGAGGAAGACGGCGTCTTCGTCGTCGATGAAACGGATGCTGTCGTCGAGGAAGTCCCTCTTGCCGCAGCGCCGGAAGCAGCCGAAGTTCCCGAAGCCGCGCCCGAAAAGGTTATCCCGGAAGCTGCAGCCGTGGACGAACTCCCCGCCCCCGCCGCTTCGACCGAAGTCACCGCCAGCAACGAGCTGCCCGAACCGCCGCTGGACGGTACCTCCTCGATGCTGCTGTACAGCATCCTCCTCGCCGCCGTCGCCCTGCTGATCCTGCTCTACGTCGCCCGCAGGAAACGGACCTCCAACGACTTCTTCCCCCAGCATGAAAAAGAGGACTTCGAAGAGCTTGCCGAAAAATTCGCCGCTTCTTCGTCCGCTGCGCATGCCCCTGAAACGGAAACGGCTCTTGAGGAGCCCGAAGCACCGGAGAGTGCGCCCGCTGAAGAGCACTTCGAACCCGAACCGGCGGTCGAAATAGAAGAGACGCCGTTCTATGAGGAGCCGGCCGCCGAACCGGAACCGGTCGTCTTCGAAACCCCGGAGGAGACAGTCGCCGAGACCACCCCGGAAACGGCGGAAGAAGTTCCAGAAGCGCCGGCGGAGCCCGCCGCCGCACCGGCAGAAACCGTTTCACGCAAGAAACGCAGCCTGCCGGCGGACCTGGGTTCCGTGACCAAGGAGCGGCTGGCCGAATTCGCCGGCAACCGCCTGCTCATCGCCGAGGACAACCTGATCAACCAGAAGGTGATCTCCCGTCTTCTGGAAGGGAGCGGCATGGAGATCGTCATCGCCAATAACGGCCAGGAAGCCCTGGACATGCTCAATGCGGATCCCGGCTACAACATGGTCCTGATGGATGCGCACATGCCGGTCATGGACGGGTTTGAGGCAACACGGGCCATTCGCCAGGATCCCCGTTTTGACGCCATTACGGTTGTCGCATTGAGCGGGGACGTCGGGGCCGACGACATCCGCAAGATGCGTGAAGCCGGCATGGAGGAGCAGCTGGCCAAGCCGCTGCGGGTCGACGCCCTTTACGAAGTGATGTACCAGTACCTCAACCTCGCTTCGGAAGCGGCCGAAACGGCGGAGGATGAAACACTTCCGGAACTGAAGACCCACGAGTACGACGGGGTCTTCAATGCCTCCGTCGGTCTGGACATCTGCGCCGGTGACAAGGTGATGTATGCGGAGATCCTGGATGAGTTTGTCGCATCGTACAATGAGGCGGACAACCTGGTCCGAACCTATATCAGAGCCAATGACGACGCGAGGCTCGTCGCCTTTATGCTCGACGTCAAAGGCGTCGCATCCAACATCGGCGCCGACGCCCTTGCCGAAGCCGCGGAGACCCTGCGCGAAGCGGTGCTTATCAACCGTGTCGAAGAGTATACAAAGCTCGCCGACGCCTTTGCCTCCACTCTGCACAAAACGATGGCCGCCATCGACAGCTTCAAAACGACGCTCTAAGCGCTACCCCAGGCGCCCGCGCGCCTTCCCCACTATCGTATTTTGCCCTTTTACAACGCTCAGGCGCGCATCTTGCCGTAGAGCGATACCAGCGCCTCTACAAACAGCGGATGGTCGTTCGGACAGGCCGCTACGCGGTAATCCTCGAACCCAAGTTCCTCCGCGACTTCGCGGTACTCCATATCGAGTTCGTAGAGGGTCTCGGAGTTGTCGATCGTAAAGGCGATCGGGAAGACGAGCACTTTCTTGCGCTCCAGGCTTTCGAGCTTCTGCTCCAAAGAGGGCTCCAGCCACTTCATCGGCCCCACCTTGGACTGGTAGGCGATATGGATGTCGGCAAAGGCAAGTCCCGCCGCTTCGAGCATCGGCTTCAGCAGCGCAACGTGTTCGGTGACATGGTGCTCATAGGGGTCGCCCTTGTCGACGATCTTCTGCGGCAGCCCGTGCGCGGAGAAGATCAGCTCGAACGCCCCCGCGTCCGCGCCGGCCATCGCCTCGCGGATACGGTCGATGATGACCGCGTTGTACGCCGCGTTGGCGTAAAAGTGCTTGATCTCCGTCACCAGGGCCTTGAACCCCAGGGCGTGCATCCGCGCTTCATAATCTTCCAGAGAGGACTTTGTCGTTGTCGTCGAGTACTGCGGGTAGAGCGGGATCAGGTAGACATGCGTCACCCCCGCCGCTTTCAGGCGGGCGATGGAAACATCCGCGAAGGGCGGCGTATAGCGCATGGCAAAGTCGACGACAACCTCTTCGCCCAGCTTCACCTGCAGCGCCGCGACGAGTTTCTTGGTGATGCCGGCGATCGGCGACTTTCCGCCGAGTTTCTGGTAGACCTCCTGCGCGCTTTTCGTGCGGTTCGAGGTAATGACGCTGGCGATGAAGCGCCGCAGCAGGCCGCTCTTCATCGTCAGGATATTGGGGTCGTTGAACATGTTATGCAGGAAGGTCTGGACCTCGTAGAGGTCGTTCGGGCCTCCCATATTAAGCAATATGACTGCATTTTTGGCCATCAGCACACCTTTGAGACGTCGGCGATGAAACGATCGCTGCCGAGTATTTCTGCATGATTGTACCCGCTGTATTCTTTATAGACAGCTAACCGCGGCGCTTTCGCCTTCAGCGCATGGCTCTGTTCGATCGGCACGATCTCGTCGTCCCGGCTGGCGAAGATGCTCACCGGCGCCGAAACGCCGCCGAGGTACCGGGCCGTCTCGAAACGGCAGCGCATCATCCAGGCGGGCAGATAGGGGATCCTGAGCCGCGCCAGGGAGGGAACGTCGTAAAAGGGTGCGACGAGAATGAGCTGCGTCACGCTGGTACGCGAGGCGGCATAGGCGGCCACGCTGCTGCCGAGACTGTAGCCCATCAGCATCAGCGGGCCGAAACGCTCCCGCGCGTACGCCACCAGGGCCACGGCGTCTTCAAGCAGAAGCCGTTCGCCGGGTCTGCCGCCGCTGCGCCCGTAGCCGCGGTAGTTGAAGGCGATGATGCGCCAGGCGGGAAAGCGCTCGCTGAGCTTGCCGACCAGCGCGACGCTGTCCTGCTCCTTGCCGCCGAAATAAAAGACGGTACAGCGGGGCGACTCCGGCTCATAAACGACGCCTTCGAGCACGACGTTGCCGCCGCGCACCCGTTCGAGCCCATGGAACCGCTCCGGATGCAGGTGAAAGGCGTCGCGGTTCGGGTAGTATACGGGGGCGAAGACCAGCCGGGGCCACACAAGAAAAAGAATGCCCCAGAGCAGGAGGATCGTACCGAGTACCGTCAGGACTACCGTCATCGCACCCTCACTAAAGCCCTTCGAAACTGCCCGTCTCGAAACAGGCACGCTGCCGCAGCGGCGCGAAAGCGGGATCGTCGACCGCCGCCTCGTGCGCGCCGATCGCAGTGCCTTCGGCATCGTGGTACGTCGCGGCATAGAAGGATTTCCACTGCACGCCCTCTGTCAGGCCTATTTGCGCGTAGGCGTAAACGAAATCGCTGTAGGAGGGGTCGTCCGTCGCCGTCACGGCGCGGATGCGTGCGGGGTCGGGGACAGGCGGCGTCTCGGTGATCCAGTCAGCGACCGTCCCCGTGACGGGCACGTCGTCGGGCACGTCGTAGATGCCCGCGAGCATGCAGACGTAGCCGGCGCCGAAATACTTGGAGAGGTAGAGCGCCTGCCCCGCTCCCTGCGAGTGGCCGCCGGCGTAAAGGTTCGCCCATGCCACGCCGCCCGCGCCGACAACCTTCACCGGGAAGTGAAAGCCGTTGGCTTCAAAATACGCGACGAGCTTCTGCAGCCGCGGGATGACGGCGTCGGCCTCGGGCACGTCGACGACGGCGGAGAGATCCTCGCCCGTCAGCTTCTCCCGCCGCACCTTTCCGGCGCAGTTGTCCACCTCGGGATGGCCGCCGCACTCGGTCGTGCCGTTGACGAGGTAGCGGTTATGGTAGGCGACGTTCAGCACGACGAAACCGTTCTGCGCCGCTTCATGCATAAAGGTTTCGGAAGCGAACGCTCCGTTTTCCTGGTTGTAGGGACGGCCGAAGGTCCCGACCATATGCACGTAGACCCCTTTCACACTGCTCCCCTCCGGCGGGAAAACGGCACTGTGGTATCCGAACCCCAGCCGCTGATCCAGGAGCGTCGCCGTACCGAACTCGTCGCGGGCGGCGGGGTCGAGACGGGAGGGACGCACGGCACAGAGCAGCGTCCCGTCGTCGAGGGTCTTGCTGGCGTCGCAGAGCGCAGCGGAGGGCGGATGAAAGGCGTCTGCGGAGCTGCTGCTCCCGCACCCCTGCATCAGCGCCGCCGCCGCGACGAACAGAAGGAGCGTTTTCATACGACTATTGTAGCAGATCACTTCCCGGCGCGTTTCGCCCAGCGGTAGAGGAAGCGGGTCGGATCGAGCGCCTCGGGGAGCGGCTTGCCTTCCAGCAGCGCCTGGGCAAGGGTGCGCGCGAGCAGCGGGCCCATAACGAAACCGTAGCCGCCCGTGCCGTTGATCATGTAGAGTTCGGGGTGGTAGACAAGCGACGCCGCGTCACTTTTGGCGCCCTTCGCCAGCCCGGGAGCCGCGCACAGCGACGCCTCGGCGTCGGCGACCCTGCCTACCAGCGGATAGTAGTCGTTGGAACCCGAACGAAGGCCCGTATAGTCTTTGACGACTTCGATATGCTCCAGGCTGACGGTCCGCGACGCCTTCTCCAGCAGCTCCGCACGCCCCTGCTCGACGTCATAGGGCTCCGTCGCTGTCTGCGGATCGTAATGCACGTCGTGCGTCGCCCCGATGGCACCCTCCCCGTTCGTACCGGTCGCGGCGATGGAGACGTACTGGTGCAGGTGGCACGGCAGCGGCGTCGTCGTCCTGATATCGACACGGTGCCCCCAGACGGCCCGCAGTGCAATATGCGGCATCGCCACGACGGGCCGGTACGCTCCCGTCGCCAGGACGACCCGTTTCGCACGGATCGCGCCGACCGTCCAGAGGCCGGATTCATATTTGATAATATTAATATCATCCAATATAAAGTCGGAACCTTCCGCCAGACGCGTACAGACTGCCTGGGCGTTGACCAGTCCGCTCCGGGCCAATACGACATGTTCAAAGGCTTCGGTCTCCTTCGTCAGCGGCGCCTCAGGCATCACTGAGAGCATCGGCAGCGCCGTCGTTTCCCTGAAGGCCCTTACCTTTTCGTTCTCGTCCTCGTACTTGGCAAAGTGAATCAGAGGCGCAATACGGATCAGTTCGGGAAAACGGCGCTCGTAAAAATCGATGGAGAAGAGGTAGCTCTCCTCCATCAGGGCCTTGAGGGGGCCGCCCTTGGAGAACTTGGGCGAGACGAAGGCCCCCGCGGCCCCGCTGCCGCCCGCGGCGATCCCTTCGCGGTCGATGAGGGCGACTTTTTCGCCCCCCTGCGTCAAAAAATACGCCGTCGCGCAGCCGTTGATACCGGCGCCGATAATGGCCGTGTCGTAGGTCAAACGGGTCCTTTTTCTTTTGGCTTAGTGTAACGAAACTCCGGTTCAAAACTCGTACACTCCCCCCGCCAAAGCAGGCGCAATGTTGGTCATTGAGTGTTATACTGCCGCCAATAGCATACCCGCGGTCACAAACCGCACGGCATGAGGAATCCGATGAAGACACTCGACGCACTCCTGGAAAGAAAATCGGTCAGGGCCTACCTCGACAAAACGGTGGACCACGCGACCGTCACGGCGATCCTCGAACATGCAAAGCATGCGCCCTCCGGCGTCAACATGCAACCGTGGCGCGTCTGCATCGTCAGCGGCAGCATGAAAAAGCGGATCGAAACGCAGGTTATCCAGGCCTTCGAAGCGGGTGAAAAGGCCCGCATGGATTACCGCTACTACCCGCCGCGGTGGGAGGAGCCCTACCGGAGCCGACGCAAAGAGACGGGCCTGCAGATGTACAAAACCCTGGGGATAGGCAGAGAGGACAAAGCGGCCCAGGCCGAACAGTGGAAAGCCAACTACAGGGCCTTCGATGCCCCTGTCGTGCTCTACTTTTTTGTCGATGCCGCACTGGAAAAAGGTTCCTGGCTCGATTACGGCATGTTCTTGCAATCCGTGATGCTCGCGGCGACCTCCCTGGGGCTGGGGAGCTGTCCCCAGGCCGCTCTGGCCGAGTACCCGGACATCGTGCGCGATGCGCTGGGCATCGCCAGCGACAAAACCCTGCTTTGCGGCATGGCCCTGGGCTACGAGGACAAGGCGGCCCCGATCAACGGCTACCGGACGGAGCGGGTCCCCTTGGAATCATTCGCCGCGTTTTACGATGCCTGAAGCTGAAAGCGTTCCCCCGATGCCCCGCACCGGCCCAACCTGAAGCCGATCCGTGCTAAAAAGGGTTATGATGAAACCGCAGACCCACCAACCCTCCTTTAAAGAGTTCGTCCTGCTGATGAGCCTGATGACCGCCGCGGCGGCCCTGGCCATCGATGCCGTCATGCCCGCGCTCAGCACCATCGGCACGGCCCTGCAGGTGCAGACGGACAACGACCGCCAGCTGATCATCTCCCTGCTGTTTGCCGGGATGGCCCTGGGACAGCTGCTCTACGGACCGCTCAGCGACAGCTTCGGCCGGAAGCGCGCCATCTATGTCGGTTTCGGCCTCTACATCGCCGGTTCCGCCATCGCCCTTTTCAGTCCGAACCTGACCGTCATGCTCTTCGGCCGCTTTCTGCAGGGCCTCGGCGCCGCCGGGCCGCGCATCGTCTCCGTGGCGCTGATCCGCGACCTCTACGAAGGGCGTATGATGGCACGGGTCATGTCCTTTGTCATGAGCATCTTCATCTTCGTGCCCGCCGTCGCCCCGGCGCTGGGCGAAGGTCTCCTCTACCTCTGGGGGTGGCAGGCGATCTTCGGGCTCTTTATCGCCGTCGCCGCCGTTACCCTGGTCTGGTTCACCCTCCGCCAGCCGGAGACCCTGCCGAAAGAGCGGCGCATCCCCCTCTCGCCCGCGCACATCCTCACCGGCGTCGTCGAAACCTGCAAAAACCGCACCGCGCTGGGGTACACCGTCGCCATGGGTTTTGTCTTCAGCGTCTTTATGGGCTATCTCAGCTCCGCCGAGCAGATCTTCCGGGACACCTACGGCGCCGGGGAGCTCTTCGCCCTCTACTTCGGCATCTTCGCCCTCTCCATCGGCCTTGCCTCCTACCTCAATGCACGGCTGGTAATGCGCTACGGGATGCGGCCGCTCAGCGCTTCGGCGCTCGCGGCCCTCACCCTCCTCTCGCTCCTCTTTTTCGCCTATGCCTACGCCCACAACGGTGTGCCGCCGTTTTGGAGCTTTATGCTTTACGGCCTGCTCACCTTCTTCTGCTTCGGACTGCTCTTCGGTAACCTCAATGCCATGGCGATGGAGCCGCTGGGACACATTGCCGGCATCGGCGCGGCGGTCGTCGGTTCGCTCTCGACCTTCATCGCCCTGCCCATCGGCGTGACGATAGGCCGCCTCTACGATGGCGGTATCCTCGCCCTCGTCGGGGGCTTCGCCCTGCTCGGCGCCGCCGGGCTTGCCGTCGTGCGCCGCACCGGCCGCGAAACGATGCAGCGTGTCCCCGTTCCTGCGGACGACTGAGGTCTTCAAGTTACATATTAATTAATATACTATATAGTCGCCGCCGTTCCGGGAGCTTTTTTTGCATTGATGCGGCACAATACGGCAAAAGGAGTCCCATGGAAACGCACAAGGACAGAGTCTTCCTGAGAGGCCGCGGAGGAAGCGACGCGGCGCATCAGGCCGACGAGGCGCTCTACCACGAGCTGCTCGTCCGCCACGACGAACTCGACCGCACGACGCAGAGAACCGATGAGGGGATCGAAACGGTCACCCGCGTCACCTCGGGGGACGCCAAGCTCGTTACCATTCTGCACGAACACGTCGTCGGGATGAAGAAGCGCTACGACGGCGGCCGCGCCGTGCGCTCCTGGGACCCCCTCTTTGTCGAGCTCTTTGACAACCGCGACGCCATGACGCTGTCGTGGGAGATGCTCGAAGACGGCATCAAGGTCACCCTTACCTCCGACGATCCCGCTGTCGTCGACATCATTCACCGCCACGACGAGACCCTGCAGATGTTCGTCCAGCACGGCCTGCAGGCGTCGCGCCACGAAAGCCCTTACCAGCCGGAGGCGTAACGCGACACAACGTCCGAATTCGGACAATAATTATCTGGCATCTTTTTTGCAGTTTCCCGCTCATGATAACGACAACTACCAATATTCAGGAAAAAAACTGATGCGATGGCAATGGTCCCTGTTTGAGACACTCTCCCCCTGGGAAATTCTGGAAATCATGAAACTCCGTCAGGCCGTCTTCGTCGTGGAGCAGGCATGCGCCTACCAGGACGCAGACGATCTTGATCCGCTGTCGTGGCACCTTACGGGGTGGGAAGAGGATTCGAAGGGAAAGCGGCTCGTCGCTTATCTGCGCGTCGTCTTCCCGGGCAGGAAGTTCGACGAACCCTCCATCGGGCGTGTCATCACCCCATTGGCGCTGCGCGGCAGGGGCCTGGGCAGTGCGCTCATCCATGAAGCGATAGAGCGTATCCCTTCTCTTTTCCAGAAGGAGTCCATCCGCATCTCCGCGCAGCAGCGTTTAGAGCCCTTTTATGCCGCTTTCGGCTTTGAGACGGTCTCCACCCCCTATGATGAAGACGGCATACCCCACGTCGAAATGCTCAGAATGCCCCAAAACGACAGCTGATCGTCTTCCAATAGTACGTATATTGCATCTCCTGCCGAACACGCAAGGAGACAGGTCATGCAAGAGCGTTCGTGGGAAGAGGAGCAATTCATCATCTGGAACAGCGCGCTCGGTCTGCGCGACTTTGTCATGATCGACCGGGTCGAAGGCGACGAAGGAAGCCGGGTCGCCTGGCTGGAAGAGCCCTACGAGATGGTCGGCCCCTTCGACTTCGACGAGTTCGTCTCCACCGGCTGTATCAGCTTCGCCGCCTGCGTCGTCATGTCACGCCAGAAGTGGAACACGGACCGCACCCAGCTGCTGCAGGAGTCCATGGAGCGGCGCCGCAAAAATCAGGAGAAGATCTTCGAGGACCTGGCACGGCGCAACCGTCACAAACGTCGCCACGGCAGCCCCTTTCAGCAGTTCAACGAGCGGGAGATGCGCGAGCTCCTGGAACTGCCCGTCAACGGGGAGCTCGAAGCGGCCCAGATCAAAGCCGCCTACCGTCGCCGCGCCAAAGAGGCGCACCCCGACGTCGGCGGCAGCCACGAGCTCTTTGTGCAGATCACTGAAGCGCGTAACCTCCTGCTCGAGTTCATCTCCTAATGCCGCACTGACCGGCCACCAAAACAGTAGAAGACGGCACATAGATTACATCTTCCTCTCAAATAAATGTCAATAAATTATGCTATATTGTTATCTATTACTAATTTTTCTCCAATGGAAAAAATTCAATGGGAACAGATAATCTGCTAATCCAGATGCAGTTGAGCACAGTATCACAGGTTCCATGTTGCACTACCTGCGCTATGGCATCTTGGCCCATACGACACAGAGCACAGTAGCGCAGGAGATGACTATCATGAATCAACGAACTGACGACGCGGCGGGATCGGAATGAAACGGCAGGTGCCGGCCGCTCGCACAAGCGATTACCGGTCTGACACGTTAGCGATGGAACAGATGCGGGTGCTCTACGCCCATCTGCCCTCATCGCTCAGTATCAGCGCTATACTGGCTTTGATCCTGGTAATGATTCAAGCGCCAGTCATTGAGTCCGGTCTGCGATATAGTTGGCTCGCGCTCCTTTTCGCTGTTCTGCTGGGGCGGGTGGCCCTCCTGATTGCCTGGCGACGGTCGGCTGACACTGTGACCCCGGCTGACGCCAAACACTGGCTGCTGCGTTTCCGCCTAGCACTTACAGTGACTGGTATGGTCTGGGGCCTGGGCGGTGTCGTCTTAGTTCCTGCCGAAGACATCTCCCATCAAGTCTATGTTGCATTCACACTTGCCGGACTGAGCGCCGGCAGCGCCACGGTACTGGCTATTGATCGCATATCCGTGTTTGGCTTTATTCTGCCAGTTCTCTTGTCGCTGATTGTGCCTCTTTCAGTCACGGACAATACCCTTTCTCAGGGTATGGGCGCAATGCTCTCCCTCTTCTTGCTCTTTTTACTGCTAAGCGCCCGCGATACCAGGCAAAGGCTCGAAGAGAATTTTCACCTGCGCGTCAAGGCGGCTCAAAACGAGGAGAGTCTCCTTAAAATGCTGGAGAGCAGCCCCATTGCGACGCGCATCTCGGATCTGGCCAGTAATAGCGTGGTGTTTGCCAACAGTCGTTACAACGCCCTACTCGAACTGCCTTCAGAAGAGATCATCGGTATACAACCCTCCCGCTATTACGCCCATCCGGAAGAGCTCTCCGACATTGATGCCATTGTCACCGGGGGAGAAAAAGTTGTCGACAGATTGATAGAACTTCGCTCGCCCGGATCGTCTCCGTGGACCAAATGGGTTTTGGCATCCTACTTCCCGATCGAATATCACGGCAAACCTGCAGTACTTGGATGGTTTTACGATATCACCGATCGCAAACTGGAAGAGGATGTGGTCGAGCACGAGGCTTTCCACGACATGCTGACCGGCCTGCCGAACCGTCTGCATTTCCACAACCGGATTCATAAAGCGATTGCCCATGCCGAGCGCAAGGGTACCGACCTCGCCCTGATGTTTATCGATCTGGATAAGTTTAAACCCGTCAACGATCAATTCGGCCACGACATCGGCGATATGCTGCTCAAGGCGGTTGCCAATCGCCTAGTCGATTGTCTGCGCCAAACCGACATCGCCGCGCGCATCGGCGGTGACGAATTTGTGGTGCTGCTTTCCGACGTGGGGGGCGAAGAGAACGCCGTTGCGATCGGGGAAAAGATTCGGCATGCGCTGGCGATGCCGTTCAAGATCGTGGGGCAGATGATCAACATATCATCAAGCATCGGGGTAGCCATCTACCCCAAGGATGCCGCGCAGGAAGACGAGCTGATCAAGCGCGCGGATATCGCCATGTACAACGCCAAAGCCAAAGGGCGGAACAGTGTGGTGACCTATGAACCGGGCATGCAGGGGGAAGGCGATTAATCACCGTCTGCCGCATCACTAAACAAAAAAGGAAATACTTCATGAACCCGTATTCCACTGAGACAAATCCCCAATTGCCACATCAGGAGTGCTTCGCGTTCAGATTACGCATGCTCGAACAAGGTGCAAAAGAGCTTCAAGAGCATATCAGAAGAGTAGATGACATCCTTTTTAAAATAAAGACCAGTGCCATTACTGTTTGGATTGCACTGATGGGCTGGTCTTTTACAGAAAAAATATGGCATCTGATTCCGTTCGGTCTTATTGTGATTTTGGGCTTCTGGTTGTTTGAAGGTTTCTTTAGGGGCATACAGGCACGCTACTTATTGGCATCGGGAAGATTAACGGCTTTTTTGAATGACGATACGTTGATAAACACCTCATTTGACAGGAGAAGCTTTCCGGCCGACACCATCTATCCCATGACCTTTCAAAGCAACGAACGTGAAAAGTTCATATGGTATCTCAAAGGCCTTATCGCTCCTTCTGTTGCAATTTTATATATCTTCTTGCTGTTTTTGAACATATTTTTAGTGTATACATTGACGACGTTCAATTAATCTGGAATAGTTATCTACAGCATTGTATAACGCTGCTAAAACGTAATGAAAAATTGGGAAACAGAACCATGCAAAAGATTTTCAGTCAAAGAATGACCGCCAGACCCGAAGGGGAATTTGTCGTCTTCCTGATCGGGATGCGTATCAACAAACCGTGGAAGGTCCACAAGTGGCTGCCCGTCGCGCTGGCCATGCCGCGGATGCTCAAAGAGCTTCAGGCCGATCCGGAGCTGGGGCTGCTGCATTACGAGCAGTGGTTCGGGCGCACGATCATTCTGGTGCAGTACTGGAAGTCGTTCGAGCATCTGGAGCAGTTCGCGGGAATGAAAGAAGGGGAGCACCCGCCGGCATGGGCGCAGTTCAACAAGCGCGTCGGGTCAAGCGGCGACGTCGGCATCTGGCACGAGACCTATGTCGTGCGGCCAGGACAGTATGAAAACATCTATCACAATATGCCGCAATTTGGGCTGGCGAAGGCCTTCGGTTCTGTCGAAGCGGAGGGCCGCCATACGACGGCCAGGGGGCGCCTGGAGGGCGAGAAGTAGTTAGATCGAGATCTCTTTGATGTCCGCGATGCCCAGCAGCGTCTTGTAGACGGAGGCGACGAGAACCTTGCGGTTGTAGCGGACGGCTTCGTCCTCGGCGTTGACCATGACGTTGTCAAAAAAGGCGTCGAGCTGCGGCTTCAGGCCGAAGAGAGCGTCGAGCTCCGCTTCGTAGCTGTCGTACTCGGCATCGACGACGGCTTTGAAGGCTTTGTAGAGTGCGCCCTCTTCCACCGCCTCGAAACGGCTGAGGTCAATGTTGAGCGGGCCGTTGACGTCGAAGTCCTTGGTAATGTTCGCAACGCGTTTGAAGGTCGAGAACATCGTGGAGAAGCTGTCCGACTCCACAAAGCTTGCGACGGCCTTGATCTTCGCGTCGAGGGAGAGGATCTCCCGTTCGCCGGAGGCGAGGACCGCCGCGACGATGGAGGGGTTGACCTTGTAGTACTGGTTGACCCGTTCGATGAAGAAGGATTCGAGTTTTTCGAAGTCGATCCCCTCGTACTTGGCGCCGAGTTCGCGCAGGGTCGCCGCGATGTCAAAGGGCAGATCGTGAGCCAGGGCGATGCGGACGATCCCGTTGACGGCGCGGCGCAGACCGAAGGGGTCGCGGGAGCCGGTCGGGATCTGGTCGACGCTGAAAAGGCCCAGGAGTGTGTCGAGCTTGATCGCGAGGGCCACGAGGGCGCTGAAGCGTGTCGAAGGTACAGGGGAGTCCTCGCCTTCGGGGAGGTACTGCTCTTTGATGGCGAGGGCGACTTCGTCCGCCTCACCCAGCGCCTGCGCGTAGTAATAACCCATCAGACCCTGCAGCTCGGTAAATTCGTAGACCATCTCGCTCATCAGGTCGGCCTTGGCCAGTTCGACGGCACGCTGCACGAGCTCCTGGTTCATCTCGTAAGAGAGGCTGTTCTCCGCCGCCACGAGGTCGCCGTAGCGCTCAAAGAGGGCATCGGCGATGTCGTGCTCGCGGTTGATCTTGTCGCGCAGCGTTCCCAGACCGTCCATAAAGACGACCTTCTCCAGCCCCTCGGTGCTGAGGCCTTTGTTCAGGTCGTTGTCGTAGAAGAAGAGCGCATCGGCCAGGCGCGGGCGCAGGACCCGCTCGTTACCTTCGATGACCTTACTGAAGTCCTCCGTCAAAGCGTTGGAGACGACGACGAACTGGTTGACGAGCTTGCCGTCCTTGAAAACGGGGAAGTAGCGCTGGTGCTCCTTCATGGAGGTGATGATGACCTCCGGCGGCAGGCGCAGGAAGGTGTCGTCGAAACTGCCCAGCAGCGGCGTCGGGTTCTCCGTGATGGCGATGACCTCGTCAAGCAGGTCGCCGTCAACCTCGATGGCGATGCCGTGCTCTTTCTCGAGTGCTTCGAACGCGTCGAGGATCGTCTTGCGGCGGTCGTCGGCAAAGAGCGTGACCGCGCCCGATTCGAGCAGCTCGAAGTACTGCTTCTCGTCCGCGACCATCTGCGGCTCGAAGCTGTGCATGCGGTGCACGTAAGTGACCGGAGCGCTCTTGACGTTGAAGAGGGTCATGTCGACGCTCTCGCCCTCCATCATGACGTTGATCCAGCGGATCGGGCGGATGAAGCTCTCTTCGAGCGCGCCCCAGCGCATGGATTTTCCAAAGCTGAGGCTACGCAGCCACTGGGAGATCATCCCCTCGAGCAGCGCCTGGGAGGGCTGACCCTTGATCTCTTTCTTATAGTAGAGGACCTCTTTGCCGCCCTTCTCCGCGCGGCCGACCTCGTCGAGGGAGACGCCGCATTTGCGGGCAAACCCCTCCGCCGCCGGCGTCGGCTTACCCTCTTTGAAGGCGATGGCTACCGGCGCTCCGAAAAGCTCCTCGGTCGTGTCGTCCTGGGCGGACTTGAACTCGCGGTGCCACAGCACGAGGCGGCGCGGCGTGTAGTAGAACTCGAACTCGCACATCAGCGCGTTCTCCTCGAGCACCTTCGCCCACTTCTTCTCGATGTTTCCAAGCTCGCCCAGCAGCGGTACCGCCGGAAGCTCCTCTACCCCGATCTCGATCAATAGTGTCTTCAGCATATCTATCCCGTCGAATAAAAAGTATCGCGATTTTAGCGCGTGGCAGGTTAAAAGCGGATGATAGATGCCCCACCCGGGGGCCGTTGCCCGTTAAAACGGCACACTCTCTCCGTTTTTTTACGCAGGTACCCTATAATAGGGGCAGATTTCGCCATTGAAAAGGCCTGAACTTATGCTCGATTTTCTCTCCGCCTTCCAAAGCACCGTCATCGGGACCGTCGACGCCGACGGATTTCCCTTCTCCTCCTACGCCCCCTTCATCCGGGACGATCACCGCTACTATGTCTTTATCAGCGACATCGCCCGCCATGCGGCCAACCTCCGCCGCGAAGGTCGCGCGTCGCTCTTTTTTATCGAGGACGAGTGCAACGCCGGGAACCTCTTTGCCCGCAAAAGGGTCTCGCTGCAGTGCGAAACGCGCATCGTCCCCCGCGGCACCGCGCGCTTCGACGCCGTCATGTCCCGTTTCAAGGAGACCTTCAACCCCGAGCTGATCTCGGGCCTGATGCAGATGCAGGACTTCAACCTATACGAATTCACCCCCGTCGCCGGGGAAGCGGTTTTCGGTTTCGGCGAGGCCTATACCCTCGGCGGGGAGCATATGGAGACCCTCCTCCCCCGCCGCGGCGGCGGGCACAAAAAGGGGTAAATCACGCTATGCTTTCGGTAAACGCAAAGGGGTGAGATGAATTTCGACTGGCTGCACCTGCTGCTCTTTCACACCTTCGTCATCCTCGGCGAGCTGATGGTCATCGCCTCGCTGCTGCACATGGTCTACCAGCGGCGCACCCCGGCAAGCATGATGGCCTGGATGCTCGCCATCGTGCTGCTGCCCTACCTGGCCGTTCCCCTCTACTTCGTCCTGGGGTCGCGTAAACGCCGCTCGCGCTACCTCAAGACGGCTTTCGACATGCGCGAGACCGAGGCCGCCGTCACCCAGGCCAACCCTATCGACGGCATCCTGCGCAGCAACGGCATCCCCGGGGCGACTTCCGGCAACCGTTTTACCATGCTCTTCGAAGGGACGGAGGCTTACAGTACCCTCCTGGAGCAGATCCGTGCGGCACAAGAGAGCATCTGGCTGAGCACCTACGTTCTCAAGCACGACGCGGTGACGGCGACGCTTTTCGAAGCGCTCATTGCCAAACGGCGCGAGGGCATCGAGGTTAAGCTCCTGATCGACGCCCTGGGCTCCTGGCCGCTCTACTTCTGGCAGTTTCCCCTTCGCGCCCTGCGCAGCGCCGGGGTGGAGGTCTGCTTTTTCATGCCGATCCTGCGGATGCCGTTTCGCAACTACATCAACCTCCGCAACCACCGCAAAATCTATCTTTTCGACCGCACCACGGTGCTGACCGGCGGCATGAACCTCTCCGCCGAATACATAGGCCCCGATGTCGAACCGAAACGGTGGGAGGACCTGCTCTTTCGCATCGAAGGACCGGCGGCCTACCACTACGCGGAGATCTTCGCCGCCGACTGGGCCTACGCCTCCGAAGCGGCACCCCCCGCGCCGGGCACCCCCGTCCATACCGACGGCGATGCCTACGTGCAGGTCGTTCCCTCCGGCCCCGACGTGGCGGACGACGCCCTCTTCGAGGCGCTTCTGAGCGCCGTCTATGCCGCCCACGAACGCATCTGGATCGTGACGCCCTATTTCGTGCCCGACGCTTCGCTGATGCAGGCCCTCACCATCGCCAACACCAAGGGCGTCGACGTCAAGCTCATCACCCCGCGGGACTCCAACCACCTCCTCGCCGATCTCGCCCGCAGCAGCTACATGCGCGAGCTCGAAGAGGCCGGCATCCACGTCGCCCTTTACGAGGGGCCGATGCTCCACGCCAAGGCAATCCTTTTCGACAATCTCGGCGCCATGCTGGGATCGGTCAATATCGACAACCGCAGCCTGCTGCTCAACTACGAAGTCGTCAGTTTCGCCTACTCCGAACGCATCATAAGCGAGACCGAATCATGGATGGAAAAACTGCTCTCCCGCTCGACGACAGTGGTGCATCCGGCGGGGCGTCTGCGGCGGCTCGGAGAGAACCTGATGCGCCTTATCGCACCGCAGCTGTAGCCCCGCTTTCCCGGGCCCTTAGGGATTTATTAAATCAGATATAATTTCTCTTATTTATGTTTTATTAAATCTTTGCAGGTGTACAATGCACGCGTAAATCAAAAACAGAAGGAAATGCCATGCCAACTATCAACCGCTATGTCGACATCGACACTGTCGAACGCGAAGCAAAAAAAGACTACATCGACCGCCACTCTCCGTTCATCCACTGTGATGCAACGGCGAAAAAAGGTGAAAAATTTCCGGTAACGGTCAAAATGGGTAACGAATACACGCACCCGGACGATCCGGACCACTTCATCGAAAGCATCCGCCTCTTCAACGGCGAAACGCTCCTCGGTGAAGCCTCTTTCACTTCCGGCATGCTCGGCGGACAGGACATGAAAGGACACGCAGAAGTCACTTTCAACATCATCCCGAGCAAAAAGATGAAGCTGGTTGCGCAGGCTTACTGTACAAAACACGGTCTCTGGGAAAACGAGCCCGTCGACGTCGCAGTCGAAGACTGATTTCCCTCTTCCGCCGCGCCTTTGCGGCGGTTTTTTTATAATCCCCTTTTAACACCGCATTCACTATACTCTGATTCATGAAATCGTACCAGAACGCTGCGCTACTGCAGAACCTTTACCGGCTCAAAGCCCTGGGTTTCGACTACTGCGACCCGGTCATCGTCAACCCGCGCAACGTTGAAGGGGAACTCCCCGACGATCTTGCCTCCCTGCAGCGCATCGTCGCGAACTGCCACCTCTGCGACCTGGCCAAGATACGCCGCCAGAGCATGGTCGGTACGGGCAGCGGCGGCGCGGACCTCATGATCATCGACGCCTACGTCTCCATGGCCCAGGACGAGAGCGGGGACTACTTCGCCGGCCGGTCCGGGGCCTCGCTCGAGAGCATGATCACCAACGTCCTCGGACGCCCTACGGCGTCGGTCTACCTAACCCATGCCGTCAAATGCAAAGGGGCCGGAACCCAGAAGCCGACACCGTCGGAGTGCAGCAGCTGCAAGCCCTACTGGCGCAAAGAGATCGAACTGCTCCGACCGAAGGTCATCGTCACCCTCGGCCCCGACGCCTACCGCATCGTCACCGACGACAGCACCCCTTTCGAACAGGTGCGCGGGCACAAGATCGACTATGACAAAGGCACCCTCCTCGTGCCGCTGTACCACCCGCAGTACCTGCTCCGTAACCCGTCGCTCAAAAAGGTGACGTTCTTTGACCTTCAAAACATCAAGGCTGCCCTGTGAAAACCCTTCTGTTTACCCTGTTACTCCTCCCCGTGCTGCTCTTTGCCCGCAGCGGCATCGTCTCCGGCCTTCCCCTGCCCAAGACCTACGTGCTCAACCTCGACCCCTACGAATGCGACACCGACTGCCTCGAGGATCTCGTCGAACACGAGCAGTTCTTCTCCCTGCTCGCGCAGATGCCCGAACCGATCGAGGACGAGGAGCTGAACGAACAGCGCCTTATCTACGTTGCGCTGTTCAACATCGACGGGGCCGTCATCGGCACCGGGGTACGTTTCGCGCTGCTGCTGCCCGAACGCGTCATCGGACGCTACGCCGCATCCACGACGAACAGCGTGCTGGCCTACCTGCTGGGCAAAAACCGCGACTTCGAGCTCAAGACTTTCAATATCGGGACCGAAAGCCCTGATGATATCCGCGCCGGGCTCAGCGCCGTCAGCCAGGACCATTTCCACTATGTTATCGCCCCCTTCACCAAAAAGGGCGCCGAGACCCTCGTGCAGCTTCGCCCGCGCTGCAACGTCTATCTTCCCACCGTCAATATCGCCGATATCAACGCCACCGAGCTCGAGGAGAGCGACGGACACTTCTACTTCGGCGGGATCGACTACCGGGCACAGATCGGGAAACTTGTGGAGAATGCCACACCGCCGCTGGTGATCTTCTACGACCAATCCGCCCTGGGCGAAGAGCTGAAAAACGCGGCGGAGTCCGCCTACATGGAACGCTTCTCGGACAACGACCCCCGCAGTTACGATGCGGCAGGCCGCGCCGTTTACGCCTATCCCATCGACAAGCGCACCACGAACCTGAAACACATTCTCGACAAGAATGAACGGCTCCAGCACGGCACCTTCCTGCTCAACACCCCGCTCATCAAAAGCGCGATGATCATGTCGCAACTGACCCTTTACGATGCCAATGCCACGCAGGTGCTTGCAACCCAGATCGGCTACAACTCCATGCTCTTCGACATCACCCAGCCCCTGGACCGCGAGCACATGCTCGTCGCCAACTCCATCAGCAAGCAGAACGGGGTCCTTGTCGAAAGCAACAAGCTGCTGCAGAACGACATCGAATACGACTGGATCAACTACGCCACGACGCTTGGGGTAGACTACTTCTACTCCCTTGCCGCCGGTACGCCGCGCGAATATACGATTCCGATCGAAGATCATCAGGTGGCCTACCCCGTGACGCTCTACCGCGCCGGGATATCAAAGTTTGCGTTGCTGGATGAGGAGGAGGAAGACGAGGGGTCACTCTTCGAGTAGGGTTTTGAGCTTCTCCCGCTTGGCGGCATCGAGCCGCCCGACCCGTCCGTCGGTCATGAGGTAGACCAGCCGGACATCGAGGGTAAAGAGCACCTCGTTTCCGCGCCGCACGGTCTGATGCATCTGCAGTCCCGTACCCCTTATAGACACCACTTCCGCAGAGACCTCCAGCAGATCCCCCAGCACCGCCGAACCGAGGTAATCCGCTTCGATGTGCCGCACGACAAAGTGCCCCCCTTCAAACAGCGGTGACTCCCCTTTGGAGAAGAAAAGTTCGCTGCGGGCGCGTTCGCAGAACTTCAGGTAGTTCGCGTAGTAGACGACCCCGCCCACGTCCGTATCTTCGTAATAGACGCGTATCGTCATCGGGGTCACTTGTACATCAGTTCGTAGTACTCATGGGCCATCCGGCCCGAATCGAACTTCGGAATGACATCGGACATCGCCCGCTTCATCATGTGCGTCCACTGTTCGGGATGGTCGTAGTAGAGCGGGATAATCTGCTGTTCAAGCATATCCATCAGGTTTTTGTTGTCCTCGCGGTCCTGCACCTCCGTCGGGGTGCTGTGGTCGATCGGCGGGATGGTAAAGGCATTCATCCCGTTGATGGCGAACTCGGGGTGCCACCCGTCATCGGTGGAGAGGTGCAGTGTGCCGTTCATGCTCGCGCTCATCCCGCTCGTCCCGCTGGCTTCCCGGGAGACCCGCGGCGTATTGAGCCAGATGTCGCTCCCTTTTTTAAGCACCGCGGAGAGTTCCAGCTCGTATCCCGTCAGTACGGCCATGCGCTTGAACTGGTGGCTGATATGGATCAGCTCGTTGAAGAGGTTGACCGCGCTGGTATCGAAGGGGTACGGTTTCCCGGCCCAGATCACCTGGATGGGCTGTTCCGTCCGCTCGATGAGCGCCTTGAAACGTTCGAAATCGAGCTTGAGCAGTCCGGGACGCTTGTACTCGGCGAAACGGCGCCCCCAGACGATGGTCAGGATATCCGGGTCGAACATTTTTCCGGTCTGGTCGGCCACGATATTGAAAAGCTGCCGCTTGAGGTGCTTTTTGCGGGCGAGCAGTTCGTAATCCTCGTGGCTGTCCAGGGCGGACTGCATCCCCTTGTCCGTCCAGAAACGGCGGTTCTGGGCATTCGTGATGGAGATGATCTCCGAGCGCCCTTTGCAGTTCGCCCACATGCGGTTTGCCACCTCTTCATGGAACTTGGAGACGGCATTGGTCATCTTTGACGCCCGCAGGGCGCCGACGGTCAGGTTGAAGTTTTCGCCGTACTCGCCCGTGATGTTGCGCACTTCGTCCATCTCCAGGCCGTTAAAGAAGCCGAAACGGTGCAGCAGGTGGATGTTGTGTTCCTCGTTGCCGGCGGCCTCGGGAGTATGGGTCGTGAAGGCGACGTGCTGCTTCAGCTCTTCAAGCGAACCGTAGCGTTTGTAGAGTTCGTAAGCCAGTGGCAGCGCGTGCCCCTCATTGAGGTGGTAGACATCCACATGGTGCTTGAGCGACTCCAGCACCTTGACGCCTCCGATGCCCAGGACGATCTCCTGGGAGATGCGGGTCTCCTCGTTGGCATCGTAGAGCTTATGGGTGATGGTGCGCGCGAGGAAGTCGTTTTCGGGGATGTCCGTCGAGAGCAGGATCACCGGAGCCGAGGAGAAGATGTCCGGCGGCAGGTAGTAGGCCTTGATATAGACCTCCTCCCCGTGGATCTTCACCGTCGCGCAGATGCCGAGATCTTTGAGGAAGTAATAGTGCTTGCGGATAAAGTTGATCTTGAGGCTGCGGTCCTCGTGCCGTCCCTGGTCGTAATAGCCGTAGCTCCACATAATACCCACACCGACCATGTTCTGTCGCAGGTCGTAGGCACTGCGCATGTGCGAACCCGCCAGGAACCCGAGGCCGCCCGAATAGACCTTCAGGGCCTGGTGAATGGCGAACTCCATGGAGAAGTAGGCAACAGGTTTGGCGTACTTGGGATCGAAATCGTAATCATGCAGGATCATTGCGATCAGCCTTTGTCTGTAAATGTTTCGTAAAGGATCACCTTGCCGAGCTCGACGCCCGGCTGGTCATAGGTATTGACCAGCAGCATCGCTCCGACGAGGGACGTCAGCAGTTCGTAGTAGATGATCATGGTGCCGACGCTCGCGGCATCGATCTGTTCGATGACGATGCCGTCCGTCGGCACGCCGCTGCGCACGAGGCTTTCGCGGGTAGCCGCGCACTGGGCGTTGATGAGGGTACTGAAGCTCTTGCCGTTGATGAAATCGGTCTTTTCGATGTGCTTGAGCGAGATCTCGGGGATGACGAGCGGCGCGCCGAAATCCTCGATGCTGATAAAGGTGACCGTCTTGTCCTTCGGTCCTTCGATCAGCAGCTGCAAAAAGGAGTGCTGGTCCACCGAACCGATCAGCCCCACCGGCGTCATGCCGACGTGCGATCCCATCGCATCCACCTTGCCCAGCGATTCGCCCCAGAGCTGCACGTACCACTTGGTAAAGTTCTCCAGGTCGTTGGCGTAGGAGAAGAGGACGTTGACGGAGTGTTCTCTGTCATGTTCGTAGATGAAACACGCTTTCTCCAGCAGGTGCTGCTCTTTGCCCTCGAAGAAGGAGGTGAGGAAGCTTCCCGCCCCCGCCAGCAGCGCCGCCGTATCGTAACCCGCCAGCGTCAGCGGAATGATGCCCACGGCGCTGAGCACGGAGAAGCGCCCGCCGACATTGTCGGGGATGTTGAACTGCCCAAGGCCGTACGCGTCGCCGAACTTTGAGAGGCTTGAACCTGCGTCGGTGATGACAAAGACACGCTCCCGGTCCGCACCGTCCAGTTCCAGGCCGAAATGCGCGATCAGCGTCTTGAAGATGGAGGTCGTTTCGATCGTACCGCCGGACTTGGAGATGACAACGAAGAGGGTCTTCTCCTTCGTCAGCTTCGCCATCGTGCGGGTGATGTCGATGGGGTCGGAGTTCTCGAAAAAGTGCAGTTCGCGGGTTTTGTCGCCCCGGGACGCCAGCAGCGAATCCACCGCCTTGATCCCCAGTGAGGAGCCGCCGATGCCGATGACGGCGATGTCCGTGATCGCCCCCGATGCCAGCAGGCTGTTCTGTGTCTCCAGCGCTTTGGCCGCTTCCACCAGCGTCCGGGAGCCTTCCGGAAGGTCATAATAGCCGATCCGTCCCTTGTGTTCTTCAGTGACGACGGCAAACGCCTCCTCCATGACCCGGTGCTGTGCCTCTGAACCCTCAAACGTAAAATCGCGATCAAAACGTAACATTATTCATTCCCCTCATTCTTATTCATATTAGTATAGCCCCATTCTGGCCGAAAAATCACCACCTGACTGCGCGACTATTGTGCAATCAGCTTTTTAAAGTAGACGACGCCCATCGGGGGCAGCGTCATCGCGAGCGAGAAGGGACGGCCGCATAGCGGCGTCTCTTCGGCATAGAGCACACCCTCATTGCCGATCTCCCACCCCTCGTAAGCCTTGGCCTGGGAGTTGAAGATCTCCACGTATTCTCCGCCCTCGGGGAGTGCGAGCCGGTACCCCTCGCGCGTCTCGTCGGCGAAGTTGCAGACGACGTAGACGGTCTCGTCTGGGTTCTCGCTTTTGCGCATGAAGCTGATGCAGTTATGGCTGTAGTCGGCGTCGTCGATCCACTCGAACCCCTTACGCTCTACGTCGTGCAGGTAGAGCGCCGGTTCGCTGCGGTAGAGACGGTTGAGCTCCGCCATCATCTTCTGCAGTCCCTGGTGCAGCGGGAACTCCAGCAGGTGCCACTCGAGGCTGTGCTTATACGCCCACTCGGCGTACTGGGCGAATTCCCCGCCCATAAAGAGCAGTTTCTTGCCCGGGTGGGCCATCATGTAGCCGTAAAGCGCGCGAAGGTTGGCGAACTTCTGGTTCGTATCGCCGGGCATCTTGTTGATGAGCGACCCTTTCATGTGGACCACTTCGTCGTGGCTCAGCGGCAGCATGAAGTTTTCGTCGAAAGCGTACCACATGCTGAAGGTGAGCTGGTCGTGGTGGTGCTGGCGGTAGACCGGGTCGCGGTGCATGTACGCAAGCGTGTCGTGCATCCACCCCATGTTCCATTTGAAGCCGAACCCGAGCCCGCCGACCTCGATCGGGCGCGTCACCATCGGCCAGGCCGTCGACTCCTCGGCGATCATCATGATATCCGGGTGTGCTCCGTAGGCCGCCGCGTTGAGCTGGCGCAGGAAGGCGACCGCTTCGAGATTCTCGTTGCCGCCGTGCTCGTTCGGGACCCATTCGCCCTCTTCGCGGGCGTAGTTGAGGTAGAGCATCGAGGCGACGGCGTCGACGCGGATCCCGTCGATGTGGTACTTCTCCAGCCAGAAGAGTGCCGAACTGATGAGGAAAGCCCTCACTTCGTTGCGGCCGTAGTTGAAGATGATGCTCCCCCACTCCGGGTGGTATCCCTGCCGCGGATCGGCATGTTCGTACAAAGCGGTGCCGTCGAAGTTGATCAGCCCGTGCATATCGACGGCGAAGTGCGAGGGCACCCAGTCCATGATGACGCCGATGCCGTTTTGGTGCAGGGCGTCGATCAGGTGCATCAGGTCCTGCGGTTCCCCGTAGCGCGCCGTCGCGCTGTAGTAGCCCGTCACCTGGTAGCCCCAGGAGCCGTAGTAGGGGTATTCGGTCAGCGGCATGAACTCGACGTGGGTATAGTTCATCTCCTTGAGATAGGCCACCAGCTCGTCCGCCAGCTCGCGGTAGGTCAGATAGCGGTCGCTCTCCTCGACCTTCCGTCGCCAAGAGCCCAAGTGCATCTCGTAGACGCTGACGGGAGCGTCGTGGCGGTTGTGCAGCGCGCGCGTTTGCATCCATCCCCCGTCGTTCCAGCCGTAGCCGTCCAGCTCCCAGATGCGCGACGCGGAGTTGGAGGGCACCTCCGCGTAAAAGGCGAAGGGGTCCGCCTTGTCGTGCACGATGTTATGGAATTTCGAGACGATATGGTACTTGTAGGTCAGCCCCGCTTCGACCCCCTGGATGAACCCTTCCCAGATCCCCGAGCCGTCTTCGCGCAGCCGGAGCGGGTGGCGATGGGTGTCGTAATCGTTGAAGTCTCCCCGGACGCTGACGCGCTCCGCGTTGGGCGCCCAGACGGCGAAATAGACGCCGCGCGCGCCGTCGCGCTCCATAAAGTGCGCCCCCATCTTCTCATAAAGCTTGGTATGGGTCCCCTCTTTGAAGAGGTAGATGTCCATGTCGGTAAAGCGGGAGATATCGTAGTGGATCGTCATGTTGGCTCCGTTTATTGATGGCGGCTGCTGCGCCGTCCGCCGATAATGCGACAGTAGAGGTCGCCGTAGGCTTCGGCCGCGACTTCCCAGTCGAAACGCTGCTGCATCGCATTGAGACGCATCTGGTCGATGGCATCCGGGTCCCCGTACCAGATCTCCGTTGCCCATTTGACGGTATTGCTTAGCGCATCCGGCGTCGCAAAATCGAACTTGAAGCCGGTACCGCTTTGATGGTCGTTCCCGTAATTCCGGATCGTATCGTCCAGTCCGCCCGTTGCGCGGACGATGGGCAGGGTGCCGTAGCGGAGGCTGTAGATCTGGTTCAGCCCGCAGGGCTCGAACAGGGAGGGCATCAGGAAAAGGTCGCTGCCCGCCTCGATGCGGTGGGCCAGGTCGTTGCGGTAGCCGATGTAACAGCCGAATTTATCCGGGTACTTGGCGGCCACGTCGCTGAAGAAGAATTCCGCCCAGGTCTCGCCCGTGCCCAGCAGCACGATCTGGATGTCCAGCTCCATCAGGTTCCAGATCGCCCCGGCCAGCAGGCCGATACCCTTCTGCTCCGCGAGCCGTCCGACCAGGCCGATCAGCGGCACGTCCTCGCGTTCGGGGAGACCGAATTCGCGCTGCAGCTCCTGTTTGCAAATCGCTTTTCCGGCAAGGTTGTCGACGTCGAAGGTCTGCGGGATCAGCGGATCGACCGCCGGGCTCCACTCGTCGTAATCGACGCCGTTGAGGATGCCGTAAAGCTTATGGGCGTTGGCGTCTATAAGCCCCTCCAGCCCCCAGCCGAACTCCGCCGTGCGGATCTCGTTGGCGTACTTGCGGCTGACGGCGTTGACGGCATCGGCGTGCACGATGCCCGCTTTGAGCAGGTTCACCCCGCCGAACTCTTCGAGTTCGTCGGCGTTGTAGTGTTCCCAGCCGACGCCGAGCACATCCATCGCGCCCTTGTAGAACTTGCCCTGGTGCTGGAGGTTGTGGATCGTCAGCAGCGTCCCGGTGTTCTCGAAGTCGGGATCGAAGGCGTAGGTCGTGTTGAGCAGCAGCGGGATCGACGCCGTGTGCCAGTCGTTCGCGTGGATGACGTCGGGTTTGAACCGCAGCATCTTTGCGAGCTGGAACACCGCCTTGGAGAAAAAGATGAAACGATTGTCGTTGTCGCCGTAGGCCTGGCCGCCCTCGTCGTAGAGCCCCTTGCGGCCGAAAAAGCCTTCGTGATCGATAAAGTAGACGGGGACGTCGCTGCCGGGCAGCACCCCTTCGTACACGGCCGCCCACGCTTCGCCCATGCTTCCCATCGGCACGCCGAGGGAACCGTTGAGCTTTTTCAGCCCGTACTTCTCGGTATCAACAATGTAGTAACGCGGCATTACGACGCGGACATCGTGTCCCAACGCGCGCAACGCCTTCGGAAGCGCGCCCGCTACGTCGGCGAGACCGCCGCTCTTGGCAAAAGGAACGGCTTCGGAGGCCGCCAGAAGAATATTGAATGATGTCATATATTGCCTCGTGTTGGAATACGGAATTTCCCGGACGCGATAAAGGGGCTCATTTTAACGCGCTCCCGCTGATTTTCCGGTACAGCGCGGCGTACGCCGAGGCACTTTGACCCCAGGAGACATCCGCCTTCATATTGTGGGTTGCGACCCTGCTCCACGCTTTCGCGTCATTGAAGAGCCCGAGGGCCGCCTCAAAGGCGCCCAGGAGCGCCTCGGGAGTTGCGGCGTCAAAGGCGATCCCGCAGGGGCTCTGCGCTTCGGGGGCATACGCGACCGGGGCCACCGTATCGGCAAGCCCGCCGACACGGTGCACGACCGGCACGGCACCGTAGTGCGCCGCGATGAGCTGGTTCAGCCCGCAGGGTTCGAACAGGGAGGGCATCAGCAGGAAATCCGCCGCCGCGTACATGCGGTGGGCCAGCGCCTCGTCGTAGCCGAAAAAGAGGTGGATGTTGGGGTGCGCCTCCGCCGCCTTCTCGAAACGCGGGGCATACTGCGGCTCCCCCTCCCCCAGAACGGCGATATTGCACGGCAGCGCCGCCATCTGCGGCAGTGCCTCGAGGAGCAGGTCTATCCCCTTCTGCCAGGTAAAGCGCCCGATGAAGATAAAGAGCGGGAGCTCGGCATCGCAGAGGCCCGCCTCCGCCAGATAGTGCTTTTTGTTGGCGTGCTTGCCCCGCGGCGTTTTATAGAGGCGAAAAAGGCTACTGTCCGACTGCGGTGCGAAATGCTCCGTATCGATCCCGTTCGCGATGCCGGTCACTTTAGCCCGGTGGTGCTGCAGGTACCCCTCCAGCCCGCAGCCGAACCGGTGGGTGAGGATCTCCTCCGCATAGGTAGGGCTGACGGTCGTGACGGCATCGGCATACCCTATGCCCGCCTTCATCAGGTTGATCCGGTCGTAGAATTCGATCCCTTCGAGGGTAAAGTGGCGCTTGTCCACTCCCAGCGCAGAGAGCGCACTTTTCGGGAACTCCCCCTGATACGCGAGGTTGTGGATCGTATAGACGGTAGAGGCCTTCAGGGTATCGTCCTCGGCGATGATCAGCGCCGTCAGGGCCGTCTGCCAGTCGTTGAGATGGACGATATCGCTCTGCAGGCGCCGGGCGAGCTCGCTTACCGCATAACTGAAAAGACCGAAACGCTGCGCATTGTCGTCGTACCCCTCGCCCGGCGGGCCGTAGAGGTAATCGCGGTCGCAGAGCTGCGGTTCATAGACAAAGAGGTAGGCGCGCCCTTCGAAGCGGCTCTCATAGACGGAAACGGTACGGCGTTCTATGCCCAGCATCACGTCAAAGAAGTCCGTCGGCCCTTCGATGCCGAAGCGCTGCCGGTCCACCGTGTGGTAGAGCGGCATCACCACGGTCACGTCGAAGGCGTCCGAGAGAGCCTTGGGGAGGCTGTAGCCGACGTCCGCCAGACCGCCGGTCTTTGCGAACGGGTACACCTCGCTGGCGGCGAAGAGTACACTCTGCTTACGCATCAGGTTCACCCCTCAGCAGTCTTGCCGCCGTTTCGGGGGCGACGGGGTTGATCATGACCTGCGTCGAGAGCTCAAACCCGCCGTGCCTGTAGAGCCGCGGCTGGATCCGGAGGGTAAAGCGGAACATATCGTCCGTCGTCGCATAGGGCGCCATGCCCTCGGGGACATGGAACGGGGGCGTGGCGATCTCGACGTTGAAAGCCAGGCACCCCAGCTGCCGTTCCAGCTTCGCGAGGACGTCCAGCAGCAGCGGTGCCAGGGGCTCGAAATCCTTCGGGCCGAGGGTGTCGATCTGGCCGCGCCGTTTTTCCGAGGCAATGATCACCTCGAACGGGTAGGCGCTTGCAAAGGGGCAATATGCCGTATAGCCCCCCTGCTCGGCGATGATGCGTTCTCCCGCCTGGCGCTCGTGGCTGATGATCGCCGCAACGAGCGGCGTGCCGTGCTCGCGAAAATAGTGTGCGTTGCGTTCATAATAGGCGCGCTGCGCCTCCGGGAGGATCGGCAGGCCGATGAGCTGGGTGTGCGAATGGGGCTGGGTCGCCCCCGCGTCGCTCCCCTCGTTTTTAAACAGGGAGATATAGCCGATACGGATGTCCCGCCGCAGGTCCGCCACCCGCGCGCCCAGGGTCAGGAGCCAGTCCACGACCTCCTGTTCGCTCCACTGCGTCATGGAGGTGCGGTGCTCAGGTGTGTCGATGATCACTTCGTGGGCCCCGAACCCGTCGTGGTATTCAAAAAGCCCGTAATGGTGCCGGTGGGGCGTCTCGATCTGCACGGCCTTGTAGAGGTTGGGGACGACGCGGGTCTTCCACCCCGGCTCGTTTGCAAAACTCCCTTCGTCTCTGAGGGCGAAGATCTCCGGCGGCGTCAGCGATTCGTTCCCCTCGCAGAAGGGACATTTGGCCACATGGTGGAACGCCTTGACACGTTTGGGGATGCAGTCAGGACGGTGGAGCCGTTCGGGGGCGATGAGGACGTGCACGTCGTGCAGCTTGTCGTACCGGATCTCAGACATTGCCGCCCCTTTGCATCAGATCGTGTACCATGTGCTCTTTTCTCCTAGACAAACCAGTGCTCCGCGTAAGTTTCATTCATATCGATATGCAGCGATCCGTACCCCGGCAGCGTTTGGATAATCTCGTCGCCGTGGGTAATCTCGAAACGCAGATGGAAGACATCGAGCCCGAGGAACCCCTCGCGTGAGAGCGCCAGTTCCGGGCGCTCGTCGAAGGCGAACGCGAGCCGCTTATCCTGCAGGGTTCTCGCCATCGGCACCACCGCTTGCCGGCCGTTCTCTTCGATCGTCACAACCAGCATGCACCCCTTGGTGCGCAGCATCTCGGTGTCCCCTTCGAAAGCGAGGTAGACCTGTTCCTCGTCATGCCCGTAGTGGATCTTCTCGATGGGGCCGCGGACCCGGTCCATCGTCGAGTACCCCTTGCTTTCGTCGACCATACCGCTGCCCAGCCACTCGAAAAAGCTCGATTCCTTTCCGTCGATGATCGGCGAGACCGCGCTCTGCGGGTAGGTGAGGAAAGCATCGCGCCCCTTCTGGGTGATGATCGGATCGAAAAGATCGGCCGGGGGCTGCATCCCCAGCAGGCGGTAGATAGCGATAAGGTGGTCGCGGAAAAGCGCGTCGAACTCTTCGGCGAAGTCCGTCGCGTGGTCGTCGCCGTACCACCAGAACCAGTCGCTGCATTCGGCGGCCAGGAAATGAAATCGGATCTTTTCCGCCGTCTCCGGGTCAACCCCGCCCCCGTGGTGGTCGGCATCGCGGCGGGTCTGGTAGATCAGTTCCCAGGCGCGGTTCTTCTCGACGTGGCCGCTCCAGGTGTCGAAGTTGCCGTAGATCCAGCTTCCCGGCGCCAGATGCGGCAGCGTCGGCTGATCGGGCTGGAGTGCAACCTCGTTCATCGTCACCGTCTGCAGGCCGTCGCTGCTCTTCAATCGGGCGTAGAGCGCGGTGAAGAAGTCGTAGGCGTTGTTTTCAAAGAACTCCCAGGCGTTCTCCCCGTCAAGGATGACGAAGACGGTACGCTCCGCTTTTCCCGAAGCGATACCGCCGACGGAACGGATAAAGTGCTCCGCCGCTTCGTCCGCCGGTTTGAAACGGTAGGTAAAGCCGATGAGGTCGCTGAGCCCGTGGTCGCGGAAGCCGATGGTGACGCCGTCGAAACGGTAGGGGCTGTAGAGGTCCTCGCGGGCGCTGTTTTTGAGCGAACGGAACAAGATCTCCTCGTCCGTCGCAATCCATTTGAGACCGTGTTCCCGGTAAATGCCGACGCTGCGCTCGTCCACCGCCCCTTCTGCCGGCCAGAACCCGACCGGGTCCGTTCCGAACGTCTTTTGATACAGGGCGATCGCGCGCCGTACCTGCTCCACCGCGTCTCCCTCGAGCGAGAGCGGGTTGGCCGGCAGCGTCGTGTGGGGATTGGCCTTTTTGGCGTTCCCGACATCGAGCAGCAGTGGCAGAATGGGGTGGTTGTACGGCGTCGTCGAGACGGCGATCGTCCCCGACTTCTGCAGCTGCGCGTAAAAAGGGAGGATCGTTGCGACAAAGGAGGTCAGCTCCTCGAGCAGCGCATGCTTGTCCCGCTGGGAGTAGGCATCCTGCTGCGCCAAAAGCTTCTTAACTACGCTGCTGTGCTGGCGCAGGTAGTTGCCGCACCATGCCAGCATAAAGAGCAGCTGCAGCTCCAGCAGCTGCGCGTGGCTGTAATCGTCGCGGTGGAAGAGCGCCGCATAGCGCGGCAGCGGCCGCACCATCGTTTCGAACTGCGTCGATTTGCACATCTTGACCATCCAGGCGCGCTCATGCTCCTCGAGCTGCTCCGTCGGTTTGATCCAGAGCGCCAAAAAGGCGTCGTTGGCAAGCGGATCGCGGTAGAGGTTCAGCTGTTCGATCAGCGGAGGGGTGACGTTGAACGTCGCCTTGAGACCCGGGAACCGCGTCAGCAGCCACGGCATCTCGTAGTAATCTTTGATGGCATGCAGGAACACCCACGGCATCGTCATGACACCGCTGCTGTCCCGGTAATCGGGCTGGTGCATGTGCCAGATGAATGCGAGGTTCAGCGATGCTCTGCGCATTAGACTGTGGCCCACTCCGCGATCTTGGCGGTATATTCCGAAAGGATCTCCTCGCCGCGTTTATCCGACTCCGCCTGGATATAGAGGTTGAGACTGTCGTTGTACTGGTCTGGGATCATCAGGATCCAGTCGTTGGCATCGAGCCAGATCTTCACCCCGTCGAGGGTCGACGCGTCTTTACCCTTGGCATCCTCGAGGAAGCGGCGCATCATCTTGCCCTTGTGGGACTGGCTGCACGCTGCCTGGGCCGCGCGGTAATAGAATTTCGGCAGCGATGCGATCAGGTCGGAGAGTTTGACGTCGAACTTGATCATCAGCTCCAGGATCTTCAACGTCGCGAACATGCTGTCACGGTGCGTCGCGAAGGCGGTAAAGGCGAAGTTCCCCTCCCCTGTCGCCACCAGGTCGTACTGGCGCATCTGCTCGGATTTGAAGTTCGCGTACTGCCCCCGTTCGATCTCCAGGGCGTCGAAGTAGACAATGTCCGCCGCCCAGGTCGGCAGGAAGACTTTCATCTTCTCGCCCCGTTCGCGCGCTTCCATGTTCAGCAGCGTCAGTACGATATAGAGGGCCGTCTGCTTCTCGAGCACCTTCCCTTCGTCGCACACGATCTCCAGACGCTGGCCGTAGGGGTAGACCAAAAAGCCTGCATCGAGTTGCATGGATTGGATCACGGCGCTCAGGTCGCTGACGGAGCGCTTGACCAGGGAGTTGATGTTCGCGAGGCGCTGCTCATCCGCATAGGCGTTGAAGATGATATTGTCCACCTCCATGTCCCGCAGGATATCCGGATAGACCTCGTACCCCATCCCGTGCATCACGTCCACGGCGATCCGGTACCCGCCGCGCTTGAAGAGGTGGGCATCGAAGAGGCGTTCCATCTGCTTCTGATAGGCGGCATACTCTTTGGCGTGGTCGGACTCGAAAATCTGGCCGATCTGGGAGAAGTCCACCCGGCGGAAGGTCTCTTTGAAAAAGGCCTTTTCCACCTTCTTTGCCACCTCGTTGTTGATCCGCAGGGCTTCATGGTTGTAGAAGGTGATGACCGTACTGGTCGGGTCGTCGATCTGCTGGCGGAAGTAGACCCCGGCGACGACGCCGTTGTCCATGGAGAGGCTGCAGCGCAGGACCGAGGAGGGAATGCCGTTGTAATCCTTGACGTTGACGCCGGACGAGAGCAGGCCCCCGACGAAGGCGCGCTTGAGCATCCGCGATCCCTTGTTGTAGTCCCGGGCCATGACGACCGTCGAACCGATGGGCAGCTGGGCGCCGAACGCTTCGGCAAGCTTCGTTGCCATCTCGCAGGAGAGCTCGACGTTGGATTTCCCGATGACGTAGCCGTTCTCGAAGATGGAGTTCTTGTAGCGGCTCCCGAGGATGACGCTGCGGCTGACGATGGCGGCGTCCTCGATCACCTTGTGCGGCCAGATCGTGACGTCTTTTTCGACGGTGACCAGCTGGCCGATCTCACACTCTTCGGCCAGGATCATCCCCGCCTTCGCCGTGACGTTCTTGCCGATCTTGTTGTCGTTGCAGATGACGCAGCCGTCAAAGAGGGCGTGTTTGTCGACGTTGACCCGCTCCCACAGTACGCTGTTGCGCACCTTGCTCTCTTTCCCGATCTCGCAGTCGTCGCCGACAACGACGTTGTTCAGCTTTGTCCCCTTGCCGATCGTGACGTTCCGTCCCAGGACGACCGTCCCGATGATCTCGACGCTGCTGTCGAGTTCATAGGGCTCGTCGCTGAAGAGCACGCCGTCAGGGTACTGCCGGCGGACCGGCGGCATCTGCACCTTCACCCTGCCCCCGAGGATATCCTCGTAGACATCGCGGTAGCTCTCCGGGTTGCCGACGTCGCGCCAGTACCCTTCGGCGTTCCCGGCCATCAGGGGAACCCCTTCGCGCATCAGCAGCGGGAAAAGGTCCTTGGCGAAGTCGAAGTTCTCGTTGCTCGGGATATAGGAGAGGATCTCCGGTTCGATGACGTAGATCCCCGTATTGATCGTATCGCTGAAGACCTCGCCCCAGCTCGGCTTTTCAAGAAACTTCTCGATCCGGCCCTCTTCGTTCGCGATCACCACCCCGAACTCCAGGGGGTTTTCGACGGAAGTGAGCGTAATCGTCAGCTTCGAATCTTTCTGCGCGTGGTAATCGAAGATCTTCTTGAAATCGAAATCGGTCACCAGGTCACCGCTGATGATGATGAAGTTGTCGTCGCCGATATGCTCTTCGGCCAGCTTGACCGCCCCCGCCGTGCCGTAATCGTCATCGGGCAGGACGTAGGTGATATTGATGCCCAGGTGGCTACCGTCTTTGAAATAGTCCCGGATGACATCGGGCTTGAAGTAGAGCAGCACGATAAACTCGGTGATCCCGAGCTCCTTCAGGGTCAACATCGTGTGCTCCATCATCGGACGGTTCACGATCGGCAGCATCGGCTTGGGACGCGAATGGGTTAACGGCTGGATCCTCGTTCCAAACCCACCTGCCATAACAACGGCTTTCATACACTCTCCTCACAATTAAATCGACCCCTCCGTTTAACGACCGGTAAGGCAGTTACGTCGTCCTTACTGCATTATTTAAAGTTCAAAGGGCATTCAAAGCTCCAGCAAAGCGTTGTCGCTGCCGAACGGCGAGGGAACGCAAGTACAGTCGGTTTCCGCCATCCAGGCGCCGTCACCGCTTTTGTAGCCGAATTCAAATGTGCTACCGGCGGGCAATACCTTTGTCAGATAAAACTCGCCGTTCTTCTTCTGCTTCATCGGCTCGTCCGACCAGCCGTTCCAGGCGCCGCACAGTGCGACCGTTTCCATCCCTGTTTCAGGGGACACCGTAAACGTAACCCAGACTTTTTGTCCGTTCTGTTTTTTTCTGATCATTACCCACCTCGTATGTTTTGAAATGTGCGTAAAGGATTTTACTACAAAATAGTATGCAAAACAGATTACAAAGTGATTGCAATTTAATCAACCCTCCCTGCTGCAGGGTCAAAGTAGCCCTCAGAATCTAAGTATCTTTTCGCTACAATTAATATCATTACGTCAAAAAAGGTATGCCATGCAAATCGACGACGCCCTGTTAAGCCGTCTGGAAAAACTCTCAATGCTCAAAATCGATGAGGCCCATCGCGAGGAAGTGATCGGCCAGCTCAGCGAGATCGTCTCATTCGTCGACAATCTTAGCGCGCTTGACACAACAGACGTTCCCGACACCTTCGCCATGACCTCCAATGCGACGCAGCTGCGCGAAGATGTTCCGAACTGTGACACCGCCGTCAACGACGACATCCTGGCGCACGCCCCGCACAGCGACGAGCACTTCTTTATCGTTCCGAAGATTATCGAATGATCACGGTCTACGGCATCAAAAACTGCGACAGCGTCAAAAAGGCCCTCGCCTTTTTCAAAAAGCACGCCATCGACTACACCTTCGTCGACTTCAAGAAAGATCCCGTCGGCGAATCGGACGTCGGCCGCTGGCTGTCGCAAGGTGCCGAAATGCAGCAGCTTTTCAACACCCGGGGCACGACCTACCGCACCCTGAAACTCAAAGAGCTGAACCTGGATGATGCCGGAAAACGCACCTGGCTCACAAAAGAAAACCTGTTAATAAAACGCCCTGTTGTCGAAACCGGAAATCATGTTATAATCGGTTTCAATGAACCCCTCTACGAAGGAGAATTTCTCTCATGAGTCAGACCCTGGATATCCGTAAACTATTAAAAAGCGTCGTTGCCTACAATGCATCGGACCTTCACCTCGTTTCCCGTTCCGAACCGCAGATCCGTATCGACGGGCGCCTGGTCGCACTGAACCTTCCCGTCCTCGACGGCAAAACAATTGAGGATATGTCCTACTCCCTGCTGACAGAGAAACAGAAGAAAGAGTTCGAAGAGCATAACGAACTCGACTTCGCGATCCTGCTCCCCGAAGTCGGCCGTTTCCGTGCGAACTACTATAAAACGATGGGCGACATCGCCTGCGCCTTCCGTATCATTCCGATCGAGATCCCGAGCCTGGACGATCTCAATGCCAAGCCGATCTTCAAAAAACTCGTCAAACGCGAAAAAGGACTGATTCTCGTCACCGGACCGACCGGTAGCGGTAAGTCCACCACCCTGGCCGCGATGCTCAACGAGATCAACGAAACGGAAAACCGCCACATTATCAGTGTCGAGGACCCGGTCGAATTCGTCCACACCAACAAGCAGTGTCTCTTCTCCCACCGTAACGTCGGGACCGATACCGCCAACTTCGCCAACGCGCTCAAATACGCGATGCGTGAAGACCCCGACGTCATCCTCGTCGGGGAGATGCGTGACAAGGAGACCATCGCCGCAGCACTCACCGCCGCCGAGACCGGTCACCTCGTTTTCGGTACCCTGCACACCAACTCCGCGCCGCAGACGATCAACCGTATCATCGACGTCTTCAGCGGGGACGAGCAGCCGCAGGTCCGCGCCCAGCTCTCCACGTCCATCATCGCCATTATCGCCCAGGCGCTGCTGCCGCGCCTCGGCGGCGGCCGTGTCGCAGCCCAGGAGCTGATGATCAACATCCCGGCGATCGCCAACCTGATCCGCGAAGACAAGGTCCACCAGCTCTACTCACAGATGCAGCTCAACCAGCAGGAGACCGGCATGGTCACCCAGACCCAGGAACTCTTCGACCTGGTACGCAAACGCGTCATCTCCAAGCAAGACGCCATCCAGTGGTCCAACCGCCCCGACGAACTCATCAAGGCGCTTGACGCCGCCGCGCTCTAAGCGCACCGCTTCGCACATCCCCGCTCGGGGAAAAATCACTTATTTGTTTTTCTTGAAATTGTTTTGAATCTGAAGGGTGCCGCCGCGTGTAAAATTACGCGCGTGCAGCTTTGAGGGTATCGGCGATCAGGAACGCCAGTTCGAGGGACTGGTCCGCATTGAGACGCGGGTCGCAGTGGGTGTGGTAACGGCTGTTGAGGTCCTCTTCGGTGATCTGGAAGGCCCCGCCGAGACACTCGGTGACGTTCTTGCCCGTCATCTCCAGGTGGACGCCGCCGCCGTAGGTGCCTTCGGATTTGTGGACTTGGAAGAACTCTTTCATCTCGGTGAGGATGTCGTCGACGCGGCGGGTCTTGTAGCCGTTGCCGGACTTGATGATGTTGCCGTGCATCGGGTCGCAGCTCCAGAGCACCTTTTTGCCTTCACGCTCGACGGCGCGGATCAGCTCCGGCAGATGGTTGCCGACCTTGCCCGCACCCATGCGCACGATAACGTTGATGCGTCCCGCTTCGTTCTCCGGGTTGAGGGTGTCGCAGAGCTTCAACAGGTCTTCGGTCGTCATGGACGGGCCGGCTTTGAACGCCAGCGGGTTCTTGACGCCGCGCAGGAACTCGACGTGCGCGCCGTCGACCTGGCGCGTGCGGTCGCCGATCCAGAGCATGTGCGAGGAGACGTCGTACCAGTCGCCCGTCAGGGAGTCCTGGCGGGTGAAGGCCTCTTCGTAGTTGAGCAGGAGCGCTTCGTGGGAGGTAAAGTAGTCCGTTTCGCGCAGGGTGCGGTAGCTCTGCGACGTCACGCCGCACGCCTCCATAAAGCGCAGGGACTGTTCGATCTGCCCCGCGAAGGCTTCGTACTTCTCCGACATCTCCGTCTGCTTGACGAAATCGAGGTTCCACTTGTGCACCTGGTGCAGGTCCGCCATCCCGCCCGAAGCAAAGGCACGCAGCAGGTTCAGCGTCGGGGCCGCCTGGTGGTAGGCATGGATCATGCGTTCCGGGTCCGGGATACGCGCGGCCTCCGTGAACTCGATGCTGTTGATAATGTCACCGCGGTAGCTTGGCAGTGTGACATCGTCGACGGTCTCCGTATCGGAAGAACGCGGTTTGGCGAACTGACCTCCCATGCGTCCCACTTTGACGACCGGCAGGCCGCTGGCAAAACTCATCACGACCGCCATCTGCAGCATCACTTTGAAGGTGTCGCGGATATTGTCGGCATGGAACTCGGAGAAACTTTCGGCGCAGTCACCGCCCTGGAGCAGGAATGCCTTACCGTCGGAAACCTGAGCCAGCTGGGCCTTGAGATTGCGCGCTTCGCCCGCGAAGACCAGCGGGGGATAACGCCGTAGCTCCGCTTCGACCCGTTTCAGATGATCCTGATCGGGGTATGTCGGTTGCTGCTTGATCGGAAAACTTCTCCAGCTCGATGGTGACCAGTTGCTCATAGCTCTCTATACCTTATAACTAATTTTGGGTGGGAATCATACATCAGGAAGCTTTAACAGGGGGTTAATAACGCGCTCCGGGCACTTTGTCAAGCTATTTTTAGTGAGAGTTGTTTATAATTCTTCTCAATTTCAAAACGGGCGTTCTGAATGGATTTCAACTACTTCGACCTGGTCGTCTCCGTCATCATCTTGCTGCTTGGCCTCAAAGGCATTCTCAACGGCTTCTTCAAAGAGCTTTTCGGGCTGATCGGCATCATCGGCGGTATCTTTGTCGCTTCACGTGTCAGCGGCGAGGTCGGTGCCTTCCTCAGCGACAACATTTTTCATTTCGAAAGCCCGTCTCTTATCGCTTTTTCCGGCTTCCTCCTCACCCTCGCCCTCTTCTGGCTCGTGATGGTCGGCCTGGGGCACCTTTTCAAACGCCTGAGTGCGGCCAGCGGGCTGGGGGCGCTCGACCGCATCGCCGGTTTCGTCTTCGGGAGCGGGAAGTTCTTCCTGATCGCGGCCGTCATCGCCTACGCCCTCAACAACGTCGTGACGATACGCGACAACATCAAAGAGCCGCTCGAAGGGAGTATTCTCTTCCCGATTCTCGTTGAAACGGGCGGCTATATCATGCACCTCGACACCGAGAGCCTGCAGCCCGAACCCGCACCGGCAAACGAGACGAACGACACCGGCATCTCGCTTGAACGCGCCGGCGAGATCATCGATACGGTAAAATCGCAGTTGAAGGAGAAGACGCAATGAGCCAAGATAACGACTTTACCGCGAAGACGATCGAGTACGAACAGCTCCTTGAGGATTTCAAACAGCTGCTCAAAAAGAACGGCCTGAAGTTCACGATCCAGCGCGAAGTGATCCTCGAAACCCTTTACAACTCCGACGAGCACCTGACCCCCGAAGCGCTCCACAAGAAGATCCAGGAGAACTATCCGGACCTCAAAACGGGGATCGCGACGATCTACCGCACGCTGGGGCTGCTGGAGAACGAGGATATCGTCACCTCCCTCTCCTTCGGCGCCCAGGGCAAAAAGTACGAACTGGGGGCCAAGGAGCACCACGACCACATGATCTGCACCGAGTGCGGCTCCATCACGGAGTTCGTCGACGCGGAGATCGAGAAGCGGCAGCACGCCATCGCCGACGCGCTTGGCTTCCTGATGAAGGACCACTCCATGCAGATCTACGGGGTCTGCGCCGAGTGCCGGAAAAAACTAAACATCTAACAGAGGAGATCGCTATTGTCTTTTTTTGACAACAAATATATCCAGCAACGTATCGAAAAAGCCGAAGCGCTCAAGGCGGCGGGCATCAACCCCTACGCCAACGACTCGGCCCGCAATACGACCATCGACAAATTCCTGAACGTCAACTCCGACCTGGCGCACAGCGAGACCAAACGCGACGAGAATCGCCGCTACTGCGTGGCGGGGCGCATCAAATTCTTCCGCATCATGGGAAAAGCGAGCTTCGTCAAGATCGAAGACGAAAGCGCCATGCTGCAGATCTACGTCACCCGCGACAACCTGCCGGAGGGATTCTACAACGAGGTCTTCAAAAAACAGATCGAGGTCGGCGACATCATTGAGGTCGAAGGTTTCCCCTTCGTCACCAAACAGGGTGAGCTCTCCCTGCACGTCGACGCCCTCAAACTCCTGACCAAGGCGATCGCCCCGCTGCCGGAGAAGTTCCACGGTCTCACCGACAAAGAGATGCGCTACCGCCAGCGCTACCTCGACCTGATCATGAACAGCGAAGTGCGCAAGACCTTCAAGATTCGCAGCCAGATCATTTCGCTCACGCGCCGCTTCTTCGAGGACAAAGGTTTCCTCGAGGTCGAAACGCCGATGATGCACCCTATCGCCGGCGGCGCCAACGCCAAGCCCTTCGTGACGCACCATAACGCCCTGGGCGTCGACCGCTACCTGCGTATCGCCCCGGAGCTCTACCTCAAGCGCCTCATCGTCGGCGGCTTCGAAGCGGTCTTCGAGATCAACCGCAACTTCCGCAACGAGGGAATGGACGCAACACACAACCCGGAGTTCACCTCCATCGAGTTCTACTGGGCCTTCAAGACCTACAAGGACCTCATTGCGCTGACGAAGGAGTATTTCGAGTACCTCTTCGACCACCTGAACCTGCCGACGCTGCTCCCCTACGGTGAGATGGAAGTCGACTTCTCCAAGTTCACGGAGATCCCGCTGGTCGAATCGCTGAGCGCGATCGGCGGCGTACCGGAGATCATCGTCCACGACAAAGAGAAGATGCTTGTCTACCTCCGCGAAAACGGCTTTGAGGTGAGCGACAGTCTCAACGTCGGCCAGCTCCAGGGCGAGATGTTCGACGCCTTCGTCGAGGAGAAGCTGATCAACCCGACGTTCATCACCATGTACCCGGTCGAGATCTCCCCGCTGGCGCGCCGTAACGACGCCAACCCCGCCCTCACCGACCGTTTCGAACTCTTTATCGCGGGGCGCGAGATCGCCAACGCCTTCAGCGAGCTCAACGACCCCATCGACCAGCTCGGCCGTTTCGAGGGACAGCTCGAAGCCAAAGCCGGCGGTGACGAAGAGGCGCACGAGATGGACGAGGACTTCGTCCGCGCGCTGAGCTACGGGATGGCGCCGACCGCCGGCCAGGGGATCGGTATCGACCGTCTCGTCATGTTGCTGACCAACGAGCACTCCATCCGCGACGTGCTCCTGTTCCCGGCGATGAAGCCGCTGAAACACGAAACCAATCAATCTAACGACGGAGAAGACACAAACGAACCTGACGTAGACTTGAGCGAGATTTAGAGAAGAAAAACATGAGTGCGGTTCACCTGCACGCGGGCCCACCGCCGAGGTGAACATAGCGTTAGCGTAGGCAGCCGGACTTTGTTCGGATGCCGTATAAAACAAATCAACAAAGAGGAAAAAAATGAGCTTTCTGCAAGAGTTTGACAACGAAGTCTATGCCCTGTGTGAAAAAGAGCTGGAGCGTCAGACCGACCACCTTGAGATGATCGCTTCCGAAAACTTTACCCTGCCGGCCGTCATGGAGGCGATGGGTTCCGTGTTTACGAACAAATATGCCGAGGGTTACCCGCAAAAACGCTATTACGGCGGTTGTGAATTCGCCGATGCCGTCGAGCAGCTGGCCATCGACCGCGCCTGCGAACTCTTCGGCTGTAAATTCGCCAACGTCCAGCCCCACGCCGGTTCCCAGGCGAACGGTGCCGTCTACGCCGCGCTGATCAAAGCCGGCGACAAGATCCTCGGTATGGACCTGAGCCACGGCGGTCACCTGACCCACGGCGCCAAGCCGAGCTTCTCGGGCAAGAACTACCAGAGCTTCACCTACGGTGTCGAACTCGACGGCCGCATCAACTACGAGCGCGTCATGGATATCGCCCGCATCGTCCAGCCGAAGATCATCGTCTGCGGCGCTTCCGCCTATGCCCGTGAGATCGACTTCAAGAAGTTTAGAGAGATCGCCGACGAAGTCGGTGCGATCCTCTTTGCGGACATCGCCCATATCGCCGGCCTCGTTGCCGCCGGTGAGCACCCGAGCCCGTTCCCGTACGCGGACGTTGTCACGACGACGACGCACAAGACCCTCGCCGGTCCGCGCGGCGGTCTCATCATGACCAACGATGAAGAGATCGCGAAGAAGATCAACTCCGCGATCTTCCCGGGCCTGCAGGGCGGACCGCTGGTCCACGTCATCGCCGCCAAAGCCGTCGGCTTCAAATACAACCTCTCCGAGGAGTGGAAAGCCTACGCAAAGCAGGTTAAGTCCAATGCGAGCGTCCTCGCCGAGGTCATCATGAAACGCGGCTACAAGGTCGTCAGCGACGGTACGGACAACCACCTCGTCCTCGTCTCTTTCCTGGACCGAGACTTCAGCGGTAAAGACGCCGACGCGGCGCTGGGCCGCGCGGGCATCACCGTCAACAAAAACACCGTCCCGGGCGAATTCCGCTCGCCCTTTGTCACTTCCGGTATCCGTATCGGTTCGCCGGCACTTACGTCGCGCGGCATGAAAGAGGAGCAGTTCGAGATCATCGCCAACCGCATCTGCGACGTCCTTGATGATATCGAGAACGAAGCCAAGCAGGCCGAGATCAAAGAAGAGCTCAAAGCACTCGCCCAGCAGTTCGTCATCTACTCCCAGCCGACGTATTGATGGACAGAGAGGCCCGTTTTTTCGAAGGGATCGTCCGGAACCACTACTGGCAGAAGATGCCGGAGGTGGCTGAGAAGATCTCCTTCGGGAACCGCACCTTCTTTTCAAAATACAAACACATCGAGGCGCCGCTGAGCGATGCGCTGATCAACGCGCACCGCGCCGGGCAGCTCACCCTGGCCCATCCCCTTGTCGACGATGACGGTAACGTCCCTTTTATCGTGATCGACTACAACGGCGATGCGGCAAAACATTTCTACCACCATGCGGGAAAAGTCCTTGCCGCCCTGGGCTACGGGGAGCTGGTCACCTTCCAGTCGGCCACCCCGCAGCACCTGCACCTCTACATTCCCTGCGGCAACGCTTTACAACAGGCCGTTGAAATGGGTAAAATCATTTCCCAAAAACTAGAAGAGAAAATGAACCGGCAATGGCGGGTCTTTCCGACCGATACCCTGCCCGATGCCTACAACATCATCAATCTTCCCTACGCCCTGTTTACACCCGGCGGCAGCAAAGGAGCCCAGCATGCCTGACGAACACCACAACGAACTCAACGATATCATCCTCAACCGGAGCGCACGGGACGGTACCCGCAAGAAGATGCTTATCGGAGTCGGCACGCTGGTGGTCGTCGCCATCGTCATTGTCGTCATCATGGGGCGTATGAGCGGTTCCTCGCCCGTGCAGGTGGCCCATCCCGAAGTCGTCACCCAGCCCGTTGCGGAACCGGTAACGCCTCCGGCATCCGTCAACGCAACGGCCGAAATGCCTGAACCGGCCCCGCTCCCGACAGCCGATGCCACGCCGGCCGCGGCCCCCGAAGTCGCCAACCCGGTGCCGATCGAACAAAGCGACATCATCGTCATCGACGAAACGGAACCCGAAGTCGCACCGCAGCCGAAGCCGGCGCCTGCACCGGTCGCGACGCCCAAACCGACGCCGACACCTACGCCGACCGTCGCGGGTCACCCGGCACCGGGCGACATCTATATCCAGGTCGGCTCGTTCAGCCGTTACAAGCCCAACCGCGCCTTCCTGGACAACATCAAGCGCAGCGGCTACGACTACACCTTCCACCGGGTCGTCATCAACGGTGCAACGGCCAACAAGGTCCTCGTCGGTCCGTTCAAAAACCGCACCGATGCCAAGGCACATCTGCAGGACGTCCGCCGCAAGATCGAGTCCGGCGCGTTCATCTATACCATCAAACCGTAAGAAGCGAGAGTTATGTTCCACCATACCCAGTTTATGCTCGATCAGTTCGCACCGATCGCGCTTTACCAGAAACTCAAAAACGCCTTCGCGGACGAGATCACCTTTTTGTTCGAGAGTGCCGGCGGCAGCGGCGGCAAGAACAGCATCGTCCTGATCGGCGCGCGCGAGCGGCTGCAGTACCGCGAAGGCGAGACCCGCTATACGAACGGCGCGGGCGAAACCGATGTTTCCGCAACCTCCCCCTTTGATTTTCTCAAGTCCTACTACGCCGCGATCGACACCGCCCCGTACAAAGCGGTCTGCAAGAGCCTCGACATCGGCTACGCCGACGGCTTTATCGGCTACATCGGCTACGACATGGTCAAGGTGTTCGAACCGGTACTGAAGAGCTACATGGAGAAGCTCGACGACCCGATGCAGGTGCCCGACCTCGACCTGATCCTGCCCAAACTCGTCGTCGTCTACTCCCACCAGAACCACAAGGTTACCCTGCTGACGACCCTGGACGCGATGGCGGAGCTCTTCGGCACCCTCGAGGCCGAGATCAAGGGCGAGTACGACTACACGCCGCTCGTGCCGATGCACAATGACGAAGGGGGCAGCTTCGCCTTTACGAAGGAGCGCTTCTTCGAGATGGTGGCGGACTCCAAAGAGATGATCAAGAGCGGCGACGTCTTCCAGATCCTGATGACGAACCGCTACACCCGCAAAGCGCATGTGGACCCCTTCAGCTTCTACCGCATCCTCCGCACCAAGAACCCTTCGCCCTATATGTTCCTGATGGAGTACGAGGATTTCGCCATTGTCGGAAGCTCCCCGGAGGTCATGGTGCGACTGCAGGAGAACGAACTGCTGCTGCGCCCCATCGCGGGCACCCGCAAACGCGGCGACACCAAAGAGCGCGACCGTGAACTCGAGGAGGAGCTGCTGGCAGACCCCAAAGAGCTCTCCGAGCACCTTATGCTCATCGACCTGGGCCGCAACGACATCGGCCGCGTCGCCAAGACCGGTACGGTCAAGGTCGAGGATATGATGCACATCGAGCGCTACTCCCACGTCATGCACATCGTCAGCGACGTCACCGCGGAACTGCGCGACGATAAAGATATGTTCGACCTCTTTATGGCGACTTTCACCGCCGGCACCATGACCGGGGCGCCGAAGATCCGCGCGATGGAGCTTATCGCCGAATTCGAAGGCCTCAAGCGCGGCTTCTACAGCGGTGCCATCGGCTACTTCGGCTTCGACGGCAACATGGACAGCGCCATTACGATCCGGACCTCCCTCGTCAAACCGGGCGAGGTGATCCTGCAGGCGGGCGCGGGCATCGTCGCCGACTCCCAGCCCGAACTGGAGTACCTCGAAGTCCAGAACAAACTGGGCGCACTGATGAGCTCCCTGGAGGACCTGAAGTTTTGACCCCCGCCCTCTTCGCCATCTTCGGCGATCCCGTCCACCACTCCCGCTCGCCGCTGATGCACAACCACGTCTTCAAACGCCTGGGGTTTCCCGGCTGCTACACGCGGGTACACCTTACCGACGGCACCAAGCTGCGCAAAACCTTCTTCGACCTGGGGCTTCAGGGCGCGAACATCACCGTACCGCACAAAGAGGCCGCCTATAACGCCTGCGACGAGATCCGCGGCTTCGCCCGCGAGGTCGGCGTCGTCAACACGATCATCAACGAAAACGGGAAGCTCATCGGCTACAACACCGATGCCGACGGCTTCCTCTTCGCCATCCGCAACTTTGAGAACGTCAATGACGTCCTGATCCTCGGCGCGGGCGGTACGGCCCGCGCGCTGGCCTCGCGGCTGCGACAGGAGGGCAAGAGCGTCCATGTGCTCAACCGCTCCGCCGGACGCCTCGCCCCCTTTGCCGACGACGGCTTCGCGACGATGACCTGGGACGATTTCACCCCTAAAGGCTACGACCTCGTCGTCAACACGACCTCGGCCGGGCTCGAAGACGACAGCCTCCCCGCCCCCGAAGCCCTGCTGCTCCCGCTGCTGCAGCAGAGCCGCTACGGGGCCGATGCCATCTACGGCAAGGTGACGCCCTTTCTGGCCCTTTGCGCCGATAACGGCCTGCGCGCCATCGACGGTGCCGAGATGCTCCTGGGCCAGGGGGTCCTGGCCAACCGCTTCTTCACCGAAGAGCGCTACAGTGCCGAATCCATCGAAGAGGTGATGCGTGAAAGTTTTGCCTTCTAAGCGCGCTGCCGCCCTCCTGCTTCCCCTGCTTGGCACCACCCTCTTCGCCTACAGCGACTGCGCCTTCAGGCTGGACGCCTACGAAACTATCTGCAAAAAAGCCGTCTCCAAGGGCGTCAGCATCGACTACGCCAACCGCTACCTTCTCGACTCCCAGACCGCCCTGCGCGACGGCCAGAGTCTCCGCCTCTTCAGCCCCAAGATGATCACGGTGCACCACGCCAACGAAAAACGCGCCAACAACGCCCTTGTCACCTTCGTGCCCGCGATGGTCGAGAACCTGCGGCAGTACCGCGCCGTCTACGACGAAGCCGAACGGCGTTTTCACGTCAACCGCGAGGTCATCGCCGCCATCCTCGCCAAGGAAACAAGGCTGGGACGTTTCGGCTCCAAGCACGACGCCTTTACCGTCTTCAACACCCTCGTGCGCGAACTTCCCGGCAATACCCCGCGCAACAAGGGGCTCCTCGCCATGGCCGAACGCAACATCGTCTCGCTGATGCAGTTTTGCTACGCCAACGGCATCGCGCCGGCCCAGTGCCGCTTTAAAAGCTCCTACGCCGGGGCCGTCGGCATCCCCCAGTTCATGCCCCAGAACTTCTATCTCATCGAGCGCTACGGCGAGGGGACGGGCGACCTGGAACGGATGGAGGACGCTATCCTCTCCACCGCGCGCTTCCTGAACGAAAACGCCGCGTTTAAAGCATTGATCGACTGGAAGCAGTTCCCGGAGATGCCGACGGTGGAGTCCGCGTGGTACGACTACGATTTTGCCAACGACAACGCCTCGTTCGCCTTCGACAAAGGGCGCAACGGACACACCTACAACTGTTTCGCCTGCAAAAAGCCGGAACTGGATTACCTCTCGCTCTACGTCAAGAAGATCATGCGCTACAACAACTCCAGCAACTACGCGCTCGGCGTGCTGCGGCTCGCCTACGACGCCCACGTTCTTTTAAACAAATAATACGGTATCCGGGCAAAACAAGGGTACCGCTCGCGTAGCGATGTTTCAAATGGCCTACGCCCAGTCGTGCAGGTGCGCGTGGGTATGTTCCTTGCCCTCGTGGGTATGGCGGTGGCGGTGCAGCAGCCTCGCCTCATCCAGGATCTCCAGGCGCTCGAACAGCGCTTCGACCGGGCCGTCGTAATGCAGGGTATGGTCTGGACCGAGCACCAGGGCCCTTGTTCCCAGCTCCCGGCCGAGGCTGAGGTTGTGCGTGCACAGCAGGGTCGTGATCTTCATCTCCTGCAGCAGCTCCACGAGCCACCCCGTCGTCGGCGGGTCCAGGTGCGCCGTCGGTTCGTCCATCATCAGGAATTTCGGCTCGACGGCCAGCAGGGACGCCAGCAGCACGCGCTGCTTCTCCCCGCCGCTGAGCCGGTAGGGGGCGCGTTCAAGCAGCTTGGTCACCCCGAAGAGCTCCGCGAAGTGCCTTACCCTTTCGTCGACGTCGTCAAACCCGAAACTGCGGGGCCCGAAGGCGATCTCCTCGTAGACGCTGGTGTTGAAGAGCATGCTGTTGGGGTCCTGCATCTGCAGTACGTTCTCCCGCCGGAACGTCCCTTTATTCGCTTTGAGAAAACGTTTGTCCATCAAGGCGCCGCCGTAGAGGATCTCGCCGCTTTTGGGATACTCCAGCCCGTTGAGGAGTTTGAGCAGCGTCGATTTGCCCGAACCGTTGATCCCGAAGAGCACGATCTTCTCCCCCTCCCCTATGGTGAAAGAGACGTCGCGCAGGAGCGGGAACTTCTCCCCCTCGAAATCGGTCGCGTCGAAACAGACGTTACGGCACTCAATCATCCATCACCCCCCGTGAGCGCATCCCCATCGCATTCTCCTGCGACAATGAGAGCGTTTTGTACATGAAAAAATAGAGCTGGGCCAGCAGCGCGTGCAGCCTCGTGCCGCGCTGCCGCCCGGCATGGCGGCTCTTCAGCCCCTCCGAGAACGCCGCGTAACTGCGCATAAAGGCGATGACCTGCGACACGCAGAGCGTATAGAGCAGCGAGAGCGTCTTTGAGAAGGAAAGTGCCCGGGCCATGTTAATGCGCGACACGAGCGTAAAGGTCATCAGCGTCATCGCCAGGGCGCGCAGGTTTATCAGCAGCAGGGCGGCCTCGGGGAGCCCGAAAAAGTAGTGGGCGAGCAGATAGGTCAGGGTCACCGTCGCGTTAAAAAGCAGCAGGGCCGCGACCGCCCGGCGCAGCAGCAGCCAGCGCCGCCGCCCGCCCAGCGCGACAAGCACGAGCACGGCGGCGGCGACCACGCGGACGTCGTGGATGTAGCCGAGCGCGACGATCCCCGCGAGGTACGCGAAGAGCCAGAGACGCTCACGCTGCATAAAACACCCCCTTGAAGTAGCGCTTTACGAAACGCACCATCATCACCGTCACAGCCCCCTCGGCAACCCCCGCGATCAGGTGCGGGATAACGATGCTCGGCAGCGTCACTTCCAGCCCGAAAGGGAAAAAGAGCGGTTTGCCCCAGGCGTCGTGGGCGATCAGCGGCTGGATGCCCAGCACCGCCGCGACGATCACCGCCGGGACGACGAGACCCATCCAGCCCGCCGCGAAGAGGGCAATGGACTCCGAAACGCGTTTGAGGAAATGGTAGATGCCGTAGGCGGAGAGCGTGCCGGCAAAGGCGATCGCGATGACGTGCACCCCGTACGCGGTGACACCCCCTTCCCCGAAAAGCAGCGCTTGCACCAGCAGCACCAGGGAGAGCGCGCCGAAGGCCGTCCAGGGGCCGAAAAGCACCGCCATCAGCCCCACCCCGCCCAGGTGCACCGAGGTGCCGCCGGGCATCGGGATCGCAAAGAGCATTGCGACAAAGCTGAAGGCGCTGATCGCCGCGATGCCGGCGATCCTGTCCGCATCAAGCTCGGTGCGCTTCAGGGCCAGGATGATAAGCCCCGCCGCCACGGCGGTGGCGGGGAGGTAGGTGGCCGGGGAGAGAAAACCGTCGGGTATATGCATTGTTAAGCCTTAAAAGAGGGTCGAAAAGGTAAAGATGAAGCGGTAGCGCTCCTTGCCCTCGGAGCCCTGCTGCAGATCCTCTTCGTTCAGGTCGGTCGCCGTCGGCAGCTTCACGCCCATCGCGGCCGAGATCGTCTTGTAGGTCAAGCGCAGGCTGGGAGTCGTGTAAAGGATAGACCCGCCCGTCGCTTCGGCGCCCACGCCGTCCTCCTCGTCCCGGCCGAGGTAGAGGTAGTTCGCCTCAAGAGACGCGTCGACCCGAAGCCGCGACTTCGGCACTTCGTAGACCCTTGCCGTCACCGCGCCGTTGACGCGGTACTCGTCACCGAAGCGTAGCTTGGTACCGTCGTCATAGGTGTGTTCAAAAAAGGTATTGTACGAACAGTCGCCGACAAAGGTAAAGGCGTTGCCGAACCACTTGGTCATGCTGGCGCCGACCATCAGCGAGGGTTCGCCGAACCCCGTCTGCATCCCCGGGTCAATGAGTGCACCGCCGGCGTCCTTGCGTTCGGAATTGCCCGTTGGCAGGGTACCGTTGGCAAAAATTGTAAAGTGCCAATCCTCCATGTCGTCCAGACTTTCATTTTTGCGCGCGAGTTTGAACCCCTCGTCGTAGACCAGGCCGAGAACGACCTGGAAATTGACGTCATGGAAGCCCGATACCATCGTCGAATCGTCCAGCGCCTTCGTATAGTAGGGCATAAAGACATAGGCGCTCAGGTAAGGGGTCGCCCCGTAGCCCAGACCGTAGAGCCAGTAGTCCGTCCGATCCATCTCGCCGTCCCTGGCACTCGTATAGGTTTTGTACTTCGCGTGGTCGAGTTTCAGATACCCAAGAAAGGAGCCTTCGGGCAGCGTGGATGAGCTCGTCGTCTCCAGCGGCGCCCCCGGCCCGTCGACCCCGGTCAGGCTGATCGACGGTACGCCGTGATGCCCCCATGCCGCGGCACATGCCAATAATGAACCTCCCAATACCTTTTTCATTTACTCCTCCTTTTTTTATACAGATACAGCGTGCAGAACAGCGCAAAGATCAGCGCCAGCCCGACGAAGATCTTCTGAAACTTCTCGTACAGCGGCTGCGCATACCCGCTGAGCGCCAGATGCTCATTGACGGTGATTTCCACCGACGCGCCGTGCCCGTCCTCGCCGAAGGCTTTCAGGGTCCACACCCCCTGCTTCGTCGGCCGGAAACAGAGCGAGGAGGTTTTGTCCGTCCGCCCGACCTGGTAAGGGATCGTCTCCCCCGGGGCGTAGAGCTCATACGCCTGGTAGGAGAAGTCGCTTTGGTCGGCGTAGGCGAAGGAGACGGCGATGCACTCCGAATGCGACACCCGGTGCACAAGGTCATGGGCCGATAGCAGCGACACCAGGGCCAACAGCGCGAGGAACAAGCGCATTACTTCACCTCCAGGTTCAGCGTCGCATTGTAGAGGCGCTCGGCGACGGGTGCGTTTGTCAACGGCTGCCGCAGGGTGGCACGGACCAGCTGCAGTCCCGCATGGCGGATGCGGACGTTGATGCGCCCCGCGTCGTCCGTCGTGCCGACGACCCGCCCCTCGTAGGCAACGACCGCGCCCGCTTTCGGCGCGCCGTCATAGGTTGCCAGGAGCCGCATCTTGTCCCCCGCTTCCAGGCCGGAGGGGTCCCGGCTGAAACTGAGTTCAAACCCTTTGCCCAGGGGTGCGAAATCCGACAGCTGGTTCAGGCGCTTGACACTCTCAATACTCTCCCAGCTCTTAAGTACCATCGCCGGGTTCGCCTCTGAGGCAGCGACGATGCCGTAAGGGGTTTTGGCGTAGTCGCCCAGGTGCAATATGACCATCATCGTGTCGCAGGCCGTGCCGACACGCTCGGAGACCCCGAACACCCCTTTCACTTCGTCCACGGCGCCACTTTGGCGGCAGTAGCGCTCCGAGGGGTACTGCTTCACCGCTTCGTCCTTGTGCATATGCTCCGATGCATCCGCGCCCAGGTGTCCCCGCTGAAGGCTTCCCGACGCGTCGATCCAGTACTCGTGTGCCGTGAGCGTCGCCGCCGTCGCCAACAGAAGAAAGAGTCGGTACATGCATGCCTCCCGATCAGCCTGCGCTGATTTAAATGAATCATTATTCACCTGCATCTTAAAGAAGGATCACTAAAGCCGCACTAAACGAAATCATTTCTTATATCGTTTTGGGACCAAAAAAGATGAAATATGCTTTTTTCCGCCGCCGTCCCCTCCCCTGAGGCGGCACGTTACAAAAAACTGATACACTGACAGCAAAGATTCTACCGTTTTGCCAAGGAGCCGCCATGCACCCGACCCGTCCGCTTTTTCTGACGCTGCTCGCCTCCCCCCTTCTTTTCGCCGCCACCCTGTCGCCCGCGTCGACGGAAACGGCCCTCGTCATCTACAACGCCGGCATCGGACTGGTGCATGAGAAACGGCAGCTCACCGTCGAGAAGGGAAAACAGAGCATCGTCTACCCCGGCGTCGCGACGACCGTGCAGACCGACGCCGTCAGCGTGAAGCTGCCCTCTGGCGTAACGCTCTACTCGCAGCAGTACCGCTTCGACAAGATCACCCTCTCCAAGATCATCGAGGCAAATATCGGCAAGCGCGTGCGCTTCAAAACCGGCGACGCCGAACATCCGGGCATCGGCGGCGGAACGCTTCTGGCGGCATCGCCTGCCGTCGTGCGGACCGACCGCGGCATCGAGAGCGGCATCAATAATGAGGATTTCATCTTCGACGCCATCCCCGACACGCTCATCATGAAACCTTCCCTCGTCTGGAACGTCGAAGCGTCCAAACGGATCCGGGGCGAGATGGCGCTGGACTACCTCATAGGCAGCATCCAGTGGAAAAGCGACTATACCCTCACCATGGACGGCGACAAAGGGGACCTGACGGGATGGATCACCGTCGACAACCGTTCGGGCAAGCGTTTTGAAGATACGAAGCTGCACCTGCTCGCCGGAGAGATCAACAGGGCTGCCCAGCCGCGTCTCTATGTCGGCAAGGTGATGATGGAGGCCGCGGCGGCGCCGGTGGCGGAGCAGGCCGTCGAGGGGTACCACCTCTACAGCGTCCCCTTCGAGGTCACCCTCGCCGACAATGAAAAGACGCAGATCAGATTTATCGACCGGCCCTCGCACGCGCTCAAGAGGCGCTACGAGGTGACCATGCCCGCGCCCCTGCAGAGCGGTGCGGAGCTCAAACGCCCCGTCAGCCAGTTCGTCGACCTCGAAGGCTTCGACATCCCGCTGCCCGCGGGCACCGTGCGCACCTACGCCGAAACGGACGGCACGACCATCCTGCTGGGCGAAAGCGCGCTGGACAATACCCCCAAAGACGAGACGGTCACCCTGCGCCTGGGGACGAACTTCGACCTCGTCGCCAAGAGCACGCTGGAGACGCGCAAGGACGAGGGGTCCTACTGGAACGTGAAAGTTGCCTACCGCCTCTCCAACCGCTCCGACAGCGCCAAAGATGTCGACGTCCTCGTCCCCGGCGTCTCCTCGGACGGCAAAGCCACCATCAAAAGCACCCTCTCCTACGAACGCCGCGACGGCTACACCATCCGCTTCTCGCCGACGCTGAAGGCGGGGGAGACCAAAACGTGGCAGGTCACGTACCGCAGCCCCAAGCCCTAACTTTTTTGCGCCCCTATAAACGCCGCCAGCGCCTTTACCGGCAGCGGCGCGTCGCACTGCAATACAAAACGGTACGCCTGCTCTGATTGTAAGAGCGGTTTAACTCTGCTCTGCTGCATGGCCAGGACCGCTTCGTCCGCTTCGGAGACGTCGTCGCCCTTCTCGCCGCGCAGCCGTATGCGGCGCAGAAGTTCCTCTTCACCGCACTCGATATCCAAAATGGCATAGGGCACGCCCAGGCGCGCAGCCAGCACGGCAAAGGGCGCGCGCTGTACCGGCAGGAGAAAAGTCGCGTCGGCGACGGCGCTGCAGCCCGCCTCCAACAGCGTTTCGGCAAGCGTTTCGAGCCTGCCGTAGGTTGCAGTCGTCGCTTCCGGTGTGTAGATGTCGACTTCTTCCCCTTCGCTGCGGAACAGGCGCATCCGCTCGATGTCCGAGCGCAGCCGCAGCGCGCCGAACGCTTCGACGGCTTCCAGGGCCAGGGTGCTCTTGCCCGAAGCGGAGACCCCGTGCATGATCATCAGGAAGGGCTCGCCTTTCTCCCCGTAGTTTTTTGCCAGCGCGATGTAAGATCGTACTTCCTCAACGACGCTTTCGCGCTCCTCCTCCGTAATCTCCTGCGCGGCATGGAGGGCGAGAACCTTCGCCCGCACCATGGCCCGGTAGGTCTTGTAAAAGGGCAAAAGGGCCACGGCGGCGTAGTCGCCCGTATGCTCGAGGTAGCGGTTGAGGATGCGGCGGCTCTGACGGGCCAGTCCCCTGTACTCCAGATCCATCAGCAAAAAGGCGAGGTCGCTGATGACGTCGATGTGGTTGAGGTAGGGGTTGAACTCGATGGCGTCGAAGAGCATGGGCCTGCCCTCGAAGAGCGCCATGTTGTGCAGGTGCATGTCGCCGTGGACTTCGCGCACGAAGCCCTCATCCCGCCGGCGCTGCAGCAGCGGGGTCAGGCGCGCGTGCTCCGCCTGCGTCCACCGCGCGAGCGCCGCGACGTCCGCGGCCAGGTCACCGTCGCGGTGCAGGGAGGCCATGAGGTCGAAGTTCTCCTGCATCGGCATGATGACCCTCGCGGGCGTACCGTAGTCGCTCTCACTGTCGACAACACTCGCCCCGTCGTGCATGGCCGCGGCCGTGTCGGCGACGGCGTCACACTCTTCGTCTGTCAGTCCACGCTCGGAAGCGATGTTGTCCAGCTGCGCCCCGGCGTCGAAACGGCGCATCTTGACGGCGTACTCTATGGCAGGGCCCTCTCCGTCCAGCTCCGGCGATGCGATGCTGCCCGTGACGGCGACAACCCCCAGGTAGAGCAGCGGGGCGTAGCGGCCGTTGATGCGCACCTCCTCCTGGCAGAAACGCTTGCGCCGCTCAAGGGTGGAGTAGTCCAGGAAACCGAAGTCGACGGGTTTTTTCAGCTTGTAGACGACGTCTTTGGCAATGATGACGCTGGAGATGTGTGTCTGGATAAGGGAGGATTCGGGCTGCCCCAATGTTTGCAGCAGGTTGCGCACCAGCCGGTCGTGGTCGCGCTCGGTCATTTTGCCTAGACCTTGACGCGGTCTTCGAGGGCCCGGGCGAGGGAGAGCATGTCGATGTTCTCCAGGCTCACGCCCGTGGGCACCCCCTGGGCGATCCGGGTAAACCGCACGTCCATCCCCTGCAGCTTGTCCTCGATGTAGAGGATGACCGCGTCGTTGGCGATGGAAGGCGTCAGCGCAAAGATGATCTCCTCGACGCCGCTGCCCGCCGTGGCGCGCAGGTGGTCGATGTCGAGGCGGTCGAGGGCGTCGAGGACGTAGTAGCGGCCGCCGAAAAGGCCGTTCTCCTCGATAGTAAGGATGTCCTTCGCGTTCTCGACGATGCACAGCAGCGACACGTCTCGCCCCTCGTCGGAGCATACGCCGCAGAGCTCGTCCTCGCTCATCCCCCCGCAGGAACGGCACTTTTTGATGCTGCCGACGGCATCCTCGATGGCATGGGCAATCTTCATCGCCCCAAAGCTGTCATGCATCAGCATATGGTAGGCCAGGCGGGTCGCCGACTTCTGCCCGATGGTCGGGAGCTCCTGCAGGGCGTCGACAAGGCGCGTAAACTTCTCAAGGCTGTGTTTCATAGCGCTATTTTAGCGTAAAGCCGCCCCGGTGAGGCGCTGCCGCCTGAAAGATTTTTCAGCAATTTCGCCGGGAACGGCGACGATAGAAAACCTTTACCTGTTACGGCCTAAAATAAACCATTGTAGCAGAGCAAGGAGTAGCGCGATGGCAGAGTTTGACCCCGAGACATACCGGCAGATGGTCCGTTCCTACCAGGAGCGCGACGACCCGCTGGGGTGGTTCGACAGCATCTACAGCAGCGCAGAAGGCGACCACACCGCCGTCTTCTGGGCCGATCTCGCCCCCAACCCCTACCTCTCGGGCTGGCTCAAAGCGCACCCTCTCGCACCGGGGGAGAAGAAAAAAGCCATCGCCGTCGGCTGCGGGGTCGGTGACGACGCCGAAGAGCTCTCCGCCTTCGGCTACGACGTCACCGCCTTCGACATCGCCCCCAGCGCCATCGCGCTGTGCAAGAACCGCTACCCCGACAGCAAAGTGGAGTACCTCATCGCCGACCTGTTCGACTACCCCGAAGCGTGGCGGGAAGCCTTCGACGTCGTCTACGAATGCAACACCATCCAGGTGCTGCCGGGCAAGTACCGCATCATGGCACGGGACGCCATGGTCTCGCTCCTCGCCCACGGCGGCACCATCCTCGTCTCCTGCCGCAGCCGCCTGGCCGGGGAACAGGAAGAAGCCATTCCCCTCCCCCTCGACAAAGACGAAATAAGCGGCTTCGTCCGCGCAGGCCTTAACCAGGAGAGCTTCGTCGCCTACGACGATGACCAGACTCCGCCGGTGCCGCACTTTTTTGCTACCTACAGCAAGCCTCTCTAGCTGTCAATTCCCAAGCTCAAATGTATGATTAAAACCAAAAACTTCCGATCGACCTGCAATTTGTTAATCGGGCACTTAATATCAGTATTAGTCATACATTCATTTTTGAGTTTATGATCAAAAAGAACTATAGCATATGTTAAAGTGTTATATATTGTGCAGCTTATTCTAATGGATAAATTTATATACTTCTCAAAGGAGAGTAATCGAAAACCTGGAAGCAGCTTTTTGATTACTCATTTCGAGACATCATACACCATTAATTAGACTACGGAGTAATAATGCTTCTTAATAAAGAAACAATAGAAAATTTATCAGTTAATAAGCAAGGTGCCGATTACTGGAACACAATCAAAAAGAATATATCGGAAAACTTTGGACAAATAATCAATAATCCATATTTTGATAATTATTTGAAAACAAAGTTAGATATTTCATTTGAATTCGATTCAGAGGATAAGCCAAAAATTGATGGCCCTAATGCGTATGCAGGAAAACTTGAAAATAAAAAGTATGAGATTGTAATAAGTAGAGAACTTCTCATTTTAATGAGACATTATTCATATAAAATTATCGATTACTCTTTACTATTTTCTGAGTTAGAAAGATGTGAAAAAAATAAAAAAACCTTGTCACAAGTCTCCGACATTATTTTTTACTTTTGGATGGATTTCATTTGTTTACACGAATGGTCTCATATTGTAAAAGGACATTTGGAAGATTATGATAATAACAATTCAACTAAAAAGTTACATTTTGAATTTGGGAAATTATGTGAAGATAATGAAGACAGTATTTATTTAGAAATAGATGCAGATAGAAATGCGGGTAAAATCATGTTTGGAAGGTTTGCTTGGAGTATTCCAAGAATACAAGAAGTTCTCAATGTTGATGAATCAGAAATTGTGTTTAATTTTTGTATCGGTATGCTTTATTTGTTTGACTTGATTTTCTTTATAGGAGGGAACAACAGACAATGCCACCCCTCCCCTGTTGATAGAATGATGATCTTAGGAGCTTCTATGTCAGAAGCACTACATATCAAACATGATATCCTCAAGATGAGTGAAAAAGAATTGAATAAAATTGTAGAAAGAAGTGCTCAAAGGTTTATCCTAGAATATCATATTGACTATAAGCTAAACGCATCAAAAATGCTTAATGAATTTCCAAAATTATTAGAAGAATATACAAAAAAAATGAAGGATTTAAAGCTTTCAAATTATGACTTTATCAAGTAGATATCTAAATACAATGAGAATGGCACTTTACAGTCAATCGAAGCGAATGAATGTCCCCTCAACTCCAATTTATTCACTCATTGTACTATGCATAAAAATTTCAAAAAAAGGATAGAGATTTGAGACGAAGAGCATTAATCATTGGAGCCCCTGGAAAAAGTCAAGAGTATTTACCCGGTGTTAGAAAAGATGTTGAAAACTATACTAATTTTCTTACTTCTAATATTGGTGGTAAATGGTTGAAGGACGAAATTGTTTCGCTATATGACCAAGACATCAATACTGTCCAGAGAACCATCAATTTAGTTAAATCCGAGAATAATGATTTTGTACTCGTAGTATTTTCAGGTCATGGCAATTATTCTGCAATCATGTCGAATAGAAGATTATACATTGATCATGACAATTATATCTACGAAGATAATCTGAAAGGTCTATCAAAAAAAGAACTTCTTATTATTGATACATGTGCAGGAATAGAACGAGAAGTTGGTGAGCGTAAAGTAAAAAAATCAGCTTTTGCTTTATTTCGAGAGAGTTATACAGACTATAGAAAGAAATACGAAGATGCTATATTGAGCTGTCTTGATCAAGAGATTGTATTGTATGCCAGCGATGTTGATGAATATTCAGCTGATACTTCAAAAGGTGGGCTATACTCAAAAAACTTGCTTGAAACTGCTTACAATAATTCGTATGAAGAAGTTTTGAGTAGCTTGGTAGCACATGACATAGCAAGTAGCATCGTAAGGAAAGAGTCGAAAAACAAGCAAAATCCACAATATTCATGTAGCGTCAGAAAAGGCAATAAATTGCCCTTTGCTTTGAAAGAACTGTAAATGGCTGTTGATTATAATGAAGCAAAATGGGGAGAATTGGAAGTAAAGTATTTAGTACTTGATTCTCAAGAATATATCGTTTTCATAGACAATCAGAATCAACTAGATTGGATTACATCTGATGAATACGATGCAAAGGGACATGCTGATTTATCAAAACACAATAGTGTTCTACATCGAATCGCAGTATTAGAATGTAGGCCAAACGATCATCTGTCAGAAAAAGTAATTTTAGATTTTAAACGGCTATTAGGAGAAGCTCTTTCAAGCAGTCTATCTGATGACTATGAAACAGCTGACAAAATAATCATAGATGCAGCTCATTTCATCCAAAATAGAGGAGAAGAACTATCTAGGCAATGGTATTTGTCAACAGCTGGATATTCAACATTAATCATCTTATTAATTGGTATTGTAGCTTGGTTGTTTAGGGATTATCTTATTACAATGGTTGGAAAAACATTTTTCATTTGCTCTCTTTCGATGGTTGCCGGAGCATTAGGGGCTCTTCTCTCTATCATTATGCGTATGGGTGAAGCAAAATTAGATGTCCATGCAGGTAAAACAATCCATGAATTAGAAAGTAGATACAGAATAATAGCAGGCATGCTTTCAGCATTCTTAATCACACTTGGAATTTCAAGTGAAACCATATTCCCCGCATTAGCAACAGTACACAATCCAAATATATTTATCATTTTCATTAGTTTTGTTGCGGGTATGAGCGAACGTTTAGCTCCTTCTATTTCATCTAAACTAATAGAGAAAAATGAAGGTGAGTAATTCGTAAGCTGCTTTTTGATTTCTCACAGAGACATTACACTTGCTGGTGAAGCTTAAATGGAGTTGCGCTCAAATAAAGATAGGGTTTCCCTGTCAGCGTCACCCGGAACTTTTTCTGCTGCAGATACTTCTTGCAGAAGTAAACATCCTTGTAGAGCAGTGACTGTTCCGAAAAGGCATAATTTGGTGCTTTGGCACCGTAGATGAGTTCGCCGTCTGTCCAGCGGCTGTTGGGGAAGCCGAGGATGACGCTGCCGCCGGGGGCGAGGTAGTTTTGTATCAGTGACATAAACAGAGGCTTGAACTCCACGCCCGGACTCTGCAGGGTGCCGATGCTCATAATGAGGTCGAAACGGCCCAGTTCGAGACTGTCGAGATCATTGATGTCGTGGACGTGGAAGTTCACGTTTGGCTCGGGGAACTTCGCCCGGGCTTCGGCGATGGCCGTGGCCGAGTGGTCCACCCCTACAAGCTCCATATCACCAAACTTTTCGCCGAGCATCCGGCGGATAAGCTCGAATTCCTCCCCGCTGTTGATGCCGAGGTTGAGCACCCGCTTCCGCTGTTCCACTTTTACCCGCTCCAATGAATGGCGGTAGGCCCAGAGGAAAGCCGGTTCTTCGTTCTTGTTGATGGCCGCAAAAGGAGAAGCCGCGCCGTACTTTTCCGTCTTCTCCTCCACCTCTTCCCGGTGAAAGGATGATGCCGTGTTGAGCTTCATAAAGCGCAGACTTATCGTGCCGTTTTCGAGGCGTTCGGGGGTCATCATCCGGCACAGCAGAAGCTCCGCTAGGTCAGTCCACGCCTTGTAGCCGCGGTAGAGGTACTCCACGCCTTCAACGGTAACAGTCGCTCCGGCGTAGTTGCCAGCCCCCAGGTCCGGGTCGAGGGCGGAGAACTCAACAATCTCCCCCGCACCGAGCTGCGCCACCTGCGCCTCGAGCAGGGGCAGGATCTCCGCCATCGGTTCTACTGTAAACGTCAGCATCTGCTCCCTACTCTGCTTTCGGCACAAGGAGCCAGAGACGCAGCGGCGACTTCATACGGCCCGCTTCCGCTTCCGCATGTTCGCCGTAGCCCCAGAAGAGGTCGGCGCGCACCTGCCCCTTGATGGCGCTGCCCGTGTCCTGCGCCATCGCCAGGAGCTGTAGCGGTTTGCCTCCCAGGGGTTCTACGGCGTCGACGTAGACGGGGTAACCCAGCGGGATGCGCGTGCGGTCGACGGCGACGGAGTGCATCGGCGTCAGCTCCGCGCCGAGGGTGCCCGTCGCCCCCTGGGTGCGCAGGCCGAAGAAGATGTAGCTTGGGTTCGACTCCAGAATGCGTTTCTTCTCTGCAGGGTGGCTGCGCAGATAGGTGCGGATAGTCTGCAGGGAGATTTCGGCTTTGGGGATGAGCCCCTCCTCGACCATCAGCTTCCCGATGGAGTGGTAGGGATGGCCATTGCGGTCGGTGTGGCCGACGTAGAGGGTCGTGTTATCATCAAGCAGAACACGCCCGGAGCCCTGGACATGGAGAAAGAAGCGGTCGATGTCGCTGCTGACATAGCACAGCGGCCGTGCGTCAACGTCCCCGGCATTGATCTGCGCGCGGGAGGGGTACGGCACCACGCGGTTGCCCTCTGCTCTGCCGCGCAGATAGCGGTGGGTCAGGTCCGGGTAGAGCGAAGCGAGTTCGACGCGCAGCAGGTCCTTCGGCGGCGCATACAAAGGATAGGGATACGCTTCGCTTTGCCGATTGGAACCATGCAGGAGCGGTTCGTAGTAGCCCGTCATCAGCCCCTCACTCTCCCCCTTTTCCGACAGCATAAAGGGGCGGAAGTATGTTTCAAAAAAGACTTTGGCTTCCGTACTCTTTTCCGCCTCGGCGCAGAGGGGCTGCAGCGCAGGCACCCTGTTTAGGCCGCACTGCTTTTTGAAAACGGCCAGACCTGCTTCCGCGCGGGACATGTCCCAATTTGGCAGCACGTCGAAGGAAACGAAGACGCCGCTGCTGTCCGCTTCGCCGTTCAAACTCAAGTGCGTTGCCTTCTCGGCACAGCCGGCCAAAAAGATCAGAAAAACGAGGGTAAAAAGGGAATGAAAAATGTACAACTTTATATCACTTCACTCAAGATGGTATAATTCCGAAAATTTTTTCGGGGCACCTCATTTGTGCCGATCAAAAAAAACAGTATAACAAGGGATTTGTATGGAAGAGATGAGCTATTACGAAATTTTGGAGATCAGCCAGAGCGCTGAAAAGACCGAGATCAAGAAAGCCTATCGCAAAATGGCAAAGAAGTACCATCCCGACGCCAACCCGGACGACCCGGAAGCGGAACACAAATTCAAGCTCTGCAACGAGGCCTACCAGGTTCTCAGCGACGATGAAAAACGGAGCATCTACGACCGCTACGGCAAGCAGGGGCTCGAAGGGATGGCCGGCGGCGGTGCGCGCGGCGGTTTCGGCGGGTTTGAGGACCTGGGCGAGATCTTCGAAGAGATGTTCGGCGGCGGCGGACGCCGTTCGCGCCAGAACCCTGCGGACATGGACAAATACCCCCTCGACCTCGGCGTCGATATCGTACTCAGCTTCAAAGAGGCGGTCTTCGGCTGCGACAAAGAGATCAGCTTCAGCTACAAAAAGGCGTGCGCGATGTGCGACGGCACCGGCGCCAAAGACGGCAAGCTCGCCCCCTGCCAGCAGTGCGGCGGCAAGGGCCAGGTCTACGTGCGCCAGGGCTTCATGACCTTCTCCCAAACCTGTCCGGTCTGCCACGGCGCGGGTACAATGCCGGGCGAGCCCTGCTCCGAGTGCCACGGCGCGGGCTTTGAAGAGGTCGAAGAGACCATCACCATCAAAGTCCCCGCGGGCGTCGACAGCGATAACCGCCTGCGCGTCTCCGGCAAAGGCAACGTCGGCAAGCGCGGCAACCGCGGCGACCTCTACGTCACCTTCCAGGTCGAACACGACGAGACCTTCCAGCGCCACGGCAACGACGTCTACGTCGAAGTCCCCGTCTTCTTCACCCAGGCGATCCTCGGCGAAGCCATCACCATCCCGTCGCTCACCGGCGAGATCGAGCTCAACCTCGACCAGGGGACCCGCGACAAGCAGCAGTACCGCTTCCGCGACGAGGGGATCGAAGACGTCCACGGCCACGGCAAAGGGAGCCTGATCGCCCAGGTCAAGCTCGTCTACCCGAAAAAACTCAACGATGACCAGAAAGCCCTGCTCGAACAGCTCCAGGAGAGCTTCGGCATCGAATCGAAACCCCACGAAAGCGTCTTCGAGTCGGCCTTTGAAAAAGTGAAAGGGTGGTTTAAATAAGGGGCGGTAAAATACCTCTATAATCCCTACAGGAGCGCCCTATGAAAGAGTGCAACTCCCTTGCAGAAGTCCGCGACGAGATCGACCAGCTTGACGACCAGATCGTCGAGCTCATTGCCAAACGCAACAAGTACATCAAGCAGGCCGCCCGCTTCAAGAACACCATCGACGAGGTCAAAGCCCCCGACCGCATCGATGCCGTCATCCAGCGCCTGCGGCGCAAGGCCCTCGACCTCGACCTCTCCCCCAACCTCGTCGCCGACCTCTACAAACTGATGATCGACGAGATGGTCGAAACGGAAATCGCCGAACTCCGCAACGCGAAGGACCTGTAGATGTCCCGTTTCGACGCCGCGGCCGCCGACTGGGACAAGGGGGACCTGCGCCAGCAAATCGCCGCGCACACCGCCGACGCCGTCATCGGCACCATCCCCCTGAACGACACCATGTCCCTGCTTGACTTCGGTGCGGGGACGGGGCTGCTCACCTACCGCGTCGCCCCTTTGGTACACTCCGTCACCGCCGTCGACACCTCCGAGAAGATGCTGGAGGTACTGCAGAGCAAAAGCACACCGGAGCACCAGATCAAGACCGTCTGCGCCGACATCACGCAGATCCCCCTCGAGGAGAACTTCGACGGCATCATCAGCTCCATGGCGATGCACCATGTCAAAGACACCGAAGGGTTCCTCAAGACCCTCTATGAGCACCTCAATCCCGGCGGTTTCATCGCCGTCGCCGACCTCGACAAAGAGGATGGCAGCTTCCACTCCCACGGGAATGAGGGCGTCTTTCATTTCGGTTTCGATCGGGAAAAGTTGACGGAGATGGCAAAAAAGTGCGGATTCACCAACACAGCCTTTACGACCGCGCTGACCATTGAAAAACCGGAGAAGAGTTACCCGGTCTTCCTCTTTACTGCGTACAAAGCATAAGACGATATCCGGGCCAAGCCCGCATATCGACGCTAAAAAATTATGATCAGCACCGAAAGTTGCCGATCACTCCGCTTCTTCTTTCTTCTCTTCGTGCTTGCACCCCGTATTGAGCTTCAGCGGAATGTACAGCGGACAGACGCCGAATACGCCCGTCAGCAGCGGCACGAGCCCGATCACGGCAACAATGTAGTTCGGGGCGACAAGCCCGTAGGCGATCAGGGCGATGCCCAGAATGATCCGGATGACCTTATCGACGGTTCCCATATTGATACACATCATATTCTCCTTGGTATTGAAAACTTGGATGCGTTCAGTATATACAAAATAGGTAACCGCCGTCAGTAACCTAGGTCACCAAAGGCGTCAATGCACGAGCTGTTTCTGCACAAAGCGCTGGTAGAACCCCTCACGCCGCAGCAGCTCCTCGGGCGTGCCCGCCTCGACAATGCGCCCGTCGTCGAGGAAATAGACGTAGTCCGCATGCTCGACGGTACTGAGGCGGTGGGCAATGATGAGGGTCGTCTTGCCCTTGAGGTAGTCGCGCAGAGAGGTGAAGAGGTGGCTCTCCGTCTGCACGTCCAGCGCCGAGGTCGATTCGTCGAGGATAACGACGCTCGGCGCGTGCAGCAGCATCCGGGCGATGGAGAGGCGCTGGCGCTCCCCGCCGGAAAGCCGGATGCCGTCTTTGCCGATCATCGTCTCCAGCCCCTCCGTGAGCTTGGACACGACGTCGTCAAGCTGCGCGACGTGCAGCACGTCGTAGAGCTTGTCGTCGGGGAGATCCCGCCCGAGGGTCAGGTTCTGCCGCAGGGTGTCGTTGAACATCTTCGGCGTCTGCAGCACCAGGGCGACATGGTCGCGGATGACGTCGAGGCCGATCTGCTGCACCGGGATGTCGTCAATGCAGATGCTCCCCTCCTGCGGGGCGTAAAGGCCCAGCACCAGCTGCGCCAGCGTCGTTTTGCCGCTGCCGCTGTGCCCCAGCAGGGCCACGGTCTTGCCCGCGTCGATCTGCATCGAGATGTCGTGGAGTACCCGCTTTTTGCCGTAGCCGAAACTGAGGTGTTCCACGGAGATGGCGTTCGTCGCCCTCCCCTCGAAGGGGTTCTGCTCGTGGGGGTATTTGGGCTCCTTCTCCAGGCGCAGCAGCGCGTTGAGGCGCTCGAGTGCCGCCGTGGCGTTCTGGTAGGAGAAGATGATCTGCAGCATATCCTGCAACGGCGTCACCATGAACCAGAGGTAGCCCAGCACGGCGAACATCTCGCCGATGGAGAGCGATGAGAAGAGCACCATCAGCATGGAGCTCGCCCGGAAGAACTCGAACCCGCTCAGAAAAAGCAGCGAGGAGAGCTGCCCCGCCGCCTCGCTCTTCCAGCCGTACTGCGTCGAGGCGTCGCGGATGGAGCGGGCGTCGTCGATCATGCTGTCGATGTAACGACGCTCCTGGTTATAGGTACGGATCTGCACAAAGAGGTCCAGGGTCTCGGAGAGGCGGTTCTGGAACCGTTCGATCCTCTGGTTCTCCGTCTTTTTCAGCCGCCGCACCTTCTTGCCCAGCCAGGTCGTCAGCGCGACGACGGCGGGATTGAGCAACAAAATGATCAGGGCCAGCTGCCAGTTGATGAAAAGCAGCACGAGCGCCACCCCGATCAGGGAGAGGGCCGAGACGAAAAAGCGGCCGATGCTCACCCCGATGAAGGCGTCGACCGTGTCGATGTCCGTCACCAGCCGCGCGCTCACGCCCCCGCCGCCCAGGGCTTCGTACTCGGAGACGGAGACGCGGCGCAGGTGTTCCAGGATGCGCCGGCGGATCGTAAAGACAAGGTGCTTGGAGATGATCGTAAAGAGGCGGGACTGGAAGACGTTGGCGACGACAAAGAGCATGCGCAGGAACAGCGTCGTCAGCAGCACGACGACAATGTAGCCCCAGGGGTGTTCGGGCGCGAACAGCAGGTCAATCAGCCCCGTCAGCTGCGCGGGTTTTTCGAGCAGCACCTGGTCAACGAGCAGCGGGAAGAGCAGCGGCACCGGGAGGGAGATCGCGACGGCCAGCACCGCGACGAGCTGCCCCAGGGTGATCCGCTTTCGAAAAGGTTTCGTATCGCGCAGCAGCGTGCGCCAGGTCATTTCTTGCATGCAGGATTATAGACTAGGAAGGGTGTATGAAACGTAAAGCGGGGAGACAACGCCCCCGCGTTTACCCGTGTGAAAGGTTGAAGCGTTTACTTCGTATCGACGTGCAGGACCGGCTTGAGCATCCACTTGTTGCTGCCGGTGGAGTGGATCGACTGGTTCGCGTCGAAGTCGACCGTCATCGTCATGTTGCCGTCCGCCGCCATCACGAAGTTGTGGCTCTCTTTGATGACCATGCTCGGTACCGTCAGTTCGCTGGGAGTACCACCGATAACGACATAGTTACCGTACGGGTGAACCGTAGAGTCGTTGCTCTCAGCGGAGAGGACCAGACGCATCTGCGTATACTTAGCCGCCGGGATGTTCGTGACGCCGATCATCGAGACGTTGCCGTCGCGCAGTTTCAGCAGGTCGTAGGTACCGTTGACGTCCGCCACGGTGAGCCAGGTCGCGTTCGATTCGTTGGTGTCGTCCGCACGGTGCACCATGACCTTGTCAATCGTCACATAGACGGCTTGAAAATCAGCCGGTGCGTCGATCAGGGCGACGTTCAGCGTCCCGCTGTCGGATGAACTGCCGCCGCACCCGGCGATCCCGGCCATCAGCAGTGCGGCCGCGGCAATACTTGCGTAAATACTTTTCATTCAGAGCTCCTTGTTATTTACTGTATACCAAAGATTATAACAAAGAAAAGTGACCGGCCTCAAAGCCCTGTTTATAGGGCTTTTTAGGAGATTGTGAAGAGTTTTTCGACCGTTCCATGAAGGGTTTCGCCGTTGTAGAGCGACTGACGGTTTTCCAGCATGCGGACGGGCCGCGGGTCGAAGAGCACCAGGTCTGTGCTTCCGACGCCGACGGTGCCGGCGTCGCGCCCGATCGTGCGGGCCGGTTCGCGCACGCAGAGCGCAATCAGCCGTTCCCAGCCGATCCAGCCCGAGGCGACGAGTTTCGTGTAGAGCAGCGGCAGCGCATCGGCAATGCTCTCGCAGCCGTAGGCCGCGTCGGCGTAGGCGACCTCTTTGTTCACCGGCGAGTTGGGCTGGTGCAGCAGGGTCAGCATGTCGACCGCCCCGGCTTCGAAAGCTTCGCGCAGCTTTGTCACGTCCGCTTCGGACTGCAGCGGCGGGTCGAGCTTGGCGACGGTGTTGAAGTCTTCGCACGCCGCGTCGCTTTTGAGCAGGTGGTGCAGGCTCACTTCGCAGCGCACGTCCACCCCCTCGCGCTTGGCGGCGGAGATCATCTCGAGGGAGCGCGGAGAGGCGATGCTTTTGAAGACGATGGCGATCCCGAATTCGCGGGCGATCTCGATCATCCGCGCGACGTGGACCGGTTCGCCGAGCGACGGGATGCCGACCAGGCCGAGGCGCTGGGCCACCGCCCCTTCGTTCATCACCCCGTTCGAGGAGAGGTTGCGGTCGTAGGCGCGGCAAAAAAGCGTCCCGCCGAACATCTTGACGTACTCGGCGACCCGCACGGCCAGGTGGTTGGAGATGGACGTCGTCATATAAGGAGCGACCGCCCCGCGCTTGAGCAGAATGGCGATGTTGCTGAAACGCTCGTCGTCAATGGTCGCGGCGATGGTCGTTTCGATCCGCGCCCCCTCGCATCCGTCACGCTGGTTCTGGACGAACTCCAGGGAAATCGCATCATTGACCGAGGGCGTGGAATCCGGGGAGAGGACCGCCGTACCGACGCCTCCCTCCCGGGCCGCTTTGGCCAGTTCGGCCAGGTGGCGGCCCGTGAGGCGCCCGTCCTTGAGGCGGACGTTCGTATCCACGAGCGCCGGCAGCAGAACCTTGCCGGTGGCATCGACCCGCTCGTCGCCGGCGATCTGTTCGGCGATCTCGGTGATGCGCCCCTCCTCGATGCGTACGGAAGCGACGCGTTCGCCGTCGCAGTCGCAAATCGTCACGTTTTCAAAAATCATGCCCGTGTCCTCACTCCCGGGCCCCGCAAGCGTGCGGGAAGGCCCGGATGCTATAATGTCGACATTGTATTGCAAAACCAATAAGCCAGGGGTTAGAGTGCGTTTTTTTCTTTTGATTCTTTTCGCGGCCGTTGCATTCGCGGCGCAGGAGAGCGATGAGACCTACGAACGGGGGAAGACCCTCTACTTTCAAAACGGCTGCAACAACTGCCACGGCTCACGGGCCGAGGGGACCGGCAACTACCCCTCCCTCGCCAACCGCGCCCAGGGGTTCCTCGCCTATAAACTCCAGACCTTCCGCAAAGGCGTCGCCGATACGCCGATGCAGGAGATGATGATCGGGTTCGCCGCCGCCCTCAGCGACGAGGACATCGAGGCCATCACGACCTTCCTGCACGACTTTCACGACGCCCAGACGGAACGCTACGACCCGGCCTTCCAGCAGTGGGGGGACGGCGGATCATGAAGCTGCTCGTTTCCGCCCTCGAACACTCCGCCAATGTCCACCTGAAAGCCCTCAAGGCTGAACTCGGGGACGACGTCGAACTGATCGGCATCTTCGACAGTTCCCTGGGCAAGCCCGTCGTCGACCTGCGCTCCCTGGCGATCATGGGTTTCGTCGACGCCCTGAAAAAGCTGCGCTACTTCTTCAAGCTCGCCGACGAGATGGTCGCGCTCGCCGCCGAGGCCGACAAGGTGCTGCTGATGGACTCGTCGGGCTTCAACCTCCCCCTGGCCAAAAAGATAAAAAAGCGCTACCCCGACAAAGAGATCATCTACTACATCCTCCCCCAGGCCTGGGCGTGGAAACGCAAGCGTATCCCCGTGCTGGAGCGCACCATCGACCGCCTCGCCTCCATCCTCCCCTTCGAGAAGGATTACTACAGCCCGCAGGCCCCCATCGAGTACGTCGGCCACCCGCTGCTTGACGAGATCGCGCACTTCAAAACCGAGGCCGCCCCGACACTCAAACGCGTCGCCTTCATGCCCGGAAGCCGCAAAAGCGAAATACGGCGTCTGATGCCGGTATTCAGGGAACTGCGCTCCCGCCTCGATGCCGAAGCGGTGCTCGTCGTGCCGAAGCATTTTGCGAAAGAAGAGCTGAATGATCTTTACGGTAACCTATCACCGTTTATTGTGGCACACGATGCGCATGCGGCCCTCTACGAGAGCGATTTCGCCTTTATCTGCAGCGGCACCGCGACCCTGGAGGCTTCACTGATCGGTACCCCCTTCGTCCTCGCTTATGTGGCGAAACCGCTGGACTACCTGATCGCAAAAAGTTTGGTCAAACTCGACTACATCGGCCTGGCGAACATCATGTTCTCCCGCTTCAAGGGGCGGCCGCTGCACCCGGAACTGATCCAGAACGACGTGACGGCGGAGGCGCTTTTGGGCGCAATGCAGGCCCTTGATCGGCAGGCATTCCTCGAAGACGCCAAGGCGCTCCGGGGGTACCTCGAGCACGGCAGCAGCGCACGTGTGGCACATCTTATCGAAGGTGAACAGGAATGAAAATCAATTTTATCGATCTGCAGGCGCAGTATCAGGCATACAAAGAGGAGATCGACCGCGAAGTCGGCGAGGTCATGGCATCGGCCCAGTTCATCGGCGGGCCGAAACTGCAGAAACTTGAGAGCGACCTGGCCGCCTACACCGGCGCCGCGCACGCCATCGGCTGCAGCAGCGGCACCGACGCCCTGCTGCTGGCCCTCATGGCCCTCGACATCAAAGCCGGCGACGAGGTCATCACCACCCCCTTCACCTTTATTGCCACGGCGGAAGTGATCGCCTTCCTCGGCGCCAAGGCGGTCTTTGTCGACATCGACGAAGCGACCTACAACATCGACGCCGCGCTGATCGAAGACGCCATCACCGAACGCACCAAGGCGATCATCCCCGTCTCGCTCTACGGGCAGTGCGCCGACATGGACGCCGTCAACGCCATCGCCGCCAAACACGGCCTCCCCGTTATCGAGGACGCCTGCCAGAGCTTCGGGGCCGAGTACAAAGGCAAAAAGTCCTGTAACCTCTCCACGATCGGCTGTACCTCCTTCTTCCCGTCCAAACCGCTGGGCGCCTACGGGGACGGCGGTGCCGTCTTTACCAGTGACGACGCTCTGGCGGAAAAGATCCGCATGCTGCTCAACCACGGCCAGAACGAGCGCTACAAGCACAAGTACATCGGCATCAACGGCCGCCTCGACGCCATCCAGGCGGCGGTCCTTAATGTCAAGCTCGCCCACTTCGACGATGAAGTCGAGGCGCGAATGCGCATCGGTGCGGCCTACAGCGGAAAGCTCGCCAACGCGAACGTCGTTACCCCTGCCGTCATGGAAGAACGTACCAGCGTCTACGCCCAGTACTCCGTCCGCGTCAAGCACCGCGAAGCCGTCGCCGCGGCCCTGAACGCCAAAGGCATCCCGACGGCGGTCCACTACCCCATGCCGCTGCACCTGCAGGAAGCCTTCGCACCGCTGGGCTACAAACCCGGCGACTTCCCCGTCTCCGAGCGTGTCAGCGAAGAGATCATGTCCCTGCCGATGAGCCCCTACCTCACCGCGGAGCAGCAGGACTTCATCGTCACCGCCCTGGAGGAGAACGCATGATCAAGATCGCCCTCATCGGCCTGGGTTCCATGGGCCGCAACCACTACCGCATCCTCCACGCCCTGGGCGAAAAAGTCGAGATCGTCGCGCTCTGCGACGTCGTGAAAAACGGCGAGTTTGCCGAGCCCTTCTTTACCGACGTCGACGAGATGCTCGACACCGCCAAGCCCGATGCCGCCATCATCGTCGTGCCGACCTTCCTGCACAAAGAGGTCGCGCTCAAGTGTATCGAGCGCGGGGTGCACGTCTTTATCGAAAAACCGGCGGCCTCGACGATCGAAGACGCGAAACTGATCGCTAAGGCTGTCCAAGAGGCGGGGCTGAAAAGCTGCGTCGGCCACGTCGAACGCTTCAACCCCGTCGTCCAGGCGCTCAAAGAGGAGCTCGAGGGCAAGGAGATCTATACGATGTCCATCACCCGCGTCGGCCCCTTCCCGCCGCGCATCGCCGACGTCGGTGTCCTGACCGACCTTTCGGTGCACGACATCGACCTGATGCGCTTCATCACCCACCGCAACATCCTGGAAAAGAACATCTTCAAATCCCGCAAGATCCACAACCACCACGAGGACAACGCGGTACTGAGCTTCGAGCTCGAAGACGCCATCGTCGGCGAGATCCTGACCAACTGGCTCACGCCGTTCAAAAAGCGTACCATCGAGGTCGCCTGCAAGGACGCCTACTTCGAGGCGGACCTGATCACGCAGAACCTCACCGAGTACTCGAACTTCCACGTCAACAACTCCTACGTCGTGCGCGGCTGCCACATCAAGAAGGACGAGCCGCTGCTCAAAGAGGTTGAGGCCTTCATCACCTACCTCGAAACGGGCGAGCGCGGTTCGCTGGCCACGATCGAAGACAGCATCATTACCCTGCAGGTGGCAACCGAAGCATGATCCATCCTACCGCCGTCATTGCTCCGGGCGCCGTGATCGCCCCGGACGCCCATATCGGGCCCTTCTGCAACATCGGCGCCGACTGCGTGATCGGTGCGGGCGTACGCCTCGAGGCCCACGTCGTGCTTGAAGGCCCCGTCACCCTCGAAGCGGGCGTACGCCTCTTCTCCTTTGTCAAGATCGGCAACGGCGTCGCGCCCGTTACCGTCGGAAAAGGCACCTTTGTGCGCGAGTTCTGCCAGTTCGCGACGCAGAACGACACCGCCGACGCCGTTGTCATCGGCGAAGAGAACTTCATCATGGCCTACGTCCAGCTCTTCCCCGGCGTCACCCTCGGCGCCAACTGCATCCTGACCAACGCCGTGACGATGCAGGCGAAGAGCCGCTGCGAAGAGCGCGTCATCATCGGCGGCCTCAGCACCGTGCACGCGGAGTGCACCATCGGCACGGGCGTGATGGTCGGGGGCGCGTCGAACCTGCAGTACGACGTCCCGCCCTTCTGCCTCGTCGAGGGGAACCCCGCCACCGTCCGGGGACTCAACCTGATCGGGATGCGTCGCCGTTTCGAGGACCGCGAGGACATCGAGAGTGTGCGCCGCTGCTTCCGCCAGCTGCACAAACAGTTCGACCCACACACCGCCGCCGAAATGAGCGAGGCCCTCGAGAATCCTCAGGCCAAACGTTTTACCGGTTTCATTGCCGCGCACCACTGCGCCTGAGGAGAAAAAAATGCTGCAATTCAATACCTATGACAACGACACCCTCGCGGCCATCCGCGAGCAGCTTAACGCCTGCGCCGAAGCCCTGGGCGGTACCGGCCGCCTGCTCGGCCTGGTGGAGACGATCCTCGGCATGAAGCCCTCGCCCCTGCAGAACAAGACGGCATCGTTCCACTTTGAGCAGGGCAAGGTGAGCTGGAACAAAGTCCTCTTCGCCGACAAGATCGAGACGATCACCCAGATGGTCAAGAAGCATGACACGATGGAAAACCTGCTGGAAAAGGGCTCGAAAAAAGAGCAGAACGCCGTGCGGACCCTCTTCCCCGTCACCTTCACCATCACGCCCAAAGAGGGCGAACCCTTCACCTTCAAGGCCGTCGACGCCCCCGATGCGAATACGGCGCGCATCGATCCGCTCTTCGAACTGCTCTTTTTCGCTTCGACGGGGCTGATTAAAAAAGCAATCAAGGAGGCCTAAGTCATGGAACGCATCTATTCGAAAACGGCGGAGTCCGAGGCGGCGATCGCCCTGATGGAGAACCTGCAGCTCTACTTTGTCAACCGCCTCAACGGGCTGAGCCAGATCTTCGGCGGGAACGTCCCCTTCGAAGCCATAGAGTGGTTCCGCGACGAGGGGCGCCACGGCGGCGGGATGCGCTACGAAGGGCGCGACGAGCGGCTCTTCAACCGTGCTTCCGTCAACGTATCGCAGGTGCATTACGAGGATATGCCCGAGAAGAAGCTCGACGCCGCCAGCGCCATCTCGACCATCATCCACCCGCGCAACCCCCATGTCCCCTCCATCCACATGCACATCAGCTATACCCGCATGAAGGACGGCGAGGGCTACTGGCGCATCATGGCGGACCTGAACCCCTCCATCTTCTACGAAGAGGATCAGCACCGTTTTATCGAACACCTCAATTTCATCACCCCGGACCTCTTTGAGCGGGGCGCGGAACAGGGTGACCGCTACTTCAACATCCCCGCCCTCGGACGCCACCGCGGCGTCGCGCACTTCTACCTTGAGCACCACAACAGCGGCGACTTCGGGACGGACTACGGGTTTGCGAAATATTTTGCCGAGCAGGTGATCGACGTCTATGTCTCCATCATCGCCGACGCCCTGGCCAAGCGGACGGAGGTGAGCGAAGAGGATGTCGCCGAACAGCTCGCCTACCACACCCTCTACCTCTTCCAGGTCCTCACCCTCGACCGCGGCACGACCTCGGGGCTGCTGATCCACGACCAGAACGACGTCGGCATCATGGGCTCCATCCCCGAGTTCGTCGACAAGGCCCTGCTGCAGAGCTGGCTGCCGAAGATGGCTGCCCCGCAAGACGCGCTCCTGCAGGCCATCATCGACGCCCTTCCCGAAGCGGACGAGATCGTCCTGGTCGACGAAGCGGTCAAGGCGCGCCTGGCCGAAGCGGTGCGCGCCCATTACAAAGCCCATCCCGAAGCCCTCGCCATGCAGGCCGACAGCGCCGTTGTTCCCCCGACCGTGGAGAACCACCGCTGATTTCAGGCTATAATGGTCTGAAGACAACCACGAGGAGTTGACAGTGGGCCCCGCGAACCTCCCGCCGGACAGTGCCGGCCATCTCAACACCGCCGCCCTGCCCGGCTTTATGGTCTGGGCCGGGGTCATCATCTGCCTCGTCGCCTTTGCCTGGTACCTCGAAAAGCAGCGCAACGACGACGAATAATCCCCAGCTCGTACCCGGCGCATGGTTTTCACCTCCGCCGGCGATTTTAAGCCCCCTCTTTTACAAACCGGATGCCCTTAAGAAACTGTGTACTACAATGCACCTCAAGGACACAGCGTGAATATAATCATTGCGGGTGCGGGACGGGTCGGCTACCGCCTGGCGGGTACCCTTTCGCACCGCCACAACGTCACCATCATCGACCAGAGGCCCTCCGCGCTGCAGCAGCTGCAGGAGAGCATCGACGTCTTCACCATCGCCGGGAACATCGAAGACCCAGACACCTACGCTCCCCTGAAAAACCGCCGTTTCGATATCTTCATCGCCGTCACCGACAGCGACGAGGCGAACATCCTCTCCACCCTCATTGCCGGGGACGTCATCGTCGCCGACCGGAAGATCATCCGCCTCAAGAACCCCTTCTTCGCCGACAGTACCATCGCCGGGAAGCTCGGGATCAGCACAGCCGTCTTCCCCTTCTCCTCCGCGGCAAAGTCCATCAGCGCGCTGCTGGATTTTCCCCAGGCGAACAACGTCAAATCCTTCATCTACACCTCCTTCCTCATGATCTCCGTTTTCGTGGACGAAGCCCCCGAAGCGGGCATCCCGGTGTCGCATTTTATCCATGAAAGCTCCGTTGTCGTTGGGCTTGAGCGCGATAAACGCTTTATCCTCCCCGAAAAAGAGACCCTGCTGCAGCGGGGGGACCTCGTCTATTTCTTCGGCGACCCCGACACCCTTCGCGCTTACTGCGCAAGGCTCAACCCCTCCCTCCCCGATCGGATCAGCCGCGTTGCCATTTTCGATGCCGACCTGCTGGGGCTGGAGATCGCCAGGGCGCTCATCCCCAAGGGGGTGCAGCTCAAGATCATCGACAACCAGATCGAGAAGTGCGAGCACGCCTCCGAACTGCTGCAGGAGCAGGCGACGGTCATCAACAGCCACTACATCGAGCATACCCTCTTCGACAACGAGCACGTCGGGCGCGCGGACATGGCGATCTTCACGAGCAAGGAGGATGAGGAGAACATCATCCGCTCCCTCGAAGCGAAAGAGCGCGGCATCACGCGGACCGTGGCGATCAACAACGACCTCGAACGCTACCAGCTGATGCACTCCCTGGGCATCACCGCCATCCGAGGCCCGAAATCGAGCGCCTACTACACGATCCTCGAGAAGATCAGCTCCAGCTCCATCATCTCCGAGCGCCACTACTGCGGCGGCAAGGGGCTGATCTACTCGCGCAAAATCTTCCCCGATTCGCCGCTGCTGGAGAAGATGGTCAAACCGCCGAACCCGAAGCGGTGCCGCTGTTTCCTCTTCCGCGACAATCTCCTGCTCCCCTGGGTGGCGAAACTGCAGCTGCACCGCGAAGACGTCCTGTTCGTTTTCGTCCATGCCGATAATGAGGAGGAGATCAAGCAGTGGATCTACACACTCTGATCAACAGCGCCAAGTTCATCAGCGCCATCGGAATAGGCCTGGCGCTCTTCTTTCTCATCCCCATCGGGACGGGCATCGTGTACGGCGAAAACATGGCGCCCTTCATCCGCTTCGACCTGCTCTTTTTCCTCTTCAACCTTACCCTGTTCGCCGCCCTCTACCGCCGGCGGATGCGGATGACGGTCAAAAGCGCCATCTTTTCGGTCAACCTCGTCTGGATCCTGCTCGGCATCGCCGGGGCCGTCCCCCTCTACATCTACACCGAGGCCACCTTCGCCGAATCTTTTTTTGAAGCGATCAGCGGCTTTACGACAACCGGGGCGACGATTTACACGGAAATAGAGCATCTGCCCAAAAGCATCCTGATGCTCCGCAGCCTGATGCACTGGCTCGGCGGGATGGGGATCATCGTCCTGGGCGTTGGCCTGCTCTCGCTCATCAACCCGACCGGTTCCATGACGATGTTCCGGGCCGAATCCACCGGCGTGCAGCTGGAGAAGGCGACGCCGAAGATCAGGGATACGGCGCTGCGGCTCTGGGGGCTTTACCTCTTCTTTACCGCGGCGAACACCGTGCTGCTCCTTGCTGGCGGAATGGACCTTTTCGATGCCGTCAACCACGCCTTTTCGACGATATCGACGGGCGGTTTTTCCACGCGCGACCTCTCGATGGGGTACTGGGACGACGCGCCCGTCATCCTCTGGACGACGACCTTTTTCATGATGCTTTCGGGGATCAACTTCCTCGCCCACCTCAAAGCGGCCCGGGGCGACTTCAGCGGTTTCCGCGCCGAAGAGGTGCGGTGGTATCTCGGACTCTTCATCCTGCTTGCCTCCATCCTCACCCTGGTGCACCTGGCCAACAGCGGCGACAGCATTGTCTACAGTACGACCCACGCCTTTTTCACCGTCGCCTCCCTGCTGACCACCACGGGCTTCGCGACGATCAACTACGAGCTCTGGGGCGCCGTCCCCGTCGCGCTCCTGCTCATCGCCATGCTGCTCGGCGGCAACGCCGGTTCGACGGCAGGGGGGATGAAGATCATCCGTTACGTCATCCTCTTCAAGAACCTGAAAGCCCAGCTCAAACAGATCCTCCACCCCAATGCCGTCGTGGGGGTCTTCGTCGACCGCAAACCCGTCAGCGGCAAAGTCATCGGCAGCGTCAGCGGTTTCCTCTTCCTCTTTATCACCACCAACGTCCTGCTCACCTTCTACCTCTTTGCCCGCGGCTACGATGCGGTCACCTGCATCAGTACCTCGATTGCCTGCGTCGGCAATATCGGGCCGGGCTTCGCCATGACGGGCCCTTCGGAGAACTTCCACTTCTTCAGCGGGATCGACAAGATGATCCTTTCGGCGGCCATGATCATCGGCAGGCTGGAGTTCTTCACCGTCGTGCTGCTCTTTACCCGGGATTTCTGGAAACGCTTTTAGCGCTCCGGGGAGGTTTCGTTCCAGAGGGGGTTTTCCCGGTCATCGGGATGGAGTTTTGCCTTCTCTTCCGGGTAGATGTGCCAAAATGACTGGTCGATAGCCGCCTCTTTGTAGGAGGGCTTTTTGTCATGATAGAAGGGGCACCACCAATTCTCCACGACTTTCACGAGATAGGCCAGGTAGCTAAAGAGCGCCACGCTCAAAGGGCAGTAGAGTTTGCAGTTGAAGAGCCAGAAAAAGCGGAAACGGCTGAGGTGCCATCGCGGCGTCTCCGTCGTGAAGGTGATCTGGTCTTGCCGCGTATAGCGGTGGCTCTCCCAGTCGGGAATGAACTCCCGGTAAGATTTCAGCTGCTCCGCCCCCATGATACGGAGGTGCCAGCGCACCAGGATGACCGCCAGCACGGCGAAGGGGATCGCCGCCAGGATCGGCAGGTAGATCAGCACCGTTCCCGGCACCGTTTTCCACATTGACTTCGTTTTATGATGCGCCCCGATTCTGACCCGTTCCATACTGCTCCTTTAGTGGTACCCAGTATAGACAAAGCGGCTTGAGGGGCTGATTAAGCTGCCGCTCCGGCGTTTCCGTGGCAACGCCGCCATCGTTTCATCAGCCGTTTGGGACTATAATCGGTCGCATCGTTTCTGCATACCCCGGACAACAGAGACATACGACAAGGAGAAGCATTGGCCCAGAAAGACAAAGTAAAATGGGATAAAAAATACACGGAGATGGAGGGCCTGCTTGACAGGCGGCCGCCGAGCGAACTGGTGAGCGCCCACGCCGCCGAGGCCCCGGGGAGAAAGGCCCTCGACCTTGCCTGCGGCGGCGGGCGCCACAGCCTCTACCTGGCCGACGAGGGGTTTGCGGTCGATGCCGTCGATATCTCGACCGTCGCCCTCGCGGCCCTGCGGGAGAAGGCAGACCTTGCGCACATCAACCTGATCGAAGCGGACCTCGATACCTTTGTCCCCGACGCGGAAACCTACGACATGATCGTCAAGACGAACTTCCTCGACCGCGACCTGATCACGCGGGCGAAAGCGGCGCTGAAGCCCGGCGGCATCATGGTCGTCGAGACCTATATGGCCGACGCGGGCAACGAGAAGCCCGACTCCAACCCGGACTTCCTGCTCCAGAAAGAGGAGCTTAAATCGCTCTTCGGCGAGGGCTTCAGCGTGCTGGAGTACAGGGAGTTCTGGAACGAACCGCACGAAAAATACCGCATGCGCAAACAGGCGATTGCCGTACGCAAAGATTGATCTCAGTATAATGGCGCAAGATTTTTAGAACAGGAGCGGTGCGTTGAGAACACCCAGAGGCTTCGGCAAGCGTTATTTTACCCTCGCTTCCATCCAGGCGCACAGCGTCGCGCCCGCGCAAAACGCCCTGCGGGTGTGTCTCGAAACCTACGCCACCGTCCTGCAGCACGACCGCGAAAGCGACGAAGCACCGCCCGAGGAGCCCCTGGAGGCCCTCACCTGCTTCACCAGCGACAAACCCTGCCACTGCGACTGTTACTTTAGACGCCGAACCTTCCTAACCCTGCGCGCCTGCCGCAAAAAATCCGCCTGTACCTGCAACTGCCGATTCTACAGCTTCCGACGTACCGGGGTCCATCCGCCGCACCTCTGATTTTTTCCATCCGATCATAATGACAATCAAAAATAGAAAAAAATCAAAGGACAGACCCATGTCAAAAAACTACGTCATCGGCTACCCGCGCATCGGGGAGAACCGCGAACTCAAGTTCGCGCTGGAGAGCTACTGGAGCGGCAAAAGCGACCTTTCCGCCCTTGAAAACTGTGCGGCCGATCTGCGCCGCCGCCACTGGGAGGAGCAGCAGGCCGCCGGCATCGGCGCGATCAGCTGCAACGACTTCAGCTTCTACGACGCGATGCTCGACACCTGTATCATGCTCGGCGCGGTCCCGGCCCGCTTCCGTAACATTGAAGACGAAACAATCCGCTACTTCACCATGGCCCGCGGCGACAGACAGCGCACCGCGATGCAGATGACCAAATGGTTCAACACCAACTACCACTACATCGTCCCTGAGTTCGCGGCGGATGACGCCTTTGCGCCGAACGCTTCGAAAATCGTCGCTGAATACCAGGAGGCGAAGGCGGCAGGGATCGCCCCGAAAATAAACCTGGTCGGTCCCCTTACCTTCCTCGGCCTCGGCAAAAGCGCTGACAAAAACTTTGACCGCTACGCCCATTTCGATGCGATTCTGGAGTGCTATGACGCAGTGCTGACGGCCATCAGCACCCTCGACGACCGCGTCACCGTCCAGATCGACGAGCCGCTCCTCGTCACCGGGCCGGACGCCAAGACACTGAGCCTGCTCAAACGGGCCTACGACCGGCTCGGCAGAAGCGTGTCGAATGTTGAAATCATCGTCGCGACTTACTTCGAACACGCCTGCGAGGCCGTCGAAGTCCTCGCCCATACGCCCATCAGCGGGATTGCCCTCGATTTCGTCCACGGCCCGCGCAATAGCGAAGCGCTCGGCACGATCGCGCAAAGCGGCAAAACGCTCATCGCCGGGGTGATCGACGGTCGTAACGTCTGGCGCAGCGACCTCGATGCCGTCGGCAACACGCTCGAGACGATCGCGCAGACGGTGCCCCGGTCCCGCATCGTTCCCGCCACCTCCTGTTCGCTGCTGCATGTGCCCTATTCGCTCGAAGCGGAAACGGCACTGGATGCGGAAATAAAGCAGTGGCTCGCCTTTGCAAAAGAGAAACTGGCCGAACTGAACGTCGTCGCCAAACGCTTTGCCGGCGAGGCGCTGGACGATGCGGAGCTGAGCCTGATGCAGCTCAGCCGGGAGGCCGTCCATACACGGCAATGCTCCCCGCGTATCCACGACGCCGCTGTACAGCAGCGCGTCGCAGCTCAGACAGGGACGGAACGTGCCGAGCCCTATGAAACAAGGATCAAGGCCCAGCGCGAGGCGCTGCGCTACCCCCTCCTGCCGACGACGACGATAGGCTCCTTCCCCCAGACGCCGGAACTCCGTACGCTGCGTCGTGACTTCAAACGCGGCGACATCGATGTGCAGGCGTACGACGCGGGCATCAAAGCCTACATCGACGACTGTATCGCTTTCCAGGAGTCGATCGGACTGGACGTGCTTGTACACGGCGAGCCCGAACGCAACGATATGGTGGAGTACTTCGGCGAACAACTCGCCGGCTTTGTTTTCAGCGCCAAGGGGTGGGTCCAGAGCTACGGCAGCCGCTGCGTCAAGCCGCCGCTCATCTACGGCGACGTCAGCCGTCCCCTGCCGATGACCGTTGACTGGACGACCTACGCGCAGAGCAAAACGTCCAAGATCGTCAAAGGAATGCTCACCGGTCCCGTCACGATCCTCAACTGGTCCTTCGTCCGCGACGACCTTCCCCGTGCCGACGTCGCCGCGCAGATCGCCCTGGCCATCGGCGACGAGGTCGACGACCTCCAAAACGCCGGCATCCGCATTGTCCAGGTGGACGAAGCGGCCTTCAAGGAGGGGTACCCGCTGCGCCGCGAGAACATCTCCGCCTACGAGACCTGGGCCGTCGACGCCTTCCGCCGCAGCGTTGCCTGCGCGCGCAGCGAGACGCAGATCCATACGCACATGTGCTACAGCCAGTTCAACGACGTCATCCATACCATCGAGGCGATGGACGCGGACGTCATCTCCATCGAGACCGCCCGCAGCGGCAACGCCCTGCTGCGCATCTTCAAAGAGGTCGGCTACAAGCAGGAGGTGGGTCCCGGCGTCTACGACATCCACTCCCCCCGTGTCCCGCCGGTGGCGGAGATGGTCGCGCAGATCAACGCCCTGCTGGAGGTGCTGCCCCAGGAGCAGCTCTGGATCAACCCCGACTGCGGCCTCAAAACCCGCAAATGGGAAGAGGTCAAGCCGAGCCTGGCCAACATGGTGGAAGCCGTTCGGGAGGTGCGCGCCTCATTTGACGCTATAATCGCATCCAAAAAAGGCGACGCAGCATGGACGAACCCCTCGAGATCCTCTACCGCGACGAGTGGCTTGTAGCCGTAAACAAGCCCAGCGGGCTGCTCGTGCACCGCTCCTGGATCGATAAGGACGAGACGCGCTTCGCGCTGCAGCTCGTCCGGGACCAGATCGGGCAGTACGTCTACCCCGTCCACCGCCTCGACAAGCCCACTTCCGGCGTGCTGCTCTTCGCACTCGACCCGGAAACCGCCCGCAAAGTCGGCGAGATCTTCGAGGCCGGGAGCGTCCGCAAGGAGTACCTCGCCGTCGTGCGCGGCTACATTGACGAAGGGGGCCGCATCGACTACCCGCTCAAAGAGCTGCTCGACAAGATGACCGACGCGAAGGCGCGCACGGACAAGGAGGCCCAGGAGGCCGTCACGCTCTTTGAGCGTCTCGCGACCGTCGAGCTTCCTATCCCCGTCGGGCGCTACCAGACCGCCCGCTACTCCCTGGTACGGCTGCGGCCCGAAACGGGGCGTAAACACCAGCTGCGACGCCATATGAAACATCTGCTGCACCCCATCGTCGGCGACACCAAATACGGCCGGACAGAGCACAACAACCTCTTCCGGGAACATTTCGCCTGCCACCGACTGCTGCTGGCCTCGACGAAGCTCGAACTCCCCCATCCCGTCACCGGTGAGCCGCTCTGTATCGAGGCCTCTGTCGGGGAGGCCTTCGCAAGTATCATCACCGCTTTCGGCTGGGACGCTGAATAATATTTTTTAATTCTACACCCCCGATCTCTCCTTAACAACACAGTGGCATAATGAAAAATAACGCCCATGTAAAGGAGTGCCGATGAAACCGATGATCCTGCCCCTCCTCCTCGCCGCATCGCTTTTTGGCGCGGACGGCTACAAGGTTTACGAGCAGCACTGCGCCTCCTGCCATATGGTCATGCTCCCGCTGGAAGAACCGGCGCGCGGCCAGCAGAAGGCGAAGATGAAAGCGCCGACGATACGCATGGTCGCCATGCGGCTGAAGATGATGATCCACATCCACAACGAGGATGAAGATGTCCAGCGCAAAGTCGTCAAGGCCTTTGTCAAGGAGTACATCGACGATCCCGACGAAGAGTATGTTCTATGCCTGCCGGAGATGGTGGAAAAGTTCGGGGTGATGACGCCCGTCAAAGGGTTGACGAACGCCGAAAAGGAGGCCGTGGCCGAGTGGCTCTGGGAGCAGTTCTAGGCGCTGCGTATTAGAGCGAGCGCAGGTGTTCCAGGAAAGCTTCGGGCGGCTTGTAGCCGATCAGTGTCTTCTCCTTCATCAACTTCCCTTTTTCATCAAAGAAGAGGATGCCCGGAGGGCCGTAAAGTCCGAAGTTTTTCGTCAGCGCCCTTTCAGGGTCGCTGTTCTCCGTCACGTCCGCCTGCACCAGGACGAAATCCTGCAGTGCCGCCGCGACACGCGGGTCGGCGAAGGTGAACTCCGCATATTCCTGGCAGGCCGCGCACCACGTGGCGGAGAAGTCCAGCATCACCTTTTTCCCTTTGTTGTCGGCGATGATCTGCTCCAGTTCCGCTTCGGAGTGGATCACCTCGAAGGCCACCTCTTTTGTAGCGGCAGGAGCAGCAGAGCCATCCGTGCACATTTTGACCTCAAACCCTTTGAGCGGGTGCGTCATCGACGTCCCGCCTGAGAGCGCCCCGACGAGCAGAATCGTGCCGTAGAGCATGAAGACGATGCCGATCGCCTTGATAAAGGAGTGCATTGAACGGCGGACACCGCCGTGGATCGGTTCGAAAGCACCGAGGTAGACGGCGGCGACGATGAAGTAGATCGCCCAGAGCATCATCGTGATCCAGTCCGGGATCACCCGCGATACCATCCAGATAGCGACACCGATCATCACGGCGCCGAAGACCTCCGTGACAATGTTCATCCAGCCGCCCGGTTTCGGCATAAATCTGCCGGCGCCCAGGCCGATGAGCAGCAGCGGAACCCCCATGCCGAGGCTCATGACAAAGAGAGCGACGCCGCCGAGGGCCGCATTGCCCGTCTGGCCGATGTAGATCAGCGCCGCCGCCAGGCCGGGGGCCACGCAGGGGCCGACGATAAGCGCACTCAAAAAGCCCATCACCGCGACACCGGTAAACCCGCCCTTTTCACCCGCCTTGTCCGAAAAACGCGACAGACGCGTCTGCAGCGTCGCCGGGAGCCCGATCTCGTAAAACCCGAACATTGAAAATGCCAGCGCGACAAAGATCAGCGCGAATGCCCCGATGGCCCACGGGTTTTGCAAGATCACCTGCAGGTTCTCTCCGAAAAGGCCCGCCATGATCCCGGCGATCGTATAGGCAAAGGCCATCGCCAGGACATAAACAAGCGAAAGGGTGAACCCGCGCCGGGCCGTCAGTTTCTCCCCCTGCGACACGATAATGGAGGAGAGGATCGGGATCATCGGAAAGATGCACGGGGTCAGCGAAAGCGCGAGTCCAAAGCCAAAAAAGAGGGCCAGGATCGCCCAGAGACTGCCGCCTTTGAGCGTGTCGACGATGATGTCCGTTTCACTCTCACCCTGCACGCTCGCCGGAGCTTTCGGCTTTTCGGGTGCCGCGGCGGCGGGCGAACCAAGTTTGGCGAGATCGACGTCGAAGGTGTACTCTTTGTTCTGCGGCTCGTAGCAGAGCCCGCGCTCCGAACACCCCTGAAACGCGAAAGCGACGGTCACCGGGACTGTGCCCGTTTTCTGCGACGATGTCAGGATGATCTCGACGGGCACGTTGTGCAGGTGGACCATGTCGCCGTCATGCTCTTCCGCAACGCTGTTGACCTTCACTTCGGAGATGGAGACCCCGGAGGGCGCCTTGACCTTGGCATCAAGTTTGTCGGCATAGACATAGATGCCCTCGCCCAGTTCGATGTCAATGGCGATGTGCTGGTTGTCGAGCAGGGAAGCCTTGGGTTTGAATGCCTCTTCGGGCATCAGGAAACTGCTCTGAAAGGCGAAGAGGAGCGTCGCCGAAAGCAGGGTAAAAAACGCGAGGAACCGTTTCACAGAAAGCCTTTGTGACGAAATTGGCCCACATTTTAGCGCAAGAAGCAAAAACAAAACAGTAACGCGCGCCCAGCTGTGGGGGGTTAAGCTTTCAGCCCAGGTATTTCACTTCAGTATCGGGAGCAGACGGGCATAGAAACAGGCGGCATGCTGCACGGCATCGACACGGATCCATTGGCGCGTCAGTTTGAAGCGGAAGCTGCCGACGCTGCGCTCGGGGTAGCGGTGGGCGTACGCGGATTCGGGCGTATTGAAGGTGGCGAGCAGTCCCCGCGCCGCCAGAAGCATGGGCCCGAGGATGTGCGTCATCTGCGCCCGCTCCCCCCGCTGCCGCGCCAGCCGGTAGGCCGCCATCAGTCCTTCGCAGCGCGAACCGTCATGGTAGACGTGGTCACCGAAACGGTAGTAAAACCCGCCGGCATAATCTGGACAGAGCGCATTATCAGGCGTGTACATATGGCGGATCATCTGTGCCGCGTCCCCGTACACGAAGGCCCGGTGGGCATCGGTGACGACGCCTTCAATCCCGTCCCAGGCCTCGATTGCCTGCATCAGCCAGCTGTCTGCCGGCAGCGGCTCGAAGAGATCGGCATAGCGCTTCGGACGGATATGGATGAGAAAATCAAGTGCCCGGCGGCTCTCATGCCGAATGCGCGCTTTCAGTTTTTCCGACCCGTCGCCGTGTGCATGGAAAAGTGCCAGGCCAAGCAGCGCCTCGCCGGGGTAGTAAAAGGAGAAGAGGCCCCGCTTCGTCTTGTCATCGATGCCGACAAGCGGCGCCCCCTTCCCGAAACGCGGGTGGCGGTAGTAGCCGATCATCTCCCCCTCCCCGTCGATACGGCTGAGCAGGTGCCGGACCAACCCCTCTGCATAGCGCCCGTAACGCCCGTCGCCGCTGAGATGGCGGTAACGCATCAGGGCGGCCAGCCCTATGCCCGCACCCCCGAGCTTGGACTTCTTGTTATAAAAGGGGTAGCAGCGATACCCCTCCGCATCCTCCTCTTCTTGCAACGTCGTCACAAAATAATCGATGGAGCGGCGCGCCGCCTCCAGCAGACGGCGTTCTTTGAAGAGCGTATACCCCTCGAGCAGGGTGATCGTCGCGCCGCTGTGGCGCAGTATGTTGTAATAACCCGGGTTCTTCGGGTGCTGAAAATCGGCTTCGCTGTCACGCAGGGGATCGTAATAGTAGAGGAAGCGTCCGTCGCGCCGCATATTGTCCGCCAGCCAACCGATGCTCTCGCGCAGTACCCTCTCCACGGTACCGGCCGAGAGGGGAAAAGGCGACGGAAGCCCCCGGTACAGCGGAAGAGTCTTCGCTTCATAGGTGATTACGGCAACGCTTTTGAGCAGGCAGCACTGCAGCGGGAGGCCGCGCATCATCGCGGCACGCTGCTCCTCATCCTGCCCCTTCTGCGCCAGACCGAAGCGCCCGGCAAGATAGTCCAGCAGCTGCGTCACACTCATGATGCTGTGGGTCACGGCATCGGTCGGCATGACGTAACGCACCGTCCCCTCATAGACACAGCGTACCCCGGTCACCCCGGGCTCATATCGCGCCGGCGACACGTCCATCCACGTCAACTCTTCCGGACGACAGGGGATCTCCTCCGTCACCATCTCAACCATGATCCGGCACACGGAGGGGTCGGAAACATGAAAAGCCTCAAAGCCTTTGCGTTTGCGTACTCCCGCCACGGCGCGGCGTACGCTCTCCGCCAGCGAACGGCGACGCGATCCCCAGCGCATCGGCTTCACGCCGCGTTGAAAGAGCGTAATATAGAGCTGCGAGCAGGAGGGATCGAAGCTCCGTGCAAACCGTTTGGGAAGCGGGAATGCCGAAGGCTCTCCCGCCAGCAGCTTCCGAACCGCCCCAAAAAACTGCATCTCATCTGCCGTTTCCGCGCCGGAGACCGCGTGCGGTACCGTCATACCCTCTCCTTCACATGCCTTGCATCGCTTGTGATGCTTTCCGGCCCTTACAAAAACGTGCCTCGCGGGCACCCTTTGGTAAAAGCGGTGCGGGACGAGCCCGCCGCTTAGACAACGCTGTCCGGATCCGGATCCACATCCAGATCGTCCAGATCGCCGTCATCGAAGAGGTCGAAGTCCTCCGCATCCATCGCACCATGGCCGCCGCCGCCCTGTCCGGGGTTGCTGTCGTCGTCATGGTCCTCATCGTTGCCGTGACCGTTGTCATGGTCGTCATCGCTGTCAGAGTCGGCATCGGTATCCGTATCCGTGTCGGTATCGGTATCCGTGTCGGTGTCGGTGTCTGTATCAGAGTCATCGTCCGTGTCGGCACCGTGACCGCCGCCGCCCTGACCCGGGTTGCTGTCGTCATCATGGTCATCGTCATTTCCGTGACCGTTGTTACCATCGTCGTCCGTATCGGTGTCGGTATCCGTATCGGTGTCGGAATCATCATCCGTGTCGGCACCGTGACCGCCGCCGCCCTGACCCGGGTTGCTGTCGTCATCATGGTCATCGTCATTGCCGTGGCCGTTGTTGCCGTCGTCGTCATCGTCGGAGTCATCGTCCGTGTCGGCACCGTGACCGCCGCCCCCCTGACCCGGGTTGCTATCGTCATCATGGTCATCATCGTTACCGTGGCCGTTGTTGCCGTCGTCATCATCGTCATCATCGTCATCGTTGTCATCGTCGTTGTCGGTATCGTCGTCGTTGTCGGTATCGTCATCGTCGTCGTTGTCGGTATCCGTGTCGGTGTCAGTGTCTGTATCCGTATCGGTGTCTGTATCCGTATCGGTGTCTGTATCCGTATCGGTGTCTGTATCCGTGTCAGTGTCTGTATCGGTGTCCGTGTCTGTATCGGTTTCAGCCGCCGGACGGGCATCCGCCGGATTGCCGATTTCCGCGCTCGCAACACCGCGGGCACCCACTTCGTCACCTTCCTGATCGGCACCGACGTCACCCCGCGCGTCATCACGCTCTTCATAGATGGCGCCTTCGCTCAGTCCGCTGCCCTGGCCACCGCCCTGACCTGCTGCAGTCGCACCCATCTCGCCGCCCATCAGGGCGGTTTCGAGGGCGGTAACATCGCCGATCAACGCGTCGTTTTCCGCCGTATCGACCGTTACGCTGCTGTCGAGTACGACATGTTCGTGTGAGCCGATCTCAACGGTATGGCCGTTGTCGAGGCTCAGTACGATACCGCCTTCCCCGGTGATCACGGTGTCATTTTCGTGGATGATATCCCCGGATACAGCGATCTTTTCGTGGCCGCCCGGTCCAATCACTTTCACAACGCCTTCAATTGCCGTTACCATTCCGATTGCAGTTGCCATCTCATCTCCTTTTGATGTATCTTAGCTGTATTATAGGCTTTAACCGCCGCACAGCTCAATACTACTTTCGTATGAATTTGTTATCGTCTGGCATTATTGACCATAATGGCCAGCTCGAGCCGGCTGGCCACGCCGAGCTTCTCATACACCGTCTTCAAATGGGTCTTGACCGTCTGTTCTGTGATATCCGCCGTCTGGGCGATCTCCTTGTTGCTCATCCCGAGCGCCACCATCTCCGCCAGCTCGCGTTCCCGCGCCGACAACGGGTCAAGCGCTTCCTGACGCTGGGCTGCCATCATGCTGTTCTGCCGGATCATCATCTGGATAAACTCCGGGTAAAGCCAGATATTGCCGCCGACGACGGCCTTGACGGCCTGATTGATGTTGTTGGCAGAAGCGTAGGTGTTCAGCAGGGCGCGTGCCCCCTCCTTGAGCAGCAGAATCCCGTCAGAATAGACGGGGCTGCTGTTCATCGCCATCACGGCGCTCTTCGTCCCTTTGAGAAACTGGAGCAGCTCCTCCAACTCCCCGATATTGCCGTCATAATCGAACAGCACGACCGCGGGATGCGCTTTGTCCAAAGCGCCGTAGAGCGCTCCGAGATCCTGAAACATCTGCAGATCATACAACCGTGACATCCCGGTTTTCCAGTGTTTGAGCACAGAATCCCGCCTAGAATAGAGGTAGAGTTTTTTCATCCTATCGCTCCTTGAAGGCATTGTCTTTCGTACGCAGCAGCGGTTGAAGAATATAGTCGAGAATGCTCTTTTTGCCCGTGATGATCTCCGCGTTGACGACCATGCCCGGAATCAGCTTCAACGGATTCTCCACCGTGCCGAGGAACGTTTTGTCCGTTTCGATCCAGACCTGGTAGTAGGTCTTGCCGTCGGCTTCGTTAATGGAGTCGGGGCTGATCCGCACGACCCGGCCGCTGAGTCCCCCGTAGATGGCGAAATCATAGGCCGTAATCTTGATCACCGCGCGCTGATCGGGGTACAAGAAGGCGATATCGCGCGGATGGACCTTGACTTCGACCAGCAGCGAATCTCCCGTCGGAAGGATATCCATCATCTTCATGCCCGGCGTCACGACCCCGCCGATCGTTGTGACATAGAGGCGCTTGACGATCCCGTCGACGGGCGAGCGCACCAGGGTCCGGCTCACCTGGTCTTCGAGCGCCGCCTGGGACTCCTTGATCCGCTGCATCTGCGCCTCGATTCCGTTGAGCTCCTCCTTGGCACGGTTCTGGAAAGCGAGCTCGGCTTCGTCGCGTTTGCTCTTTGCCTCGTCGATCATCGCCCGCGTCGACGCGATCTGATGTCTTGTCGTCGTCAGGGACTGCTGTACGTTGTTGGCATCGCGCTGCAGCTTGATATAGTCAACCTCGGGCACGATCCGCTTTATGACCAGGGGCTTGTTAATCTCGATCTCCTTGCGAACCAGTTCCATCTCCTGCTCAAGCTCGACATAGTGCTCCCGCGCTTCTTTGAGCTCGCTGCTGCGCTGGACGATCTGCGCGTCGAGCACCGCGATGCTCTTTTTGAGTTGCTTCCGGTTACTCGTGAAAAGGCTGCGTTCCTTCTCGATCAGCGCCTTTTGCGCCGGGTCGCTCGTCTCGGGTTCGAGAAAAGCCGTCCCGTGGGCCTCCGCCCGCAGGCGGACCGCCCGGGCGTAAAGTTCGTCATACTCCAGCCGGGTCTTCTCCACCGTCGAACTGAAGTAGATATCCTGCATCTTCAGCAGCGGTTCGCCTTTTTTGACCAGGTCGCCCTCTTTGATGAGGATCTCCTTGACGATCCCCCCTTCGAGGTTCTGGATCGGCTTGATCTGACTGCTCGGCACGATCTTGCCGTTGCCCTTGACAACCTCGTCGATCATCGCGTGATCCGCCCAGACGATGAAAACCGCCACCGTCAGCAGCATAATCCAGAGGAAAAGCCGTGAATGCAGGGCCGTACGCTCCAGTACCGCGGCGCTGCGGCTGTTAAGATAGGCCAGCTCCTCCTCTGAAACGACCCTGGGACGCTGATCACTCTTGTCAGAGGGGCGCTTCGGCGGCCGGCTGGAGAGCATGGAACTGTCAAGCACTGTGCACCTCCGACTTTTTAAGGTAGGCGAGGACCTCCGCCTTCGTTCCGTCCATCACGACCTCCCCGCGCTCGAGCAGGATGATGCGCTCGACCAGTTCCAAAACGGCGTCTTTGTGCGTCACGAAGAGCGCCGTCTTCCCCTTGATCTTCTGGGAGATCCCGAGGATGGCGATGCGCTCGCTCTCTTCATCCAGATGCGAGGTCGGCTCGTCAAAAAGGACCAAAGAGAAATCGTCGATCAGGGCCCGTGCGATTCCGATGCTCTGGCGTTGCCCGCCCGAAACGTTCTGTCCCTTCTCCTTGATCTTCATATTGAAGCCGTCGGGGTTGAGATTGATGTAGCGCAGGGCGCCGCTCAGGCGTGCCGCCTCGACGATCTCGTGCGAATCGATACCGGGATGCTTCAGGGCGATGTTCTCCTTGATCGTCCCCTGCAGCAGAACGATCTCCTGGGGCACGTAGGCGATCTGTTTGCGCAGCTCCGCCGGGGCGTACTGATCCATCTCGACGTCGTCCGCGAGGATCATTCCCTCCTTCGGTGCATAAAAGCCCATCAGCAGGTTGATGATGGTCGTCTTGCCCGATCCCATCTCTCCCATGATGGCGACGTGTTCGCCGGGTTCGATCGTGAACGAGACGTCATGCAGGGCATTGCGCGCCGAATCGGGGTAGGCGAAATCTACATTGACGAAATCGATCTTTCCTTTGAGATGGCTTGCACTGATAAACTCACGCTCTTTGGGGTGTTCGATGGCACTTCCCATCACCTTCTCGATTGCACGGAAGCCTGCACGGGCTTTGTTGAACTGCAAGATCAGCATCACCAGCTTCCCGACGGGGTTGACGGCCCGCGACGAAAGGATGTAGGCGACCAGTAATCCCCCCGTCGTCAGTATGCCCTGGTGGATCATGTAGACGCTGGCCACGATCACGGCAACCGTCTGTACGCGGATCAGAAAGGAGGTCGCCGTCGCGATGGAGCCGTTGAGGACGCGGGATTTGAGCCCCCGCTGGGCAATGTTCCCCGTCGCCTCCTCCAGCTTCCACTGCATAACGCTGTTGTAGTTGAAGGCCTTGATCGTTTCAATGGCATTGAGGCTTTCGAGCAGAATGCTGTTTTTCACCGCCGATGCCTGGTTGGAGTTGCGGATGCTGGTCCGGATCGGTCCTTTTATAAGGAAGGCGTACACTGCGATCAGGACGATTGTCATCAGCGGGATATAGACAACATCGCCGGCGACCCAGTAAACCACCAGCAGGAAAAGAATCGAAAACGGGAGATCGACGAGGGTCGTCACGACGGTGGAGGTCAGAAAGTTCCGGATGCTCTCGTACTGTTTCAGGTCGCTTGAAAACGCGCCGACGGAACCGATCTGCTCGGAGAGCTTCATATCCATGACGTGCTCGAAGATCTTCGACGACATGATCACGTCGCTCTTTTTCGCCGCGATCTCCATAAAGTAGCTCCGCAAAAAACGCAAAAAGGCTTCGAGCACGAAGATGGCCACGACACCGTAGGTGAGGACCCAGAGCGTGTCGAGGGCCGTATTCGGGATGACCCGGTCAAAAACGTTGCGCATATACAGCGGCAGGATCAGAATAAAAAGATTGACCAGGAAGGAGCCGACCAGAATGTCCATATAGATCGTTCTTGTGCGCGACAACGTACTCCAGAACCAGTGCCTTTCGTCCTCCTCTTCCTTCTCTTCCTGCGCTTCCAGGCTGAACCCGAAGTTCTTTTTCATCAGGAAACAGTACCCGAGGTACTCCGCTTCCAGGTGTTCGATGGGGATCCACCCCTCCTGCTCGGGAACGCCGGGAAGCAGTACGTTCGCATACTCCATCTCTTTGTCAAACTCGAGCAGCACGCAGGCGCGATCCTCTTTCAGAATCAGGATACACGGCAGCAGGTGCTGTGCGATCTTGCGCAGGGATTTCTTTTGAAGGGTACTGGCGAAGCCCGCCTTTTCCGCCGCCCGGCTAAAAAGCGAACGGGAGCGCTGGGGGTCGGGCTCGAACAGTTTCGGGTCCTCCGGGTCGACCGGCAACCCCGCCAGGACGATCTCCGCGGTCACTTCCTGGTGATAGAGTTTTGCAACAGCCAACAGGGCGTCAAGCAGCCCGGAACGATTCTGTTCGCCCATCTACACCGCCCCCTTGTCTGGCTTGCCGATCCAGAAGCCCTGCAGCCGCTCAATACCGTGCTCGTACAGACTTGTTGCCGTCTCCTCGCTGTCGACCCCTGTCGCGATCAGATCGATGTCGATCAGCCTGGCGATGGTAAAGAGCGCCGATTCGCGTTTGCTCTCGGAACCGACCAGGGAGAGCAGGTACGCCGCGTCGATCTTCAGGTAGGAGGGTTTGACACGCTGCAGGAAGGTCAGATCTTTTTCGGATTCGACCGTAAAGTGGTCGATGCCGAAACGCCATCCCTGCTTCTGTACGAACATGGAGAAAGCCGCCGCGGGCTCCGGCGCGCTCAGCACCGTACTGTTGGAGACCTCGAACGCCAGTTCCAGCGTATTATCGTCCCAGGCATCTTTCCTGGCGGACAACCATCCAATGGTAGAACTGTGGGCGATAAAATCCTCCGAAACGTTCACCGCAACCTCGACGGCATGAAAGCTCTTGCCCATCTTGTCGAGCACGTAACGGTCAAGCTCCTCGAGCAGATCGAGGTGTGAAACGACCGGAATGAATGCCCCGGCGTTGAGCAGCTTGCCTTCCAGCTCCAGGCGCAGCAACAGCTCTTTTTGCACCGTCTCCCCGCTGCGGGCGACAACGGGCTGGTACACGGTCACAAAACGGTCGAACTGCATTGCGTCGCGCAGATGTTTCCGCCACTCGTCGTGTCCCCATGAAGGAACATGATCGTGTTTTTCACGGTAAAGGACCGGTACGGCCCCGCCGGCTTCTGCCTGCATCAGCGCATAATCGAGATGACTCAGGAGGTCAGAAGGGGTCTCGCCGGTACGGTAGGCCGCCGCGGCGATCGTCACGCAATAGCCGGCCCCCTTGCAGCTCTCCGCCGCCGAGGTGAGCAGTGCCGAAACATCCGACTCTTCCAGCGACGGGAGGATGAGGATCACTTCGAATTCACGGACCCGGCAGGCGACGCCCTCTTCGACCCCGTTGACGATGCCGCGGGCAATGTCGCCGATAAAGGAGAGCACCTTCTGCAGGACGTATCCTCCCTCTTCATGTTTCACCTTGTCGGGGTCGCACAGCTGCAGCGCGGCGACATAGCCGGCGGAGAAGCGGTCTTCGCCCGACATCAGGCTGCCCAGTTTCATCATAAAGAAATCGCGGTTTTTCAGGTGGGTCTGGCGGTCTTCATACAGGAGCGTATTGTAGCGGGCGACGGCATCGGCCTCCTTCTTGAAAACCTCCTTCACTTTAAACACCAGGGTATTGATGGCCTGGACCACATCGCGGAACTCCCTTGTTCTCGGCAGCGACTCCTGGATGATAAAACGGTTCCCCGAGACGGCTTCCGCCTGTTCGCGGACCGCATCGAGCGAACGCAGCACGATCTTCAACATAAAGTAGATCCCGCCCATGGCCAGCAGGCTCAGGATGAAGAAACTGACGAGCACTTCCTTGAGCGCATCCCACATCTGGGTATAAGCGTTGCCGCGGTGTCCTTCGATCTGAAGCTCTCCGACCTGCATCCACTCTCTGCCCACGGGCACGGATGCGGACGCAGGCGGCAGGGCGATGCTGTCGGCGAACCATGCCGGCACGTCATCGAGGATCAGCGGCGTATGACGCTCGTAGAGCACCTTTCCGTCGACGTTGCGGTAGACGATCGCTTCGTAAAGTCCGCTGTCAAATACGGCGTTGATCATCGTTTCGGCCATCGCGACATCCTGACCGTCGGAGGCCCGGCTGATCGCCAGCCCCAGGGATGAAGCCGTGTTGCGTGCACTCGTATAGAGCTGCTCCTCGATGAAACGGACGTTCGTCCGGTAGTTGCTGAACATCGTCATCGCCAGCAGCGCTATCACCAGAATAGACATTGCCAGCGTGATCTCTTTAAAGAGTGTCACAATCCCTCCTTTTCAATGCGTTGCAGGAATGCAGCCCACGCCTTATTGCGTGACTTCCCGCCTGAAAGCGTTTTGCCTCTTCCCTGCTGCGTATTCAAAAAGAGGGACTCCGCGTTGAAACTGTAGACATAGACAAGGTCTTTACGTTTCGTTGCCGGGAAAATGCGGTAATTGAGATTATCCAGGACCAGCGGTACTGCTTTCGGGTCTTCGTAATAGGTCAGCACCATATGCGCCTGGTTGAACTTGACGGCCTTTACGTAGGTAAAGAAGAGCTTTTTTTCGGGGACACCGAGCCGTTTCAGGGCAAAATACTTTGCGATGACGTAATCTTCGCAATCCCCCTGGTCACGCGCGAGGAATTCGCTCGGGCGCGCCCAGTAGTCCTCGACACCCCAGTTTTGGATGTCGGAAACGAAACGGACGCGGTTGAAGAAGTCGTTGACCCCTTTGAGCTTTTCCATTTCACTCTTGTCCCGGAGGCCGTTGAGCATCCGCTCCATCGCTTCTAAGCGTTTCCGGGCGAAATATTCCTGTTCGTTCGCGTTGACGGCTGCATGCCCTGCCGACGCCTTCTCCCCGATGGGAGTCAGCGTGGCACCCTGTCCTGCACATCCTAGAAGGAGCGAAAGAAGTGCGAAATACCTGAGCAAATCAAAAACCGCCTTTTAGCGTCCAGCGTCTACTCAGACGCCGGGACCTCAGTCGGTGCCATCGCATCGCGCTTCAGGGCCAGAACCTCTTCGGGCTTCACCTCCGCGACCAGCGGCAGACTCCCGACGTTTTCAATGACCCGGTATTCGGCCAGTTGCTGATCGTACAGGGTAGAGACGTAAGCCTTGCGGGAAGTGTAGTACTCGTTCTCGACATCCAGCACGTCCAGAAGTGTCCGGCGTCCGAGGCGGAACTCTTCGTTGTACGCCTGCAGGGTTCTTTGTGTGAAGTCACGGTGCTCTTTCAGATACTCCAGCTGCTCCGTGATCCGGGTTTTGGCCGCCCAGGAGTAGTTCAGACGTTCAAAAACAAGGCGCTGGTTCTCCATCATTTTTTCGGAGGCGTTGAAAGCGGAAGCGAGCGCTTTTTTGCGGCTGGCGACATCCGCACCGCCGTTATAGATATTCCACGATGCGACCAGCTGCACGCTGAATTCATTCTCGTCGCCCGCATCCGTGCGCCATGCGTAATCGCCCGTCCTGTCATTGTTGACATGGGACTGTTTGACCTCCAGGTCGACGCTCGGATAGTAGGTGTAAGCCGCCTGGCTGTATGCCTCCTGCGCCGCCTTGATGTTTTTACGGCTGGCCATCAGGGTCGGATAATACTGAAGCGCCGTTTTTTCCGCCGCCTCGATGCTCATCGGCATCAACGCAGCGTTGACCTTCGCTTCCATCATATCCTCGGGGTCGACCGTTTCTCCGTAGATGCGCTTGAAGTTCGTCTGGGCATCTTCGAAATTGTTGATGGCAACCTTGACGTTCGACTCGGCCAGTGCGAGACGGCCGGAGATCTGTTCCATATCCGACTGTGCGCCCACGCCGGCTTCGAGACGCTCTTTGATCATGTCATAGTAGCGCTGGTGCGTGTCGCGGTTCTCCAGCGTCAGGGCGAGGATCTGCTTCTGCTTTAGCACGGCCAGATAGCTTTCGATCATGGTGAGGCCGAGCTGGCTCACTTTTTCCATCAGCGAGTACTCCGCGGAGAGCAGTCTCGCATCCTGCTGCGCGACGTCGTGCATCGTCGAGAAACCGCGGAAAAGGTTTTCGCGCGCCCGAACGAACGCTTCCGTATGCATGTAGGTGTCTGAATCCACGTTAGGACCGATCGGTCCATTGGAACCTTCATCATGCTTAAGACCGACGGATCCCTGCAGATCTACCACCGGGAGGTAATCAGCGAATGCGATCGTTTTGTCCTCTTCGACGGCACGGTAATCTTCAATGCGCTGCCGGATTTCCGGATTGGTGTCCACCACCGTCCGATACGCTTCTTCCAATGTCAATCCGTGGCCTGCCGTTGCCAGTAGGAAAGGCAGAATCCCAAGTATTCCCTTATGTTTCATCGTCGATCCTTTGCACTTGATTTGCCAGTTATTGAAACTGTCCTTAAAAGGATTATAGCCCGTTTCAACCTTACAGAAACATAATGTAATAATTTCCATTGATCTTCTTTTTTTATTTAAGTAACAGATTGTATATAATGCCCTACGAATCCAACGCAGACGGACCGACCATGCCCAACCGACTTGCCAACGAAGACTCCCCCTACCTGCAGCAGCACAAGAACAACCCCGTCGACTGGTACCCCTGGTGCGACGAAGCCTTTGCCCGCGCCCGCGACGAGAAGCGTCCGATCTTTATCTCCATCGGCTACAGCAGCTGCCACTGGTGCCACGTGATGGAGCACGAGGTGTTCGAAAACGAAGCCATCGCTGCGTATCTGAACGAACACTTTATCAGCATCAAGGTCGACCGCGAAGAGCGCCCCGACCTCGACAAGTACTACCAGGAGGTGCACCAGCTGCTCAACCGCCGTGCGGGCGGCTGGCCCGCCTCCATCTTCTGCACCCCCGACAACAAACCCTTCTACGCCGGCACCTACATCCCGCCGACCACCCGCGACCGGATGCTGGGATTTACGGAACTGACAGAGATCATCGCCACCAAGGTGGCCGAGGGGGACGAGAAGCTCTTCCAGAACGCCGACGAGATACAAAACTACCTGAAACCCGAAGCGCGGCCGAAAGAGGCGACAGTCCTGAAGCCCTCCCTGGCCACCGGATTCGTCAAACAGGCGCTGCACAACTTCGAGAGCACACATGGCGGCTTCTCCCAGCAGCCGAAGTTTCCGCACACCTCGACGCTGAACGCCCTGCTCGACATCGTGCTGCTGCAAAACGACGCCGATGCGAAAAAGATGGTGACGCAGACCCTCTCCACGATGCACCGCGGCGGTATGTACGACCTCGTCGACGGCGGTTTCTGCCGCTACAGCGTCGACCCGGAGTGGCTGGTGCCACACTTTGAGAAGATGACCTACGACAACGGGCTGCTCTGCGAGCTCTACGCCCGGGCCGGGCGGATGTTCGGCGATGCCTCCTATACACGGACTGCCACGGAGATCGCCGACTTCATGGCGGCGAAGATGCAAGAAGACGGCCTCTTCTACTCCGCCAGCGACGCCGACAGCGAAGGGGAGGAAGGCACCTACTTCATCGTCGCGTACGACGTCGCCAGGGCGGCGCTGATCGAGGACGGCTTTGCCGAAGATGACGCCGATGCGATCCTGGAGACCCTCCACGTCACACCGGGCGGCAACTTCGAGGGCAGGAACATTCTCTGGCTCTCCGAACCCGTCGAACGCCCCGAGTGGTTCGCCCCCGTCCGCGACGTCTTCCTCCGCCTTCGCACAGAGCGCGAATACCCCTTTATCGACCGCAAGATCCAGACCTCGTGGAACGCGATGATGATCCGCGGCCTCTTCGAGCTCGGCAAAAGCGACCCGACCTATATCGAAAAGGCGGTGACGGCCCTCAAGGCCCTGCAGGGTTTCCTGATGCCGGACGGCACGCTCTACCACACGGCCCTCATCCACAGCACGCCGAAGATCGGCGCCTTCCTGGAGGATTACGCCTACCTCGGCACCGCTTTCGTCAAGGCCTATGAAGCGACCTACGACGAGACCTATCTTATGCAGGCGCAGCAGACGGCCAACCGCGCACTGGAGACCCTCTACGACAGCGGGCGCTGGTACTTCGTGCGCGGCGAGTTCGTCACCGACGCCGACCCCACCGACAGCTCCTACCCCGGCTCCGTCGGCGTCATGGTCGACCTGCTGCTGAGCCTCGGCATCCTCGTCGAGGAGAAGTACCGCCACTTCGCCTTCAAGACCCTGGAGTACTACTCGGCCCGCCTGGCGAAGACGCCCATCTACTTCCCCTACCTCTTCAACCAGGCGCTGCGCTACCTCTACGAAGACCTCGTCGTCAAAGCCGACGCCGAACGGCTGGCATCGGCCGCAGGTAACATTTCGACGGTCACCTACCCCTACGTCCACGTCAAGGCCACAGACGACAACAGCTACATGCTCTGCGGCGTCCAAAGCTGTTTCGCACAGCTCAAGAGCGCAGACGAGATCGCCCCGACGATCAAAGAGAAGCTCCCGGCGTTATAAACACGCCTGGGACACCGAAATCTAGTCACCAATTTTCATTAAGAATGCATCTGCCACACCTAAGGGTGGGTTTCCATCCAGCGCTTCATAAACTAATCCACCCAAAAGCACATTTCCATCAAGGTCGATCACCATATCCAGTACACTGTCATTGTCGATCGTCCCATACTGTTTAGTGCTAATTTCAGTTCCATTCAAGTCCATTTTCATCAAAAAGAGATCGCTTTTCTCACTGCTTTCAAGATAGGGCGTTTTGTTGAAGTTTCCATTTAAGTCGCCGGATGTATTTCCAACAATATACAACACACCTAAAGGGTCATAAATTATTCTACTCGCTGTATCATTTTCTAGTGTTCCGTAATGACGACTCCAGAGCATAGTACCATTCATATCTACTTTCGCCAATGTGACATTTAGATCGTAGTATCCCCTATATTCGGTTTCCCAATACACATCATTAACTCCGACCAAAAATAGATTTCCGGCCCCGTCAAATGTAAAATCTTTATAATAATTACAGTCATATGATGTTGAGGTATCGCACGGATAGGAATGCATCCAGATCAACTTCCCATTACTATCATATTTAACAAGCATTTCATCCTCTAAGACAAAGAGTTTTCCGTCATCATCCAATGCGATTCCATTGGCGAAATCGGAGTATCGGGTGCCTATTTGATGCAGCCATATTGTGTCGTTCTCATTGGTAAGCTTGGCTACAAAAATATCTGTATGACCATAATTGACTCCCCCGTCAATAGAACCGCCTGTTTCTCCTAAAATGTATAAGTTCTCAACTTTGTCAGCTACAACTCTTTCCACCGAGTCCCAATAGTCATCACCACTGTTATATAGATGCGTCCAAAGTTCATCACCATCATTTGAAACAGCCATGATCCATCCCGCAGTTCTATAATTTATCTTATTACAGCAACTGTACGGCTTCGAATATTGACTTCCAACGAGATAAATTGTGCCGTCACTGCCTATGGCCATATCCGAAACAGATGTCTCAAACTCGTTTTTATACTGTTTAATCCAGAGCTGTTTACCTGCCGGATCAAATTTGGACAAAAGGACGCTCCTTTTCCCTTCGCTTGCATTGCCATCAATAGCTCCGTATGTCCATCCTGCAGTATAGATATTATTTTGTGTATCGACAACAATTGCAGTCGTGCTGTCAGATGCTGATGTACCATATTGTCTAGTCCATTTATTTACAAAAATCACAACTTCTACGGATTGGCTGGCACCAAGACTGTTCGTGCCGATAGCTTCTAAATGATATTCCGAATGTAGCATACGGTTCAAATCCGCTGTAGGTGACACTGAAATCGTACCGTTGGTATCGATGACGAAATCCTTGCTCCCGTCACCCTCCAACGCGACCGAAAGACCCGTCCCTAATCCGGGGTAAACATACATCTGACCCACTTCTTTTCCGGCAGGAGCGTGTTCATCCATACTTCCGGTAAAAGGATGCAGTTCCGGTAGAGGCTCCTCAACATCTTTGACGTTGACGATCACCTCTGCCCATGCCGATGTTTGTCCAACGCTGTTAACGGCTCTGGCCTGAAACCGGTAGTTGTTTTCTTTTTCGAAATCAAAAGGATTTCTTGTTATGATCGTCCCATTCTTATCTATTCCGAAATCGAGATAACCCCAGTAATCGAGTTCATACCGTGTAATGTTTCCGTCACCTTCACTGATTAACGTAACATGCCCTATTTGGCTCCCCACTGGAATGTCTTCATCGACCACCATGATGCTCTGTCCCAATACAGGCGCCTCATAAACGTCATCAACGACTATAGTGATGTTAACATCAACAGCATTTCCGACACTATCGGTGATACGCACTTGTACTTCATATGTATTATCTTTATTACTGTCATCAGGTTTTTCGAAATTAGGAGCATTGTTAAAGATAAGATGCCCCATCGTATCAATAGAGAATAAATTTGCATCTACTCCACCGGAAATCACATAAGTAAGAGGTAGACTAGTATCCATTGCATTGATATAGACAACTGTCTGAATGTTCTCATTTACATGCACCTTGTCAGGCATATCGATCTGCGGAGGGGTTATATCAGGTATGGTAACCAGTTCTGTAAACTGCGTATAGAGCAGTTGCCCTTTATCTCCCCTAACTCCTACTGTAAAAGTCAGTGTATAGTTCTTTCCTTCCGTCAATGCTTCTGAGGGAATAAATGAGAGGGTTCTATCGTTGAGTACAACCTGCCCCTTAATAATATTCCCAGTCTCATCAGTCAGAATGATCTCCACTGATTCAATCATGGACATTTCAACAGAAGCATTAATAGTAAATGTGAAATTTCCATCTGTAGCCGTACCTTCCCAACCGGACTGTTCAAAGTCTAGGTTGGCATAAACCAGCGCATAGGCATCTGCATAGATATCCTGACCGAGATGAACTTTCTCGACAATAGGCAAAATACGTCTGTCATAGTCGGCGCGCAGTCGGCTTTTCCCATCATATGGCAGCCATCCCAGCACGGCTTCGTAATCGGAAGGTGCATTCGTATTGGTAACATTCTTCAGTAACCTGCTCGCAACATCATCCAAATGAGCGATAATCTCAGCTGTTGAGACATTTGCCTCCAACATATGCTTCGTCACCTGGTACGCGATCTCGGTCAGAATATTGACTTTATAGCCCCCTTCTTCTATTCTGCTTCCAAATAGAAGCGCACGTAATGTGCCGTTATTTTCTGTCGGGGTCTGATCAATGGCCATATCGTCGTCGACATCGATATCCTGACCGCCATGAATACTAAGCAGATAAAGCTGTGTTGCGTCGATTGACGTCATGAAATCAGACGGCATGCTGATCAGGCCTGTTGTGATGCTGGATCCACCATAGGTTGTCGAACCGCTTGCAAGGGGTTCGGCAGCGCTGCCGAACGCATCACGCACTTCAATAGTAGCTCCGCCAAGCGGCCCGAGCAATGCCTGTGTCAGCATAGGAACGATCCCATAAATATGCTTTGTTTCGTCAAATTGCCTTCTGCTTTTTCCCAACTTCACTAATGTATGATTGCAATCTATGCATCCACTGTTTTTTGACACTGTCGAATAGTTCCCATCCTTAACAACGATATCAAGCACATGCCCGATATTAAGTCCGGATGGATCTTTAATGTCCAATGCAAACATCTCCCCCCCATCAGGTGTTATGACATTAAAAATCAGTGTCTCCGGCGATCTACTATTTACGCATGTTTCGTCGATTTCCCCTTTACTGTTGGCAAAAACCCCATACGTCCCGACAGAAAGGTCATCTTCAACATAGTAGTGCTCAAAGGCCGTGTCTTTCAAGTCCGAAAGGTCCTTGACCGCCTGCTCTGCCTGGAAGTCGAGGTCCATATCAATATACGGATAGCGCCATGTCAGCCCGACAGTCACTTTGCCGTCATGAGCTGTGTGATTGCTGTCGTTTACATCCCGGCACTGGGACATGACATAGGAATTGCCTTCACCATGTATTTTCCCCATCTCTAAAAAATAGACGTCTTTAAGATCCGGCATGGCTTGAAATCGGTGTTCCATAGGTCTTATGGTCCCAACCATACACAGATCCGCACTTTTTGGTATGTACTGTGAAGGAGCATTTTTATGCGTCAAAACGGCATTGTCAATAAACTTAAGGATTTGCTGGCGTGTCAAATCCGTCGCCATATAACTCTCAAGAAATGCATGTGCCTTGATCGAATAGTGGATCTCTATCTTTTCGCCGGTTGAACTTACAAAAAAATATCGCTTCGGGTTCTCAACAAAATCATCCAGACTATCAGGAACCAGCCGAATCATGTCATTGTCAAAAGTGAGATATGGCGTTTTCTCACCGATCACATTATTTGCCGGTGTCGCAACGCCCATAACATAAAAATACTGCTGTACCCATGTCAGATTTTTAATTTGCGTAGGGTCACTGAATGTAAAGAATGCCCGGTTTGTAAAAAAATTCCCCTGACTGTGGGCAATGATGATAACACCATGTCCACTTTCTACACTCTTGGAATAGGCATTGACCTGCTTCTCCACATCTTGCTTTTCCTGCGCAATAATTTCTTCTTCAGTCATGTCAAAAATACTACCGACCGTCTCATCTATAATCTGATCCAACAAATAAACAAACATCTCTTCGAGCTGCTGTTCAGTCACCTCCTTTCCCAAAGACCCTTGACCAAGTTTTATAAAAGCTTCTTTTGCCATCTTTTTTGCGAGTTCTCGCGCATACTCTTTCGTTTCTTCTTTGGCTGCTTTTTGTGCAATCTTTTTGATTAAACCTTTAACTGAATAATTAAATAAATCCAGTATATTCCATACTACAGCCTTGATGTTTACACCGTAATCGCCTTCATATATTTTCTGGATCATTGATTCATAAAGATCGATTCCAATACCAAAAGTGTGGTTATAGGAAACCTTCCAGTCGGCAATTGTCTGATATGCTTCGGAAGAGTGCATCTTAAACTTCTCTTCTATTTGCTTAATAGACTTCTCAGCTTTTTTCTTACTAGTGTTAATTCCATTCGCAAAATATACGTCACTTTTGCACTCATTGATCCCAGCCTGAAGGAAAGTAAATATAGATATGAATATAAAAGTAGCTATTTGTTTCATGGCACGGAATTCAATTCACCATGATCGTTAAATCTACACTTTTCTTTGGTTGCAGAAGGAGCCGAAAATACTTCACCATCAAATTCTTCATTATATTTTTCATAGGCCATAAAACGTTCAGCAGTATTAAATTGAATTCCTTTAATTTCATCTTCCAAGCTTCGATATTCATCTAAGTAGAATGACTCATTATGATCTTTAGCGTGGTATGTCCAATAAAATTCGCAAGACAATGCGTCATCTAAGTATTTTGTTGTTTCATGAGCTTTGTATGGTTCCATAATGACTTTTTGATATGCTCTCGCATTCTGCATAAATAAACCTCGTTCAATCGGATGCTCATATGTCTTATAAATCCACCGCTCCACATCGTCTCTGACACCGTCATGGTTACTGTCAATCCCCAGAAGCGTTTCCTTCCCGGCCTCCCCGGGATCGGGCGGAAGCGTATGCCCGTCAACGATTTCAACCTCGTCTGATGATGTATTTTTTGTATCGTATTCCCAGCATCCTGATAGTAGAAACAGAAGCGTGAGAATGGAAAAGAGCTTCATAATTTTCCTCCAATAATATTTATAGTGTTTTAATGTTTTAACATATTATTATTAAATTTATATTAATCCATTGCACCAAACGTGCACAAGTTATTTAAATTCTTGTTTGAAGATCATGTGGAAATAGATCTTGCACTCTAGTGCACTGCAAAGGGGCTCTGCAACGCCCTGCAACCGTCCTATCCGTGCTATAATCAGCCAAAGGAGCATGTATGGGCACGAAGCACGATATGCTGGGAACGGAACTGGAACAAGGGGAGATCCTCAAAGAGATCGTCCATGACGACCGCAGGATCGAAAGCGGCAAGGCGTTTGAGCGAGAGCGGCGCGAACACAACAAGAACGGCAAAAAGCGGGTCGCCGTCTGGATCCGCAAGAGCGTCATCGACTACGAGGACGAGCTGAAGCAGCTGCAGATCGAGCTGCTGAAACTGCAAAAACACGTCAAAGAGCAGGGACTGAAACTGCTCCTGCTCTTCGAAGGGCGCGACGCCGCGGGCAAAGGCGGGACGATCAAGCGCATCACCGAACACCTCAACCCCCGGGGCGCGCGCGTTGTGGCCCTCAACAAGCCCTCGGACGTCGAGAAGACGCAGTGGTATTTCCAGCGCTACGTCGAGCACCTCCCCAGCGCGGGCGAGATCGTCCTGTTCGACCGCAGCTGGTACAACCGCGCGGGGGTGGAACCCGTCATGGGCTTCTGTACCCAGGACGAACACCAGGAGTTCCTGCACGAAGTCCCGCAGTTCGAGCGGATGCTCGTCAATGCCGGCATCATCCTTGTGAAGTTCTACTTCTCCGTCTCGAAAAAAGAGCAGGCCAAACGCTTCAAAGAGCGCGAGAACAACCCCCTGAAACACTACAAGCTCTCCCCTATCGACCTCCGCTCGCAGGAGCTCTGGGACAAATACACCATCGCCGAGTACTCCATGTTCATGGCGTCGCACACCGATCACGCTCCCTGGACGATCATCCACGCGGACAAAAAGAAAAAAGCGCGCCTGAACTGCATAAAACACATACTGAAACAGATTAATTATTCGGAAAAGATCGGCAAGAAAGTATTGAAGACGGATAAAGAAACGCTCTATTCAGCAGACAGGATGATCGCCGAATTCGACAGCAGCGTTGCCCTGCAGCCCGAAAAGGCCGCAAAGGGGAGTTAGATAAAGTTCAGGATCTCCGCTTCGATCTGCTCTTTTTCGATGATGGTCTTCTGCGTGACCGGCTTGTCAAAGAGGGCCTTGATCATCTCCGGGATGCCGATCTTCGCTTCGGCAGAGATAGCGTTGAGGGCGTCGATGTCGTGCGTATCGACTTCGCCCGTCAGCGCGTTCGCGATCGTCGGGGAGAACTTCGTCCACTCCGCCGTGGAGTAGGCGATGGTTTTGAACTCTTTCTTCGCGCAGTTCTCATAGGCTTTGAAACAGGTCGCCGTATGCGGGTCCATCAGGTAGCCGTCCGCGAACGCCGCTTTGATATAGGCCTTGCCCTCGTCGCCCGTGGCGTAATCCGCCGCGAAGAACTCCTGGAGTTTGTCCAGTTCCATGAAACAGAGCTCGTAGTTGTGTTCCTCGTCCAGTGAGTGCATCAGCTCTTTGGTACGCGCTTCGCCGAAGAGGTCATAAAGGACGCGCTCGACGTTGGAGGATTTGAGGATGTCCATCGCCGGTGACGTCGTTGCGACGACGTGGGCGTCGCGCAGATCGTATTTTCCGGTCGTAATGAGGCGGGTCAGGACGTTGTTCTCGTTGGAGGCGATGATGATCTTCTCGACCGGCAGTCCCATCTTCATGGCGTAGTAGCCGCCCAGGGCGTTACCGAAGTTGCCGCTCGGTACGTCCAGGTAGACCTTTTCGCCCATGGTGATCTCGCCCTGGCGTACCAGTTCAAGGTAGCTGTGGATGTGATAGATGATCTGGAAGATGATGCGGCCGAAGTTGACGGAGTTCGCCGCGGAGAGGGAGGTGTTCTTCTCTTTCAACGCCGCTTTAAAGGTCTCGGATGCCAACAGGTGCTTCAACGCACCCTGCGCGTCGTCGAAGCTCCCCTTGATCCCGATAACTTTCAGGTTTTCCGCATCCTCCGTGACCATCTGCAGGCGCTGCACGTCGCTGGTACCGCCGTCGGGGTAGAGACACGCGACCTTGACGTTGGCACGGTTTTTGAAGGTCTCCAGTGCCGCCGGGCCGGTGTCGCCGCTGGTCGCGGCGAGAATGAGGTAGTTCTCGTTACGTGCCTGTGCGATGGAAGAGAGGACGATGCCGAAGGGCTGCAGCGCCATGTCTTTGAAGGCGCGGGTCGGGCCGTGGTAGAGTTCGCTGACATAGAGGTCCTCGCGTACCTTGACGACGGGCACGGGGTTGGAAGGGTCGTCAAAAGCGTCGTAGAGGGCAAGCGCCTCGTCGATGACCGCTTCGTCGATGTCGATCGCAAAACGCGTGAGCATATCCTTCGCCATCGTCTTGTAACTGCTGCCCAGGTGCTTTTGCAAGAACGCTTCGCCCAGTTCCGGCAGGGTTTCGGGGACGTACAAGCCGCCGAAAGAGGCGATCGGGCTCAAAATAGCCTGGGAGAAGGTCACTTTTACAGGATGGGTTCCGTCATTTCCACGTGTCTCGATAAACTGCATCATCTTCGCTTTGAAAAAATTTTCGCAATTATAGCGAAGCGGTAGTTAGAGGCGCCCTAAACGAAGCGGTGGCGTTTTTCGGCAAAATCCCTGACTCTGCCCGCGCTTACATGCACCCCTTCCGAAGCCAACAGGGAAATCTTGCGCTTCACCCCGCCCTCGCCCGAATAGCTGCCGATATGGCCATCACTGCGGACGACGCGGTGGCAGGGGACATCCGGGGCATAGGGGTTCTTGCCCACGGCCGTTCCGACGGCGCGTACGGCGCGCGTTTCAAGATAAGCTGCCAGGTCCCCGTAGGTCGTCACCCTCCCTTCGGGGATGCGTTTGAGCGCGTCCCAGACGGCCCGCTGAAAAGGGGTGCCGCTCACTTCACGCTCTCCTGCAGCCAGGCCAGGTAACCGCTGTTGCCGGCGACGACGGGGGCCGCGATGATCTCGGGCACGTCGTAGGGATGCAGCGTCTCGATGCGCGCTCTGAGGCGCTCGAAGGCATCGGCGGTCGTCTTGATGATCAGCAGCACCTCCTCGTCCTCGCAGTATTCGCCTTTGAAGATGTAGTGCGACATAACAGCAGGCAGGCGGTTGACACAGGCGCTGAGCCGCTCTTTTACCACGGCTTCGGCGATGTCTTTGGCACTGACGGGATCGGGGCAGGTGCAGTAAACGATAATTGATTCTGTTTTCATAGCTTCATTATAACGCTTCTGGAAAAACCGGTGTGCGCAGAAAAAGAACAGCTATCATAAAATATAATGCATTATGCGACAAATTCTTCTCTTTATCTACGCCCTGTTCGCCTACCTTTCGGCGATGGTCTCCGTCTTAGTGCTGATCCTCTGGGTCTACCCCTGGTCGTTTATGCCGATCAACATTGACAGCGGCAGCGGCGGCAGCTTTGCCCTGCCCGTCGACCTCGCGCTGATCGCGCTTTTCGGCCTGCAGCACTCCGTCATGGCCCGTCCCGTCGTCAAACAGGCGCTTTTCGGCGCCCGGCCCGTCGCCTTTCGCACCTCGACCTACACCGTACTCTCCGCCCTCTGCCTGCTGCTGATCGTGCTGCTGTGGCAACCGCTGCCCACCCCGCTCTACGCCTTCGAATCCGGTCCGTTTTTCTGGCTGACGACGCTGTTCTACGTTCTGGGGTGGAGCATGGCCTTTGTCGCGACCTTTCAGATCGACCACTTCGAGCTCTTCGGGCTGCACCAGGGGTACCGCGCCCTGCGGGGAATCCCGGAACCCGAAGTACGCTTCCAGAAAAAAGGGTTCTACAAATATGTGCGCCATCCCATCCAGACCGGCACCGTGATCGGTCTCTGGGCCGTCCCGGTCATGAGCACGGGTCACCTGCTCTTTTCGGCGGGCATGACGCTCTATGTTCTCATCGGCCTCATGTATGAAGAGAAGGACCTTGTAAAGACACTGGGCAGCGCCTACCGCCGTTACCGCGAAGAGGTCCCGATGCTGTTCCCCTTCAAAAAGAGACGCTCCTGATCAGAGCCACCCCATCCATTCGAACACGGGCGGCAGCAGCAGCGCCGTCAGGAACGCGGCCAGCGCCATGGCCAGCCCCGCGAACGCGCCGCTGACGGGGTGGGCTTCGAAGGCCCGCGCCGTCCCGACGCCGTGGGCCGTCACCCCCATTGCAATACCGACCGCGCTCTCATCGGTCACCCCCGCCGCTTTCAAGATACGCAGCCCAATAACCGCCCCCGTAATGCCCGTGAAAACAACAAATGCTGCCGTCATGGCCGGGATGCCGCCGAGCACCTCGCTTATTCCCATCGCCACCGGCGTCGTCACCGATTTCGGGGCCAGGGAGATCAGCGTCTCACGGTCCAGCCCCAGGGCATAGCCGATTGCCACGGCGCTGAAGGCCCCTACGAGCACACCGACGGCCAGCGACACCGTCACGGGGAACCAGATGGCGCGCAGACGGGCCATCTGCCTAAAAAGCGGCACGGCCAGCGCCACCGTCGCGGGGCCCAGCAGGAAGTGCAGGAACTGCGCCCCGGCGAAATAGGCGTCATAGGAGGTCCGGCTTAGCTCCAGCAGGACGATCAAAGCGACGATGGAGACGGCCACGGGGTTCAGCAGCGCGATACTGCCGCTTTTTAAAAAGAGTTTCTGCGCCGCCAGGTAGACAAGGATGGTCAGCGTCAGCCACCACAGCGGCGACGCGGCGAGGTAGACCCAGAAGCTGTCAAAGACCATCGGTGTACTCCGATTTCTGACGCCGCAGCAGCCACTGCATCGTCCACCCCGTCACCACCAGCGTGATCACGGCACTGGCGAGCAGCGTCACTCCCAGCTTCAACCAGGTGCCGCCCAGGGCGTCAAAATAGACCATCACCCCTACCCCGGCGGGCACGAACAGGAGTGCGAGATATTTGAGCAGTCCGTCGGCGGTCAGGTCAAGATCGTGGGAGGAACGGCCCCGGTAACGGAGCCAGAGGAAAAGCAGCAGCATCCCGATCACGGGACCGGGAACCGGCCAGCCAAAAAGCCGTACGAGCGCCTCGCCGCAGAGCTGGCAGAAAAGCAGGAGCGCTATACCGTTGAGCATTGTGTCTGCCCCGCCCCCTACAGTGTGATCTGCGTGCCGATACCCTCTTCGGTAAAGAGTTCAAGCAAAATAGCGTGTTCGATACGGCCGTCGATGATGTGGGCCTTCTGGACACTGCGTTCAATCGCCTCGATACAGGCGTCGACCTTCGGCACCATCCCGCCGTGGATCGTCTTGTCGGCTTTGAGCGCCTCCACCTTCGCTTCGGTCAGGGACGAGAGCAGCTTTCCGTCAGCATCGAGGACGCCCGGGGTGTCGGTCATAAAGACGACCTTCTTCGCCCCGATGGCCCCGGCGATCTTGGAAGCCGCCAGGTCTGCGTTGATGTTGTAGCCCGGATGGCCCGTCTCGCCGTCGGATGCTATGGGCGCGATGACGGGGATGAACTTCTCGTCGATCAGGCGGTGGATAACGTCGGCTTTGACATCCTCAATGACCCCGGTAAGGCCCCATTTACCCGAATCTTTCGGCTGGGCGCGCAAGAACTGCGCATCTTTGCCGTTGACACCGAAGGCGCTGGCGCCGTGGGAGTTGAGCAAGGCGACGATCTCGTTGTTGACTTCGCCGCAGAGCACCATCTCAACGATGCGCATCACTTCGGGAGTCGTGACACGCTGCCCGTCGATGAACTCGGTGGGGATGTCCAGTTTGGAGAGCATTTCGTTGATGCGCGGTCCCCCGCCATGGACGATGACCGGACGGATCCCGACAAGGTACATCAGCAACACATCTTTGGCGAATTTCGCCTTGAGCGTTTCGGAAGTCTGCGCCGCACCGCCGTACTTGATGACGACGATCTGGTTTCTGAACTCCTTGATGAACGGCAGCGCCTCCAGGAGGGTCTTGACGGTATCAATCTTTGTTTTCATCGTATGTCCTGATGTAGTGTTCCACGTCTGCGGCCAGTGCGTCGTCGAGCTCCAGATGAAGCTCCATCAACGCGAGCGGCAGGTCAAAGTGGCGAATTTTAACGTAATCTTTATAAGTAACGAGCAAGGCATCCGCCCCGCTCTGCTCGAGGATGGACACCAGTTCGTCGCGCGCAAAGAAGTGGTGGTCCGGAAAGGTCGATTTGGCGACAACCTCGGGCAAAAATGGGTCCAGCCGCTCGGGCCGGGCGATGGCGGTGACCAGTGCCATCTTCGGCGCCGCATCCCTGATCGTCACACGGCGCGTGAAATCCACCCCCTCCCGGACAAGCCGCACCTCTTTCCCCGGCCAGAGCCGCTCGCGGAAGGGGCCGGCGGGAAGGCAGAAGCCATTGACCGCCACGACGTCGATGACGATGTCGTACTTGGCGATAAAGTGCTTGCCGTAGCCATCGTCGAGAAAAACGCAGCCGCACCCCATCGCTTTGGCTTTGGCAATGCCCGCTTCGCGATCCTCGCTGACGATGACGACAGCGTGGGGCAGCTCCAAAGCGTAAAGCATCGCCTCGTCACCGCTGCACGCCACATCGCAGAGTACGCTGCTACCGTCGGAGACGACCTGAAGCCCGCTGCTTTGGCGCCCGTAGCCGCGCAGCACGACGGCGGGATTCGCCTGCCGCTGCGCCAGCGCCACTGTCAGCGGGGTCTTTCCGCTCCCGCCGACGGTCAGGTTGCCGACGCTGACGACGGGGATGCCCTGGTGACGCGGTACGCTGTTTTGATAGCGGCGGTGCATGATAAAGCAGTAGAGCGCACCGAGGGGCCAGAGCGCGTAGGCGAGCAGACGCTGGTAGGAAGAAGGAGCGTAGAAGAAACGCTCCCCCCAGGCGACGAGGCGGGGTTTCACACGCGGGTTTTCGCGAGTTCGATCACTGCGTCGCAGATGTAATCGACCTCTTTGTCCGTGATGGAGCCGTAGATCGGGAGGGAGAGCACCTGCTGGTAGTTGCGCAGAGCGATCGGGAAATCATTGATGCGCAGATTGTATTTATTCTTGTAGTACGCCATCAGGTGCAGCGGGATATAGTGCAGCCCCGTCTCGATCCCTTTGGCCAAAAGGTCGCGGGCGAAACCGTCGCGGTTCTTATCGATCTTGATGATGTAGTTGCTGAACGCGTGGTCGCCGTGGATCTCCGGAGGGGTGATGTGGTAGACCCCTTTGAGCCGTTCGCTGTAGCGCGCCGCCACCTCTTTCTGACGGGCGATCACCTTGTCCTGGTGGGAGATGAAAGCATCGTTAAAAGCCGCCTCGATGGGGCTCATCGTGTATTTGCTCCCGATATCGACGACGTCGTAGATGTAGCTCAGTCCTTCGTCGTCACGCACCATCGCATGGTTGCGCAGCAGGGTCGCGCGTTCCATCATCTCGGCGTCGTCGGTGACGAGCATGCCGCCGTTGCTGATGGTCTGCTTCATGTGGGGGCTGAAGCTGAAGCAAGTGATGTCCGCCCCCGTCGAGCCGATCTTCTTCCCCTTGTAGGTCGCACCGAGCGCGTCCGAAGCATCCTCGACGATCTTGACGTTGTAGATCTTGGCGATGTTGTAGAGCCGGTCGAGGTCCATCGGCTGCCCCGCGATGTGCGAGACGATGACCGCCTTGAGCTTTTTGGCGCTGTTGGCTTCGAGGTAGCGTTCGAGCTTGTCGATATCCATGTTCATCGTCCACTCATTGACGTCGACAAAGATCGGTTCGGCGTCAAAGTGGCGCACGACTTCCGGTACGGCCGGGAAGGCGTTGACGGAGCAAAGCACCTTATCCCCGCGTTTGAGGTCGATGGCCAGCATCGCCAGGTGCAGCGCCGCCGTGCCGTGCGAGGTCGCCAGCGCATAGCCGCAGCCGATATAGTTCTCAAAATTCGCCTCGAGATCCTCCACGGCGAATTCGGCATCGCCCTGCAGTACCTGCTCGACCTTGTTACGTTCCTTGGGACCGATTTCCGGCCGGTAAAACGGTACTTTCATCCTTGTCTCCTATAAAGTGATATCGCGTGGATAGTTAAAATCGTGGTTGATCGTCCGCGATGTCAGTTTCGCGATGACGGGCATTTTGCGCTTGAACTGGTTACGGTAGATCCGGGTCAGGATCAGCTCCACCAGCGCCGCGTCGCACCCCTCTTCGATCAGTTCCGTTTTGCTGGCGCGCTCCTCGACGTAGCGGCGCAGCACCGCGTCGATCTGCGCGTAGCTGTACCCCAGCTCCGCTTCGTCACTCTGCCCCGCCCAGAGATCCGCCGAGGGGGGTTTGCCGATAATGCTCTGCGGCACCTCCAGATGCGCCGCCAGTTCGAAGACCTCCGTTTTGTAGAGATCCCCGATGGGATTGACCGCGCTGGCAAGGTCCCCGAAAAGGGTCCCGTAGCCCAGCATCAGTTCGCTCTTGTTGCTCGTGCCCAGCACCAGGGCGCTTTCGCGCGCCGAGATGTCAAAGAGCGTCGCCATCCGCATCCGCGCCGAAAAGTTCCCGATGCGCAGATTGTCCATCGCCTCATGCTCGTAGGCTTTGAGCATCGGTTCGATGCTGTGGGTTTCCGCGCGGATGCCGAAGCGTTCGCAGAGCTCGTCGGCGTCATCGAGGCTGCTTTGCGAAGAGTAGTGCGACGGCATCTTCACACAGAGCAGCCGGTCCCCGAAGGCGCGGTGGGCCAGCACGGCGACCACGGCGGAATCAATCCCGCCGCTGAGCCCAACAACGACACGTTTCAAACCGGTTTTTTCGACTTCGTCAATGAGGAACTTCGTCAAAAAATCGGTAATCATTGCGTATTTGCCCATCCGACGTTCCTCGAAATCTTTATTTTCCCGCTTCTCTCTCCTCCATGGTATCAGAGTATTATTTTAGAGAAGCCTTAACAATCAAAATTATATCAAATTTTCCTTCGCAAACGATAATTTTTATAATTGAGATCATATTTTTTCGCAAATTTCCATTCGTTGGGCAACAGTCTGATATGATGCGGATACCGAATAAACGAGGAGAATCCGAATGAAGACATTACTCTTTCTTATAGTGGCCGTTTGCGGCCTCTGGGCGGCCGGCCCGAATGCGCCGGTGCAGCACACCGCCAGCGTCGTGGAGACAATGGATGCCGGCGGCTACACCTATATGAAAGTCAATGAGGGCAAAGAACCCTACTGGGTTGCGGTGACGGCGACAAAGGTAAAAGTGGGCGAGAACGTCTCTTTCACCGAGCAGATGTGGATGCCGAACTTTAAAAGCCGCGCCCTCGGCCGTACCTTTGAAAAGATCCTTTTCGCCTCCATGGCCCCGGGAACAGCAGCGCCCGCCGAACAGGTCCAGCCGCAGAGCGCGCCGAAAGAGGTCTTGAAAAAAGCCGAGGGCGGCTACAGTGTTTCCGAAGTCTTTACCAAACGCCAGAACCTCAAAGGCAAAACCGTCAAAGTGCGCGGCAAAGTGACCAAGATCTCCAGACAGATCATGAAACGCAACTGGGTCCACCTCGAAGACGGGACCGGCGATACCATGACGGACGACCTCGTCTTTACGGCTAACAGTGTTGCAAATATTAAAGCGGGCGATATCGTCGTTGCGACGGGAAAAGTAGAGACGGACAAGGATTTCGGGTACGGTTATTTCTACCCGGTCATCGTCGAAGAGAGCAGCTTTGTCAAAGAGCGCTGATCAGCGCTCCTTTACGCCTCCGGTGCGAATCAGCACCGAGGCGCCGAAAATGACCAGTGCCGCTACAGCGACGACGGTCTGAGTCTGCGCGAAGAAAGCGTAATCCATTTGTTCCCCTTTTGTTACCTTTACGTAACCTTATTGTAACAAATTGGCCTTCTTTCGTCAACAGACCTTTTCCGTGCTCATGCGGTTGAGTTCGCTGCAGCTGAACCCCGCCGCTCTGCGGGCATCGACGTTGAGATACTTCTGCCGGGGATAGCTGCCCGGGCAGCACTGTTCGACGATGTCGAAATAGACCGACTTCTCCGCCCCCGCCGCTTCGCAGGCGTAATCGAACCAGCGGTCCCCCTTGCGGACATGGTCCACCTCCTCTTCCAAAATCACCTGCAGTGCATCGACGATCCGGCCGATCATGGGGTCGTTTTTGATCGGCAGCAGTCTCTCCAGGATCTGCGGCGTTGCATCCAGACCGTTCGCCTCGAAATAGCGCGGCACCACCGCCATCCGTTCGAGCAGGGTTAGTGTTTTCTGCCCAGCCTCGAAGAGCCCCGCGTGCACCGGAAGATCGCCGTAACGGCTGCCGAGCGCTTCGAGCAGAGTATGCAGCATCTCGAAGTGGCGGCACTCGTCGTCGGCGACCTCGAGCCAGTCGTCGTAGAACGCTTTTGGCATTCCCGTGAAACGATAGGCGTGGTCCAGGGCCAGGTCGATCGCACTGTACTCGATATGGGTGATGGCGTGCAGCAGCAGGATCTGCCCTTCCGCGGTGACGGGGCTTTTGCGCCGGGGGACGTCCTGCGGCAGGACGATCTCGCAAACGGAAGCGAAAGAGGGTTCGTCGAACAGCACCGGAGTGAATGCCGCTTCGAAAACGGTTTCCCCCGCCTGGTACGCGGCATAGAAGGTACGGAACGCCGCCAGTTTTGCCGCCGGCTCCGCGGTCATGATGATCGATTGAAGGGTCGTGTGAAATTGCATGTATAATTCTACCAAAGGAAAGCGTATGCAGATAAAAAAGCAGCCCATGGGGCCCTACCAGACCAACTGTTACATTGTCACGGAGAACGGGAAAGACATCATCATTGATCCCGGCGTCGGTGCGGTTGAATGGGTCAAGGCCAACGTGACGAATCCCGTGGCCATCCTCAACACCCACGGCCATTTCGACCATGTCTGGAGCAACCAGGAGCTTAAAGAGCAGTTCGACATCCCCCTTTACACTCCCAAAGGCGACGTCATGCTACTGCAGAAAAGCGGCTGGATGCCGGACCTCCCGCCCTCCTACCCAGACGTCGAGGTCGAGGGGGACCAGACCTATGATATCGACGGCATCGAAGTGACCTTCCGCCACTTCCCCGGCCACTGCCCCGGCTGTTCCATGATCGAGATCGGCGACGCCGTCTTCAGCGGGGATTTCATCTTCCAAAACTCCATCGGCCGCGTCGACTTCCCCTACTCTTCGCCCGCAGACATGAAAAAGAGCCTCCAGAAGTTCCTGCAGATCGACTACGACAAGAAAGTCTACCCCGGCCACGGCGCGCCGACGACGATCAAGGCCGAGCAGCGCAACGTCCCCTACTGGCTTAAAGCGATCTAAGCCTTTGTGACGCGGCAGGTCTTTCCACACCTGCCAATCATCCATAGCTCCCCGTCCCGATTTCCCCCTTTTTAGACCCGTCTCCCAAACCAGCATAAAGCACTCCTCTGACCGTGCAGACATTACGGATGCATGATGTGTAACGGCTCAAGCAGCCGTTCATCAAATTTAACCCGCTTTCCTTGCCGCCGGGATCGTCCGTGATCGGGCAGTAAACAATGCCGTTTCCTGTGAATTTTTCTGCAGAATGACCGCTCCAAACTGATAATTCAGGTCCTAAAAGCCCCCTAAAACAGGAGCAAAGAGCGGATAAAGCCTGCTTCGCTACCATGCGGCGGCTCATTGCCACTATCAACATACTTTTATCACTATCCTAAGGACCCAAATTATGAAAAAAACCATCCTATTGCTGCTTGCAACCGTGCCGATGTTCGGCGACGCTTTCAACGAAGGCCAGTTTGCATACGACAAGGGGAATTACCGTCAGGCCGCCATCCAGTGGGAAAAAGCCTGCAATCTCGGTGAGGAAGCTACCTGCTACAACCTCGGGATCATGTACTACAACGGCCAGGGCATCGGTCAGGATTATGCCAAAGCCGCCGACTACTACAAAAAGGCCTGCGACTCGGGGAGTGCTCCGGGGTGTACCAACCTCGGCCGCATGTACGAACACGGCCGCGGCATTGCCAAAAATGAATCCCATGCCGTCCTGCTCTTCCGCAAGGCGTGCTACGGCGGTGAAGCAGCGGGATGCTTTAACCTCGGCAATATGCTCCGTGACGGCCGGGGCGCGGAGCAGGACTATACTCAGGCCGCCAAGCTTTTCGATGTCTCCTGTGAGCTCGGGAATGCCCACGCCTGCACAAACATCGGCTACATGTACAGTTCCGGCAAGGGCATGCAGCGCAATGCAGCCGCAGCGGTCGAGTATTTCAAGATGGCCTGCGACAACGGCAGCGCCAGCGGATGCTATAACCTCGGGAACATGTACACGCTCGGTGAAGGCACTACGCGCAATGATGCGGCAGCGGCGCTGCTGTACGGCAAGGCGTGCAACGGCGGCTCTACGCTCGGCTGCAAATACTACAACCGATTGAAGCAGGCGGGGCTGTAATATATTCATACGGCAGTTTGCGGTAGCATAGTCCCATCGGAAAGGAGAGCGTAGTGTAAAAAAACAGTGACGTTCATCCTGGCAACGCTGCCGCATAGCTTGCTTTGAAAACTGAAGGTTCAAGATGAACAAAGACCCCAAGACATTCCTGCAGCCAATTGACGAGGAAACAGTCTGCCCCGGCCACGGTGCACCGACGACGATCAAGGCCGAGTAGCGCAACGTCCTCCCCTACTGGCTCAATGCAATTTATCCGATAGTCGATGGATCACATACCGACTTTCACACTCTCTACAACCCACCGGCCCAAACACTTCGATATGCATGAAAGTACCATTGGCGCATAGCCTTGGATATCCATAAATTAACACTTAATTAACATTATAAAAATAAAATAACAAGCTCATTTTAAGAAAATTGAGAAGATTGAGGAGAAACGGACCCCTTCTTTCACAAGTTTGGCGACTGAAAGAGAAAGGGTCGGGTGATTGGACACCATACAGGTGATTATACACGGTATTGATTAACCTCCAGACAGTATCCGCCGCGCTACTCCCTGCGGCGGAACGCCCTCTGAACGTATCCCGAAGCATGTCCGGTCTCTGAAATCAAAAATATGATGTAGGAGCGTTTATGAAATTGTTCTATCTGTCTTTGGCTGCCGCCGTCGCGTGTAGCGGCCTGAACGCAGAGAATGTTGTAAAAATGGGTGACCTCACGGTCACTGCCACTAAAATAGAGCAGGATACCTTTGAATCGCCGGCCAGTGTCAGTGTCGTAACGGCCAAAACGATTGAAGAGAAGTCCGTGCAGCGAGCCGACCAGGCACTCAAGGACCTACCGGGGGTTTACGTGCGCGCGCTCGGAGGCAACCTCCCGAGCAATTTTAGCAATACGGTGACGCTAAGAGGGATTCCCGGATATTATCGTACGGCTGTCCTGGTGGACGGCATTGCGCTTAACGATGCCTTTTCCGGCGCGGTCAACTGGTCGAGTATCGCCGTTGACGATATTGATCAGATCGAAGTCGTTTCCGGGCCCTTTTCCTCTCTATACGGCGGTAATGCAATGGGTGGTGTTATCAACGTCATCACGAAAAAACCGACCAAAACTCAACTGAGTGCGAAAATCGGCTTGGGCAGCAATCAGTACAAAAGTGAAAAGTTCCTGTATCGGAGCAAGTTAGGGGAGAAGCTGGGAATCGCGTTGAACTATGAGCGCCAGGACAGCGACGGATATATCAGCGACAAGGTCGTCAAAACGTTCTCGTCCGGCAGCGGTACCACCCCGGTTACCGGCTGGAAAAAGACGACAAACACCTACGGCGATACGGCATACATCCTTGGAGACAAGGGGAGAAGATCCTGGTGGTCCACGAATGCCGGGCTCAAACTTTTTTACGATATCGATGAGCGTTCAGAGCTGAGACTTGGGGCTTCCCAATACCGCTACGAGACGGACTTCGAACATTTCAACACCTACCTGCGCGATGGCGCTGGCACGCCGATCTACTCGGGCAATGTCGAGATCGACGATAACGGCCCTTACAACAAAACGATCAGCGAAAAAGATTTCCTCTTCGGTCCCAACGGTCAGGATATCACCAAATATACGCTCGAGTATAAAATAGACTTCGAAAATGACATCACCGTCAAAGCGGATGCCGCCTATACCGAGTACGACTACTGGTACATTTCGCAAGCTTCCGGGGCGACCATCAGCGGCGGTTCCGGGAGTATCTCCGAGATACCCAGCAAAAAGACATACGGCGCGCTGCAGGCAAGTTTTCCGATCGGTCAGAGCCATCTTGTCGTAGCCGGGGTCGACTTCAACAAGAACGAACTTTCGAAAAAAACGACCAATTTGACCAACTGGCGTTATGACGGAAGCAAAACGGACCTTACCTACCATTCGGACGGGCAGAGTACGACCCAGGCCGTTTTTTTCCAGGATGAGATCCTCCTGGGTGAAAAGTGGAGCTTCTATATCGGCGGACGCTACGACTACTGGAAAACCGATGGCACCGTCCGCGGGTACGGCACCTCCCCTTATGTGCTGCCCTACCCTTCACGTAACGATTCGCAGTTCAGCCCCAAGGTATCCGCGGTCTATCGCGCCGGGGAAAAGGCGACGATCCGCGCCTCCGTCGGCAGCGCTTTCCGGGCACCGACACTGAGCGACCTGTACTCCTCCTGGCTCGCATCCAACGGCAAACTGTCGCAGGCAAATCCGAACCTGAAACCGGAAAAAACCACTTCGTGGGAGATCGGGTTCGAGCAGCAGTTCGACTCGAAAACGTTGGTACGCGCGACTTATTACGAAAACTACCTCACGGACCTGATCTATACCACGGACGTCAATGCAACGCTGAGCGAGAAACGCAATGCGGGCAAAGCCGAGATCAAAGGGGTGGAGCTCTCTATCAAACAGGAGCTCATCGAGGGGATTGACGCCTTCATCAACTACACCTATACCGATGCAAAGATCGTCAAAAACAGTGCCGTGCCAGCCAGTGAGGGCAAACGCGTCACCTATACGCCCGAACACCAGTTCAACCTCGGTATGAACGTCTCCAAAGGCGCATGGAGCGGCTCCCTGATCGGCAGTTACGTCGGCGATGTGACGACAAAAGACGATAACTCCGACACCGTGAAAAACGTCTACGGCGGGTTCCAATCCTACTTTGTCGCCGATGCGAAAATCGCCTACGACGTTCAGGAAAACCTGGGGATTTCTCTGGCAGTGAATAACCTCTTAGACCGCGAATATTATCAATATTACCTGATGCCGGGAAGAACCTTCTATGGCGAACTCTCGTTCAAATTCTAGTGCCGTTTTGCGCCTGGGCCTCTTGGCGCTGCTGCTCTTCCCAATACTCAGTGATGCCTCGGTATGGCTAAAACAGCACTACGTAAAAAGCACGGGCACGACCGAGATGCGGACGGAATTTATCCTGACGGAGGGAGCCTTCCCTGAAGGAAAGCCACAAGCCCTTTCAGGCTCCGCGGCTTACTATCTCCGGGATAGGGAGGGGCACGTCAGCGAACGCAATATCAGTAGCGCCGTTGTGCCGTTTGAGCCTCCTTACAAAGGGAACTACCACCTTTTCGTCGAAGAGCGGTACGTCGAGGCGGGAATCTTGCATGTCCTCCTGGCGAAGACCAGGTCCTATAACATGCACGGGAATATTTCAACCTCCCTCGCTTCGGAGATCCGGGGCAAGACGATCGGCTCTTATTACGGCAAGCCGCCGCTGCCGGAGATCCCCTTCGAGATCGTAATGCAGCGCCCGATCAAACACCACCACATCAACTGCTGTATCTACTCTGGGGATATCGCCCGTTTCAAGATCTACTTCCGCCAGAAGGCACAACAAAACATCCCTCTGACCGTCGTCACGCAGACAGGGTGGCGCAACCGTTTCCTGCCCGATGATACAGGAATGATCGCATTTGAAATCCCGCGTAACAGCTATGCCGACATCCATACCGACAAGCGGCACAAGGAATGGATGCTTATCGAGGCGGCATATACCGAAGCGGCATCGGGCGTCTATAACAGCGTACCCTATACCAGCGTACGTTATACGATGAGCATCCCCCTGTCATTTCACAGCTCGCCACTGGAGTATACCTCGGAACTTTCAGGCTTTTTCACCGTGCTCGGGGTCATGCTCGTATTCAGTCTGGGGGCTTATTACCACCGAAGAAGAAAGCGCAAGACACCGACGGAAATTTGGTTTGACGACGATGCATGAAAGCATCCGAAAATCTTTTTCCTCGTCGGAAGGGCACGCCACTCTGACACCGACGATCCCACACCTGTTTACAAGGAGACACGCTTGTTGCGCCGCGCAATAAAAAAACGTATCAATAACATGAACCTGAACCGGTTCCGGTTCCTCTTCCAGCTTGCCGCTTTCATGCTGCTCGTCTACGGCGGCTATGCCGGCATCGACCTCGGTAACAAACTGCCCACCTTCGCCTGTGTCTTCAACTCCGAAGGCAGCGGCGGGAAGTGCTATCTCGGCATGCTGCAGCACGATCTGAACCACCCTTTGAAATCGTTCCTTGGCTTCGCCGGCGGAGCGTTTCTGATCTCGCTGGGGGTCTTCATCCTCTGGCTCGTGCTGCTCAACAAGGCGTGGTGCGGCTACATGTGCCCCTTGGGGACGATGCAGGACTGGATCACCGCGCTGCGCAAAAAGATGCGCATTGGCGCTTCGGAGTACACCTGGGAGAACCGCAGCCGCATCAAACCGATAAAATATATTTTGCTGGTCCTGCTGCTGATTATCCCGATTATGATTAGTAATTCGCTGTTAGGGCTGCCGACGCTCCCATCAGGGCTCTCCATGCCCTTTTGTGACATCTGTCCGGGGCGGATGATGATCCCGCTCTTTACCGGGGATTTCCACCAGTTCTATATCGACTACTCCACAACGGCCGACCTGGTCATGACGACGCTCGGCATGGTCGTCACGGGACTCTTTCTGGCCGGCGCATTCATCAAAAAGCGCTTTTTCTGCTACTTCTGTCCCATGAGTGCGCTGCACTACGTCTTTTCCAAAAGCACGGCCTTCCGCCTGCTCAAAGATGGCGCGAAGTGCACCAAATGCGGCGACTGCTATCAGGCCTGCGACATGGACATCCTCGAGATCGCCGACGACGTGACGCACCGCAACCTCGTGACCGAAGACTGTACCCTCTGTCTCAAGTGCGTCGCCGCCTGTCCGGAAGAGGGGTGTTTGGAGGCGAATTTTGCCGGCCAAACGTTGTTTGAATCGACCAAGGAGGGGTTTATCCTCCGAATGGCGATGGAAAGGAACACACAAAATGCCGACAGCTAAGCACACGATCGAAACGCCGCAGGCGCGTCAGAACCGCCACAAAGCCATGGAAGCGATCATCCTGCTCAATGCCCTAAGGGAAGATTTCAAAGCGCCCCTGGAGGGAATGCGCTACTTTTACGACCTCTTTGAACGGGTCTACTGCCACCAGGAGCCGCAGCATGAAGGGAGCGTCAAGGTCGGGACGATGTGTATCCAGATCCCCTCCGAGATCATCCGTGCGCTAGACGCCGTCCCCATCCGGCTCTGCAACGGCTTTTACGCCGATGACGAGATCGGCAGCGAACTCATGCCCCAAAAGTCCTGTCCCCTGGTCAGGGCCACGGTTGGCCATTTTGCCTCGGACAATTTCAGCGACCGGCCCGATATCCTCTTTTCACCCACGACCTGCGACCAGAAGACCAAAGCCGGCGCCATTATCGAGAGCTTCGGCCACCGGGTCATCGACGTCGAATTCCCGCGGACCAAGGAGAGCGAGGCGAGCCGGAACTACTGGCGCACAAGCGTCAGGCATTTTGCCAAAACGCTCAGCAGCTTCCGCGGAAGGAAGCTGACACGCAGCCGGATGCATGAGGCCATCCGAGAGGTAGGCTATGCCCAGTCGCTCTACCACCGGCTGGCCGCGGCACGGGAAAACGACGCGGTGCCCATCCGGGGAGTCGACATGTTTTTGGTGACAAATGCCTTTTTCTTCGACAAAAGCGAACGTTGGATCGCAGCGGCGGAGCGGCTGGTCGACGAGGTCGAAGCGCGGGTGGCATCCGGGTTCCATGTCGGCGGCAAGATGAGTCCCCGTATCGTCTTTACCGGATCGCCGCCGGTCTTTCCGAACTACAAGATCCCGGTGATCCTCGAAACGTCCGATGCAGTTATCGTCGCCGACGAGACCTGCAGCTCCAACCGGATGTTCAACGATATGGTCTCCGTGGACGAGTGGAATCTCAACAGCATGATTGATTCGGTTGCGGACAAATACCTCAAAGCGTGCACCTGCCCTATCTTTACGAAAAACGATGACCGCATCCGCAAAATCATCCGTCTGGCAAAACAATACAACGCCGACGGGGTCGTCTACCAGGCGTATGCCGGGTGCCAGGTCTACGAGATGGAGCAGCAAAGCGTCCTAGCGGCGATGGAAAAAGAGGGTATCCCCATCCTCTACTTAGAGAGTGACTACAGCCCTTCGCAGCAGGGGCAGCTCACCACACGGGTGGAGGCCTTTGTCGAATCATTGAAAAACAGACGGAGAAAGCGGAAGTGAGCCGTTTCACATGCATATCGGTGAGTGTCATCATTGCCTCCTGCCGCTACGGGTACGTGTAATGCTTTCGCTTGTGGGAATTTTTCTGATGGGACTGCAGCTCGGGGCCACGGCCTGTACCCTCAGCTGCATGCCGGTCATGATACCGCTGCTGCTAGGCAGTGCGGACAACAAACGGGATGCGACGACGGTCCTGACACAATACTTCGGCGCAAAGGTCTTTGCCTACACCCTCATCGCCCTCATCGCCTTTTTCGGCGCGGACTTCGTCAAAAGCCACCTTCCGGACAGCGCCCTGTTTTCCAAAGGAGCCGCCCTCTTTGTCATCGCACTTGGCGGAGTGATGCTTTATCAGGCATTCAAAGGGGAGAACAGCTGCAGCGCCGGTGCCTGCCGCCGCTCAAAGGGACTGGGGTACATCGGCACGGGTTTTTTTAGCTCTTTTAATTTCTGCCTTCCCGTCTCTACGCTGATCGCGATGAGTGCCCTGAGCGGCTCTGTCGAGCTCTCCGCGCTTTTCGGTCTGCTTTTTGGGCTGGGAGCCGTCACCGTACCCTTCCTCTTCTTTTACCTCTTCATTTTCCGGATCACTTCCACCGTCCTTACGGAGTTTTCGCGCCATAAAAAGCGCTTGAAAGCCGGTTCGGCACTGCTACTTATCTTTATAGGAGGGATGCTTTACAGCGGAATAATACACTTGTAAAAGTGATATCGTACGTTTTCAGCCATAGCTGGTTATGATGATGAAAAGATCGACGCAGCTGCCCCGGGCAGGGGTGTGCCGCCAGGGAGTGAGACCATGACCAAATTTGTCCATAACGCCCCGACGCAGGATGAAGTCTATTCGTTCAATATGCATGTCGCCCACAGCGAAAACTACACGACCTACCGCATTCCCCTCGGCGCCACGTCCGAAGGGCAGAAAGAGCGTCTCTCACGCCGCTACGGCATACCGCTGCGCATCCTTGAGGACGAGCAGGAGCTCGTCATCAAGATTATGAATGAAATGGGGTAAAAGGGCTATTCGACATACCCCAGGGAGCGCAGTCGTTCCGCAACCCTTTCAGCGATGACACGGTATCCCGCCGCGTTAGGGTGCACATAGTCTGCTCTAAGCGCCCGGTCCCCCAAGACATCCGGCAGTAGTGAAGGCATATAGGGTATGCCCTCCTCCTCGGCGATCTCCTTATACAGCGGCAGCGACGTCATACCGAAAACCCCGAATGTCGGAACTCCGATCAATACAACATCGATCTTTTTCGCTTTGGCCATCTGTACGATACGTTTGAGGTTTGCTTTCAGACGGCGCTTCGAACGCTGCTGCAAAATGTCGTTCCCGCCCAAACAGAGCAGCATCAGCCGGATAGTGTCATCTTCAAGCACGCCGGGGAAGCGCGCCAGCCCCTCCGATGTCGTATCGCCGTTCACGCCGGCATTGATCACCGGGGAACCGGTCAGTGTCTGCAACACGACAGGGTAGCTTTCATGGGCCGATGCGCCGTAACCGTGGGTAATGCTGTCGCCGAACGCGAGAATCGTGTCGCCTGTTTGCAAAGGGGTGACCTCTGGAGCCGATTTCATAAAATAGATTGCTGCCAGGAGCAGCAGAAGGAGAAGAGAGGCAAAGGCTTTAAGCATCGATGTTACTCGATCCAGCCCCCGCCGATCAGCTTGTCACCGTCGTAGAAGACGGCTGCCTGTCCGGCTGCGACACCCAATACAGGCTCCTGCAGCTTGATCTGTGCCTTTTCCCCTTCGATCTTGACATGGCACGGCACGGCTTTCGTACGGTAACGCAGTTTCACCGTCGTATCGAATTCACTGCGCTCGTCGAAGAGGTTGATGTTGCCGATGGTAACATCCCATATCTCCAGATCCTCTTTCTTACCGACGACGATCTGGTTCGTCTCGGGCTTGATCTCGAGAACGAAGTGCGGTTCATGGGCGCCGTGGACGGTGAACCCCTTGCGCTTGCCGATCGTGTAGTGCATGTACCCTTTATGCTCTCCGACGACGTTGCCGTCACTGTCAAGCACCTCGCCGGGCTGGTCAATGTTCACATAATCCTTGAGCACGTCCGCATAGGTCGTCTCGACAAAGCAGATCTCGCTTGATTCCGCCTGCGACGCGAAGGATTCCAGCCCCTCAACGGAGGCGGCGTAGGCTTTGATATCCGTCTTTTTGCGTTCGCCCAGCGGGAAGATGAGGCGCGGCACGATCCTTTTGTCGATATAGAAAAGAAAATAGCTCTGGTCTTTGGTATCATCCTCCGCCTGGTAGAGGAAGTGCCCATCGGTCTTGATGTAGTGCCCCGTCGCCAGGTAATCTGCCCCCACCTTATCGGCGAAATCCGCCAGGGCACCGAACTTCATCGTCCGGTTGCACAGGGCGCAGGGGTTCGGCGTACGACCCGCTTTATAGGTCTCGACAAAGGGGGTAAAGACGTTTTGGTTGAACTGTTGCTGCAGATCGAGGACATGCAGCTTCACCCCGGCGAAATCCGCGGCTTTCTGGGCGCGGGCCTGATGGATCTCATGGTATCCCGGTTTGGAGTGCAGCTTCATGTACACCCCTTCGACCTCGTAGCCCTGTTCTTTGAGCAGCATCGTCGTCACCGTCGAGTCCACCCCGCCGCTCATCCCGATAAGCACTTTTTTCTTTTCCATTACCCTTCCAGCATTTTTTCGCAATTGTAACAACTTAGTGATAATTAAACCTAATATTTTCTTCCCAAACGCTATGTTTCAGGCAACCGCGCCGCCCGGGGTGCATTATCAAAACAGATCTTGAAGACATGCTGCCCCTCTTCGTACGCGTAACGCAGCGCATAGCCGTGGCGCGTCACGATCTCGTTGACGATATAGAGCCCCAGTCCCATCCCCTCCAGGGAGTGCTGGGAGAGATCGCGCTGGTATGCCTTGAGGTAGTGGGTATACTCCTCCTTGAACGGCTCCCCGGCATTGGCAATACGGAGGCAATTTTCCGAGAAGGCGATGGACACCGGCCGGTGTGAAGCATACTTTACCGCGTTGTCAATCAGGTTTTTGAGCGCATAGGCAAAGAGGTCGAAATCCACCATGATCTTCTCGTTACCGACGGTGATCTCCAACTCCGAACGCGGCACGTCCAGCAGGTCGATCGCCTGGTCCAAAACGTCGATACAGGCATAAAAGCGGATATCGAGCTGCAGGTGGCGCGCCGTCAGCGACTCCACTCTCGCCAGGTCGTTCAGGTGTCCCTGCATCTGTTCAAACAGTTCCTCAAGGATCGCCTTGTCTTTCGGGTTGATCTCCAACAGATGCGCCAGCAGCTTCCCTTTGCTAATAGGGGTTTTGAGCTCATGCATGACGTTGCGGAGGAAAAGCGAACGGCTGCGCTGCAGGGCTTCGATTTTCTGGACGCTGTCGTGGAAGGCGTTGGCCACCTGCGCCACCTCGTCGCTCCCTTCGACCTTCGTGTCGATCCCCTTCTCCCCGTCGGCGAAGCGGAGGATCTGCCGGTGCAGGTTCTGCAGCGGTTCGATAGAGCCCGACATGTAGCGGTAAAGCAGGATCACCGTCACCAGGACGAGTGTGGCCGCGATGAGGATATAGAGCATGTAGGGCGTCATCTCCTTGTCGCTGCGGTAGTAATACATGTCATGCATCTTGTAGGCGTAATAGCAGTGCATGTCATAGACAAAGATCTCGATGTTCCCCGACTGGAAGGTACGACGCAGGAGCGGATCCTCAATGAAGGGCTTGCCCTCTTCGCGGATGCGTTTCATCACCTCCCCGCCGACGGGGGTGAGCTGATGCTCTTTAAGGTAACGCGCAAACGCTTCGGGCGTCGGCTTTGTCATAAAAAGCAGGTCGTAGAGCATGACGGCACGCTGGATCTCGTTGCGTTTGTCGAGCTGGATGGAGAGGTAGAGCGCCATCAGGGTCGCGGCGATCAGCAGCAGGGCCGTAATGGCGCCGACCAGGCGGGCGGCAAAGATGATGGAACGGGGGTTAATGTTCGTCAAACCGGTACCCTATGCCGCGCACGGTCTGAATGAAGGTGTCAAAATGCTCCGGGTCGAGCTTTTTGCGGATGCGCCCGACGAGGATATTGATGCTTTCGACCCCGCTGTCAAAGCGGTGCGACTCGATGCTGTTGGCGATATCGGCGCGGGAGATGGTGCGGTTGGGGTGCCTCAGCATCAATTTCAGGATCTCGTACTCCGCCAGGGTCAGTTTCAAAGGTGTGCCGTCGAAATAGATCAGCGTCCCCTCTTCGTCGATGCGGAAACGGCTCTGCGGCTCCTCCGTTTCCGTCTCGCTCCGTCCCCGGCGCCGCAGCACGGTCTTGATCCGCGCCATCAGTTCGCGGGGATCGTAGGGCTTGGGCAGGTAGTCGTCCGCCCCGTTTTCCAGCCCCGTCAGCTTGTCGTCGAGGTCCGTACGCGCGCTGGAGATGATAATGGGAACGTCGGAGCGTTCGCGGATTTTGCGGCAGAGCATCAGCCCGTCCATCTCCGGCAGGGAGAGATCGAGTACCACGAGGTCGAACGGCTCCGTTTCCAGCGCCTTCATCGCCCGGGAGGGGCGTGTCACGTGTTCGACCGTCATCCCCTCCTGGCGCAGAAACCGCCCCAGCAGTTCCGCCATCTGGACGTCGTCTTCGATCAGTAGCAAGCGGGTCGCTTCCACGGGCCATCCTTTCAATGTCATCCAGCATACCCGTTCATCAAAAACATTTCATTAACGCAGCAGCGTATCGTGATCCTCCCCGAAGCCGCGCTCCTCGAAGAACTGCTGCAGCTTCTTATAGTAGGGAGTGTCCGCCAGGCCGCTCGCCCTGAGCGATCCCAGCTGAAGATCCAGCGATTCACGGATCTCCCGAACGACCAGGTCCACGTCATCCGTCAGCGTCAGCTTCGCCAGGTCCTCTTCGTCGATCATCCCCTCGGCGAGCAGCGAGCTCCGCATAAACGCCAGCAGCGGGGCGTAAAAGGCCTCCCCCATTAAAAAGACGCAGACCCCGTCGACCTTCTTGGTCTGAATCAGCGTCAACGCCTCGAAAAGTTCATCGAGGGTGCCGAACCCGCCGGGCATGATGACGTAGGCCGTGGAGTATTTGACGAGCATCACCTTCCGGGAGAAGAAGTAGTCGAAATTCTCCTCTTTGGTCGTATAGGGATTGGAGCGCTGTTCCATCGGGAGTTCGATGTTCAGACCGACCGATTCGACCCCGGCTTCCCGGTGCTCGTAGGCCCCGCGATTGGCCGCTTCCATGATGCCCGGGCCGCCGCCGCTGATCACGTTGAAACCCGAAGCAGCCAGCTTGCCGGAGAGTTCGACGGTTTTGGCGTACCAGGGGTGCGTTTCATCGACGCGGGCGCTGCCGAAGATCGTCACGGCCGGGCCGAGGTCGCCCAGTTCGTCGAACCCCTTGACAAAGTCGGCCAGGATCTTGAATACCGACCAGACGTCGGAGGACTTGATATCTTTGACATAGCGCTGCTCTATCTTCTGCTCCGATGCCATACCTATTTCTCCTCGGGGATAAGTGTGCGAATCGGCGAATCGCTCTTGTAGGGGACCTTGCCCGACGGTACGACCCGCGACGCCCCGTCCAGATGGACGTCCTGGTCATCAAAGAAGATGTGGGCCCCGTACGCTTCGAGGATCGCCTCCTTGCCCAGCCCGCCCAGGAAAAAAGCTTCATCCACGTTGACGCCCCAGCGCCGCAGGGTCTGGATAACCCGTTCGTGGGCCGGCGAGTTGCGCGCCGTGACAATGGCAATACGCACCGGCGACGGTGACGGGGCGAAGTGGCGCTGCAGGTACGAGAGGGTAATCAGCAGCTTCGCGAACGGTCCCGCTTCCAGGGGCTCGTCCGCGTGCGCCTTCTCGTGTGCCCAGAACGCCTCGATGCCGTCGCGTTTGTAGATCAATTCGCTCGCTTCGGAAAAGAGGACCGCGTCGGCATCGAAGGCGATGCGGATCTGGTCGTCATGGTGTCCGGCACTCTGCGGCGGCGCGTAGAGCACCGCGGCGGCCACCCCGCCGTCAACGGCCTGCTGGACGTCCTCTTCGGACTTGGAGAGGAACAGGTCGACTTTGAAGGAGTCCAGGTAGGGCGAGAGCGACGTTCCGCCGCTGAACGCCGCCCGTGTGATCGGCAGCCCGTAGTGTTCGACGGAGTTGAAGACCCGCAGTCCCGTATCGGGGGAGTTGCGCGACATGACTATCACCTCGACGACCTGCTTCCCCGCCTTCACGTTGAGACCCAGCAGGGCCTCAACGAGGGGGAACGCCGTCCCCTTTTCAAGGGGGACTTTCTCGTGTTCAAGCTGGTAGGCGCGGTACGCCTCAAGTCCCTCCTCCTCGAAAATGCGGTTGGAAGCCTCGAGGTCGAAGAGCGCCCTCGAGGAGATGCCGATCACCAAAACCGAAGAGAGATCAAATGCCATGCCGTGCAACCTTCGCGTAATAAATACGCACGTATTTAACGGTTATCATAGCGAAAAGCGCTATAATCCGCATTAGAAATTTTCTGTCCCAAGGATCTTTTTATGGCACAAGGTATTCTCGATCTGGTCAAACCAGGCGTCCTCTTCGGAGACGACGTCCAGAAGGTGTTCGCAGCGGCGAAAGCGGGCGAATTCGCCCTTCCGGCGGTCAACGTCGTCAACGTGGAGTCCATCAACGGCGTCCTGGAAGCGGCGGCAAAGGTCAACTCACCCGTCATCATCCAGTTCTCCAACGGCGGCGGCCAGTTCTTTGCGGGCAAAGGGCTCTCCAACGACGGCGAAAAAGCCGCCATCGCCGGAACGATCAGCGGGGCGCAGCATGTCCATATGATGGCCGAGCTTTACGGCGTGCCGGTCATCCTGCACACCGACCACGCCGCGCGCAAGCTCCTGCCGTGGATCGACGCGCTGCTCGAGGCCGGCGAAGTGCACTTCGACCGCACGGGCAAGCCCCTGTTCAGCTCCCACATGCTCGACCTCTCCGAAGAGAGCCTTGAAGAGAACGTTGCCACCTGTGCCGAGTACCTGGCCCGCATGGACAAGATCGGGATGACGATCGAGATCGAACTGGGCGTCACCGGCGGTGAAGAGGATGGTGTCGACAACACGAACATCGACAACGCCCTGCTCTATACCCAGCCTGAAGACGTCGCCTACGCCTACGAGATCCTCAGCAAGATCAGCCCGCGTTTCACCGTCGCGGCCTCCTTCGGGAACGTCCACGGAGTCTACAAACCGGGCAACGTCGTGCTGACGCCGAAAATCCTGGACAACTCCCAGAAATACATCGCCGAGAAGTTCGGTACGGCTGAAAAACCGGTCAACTTCGTCTTCCACGGCGGCTCCGGCTCCGCCCCCGAAGAGATCAGCGAAGCCCTCGGCTACGGCGTCATCAAGATGAACATCGACACCGATACGCAGTGGGCGACCTGGGACGGGGTCAGAGGCTATGTCGCGAAGTACCACGACTACCTGCAGGGCCAGATCGGCAACCCCGAGGGCGAGGACAAGCCGAACAAGAAGTACTACGACCCGCGTAAATGGCTCCGCGCCGGCCAGGAGACCCTGGTCGCGCGTGTCGAGCAGGCCTTCGCCGACCTCAACGCCATGAACCGCAACTAAGGGCGTCGCGCGTAGCGCGCGAGCATCGTCTCGTTGCCGCTGACGCCGCCCGAGTGCACATACAGCACTTCCCCCTCCAGATCATCCCACGCTTCCATTAACGCCAGCCACATCACCGGGGCATAGATCAGGTCGAATGCCACACCTGCCGCTTTCAGTTTTTCATACGTCTGCAGCAGCGCCGCATCCAGGCTGCCGAAACGGTAGGGCGTGGAGAGGATCATCAGGTTCGGCGGTAGCGGCATCAGCGCTTCGATCTGCCGCTGCAAATAGGCGGGATCGCCCACCGCCGCCACGGTGACCACGCGGCATTCGGGCAGGGCCCTGGCCAGGTAGGCCGCCGTCGTTCCCGTGCCCGAGGGCGTCACGACATTGAGACGTTCGATGCCCCGTTTCTCTTTCCATGCCCGGATCTCTTCGGCCAGGGCCCTCACCCCCTCCTCCGCGGCCGGGTCGGCCCCGCCCTGGGCGATGAGCCGCGAGCGCTCCTGTTTTGCGCAGCGCTGTTTCAGCGCCGCTACCGCCGCATCGTATTCGGTCGGATGCACCTCATGCACTGCCATCCCCAGTGCCAGGGCATGCTTGTAGTTCCCCTGCGGGTCCGCTTTCAGATGCCGCGGCGCCGTTTTTGCGGTATATTCGAATCGCCACCCTTTCAGACGACACAGCGCTGCGACGGAGAGCATGGCGTTGGACTGGATACCGCCGTAGGAGACCAGCGTATCGATCGCTTCGGAAGGGGTCTGCAGCAGTGCATAGAGTTTTCGGTATTTGTTGCCGCTGAAAAGGGGGTGAATCAGGTCGTCGCGTTTGAGGGTGAGTTCCCGCCCTTCAAACCGGAAGGGTTCGAAAGGTGCGGGGGAGAGGTGCAAATTATTTGCTGTAGGTGATTTTTGCAGCGTTTTTGAGCGCTTTGGTCTTCGCTTCCATCTCTTTTTGGAATTTTTCCTGCTTCAGGCGCTGTTCGATGAACGGTTTTGCTTCGTCGAGTGTCGCTTTCTTGCCGGCCTGCTTCTCTTCGAGATAGATGACGTGGTAACCGAACTGGGTCTTGACCGGTTCCGGCGTGATCGTTCCGACCTTCATGCTGAAGACGGCGTCGTTGAACTCCGGTACCATCTGTCCCTGCTGGAAGAAGCCGAGATCGCCGCCCTTCGGACCGCTCGGGCCTGTCGATTTGGCTTTGGCGTCTTCGATGAACTTCTCTTTGAGCTTGTCGCCTTTGAGGCTCTTCATCCCGCTGATGATCTTCTTCGCTTCGTCTTCCGTTTTCACGAGGATGTGGCGTGCATGGACTTTTTCTTTCTGCTCGAACTCGTCGCCGTGGCCGTCATAGTAGGCTTTGATCTCTTTGTCACTGACTTTGATGCCCTCGAGCAGATTCTCCTGCCAGACTTTCGCCGCGAGCTGCTTCTGGATGCGCGCTACGATATCGTCATACTCTTTTTTATATTTGGCGGATTCGAGGACACCTTCTTTCTTGGCTTCTTCGTAGACGAGCTCCTGCATGACGAGGCCCTCGACGACGCGCTGCTGCAGTTCATCCTGCTTCTCTTTCGGCAGTGAGGTAAAACGTCCCTGCGTCCCTTCCATCAGGACCGCGTTCACTTCCTCAGATGTGATCGTTTTACCGTTGACCGTTGCCAACACTGCCGCAGAGGCGCTTACGCTGATCAGCGCCGCCGCCATCAATGATTTGATGATAAGCTTCATTCATTCACCTTTGTTTAATGTGAAAGTATTGTATTTATGAATATTAAACAGACACCCAACGGCCGGGGCGGCCGCGTCAGGAGAGGGCTGGTTTGCTGAGATAGCGTTCGAGGATCCCCTCGAGTTTTTCGCGGCCCAGGGGTTTGGCGAGGTAGTCGTCCAGCCCCTCAGCGAGGATGCGTTCGCGGTCCCCTTCCATCACGAGAGCCGTCAATGCGACGATGGGTGCGGGATGCTCGCGGAAGAGCGGAAGCTTGCGGATCTCCTGCGTCGCTGCGATCCCGTCCTTGACCGGCATGTCGATGTCCATGAAGATCACGTCAAAAGGGAACTTGCGGCAGAGCTCCACCGCATCGGAGCCGTTCGAAGCGGTCGTAACGGAGAGGTTGTACTCTTCAAGCAGCAGCTTGGTCAGGCGCTGATTGATGATGTTGTCCTCGACGACCAGCGCTTTGACCTTGCGCTCTGCGCCCTGCGGCTTCTCGACCGCCTTGACCGGCAGCTGCAGCACCTGGGTAAGGTGTTTCGAAATCCGGGAAGGAAGCAGCGGTTTTTTGAGGGTGTAATCGACCACCTGGCGCACCCGCTCCGGCAGCTCCTCGTCCTCGTCGATGAGCATGACGAAGCGGCACGGATGCGACTCAAAGGCCCCCAGCTGCATCAGCCAGCCGGAGTTCTCCTTGGGGGCGACGATATAGAGGATATCCGCCTCGCCGCAGTCGACGTGCTCGGTGTAGTGCACCTTCGTCACCGAGAGCCCGAAAGACTGCAGGTAGCGGCTGAGCAGGTTGCCGTCGAAGAGACGGTCGTCGTCAAAGAGCAGCACCTTCGCGCTGTGGTCGCGGATCGGGTCGAAGCTGGTCACCGTCGTGCCCGTCACCTCGAGGTTGAAGGAGAAGTGCGAACCGCGCCCCGCCTCGGAAGTGACGTCGAGCCAGGTGCCCATCATCTGCAGCAGCCCCTCGGTGAGGGTCAGCCCGACGCCCAGACGGTTGTCCGAATGGCCGCCGGTCTCGAACGGTTTGGTGATCGAAGCCAGCCGCTCCGGCTGGATACCGACGCCCGTGTCCTTGACGCTGACGTGGAGAGTATAGAGGTCGTTCGCATGCTTTTTGAGCACGCGGATATCGACATGGACCCGCCCGCCCGCTTCGGTGAACTTGACCGCGTTGTCCACCAGCAGGGAGATCACCTGGCGGAATTTGCGCGGATCGGCCTCGATATAGGTCGGCATTGCCGGGTCGATAAAGACATAAAGACCGATGCCGCGCTGGCGCGCCTCGTACTCGTAGTGCTTGAAGAGCGCTTCGAGTTCCCCCATCGGTTTGAACTCGGTCACCTCCAGGCTCAGACGGCCCGTCTGCATCTGCGCGAGGTCCAGCAGGGATTCGATATTGTTCATCATATACTGCGAAGAGCGTTCGATCATCTCGATGTAATCGCGCTGGGTCGACGTGGGGTGGGAAGATTTCAGCAGCTCGACAAAGCCCATAATGCCGTTCATCGGCGTGCGGAATTCATGGGAGATATTGTGCAGGAACTGCTGCTTGGCCGTCTCCGCGCGCTCGCGCTCCTGGCGTGCACGTTCCTGCTCGGTCACGTCCGTCATCTCCAGGAAGGACAGACCGTTCAGGCCGCTTTTGAAGACCCTGCTGCGCAGGGCGAAAACCTTGGTCTGGCCGTTCGGAAGCTTCATGTGGACCTGCGGCGGCTTCTCCGCTTCGCGCTCCAGCTGCCGGAGCCACTGCTCGTCGGTCTCGGCAAAGATTTCGTAGTTCGGATCGTTAAAGAAGTCCGCGATCCGGTCATACTGCGCGCGGAACTCCTCCATATTCTTGAAACCGAAGGTGTTGTAAAAGGCAAGGTTTGCCCCCACCCACCCCTTTGCCGGGCTGAAGAACATTACCGTGGCGCTCTGCGCGTCCAGGTAACTGAACAGCAGCGACTTGCTGATGTAGTCGTCGGGGAGGTCCCCCGCATCCGTGCGCTTCCCGAAAAGCCAGCTAATCAATCCCATCGGGCGCTCCTTTCACAATCTTTCACAATGTTAAGTTTCATAGTGTAGCCACCCCAAGCTTTTACATTTATTACACTTATATCAAAATTTCACACGCGTAATCCGGTGCGCTTTGCTACAATGGCACCCATGAAAAAAGTGAAAAAAGCCACCAAAGTAGAGATCGAAGCCATCAAAGCGACCCTGATGGAGCGCTACAGCGAGGCCGTCACGGAACTGGATTACCGCAACGCCTACGAACTCGTCATCGCCGTCGCCCTCTCGGCCCAGTGCACGGACAAGCGGGTCAACCTGATCACTCCCGCGCTTTTCGAGAAGTACCCCGACCCCGCGACCCTGGCAGTTGCCGACGTCGACGACGTGAAGGAGATCATCCACAGCTGCTCTTTCTTTAACAACAAAGCCGTCAATATCGTCAAGATGGCGCAGCGGGTCATGGAGGTCTACGGGGGCGAGATTCCGATGAATGAAAAGGATCTTGTCACCCTCGCGGGCGTCGGGCAGAAGACGGCCCACGTCGTCATGATCGAGTACACGGGGGCGAACCTGATGGCCGTCGACACCCACGTCTTCCGCGTCGCCCACCGCCTGGGGCTCAGCGACGACGAAACGGCGCTGAAGACCGAAGAGACCCTGGTCAAGAAGTTCAAGACGGACCTGCACGCCCTGCACCAGGGGATGGTCCTGTTCGGCCGCTACATCTGTACGGCGAAGAACCCCAAATGCGACACGGAGTGTTTTTTGAAGGCGTACTGCAAGAGTACGGAGGGGTTCAAGGCGCGTTAAGCACGCGCCGCGATGACGCGCTCCACGACCGCGAACAGCTGTTCAACGCTTTCAAGGTCGACGCGTTCGCGGGTCGAATGCGGATGGGTGATCGTCGGCCCGACGGAGGCCATCTGCATCTGCGGAAAGTGCTTCTTGATGATGCCGCACTCCAGTCCGGCATGGATCGCGCCGATCGTCACGGCGCCGCCGGAAACCGCCTCGTAGGCCGCCCTGACCTCTTCGACGAACCCCTCTTGCTCCGGCTCCCAAGGGGCATAGAATCCCTCGCTCTGCACCGCCGCTCCGAAGGCTTCGAAATAGGCCGTCGTTTCCGACGCGATACGCTGCAGCTCCGCCTCCATCATCGAACGGGCGCTGAGTTTGATGGTAATCGCCGTCTCGGTCGTCGCGATCTCGGCGAGGTTGATGCTCGTGCGCACGATGCCCAGTCCGGCATCAAAGGCTCTTACCCCGTGCGCAAACGCGTGCAGCATCGGCAGCAGCGGATTTTCAATGACCTCGCACTGCTGTTTTCCCAGGGAGCGGAGCATCGCATCATCTACTTCCGTCTCGAACGCGACCGTCGCAATGGCCCGTTTGGGCACGGCGTTGCGGCGCTCTCCCCCCCCGATGGAGACGACCGAAGCTCCCAGATCGTAGAGCTTCGCTGCAAGTTCCTTGATCGCATTGGGAATGTTTTTGTCGATATCGACGCCCGAGTGGCCCCCGGGGTACCCTTCGGCCACCGCTTCGTAACAGTAGAGCTCCCGCGCCGTGCGTGTCAGCGGCAGCGTCACGTTCAGGTCGACCCCGCCGGCACACCCCACGGTGATCTCGCCGAACTCCTCGCTGTCGAGGTTGAGCAGCAGCGGGGTCTTGAGCGGGACGCCAAGGTCCCGGGCGCCGACAAGCCCCGTCTCCTCGTCGGAAGTGAAGAGGCAATCGACGGGCCGACCCGCTTCCATCAGGGCCAGCATCATCGCCATTCCCATGCCGTTGTCCGCGCCGAGCGTGGACTCTTTGGCGTGCAGCCATCCCGCCTCTTCATAGAGTTCCAGCGCCGGGGCCCGTCCGATGCAGACCATGTCATAGTGCGCCTGCAGGGTCACGCGGGCCTCCGGATGGGTGCAGAGCAGATTCCCCGCGGGGTCTGTATGCACGGCATAGCCGTACGCCTCCGCTTTTTCCCCCAGGTAGGCGAGCATCTGCGCCGTCTCGCCGGAACAGTGCGGAATGGTACAGAGCGTTTTGAAATGTTCGATGACCGTCATGGGGCCCTCCTATTTTTTCAGCGCGATAAAGGTCGCGAAGTTGCCCCAGCGGAAGATCGTCTCGCAGTGGGCAAAGCCGCAGCGCGTCACCATCTCCCTGTTTTCCGCCTCGGTATAGGGGATGAGGACGTTCTCCAGCGCTTCGCGCTTCTGCATGATCTCGTACTCGCTGTACCCCTGCGCTTTTTTGAAGTCGTAATAGCCGTCGATCAGGAGCTTATTGAGGCGCTTGTCCTCGCTGACGACCTTTTCACTGAAGATGAAGACCCCGCCGGGATTGAGCGCGTCGAAAAGGCGCTGCACGAGCGTCTCGCGCACCGGCGGACGGATGAACTGCAAGGTGTAGTTCGTGATGAAAACATCGGCCGCCTCGTAGTCGAAGCGCATAATGTCGGCCTCTTCCAGCCTGATCTTCGAGCCGAAGACGGCGAGCTTGCGCCTGGCCTGTTCGAGCATGGAGGCGGCGTTGTCGATGCCGACGAGCTCGGCGCCGACATGAAGGTCCCGCTCGATGCTCAGCAGCGTCGAGGCGGTGGAGCAGCCCAGATCGTAGAGCCGTCCGCCCTCGGGAAGGTACGCCAGCGCGAAACGCTTCGTCAGCGCCATCGCCTCCTCGTAAAAGGGGACGGAGCGCTTGAGCATGTCGTCAAAGACCGCGGCGATCTGCTCATCGAACTCAAACTGCTTCTCGATCGGTTTGTTGAATACTTTGTCTTCCATTACTCTCCCCTCTCGTTGGCGCACGCCACGCAGAGCGTCGCTTCGGGCATCAGTGCCAGCCTCGCCGGCGCGATCGCTTCGTCACACGCTTCGCAAACCCCGAACGCTTCGGCATCGATGCGCGACAGTGCGTAGGCCAGACGGTTTTTGCGCCGCAGCGCCGCTTCATAAGCCTTGGCCGCGACCTCCTGCTCCCCCATCAGCTCCGAACGCGTCAGTTCCCCCAGGCAGCAGTCCGGGGCGATCGGCTCAAGCTGGGGTTCCAGCTGCGCGATCTCGTCGGCCGTCTTCGCCGCTGCCGCTTCAAGCGTCTGCCGCAGCGCCGCCTTCGCTTCCGTTGTCATTCATCGGCATCCAGGTGGATCACTTCGGCGACGTCCAGGCCGAAACCGCCCAGACCGACGAATGAAGGCGCATGGGCATCGGTGATGAGACGCATATGCTTCACGCCCAGGGACTTGAGGATCTGTGCACCGACACCGTACTCTTTCATGTTGCCCCCGGTTGCATCGGGGTTGTTGATGAAGACCAGGACCCCGCTGTTCTGCTTGAGGTACTCAATGCTCTCGATCAGGCGGCCGTACTTGGACTGGTTGAGCAGCAGGTCGAGGTCGGGGATGACGTTGTGCACCTTGACGTTGGCCGTTTCATTGACGTTGTAGAAGACGACGGCCGTATGGCGGTTCCCCTCGTGATCTACGAAATCGTGGCGTTTGGCCTTGACGCCGAAGAACTCGATGTCCGCCTCTTCCGTGCTGTGTACCAGGGTCTCGTTGGCCATGCGGTACTCGACGATGTCGGAGATATAGACAACCTGCAGCGCATGCTTCTCGGCGAAGATGTCGAGGTCGTCGCGGCGTGCCATCGTGCCGTCCTCTTTCATCACTTCGCAGATGACGGCCGACTCGCTCAGCCCCGCGAGGCGGCAGAGGTCGACGGAACCTTCCGTATGCCCCGTGCGTACCAGGGTACCGCCCTCTTTGGCGATGAGCGGGAAAATGTGCCCCGGGCGCGCCAGCTGCTCCGGGCGGCTGAGGGGATCGGCAAGGATGCGGATAGTGAGGTCGCGCTCGCCCGCGGAGATCCCCGTGGTCGCTTCCGTCGCATCGACGGAGACGGTAAAGGCCGTTTCGTGTGCCGAGGTGTTGGAGGTGACCATCGGCGTCAGCTCCAGCCGCTTGGCCGTCGCTTCGGAAAGGGCCACGCAGATGAGTCCCTTGGCGTGCGTCGCCATAAAGTTGACGTGCTCCGGCGTTGAGAAGACCGATGCGTAAACAAGGTCCCCCTCGTTCTCTCTGTCCTCGTCATCCATCATGATGACCATCTCGCCGCGCTTGATCGCTTCAATCGCTTTTTTTACCCGTTCGATCGGTGTCATTTCTCTCCCTAACAATGCTTCGGAATGCATACTTGTTTTGTGAAATCCGTATATAATAGTTGCAATTATAGCCAATAAAAATTTTTCGTAAATTTCTCCCAGAAACCCTTGACATTGCGGCATATATTGCCTATAATTTCGGCCTCAACTGACACAGAGCAGTTGGAAATGCGGACTGGGGTATCGCCAAGCGGTAAGGCACTTGGTTTTGGTCCAAGCATTCGGGGGTTCGAATCCCTCTACCCCATCCACTTGGATGACTCTTTTTTTTAACGATCGCGGGATAGAGCAGTTCGGTAGCTCGTCGGGCTCATAACCCGAAGGTCACAGGTTCAAATCCTGTTCCCGCAACCAATCGAAACCTTCAACTTAACCATCAAACTTTTTTTCCAAAACGAGCTCTTTTCTTTTCAGGTATTACTGTACGCTGCGCGCCGCCACGTCCCTGACCATTCGGCTGAAACCGGACGTCATGAAATAACCGTGCACGTAGGTCTTGATCTTTGAAGGCGCCAATGCCCCGGCCAGTTCCGGGGTCTCCGCATCGGGAAGCACGATGTATTCCATCCCCAGGCGCCGGCACGCCTCGGCTTCACTCAGTACCAGCTCCCGCACAAACGGCGTCTCCGGGTTCAAGACGGAAACCACGCGTCGTATCCCGTTGCGGCGCTGCAGCCGCTCCAACGCCGCCGGGTCAGGATAAGGGCCCGCGTAAAGATTCGTGCCGACGAAATAGACGCTCCCCTTAAAGGGCTGCAGCGGGTTGGCATATGCTTCGACTATGTCGAAATGGGTCAGCACCATCAGCAGGTAGTAGCTTAAAAACGTCAGCAGCAACAAAACGCGCACGCTCCAGAAGCGGAAGTTCTCAAACCATTTCAAATCGACTTCCTTTTGATCTGGCCCCAGGAGCGGTTAAAGAAGTTGAACGTGGCGAGGAACCCCTCCACTTTGAGAATCGGCCGGTAGAAGAACGGTTCCAGGAAACTCAGCACCAGCAGCCGATAGATATCCTTCAGCTTCGTGAAACGGCGCTTGACGAACATGTCTAAAGAGAGGGCGCCGATGTTGAGGACGGTTCCCCAGGTGAACTCCAGCAGGAAGAAAAGCACGAGCGCCTCCTTGTTCAGCAGGCCGAAAACATAAAGCGTGATGATAGAGACGAGGCCCAGGAACGTCACCAGCGGCGCGACTCCCTCGATCAACAGATAATAGGGCATCGCGAGCATTCCCACCCTGCCGTATTTCGGATTGAAGACCATATCCCGGTTGTAGTAAAGGGTTTCGATCAATCCCCGGTGCCAGCGGTTGCGCTGGCGCAGAAGCGATTTGTAGTCGGTGGGCACCTGCGTCCAGCACATCGTGTCGGGGAGGAAGCGGACGGTATGATCGATGCCGTGGTCGTAACAGTGGCGATGCATGCGCACGAGCAGATCGAAGTCCTCCCCCACCGTGTGGCGGTAACCGCCGATGGAGAGGACCATATCTTTGCGGAAAACGCCGAAAGCGCCGGAGATAATGAGCAGGGCGCCGAAACGTTCCCAGGCGATCCTGCCGGCCAGAAAGCCCCGGGTGTATTCGAGCACCTGGAAGGCCTCGATCTGCGTGTTCGGCACGGCCCGGCGCAGGACATGCTTCTCGACGACATCGCAGCCGTTCATCACGTTGACCCTGCCGCCGATGGCCACCAGCCTCCGGTCGAGGGAGAAAAGGACGATGCTCCTGAGAATCGCGTCGAACTCCAGCAGCGAGTCTGCGTCCACACTGCAAAAAAGCGGATACCGTGAGACGTTGATGCCGCAGTTGAGCGCATCCGCCTTCCCGCCGTTGCCTTTGTCGACGACGATCAGGTTCGGATAGTCCGGCGAGGTATAGGTCTGCCGGATCGCTTCGTGGGGGACGTTCAGGCGTACGGGAACGTTGCTCGGTTCCAGGGCGAACTCCTCCTTGAGGCGCGTCAGCGTGCCGTCGGTTGAGCCGTCATTGATGACGATGATCTCATACTCGGGGAAATGCAGCTTTAAAAAGGAGTGGACCGAGGCGGTGATCGTCTTCTCCTCGTTGAACGCCGGGACCAGGAGCGATATCGGACGGTAGTTGTTCGAGTTGATGATCCGGCTGACAATGACGTTCTTGGCCGAGAAAAAATAGCCCATGATCTGTTTGAGCGAGATCAGGATAAACACCGTCGTCGTCATGTTCGTCATCACCAGGAACAGCAGGTAAAGCACCTGAAGCAGCAGAAAAAGATAGATCAGATATTCATGCATTATCGTACTCCGCAACCGGGCAGAAGGCGTTGAGGCCGTCAAGGAAAAAGGCATCGTTGATTTTATCGGCGGCGTTGCGCGTGACGATCTCCAGGATCTCCGCGCGCCCGATGCCGTGTTGTTTACAGGTTTCGAAGATGTTCCGTCTGACATAGTAGTTTTCGTCGAAAAAGTAGACGTAGAGGAAGCTCAGCGCCTCGTTGCCGCAGAGGTCGAGCCCCGTCCGCGAGCAGACGATACGGGTCACGGGGGCGTGACTTTGATAATACGCCGCGATCACGTCGCACTCCATCGCCCCGATCTTGTGGAAACTTCGGATATAGGTGATGACGAACTGTTCATCTTCCCGGTAGCGCGCAAACAGCCTTTTGAGCAGCGGAGCGTACTCGGGGTTCTTCGTGTCCCCCATCGCCGCGACGACGCTGCGAACCATCACCATCGGCGCGGCGCGGAACAGCACCCCGTTCAAAAAGATCTCGAGCTCCCGGTACGGGACGTTCACGAGCGCCTGCATATAGACGAATTCGCTGAACTTCAGGCTGATCCCCCGGTTGTATGCCCCCTGCAGGACATCCGTGATGTGTTCAAGGTCTTCGTCCGTTTCGGCGAGCTTCGCAAAACCGTACACGGAGTAGACCATCATCTCGAACTCGGTATGTTTTTGGATCATCCGCTCGAAAAAAGATTTCAGACGCGGCGAATAGAGGAAGAGCATCTTCGTAAAAAAGAACTTCTTTTTCACCTCCGACCAGCTGGTGCGGTAACGGTGAAGCAGATAGGTGTCGACCTCCATCTCCATGGCAAGGTCGCGCGTCTTTCTCCGCTCCCCGACGGGGAGAAAACTGTTCACCTCGGTCAAGGCGTCGGCGAGCGCATAGTAATCGAGCCTGCCGTTCACCGCGAGTTCGTTCCGCCCCGATGCAAGGTAGCGGTTGATCTGCGGAACGTACTGCTCTTTGCGCAGCAGCACGATGTGCCGTCTGCGTTCGATGGAGTACTGCGAAACCGACAGGACGATGAGCAGAACGACCGCGCTCAGGAAGAACACGACCGTCACGTCCCAGACGAGCGGCAGCTTGTCCGTCAGAAACGTCAGCCATATCTGCAGAATATTTTCCGGCATTACCAGTACCTTTTGACGTAGACGCTCGCGCCCCGGCGATCGAATGTCGCGGTGTCTGAACGGTAATGGTCATAAAAGAGGGCCGCGCCCGCCATCCATTCCGGCGTCAGCCGGTAGCTCCCCTCCCCCCGGAACATGTCCGCGTCCGTATGGCTGAACACATTGCCGATGTCGACCTTTTCCGACGAGGAGGCCCGTGTATAGGAGAGCATGGCCTCCCAGCGGCAGGCGCTTTCGTATTTCAGCAGATTCAGCAGCGCGTAACTGCCGCTCTCGGGAATCCAGTAGAACTTCTGGTTCCAGGTGTAACGGTCGCCGAAATAGAGGGAGTACTCCGGCACCAGCAGATGCGTGTCGCTCTCTTTATAGTGGCTATAGACGTACCCCATGCCGAACTCAAAATGCCCAACCCCCTTGTAAAGGTGCCCGCCGAGGCTGTAACGGGGGAGGAAATCCGCGTCCGGCGCCGCGGAAATGGAGAGGTAGCCCCAGGTCCCGTTCCCGAAGGCACCATAAAGCTCTCCGCGCACATTCGTGTCGTAGAGGCCGTATCGCCAGACCCTTTCAGCCGTGGCGACAAGCACACTGCGCGCGATCGGCACTTCGACTCCGGCATAGACCCGCCCGTCGTCGTCCCTGTTGTCGCTGTAGCCGGCGAACTCCGCTCCCGCCTCGAACGCGTGGACCATGGTACGGCAGTAGAGCTGCGGGTAGGTCTTGCGGAACGTCACCAGCGCCTGCCCGTCCAATGCCGACACAGCGGCCCCCGCTTTGGATTTTTCATGCAGCCGCAGCAGCACCGTGACATAAAGCCGTGTCGTTTCCAGGTCTCCGGGCTGCTCCGCGACCAGCGTTTCAAGCAGCGCTTCGGCTTTCCCCGGCTCTCCCGCTTCCAGGTAGAGCGCCGCCAGTTTTTTCCCCGTTTCGCGATTCGCATTGAGTGTATAGCTTTGCTGCAGCCGTTCGGCGGCTTCGGCGTATTTGCCCTGCCAGCGCAGCAGGTCCGTCAGGATCGCCTCCGCCTCCGCACTCGCGGGGTAGCGCTCCAAAAGCGCGCGGTCGGCGGCTTCCGCTTTGGGCAACGCACCCAGCCTGATCAATGCGCGGACGCGCAGCAGCATGGCATCGTAGGCGTTCCTGACCGCTTCGGGTTCGCCGTCGATCAGTGCCGGGACCTCTGCTGGCGCCTCCTCCAGGAGTGCCTCGCCCTTCTCGAGAAGCAGGGTCGTTCGCACCTGCAGGTAGACTTTGTCGTTCCTGTAAACCGGGTCCAGCGACACAAGTCGCCCGAACTGCGTTGCCGCCTCCCCGGTGCGTCCCGACCAGAAGAGCAGCGTCGCGTACTGTTTCAACACGGCCCCGTCGCCGGGAAAGGCCTCGGCCAGCATGCGTGAGGCGTCGCAGGCCGCCGGCGCGCCCTGCGCGCGTGCCGTTTCATAAAGGTGGTCGATGAAGAGCTGCCTGATCCTGCCGGGATCGTCTTTCACGGTCTCAAAGTCACCGACGCCGAGCGCTACTGCCATCTGGCGGATGTCGGCGTCGCGGCTGCCGACAAGGCAGCGTACCGAGTACTCCCCCGGCTCCGCGTAGGTCACGCAGTAGGGCGCGAGACCGGCCGAGAGACGCGCCCTCGCCCCCTCCGCTTCCGATGCCGTTTCGAAATGACCGAGTCTTGCCGAGAATATCTCCGCCGACAGACAAACCGGCAGCAGAATCAACGGCAGAAAAGTGCGTTTCATGCTTTCTGACCACATTCTTTCATATTTTTATCATACACTGCATGATACGGTATGCTACCTAAAGTGTTGATTCTCCACGTTAAAAAACAATATTATTACGTTTCTTATACATCAACATTATTCAGCCACAGCACTTCACACAGATGAAACATAGACAGGAAACAGGGTGCGCCTGCAAAGAGGGTAGGAACGGTATAAAAGAAGAGAGGGAAATAGTTGCTTGCCAGGACGGCGGGACGTCCCGAAGCGATTAGAACTGTTTGGCGTAAACGGCAACGGCGATCAGACCGACATAGACCATTGCCATGAAGTTGAACTTCGTACGAAAATAGTTATCCAAAGCGTGCATCGTTTCTCCTTGTGCCTTGATTGTCACTCTTATTGCAATTATGGTTCCGGACAGGGTTCGCCGTTTTCGGAGGAGCAGCTGTTATCGATGGGGGTGCCCAGCGGCGTGTTGATGATTCCCTCGATTTTTGCCTGGTCGAAGCCGCACATGCGGTGGCCGTTGACGCTGATAAGGGGACGGCGGATGAGAATGGGGTCTTGCAGCAGCATGCTAAGGGCCGCTTCGGCGTTATAGGCCGTGGGGTCGACCCGCCCCTCTTTGACGGCGGGGGCGTTGGGGTTGAACCACTCGGCCACGGGACGCTCGTCCAGGTAGGTCTTCAGTTCTTCCGGGCTCATACTGAGCGCCAGCAGGTCCTGCACGATGAGCGTGCATCCCGCCTTGTAGAGCAGCTTCTTCTGGCGCGCGTTGGTCGCACACCCGGGTTTTTCGTAAAAGAGGACTAGCGTCATCCCAGCTCAACCATATCAATGGCTTTATCGGTAAGGCAGTAGGTCGTCGTACCGTCGTCGTCCTCGGTCATGCAGTGGTTCAGACACCCCGCATCCCACAGGGTTTCGATCGCTTCGTCGACAAGCTTCTGATCAAGCCCGAGGTAAAAGGCGATATCCTCGGCTTCGTAGACGCTGTAGTTCTCCTCGTCGGCGAGGTTGTAGATCGCCTTCATCACGCTGCGGAGAATCCGCGTCTTGCTAATCGGTTCGGACATATCCATACCAGTTTCGGACATCTCAACACTCTCTTCGGACATTTTTACTCCTTCAAAGCCGCTATCTGTTTTTGCAGTGCGATCCGCTGCAGCGGATGCAACTGCGTCTTTTCCACCCATGTCTCATACGCCTCGGTATAGTGCGCTTTAAGTAGAGGATGCAAATTCTGTGCCTGCTTGCTCAGCGTCTCCAGGTAGGCCTTCGCCTCGTCGTAACTGAACTTCTTGACCGGCTGCAGGCGGCGCTTTACCCCGTCGACCAGCTTGTCGTCCAGGTGCGCTTCGGCCATGCCCAGGAAGCTCGTCGCGGCCCCCAGGTCGGCGTAATGTTCGTTCCAGATACGGCCGTTGATGACCTGGTCGCAGGCCATGTCGATAAAGACCGGCGCGTACTGCAGCACCTGCACCAGTTCGGTAAAGTCGTTGTCGACCATGGCACGGAAGAGCATCCGGCTCCGGTTGCGCACCTTGACCCGCAACCGGTCGTTGGCAATGACGTCGGGGTGCAGACGGGTAAAGCGTTCGTACGCCCCCAGGCGCGAGTGGTTGAAGGCCATGATGGAGACCATGACGTTTTTGTCGCTGACCTGCTCCGGGTGCGAACCGGAGGGGCGGTAGAAGGCCCACTCCAGCCGCGCTTCGTCATCCTCATGGTAGAGGTAGAGCTCGTCGCCCCGCGTTTCGAAGTCCGGCTCATCCTTGAGGGCTTCGATCTCTTCCTTGTAACTCAGGTCGTACATATCTACTCCTCACGGCATCCGAACAAAGTCCGGATACCTGCGTTAACACTGGGTTTGCTTCGGCAGCAGGCCCGCGCATCCTTGATGCTTTTATACAACGCAAACCTCCTTACAGATCAAAGTAGAAGACGTCGCCGTAGGGCTCGAAACGCTTCATGTTGCGCTTCTCGCTCACCAGGAAAAGCGTCGGCAGGTGCGAGGCCTTTTCGATCTTGAAGAAGCCGTCGCTGAGCACCATCAGCGTCGCTGCCGCTTCGTCCGCGGTGTTGAGGTACTCCAGCACCGGTGCGAACTGCGTCCCGCCGTTGCCCTTCTCGAACGCGACCTCCGGTTTGAGCGCCTGGGCGTCGTAGGTGACGATCTTCTCTTTGTCGACCTCATCGTCAAAGGGAATTACCGTCACCTTGAAGTCGGTACTGAGTCGCAAAACCCCGTCGATGATGCCGAGGAACTTCGAGAAGGTATCTCGGCTGATACTCATGGAGCGGTCCAGCGCAATGTAGAGGTTGAGGCGATTGTTCTCCTGACGGTAGCCGGGCAGGTAGAGCTCCTGGTAGATGAAACGGCGGTTGGGCCGGGAGAAGTCGCTCTGCTTATCGAAGAAGCTCTCCGTCATATAAGTGTGCAAAAGCGTCGCCAGGTCGATCTTGGGGCGGGTGACTTCACGGATCACCTCCAGGAAGGAGGCCGGGATGTTCCCCTGCTTCTGGGCTGCTCCCATCGCCTGGACGATCAGCGCGTCGATATCTTCCATCGCCGCTTCGCTGTCGCCCTCGCTCTCTATAAGGTCCTGCTTCTGCTCCTGCGGGTTCTCGTCGTCGGGCGTACCTTCGCCCTCCGGGTTCTCCTGGTACAGCGTGTTGTAGACCTCTTCGACACTCTGGTCGCGGTACTTTTCCATCATCACTTCGTGCTCCGGCCGCTCGCCGACCCGCTCGAAGTCGTCGAGCAGCAGGTTGATGACGACGTCGCTGCTGCGGTTCCACGTCTTGTGGTCGCGCCCGCCCATGCGGAAGGGGTGCTTGAGCATGATGTGCAGCAGCGTATGCGCGTAAATGTACTTGAGCTGCTGTTCGGGGATGGTGTCGGCCATCGTCGTATCGACATAGATGGCCGTCCCGTCGGTCTCGAATGCTTCGTGGGGGTTCTTGCGGAAGCGCATGGGCAGGGAGAGTGCCAGCACGCTCAAAAACGGATGGTCAAATAGAAACTGGACGCGGATCTTCTCCAGCCGGCGCTGCAAATCGCTCTGTTCTTCTGGCATAGCCCTCTCTCTACCCTGGGTTTATACCGGAAAATATGCAATCGCTGTTCTATCAATCAGAGGCTACACCTCCCCCTTCAGGTAAGCCTTGCGCTCCGGTTCAGGAAACTTCTCGATGGCGTAGCGCAGCATCGTCCGCGGCATGGACTTGTAGCGGGAAGCAAGAAACGCCCGCTCTCTGTCAGGGTCGCGGTTGCCCACTTCCCGCAGCATCCAGCCGACGGCCTTGTGGATAAGGTCATGGGTGTCTGCGAGCAGCAGTTCAGCAATCTCCAGCGCCGTATCGAACCTGCCTTTGCGGATAAAGTAGAACGTCGCCATGATCGCGATGCGGCGCTCCCACAAGCTCTCTGATCGGGCGAACGTATAGAGGATCGCTTTGTCCCTTGCTATCAGGTACTCACCGACAATGTAAGGCGCGGAGCTGTCGACGAGGTCCCAGTTGTTGATGGAGGCGGTATTGGCCATGTAGCAGTTGTAAACCGCCTCCTTCTCCGCCGCATCCCCGCGCTCGTACTTCGCGACCATCAGCAAGAGTGCGAAGAGACGCTCTTCATGATAGGGAGAGTGCAGCAGCTTCTTGACCTCTGGCAGCGGCGCCGCACGGAACGCGGCTACCTGCTTGCGCAGTACGGGAACGCGGACACCTAAGAACCTGTCCCCCGCTCCGTACTCCCCCTCGCCCGTTTTGAAAAAACGCTGCGAATGCTCGGCGATATCGGGGTCGCCAAGATTCTTTAGTGTTTCGCTAATCGTTTCTGATGTCATTCTGCAGGCTTCTGGCGACTACACTGAAAGATCATGGATTTTACCTCGGCTTGTTGATCGGCTCAACTTCGTTGTCATAGACTTCATCTTTGTGACGAATCCAAATCATGATAAATATTGCAACAATTCCGGCTATATAAAATACTATGTTCGGTATAGCATATTTTTGATACTCTGCTTGCTCTCTATAGTATTCAGCATAATCATCTCTAAGCAGCCAATCGCGAATTTGGATCTGATAAATAATTTTACGTTTTCCAAAAATACCTTTTAGAACTTGGTACCATACTTTAGCATTTTGATTGACCATAGCCTTTCGGTCCAGCCCTGATAAAGCGACACCGAACTTTTCATTATTAAAGACCAGCGAGCGAAACTTGCCAGTATAGACAGCTTGGATAACCCCATGCGAAGAGTGCATCTCTTCAAGCTTCAATAGTGGATTCAAAATATACCTTTCCCACTGGAAATAGGCAGTGACTAAAAATATCAAAGACAAGACATACAAATACCGAGAAATTCTACTTTTTGGCGCTTTCTGAATATATACTCTATAAAACTTAGTCAGCATGCATATCCCATATATGACGTTTAAAATGAGCAATCAAAAAGCAGCCCGCGGGTTTTTGATTGGTCTCCTCTGATTTGTTATATTCTTCAAAGCCATCTATTCTCATCTTTGTTTTTTCCTCTTGAGATTAGTAGTAAAATGCCTAGAGCAGTCAATATCAAGCCGAATAGAATGTTGAAATTCATGTAAGAAAAATCCGTTGTTCCTCCTCTTGCTGTAAACTGCGGGTTTGCAATAACAAATATTCCAAGCGCAATAAGACTAATAGCGCCTATTGTTTTTTCCATTTAACTTTCCGTAATATAACGTTTAAAATGAGCAATCAAAAAGCCGCCCGCGGGTTTTTGATTGGTCTCCTCTGATTTGTTATATCTATTGGATTCTCGTATGGTGCCATTTTCAAATCGCTCAGGTCAATTTCTTCTTCATTGTATGATTTTCTTTTTGGAAAAAAGAGAGCTTTATCATAGGGTGTCACGTTTCTTGGATAGCACTGCCTAGAATCAAAAGAAAAAACATTTATAAGAGCTTTTGACTCATTGTTTCCGACATCTTGTGCAAGGTAGTAATAATTGTCGGAAAAACCTTTTGCTTGTGCCAAATAAAAACCGATGATTTTATATTCTTCTCCATTAGGTACATAAGAAAGAATCCATGGGCTACGTTCAAGATCCTTATCAAGGATTTCGAGAGTATTATGTGTCAAAAAATATGCACTGCGAGGTAACATCCCATCTTTGTTGGATATTAGTACCATTTTCTCTTTTGTTTTGAAAGTCACATTTTCACAAGGGAAAGCATGATATTTATAGAGTTTAAGATAAGTACCATTCCATATAAGTAAGATAGGAAGTGACATCCATGTCAATATGGCAAACGGAAAGATAAAGATAATTAAACCCAAGCCCTTTTTGAGAAGTGACTTTTCTTTTTCCATTTGAGGATCAGTTTTTTTATTTATAGTCTTAACAAATCCAACACCAAAAAATATCATACCTGCAGTTATCGCTAACAATTTCCCTGTGTTTGGCTCAATCGCACCTCCCCATGCAACAAAAAGCGAAAAGAAATAAATTCCCCATGACACTAAAACTGCAGTAGCTACAAGCCAAATTATTTTCAAAAACTTTTTGATATTTTCTCCTTGCATGTTTGATAGCTGGATTCTAGACTATTGATAATTCGATATAACGGCCGGGCTTAGCGAGTGACTCCTGCCATTTGTTGGTCGTAGCGAAGCGGAGACCGGCAGATGGCAAGGTGGCACGTTCAGTGCTCAGCGCGGACGTTGCTCGTTTCCGCAAGCGGGAACGAGCAACTCTTTATTCAACGTACAAAATGTTCAATTATCTATTGAAAAATCGTATTAATCATACATTGCGTATATTGATGCGAATCAATATACCACCTATCGACTTAACACAAAACAAAACTATTTAATACAGAAAAAGAGGAGTGGGACGAAGGGAAACGTCCCGGGAAAGAACTTAGTGCCGATACTCTTTATGATGCCCGTAGGTGTGGCCATGACCGTTGCTGCGTTTATAGACGGTACGGCCCTCTTCGTAATAGCCTGACGGGTAACCGGACTCATAATAGATGACCGGTTCACCTCTGTAAGCGTACGGCGCACGAATGACGCAGCCGGTAAAAAGCAGTGGGATGAGTGCAAGCAGAATGTATCGCATCTTCTATCCTTTAATTGTTAGATAGAAGAAGCATAGAAAAAAATCGTGAGTAGATCGTGACGCGGTTAGCCCTCACAGGCTAATCAATGCCGCATTTTTTCAGTACCGGTGTCCCCGATGGTAGCCGCCGTACGGATAGATGTCATAGTAGATAACCGGGCCGTGGTGATGCGGCCCCGGGACCCGGACGACACAGCCGCTGAAAAGCAGTGCAATAAGCAGTATGAACAGGTATCGCATCGTTTATCCTTTTGTCGTTCTTTTCAGAAAGCATAGGAAAATTTCATGAGTCGTTTGTGAGGGAGAAGTGCTGCCCCGGAGCAACCGGGCGTAGCGGTTAGAGAGGAGAGGTCTGCTCTATCAAGCGGACCTTTTAAAGGATGTACTCCCCGTACTTCGCCAGCCAGGCGTCGAAGGCGCCGTGGGTCGCGATGGATTCGTCCTTGACGATGACGTCCTTGACGAGCATGACGCCGAACTCCGTCGGGAGGGTTTCGCTGTAAGCAAAGAGGTGGTCTTTATGCGTGTCGGAACCGTTGTAGTACTCGACGAGCGCGGAAACGAGCGCGTACAGCAGTGCCGGCTGGTTCTCGATCTCGGGGTAGTGCCCCTCGTAGATCGCGGCGACATCCGGCAGCTCCTCGTAGACCTTGACGTAGGAGACGAACTCGATGCCGGCGGCGTAGCCGATGGTGCCGTAGATGACAGGGGCGATCTTGCCGATGTCCATGTTGGACTTCAGGATGTTCGAGAGCATGTGGTAACTGCGCGGCGTCGCAAACGCCGGGTTGGCGTCGTCTTCAACAACCGGTTCGGTCGAGAGCAAGTCCGGGCGGAAGCCCAGGAAACCGATGACGAAGTGGTGCAGTTTCGATTTCAGCGCGAAGAGCTTGAAGTCGTCGAAGCGGGCCTGAACGTGCAGGTGTACCATCCGGTTGGCCAGCGGTGTGGGCAGGCGGAAGACGACCCCGCGGTCGCTGACGCGGTTCCCCGCGCAGATGATCCGCCACCCTGCGGGCAGGTCGTACTCGCCCATGCGGCGGTTGAGCACCAGCTGGTAGATGGCCGCCTGTACCGACGGCGGCGCGGAGTTGAGCTCGTCGAGGAACAAAATCCCCTCGGAATCGGGATCTTTCGGAAAAAAGACCGGCGGCATCCAGACCGTCTGCTCGTCGCGGATCGCCGGGACGCCCCGGAGATCGACCGGGTCCATCTGCGAGAGGCGCACGTCGACGAGCTCCAGTTTATTCTTTTCCGCAACATCGGCAACAATGTAGGATTTGCCGATGCCCGGGCTGCCGTGAATGAACAGAGGGGTATCTGTCTTAATCAGTGTATCGATATGGTCGTAAAGTTCCGTGGTCGAGATCGAGGGTGTTGTCATTGAAGGGTAGCGTTCCTTTCGTGGGGGTGGTTAAAGTCGTGTGCCTGAAAACGTCAGGCACTCAGCTCTTTGACCATGCATTTGAAGCAGGTGAGCTGATCATCGCAGGTGGCGCAGGCCGGGGCGATGGAGCCGACCCGGTCATAGATGTATTTTTTCCAAAGCTTCTCTTTGGGTTTCTCCTCCGCCAACTTCGGGAAGTTCTTTTTCATGAACTGGCCCATCTCCGTACGGCTGTTGAAGCCCATGTCCTCGTAGAGGTGGTCCATCAGCAGCGATTTCTGCGCGACCAGGGGTGCCAGGACCGTTTTGGCGTAGTAGTTGACCGCATACGCGGCGAGGAGTGTCTTGACGTCTTCATACATTTTGACATGTTCAGGCGGCATGATGGCTGTCATGGAGTCTCCTTGAATATAACTCATCAACATGCAAGTACCGTTCTACTGTCTGCCGTAGAGCAGGTAGAGATAGTCGTGAATGTCGCTGAGGAAGAAGCGGCGGTTGTCCCGCTCCTCGAAATGCCCGACCCAGCCCGGGTCCCCCTCCGCCGTCATCTTGCTCGGATGGACGAACTCGTTATAGGGGAGCGTCGCCTTGAGCGGACCGCAGTCGTTGATGGCGTCGACGACCGCTTCAAAAATCGCGTCGAGCGTTTCGTCGTCCGCTGTGAGGTACAGATTCCCGTCTTTCTGGTAAAAGCGGTAGATGTTCAGGATCTTCTGTGCTTCGGCACTGTGTGCTTTGTTCATTTTCTTGACATTCATAGCAAGGGCACCTCCATATACCCTAACGTTCCAGACCGAAGACGCCGACATAGAGTATGTCTTCCGGCGTCTCCAAAAAGGTCTGCAGTTTCTTATCGTAAAAGGCGCCTATGGCCGTGTACCCCACCCCGCGCGCGGCGGCTTCCAATGAGAGGCCGTGCGCAAAGGCGGCCGAGGCCATCTGCAGGTCCGCACTGTACTTGGGCGTGCTCAGGACCATGACGATCTCCGCGTTTGAGACGAAACGCTGATCGACCAGCATCCCGGCGATGGGCTCGGCAAAGTCGCCCGTCTTTATCCGTTTGCCCCCGCGGTAGACACCGGCAGGGGTCTGATCATCCCGGAGCACGATCGCGTAGGCGTTCATCCACTCCGGCGTTCGCGTGAGCGTATGCATAATGCGTTCAAATGCATCCGCCGGCATCGTCTTCCCGGCGAAAACCCGGGCGGAGCGGCGGGCACGCTGCAGGGCCTCGTCGGCGCTGCCGCTCATGCGCGGCGGCAGGGTCGTGCCGACGGGATGGTGCTGCACGATCCAGCCGGGAACGACCCCGTCGCTCTCGTCGTAGTCCGTGGGTGCCACCTGCATCAGGGGCGTTTTCGGCAGCTTGACGGGTTTCTCCCCCGCCTTTCCTACGGCCATGGCCGCGCAGACGAACTCCTGCTGCCCGAACCCCATCATGTGGTTCAGCGCCGAGAAATCCGCCTCGCCCAGCAGCGTCGTGTCAAGCCCGTACGCTTCCATTGCGGCGCAGAGCGCGCCGATCTGGTGACCGGCATCCATGTAGCAGTAGCGCCAGGCGCGGTGACCGTACTTCCATTCGGAACGGAACGGGACGACGCTGACGACAAAAAGGAACCCGTCAAAGCGCGTTTCCATCCCGACGAAGTGCTCCAGGCCCTCCGCGCCGCATTCGCGGATAAGGACCATCTCCTCTTTGAGGGCGTCCAGGTGATACGTGCCGCTCAGTACCCCTTTGACCCCCCGAACCTGCACATAGAGCTCCACGGGGTGGAGATTGCCGGCAGAGGGGGTATTGAGGCGCAGGTAGGGTTTGCCACCGACGTTACCCTCAAAGGTGATGCAGCGCGAAAGCGCCAGCGGGGCGAGCTCTTCATGGGCGTCGAAACCGATGCGGTAGAGAAACTCCGGGTACTGTTTGAAAAGGGAGGGCTGCGAAGCCCAGTCGATGTAGCCGCCGGAACGGGCGACACGCAGCGGCGTCAGCGCCGTGGCATCATACAGCTCACGCATAGCGCAGCTGATTGAGAACGTCCCGGTTGACGGCGAAATCGATGGCGCAATAGCCGTCCATGTTCTGCATGGATTTGTCGGCGCCGAGGGAGAGAAGCGATTTAACGCTATTAAGACGGGAAGCAGAGACGGCGTACATCAGCGGTGTTTCGCCGTTCTCGTTGATGTCGTCAATGTCCGCGCCGGCAGCGAAAAGGCGGGCAATGATCGCGGCACTGTCGGCATAACAGGCGTTGAAAATGACGCCGTTAAAGTCGTAGTTGACCGCATAGAGGTCCACGCCCGCTTCCAGCAGGCGCTCGACCATCATATCGTTACCCTCAAGCGCCGCCTGCAGCAGCGGAGTATTACCGTTAAAGGCCCGGGATTCCAGGTCGCTGGGGTCAAATCCGCGTGCCAGCAGCCACGCAATATAGTTCTCTGCCATGACGAACTCCTTAGTTAGAAGGGCTTAGACGCTCATCCACTCTTCGTGAGAATGGCCGTGACCGGTCTTCTTCTCGTTGACCAGTTTGTCAACGGCTTCGATACAGGCGTCGTAATTGACTTCGTCAACGATCTCGGGAACGATCTCGCGGTAGGCGACGAGGCCGTCACGGTCAATGACGTAGACGGCGCGGGCCATACGGTCTTTGAGTTTGCCTTCGCTGATCAACAGGCCGTATTTTTTCGCAAAGTTGCGGTCCGGGTCAACAACAAGTTCCGCAGCATCGATGGACTCTTTCTCGGCGAAGTCTTTGACAAAGTCAAGATCGTCCGTCGTCACCATGACGGCGTTGAGCTTTTTGAAGGTTTTGAGAAGATCATTGAACTTCTTTGCGCCGAGGGAACACACTTCCGTCTTCAGCGAAGGAATAGCGATGAGCAACTGGGTATTGGGAGCGATCATACCAATGACGTTCTGTGAACCGTCAAGTTTCGTAATGCGTGCCGCCGGGGCTTCTCCGCCCAGAGTGGGCTGCTTTCCGATAAGGGGGGTCGGGGTGCCGTGTACCGTAATTTCCATAACATATCCTCTGTGAGATTTTCGCTAACAATGCAAAAAACGTTCTTGTGAAATTCCCATAGGTGCCTATTTTTTATACTACATATTTGTCGCATTTTGGTGTAGGCATGGACTATAATAACGACTGAATCTAGGTTCAACCAGGCGATTGAAACCGCTATAAACTGTAGTAAGAAAGAAAAAACGTAATGATGTATGACTCCCCCGTGATCCCCGACAGGCCCGAATGTAAGACCTGTTCGTTGACCTTTGCCTACAAAGAGATCGAACTGCTTTACGAAATCGCGGTCATCCTGGCCAGTTCGACGGACATCAAGGAGACGATTGAACAGGGCATGCGCCTGCTCAAGCGTCACAACTACCTGGAACGCTGTGCACTTTTCCTGCTCAATGAAGAAGATGTCCTGGACCTGTACGCTTCGATCGACCTTACCGAACAGCAGCGCCTGATGGCGACCTACAAACTCGGCGAAGGCGCGACGGGTCTGGCAGCACAGGGCGGCGAACCGGTCGTGATCGAAAATATCCACAACAGTATCGACTACCTCAATAAAATGGGTATCGTCAACAGCAAATCCGTCTCCTACGTCGCCGTACCGGTCATCCAGGACGATGCCGTCACCGGCGTCATCTCCGCCAACCTCGGCCCCAACGCGCCGCTGAACTTCGACGAGATCGTTCGCATGCTCACCATCGTCGGTTCCCTCTTTAGCGGAACGCTCGCCATCCAGCAGCGCTACCTCAAGGAGAAAGAGGAGCTCAACCAGCTCAAGATGTACTATAAAGAGGAGATGCTCAGCGAGCACCGCTTCGAGAACATCATCGGGCGCAGTACGAAGATGCGCCAGATCTTCAGCATGCTCGAGACCGTCGCCCCGACGGACGCGACGATCCTTGTACGCGGCGAGACGGGTACAGGTAAGGAGCTGATCGCGACGGCCGTGCACAACCTCAGCCAGCGCAAGAACGGTCCCTTCATCAAGCTTAACTGCGCCGCCATCAGCGAGACCCTGCTCGAATCCGAACTCTTCGGTCATGAGAAAGGCGCCTTTACCGACGCCAAAGAGATGCGCAAAGGACGCTTCGAGCTGGCCGACGGCGGCACCCTCTTCCTCGACGAGATCGGCGACATCACCCCGGCCCTGCAGGTCAAACTGCTCCGTATCCTCCAGGAGCAGGAGTTCGAACGCGTCGGCGGTACAAAGACGATCAAGACCAACGTCCGCCTTGTCGCGGCGACGAACCGGAACCTCGAGGATATGGTCAAAAAAGCAGAGTTCCGCGAGGACCTCTACTACCGCCTCAACGTCATTCCGCTGAACCTGCCGCCGCTGCGCGAGCGCTACGAAGACGTCAAACTGCTCGTCGAACACTACATGAAGAAGTTCATGAAAGAGCACAACAAGAGCATGGTCCTCTCCAAGGCGGCACTGGAGCTGCTGCTCGACTACCCCTGGCCGGGCAATATCCGGGAACTGCAAAATACGATGGAGCGCCTCGTGCTGATCTGCCCCGAGGGCGAAGTCCAGCCGGAGATGCTCAACCACGTTCTGCCGTTCAATTACCAGAAGCTCTACAACCCCTCCACGCCGGAGCCGGCACCGCAGCCCGCGCCGGCAGCCCCTGTCGCCCCGCCGCCGATCGAGGAGGCGCCGGCCAACGCCGAATCGCACCCGGTCACCAAGGCGACCCTCCAGGAGCTGGAAAAAGAGTCCATCATCCAGGCCCTGATCGAGAACCGCGGTATCCAGACCAAAGCGGCGGCCCAGCTGGGCATGACGCCGCGCCAGATCGGCTACAAGATCAAGAAGTACGGCATCGACATCTAGATGCCCCACCCCAACCAAGGAGCATAATCATGGCACACGCGACATCAGACAACCCGAGCGTTTCACCCGCCATCGGCACCACATACGACACCTGGTTTCTCGGACGCAAAAAAGAGGCCTGCGCCAAGAGCAGCAAAGGCGTCGCAGCCGTCTGCCGCGAAGTGAAACCGAGCTGGTTCCTCGGGCGCAAACAGTAGTCTGGCAGCGCTCAAAAAACCTGGAACGCCGTTTGCATTCTCCTTCATACCAAGGAGTAATAAATGGCAATGCACTACTATCATAAACAGCTTCTCGCGCTGCGCAACCGTCTCGCCTGCAATGGCTGCGGTGCGACCATGGCGTTTTACAGCGCCCCCGCCGCCCTCATCTACGGGGTGTGATCAGTACCGAATCGAGATATAGAAACTGAGATCGAAGGTGCCGTCCTCCGAAAGGAAGTTGTTCTTCCGGTAGACGGCATAAGAGGGCTTCGTCGTCGTTTCATACTCGCTGCGCGGCAGCCAGACGTGGTAGACCCAGTGGATGAACCGCAGAAAATCCTCATGGCGCCCCTGCAGGTCGAAACGGGCATAGATCCCCGACGCGATCTTGAACTTTGGCAGGCGGTCGCTCTGGACTTGCTCGTCCGTCTCGATACAGGCGATATAGCGGCACTCCTCCAGCGGCGTCACCGTCGGGTTGTCGTGAAAGAGCGCGATCTGGCGGTACTCCGATAGATTGTTGTCCAGCACCCAGGTCTGCAGTTTCTGCCAGGTCGGCTTGATCATGCTGTCATACCCTTTGTGCCGGATATAGTAACTCTCCAGCTCCGGCCGCTTTTCGATGATGGGCTCCATGCCGTCAAATTCGGAGAGCTTCGCCGTCTCTATTCCCGCCCGTCGGAGCAGACGGTCGGAATAGGTTTTATACCCCCCTTCCCGCCACCGTTTCGGGCTCTTTCCAAACCGCATCTTGAACGCCTTGATAAACGATGAATGCGAGCTGTAACCGCACAGGGACGCCACCTCGGAGATCGTCGAATAGCGGTTGGTGATCAGCAGGCTCGAGGCTTTCTGCAGCCGGATCGACTTGATGCTTTCATAGATGTTCTGGCCGAACATCTCCTTGAAAATCCGGTGCATATGGAACTTGCTGATCTTTAGATCGCGGCTGAGTTCCTCCAGGTCGATATGGGTCTCGATATGGGTGTAGATGTAGTAGAGGATATCGTTGGCGATCTTCGTATGCCGCTGCAGCGTCTCTTTTCTCATGCCTACATTATAGCAATAATAGACAATTTTTCTATCAATTAAAAAGAAAAAAACTCACATTATAAGCCAAGAAAAAAAGCATGAAATAGAAAGAAATAATTTTCGGAACCCTCTAAAATGTCTCCATCCTTTTGAAACAGGATGCCCGAAGGCGTCCGAAACGGAGTCATCATGCAAACGATTACGAAAATTCTGGTCGCCAACCGCGGCGAGATCGCCCTGCGCATTATCCGTGCCTGCAAAGAGCTGGGCATTACCAGCGTCGCCATGTTTTCCGAAGTCGACGCCGAGGGGATCTGGGTCCGCAAGGCCGACGAGGCCTACCCCATCCTGGGCAACGCCCTGCAGGCCTACCTGGACTATGACCGCATCATCTCGCTGGCAAAGAAAGCGGGCTGCGACGCCATCCACCCCGGCTACGGTTTTCTCAGTGAAAACGCCGAGTTCGCCGACGCCTGTACCCGTGCCGGGATCATCTTTATCGGCCCGAAGGCGGAGCACATCATGCTCTTCGGCGACAAAACGGCCTCCAAGGCGGCGATGAAGGCGATCGGCGTCCCCGTTATCGAGGGGACCCAGACGGCCATTACCGACAAGAAAGAGGGCGCGCGCGTCGCGGCGGAGATCGGTTTCCCCGTCATTATCAAGGCGGCGTTCGGCGGCGGCGGGCGCGGGATGCGCATTGTGCGCAAAGAGAAAGAGTTCGATGAGCTGTTCGACTCCGCGACGAACGAAGCGAAAAAGTTCTTCGGCAAAGGGGATGTCTTTATCGAAAAATACGTCGAGAACCCGCGCCATATCGAGGTACAGATCATCGCCGACAAGTACGGCAACGTCGTGCACCTCGGCGAGCGCGACTGCTCCATCCAGCGCCGCCACCAGAAGGTGATCGAGATCGCGCCCTCCCCCCGTCTGAACGATGCGGTCCGCAAGGAGATCTTCCGCATCTCCACCAAGGCGATGTTCCGGCTGGGATACGAAAGTGTCGGTACCATCGAGTTCCTCGTCGATGAAGCGGACACCGTCTTCTTTATCGAGATGAATACCCGCGTCCAGGTGGAGCACCCCGTGACGGAGCTGATCTCCGGCATCGACATCATCCAGCGCATGATCGAGATCGCCGCGGGGGACAAACTCCGCTTCCTGCAGGAGGAGATCATCTTCCGGGGCTACGCCATCGAGTTTCGCATCAACGCCGAAGACCCCCAGAAACAGTTCTTCCCCTCCTGCGGAAAGATCACCAACTACATGGCCCCCGGCGGCCCCGGCGTGCGCCTCGACACGAGCCTCTACGCCGGCTACGTCATCCCGCCCGATTACGACTCCATGATCGGCAAGCTCATTATCTGGTCCCTGGACTGGGAGGGGGCTGTCCGCAAAGCGCGCCGCGCCCTGGACGAATTCTATATCGACGGGCTGCCGACGAACATCCCGCTGCACAAGGCGATCGTCCGCGACCAGGACTTCATCGACGGGCGTTTCACCACGGCATACCTGGACGAGAAACTGGACAAGTTCAACCTCGACGCGATCAACTGCATCAAAAAAGAGGAAGAGCGTATGGATCAGATCAACAAGCTGATCGGCACGATCAAACAGAACAACCTCTCCATCCGCCACTGACCCTACGAAGCCGCCCCTCTCCCCGGGGCGCACCCTCATATCATATTTTTTATTATGTGCAGAAATTAATTTGTATATTATTTGATCAATTTACTTTTTTATGTGGTAATATTTTGCGTGTTTATCTTACTAACGAGGTGTTCCTTGACCACAAAAATCATCTTTTCCGACGGAAAAGTACAGTTCATTGACAGTGCCGACACGGCATTTTGCAGCAAACTCAAAGATGCGCAGAGCGACAAAGGCATCAACGACCTGCTCTCTCAGCATATCGGCAGTTTTGCTCTGTGTGAAGAAATGGATGTCGGTGAGGTAGAGTGTACGGTGGATCTGCTGAAGAAAAAGCAATCGAGCATCAAACGCATGAAGCGGGCGTTCGGCGGGCACTAGGCCCGCAATGTAGTCATTAGTCCTCGCCGCGGGTAATGATCTTTGCGTCGACTTCGTCGGGGAGGTTCTTCGGCCCCGGTTTGATGTACCATACGTCACCGTTGGTCAGGCTAACGTTTCCGCCCCACTTCTCATCGCTGTCAAATTCCAGCTCCTTGATGATCTCCTCCATGTCCTTTTTTGCCACGTAAAAGAGGATCTGTCCGTCCCCGTTGTCTCTTAACATTACTTTTGCCATTGTTTTTCCTTTGTTGTTAGATGGATATCAGACTTTGATAGAAGCCAGAACCTTTTTTGTATGATGCCATAAACCACCCCGCACGACCCGCTCGAAAGAGATCTTCAGGTAATCGCGCCCGATCAGTTTGATGTAGGAGGCCGCATTGAAATAGCGGTCGTCGCGCTCGGGATAGTCGACACGGTAATGCACCCCCCTGCTCTCCTTGCGTTTGAGCGCCGAAAGGATCATCGCCTCGGCGATAGTCAGCGCATTCTCGAACTCCAGAATGGAGGCCAGCTCGACATTGTTGTCGCGCTCCTTGTGAATGCAGTGCAGCCCGTGTTTTCTGCCCATCAGATAGTGGGAGTATTCCAGCGCACTGGAGAGCGTCTCTTCGCTGCGGAAAACCCCCGCGTCGCGAAAGAGCGACGCACCGAGGTTCTTGCGCATCGCGTTGATGTTATAAAGGTTGTCTCCATCCAAGATCAGCTCCACGCGCCGACTCTCTTTGTCCACGTCGCGGTAGTCGATGGGCCGGAACTCCCGGCGTCGGGCGTAGCGCGCGGCTTCAATCCCGGACATCCGGCCGAAGTAGGCCCCCTCCAGCAGAGAGTTTCCGCCGAGGCGGTTCGCCCCGTGTACCCCCGTCACGGCGCATTCGCCGCAGGCGAAGACCCCCGGCATATCCGTCGACGTATCGTCGCGCGTCCAGATGCCGCCGATGGTGTAGTGCGCAGACGGGGTGATCGGCAGCAGCTCGGTGGTGATATCTATGCCCGCGCCGTTGAGAGCCATTTTCCGTGCCGAAGGGAGCTTGGCGTCGATAAGCGCCTCGTCGAGATGGCGGAAATCAAGGTAGACCGTATGCCCTTCGCGCATGTGCTCGGTGATGGCGCGGGAGAGCTTGTCGCGGGTCTGCAGTTCGTCGGTGAAGCGCGTGCCCGTCTCGTCGACAAGGTAGGCCCCCTCGCCACGCGCCGCTTCGCTGATCAGCGAACCGTTCGTTGCCAGGGTCGTCGGGTGGAACTGCACGAACTCCATATTGGAGAGGCGCAGGCCCGCCCGCAGCCCCGCCGCGATGACGTCGCCCGAGCTCTCCTGGGCGTTGGTGGAGTGCCCGCGGAAGATCCCCGCGTACCCGCCGCCGGCAAGAATGAGCGATTTGCAGGCGAAAGCGATCACCTGCGAGTCCCGGCGCCGCAGTACGGTGACGCCGGAGAGCTTCTCTTTGAAACTGCAGATGTTGAGGAACTTGTGGTTGGCGAGGATATGTACCCCTTCGTTGCGGCACTGCATCAGCAGGGTCTGCACGATGGCCGAACCCGTCCGGTCGGCGATGTAGCAGGTACGGTTCGCGCTCGCGCCCCCGAAGGGACGCTGGGCGATGGCGCCCTCCTCGTCCGTATCGAAACCGACGCCCATCTCCTGGAGCTCCTGCACGATCTCCGGGGCCTGGGCGCACATTTTGCGGATATTCCCGAGATTCGCCAAACCGTCCGAACCGTCGAAGGTGTCGGAGACATGGCGCTCGACCGAATCGTATTCGTTGACGTTGATAACGGCGTTGATGCCGCCCGAAGCGACGGCGGAGTTGGAGCGGAACGGGTTGCTTTTGGTCAGGACGGCGACGTGACAGCCGGCGCGTTTGGCAAAGAGTGCTGCATGTAAACCTGCGATCCCGCTTCCGACGACGATCACATCATACAGCATACTCACCCTTTACGACACGCTGCACCGTCTCCTGGGGCAGCTGCGGCACATAGGCCAGCAGCAGGTTGTCCTCGACGTGCTGCGGATCGACGGCCCCGAAGAGCGCGCTCATGATCCCACCGGAACGGGCGAACTGCAGCGCACTGATAATGTCCGTGAGTTCGCCGGTACCCATCATCTCGCCCAGGCGGCTGTCGAACTTTCCTTTGAAGAGGTTCATCTGCAGCAGCGACGACGCCGCGAAACACTGCAGCCCGTAGCCGTAAGCCGCCTGCAGCAGCGTATAGTAGCGCCCGTCGGGGCCCTTCTGGTTGGCGTAGCTGTACGCGTGCGGCTTGGCAAGGTTGAACGGCACTTCCAGGAAGCGCAGGTGGTGATCCTTGCCCCCGACCTCTTCGGCGATGGCGACGATGTCTCTGAGGCTGAGGTACTCGGTGTGTCCCTCTTCGTACAAAAAGCCGTTCCACGCCGCAATGCCGTAATGGCGGATCTTGCCCTCCGCCACCAGTGCTTCAAAGAGCTTGAACGCCTCGGCGATGCGCAGGCGCAGCGTCATGTAATCCACGTAGCCCAGCTGGGTCTCCGGGTTGTGGAGGAAGAGCGCGTCCAGGGTCTCGATGCCCAGGTTCTGGAGCGACCTCTCGACGCTCCAGCGCAGGAACTTGGGGTTCATGCAGTGCTGGTCGACGACAATGTCGTCCTTGGTCGCCAGTCCCGCCTCGAGCATGTTCTTGTTGATCCAGTCGTAGGGATCCGGGAAAGGGAACTCCAGGGGGATGAATCCCGCTTTGGAGGTGATAAACAGTTGTTCGCGGGTCGCTTTGCCCTCTGCAAAAAGCTCGGCCAGTGCCTCGCCGATCTCACGCTCGCTCATCTGGTAGCGGTAGTTGATCGCCGTATCGATGACGTTGATGCCGTTGAGCACCGCCGTCTTCACCGCATCTTTGTAGTTGAGAACATAGTTCTCTTCGCGGTAGGGCTCTTTGCGGAAGGTCCCGAGCCCCATCGACGAGAGGAAGGCCTCGCCGTTGAAGCGGAAGAAGTCCCGACTGTATTTCGGGAACTGTTTCAGGTAGCCGAATGTTCCTTCTTTGGTCGCGTATGAGGCCATTAAGTAACGATTACCTTGATCGGGGCTTTGAGTTTGAAGTTGAGCATGTCTTCGATACCCGCCAGCGTCGTCGTCGTATTCATAGAACAGCTCATACATTCGCCCTGGTACTTGATGAGGACATCCCATTTGCCTTCGTTCTCAACGATATCGAGCAGTTCGACGTCGCCGCCGTCGGCTTTGAGGGTCGGACGGATATACTCTTCGAGAATAGACTCGACCGCTTTGATCTTCTGGACAAGGCCCATGGATTCGAACGTACCATCGCCTTTTGCTTCGATGATCTTGCGGCTTTTGTCTTCGGCAGCCATTTCCTCGAGCGCCTGCTCGAGCAGGTCGACGAGGTAGACGTCTTTCTTCTCGTGACCACCCTCTTTGACACAGGATTTACAGAAACCGCCGGCCTTGGTATAGTCGGTGATCTCCTCGACGGATTTGAGCTTGTTGAGTTTGATAACTTCCATGATCGTGTCCTGAGTGATACGGGCACATTCACAGATGATGAACTCATCCTCGAAACTCTCCATGTCGACACCCTTGTAGATGGAAGCCGCTTTTTTGATAACGTCGTAAGCCATAACGGAACAGTGCATCTTCTGTCCCGGTACCGCCGGCACGTCCGGATCGTCACGGAGCGCTTTTTCGACGTCGATGTTCGTAATTTTCAGAGCATCGTCGACGGTCTTGCCCATACAGAGTTCGGCCATCATATCAGAACTGGCGATCGCCGTACCGCAACCGAAACTTTTGAACTTGCTGACCTTGATCGTATCCGTCGCCGGGTCGATCAGCCAGTAAAGGCGTACGGCGTCGCCGCAGCTCTCTGCACCGAAATCGGCGATAACGAGTTTGTCCTCGCCGGCATCGGCCTCGGTCAGCTCACCCATATTAATAGGATCGTTCATTCTACGCTGTACTTCGGTTGAGTACTCCTCCCAGAGTGCTCCGCCGATCAAATCATCTCTAGCCATTGTGTGACCCCTTTTTGAAAAAGATTTCTACCGGCCATTATGCAAATGGCGTTCCAGTTGAGCCCCCCTGCCGAAAAACATTTTCAATGACAAAAATGTCACCCTGTAACATCGGGAACATCTTATGCAGAGTTTATAGTAATCCCTATAAAAGGATCAGCCATGTACCAGCTGACTGCCATCTTCAACCGCAGTTGCCTCAGTGACGTGTTACTGGAGCTCAAAGAGCGCGCCATCGAGGGCGTTACCATCAGTGAGGTCATCGGAAAAGGCGGCGTCGCGTTCGACGACGCGGGTCCGGTTGAACTCGATGAGAACATCCGCCTCGACATTGTCGTCTCGAACGAACTCTTCAAAGAGGCGGCCAAAGAGGCGATCCGATGCAATACCCGCGATCTCGGCAAGGGAAGCGGCAAGATGTGGGTCACCCCGGTCCTGGAAGTCGAACGGATCCGTACCGGGGAGACCAACGAAGCTGCCCTGCGCCACAACGACAGCGACGAGCGCGCCCTGCACTTCGACAGCTACTACACCGCGATTGATACGCCCGCGAGCTGAGCCTCAGCTCTCGGCCAGCTTATAGAGAAAGCGCCGCTCTTTGAAGGGCGGTATCTCCAGCTCCTGACGGTACTTCGCGATGGAGCGCCGCACCATCGAAATCCCGAAACGCGCCTCGATCTTCTCATGCAGGATCTTGTCGCTGAAGGGTTTGTCATGGTCCTCGCTTTTGACCAGCCGCTCCAGGAAATGTTTGATCTCCGCCGTGGAAACGTTCCCGATGGCATTGGAGAAGAACTCTTTGAAGGCGAACACCCCCCGCTCCGTCTCCAGGTATTTGTCGCTGATGGCCCGGGAGATCGTCGATTCGTTAAAACCGAGCTCGTCCGCGACGTCCTGGAGTTTCAGCGGCTGAAGCTCCCCGCCCATGAAGAAAGCGTACTGTTTCTCCAGCAGGACCAGCGTGACGTTGTAAAGGGTCGCTTTGCGCAGGTCGAGCAATTTGACGAGTTCGCGCGCCTCTTTGAATTTCTGTTTGGCAAAATTGTCGTACTTGTCGATCTGCGTCACTTTGAGGTCGGGGTAGAAAGCGTTGTTCATCTTGATAATGAACTCGCCGCCCTCGAACGCGACGTAAAGGTCGGGCAGAACCGGCGGTTCACTCTCCATGTACTCCAGCGCCGGCGGATTCTTCAGGTGGCTGATCACCTCTTTCGCATCCCCCAGGCGCGGGTGGTTGACAAACTTCTCCATGGACTCGAAGCGGGTGATCATCGCGCTGACGAGAATGCTCAGTTCGTCATCCATCTCGACGTCGTTGAGCTGGAACAGGAACGACTCCTTGTAGTCCTTGGCCCCGACGCCCGAAGGCTCCAGGTAGGCAAAACGCTGGCGCACCTTCTCGACCTGCTGCATGTCCGTATCGCACTGCTCCGCGATCTCCTTGATCGACCCCTCGAAGTACCCTTCGTCACTGATGTAATAGATAATCTGGCGGGCGATCTTCTGGGAGATCGGTGTCGGAAAGAGCGGTGCGGCGATCTGCTCGTCGAGCTTTTCATAAAGAGACTGGGCAGAGACGCTCAGCCACTCGATTTCGTCGCTGGAGGCGTTTGAAACGTGGTTCTGGTACTCCATGTAGGCACGGTGAGAACGGTCCGAAGAGCTCTCCGAGACTTCGAAGCCCGACGAAACTTCAAGACAGGGGTTTTCACTCGAGATGACCTGCAGGTGTTTGTCCAGGTCCGAAAGCGAACACTGTAGCAGCGGCAGCCATGTCTGCATGGAGAGGCGCGGCAGCTGTTTCTGTTTGAGGTTTAAAGCTTGTTTCATCGTCTAATCATACCTCTGCTGCTAAAAATGTGATACGAGAATGTGAATAATTTTTGTGCATTCGGCTGTAAAAATGCAAATTTTGTTCTAAGGGTTTCGAAAATGTAGGAAGAAAAGGAGTCCGGAGGGGAAAACCCTCCGGGAGAATTAGTACTTCAGACGGACCAGACCGTTCGGCTGAGCAATTTTCATCTGGCAGGCCAGACGTGCTTTCGGGTTGGATTCGTTCAGCGTTTTCATGACAGCTTTTTCTTTGTCAGTCACGTCGCTGAGGAAGTCCATACCGGACTCAACGAAGACCACACAGGTCCCGCATTCGCCGTCACGGCAACCAAACGGCAGGGCAGAACCTGACGCTTCAACAATGTCCTGAATCGTTTTACCCGGCTTAACGTTGATCGCCAGGAAGTCATTCATAATTTCTACACGTGTTGTCATTCAATACTCCTTTTTTTACTCGAACGGTTTAACAATAATGTCGCTTCTTACAATGCACTGGCATGCAAGGCGAACGGGGGTTTGACGGTTGAATTGCTGGGCAACTTCCGCCTCTTTCTTTGTGATCGCAGCCATCTCGACCAGTGTCTCGAGCTCTTTGTCTTCCATATAGTAAGACTGGGCATGCGCATCATAGTCTTCGGTCGTAGGGTTCATAGTCTCTTCGACGCTCAGATCTTCGATCTTTACCGCACAACTACCGCACGTCCCGTCCTTGCACTCGGTCGGGATCTTCACGCCGTTGCTTTCCGCTACACGCAGAAGCACGTCGCCCGTGCGGGCCTGTACACGCTTGTCCATGCCATCGCCAAATCCGCAAAAAATGACGTTTGCCATGTTGTTCTCCTTCGTTTAATCCCTCGCTACATCATGGCTGATGCATCAAGTTCGTCAATACCCAAAATTCAGGCCATGTCTCCTTCGTCTTGGGATTGCGCCCCTTTTGCGGCGAGTTCGGCAGCTTCTTTTTCTGCAGCAGCTTTGGCGAGTTTTTCCGCTTCGCGCTTCGCACGGTGCTCGCGGATCCAGCGCAGCTCGTCCTCCACTTCGTCGTAACCGTCTTCCTCTTCGACGGCGACCAGTTCGCCTTCGCGGCAGCCGAAGGTAGAGCCTTCCTCGATGAACTTGACGTCATAGACGCGAATAACCTGGAGGAAATCGCCGATATTCGTGACGTACCCCTCGGCGCCCGGTTCGATCAGGATACCGTCTCTTGGGTGGAACGGGTTCGTACCGTCATTGCGGATCGCCTTCGTGATTTTGACGCGCTGTCCGATCCGGAAAACCGGAAGAATGGCATCTTTTTTTGAAGGGGATATCATTTTGCTATCAGCAGTCGACATTTTATTTTCATCCATGGCTTACCTCCTATATTTTGAACTGTTGTTGCGGACCGCTTTTGGCAATCTACCCGTGGCAATCCGAAAAACGTGAAAACGGCTTCGTTAGTTGAAGCTGAGATCCGCCTGGCTTGTGCAGGCGTGAACCCCATTGCTCACTTCCTCTACGTCGCTACAGCTGTCGGACGTCGAACACGTTCCGCAACCGCTCTCTTTTCCGAACATATCCCACACGTCCGCTGCGGACGGGGCATAGCCGTTCTCAAAATTCTTATACACGGTGATGAGTGCGAACTTATAGTATTCAAGCATTTTCTCATCACCTTCGAGCTCGCTTCCGATGGCGCGGTCCATCATCGCTCCGAACTCTTTCAAGATATGAAAGCGTTTAACGTATACCAAACGCTCGTCATAATCAAGATCGAAAAAATCAAAGTAATCTTCGGCATCAGTCAACGATTGAAACTCTTCAAGCGTACCCATCATTCATCCTTTCTAAGTGATTTGCAATTTCGATTCTTTAGTTTCTAGACAACAGAATCGTTTAAGAGAGGCTGTAGAAACAATTTCGTCCTACAGTCCCATCTCCTGTTTGAGCTGAGAGGCCCAGCTGCTGACACGATCTTCGGTCAGATCTTCCTGGTTGATCTTGTCGATCGCAAGTCCGACGAACTTGCCGTCTTTCTCGGCAGCGGAAAACTTATAGGTATAACCTTCCGTCGGCCAGTATCCGAATTCGGTATTGGCACCGAGCTGGGCGAAAAGGGTTTTGAACTTCACCAGGGCGCTGACAAACTCCTCGCCGTGGGTGTCCTGGTCGCCGGCACCGAAAAAGGCGACTTTTTTGCCACTGAAATCGGGTGTTTCGCTCTCAAGCTCCATTATGGGGTCAACCCAGTCGCGCTGCGGGTCGCCCTGACCCCAGGTAGAAGAACCGATCAGCAGGACGTCAAAATCGTCGAACTGCTCGAGATCGTCGAAATCCTCTTCCATATTGATGAGCTCTGCTCCCTCAAACTGCTCTTCGAGCAGTTCCGCTACTTCCTGTGTCGCACCGGTACTACTACCGACGAAAATACCTACGTTTGCCATATGTGTCTCTCTCCTTGTTGTAATTAAGCTTTGTCTTTGCAGGGTTTGTACTGTTCAAAAATGTCGAACGCTTTGTCCAGCAGTTTCTGCCCGTCCTCGTACAGTTTGTCGAGGGTGCGGTAGCTGAAGCGGTGCGCATCTTTGAAGTACTTGTCCACCAGGACGATCTTGTCTGCGATGACGATACAGCGTCCGAAGCCCTCGTGGCTCATCTCCATAACGACATTGCACATGACGCCCGTCTTGCGCTCGAACTGCAGGGCGATCGCTTTGTAGATCATCTTGATCTCACCGATGAGCATCTCGTCGATATCCGCGATGATCGGGATCTCCTTGAGCTGCTCTTTCGTCTTGACGTATTTTTTCGTCAGGAGCTCTTCGTCGCTCATTTTCGCCCAGTTACCGAACTGGTCCGTCGCGCGCAGCTGACGGATCAGCTCCTCGGTGAATGCATTGATTTCAAGTGCCGTATCGGTCATAGTTTTCCTTCGTTTAGATTGAAATTATTTGGTATTGCTGCCGTTTACTCGACGGCCCAGCGCGCCAGGCGCGGGTCTTCGACGGTTTCCATGTTGATGATCCGCTTGACCCACGGCGGCGGGTTGCCGTTAATCATCTTGACCAGTTCCTCCAGGATCTCCTCGATCGCCCGGGGGTCCGGGACCTTCATCGGGTTGATGCCCGCGCGGATCACCTTCGCCGCCGCCGTACCGCCGATGGATTCGACGTACATGATGTTGATTCCCGCAAGGCACTGCACCTTGAAGTCGGTCTTGTCGTCGCCCGTCAGTCCGCTGGTGTCCGATTTGATCACCCCGTTGAGCTCATAGCCGTCTTTGGAAACGTTGTAGACGACAAACTCCTTCGCTCCGCCGAAGTGCGCATTGACCGTCTCCATATCCTTTGACGCAAAGGCGACTTTCATCGCGTTTTCAAGTGTGCCGGTGCTCTCGACGCTGATCTTCGTACTTTCACCCATCATGACCCCTTCAATTCAGTTTAGTGTTCGCCGTGCCGGACATGACGCAGCGTATTCGCCGCTTCGAAAAGAAAGAAACAGCTTCCTTCGTAAAGCTGATCGTTCTTAAGCTGATTGCCGAGTTCCTCGTAATTCGGGAAGCCCCGCAGCATCAGCCCGGCATGGCTTTTGTCATCCATATGCAATAATCGTTCCGCATGGAAATTGCTGATGACGAGATCGGCGTTTTTAAAGTGCTGCGCCGCATCTTCAAGGTCCCCGACAAAGATGTGTTCGGCCTCGATCTTCTCGAGAATCGGACTGTAGGTCGTTGCGACAACGGTATCGATAATACCGCCGACGCTCTGCAGCAATTCGCAGATGCCGATGCACGCATCGGGCTCCCCGGTCACGATGAAACGGGCGCCGCCGACCAGGAAGTGGCTGTCGAGCATCACGTCCTGCAGGCGGCCGCGCCAGCGCTTCATGAGCGGCGGCGGATCGATCTGTCTTATCTTCATCAGTTCCGCGACAAAATTGTCATTATTTTCCAGCCCCATCAGGTGGTCGAAATGGATGTGGCAGACGGCGGGGTTCTTCTTCTGCAGCGCCTCGGCGCCCACTTTCATGGAGCTGCCGATGGTGATGACCGTCTCCGTGTCGCCGAGGGCCACGATATCGTCGATGCCGATGCCCCCTGTGGCCAGTTTGCCCTGCCCCTCGCTGAGGTAGCCGTCGAGGGAGGTGGAGAGATCCGGGAACGCGAGGGTCTCGAACCCGAAGTTCTCGCACATCTCCTTGATCTTCTCGATCTCGCCGGGCTGGATGCCCACATGCGGCATCAGCACGAGCTTGTTGGGCTTGCACTCCGTCGCCGGTTCGGTGTGCTGGTCGACAAGCGCCTTGACCGTGAGGGCCCAGCCGCTCTCCATCCCCCCTTCGAAGTCGGGCGTATTGACGTAGCAGTAGGGGATCTCGATATGCATCCCGACCCCGCGGACGTCATCACCCTTCGTCTCCGTCAGCCCCGTCGTATGCAGGCCGATGAGTTCGGGCTTGAGCTTGCTCTTCTTGGTGATATTGTCGATAGCAAGCAGAATGGAGTAATCTCCCCCGTCAAGTACGGCGGTAATATCGCTGACCGAGGTGTTGTACATCGCGATCGGCTCGTTGAAGTGCTTGGTATAAAAGACTTTGGTATAGGAGGCACACCCCTGCGAGGCGTGCATCAGCGGCAGGCAGTTGCGGATACCCATAAAGGCAAGCGCCGCCCCCATCGGCTGCGAATGCTTGATGGGATTGACCTGCAGCGGCTTGTGTTCTTTCCTATTGAGTTCGAAGTCGGCTTCTTGAGACATGGCCCCTCCTTAATATAGAGAAGCATCTGCATTTCGCGTTCTCGCAGCCCTTTTTCGATAGAAATTATCATATTAGTGCAATTACTCTTGACATGCATGGAAAAAGAGAGTAAAGTTTTAGAGTAAATACACTAAAAGACACCTCTGAGCACCCTCTGTGGAGCCAGGAGATGCCAAAAAGGATACGAAATGAAAATCTACACTCGCATGTTGGGAGCCGCCGCGGCGCTCTCCCTCTCCACCTCCCTGCTCCTTGGCGCCGTCTACGACGTCGATCCGACCCACTCGAACGTCGGCTTCAAGATCCGCCATATGATGATCAGTAACGTCAACGGACGCTTCGCCGAATTCAGCGGGAACTACGATCTGGAAGGCAAAGTGCTCAAAGCGCTCTCCGGCACCATCAAGAGCGCCAGCGTCGATACGGACAACGCCAAACGCGACGACCATCTCCGCAGCGCCGACTTCTTCGACGTGGCGAAGTACCCGGAGATCACCTTTACCATGACCAGCTTCGACGGCGATAGCGTGACGGGAGAGCTGACGATCCACGGGGTCACCCGCAGCGTCACCCTGGAAGCGGAAGTGTCGGGGACCATCAAGGACCCGTGGGGCATGACCCGCAGCAGCATCATTCTGGAGGGGAGCATCAAACGCAGCGACTTCGGACTGACCTATAACCAGGTGCTCGAAGCGGGCGGTGTGGCACTGAGCGACAAGGTGAAGATCACCATCGAGCTCGAGGGGATCGCCAAGCCGGTATAATGCCGCCATGGGAACGAAAAAGAAAATCCTTGCCGGGGCGCTGAAGCTCTTCAACGAGAGCAATACGCAGGCCGCGACGACGAACCATATCGCCGCGGCGCTCGGGATGAGCCCCGGCAATCTCCATTACCACTTCAAAAACCGCGAAGCGATCATTCTTCGGCTCTACGAGGAGATGAAAGCCCAGACGGAACTGGCCACGGAAGCCCTCCCCGGCTCCATCGGCGCGCTGCACGAGCACATGCTGCACCTCGGCCGGGTCTACTGGGAGTACCGCTTTTTCCACCGCGAGCTGCTCTTTCTGCTCTCGCGCGACCCGGAACTCAAAGCCCTCTATGTCCGGGACAACCTGGCCCACCGCGAACGCATCCTGCGCGTGCTCACCAACCTTGTGGAAAACGGTTGCCTGCAGGTGCCTTACGCAAACGTCCTCGAGCACCTCGCCGACACGACCCTCCTGGCCACACAGTTCTGGATCCCCTTCCTCGAAACCCTCGGCACGCCGCTTGATGAACGCAATGTGGAGGGAATGTTTACGCACGTTCAGGGCGCAATGCGCCCCTACCTGACCCCCAAGGGCCTCAAGGCACTCGCCGACCTCGTCGCATAGCGCACGGGCGGCGCCGCTTCGCTGTTACCGAAAAAAAGGGAAGGACCGTTTAGGTACGGCCGTCGAGGATCTGTTCGCTGTCGATGCGTTTGCGGGGGTTTTTTCGAATTTCGACCAGGATCTGCTGCAGGCGGCTGAGCACGATCTGGGCGTTTTTCGACGTGTCGAAGCTGTCCATGGCGATGTAGGTGGTGTCGTTGCGGAAATGATCGTCAAGCTTGCAGAGCAGGTTCTGGCTAGCCTTGTGGGCACGGGCCGAGTCCGTAAAGTCGAAGACGATGAAGTAGTGGTTGTCATCGATCTTCTCTAGGTGGTCCGAGAGGCGCAAGAAACCGCCGAGGGTCTGAATGTCCAGCGGTTCGGTGTGGTGCAGGAGCGCGAAGGTCACATCGACGCCGTAGCGTTCATAAATATAATAGTGTTTTTTTATCAGCACTTCAAAGCGTTGAGCTGTTTCACTCATTGCAGTCTTACCTTTACCAGTATTGTATTCGTGTCATTCATTATAACGACAAACATACAACTTTTATCAGAGTTTCTTCAATATATTTTGTGAATAAAGGATTATAGCAAAAAAATGTGATAGCAACTTAATCTCCCGGGAAACGTTATGCTTCCCGGAGAACCTTTGCCGAAAACCGTGACACGGATCGGAAGCGCAAAGGCTGTCTCGCTAGTCGCGGATCAGCCGACTTCCCAGGGCGCTTTGGCCGAAACATTGGCGAACACCGGGTTCGCGAAGGCGGACTTGAGGTCCTCGGCGAGATTGATGAGTCCGTTGTAGCCGCCGTAGGAGGTCTTCTTCTCCTGGTTGACGTCGATGAAGGAGATCTTCTTCTTGATCGCCGTGTAGAGGCTCCGTCCCCCGGCGAGGAGGATGTGGGCACCCCGTTCGTCGATCACCTTGGACTGCTGCGCGGCGGGCTTGTCCATCAGCACACCGTCCTCACCGAGGTATTCGCGCGCCTTTTCGATGTCGTCCGCCGTTGACTTCTTGATAGAGGTCGCCACAACCTCGATGCCGAGGTCCTGCAGGCCCGACGCGATGGACCACGCCTTGTTCCCGCCGGTATTGAGGACAGCTTTTTTGCCTTTGAACATCCGGCGATAGGGCTCCAGGGCGAGGTCGAGTTTCGCCTCTTCCTCGTCGATCAGGCGTTCGGCCTTCTCGATCAGTTCCGGGTCGCCGAGCCCTTTGACGATCTCGCGGATGGCGAAGGTCGTGTCGCGCTTGCCGTAGAAGGAGACGGAGACCCAGGGGATGTCCCACTTCTCGTTCATCTTGCGCACCAGCGTCACCAGCGACTTGGCACAGACGATGACGTTGAGCTTCGCGCGGTGGGCCGTACGAATGTCGCCGACCCGGCCGTCGCCGCTCATGGAGGCGAGAACGCGGATGCCGAGCTTTTCGAACATCGGCATATACTGCCACATATCGCCGGTGACATTGTAGTCGCCGATCAGGTTGATGTCGTACTTCGTCGTATATTCCGGCTCCTTGGTGCCGATCAGGTGCTCCAGCACCGCCTCGCCCGCCAGGCGCGAACCGAGGTTCTTGCCCCCGACAAAGCCCGGCGCATGCACCGGGACAACCGGCACGCCGTGCTTCTCGCTGCCGAGTTTGCAGGTCATGTCGATGTCATCGCCTACCAGCGCCGTGACACAGGTGGAGTAGACGAAGATCGCTTCGGGTTTGTAGTGTTCGACAACGTAGTCGATGGAGTCTTCCAGGCGCTTGTCTCCGCCGAAGATGACGTCGTTCGTCGTGATCCCCGTCGTGAAGCCCATAAAGGTGTGGTTGCGTCCGTTGTAGGAGCTCAGGCTCTCGCGGGTCTCCCAGGAGGCCCCGAGACAGGTCTGCGGGCCGTGTACGAGGTGGACGGCGTCCGCATAGGGAAAGAGCGAGATCTGTGCGCCGTCAAAGGCGCACCCTCCTGCCGCAAGGCCCGGTTTGGGCTTGTCGCACCCCTCGCCGGGTTTTTTGTCTTTACTGTGCGAACAGGCACTCTCGTTCAACAACTCTTTGATCTTTGCGCGGTTTACCATTGCCATAATGTCATCCTTCCTATGGAATTTTCATAGTCAGAAAGCTGCTCATCCGCTTGCTTTTCGCTATAGATTTTCTTGTCAAAGCGATATGCAATATATGTACCTGTAGCGGTTTTTTGGGAGGGGTTATCAGTTAGCGGGGTGGCCGTAGCCGTCAAAATGCCGGGCGCGCCCGGCGGGGTGCCGGGGGATTACTCCGCGTCGGCGACGGGGTCGGTCGTTTCGACGACTTCCGGCTCGGTGACCGTCTCTTCGACACCGTTTTGGTGCTTGTACTGGTGCTGCGCCTGCGTCATATTGCGGACCTGGTACTGGTAGCGCATCTGGCTCTGCATCTGCTGCTGCATCATTGCCGCGCCGCGCTGCATCGTTGCCGTGCCCGCACCTGCACCCGCACCCGGGCCCTGCTGCGCCATTGCCGCCGTGGAAGCGACCAGTGCCGCTGCTGTCAATGCCATGATTGTCTTTTTCATCCTATGTCCTTTTTCTGTTGGGATGCCGAAATTGTAGAGCAGGAGAGTGAGCGGAGTGTGAGAGATCGGGCGCAGTTTCGCTAAGATATGGCAAGACCCAAGGAGCCCCCATGCCCGCATCCGAAACGCCCGCCCCCTTCCTGCGCCGCCGCCGGAATCAACTCCTCATTGTCACGCTGTCGCTGCTGATGCTGCTGCTCTCCTTTACCGGCACCTTTGATAGGCCCGGGCGCGCGATCGTCGATAGCTCCTTTCAACAGGCCCTTGTCGTCTTTGGCACGGCCAAGTCCCTCAACGCCGTCATCTCAGTCATACAGGGCACCGAAGTCGGGCCGCCCGGCGTCACCCTCGCCGTGGGAGAGGTGCTCGACCCCGTCAACGACCTCATCGAACGCTTCTCCTGGATCATGCTGGCTTCCATCACCTCCCTGGGGATCCAGACGATCTTTATGAATATCGTCACAGACCCCCTTTTCAACTACCTGCTGCTCGCGCTCGTGCTCGCCTACAACCTCTGGCTCTTTGTCCGTTTTGAGCGCGACGAAAAACCCCGTACACTCCTGTTCAAGATCACCGTGATCATGGTCTTTCTGCGCTTTAGCGTGCCGCTTATGGCCCTCACCAACGACCTCGTCTACGCCCATTTTGTCCAACCCGAATACAATATTGTCGAACTCGACCGTGGGGTCACGGCGATCTCGGACGACATTGAGGGGTTCAAGAAAAGTTCGCACAGCCTCTTCAGTACCAGCTACTATACGGAGCAGGTCGAGCACTATAAGGCCGAGGCCAATGCCGCCGGCGACCAGATCGTCCGGCTGATCATCGCCTTCGTCTTCCAGACCGTCGTCTTTCCGCTGCTGTTTTTGTTCCTGCTCTACAAGTTCGTCTTGAGACTGTTCGATATCGGCAGGTAAAGTCCACCCCAAGGGAAAAAATTAATCATCCCTTTTATATACTGTAAATATGAACATTTATCACAAGAAACTGCATTGGGCACCGGCGTTGACATACCTGGTCTTTTTTGTGTTAAGTGCCCTGCTGATCCTCCTCTTCAGCCACGACATCCTCTCCGACCGCGTAAAGGGGCATCTCTCCGCCGAAAAAGAGCTGACGGAAACGACCTACCAGAGCATCATCGGCGGTTTCAAATCCCAGGCCGACATCATCTTCTACAACCGCATCAACGTCAAAGACGTCATCGATCTTTTCAAACAGGTGCCGTCGGCATCGGAGACGGAGCGCGCCGCGATCCGCCAACGGCTCTACGACCTCCTGCTCCCCGTCTACCGCAATCTCAGCCTCTACCACCTCAAGCAGATGCATTTCCATCTCAGCAACAACGAGAGCTTTCTGCGCTTTCACCGCCCCGAACGGTTCGGGGACGATCTGACCGGCGTGCGTGACAGCGTCGCCTATGTCAACAAGACGCACCAACCCGTCAGCGGCTTCGAAGAGGGGCGCATCTTCAACGGCTACCGTTTCGTCTACCCCCTCTTTGACGGAAACGACTACCTCGGCAGCGTCGAACTCTCCATCTCGATGCAGACCATCCTCGAAAGGATCCGCCACGACATCCATGCCGACACCGGTTTTATCATTCTCGCCGACACGGTAAAATCGAAAGTTTTTCCCGAAGAACAGAGCTATTATGTGCCCTCGCAACTGTTTGAAAATTACATGACCGAAAGAGTCCTGCTCCAGCGGCACGCTTCAAAAACGACGACGCTGCTCCGCGCCTACATCAAGCAGAACGGTTCCCTGGACGCGATGCTGGCCCGGGGGAAGGCCTTCAACTTCTTTGAAACCAACGACCGCGACCTCTACGCGATCACCTTCGTCCCCGTCGTCAATGCCATCTCCCGCAAAACCGTTGCCTACATCATCATCGACCGCAAGCATGGCGACCTCCAGGCCCGCTTTTTTCAGTACAAGGTCATGGCAGGCGTCGTCGTGGCCCTCCTGGCCCTGCTCTTCTACCTCCTCTACCGCGCCAACCTGCAGCGCAGTGCCATCGAAATCGACAAGCGCCAGCTGCAGTCGCTTATCGACCTGCAAAAAAACGTCGTCATCCTCACCGACGGCTATACACTGAAGTTCGCCAACCGCTTCTTCTTCGAGTCGTTCAGCTACGACTCCCTCGAGGAGTTCCTCAAGGAGCACGAGTGCATCTGCGAGCTTTTCATCGCCGACGAACGCTTTTTCCACCTTGGCAAGGTCCCCGACGGCAAGCAGTGGGTCAAAACACTGATGGAGACCCCCGCGACGCGGCGGATCGTCAAGATGCTCGACCGCGAGGGGACGCCCCGCGTCTACACCGTCACGATCAACCCCATCCCCGGGCAGCGCTACATTGTCGTCTTCACCGACATCAGTCTGACCATCCTCAACCAGCGGGAGCTCGAACGACGTGCCTCGCGGGACAAGCTGACCCGCGCCTACAACCGCGAATTCCTCGACGCCTCCTTCCACAAGCTCTGCCACTCATCCAATGCACAGCAGAAACTGCTGGGGGTCATCATGGTGGACCTGGACCACTTCAAGCGCGTCAACGACACCTACGGCCACAACCGCGGCGACGAAGTGCTCAAAACCTTCGTTGACGTTATCCGCCGCGCCATCCGTCAGGAGGACTTCATCATCCGCTGGGGCGGCGAGGAGTTCCTGCTGCTTATGATGGTCGACAGCCTCCATAGCCTGACCGCCATTGCGGAGGGGGTCCGCGAGCGTATCGAAACCGCGGCGTTCGCGGAGGTCGGGCAGATCACCGCGAGCTTCGGCGTCACCATCTACCATGAGGGGGACGACCTCAAAACCACCATCGCACGCAGCGACAAAGCCCTCTACGAGGCCAAGGCGTCCGGCAGAAACATCGTCGTCGTGGACGAGGCCATTACCGAGACTGCCGTTTAACAGCCGCGCCGCATCACCCTTCGTTGCCGTCGGCCGCGCCCCCCGCGATGTCGATCTTCTTCTTCTCCTTCGTCGCATAGGTCTCAACCTTGGTAATCATTTTTTCAAAGAGACCGGCCGAGTAGCCGAAGACCAGGGCGATGATCATCAACGCCGCGGAGGGGCACCCCTGCGACCCGCTGAGGATCTCTTTAAACAGCGTCCCGAAGATATCCACCTCGACAAACACGATCACAAGATAGAGGCCTGCCCATCCCGTCAGCACCCCGACCATCGGCGTCAGGAAGAGTGTGGACCATGAGAAGCCGTAATCATTCGGGATATCGGGTTTCTGGATCACGCTTCTGAGCTTGCTGAGCAGACCGCCTATTCCCCCTGCGACGAGCAGCAGTGCATTCTGCTCGACCCAGAGCAGCATCGCGATGAACAGAAGGGTAATATACGTCAGCCACATTGTCTTGTTCTGCCAATCGGCGAGCATCTCGAAATAGTCGTCGCGGTAGCTGTAATAGACGCGCCGTCCCTCCACCAGAAGCTGCTTCCGGCTCTTCTCCGTCGCCTCCTCTTTTTTGAGATTCAGTTCGATGCGTTTGGCCAGGCTCTTCGCCTCCGCCGAATCCAGTTCGGCAAGACGCAGGCGGGTAACCTCCAGCTCTTCGTTGATGTCCCCGATATCGTCGATGATGATGTTTTTTGCATTATGCAGCATGCGCCAGCCCGAGATGATCCGGCCCGAACTGATAAAGCATTTATCCAGTGCGTTCAGCCCCACGACCTTCTGCTCGATCATCTCGAGGATGCTCTTCTGCTCTGCAACCAATTTGCTCTGGGAGGGGGTGTCGGGATACGCGAGGGCCTGGGCCCGGAGCGACTGCAGTTCGGACTCGAGGCGCATCATCGACGGCGAGATGATCGCCCGGTACCTGAACACAAGCATCCCGATAAAGAAGAGCAGCAGGCCTACTCCGACAATCATATTGTCCAGATCGGACGTTCCCATCGTTTGAAGAGTACAGTACAGACTCGTATTGATGTCCTGGGTGGCATTGATATCGGTAGGCGATGGCATCGTCTCTTCTCCTGTCGGTTTATCTGCTGCTGACAGCGCAATAAGTTATTATATCCATTGTTTTATGTGTTTTATGATGAAGAGGCGGTTTAGCAAAGGGGAAAAAAGAGAGGCGGCAGTCCGGGGAATCCCGTCTGCCTGAGAACGTTAGTCGCTCTCGACGTGGATGCGGTCTCTGTCGCGATCCTGGTCGGGTTCGTCAACCTGGTCCTGCAGTCTGTCCTTCAGACGGTCCTGATCCGGCTCGTCGATCTGATCTTTCAATCGGTCGCGTGTCTGGTCCTTATCCTGGTCCGGCACATCGACCCGATCATGCAGTCTGTCCTGCAGGCGGTCCTGATCCGGCTCGTCGATCTGATCTTTCAAGCGGTCACGTGTCTGGTCCTTGTCCTGGTCCTTCGTCGCGTCGAGAAGCTGGTCTTTCGTCCGGTCCCGCGTCTGCAGATAGGTCTGGTTCTGGATCATCATGCCGCTCTGCTTCATCTGCATCTGCTGCGTCTGCATCTGCGACTGGGACTTCTGCATGGTCCCGCCGCCCGGGCCCTGCGCCAACAGCGCCGTCGCCGCCAGCAGCGATAATGCTGCCGCTAATGTCATTACCCTTTTCATGACGTGCTCCTTTTCAGGTGGGATACTCAAATGGTACGCCCGCACTATGAGCGAAGTATGAGTACTTCTACGATTATACCTCGTACGGCGTCGGGAGCGGCGGGTTCGTGTCGAAGGCCCGGGCCAGCGCCTCGGTCACCTTCGTTTTGAGTTTACCGGCGGCGACGGGGTGGAGGAACCGCACCCCCTCTTCGCTCATCTGCTGCCGCAGCCCCGGGTCGTAGATGTAGGCACGCTCCTTGCCGATCTTCGCGCTCTGATCGAAAATGGATTTGGCGTAGGCAAGGATGTTGGGGTGGTGGCGGTCGAAGCGGTTGCCCCAGGCGAAAAAGACGAACTTGCCGCTGAGGCGGATGTTCCTGACGTCGTGGTAGTTGAGCTCGCGGCTGAAACGGGTCAGCTGGAACGAGGGGAGCTTTTCGATATCCTCGTTGAAGGTCTCCATCACCGAAGTCGGTTCGATGTCGGGCCGGTTGTAGTTGAAGAGGTACTTCACCTCGATCAGTTTCCCCTCGAAACCGTGGACGCGCGACTGGAAGATATCCATCAGTTTGTTGAACTGCAGCGGCGTATAGCGGCCGTCGAAGGCGTAGCCCTGCTCCGACAGAGTCGTATCGACGTTGTACCCCTCCGGCGCCATGGCGGGGTTGTAGAGGAAGATCGTCCCCGCGACGGTTTTGTTCTTTTTCTTGAGCAGTCGCGGCAGATCCTCCGCAGTGATCGCCTCGTCCGGGGCATTAAAGTAGAGGTAGTGTTCGACGAGGTACTCCAGATCGTACTCGGTCGCGAATTTTCCGAAAGCTTGCATCATCCTGGCCTTTAGAGCATTTAGCGGATTTTACAGTAATTCGCCGCGAATGGAAAACCCCCGTTCTGCCCAGCCCTCCCCGGCGTTGGAGCGTAAAGTGCAATACACCCCGAAACGCGCAGGCCATCGGCATGGCCGAACTCCATCCCAACACCAAAGGAAACCAATGAAAGCATTGACACAAAACATGATGACGAGCGGGGCACGCTTTGTCGAACTGCTCGACGAGCGCGGGCTTAAGCCCAAAGCGGCATTCTGGATCTACAACCCGGAACAAGACGCATGGCAGCTGTTGGTCGGGCACATCGACACCGTCGATGACGCCGCGTTCGATGCGGCGGTCGCGGAACTCATGGCCCTGCACGATGCGGAACTTCCCGAACTCGCCCTCACCGACATCGGCCTCGCCTTCGACGACGCGCCGATCCTCGAACTGCTCAACTCCGTCGTCAATACCGGCGACGAGATCCTGGGCATCAACTTCACCCGCGAAGAGATCAACGGCGTCGTCATCGACGGCGTCTTCCTCTACCGCATGAACATTACCGAACCGGTTTTCTAAACTGCGCCCGCGCCGGCGGATGCTAGCGCATCACCACCGGATCGGGAGAGGCGTGGTGCATCAGCATCCGCCATCCCCCCTCTTCCTGCTTATAGACGTTCGTCGTCAGCGCCACCCCGGCCAGCTGGCTGCCGACGAAGATGCGTTCGCGCAGCGTATGGACGCTGAGCTGCGCATCCCCCGTACGCTGTACCTCTTCGAGTTCGAAACGCATGATAGGCTGCCCCGAGAGCATCTCGCGCCAGCTCCGGTTGACCGCGGCGCTCCCCTGGATGCGCTCTCCGCCGGGGTGAATGCAGACGACGGCATCGTCCTCGGCCCACACGCCCAGCATCGCGTCCAGGTCCCCGTACTCCAACGCCCGGTAGAAGCCCGCCTCGGCGTCCTGGGCGGTCGCATAGGAGGCTGCGGGTGTGGGTTCGGCAGCCGCAGCATCCTCGGAAAGCGCCTCTTCGTCATCCAGTGCCCTGTCCTCGAAACGCTCGACCTGGTAGATATAGATCCGGGGATGCTGGTCGAGCGCAAACCCTCGGATGCCCGCCTTGACGCCGAGCTGGCCGAAGAAGTGGTCAAAGCTCGGGAACTCCTCCCACACCTGGGGCAGGAAGGTCGCGCTGCGGTCTTCCTGCTGCAAGATCACCCCGTCTATTCCGGGTCTTATTTTCGCTTTAAGATCCTCCGCGTCGCTGTACTCCACCTCTTCGGGGAGGCCCAGCAGCGAGATCTCGATGCTGCAGTAAGGGTACTCGCTTTCGCTCAGCGGGAAAAAACGTTTGTCGCTGAAGGCCGCGGCTTTGGCGTTGTAAACGACGTCGTCGAAGAGGGTGGCGTGGGGCAGAAGCGAGCCGATGCAGCCCCGCAGCGAATCGCCGTCGATGTTGATCGTCACGAACGTCGCGCGCTGCTCGGAGAGCTGCGGAAACTGCTCCATCAGTATCTCTTTTGAAAAACTGAACGGTTTTCCGAATCTCTCTTCGATCGCCGCACGGGCGAGTTTGAGTAGTATGTCTTGCAAGGTCATGATATCTTTTCCTTTAGGCGATTTTTTCTCCCTTACAATTTCTGTTCCTCCCGAGGTACTTACCCCTTCGGCGGGATGGGATAGTGCTCGATAACGTAGTCGATATCCTTGTCGCCGCGCCCGCTGAGATTGATAAGGATGGCGTCTTTGGGGTTGGCGCGCGCCAGCGTCATCGCGTAGGCCACGGCATGGGCCGATTCCAGCGCCGGGATGATCCCCTCGTACTGGGAAAGTTTGTAGAAGGCGTCCACCGCTTCGTCGTCCGTCGCCGTACCGACGATGGTGCGCCCGATCTCGCGCAGGTAGGCGTGCTCCGGCCCGACGGAGGGGTAGTCGATGCCCGAACCGATGGAGTGCACCGGCGCGGGGTTGCCCTCGGCGTCTTTGAGCATGATGGAGTTGAAACCGTGCATCACCCCCTCCTCGCCGTAGGTAAGCGTGGCGGCGTGCTCGCCGAGCTTCTCCCCCTTGCCCATCGGTTCGACGCCGTGCAGCTGCACCGGATCGTCGATAAAGCCCGAAAAGAGCCCCATCGCGTTGGAGCCCCCGCCGACGCAGGCGACGGCATGGTCGGGGAGTTTGCCCGTCATCTCGAAGAACTGCTCTTTGGCCTCGATGCCGACGACGGACTGGAAGTCGCGCACCATCCGCGGGAAGGGGTGCGGCCCGACGACGGAGCCGATGGCGAACATCTGGGTCTCCGTATCGGCCAGGTAGGCCTCGAACGCGGAGTCGACCGCCTCTTTAAGCGTTTTGAGCCCGTGCGTCGCGGGAACGACCTTGGCACCGAGGATCTTCATCCGCACGACGTTGGGGTGTTCCTTGGCGATGTCCACCTCGCCCATGTGGATCTCGCACTCCAGCCCGAAATAGGCCGCCGCCGTCGCCAGCGCCACGCCGTGCTGCCCCGCCCCGGTCTCGGCGATGAGCTTCTTTTTGCCCAGGTACTTGGCCAGCAGCGCCTCGGCCATGCAGTGGTTGAGCTTGTGCGCGCCGGTGTGGTTGAGGTCTTCGCGCTTGAGGTAGATCTGTCCGCCCCCGCAGAACGCGCTGAGGTTTTTCGCGTAATAGACCGGCGTCGGCCGCCCCTGGTAGTGCTTGCGGATCTTGCGCAGCTCGTGCAGGTACTCGTAGGATTTCGACAGTTTGTCGTAGGCTTCGCGGATCTCCCGGAAAGGCTCCTCGAGCTGCGGCGGAATGAACGCGCCGCCGAATTTGCCGAAAAAGCCGTTCTCGTCCGGCATCGTTTCCAGATACGGTTTGAGTATTTGCATAAGATCTCCTTCTCGTTGTCTGTGTCGATTCTAGCGGAGGAGTTCTTAGAAAACAGTAGCGGGGAGCGCCAGCGTGAACGGGCATTGCATTACAGAGGGTGAAAGGCGCTCCGGCATCTATCGGAGGCCGCACCATCTTTACATACGACAGGAGGACAGATGCGCGTAAAAATCACCGGCATCACCAATCTCGAGGATGCGCTCGCCGCCGTGGACGAAGGCGCCGACGCCATCGACTTTATCTTTTTCCAGGGCTCCCGGCGCTTCATTACACCCGAGGCGGCCTTCAAGATCGTCGAGCAGCTGCCCCCCTTCGTCGAGAAGGTCGGCATCTTCGTCGACAGCGATGCCAAATTCATCAACAAGGCGATCGCGCTGAGCGGCATCACCCTCGCCCAGATCCACTTCGAGGCGACGGACGCTTTGTACGGTTCCCTCGTCGCGCCGCACCTGCGCGTCGTGCGCGCGCAGCGCGAGGCCGACGTCGACTATCTAAGCGACCGCTACCGCATCGTCGACGTCTTCGGCGCGAACACGCTCAAAGCGGACGGCAGCCTGGACCTGTCGTGGTTCGAGGGCAAGGACTGCTCGAAGATCATCCTCTCGGGCAACCTGACGCCCGAAAACGTCGCGCAGGCCCTCCCCTACGGCTTTTACGGCGTCGACGTCAGTACCGCGGTCGAGAGCGAACCGGGCAAAAAGGACCGCGAAAAGATGCGGGCCTTTATCCGCGCCGCCAAACAGTGCTAGGCAGGCGCGTTTACGCCTGCAGCAGCCACTCTTTGCGCGCGGGGGCGAGTTCCTCGAGCGTGTGCCAGACGGTGGGGTAGTCGCCGATCTGCGCGATCATCCCGTTAAAAATGTGGTAGGCCATGCCGTCTCCGGCTTCATTCTGCGCCTCGCCCCTTGCCCGCTCCAGTACCTCCTGGGGATCGAACGTTCTGACAAAGCGCGTCTCGACCGGCATCCCCGTATGATTCGCAACGGTGGCAATGATGACGTTGTACTTGTCCATTTTCAGCAGCGCCTTCAGGGATTCGTACATTTTTGGCTCGGTAATGTCGTAGTGTGTCGTAAAGATGTAGTTGTCGTCTTTGTTCAGACGGAACTGGACAATACAGACCCCGATCGTTTTGCCGTCATAGGGCATCAGCAAAAATGTCGGCTTGAAGTCGCACTCCAGCTCGGGGGCGTCAAGCAGTTCCTCCGCCCCGTCGCTGAGACGCAGCAGGATCATGGGCTCATCGTTTTCGATTCCCAGAGGGAGGGCGTCGCCCGGGTCCATGGCGAGGATGGCTTGTTGTACTTCCGGTGGCAGTTCATGGTTGAAAATCATAAGTCGGTTCCTTTGTGGTTTTCCCCGGACCTACATTTTTTGTTCTTCCACGCACAAAACGGCGTCAGATTTCGCGCCCGTTTCCTGCATTGAGCCACGGAGAAAGCACGCAAAAGGAGTCAATGTGCCAAGAGGTACGATCATAACGCTGCAGGAGGTACAGGACGCTTTTTTCGAAAGAGGCATCCATGAGTTCGACAAGGAGAAGATCGCCGAACTCTACTACCTCATCGACGATCACGGCTACGTCTGCCTGCGCGACCCCGGGCGCGCCTGGGTGCCCAACATGGATGAGGACGACGAGCGGATGGCCTGCAACGAGATCGCCGACATCCTGGAGCTGGACCACTCCATCATCGAAGAGTACTACATGGTGGTCGTGGCCGCCGTCCAGGCCGCCTGCGAACGGTTCACCGACATGACGATGCGGGAGAAGGTCCCCTTTTACATCGTGGCACTGCACGAGCTGCTGCCGTAGCCTGCCGGCGGTCGGGGAGACGGAGGCTGATCAGAGGAAGTAGAGGTTGTGGGCTTCGGTATCGACGATCTCGAAAGAGACATCGTGGCCGACACGCAGGGCGCGGATGCCGTCGGCACGGTGGTGGTGAATCTGACACTCCGCGATAGAGACGGTCCGCCGTTCGGCGCGGAGACGGATAATGCCGTAACCGTTTTCGGCGTCGTACCAGATGACGGTCCCTTCAAATCTTTTGTGCATGGATATAGACCTTCTGTGCGTATGGGAGCGCGGACGTCCCGGGAAGGGTGGTACCTTGCAGGTGTCTTTCAGTACTGCAGGTTCTGCCAGGAGACGGGGTTGTAAAAATCCAGCCCGCTGCGCTCCCACTGGGCGCGTTCGCTGTTTCTGGAGTGGAGGAGTCCCTCGATGAGTTTGTATTTCAGACCCGTGACGGTGCTGGTCAGCTCTTTGCCTTCATTCAATGCCTTGAGTGTCTCTTCCTTCGTGTCCATCGGGGTCCTTTAGTCGCTCTATAAAAGAGCAGTGCTCTCTTAATCAAACGCCTGGAACGGCGGAAAGCTCCGCCGCTAGGAGTTACAGGGCAGTAACGTTCTCCGCCTGCGGGCCTTTCTGCCCCTGGCCGATTTCGTAGGTCACTTCCTGACCCTCGTTGAGCTCGACACGACCGTAGCCGCTTCTGTTAACCTGGCGGAAGTGTACAAATACGTCGTCGCCGCCTTCATTCGGGGCGATAAACCCAAAGCCTTTTTCGCTGTTGAACCATTTAACGGTTCCGTGTTTAAGATCTGCCATTGCAAAACCTTCTTGTTGGAGTGTTGTCAAAATATAATGCGGAGTAAAACGAGGAATAGAAATACTGAGGAACTCTTCAATAGTCACAAACCAAGATGAAACTCTAGATCATCTTTCAATGGCTTAATTATACCTGAAATATTCAAAAATAGCAAGCGAATGCCAAAGGAATTTCCGCGGGTACGGCGGCGGTATCATTGGGCGGCAAGGCGCCCAACCGTGCGGTGAGATTCATTTTTGCACATTAAAAGAGCTTATGCAACAAAAACAGAAGAACACCAATGCAACAAGGAGCAAAAGTAATGGCATTCGAACTGATGAAACTGCCTTTTGAAGAGGCGGCACTGGAACCGATGATCTCCGCGGAGACGATTCAGTATCACTACGGCAAGCACCACCAGGGCTACGTGAACAATCTCAACAAGCTGATCGAAGGCGGCAAATACGCGGACGCGTCGCTGCTCGACATTATCCGCAAATCCAAGGGCCCCACGTTCAACAATGCCGCACAGGTCTTCAACCACGACTTCTACTGGTACGGCCTGAGCACGGAGAAGACCTCTCCTTCCACGGTACTCATGGACAAGATCGAGCACGACCACGGCTCCATGGAGGATTTCAAAGACGCCTTCCTCAACGCCGCCGCGAGCCTCTTCGGCTCCGGCTGGGTCTGGCTCGTCAACCAAAACGGCAGCCTCGCCATCAAGAAGTACAGCAATGCCGAAACGCCCATCAAGGACGGTCTGCGCCCGCTGCTCGTCTGCGACGTCTGGGAACACGCCTACTACATCGACCAGCGCAACAACCGCGCGGCCTACCTGGAGAACTGGTGGAAACTCATCAACTGGAAGTTCGTCTCCGACAACTGGGCAGCCAAAGAGGACGACCCGATTATCGGGTATAACTAGGCTTTTCTCCCCGCCCCGGGCCAGGGAGCGGCCGCCGCGCTTTGAGGGCGCGTCTCACCCGAGGGTGACTTTGTACCCGATCTTGGAGTAGCAGGTAATCAGATCCTTGGGGACTTTCTGCCGAATTCGAAAGATCAGGGAACGCAGGGCCCCCTCCCCGACCAGTTCACCGTCCCAGACATAATTCTCGATCTGTTCGACACTGACGACTTGGCCGAAATTCTTGACCACGAGCCTCATGAACTTCTTCTCTTTATCGTTCAGCGGCACCTCCTTTCCCGACAACAGCAGCACATCCTCCTGCGTATCGTAGAGATAGCCGTACTTCAACCTGACAAAATGGCTTTTCGCATTCTCTTCCAGCAGGAGGCGGTTCTGGATAGTGGTGTACTCGTGGTTGATCGTATCGATTGTCGTCGAGAGGTTCCGATTGGCCGCAAAATTCTTCAAAGCGATCTCTATAGTCGTTTTCAGCACCGCTTCTTTGAAGGGCTTGAGGATATAACCGTAGGGCTGGATGTCGATGGCCCGGTCAATCGTTTTGTCCTTGTCGTTCGCCGTCAGAAACACGATGGGTATCTCCAGGTCTGCCGTTATGTTCCGGGCCAGTTCAATGCCGTCTTCACGGTTTTTGAGGGTGATGTCCATGAGGATCAGGTCCGGCTTCCTGCGCTCCAAAAGGGCGAATGCACTTGCCCTGTCCGGGGCGATCCCGGTCACCTCGTACCCCTGCATCAGCAGGATCTCCTTGATATTCAGGGCGATAATGCTCTCATCTTCGACGATCATGATGCCCGGCTTCATTTGCTCCCCTGCTCATTGGGGCGGAAACGGATGGTGCAGCAGAAGCCGTTGTCGTTGACGACCTCGATCGTTCCGTTGAGCTGGAACTCGGTGATGGAGTTGATCAGCTGGCACCCCAGGGTGTTGGTCATGTCCGTCGTCTTCGGATCAAAGCCGACGCCGTTGTCGCGTACACCGAAGAGGATGCTCCCGTCCTCCGCATGATGGATAAAGATACGGATCTCTCCGCGGCCGTCCCCTTTGAATGCATGTTTGATCGCATTGAGAAAAAGCTCATGCACGATCAGCGCGACCAGCACGGCGTTGTCCATCGAGAGGCTGACGTTGTCCGCCTCGACATGCACGGCGATGCGTTCGTTCGGGTCGTAAAGCTCCATCATCGCCTCGGAGAGGCGCTCGAGGTGCTGTTTCATATCGATCGTCGCAAGCCCGGAGTTCTTGTAGAGCATTTCATGGACGAGCGCAATGGCAAAAATACGGCTTTGGCTCTTGGAGAGCGCGTCTTTGACATGCCGGTCCGTTTCACGGCGGTTCTGCATCTGCAGCAACGAGGAGATCACTTCCAGGTTGTTCTTCACCCTGTGGTGGATCTCCTTGATCAGGGCCTCTTTGTCCTCCAGGGAGTGCTTCAGCGCGCGGTTCTGTTCGATGATGATTTTTTCTTTTTCTTTCTGCTCGGTGATGTCCCGACCGAACGCGCAAATGAACTCGTGCGTCCCGTTGCAAAAATAGTTCGTCGATACCGATGCGGGGAAACGGCTGCCGTCCTTGCGGATCTGGATGCTCTCGAAACAGACGAACCCGCGCTCCTTGACCTCTTCGAGAAACGCCCTGCCGTTGAGATCGCTGTTAGGATCGATCTCGCACAGTTTCATCTGCAGCAACTCCTCTTTCGAGTACCCCAGCATCTTGCAGGCGGCGTCGTTGACATAGAAAAAACGGGTGTCGAAGGTGAACCAGTAGATGGCGTCCGCACTGTTGTCCAGGGCGAAGTTGAAGAGCTGGAGCTCCTCTTTCTCCTCGCGCTGGCAAGCCGCCAGCGTCGCCTGCGCCTTTTCGGCGACCATGGCCGTTTTGCGCAGCAAAGAGTAGAGAAAAATTGCGCTTAACAGGAAAAAAAGGACGCCGATCAGGAAAGGCAGACCGTACGTATCTTCTTTGATCTGGATCAGACCGATCGAAATCCTGTCAACAATCGCGACCCCGATGACACCGGCAAACGCAAACCCTGCGGCCTGGATCTTCGCCTTGTTCCGATCGGAAAATTCAAGATGAGTACGGTTCAAAACCAACCTTGCGTACATGATGTGAAACGATATTCTATCCCACATTCCGCACAGGATGTCAAGGGGTCGCCGAGAAAAAATACAAATTTTCCGTTGCGATTTTTATGCGATTTTTTTTCCCTATATTTTCGGCTGAACACATCTAAATAGGGGGTCATATGACACGATTGGCTATCACGCTTCTGTTTGCAGGTACGTCCATGTTCGCGGTCGAACTTGGCAAACAATACAAATTTGCAGACGGGAAAGAGGCATTTCAAAAAGTATGCGCACACTGCCATACGCTGAAAACCGCACCGCACTCCATTTTCACCAAAATGGACGACGCCGCGGGTGTAAAGGCGAGAGCGGAAGGGATTTTCCAGACGGTGAGACACGGCAGCAACGCCATGCCCGCCTTCCGGAAGTCGGAAATAGACGACGCGACGCTGATGGAACTGGCGACGAACCTGGCCGACGGCACGATCGCCGATCCGACGGCAAAGTGAGGCGCGGCGATGTATCGTAGAGCTTTCATGAAACACGCCGCGCTGGCCGCGGCAGCGGCGGCGCTCTCCTCCCCGCTCGCCGCGACGGGCGCCGAGGGCAACGAAGGCGGCAGACTCATCACCGTCGTTTCCGCTCGTGCCGACGAAACCGGCTATGTAGACGCCCCGGATGCGGGCGACCTCATCCGCCTGGGCAGCGACAGGCTGGAAAACTTCCGCCTGCTTGCCGCGGCCATCGCCGAACACAGGGGCGCGACGTTCTGCGGCCTGGTGGCGCCGAGCGATTATGCCCTGCTGCAGCAGGCGGCCATGCCGGCGCGGGTCTCTTTCGTTTCCGAGATTACCCATATGCCCACCGCATCGGGGACGCACCATACGGAATCAACCCTCTCCGCCACGACGATGAAGAAGGTTTTCGACCATATCGATGCGCTCAGTACCGACCGGTACGGCATGGCGGTCTCGGCCTACCACACCGTCGTCGGACTCAAAGCGGCGGCCGTCGCTAAACGACACGACTTTACCACCGGACATTTCGCTCAGAACGCGTTTGTCTCATTCGTATTCAAAGCATAAGGAAGATTAAATGAGTAATAAACTGACGGCCATGCCGAAAAACGTTTCGCATGAAACGATGCAGAAAGCCATCAAGGCGTTTGTCAAAATCGTAGGCAAGGAGAACGTGCTCATCGGCGACGAGGAGATGCTCCCCTATGAGAAGATCATGATGGCCGTGCCCATCGAAGAGCATATGCCGGCGCTCGCCGTCCAGGCGTCAACCAAAGAGCAGGTCGTCGAGATCGTCAAGGTGTGCGACAAATATGTCATCCCGATCTGGACCTTCTCGACGGGTAAAAACATGGGGTACGGTACCGCCGCGCCCGCGCAGCGGGGTTCGGTCATCCTCGATCTGCACAAGATGAACCGCATCATCGAGGTGAACCCCGATCTGTGCTACGCCATTGTCGAGCCCGGTGTCACCTACCAGCAGCTCTTCGACTACATCCATGAAAAAGGGTACAAACTCTGGCTTTCGTGCCCGGCACCCAGCGCCATCGCCAGCCCCCTGGGCAACACGATGGACCGCGGCGTTGGCTATACGCCCTACGGCGAACACTTTATGATGCAGTGCGGCATGGAGATCGTCCTGGCCGACGGCTCGGAGTTCCGGACCGGGATGGGCGGGATTGAGAACTCGACCAGCTGGGGCGTCTTCAAATGGGGCTACGGCCCCTACCTCGACGGTATCTTCACACAGAGCAACTACGGCATCTGTACGAAAATGGGGATGTGGCTGATGCCCGAACCGCCGGCGTACAAACCCTTCTGCATCACCTTCGACAAAGTCGAAGATGTCGAAAAGATCGTGGAGGTCCTGCGCCCGCTGCGTATCGCCAACATCATCCCCAACGCCTTCACCATCGCCAGCACGCTCTACGAGGCGGCCGGCGTCGTCAGCCGCGCGGACTATGTCGACGGAAACCGCGCCATTACCGACGGGGAGATCGAAAAGATCAAAAAAGATACCGGCATGGGCACCTGGAACGTCTATGCGGGATTGTACGGGACGGAAGAGGCCAACGAGCTCAACTGGAAGATCATCCAGTCGGCCGTCTCCGCCAACTTCAAAAATGTTGCCTTCCTGACCGCGGCCGAGATGGGAGACGACCCCATCTTCACATACCGCGCCGATCTGATGCGGGGCTACATGACCCTTCAGGAGTTCGGCCTGTACAACTGGCGCGGCGGCGGGGGGAGCATGTGGTTCGCACCGGTGGCGCCTGCCGAGGGGAAACACACCCTGAACCAGTCCGCCCTGGCCAAAAAGATCCTGAACAAATACGAATTCGACTACGTCGCCGAATTTATCGTGGGGTGGCGGGACATGCACCATATCGTCGACCTGCTCTATAACCGCAACGATCCCGAAGAGATGCAGCGCGCGCACGACTGTTACGCGGAGCTGGTCCGGGAGTTTGCCGCCCAGGGCTACGGCGTTTACCGTACCAGCAGCGGGTTTATGGACCTCGTCGCGGAGACGTACGGCCCTGAGATCCACAACGTCTTCCAGAAAATCAAACGCGCGCTCGACCCCAAAGGGATCTTGGCACCGGGCAAGTCGGGGATCTATTAATCCCCCGGCCGGTGCAATGCGCGCCGGGCCGGCCTGACTCCTTCACGATAAAATCACTCCGTTTCCTGACCTTCAAGCCACGTTTCGACCTCGTCGACAAAGAACCCCTCGGCCCCGTCGAGCACATGGTTCGCGCCGTCGATGCCGTACTGTTTGTACTTCGGACCGACAAGTTTTCTTCGTGTCGCGGCGAACCCTTCATCCTCCGCGTTCGCCCTGCCCCAGACGTCCAGCACGCTCGTTTTGATCTTCGGCATGTTGTCGTTGCAGGAGACGACCTTGCTACCGTTGCCCCGGCACCCTACGGCGATGTAGCCGTCAATGGAGGCGTCGGGATGCGAAACAAGGTAGCCCGAAGTCATTCCCGCCCCCAGAGAGTGCCCCATGAGGTAGATCGACTTTACCCCGTGCTCTTTCAAGTAGACGATCGCCTGGTCGATCATGGCGTTTACACGCGGCTGCTCCGCCTCGTACCCTGCGTAATCCTCGTGGTTCGTCGGCATCTGCAAGGAGAGGGTGTGGAAATCCAGGTCTTCGTGCAGCGCCTTTCGCAACGGCCCGACGACTTTGAAATCGGGATGCATCCCCTTGCCATGCGCGAGAATGATGCCTTTGTCGCTACTGCCTTCGAGGTAGAGTGCTTTTTCGGGCAGGGTGACGGCCAATAGGGAGAGAGGAACGAGCGCTGAAAGCAGTAGACTGTGCATGAATGTATCCTTTTTTCGGACAAGGATAATCCATGAGTATAAATTCTATGTAAAAATCGTCAATATACGCTTCACGAAATCCATAGAGCTTCGACACGTCGAAGCGCATCCAATCAAATCAGGAATTGGTCTGTTCCATTCTTTTCTTTTTCATAAGAAAAGAACCAAAAGAAAATCGTCGTTGCGCGAATCGCTCGTTGCTCCCGGCTTGAGGGGTTATAGATATACCCTTACCTCCAGGGCGGCTTTCAAGGCACGCTTAACGACACTTAGCCTATTGATTTATGTGCTTCGGGAACCAATGCTAATATGAAAAAAGAGCTTTGTCGCGACAAAGCGCATCCAATCAAATTGAAAATTGGCATTGAGCGCTCCTTGAAAGCCACCCTGAAGGCACAAAGCCGAGAAAGGGTGAGCGATTCGCGAAAGGCCGCTTTTTGTGCTACTTTTTCTAAAAAAGTGGCAAAGCAATACTCTTCTCTATCTTTTCTTTTTACAAAGAAAAGAAACAAAAGAAAATCGTCGTTGCGCGAATCGCACGCTGCTCCCGGCTTTGGGCCTCCGCAGCGGCTTTCAAGGCACGCTTAACGACATTCTGCCTATCGATTTTATGCGCTTCGACGTGTCGAAGCTAATATTGAGAATAAAGAGCTTTGTCGCGACAAAGCGCATTCAATCAATTAAGAATTGGCCTCGAACGCTCCTTGAAAGCCATCCCGGAGGTAAGGGTATATTTATAACCCCTGTGCAGTTTCCGCGAAGCAGAGAAAAGCCATAATCAAGGCGGCGTTTTGAAGGCCTGGCCATAGCCAAGTCGAGAAGCGGCAACGCTGAGTATGGCTTTTCTCTGTTTCGCCCTTCGGGAGGACTTTGGAAGCGCGACTTTCCCTCCGTTTTCCGCTCGACTTGGCTAAAACCAGGCCTTCACAAAAAACAAAGACAACCTCACGCTTCCAAAACCCTCTGAAATCTGTACAGGGGTTATAGATATACCCTCAAGCCGGGAGGGATGAGCGATTCGTGAGAGGCCGCTTTTTGCGCTACTTTTTCTAAAAAAGTGGCATAAGAGTACACATATTCGTTCTTTTCTTTTTAAGCGGACGCAACCTGTTATAATGCGCAAAAACCTTCACCCGTCCAAAGAGTCCCATGATACAGTTTTCAAACCTCTCCAAGAGCTTCGGCAGCCAGGAGCTTTTTTCCAACCTCAATTTCCAGCTCAACCCGGGCAACAAGGTCGGGCTCGTCGGCCGCAACGGCAGCGGCAAGTCCACGCTTTTCAAGATCATCCTCGGCGAAGAGAGCCCTGACAGCGGCGAAGTCATCACCCCCAAGGGCTACCGTATCGGTGCGCTGAAGCAGTACCTCCATTTCACCGAACCGACCCTGCGCGAAGAGGCGGCGCTGGCCCTAGGCGAGGAGATGCAGTACGACTTCTACCGGGTCGAGAAGATCCTCTTCGGCCTCGGCTTCGACCAGGAGGACCTCGACAAGGACCCCGGCTCCTTCTCCGGCGGCTACCAGATCCGCATCAATCTCGCCAAGCTGCTGGTGACCGAACCGAACCTACTGCTGCTCGACGAACCGACCAACTACCTCGACATCCTCTCCCTGCGCTGGCTCAAGGCTTTCCTGCGCAGCTTCAAGGGCGAGGTGATCCTCATCACCCACGACCGCGACTTCATGGACTCCATCGTTACCCACACCATGGGGCTCGTGCGCCGCAGCCTCTTTGTCATCCCCGGCGACACGCACAAGTTCTACGACCAGCTCAAGGCCAACGACGAGCTCTACGAGAAGCAGAAGGCCGCCGACGACAAGAAGCGCAAGGAGCTCGAGGATTTCATCGCCCGCAACAAGGCGCGCGCCTCTACCGCGGCGCTGGCTCAGTCCAAGGTCAAGCAGCTCGAGAAGATGGGAGAGATGGACGACCTCGGCTTCGACCCCACGCTGACGTTCGACTTCAACTTCAAGGAGACCCCGGCAAAGGTGCTCCTCGACGTCAAAGGGCTCAGCTTCGGCTATACGCCGGAGCACCTCCTCTTCAAAGACGTCTCCTTCACCCTGGAGAAGGGGCAGTGCCTCGCCATCATCGGTAAAAACGGCTCGGGTAAATCGACCCTGCTCAACAACATCGCCGGCGAGCTGACCCCTCTCGGCGGCGAAGTGGCGTTTCACCCCTCGACCTCGTTCGGCCACTTCGGGCAGACGAACATCTCGCGCCTCAACCCGGGCAACACCATCATGGAGGAGATCTACGAGGCCAACCCGAAACTCTCCGCCTCCGTCGTGCGCGGCATCTGCGGCGGCATGATGTTCAGCGGGGACCTCGCGGAGAAGAAGGTCTCCCTGCTGTCAGGCGGCGAGAAGAGCCGCGTCATGCTGGGCCAGATCCTCGCGCGCCCGGCGAACCTGCTCTTCCTCGACGAACCGACCCACCACCTCGACATCGACTCCATCGAGGCGCTGATGGTCGCCATCGAGAATTTCAAAGGTTCATGCATCATCGTCACCCACTCCGAGGAGATGCTCCGCCGCGTCGCCGACCGGCTCATCATCTTCTCCAAAAACGGGGCCGAATACTTCGACGGCGGCTATGACGACTTTTTGGCGAAGATCGGCTGGGGCGAGGAGGACCAGGTGGAACGGGTCAAAACCGCCCCCAAGAACAACTACAAGGCGAACAAAAAAGAGATCAACGCCCTCACCCGCGAACGCTCCAAGGCGACCGCGCCGCTGCGCAAAGCGGTGGAGAAGCTGGAAAAAGCAATCATGGAAAGCGAATCAGCCATCAAAACGCTCCACGCGGAGCTTGTCGCTGCTTCAAACAGCGGGGACAACTCCAGGGTAATGGAACTCCACCAGACCGTTGCCAAAGAGGAGAAGGCGGTCGAGGCGGATTTCGAACGCCTCGCCGAAGCGCAGGAGAAGCTCGACGAGCTTATGGAAAGCTACGAGAAACGCTTCGCGGAGCTGGAGGGGTGATCTTCCTCGACTTCGAGACGAACTCGCACAACGTCCACGACGTCATCGAAGTCGCCGCACTGCGCGTCTCGAAAACTGCGGCGGGCTACGTCGTCACCGAGACCTTCCACCGCTACTACCTGTCGCGCTACCCCGTCAATCCGCACGCCCTCGCCGTCCACAAGCTCTCTCCCTCACGTCTGATCGCGCTGCGGGAAAACGCGACGTACCCGGAGCATTTCGACGAGGACAGGGAGTTCGCCGATTTTTGCGCAGGTGCGACGACGCTGGTCGCGCACAACATCGCTTTCGAACTGCGCCATCTCGGCGACCTCGTCGCTTTTGATAAGCACTTCTGCACCATGCAGGCGAACAAGCGCATCGTCAACGCCAAAAACGTCAGGGGCGGGCTGAAAAACCCAAAGCTCGCAGAGACCTGCTCATTTTACGGCATCGACTTTGACGAGGAACAGTACCACAGCGCCCTCTACGACGTCACGAAGACACTGGAGATTTTGAATCGTATGGACAGTACGCTGCACTGAACGCAATGCTGGATGAGAGTGAATAAGTAGAGATCAATCCCTGGGGTGTACTTAAAATTTCAATAGCTTAAAACTCATTCATTTGTTCTTTCTTAACATCCCAGCATCTAATCATCAACTCATCATACTTCCCTCGATATTCAGACTTAGCTGCAAGTACACTTTTTCTTGTCAAAACTATTTGATCAAAACCATCATACAGCTCACAAATCGATTCATGATTAGCATTTAAGACCATTACTTTAGCTCCACGTCCACTAGCCTGTTTTACTGCATTTGCCAATCGAACTTGATCATCCCAACTGAAAAGTTTTTCATTATATTTAATAAAACCATTCATATTATGCTTGACCGTATAAGGTGGGTCTATAAAAACAAAATCATTTTGCTGTGCTTTTGCAATTACATCTTCAAAGTCTGAAATTATCAATTCAGTATTTTTCAAACTTTCGGAAACACTTTCAAAATCATCTGTGCTCAGAAGGACTGTGTCTTTTGTACCTCTAGGGACATTAAATTCACCACGCAAATTTACACGGTATAACCCATTCCAGCAAGTACGGTTTAAATAAATAAACCTTGCGGCTTTTGTATGTAATTGTCTTGGTTTCATGGAACGAAGCTTGTAATAGTACTCATCCGAATGATTAGCTTGATGTTGTTCTAAAGCTTTCTGTACAGAGAACCAATCATTTTTAAGTGCTTCATATGTACTGATTAAATCTTTATTCATATCTGCCAATGTTGCGCATCTTGGCTGCATGTGAAAAAACACTGAACCACCACCTATAAAAGGTTCATAGTAATGATTAAAATCTTGTGGTAGGAAATCAGCATGAGTTTCTACAAACCACCTTTTACCACCAGCCCATTTCAGAAAAGGTACTATTTGTAATTTTTGATCAACTAGTTTAGTCATTATTGATTTTGAATCCGTTCATTGATTTGTTCGCATATCCAATCCAAGAACTGATAATGTTCCAATTTATAAGTTCTTTGTTCAGTAGGATGAGCATAAATTTTTCGTATCTCGTTTAATTTGTCCATCCATGATAAATATTTTGCTTTTCCCTTATCTTCATTTATCATTTTAATATCAAACATATTTTTGAAATGTGGCCAATTCTCTTTTTGTTCAATCACTTTTTTGTACTGTATAAAATCAAGATAATGTTCTTTTGGCATGAGTTTACCACTATTGTCTTCAAGTTGTTTTTGATACGCAGCAAGTTTTATATTTTTGTCTTTTATACCCTGTTCCCAATAACCACTTTCTTGTTCACCATAAAGAACTTTCAATTTATCAAAAATCGCTTTCTGGATGTCTAAATTCAATTGTTTAACTTGCTCATCTGCCTTTTTAATATTTTCTTCAGATTGTTCTTCTTCCCACTCAGCATATCCTGAAGGTATAAAGTCTTCGTGTTCTTTTCTAATAATTCTCGCAAGTTTAAAAAAGTACTCTTTTGGTGCCCCAGAACCATACTTTCCCTTAAATTCACTTTCTATAGTTGTTATTGAACTATTGATGTAGTAGTCTAATAATGGCTGTAGAAATTTTTGGAAACTTTGAATCGTTTCTTCAATTGTAAGTTGAGAGTAATCAAATCCATCTTTTTCTGATAAATGCTTGAACAATGCGTTCAACAAATGCATATGGCCTTTTATACCAATATTTGTCCATACAAAACTTTCTTTACCTGCTTCCCAGTTTTTCTCGCTGACATCTTTGATCATATCTAGATAAGCAATCAATGTTTTATATGCTTTTTTTAGCGTTTCCTCATCTGACTTGTCACTCAATGGACCAAATTGAATTTCATTATTCTTGACACTACCAATAAGTTCGCTTTTTTTAATGCCATCTTTTAATTCTGGTAATGTCAAACACCGTACAGATGTTTTTATATCACCCTCTGCACAAATTCGCCCGTATAGAGGACTTGACAATTCTGAACCTAATATATCTACAATTCTTGTAGAAATAGCTCCAATTCTATCAGTCGCTTTCTCAGACCCCCATTTGAGTTCACCTTCTAAAGAGTCAATAATTGTTTTCGGCACAGATTTTTGTTCTTGGTTAATAGTGACAAAGAGTTTTGCTTCATCTTCATGCTTCATATTTTCAAATGCAAGCACAAAAATGCTCTGATCAAGGTATTCTTCATCTAAGTTAGAATAACCATACAAACGATGTTGCCCATCAATTACCCAAGCTGATTTAAATGTCGATGGAAGGTATAAATGTCCATGAGTTACACCAGTAAGTGGGTCTTTATATTGTGGTTCAAATTTCACTTTCTTCGTAAAATTAATCAATATATTCGTCGGAAAGAAACCACCTTCTTCAATAAACTGACTAATCTTATTTAGTCTTGTTTTTTGTATTACTCTTTGATAAGTTGGTATTCCATCTGGATCATTTAAATTTCTATGATTTACAAACGCTATTTTTAGTAAATGCCTTGGTGTTGTAATAAAACTGTAAAACGGTTCTCCGCCAAGTTTTCCTTTTGATGCTGAAACCTTCACACCAACCAATTCTGGAATCTTTTGGTTTTGAAAAAACTCAGCCAAAAACTGATACTTAGCTGCTGCCCCTAAATGTTTTACTATTAATTCATAATATGGCAAATGTTGTTCTGTAATAACTTTGATATTATATTCTTCTGCCCTTTTTTTATCGTTCTCAGACCATATAATATTTTCCGTCACAAATAGCCACAGAATCTTAGGCTTAAAGTCAGCTCCGTAATGTTTTTTTATAGATTTGGCTAATGAATTTTGGATGGAGTTAAACTCTTCTAAATCTTTTTGAAGTGACTTCTTTTTTAGTTTTTCAGCTGTTTTACATTCTGCAAGAATAACAGTCTCATCATCTTTTGCGAATACATCAATTTGTTTCTCACCATCTTCCACATATTCCCTTGGAAGTGTAATCTTGAAGTTTCTGCTGTAATTCATTTCATGAAATCGCATTTTATACAACAAAACCCAAAATCTATTTTCTAGTAATTCATCAAATTTTCGTTCTTTACGAACTTTTAAATCACGTTGGAGTTCTTTGGAAAGTTCCCAACCTTCTGACATATATTCATCCAATAATTGAGGACGAATGGTTTCATATTTATATTTATCTTTTCTGAGGTTAAATTCTTTTTTGAGTGCATTTTCACCAATTAAAAGTTCACCTAAATATTCCGAAGAAACCTTCCCAACAATTGCCTTCATATTTTCCACCCAGATTCATATTTGTCATATTTTAACTTAATAACAATCTTTATCAAAAATTGATATTTAAAATTTTTTCATAATTCATCAAAAGGTAACTTAGATAAACATTAGCAACTATAGATCTATAGGGAGATATGATAACTTGAACTGTTTAATCGACTACAGCACACTATGTCAAATGCTTCACGAAGCCAACGGCTTAATCCGCTCCAGCTCCGCCGCCTCACTCCGCTGTGAACGGTAGATATCCCATCGAAATCATAGGGATCAGGTAGCAGTAATTGTTCTAGTACCCGACCCTTGACTTGCTCATTCTTTTCTTTTTCATAAGAAAAGAACCAAAAGAAAATCGTCGTTGCGCGAATCGCTCGCTACTCCCGGCTTTTGGCCTCCGCAACGGCTTTCAAGGCACGCTTAACGACACTTTGCCTATCGATTTGATGCGCTTCGGGAACCGAAGCTAATGTATAAAAAGAGCTTCGACACGTCGAAGCGCATTCAATAAAATTGGAAATTGGCCTTGAGCGCTCTTTGAAAGCCATCCCGGAGGCACAAAGCCGGGAGGGATGAGCGATTCGCGAAAGGCCGCTTTTTGCGCTACTTTTTCTAAAAAAGTGGCAAAGAAACATTCTGTCTTCTAATTGTCATTCGCTTCGGGGAGCGAAGCTAATTGAAGACGCTATTTTTGCTGGCGTGCCGCCCTTCTCGCTGCTTTTTCCGCCGCTTTCGCCGCGCGGAACTCTTCCATATCCATCGTTTTTATCTCTTCGATAATTTCGACAAGCTCCTCTTCCGAAAATACGCCAGGTTTTTTGAAAACGACCGTTTTCTCCTTCATAATCACCGTTGTCGGCGTGCTTGAGATAAAGAAATGATCCGAAATACTCGTTTCCACCTGGGAGTTGAGCTTCGTGAAGGTAATCTCAGGGTATTTTTCAGACGTCTTTTCAAAGATGGGGGCGTACTGTGCACACGGAGCACAGAATTGTTGCCAGCAATCTATGAGCACGATATCACTGCCGTCAACGGTATTATCATAATTCTCTTTTGTCAGTTCGAGCATCTATTTTTTCTCCTGCTTTTGCTTTTTCTTACTTGACGGTTTCCAGACCCTTGTCGATCCAGCCCCAGTTGATCCCGCCGTCGAGCTCATAGACATTTTTGTAGCCCAGTTTCGAACCCATAATCTCGCACGCCTGCTTTGTCCTGCTGGCATGCGCGCAGACCATGATAAAAGGCTGCTCTTTGTCGGTGACGACCTTCGAAAACGACTCCAGGAAGGCGTCGATGTCAAAGCCTCCCATCGCGTCAAAAAAGGTGATCTTGTGGCTCCCTTCGATGATGCCGTCGTATTCCCACTCGTCGGCTCTTCTGATGTCGATGACGGTGAAGCCTTCCTCCAGCTTCTTCTGGAACTCCTTCGTCGAAAGCGACTTGAACGGTCCGAAATTTAACATTGTTTCCCTCCTGGTGGCGCAGCCGTGCGCCGGGTGTTTTTGGGGATATGTACAATAATCATGCCTGAAGAAAAGAACCAAAAGAAAAGCGAAGCTATTACCAGAATAAAGAGCTTCGACACGTCGAAGCGCATTCAATAAATTGGAGGTTGGCCTTGAGCGTTCCTTGAAAGCCACCCTGAAGGCATAAAGCCGAGAAAGGGTGAGCGATTCGCGAAAGGTCGCTTTTTAGGCTACTTTTTCTAAAAAAGTGGCAAAGCAATATTCTTCTCTATCTTTTCTTTTTACAAAGAAAAGAAACAAAAGAAAATCGTCGTTCTGCGAATCGCTCGCTGCTCCCGGCTTTATGCCTCCCCAGCGGCTTTCAAGGAGCGCATAACGACAGTCTATGATTTATTAATGCGCTTCGGGAACCGAAGCCAATATAGCTAGAAAGAGCTTCGACACGTCGAAGCGCATCAATAAAATAGACCCTTGGGCCTTGAGCGCGATCCTTATAAGCCATCCCGGAGGCACAAAGCCGGGAGGGATGAGCGATTCGCGAAAGGCCGCTTTTTGCGCTACTTTTTTTAAAAAAGTGGCAAGAAGATATACGCTTCGTCGAAGAGAATCAAAGCGCATTGCTGCAAATGAGTGACTTTCCTATTCCTCTTCATCAACCTCGTAATCGACAACATGCATCTCTTCGGTATTGTCCTTGATGAAATTAAGAACTTCCAGGCTCTCCGGTTCGACCTTGTACCACATCAGGTGCTCCTTGGTCTTAAAGGTCGCGTAGAGGCACAGGTCGTACGAGTGCGCCCCGTGGTTAAAGTCCAGCCCCACCTGCATCGTCTGCAGCCACTCCACCTTTTCGGGCAGCGCTTCGAGCAACTCTTTGGCCTTGACCATATTGGCCATCTTGCTCAGTTCGTGTTTGAACTTATACATTTCAACGTGTACTATCATCATTCACCTCGCTTAGAAAAAATATGCTATCAACACAATGAACAGTCTGCATCATCCATTAGCTGCCGGCCGAGTTGCAAAATTTATACATGAAGGGGGTATTTCACCACAAAAACTCCCCTAAAATCACCCCTTGAATCTAATTTGCATAGCAGCGTAAAACAACCAAGGAGAAAGAATGGCATTAATGGCACTGACAGAGGAGAACTTTGAAAAAACAATCGCGGACAACGAAATCGTTATCATCGATTTCTGGGCAACATGGTGCGGCCCCTGCAAGCAGTACGGCCCCATCTTTGAACGCATCGCGGAGAACGTGACTGACATCACCTTCGCCAAGATCAACACGGACGAGCAGCAGCAACTCGCCGCGCAGTTCCAGATCCGCTCTATCCCGACAACGGTGGTCATGAAAGACGAAATTGTCGTGTTCCAGCAGGAGGGGGTTCTCTTCCACGAGAAGCTGCTGGACATCGCGGAAAAGGCGCAGGCGCTCGATATGGACATGGTCCGTGAAACAATTGCAAAGCAGGAAGCGGCCGCGCAGCAGTAAGTCTCGCCCCTCCCCCCACCAAATAAATTAGCTTCGACCCGTCGAAGCGCTTCCAATCAATAGGCGTTCTGTCGTTAAGCGTGCCTTGAAAGCCGTTGCGGAGGCATAAAGCCGGGAGCAGCGTGCGATTCGCGCAACGACGATTTTCTTTTGTTTCTTTTCTTTGTAAAAAGAAAAGATAGAGAAGAATATTTCTTTGCCACTTTTTTAGAAAAAGTAGCGCAAAAAGCGGCCTTTCGCGAATCGCTCACCCCTCCCGGCTTTATGCCTCCAGGGCGGCTTACAAAGAGCGCTCTAGGCCAATTCCCAATTTCATTGAATGCGCTTCGGGAACCGAAGCTAATTTAGGGGGATGAAATCCCTTTGCATCTTTTAATATGCTAGACTTCCGCCATGTCAACACAACTCGAAAGCAAGACCGAACTCGCCACCAGCGAACCGAAAATGTTCGCCGTCTTTATGCTCAATGACGACTATACGACCTGGGAGTTCTGCATCAAGATCATCAACGCCGTGTTCCACAAAACCATCGCGGAAGCGGACGCCATCACCCACGACATCCACACCAAGGGCAAAGGCCTGTGCGGCATTTACACCTACGAGATCGCAGAAACAAAAGCTTTCATGGTCAGGGATCAGGCCCGCAAAGAGGGCTTCCCTATGCGCTGTTCGGTTGAAGAGCAGTAATAGAACATCATCCTTGTTTTCTTCTACTCAACACTTCTTCCTAAAAACATTAATATTGTTCCTACTCCAGCTGACAACGATATTCTCTTATAAAAAAGAAGATACCAATAATTAGAATCTCATTCTAGCTATATCTTTCATGTTTCTAAATACTCTTCTCTGTAACGCTGAATGTTTATAAAACTTGTATTCGCACAAAAAATTATTGGCTTGCCCGTAGAAGCATATTGAGATTTACCAACAACGATGACAAAGGCACCATTTAACTCTTCAAGATCCTTGACTTCAAAAACATCTATAAATTCTTTGGCTTTATCGGGAAAAATTTTTACACTTAATTCTCTTTTCGAGTCGCCGGCATTAAGCCATATTGTCCCATCCCGACTTTGATCCGCAGAAACGATCAATCCCCAATAAATTTTATGTTCCCGACCTTCCGTTGGTTTAAAAACATCAAAATGGATTATCTCATCTCTCACGACACCATTGATTTGGATCGCACCTGCTGATGAAAAGAAACGTATTGGTTTGTCAGAAAATCGAAAATTTGGATATCTAACTAACCAAGATAGGACCAGTCGCAACGATTTATCTCTAGCTACGTAATTTTTCCCGGCCAGGCCCTTAACATTTCGTGTACCACACGGCTCAAAGTCAGCATCTGTCACCTTGTGATCTTCTTTAGTCAAATCCGAAAGTTGACCACCTTTTTTGTCATCTAAATTAACTGTAATTTCATCTGTTGTATTGACAGTTTCAGTTGTAGTCGGTGCCACATCACGCTCATCTTCAATTAATATATAATTCGTTTTATGACTACATCCCTCTTTGTGGTGTGAATTAAAATAAGCATTCCTATGCTTGGTCCCTTTTTGCGTTGATCGCGTAAACCATGCTCTTTCCTCACACTCAATACAAAAAAGATTTGCTCTTTTTTCGTGCAATTCATCGTCAGATAAGTTTTCGAATTCTCTTGCAGAATATTTTTTATTATCACTTTTACAAAAGATATATTTCATATTTCGCCCTTATGGCATAGTAGCCTGTTGCATTCATAGTCACCGTTGAATACCAAACAATTTGAAAAGGTAGCGGAACAGTTTGAATACTTTCGATTTATTACAATATGAGTCAGAAGTACCCTGTCGAATGTTTTCATTTGAAGACGAATTATTTTGATGCATTTGTTTTAAACTAGAAAGATCTTTCTTCTTAACATCATTAATCATCTCATCGGAAAATTCATCTGCCCAGACCACTTTACTATTCGTAATAGAGTAATGAGATCGGCAAGGGAAAGACCAACTACCAATCGAAGGTTTTATAGTCACATTCTGTCCATCAAATCTCATATTCCATTGGGCAGGGGAAAGAGGCGTAATCGCCTCTCTTCCACACCCACATGGACAAAGATGGATAATAGTTTTATACTCCATTGAGATATAAAGGACTCCATCTTCAAGCACATCTGGGATATTCTTTACAAATTTATGAAGCATCACGTTTCACTCTCGTCAACTGTAAACTATCAGTACATAAAGAAGTATTTCCGATTCCAATAACTGGTGCATAAAACGAAACGTATAGCTTCCATTTTATTACAGCGATACAGGCATTAAGCATATTTAAATCAGCTACTTGTATATTGGTATTGTAGTCTTCATTTGGAACATCATGCATCTCGCAAAAGTGTTTAAAATCCCCGTCGTCTTCAGGGACTACGATAGTCGTCCTAACTGTACCACGCACAGTACTATCATCAACATGCTGAACACCAATCCCAACATCAATATACGGCTTCTTCTTACTATCTAAATAATCGTAAATGATGCGTTTACTATCACCACAATCGATAGCCACAAAAACAAAATCGAGTTTGTCTAACAAAGCTAGATTATCTACTGTTAAATAGAGAGGGTGAGAAGTAACAGATTTATGCATATAACTATACACCTTTGCGAAGTAATCTGCTTTATTTGGGCAACTGCTTAATTCTTCAATTGTTGCAGCACCTGGTGCTCTAAAGGCATTGTGGGTATAGAAATTATCACCATCGAAAATGTGTATTTCTGATACTGAAGTTTTTGTAACAAGATCTAGCATATATGAACCCGTTCCACCAATACCGACAATACCTATTTTCAGGCCATGGAACTTCTCTGATGCTTTGGAAGTCCCAGCCCTTGCTGTATAGGTATCTTGATACTGATGTACTGATTTTTCAGTACTTACCATGGGTTTATGTAATTTTGCTGTCACTTTGTTATTGAGTTTTTGAGCCGGTGCCACAATGATAGTGGCATAGGTACTCATTTTGTGATGATAATCAGTATAATTTGCAATATTTCCTGCTGAATCTAATGGCTTCAGGGAAAACATTGATTGAGTTATGATACCATTCGGATGATGTTGAGGGTTTTTGTTATTAATTAATGACGACAATTCCCGTCCTTCACTGTCACAGGGTGCTTCTCCTGTGAAAAAGACGGTATGTACTCCGTCATAGTGTGCTCTGTTCCCCGCCAGGTTCAGTGCACAAATTAAACTGCCACGTCTTATTTCTTTTTTCGCGTTTACATAGGGAACATCATCAATAACCAGCATTCCATTTTGTACTGAAATACTATATCCCTCTTCTTGTAAACGTTTTAAATCGCTACTATGATCTATTACATGGACTGACATGGAAAACCATCCCATTTCTCACAGGAACTACATCACCAGGCTTTTCTAGTGTACCTTCAGCGTTCCCATGTCCATTTTCATACGCAATTGCCAACTGATGACCAATTGGGAGTTTCGCCAACTCTAACACTTCTTCATACGTGATTATAGGTCTGCTGACTACTGCTGATCTCGCGCAAACAATGATGCTAAATTCTTTATTTTGACCGGGTGCATCTTCCCGCCCATTTCGTTGATTACTCATTTAAATCTCCTTGTAAGATGAGTAGTTTTTCAAGCTAAATGCTTCACCTTATACCAAAAGCCAATGCAGAACATAGAAAAATGCTTGCATGTTTACAATAATACTTAAACTTTTCTTTTTTGTCAACTATTAGCAAAAAATTATTTACATTTAAATTTTTTATAAGTATTATTGTAATTGCTAAATGGAGGTGTAATATGATTGGTGAAAGACTACAAAGAGCGAGAGAGTCAGCAAGTCTCTCTTTACGAGCCTTAGCAGAAAAAGTATGTGTGAGTCAAACAACCATTTCAAAATATGAAAAGAACATCACGATGCCTGATTCCGAAATGTTATTGAAATTGTCAAAAGCACTAGATGTCAAAACAGCATATTTTTATCGAACTGATTCTTTCGTACTTGAGAATATTGAATATCGAAAAAGAGACATTCCAAGCACAGAACTTAGAACTATTGAGTCTAAAATACTCGATCAAGTTGAAAAAAGATTTGAGATTGAATCATTATTTCCAAAACCTCCATTTGAAAGTTTCACAATACCAAATATAGTAAGAAAGAAAATTAACTTCCTCAAAGAAATCGACAAGATTGCATATGAACTAAGAAATACATGGGAACTTGGATATGACCCTATTTCTGACTTATCTGATATCTTGGAACTACATGGAATAAAAATTTTCATGATAGATGAAAATGCTGATAATAATTTTGATGGGCTAGCAGCAAAAGTTAATGGTGAACAAATCATAGTAGTTAGTAAAAACTGGCCTGGAGATAGGCAGCGCTTTACATTGGCTCATGAATTAGGTCATTTACTTTTAGAGAAAAAGCTTGGACCAAAGCTTGACGAAGAAAAAGCGAGTGATAGATTTGCTGGCGCTTTCCTCCTTCCTGCAATCCCTTTAATAAATAGACTTGGTACATTCCGAAAAAACATTGAAATCGCAGAGTTGGCTTTAATTAAAGAAGAGTTCGGTGTTAGTATGCAGACGGTATTTATACGTGCAAATCATGCTGGCATTATTAATTACTTTTGTTCAAACAACTTATGGAAACTCTTCAAAAAAAATGGTTGGAATATAAATGAGCCGGGGAGAGATTATCCAGGAGAGAAGTTGTACGTATTTAAACAGTTAGTCCTACGTGCACTGTCAGAGGATTTAATCGTAGAAAGTAAAGCTGCAGATGCTTTAAATATGTCTCTTGCAAAGTTCAAAAAGTTTCGAAACAGTGGAAAATAATTTGAATACTTTCGTAGGCAACATTGATTTTTTATTAGACAGTACAAATTCTAAAACAACTCCTAATATTTTTGATTTTTCCTGCATATTTGTTACACCAAACCTAGTTTTTGTAGAGGAATTACTAGAAACAGATATTGATTTTCTTCAGTTAGGTTTGAAAGTTTTTCATTTATCTGCTGATTCAATGACATACGTATCTACACTTTCAAGAAAATGTAAATTAGTAAGTATTTATGACCTCTATTCTTTAGCACTTGCAAAGCAAGAAAATATCCCCATTGTTTCAGATTGTAAAGCCGTATTATCTTGTGCAAATGCTGAAGATATTGCAGCTTTAAACAGTACTGGTTTCCTTCATTTCTTATGCCCTTCCTGAAACATCAGCCAGTAAAGACTTTTATTGTACCTTTTTCTCTTTTTCCACTTTTGACAGCAGTGGGCTTATTCAATCCTATCTACCAATACTTTCTTACTAGAACAAAATAAGCATCACATACACTTATGGAAATATCAATCGAAATGCTCATGTTCCTCTTTGCCGCATCCATCGTCGCTGGCACGATGGATACGATGGTCGGCGGAGGCGGGCTCATTACCCTGCCCTCGTTGATGCTCACCGGCCTGTCGCCCATCAACGCGCTGGGTACGAACAAACTGCAGGGGTGCATCGGTACGGGGACGGCGACTTTTTTGCTGCTCAGGAAGTCCAAAATACGCTGGCGGCACATCCGGCCCCTCTTTATTGCCGCCTTTGTCGGTTCGGTCATCGGCACCGTGGCCGTGCAGTTCATCAGCCAGCACTCTTTGTCGCTGGTCATTCCCGTCGTGCTCGTGCTGATCATCGGCTACTTCCTGCTCTACAATCCAAGTAGAAACAGTAACTTCAGCATCAAAATGGGTGCGAAAAAGTTCACCTGGCTCGTCGTTCCCGGCATCGGTTTTTACGACGGCATGTTCGGCCCCGGCACGGGCTCCTTCTTCAGCTTTGCGAACGTGCTGCTGCGGCGCGCGAAACTGGTGGCGGCCACCGCCACGGCCAAGCCGCTCAACTTCGCCACCAACGTTTCGTCCCTCTTGGTCTTCATCCTCTTCGGCAACGTCGTCTGGCATGTGGGCCTGGTGATGATGCTGGGCCAGGCCGTCGGCGCCTGGCTGGGGGTGCATCTGCTTTACAAAATCAACCCGCAGTATCTGCGCAGCTTCGTCATCGCCGTCTGTCTGCTGATGCTCGCTAAGTACATCGCCTCCTCATGATGTTCTGACCCTCACTGGCAGCATTACTTTCAAACCCCTTCGTTCCCCATTGTCACTTTTTGCTACAATCAGTGAAGGAGTACAGACATTGTCGTCCGGATGCAACACCCCTCCGGATCAATCGCAGCGTATCTGCATTAGCAAGCAAGGAGAGCGCGATGGAACATGTTCAAGAAGTGTTAAAGACCTCCCTGGAGGAGCTTGAAAGGGTGCTGAGCACCAAAACGGTCGTCGGGGAGCCCTTCGTCATCGAAGGCAACACCCTCATCCCCCTCATCAGCATCGGGTTCGGGTTCGGTGCCGGCGGCAACATCGGCGGCAAAAAAAGCGGTGACGGCGGACAGGGCGCCGGCACGGGCGGCGGTGGCGGCATCCGGCCGGTGGCCCTCGTCATCATCAACAAGGAGGGCGTCAGGGTCGAACCCATCAAGAGCGGGATGGCCGGGGTCTTCGAACACCTCGGCGACACCCTCGCCAAGGCGATGAAGGAGAAAGAGGACGACGACGATTAGCGGCTGAACCATGCTAGTAGTTCTCTATCTCATCGCCTTTCTGCTCCTGTTCCTGCTCGCGTTGCTCGCCACTCCCGTCGAGCTGAGCCTGCAGCTGGAGAAGGAGGAGCGCTTCGACTACAAGGCCCGGCTGCACTGGTTTTTCGGGCTTGTTTCCGTCGACCTTACCGGGCTGGCAAAGAAAGCGGGCTCGATGAAAAAAGCGAAGCGCAAAAAGCGCAAAGCGCACAGGACAAAGTTCCCGGGCGGGAGTGTGTCGCCCCAGAGCGTCACCCGGCTTTTGCGGGGGCTGCGGCACAGCATTCATGTCAGGGAGCTTAGCCTTCACGGCCGTATCGGCCTGGGCGACCCGGCATGTACCGGTATGCTGATGGGTCTCTTGCAACCGCTCCTGCTGCCCGCGCGGCAGGTAAGCCTCGTCGCGGATTACGAGGAGGCCGTCTTCGAAGGGCGCTTCAGCGCAAGGGTCCGCCTTGTCCCCCTGCGGATCTTCGGCGTTTTGCTGCGCTTTTTCTTTGCGGGAAGGCGCTAGGATGATCACTGCGGCAGGGTGACCGTCCGCATTACCCACAGAAGAAAGGAGAATCCAATGCCCGCCGAGCGCACCGCTTCATCGCACCCCCTCTACCTCTGCGCCCCCGTCAACGCCCTCGTGGAGGGGATCTACGAGGAGAATATCCCCCTGGCCGAGATCAAACGCCACGGCGATTTCGGCCTGGGCACCTTCGACGACCTGGACGGGGAGATGGTGATGCTAGCAGGCGACGTCTACCAGATCACCGCCGACGGGGAGGCGCACGGCGTCGCCGACGCCAAACACACCCCCTTTGCCGTCGTCACCTTTTTCGAACCGACCTTCAGGGTGACTTTCGATGAGGCGATGGACTACGACACCTTCCTCGCGCGCCTCGACGCCCTGCTCCCCTCGCCCAACCTCTTCTACGCCCTCCGCATCCGCGGCCGCTTCGACCTGGTCCGGGCGCGCTCCGTCCCCAAGCAGCACAACTACCGGCCGCTCAGCGAAGCGGCCGCCGAACAGCACGAATTCCGCTTTGAGAACGCGGAGGGGTGCCTCGCCGGCTTCTACACGCCCGCGTTCATGGCCTCGCTCAACGTCCCCGGCCTGCACCTGCACTTCCTCACGCAGGACCGCCTCCGCGGCGGCCACCTGCTGGAGTGCCGCACCCGCGGCGTTACCGTCGAGGTGCAGATGCTCCACACCCTCGAACTCTCCCTCCCCATGACGCACGACTACCTGACCCGCGATTTCGGGCGAGACACGGCCGCAGACCTCGAGGCGGCGGAGAAGTAGCGCCCGGGAGAGATGCGATTTTCTGCTGTATTGACCGTAACCATCCCTCCGACCGCACTGGACAAATATAGAGCATCCTGCCGTGGCGCAGCATGCGGAGTCCCGGCAAAAGGGCCTTTTCACAGCCACTTTCCTTAAAATACAAAGAGTATAATATTCCACAAATATTTTTAAGGAAACCAATGACCCTCTGCACCGCCGCGCCCCTCCTCCCTTCCGAAAAGCACGCCCAATGAACAATGAAATCCGCATAGACGAACGCTACGTCTCCTTTGCGAACATCGACTGCTTCGAGAACGCCTGCCTCGTCATCGACCGCCTCCTTTATGTCACCGGCCAGGCCGAGCACGTCAACCTCTACTGGAAAAAGATCATCCCGACGATCCCCCAGGCCTACTACGACCGCGACCCGAAAGCCGATGAGAAAGAGGCCCTGCTCTACCTTGTCTGCTCCAACGTCTTCTACCTCGAAGAGCTCTTTGAGAACGAAGAGGACGAGGAGGGGCTCAATGCCCTGAAGCGCGCCGAACTGGAGTGCTGCTAGGCGGCAGCACAGCGCGCCCACTACCCACTACCCACTACCCACTACCCACTACCCATTACCTAATACCTAATACCTAATACCTAATACCTAATACCTAATACCCATCACCATCTTGACGAAAAGAAATATTTGCAATATACTTGTGTACTCAAATATATTGCAAGGATATTTCATGGCTTCAAAACTGGAATGGCTCTTCGCCTTCTCCTCCGCGCATGCGAAACTCTTCAAGCAGGTCGACCGGGCGCTCAGCGTCCACGGCATCAGCTTCTCGGAGTTTTACATCCTTCACCGGCTCCAAAATGAGCCGGGGCGGGCCATGCGGCGCATCGACCTGGCCGAAGAGGTCGGGATGAGCGCCTCGGGGATCACCCGGGCGCTGAACCCGCTGGAGAAGCTGGGGCTGGTGCAGAAAGAGAAAAACCCCAGGGACGCGCGGGTGAGCCTCGTCAAGCTCTCCGACACCGGGGTACAGCACTCCACCGACGCCCTGGCAACGGTGCAGTCAACCCTCGACACCCTGCTCTCGCCGCTGGAAGAGAGCGATATCGACGCCTGCATGGCAATCGCGGCAAAACTAAACTAAGGAGAGCACTATGCTGGACCCGGCAAAAAAACACCCCATGGTGATGCCCGACGGCACTGCCGTCCCGCAGGTCGTCTACCTGAGGGCGGTCATCGACCACCCCCGCATCGAGGTGGGTGAATTCAGCTACTACCACAATTTTGAAACGCTGGAGGACTACGCGGGCTATCTCGCCCCCTACCTCTTCCCCCTCAGCCTCGACAGGCTCATCATCGGCAAGTTCGTCCAGATCGCCCACGGGGTGCGCTTTATTACCAGTTCGGCCAACCACGCCATGGGCGGGTTCTCCACCTACCCCTTCGACAACTTCACGATGAACGCGGAGACGACGGGCGCCGATATCGTCGCCATGTTCGAAAAGTCCGGCAACCGCGGCGACACCGTCGTCGGCAACGACGTCTGGATCGGGCTGGGGGCCACGATCATGCCGGGGGTGACCATCGGCGACGGGGCGATCATCGGCAGCCATGCCGTCGTCGCAACAGATGTGGCCCCCTACACCGTCGTGGCGGGCAACCCGGCACGCCCCGTCCGCAAGCGCTTCGACGACGAGGTCACGGCGGCGCTGCTCGCCATCCGCTGGTGGGAGTGGCCGACCGCGAAGATCGAAAAGCACATCAACGTCATCACCGGCGGCGACATCGACGCGCTGAAACACTGCAGCCGGGAGAGCTGCTAATCCCTCTGCCGTTTCTCCAGCAGCTCGCGCCGGAACTTCTCCTGCGCCTCCTTGGCCCTCTCCCGCTCCGCGTCACGCTGCCGAATCCGCTCTTTGAAAACCGCCTCCTGCTTCTTCTGCTCGGCGGTCAGCTCTTTTTTCGGGACAGGCTTCTCCTCTTCATAGGGGACGATAACGCCGATGCTGACGGCGAAGGCCAGGCTGCCATAGAGCAGGAAAGCCGCTGCAAATACGCTCTTTTTCATACGCTGATCCTTTTGACTCTATGCACCCACGCATAGTAAAAACATTTTAGCCAACATCTTTTCATACACAAGCTTCGACACGTCGAAGCGCATTCAATCAAATTGAAAGTTGGCCTTGAGCGCTCCTTGTAAGCCATCCCGGAGGCACAAAGCCGGGAGGGATGAGCGATTCGTGAAAGGCCGCTTTTTGCGCTACTTTTTCTAAAAAAGTGGCAAAGAAATACTCTTCTCTATCTTTTCTTTTTACAAAGAAAAGAAACAAAAGAAAATCGTCGTTGCGCGAAGCGCACGCTTAACGACAAGTCGCCTATTGATCAATGCGCTTCGATGAATCGAAGCTAGTAGAAGGAAGAGAGCTTCGACACGTCGAAGCGCATCAATAAAATAGACCCTTGGGCCTTGAGCGCGATCCTTATAAGCCATCCCGGAGGCACAAAGCCGGGAGGGATGAGCGATTCGCGAAAGGCCGATTTTTATGCTACTTTTTCTAAAAAAGTGGCAAAGAGACTACTGTTCAATTGTCAGTCTAAATAATGAGAGGAATAGATCATATCTTCGTCTTCAGCCACTTCCGACCGGCAAAGATCTTCCAGAAGATGAAGCCTTTGATGAAGGTTTCCACCGTCATGATGATGTAGACGGCGATGATGCCAAATCCCAGTTTCATGGCGATGTAGGAGGGAATAACCCGCAGCAGCCAGAGGGCCGCAATATTGATCTTCAGCGGCGTGCGCGTGTCTCCCGCGCCGCGCAGGACGTTGCTGAGCACGAAGAGCACGGCCAGGGGCACCTGGGAGAGGCCGACGAGGCGCAGGTAGAACGACGCCTGCTGAACGGTCGCGGGATCGTGGGTGAACATCCGCACGAAGAGCTCCGGCCAGATGACCATGACAAGCCCGAATACTCCCATGAATGTCGCGGCGACTTTGAGGCTGTAGAGCCCCCCTTCATAGGCCTCTTCAGGGCGCTTCGCCCCCAGCTGCTGGCCGACGATGGCCATCGCCGCGACGGCGAAGCCAAACCCCGGCATAAAGGCGAGCCCCTCCACGCGCAGCCCCACCTGGTACCCCGCCAGCGCCGCCGTGCCATAAGAGGCGATGACCCAGATAAAGAGCAGGAAGGAGCTGACGGTGATGAGCCGTTCCAGCGCCGCGTGGCTGCCGACCTTGACGGCGCGCTTCAGGTCCGGCAGGTTCCACAGCGGCAGGAAATGCAGCCGCGCGTCGTGCCGCCGCAGCAACAGCAGGTAGAGCACGATGTTGAGGCCGTACGCCGCCACCGTCGCGTAGGCCGCCCCGGCGACGCCCATCGCGGGCAGCCCCCAGTGGCCGAAGATGAGCAGGTAGTCCAGCAGCGCATTGACCCCGGCGGAGGCGAGCTTGATGTAGAGGGAGCTCTTCGTATCACCCGCCGCGCTGAGCTGGTTGTAAAAGAGCGCGTCGAGGAAGATCAGGGGAAATCCAAGGGCGAGCGCGCCGAAATAGACGCCGCCGTAGTGCACGACGTCCTCACCCGTGCCAAGCAGGCGGTAAAACTCTTCGGCAAAGAGGGTACCGGCCGCGGTAAAGGGGAGCGAGAGCAGCAGGGAGAAAGCCCCCAGGGTGAAAAGAAGCGCGTTGGCCCTTTTGCGGCGCCGCGCACCGATAAGCCGCGCCGTCACGGCGTTGCCCCCGACGACGTAGAGGGTGATGACGACGTTGACGACCATGATGAACTGCATACTCGTCCCGACCGCCGCCAGGGCGGAGACGCTCAGTAGCCCTACCATCAGCATGTCGACGAGGATCTGCAGGACGTCGAGGAGGTGTTTGAAGGCCGCGGGCAGCGCCAGCCGCAGCACCTCGCGCAGGCGTGCGTTGGGGCGCAGAGACGTCAATACGGAGCGGGACGGTTGGTTCATTTAAAGTTGCTTCCTGCCTGCACCCGCCATCGGTGCGGCAATGGTTAAGATGGGTGTTAACGCGGCGGGAGGGCCGAGACGTGCAGGACGACGGAGCGCCTGCTGGAGCGTCTGTTCTCTATCACGCTGCCGCCGTGGGGGAAAAGCGGGTGCCATATGAGGGCGTCGCCGCTGCGGAAGGCGAACGCCTCCTCGCTCAATCCGGCCGCTTCGTACTGCCGCTTCAGCGTCTCCTGGTACCGGCGCCATGCGTCGGGATCCTGTGGCGGCATTGTATCGAAACGTTCGTAGAATCGGTACGGCAGTTTGTAGCGCTCGGCAGCGACCCGGTGGGCCCCTTTGACCCCCGTCAGCGTGCCGTTCTCCGGCGTCGTATCTTCCAGGGCGATCCAGATCCTGAAATAGGGCTCCCCCGGCATCACGTGAAAGACGGGAATGTCCCGGTGCAGCGGCTGCTGGCTCCCCTGCAAAAAGGTAATGGTCGTCCGCAGCGACGGCCCCAGGCCGAACAGCAGCTCCTGCAATTTGACGATCGTGCGTTCCGCGAAGAGCGCATTGATCTCGGGAATTTCATCGTGCAGCCCGATCAGGCGCGGGTAGGTGCCGTCGGCTTTTTTGTTCGCCGCCAGGGCTTTGACGTTGGCGACCGTCCAGTCGTCCAGCGCGTCGTTGACCTTCTCGACCGTCTCGTCGCCGATTGCATTCCGAAAGAGGTAGCAGCCGTCCGCGTTGAACTGCTCGACTATGGCCCTCTCCTCCTGTGAGAGACCGAGGTAGCGGGGGTGCTGGCGGTAGTTCTCGTATTCGAACCAATGTTTTTGTGCCGGCATCGGCCCTACTTTCACTGCACTGCTCCCCTCTCTATTGTCACACGTTGCAAACGCAAAGCAATTTCTGTTCGACCCCGCGTCAAAAGAGCGTCGGCTGCCGCAGCTGCCGGTAGAGTTCCAGCACGCCCGGAAGCCTCACCGCCCTGCCCAGCCGCCCCGCTTCCCAATAATCGGGTTTCAGCAGTTCATCGAAGAGCAGCTGCTTCTCCAACGGGTCGACGTAATCCACCATCTTAACATTATCGGGCCTGCCGCCGCGCAGACGGGTGACGAAAAGCTGCCGGGCGATCTGTTCGCGTTCGCGCTGGGTATAGACGGCGTCGATGACGTCGCGGTAGGTATTGTAGTCGTTGCCGGGAAGGCGGCTGCGGTTGTTCAGCATGGAGAGGTAGTGCTTCAGCTCCGGGGCGCGGAGCATGGCGACGAACGCATCGGGCAGGAGCGGTTCGGGCTCCTTGTAAAGCCCCAGGCCGGCTTCGCCGTAGAGCAGAATGCCTACATGCTCGAAGCGGTTGCCGAAAGTCTGCAGGTACTTAGGCAGGAATCGCTCGTCAAGGGCGACGTAGACGTGGTTGCTGAAACGGGAGTAGCCGTCAAGCTGGCGGTAGAGGCGGTCGAGGTTGTCCTTGTCGCTTTTGATCTCGACGGCGACGAGCGTTTCACTGTCGGAGAGGGCGAAGAGGTCCGGGCGGACATTTAAATTCCACTGCGTGAACTCGTGGATGATTGTCGTCCCCTCCCCGTAGCGCCCGCGCAAGAAAGTTTCGGCGGCCTCGCGCAGTTCGGCCTCGTTCGACGCCGGGGCGGGCCGCAGCTTGCGGTACTTGGCGAGGAAGCTTTTGTGGTCCCGGTCGCGGCGCTGGCGCGGGGTCATCGCCGCGTAGGCCTCATGCACGAAAGCTTCGTCGTCGCCCCCGCTGCAGTAATCGCGCAGCTGCTTGCGGCGCCGCGTCAGGCGGCGGGGAAGGAAGGGGTTGTCGCGCTGCTCTTCGAACAGGGCTTCGTCGGCGGCGATGGCATTGAGAAGCGCAAGGACTTCATTGGCGTTGACGGCATCCATGGCGCGATTATAGCGCGTCCCCGGGCGCGGCGGCGAAAAGATGGCAAGCGCGCCATGTGAGGGCTGCGGCCGGCTTCCAGGACGTTTCGGATCATCGGGAAGAGCGTTTCCGTCACCCGCTGTATGGTGCCGTTCAGAGCTTCGTGAGCCCCGTTTTCTGCAGCACCTTCAGCAGGCCGATGACGGCCATCGTCGCCAGGATCGCCCACTGCCAGTAGGCGAGCGCCTTCTGCGCCATGACGAAGTGGACCGTCACCAGCAGCAGGGCGACGTAGATGAGCTGGTGGTACCTGTAGAACCTGGCGAAGAGCTTGGGCAGGGAGGTAACGGCCATGAAAAGCAGGATGGCGAAGGCCGTCATCCCGAGATAGATAAAGGGCCGCTTCAGCGTCTCATCAAAGGCGGCGGCGGGATCGAGCTCCATGTCGAGGATGAGGAAGTTCGAGAAGTGCAGCAGGGCGTAGAAAAAGGCGAAGAGCCCCACCATGCGACGGTAACGCAGCAGCCGGATCTTCTTTCTCACCAGGGAGATGGTCGTCGTCGCGTAGAGCAGCGTCAAAGCGCTGTAGCCGGTCATGCTGTAGATGGCCTTGACGGGGTCTTCCGCCCCGCCGGCGAAGAGGCGGTAGAGCAGGAAGAGCAGCGGGGAGAGGCAGAGGAGGAAGAGGAGCGCTCTTTTCAAAACTGTTTCCTCAGGTCCATCCCCTTATAGAGGTGGGCGACCTCTTTCGCGTAGCCGTTGAACAGCTGCGTCGGCTGTTTGAAGAAGTGCCCCAGCACCCGTTCGCGCGCCTGGGACCAGCGGGGGTGGTCGACGCCGGGGTTGACGTTCGCGTAAAAGCCGTATTCGCGCGGGGCGTAGATGTTCCAGGTGTTCTGCGGCTGCGTATCGGTAAAAGTGATCCTCACGACCGACTTGATGCTTTTGAAGCCGTACTTCCACGGCACGACAAGGCGGATCGGCGCGCCGTTTTGCGGCGGGAGGGTGTGGCCGTAGAGGCCGACGGCCATCAGCGTCAGCGGGTGCATCGCCTCGTCCATGCGCAGCCCCTCGACGTAGGGATAGTCCAGGGTCGCCAGGAAGCCGCGGCCCTGGTCGGGGAACTGTGCGGGGTCGTACAGGGTCTCGAAACGGACGTATTTCGCCGAGGAGAGGGGTTTGGCCATGGCAATGAGCCTGGAGAGTTCGAACCCGATCCACGGCACGACCATCGACCACCCCTCCACGCAGCGGAAGCGGTAGATCCGCTCCTCCAGCGGCATCTGCTTCATCAGCTTCCAGACGTCCAGTTCGAGCGGCTGCTCAACCATCCCGTCGACGGTCAGTTTCCACGGCTCGCTTTTGAACCGCTTTGAGAGGGGCTTGACCCCCTCCTTGCTCGTCGTGAACTCGTAGAAGTTGTTGTAGGAGGTGATCTGCTCGTAGGTGTTGAGTTCGAGGTTCCCCGCGTTGGGGTCTTTGGCGTAGTCGAGGTTTGCGGCGGGCAGCTGCTCTTTCGCGGCCAGCTCCAGCACCGCCGCCGTGCTCACCAGGGTCGCCGCCCCCAGCTTCAGGAATTTCCGGCGTTCATCGAAGAGGGCCTCTTCCGTTACGTCGGCTTCGCGCGGCGGCCGGTTTTCGTATCGCTTGCGTTGCATGGTCGCTCCTTTTCGGGCGTTTTACCTTTACTACTACTATACGCCCGACGCATAAATAGTTCAAAAACGGCCGCGGCCGTGTTGGCGGAACAGATGCTACAATGGCGCAAACCAAACAGGGAGGCGGTATGAAGGAGCTGCGCTATCTTGCCCACTACCCCGAGACGCTCCAGGCCCAGGTGCGCCGCCTGATCGAGGGCGGGAAGCTCGGCGATTTTTTGCTGCAGAAGTACCCCGAAGCGCACACCCTCTCCACCGACGGCGCGCTCTACGACTACGCCGATGCCATGCGCAGTGCGCACATGCGCAACTCCCAGCCCCTGCACAAGGTCGTCTATGATACGAAGATCAGTGTCATAAACGACGCCCTGGGGATGCACACCCGCATCTCGAAGGTGCACGGCGGCCGGGTACGTTCCCGGCGGGAGATACGCATCGCCTCCCTTTTTAAAAGGGTGCCCGAGCCCTTTTTGCAGATGATCGTCGCCCACGAACTGGCCCACCTCAAAGAGCGCGACCACAACAAGGCCTTTTACAGCCTCTGCGAGCACATGGCTCCCGGCTACCACCAGCTGGAGTTCGACCTGCGCCTCTACCTCACCCACATGGAAAGCTTCGGGAAGCTCTACTGACCGCCGCCACATTACAAATGTGATACCGGGATATGTTCAATCCCGCAACCCTGCGGTAATGGCAGTGTAATACTGCTTCCCTACCATCTGCGGAATTTTCACATTCCGGAGTCTCACATGATCGGCAACCTCTACCCTCTTCTCCTCTCCACCGTTACGGCGGCGCTCCTGCTGAGCGCCTGCGGCGAGAGCGGCAACAGCAGCGCGGACAACGTCGGCGCCATCCCCGACGCCGGCGCGCTGCTGCCCTACAGCGTCCTGATGGACAACCTCGCAGACGGCGCGACCCCCGGCGAGACCTTCGGGATCCGCAACGGCGGTTTCGGTTCGGCGGCCGCCGCCGACCCGACGAACAAGAACCGCTTCTACGCCATGACCGACCGGGGTCCCAACGCTACCTACAGCGGCGCCGAAGGCAAAGGCAAGATCTTCCCGACGCCGGATTACACCCCGCGCATCGGTCTTTTCGAAGTCGGCGCGGACGGCAACGTCACGATGGTCAAAGAGATCCTTTTCAGAGACACGGCGGGGCAGCCGATCTCCGGCCTCCCCAACAGCGCGGCGCTCGGCGGCACGGGCGAGATCCCCTATGATACCGACGGCAACGCCATCCGGGATGAAAACGGCAGCATCAAAACCGACGACTTCGGCCTGGACAGCGAAGGGCTCGCCGTCATGGAAGACGGCACCTACTGGGTCAGCGACGAATACGGTCCGCACATGGTCCACTTTGACAAGAACGGCAAAGAGATCGGGCGCATCAACCCCTTTGCCGACGACAGCCGCAACCTCTACACCCTGCCCGCGGAGTTCGGCCGCCGCTGGGCCAACCGCGGCATGGAGGGGCTGACGGTCACACCGGACCAGAAGAACCTCGTCGGGATCATGCAGTCCACCCTGGACAACCCGAGCAGCGCCGTGCGCGGCACACTGACGCGCATCGTGACGGTCAGCCTCGAAAACGGCACGGTCAAACAGTACCTCTACAAGCAGGAGAAAGCGAAAAACTCCAACTCCGAGATCACCGCGCTCAGCAACGACGTCTTCCTCGTCATCGAACGCGACGGCAGCTTCTACAAAGATACGACGACGGGACAGAAGCACGTCTACAAGATCAAACTCACCACCGGCACGGAGCTCGAAAACGTCGCTCCCGACGCCAACCTGACGCAGGACGCCGATGGCGGGCTGCTGCTCGACGGCAAGACCCTCGAAGAGGTTACGATCCAGGCGGACGGCTGGGAAGCGCTGGCGGATAAAGGGATCGTCCCCGTCCAGAAAGAGCTCGTCGTCGACATGATCAAAGAGGTCCGGTACCCGCATGACAAAATGGAGGGGCTGATCGTCTTCGACGAGCACACCCTCGGCATCGTCAACGACGACGACTTCGCCATGTGGGCGACCGGCGGGGTATTGGAGCAGAAATACCTCGATGCGGCCAAGACGAAAATAGACGGCAACACCCTCTATGTCGTCCATGACCTGGAGTTGAGCGGCATGACCCTGCACAAACTCGCTGCTTATAACAGCGGCAAGGAGGGAGGCAGCGAGATCTCAGCCTTTGACAGCGCCTCCAAGCGGCTCTTCATCACCAACGGCGCAGACAACAAGCTCGACATCGTCAGCGTCGCCGACGTCGCCGCACCGGTGCTGGTCACCTCCGTCGACCTCTCCGCCTACGGCGCGGGCGTGCAGAGCGTGAGCACCAAGAAGGGCAAGGTCGCCGTCGCCGTCGGCAGTGCCGACAAAGTCGGCACGGTGGGCAAAGTCGTTCTTTTCGACACCGACGGCGGTTTCCTTGCCCAGACGCGCGTCGGCTACCTGCCGGACATGGTTACCTTCAGCGAGGACGGCAAAAAGATCCTCGTCGCCAACGAAGGCGAACCCGATGCCTCCGGCGGCAGCTACGCGGACGCCAAGGGCTCCGTCGGCCTTATCACCGTCGCCGATGCGACGGCGGCGGACGATGCCGCCGGCTACGCCGAGGTTGATTTCAGCGCGGCGGTCCTGAGCAACGCGGCGGACGGCACGCCGGTCCGCCTGGGCGGGACGCCGAAAAACGACAAGGCGTTCGATCTCGAACCCGAGTACATCACCGTCAGCGGCAGCGACGCCTACGTCACCCTGCAAGAGAACAACGCGGTGGCGAAGGTCGACATCTCCGGTGCGACACCGACGCTCACCTGGGTCAAATCCCTGGGGGCCAAAAGCTACGAACCCGGCAGCGGCAATACGATCGACATCGAAGAGGAAGGCAGTATCACGATGAAGTCCTACCCGGGACTCTTCGGCCTCTACATGCCCGATACCATCGCATCGTACAGCGCCAGCGGCGAGACCTACTTCGTCACCGCCAACGAAGGCGACGGCCGCGAATGGTGCAACGGGGACGAGAGCTACTGCTTCGTCGACGAGGCGAAGATCAAGAAGCTCAGCCTCGACCCGGCGATCGCCGACGCCTACGCGGACGAGAACGACCTGAAAGTCGTCACCGACATGGGCGATACCGACGGCGATGATGTCTACGAAAAGCTCTATGCTTACGGCGCGCGCAGCTTTAGCATCTGGAACGGCAACGGCGACCTCGTCTTCGACAGCGGGGACGCCATTTCCAAAAAGATCGCCGAGATCGAACCGGCGCTCTTCAACCAGGACGACGGCGAGATGGACGGCCGCAGCGGCAACAAGGGGGGCGAGCCCGAAGCCCTGGCCCTGGGCTCCATCGGCGGCAAAACCTACGCCTTTGTCGGCCTGGAACGCCAAAGCGCCATCCTCATCTACGACATTACCGACCCGATGCACCCCGTATACGTCGATTATGTCGTCACGCATACCGAGGGGGACGTCAGTCCCGAAGGGATGCTCTTCGTGCCGGCGGACCAGTCGCCCAACGGCAAAAACCTGCTGATCGTTTCCAACGAGGTCAGCGGATCGACCGTCCTCTACGAAATCACGCAATAAACTGCGGGGGTCCGATCTCCCGGGCCCTCCCGACTCCCCGCAGCCGCCCCATTTTCCCCTGCACGCTATAATGGCACCCGTTTATCCCGCTATAAAAGGTTCCCTGCATGCAAACATTTTTTCTCCGGCTCTCACTCTCTATCACCATGCTTTTCGCCCTCACGGCCTGTTTCGAACCCGAAACACCTCAGGAGGCGGCGGCGGCGTTCTGGAGCGCCGTGGAACGAAACGATGCGGGCGGCGCGGTGCGCTACTCCACCCTGGAGGACGAAGCGGCGTTCGACGCCTTCGGTCACTCCTGGCAGGGGGCCGAAGCGACGGTCGAGAAAGTACTCATCGAGGGAAGAGCGGCGCAGATCGTCTCCAGGATCACCGCGCCGGAGGGGAGCGATCTGCCCGCCACCGTGACGACCTACCTCGTGCAGCGCGACGAAACGTGGCTCGTCGACTACGCGCGCACGGCGGAGGGGATGCGCGGCAATGCCCTCACCGCCCTCTTTGCGGAGCTCACCAAGATCACCCAGGACCTGGCGGGACGGCTGAACAGCGCCTCCGGCGACCTGCAGCGCCAACTCGAAACGATGCGCGGGCAGATGGACGCCTACGCCGACACACTTAACCGGCAGATGTCCGAATCCATCGGCCGCTACGGCAGCGTCCTGCGCGAACGCATCGACGAACTGGCCGCGTCGGCCCGCGATGCGCTCGATGCGAACGGGGAGCAACTGACACCGCAGGAGCAGCAGACGCTGGACGACGTCGCCGGGGAGATGGAGCGCCAAAGCGACACCCTCTCCGAACCGGACGCGGACAACGTCACCGAAGGGACGGAAAAAGCCCTTGCGGCCCAGCAGAAACTGCTGATGCTCGACGAAGAGACCCTGGAGCGCTATCAACGGCAGTGGATCGAGTGGCGCGACCGGTTCGAACAGGAGGCCAAAGCCTTCTTTGACGCCCTGAATGCCGAACTCCGAAAACAGAAGGAGTGAGGCGCTCCCTCCGCCTCCCGCTTCCCTACCGTCTCCCCTCCCCCGACTAAAAACCTTTTAAAATTTTTTAAAAAAATGTTTAATAAAGTTATTAATGCTAAAATTATTTTCAGGCACCGTCCCTCGGTGTCGTCGAGAAGGAGAACCATGCGACCGATCATCGCGATACTACTACTGTTAATCACGGCGGCGTCCCTCACGGCCGCCACCACCAAGGTCATCGTCGTCGGGGCGTTTCATACCCCCGAAGGGGCGCAGCAGCGCGTCGATACGCTCAAGGGGTATCTGCGCTACGAGCCGGAGAGCTACGCCCTGCAGCGCGCCGGATACTATACCTACGGCGTACGCAGCGCGGCCCCTTACTACGTTGCCGTGCTCTACCATTTCCGCAATTTTGACGAACTGCTGACGGTACGCAACAGCATCAAAAAGATCTATCCCGATGCTTACGTCAAGAACAACATGAACTTTACACGGCCCCTCGGCGCTGCCACACCGGCATCGTCCGCGGCGGGCTCGGAAGCGGCTGTATTCGAACCGGCAGCCGCTCCGGCATCGGAAAGTGTCATGACAGCGACGGATACGAGTGTCGTGGAGACGGTACCGGGCACGGAAGTGACGGCGATGAGAACCCCAGGGTCGCTTTCGGCGGCTTCCATCACCCCGGAAACGACGGGGCCGTCCTTTCTGCCGCTGCTGATCGCGGAGCTCCTGGGCGGTGCGGCATTCATTATGCTCTTTGCGGGCAGACGCCAGCCGGTGCAGGGGTAGTTCAGAGCTGTTTGACGCTGAGGAGCGCTCCGCCCGGTGCGATCACCGCGGAGAGGTGCACGGTACAGGACTCGCCCCGGTAGTTCAGCGCCGAGAAGGTCGTCATGACACCCATGTTCTGCCCGACGGCATAGGCGAGCGTCCTGATATGCGCGTAGCTTTCGGGCACCCGCAGCCGTTGACGGATAAAACGGGCCAATACGGGGTGGATGCCGTCGTGCGTCACGGTGAGCCGTGGTGTATCCGGCGCCTCATCTCTTCGCGGCAGTGCCGCCGCCCTTAATGCCGTGACGGGTACTCTACGCCGCACTGCATCTCGGTATGCCGGGGTCATTGTCATCACCTTTTCCTCCCGAAAGCGTCAATAAAAGCACACTATACACCCCGAGTATCACAGCCGTGTTACAACCGAATCCGATGATTTTTATCCTCCAAACATGTGAAAAAACGGCAAAGCACAGTATTTTTACCGCAAAAAAAAGTTAGACAAAGTTCCGAATGCTAAAATAACCTTCTCTCATTGGTGCTATCGGGCGCCATATTCATTAAAGGAGTTGCATGCGTCTGGCCACCCTATCGTTTTTACTGTTTCTGTCGGCGGTCTCGCTTGCGGCCGCGACGACAGAAGCCATCATTGCGGGGGCGTTCCAGACGGAACAGGATGCGGCACAGCGTATCGAAGCCCTGCAGTGGTACCTGCAGCAGGACCCCGACGTCGGTCCCCTGCAGCAAACGGGTGCCTTTAGCTACAACGTACGCAACGCCGCGCCGGGCTTCCTGGCCGTGTTGTATCGTTTCCGCAGCAGCGCGGAGCGCAAGATCGTACTCGATACGATCCGGAAACTGCACCCCAAGGCCTACATGAGCGACGGCGGTGAAATCATTGCCGGCGTTTTCCAAAGCAAAGTAGAAGCGCAGCAGCGCAACGAGGCACTCCATTGGTACCTGCAGCACAACCCCGACACCGGCAGCCTGCAGAACGAACACGCCTTCGCCTACGCCGTCAGCGGCGGATCGCAGACCTTTCTTGCCGTCCTGGAACAGTTCCGCAGCAGCGCCGAAGCCAACACCGTCCTCAAAAGCATCCGGAAGCTGCATCCCAACGCCTACATCGCGAAGGACCCCAATGCCCTGCAGCCGGTCATTACCGAACCGCTCGAACCGCAGGTCATGGCGGCCGCCAAAACACCGGCCAAGGTAACGGAAGCGCCGAAGGCCGAAGCGGCGGCACCTGCCCCCGACACGAAGCCCCGGGTCGTGGAAGAGCCTGCCAGCGATGACGCCGCCCCGGCGGAAGCGGCCGTGACGCCGCCGGCCGCCGCCGCCAAGCATATCCCGACGACACAGTCCTTCCACCGCACCACCCCTTTCGAGGTGACCGGTGACACCGAAGCATCGGACGAGTCCATGCTCTCCTCCGTCGTCACGCTGCTCCTCGCCGAACTGCTGCTCGGCGGCGCGGCGCTGATGCTCTTCTTCCGCAAACGCACCCACTGATTCTTCCCCCCGGCGGGAACGCGCGTCGTGAACGCCGCTTGCATATGGATAGGCAATGGAAACCCTTTACTGCGAACACTGTGCCAAAAGCTACCGGGTCAGACCCGAAGACATCCGCCTCGTCCTCCGGCACGGCCGCGGACTTGAAAAAAAAGAGACGGAGTACCGTTTCACCCAGGGCTGTTTTTTCAAAACGCTGACGGCCCTGAAACGCGAACATTCCCGCCGCTGACCGCAACGCCTCTCACGATTATTTAACGATTTCCCGTTATACTGGACCTATCAATCAAGGAGGATGCCATGCGATACAGCAACTTCATCTCAGTGACAGCAGCACTGCTCATCGGTTCGGCCGGGCTGCATGCGGCCCCTGACCATGACGGCCGGAAGGATAACGACCGGGGCGGTTCCAAACAGGAACGTTCCTATAATAATAAGCAGGACCGCTCTTATAGCCAGGAGCGTTCCAACAGCCGAAGCAACACCCTCGGACAGGAGATACGCCGCGACCGTACCCAGCCCTCGAAGGGTGAGATCCGCCGTGAAGAGGTTCGCCGTTCCGAACCCCAGAAGTACACCCCGCACCCGGTGAGACCCGCGCCGGTCGTCCGGCCCAACCAGCGCGAGGAGAACCGCTACACCGAACAGCGTACGGTGCGCCCGCAGAAAGGGGACCAGCGTAACGTCGGCAAACGGGTCGCTCCGCCCGCCAAAGGGGGTGTCGTCCATATCGACAAGCATAAGCACTACTACCGCCCGCCGGGTGCCCGTCCTCTGACCTACTACCAGCGCCCGGGCTATGTCGTACGCAGCCTGCCGCGCGTGGCCATCTCGCTGAGCCTCGGCGGCCTCGTCTTCTACTATGCCGACGGCCTCTACTACCGCCACCACGACCGGGGCTTCATCGTTGCCGCACCGCCGGTGGGGCTGGTCGTCCGTACCCTGCCGGTGGGCTACACGGTCTTTGTGCACAGCGGGCTCACCTACTACTATTACGCGGACGTCTACTATACCTGGGACACCTACCGTAACGCCTACCGCGTCGTCAACCCCCCGGTGACCTACTATGACGTCGAGTTTGCCCCCGGCCAGGTCCTGGATTACCTCCCCGACGGCGCCTACAGCGTCACAATCAACGGGGCGCAGTACTACCGCTATGCGAATACCTACTTCATGCAGGCCATCCAGGGCGACCGCGTCGTCTATATCGTCGTGACGCCGTAAAGCGGGTCGCATGATCCCCTTCAACCATCTCGGTTGGGTCTTCAGCCGATTCGGCGCGGCGGTCTACCCCGCGGCTGCCGTCTCCCATCTCTGTACATCCCTTCGTTCCCTTCCTCCCGGCGCCGATCTCCTCGACCTTGGCGCGGGAACAGGTACCCTGGGCAACTATGCGCTCGGCTGCCGGGACGATCTCCGTCCCGTCGCCGCCGACCCCGCCGAGGGGATGCTGCGCTACCTTCCTGAGAGCGTCGAACGTTTTGCGGCCCGGGCCGAGGCCCTCCCCTTCGAGGCGGACCGTTTCGACGCCGTCGTGGTGGGCGAGGCGCTGCACCACTTTGACGTCCCCGAAGCGGCCCTCGACGAGATCGCCCGCGTGCTCAGACCCGGCGGGCTTCTCTTCATCTACGACTTCGATCCCTCTACCCTGCTGGGCGCTGCCCTGAAGCGGGCGGAAAGGCTGCTGGGCGAACCGGGCCACTTCTATCCGCCGGACACCCTTTCCGCGCTGCTGCTGCGGCGGGGCTTTTCCGACACCGACATCCGCCACGGCTGGCGCTATACCCTCGCCGCAACGCTCGGAGCCTAAGAACGGCGCGTTTGTCTATTCCTCCGTTTCGTTGTAAAATTTCCCTATCCCACCGCTAAGGCCGCACCATGCAGATCACGAAGAACACCCTTGTTACCCTCAACTATGAACTTACGACCGCCGACGGCACGCTGCTGAATCCCGACGACACGGAGCTGATGTACCTGCACGGCGGCTACGGCCAGATCTTCGCCAAGCTGGAAGCGGCACTCGAAGGCAAGCAGGTCGGAGACGACGTCTACGTCGCCCTCTCCCCCGCCGAATCCTTCGGGGAGTATGACGGCTCCCTCCTTGTCGAGGAGGCCCTCTCCGAACTCCCCGACGATCTCGAGGTCGGCATGGAAATAGAGGGGCACCTCGAGTCCAATCCCGACGACGTGATCATCTACACCGTCAAGGAGATCCGCGGCGACGAAGCGGTCCTCGACGGCAACCACCCCCTCGCCGGCAGCAGCCTCGTCTTCGACGGAGCGGTCAAGGAGATTCAGCCACTGGATGACGCGGCCGTCCGCGAGCTCCTCGAACACGAGCACCATCACCACTGATGCTAGCCGTCCTGCAGCGGGTGACGGCCTCCTCCGTCAGCGTGGAGGGCCGTGAAGTCGCCGCGATCGGGAAGGGGCTCATGCTCCTGCTGGGGGTGCTGGAGGGCGATACGGAGGCGGACGCGGAGAAGCTGTTGGCCAAAACCCTCCATCTGCGTATCTTCGCCGACGAGGCGGGAAAGATGAACCGCTCCCTGCTTGACGTCGGGGGCGAGCTGCTCGTCGTCTCCCAGTTCACCCTGGCCGCCGACGTCAAAAAAGGGCGGCGCCCCTCCTTCGACGCTGCCGCACGCCCGGCGGAAGCCGAACGGCTCTACCGCCACTTTATTACCCAGGCGTCCAGGAGCGCCCCGGTCCGGCACGGCGTCTTCGGCGCCCACATGGACGTGCGCATCGCGAACGACGGGCCGGTGACCCTCATGATCGATTCGAAAACCCTCTGATGGCTTTACTGTTTACCCTGCTTCGGCGCTACGCCTCCCTGCCCCTTTTTGTCCTGCTGGCGGCGAACCTCTACCCGCTTTATGGCGTCCTGGAACTGGGTTGGGGCGTCTTCGAGCTGATCTTTCTGTACTGGATGGAGAATATCGTCATCGGCTTTTTCAATGTGCTCAAGATGATCGCCAACCGCCCCGAGGAGCTGGCCGGCAATCTCGGCAAACTCTTTCTCGTCCCTTTTTTCATCTTCCACTACGGTATGTTCGCCTATGCCCACGGCATCTTCGTTATCGCGCTCTTCGCACCGGAGGAGCTGCACCTGAACGTCTTCGGGCTCGCTGATTACATCTATCACCGCGACGTGCTGTTCGGCAACGGCATCCTCACCGCCCTGACGCTGCTCATCGTCAGCCACGCCGTCTCCTTCTACGTCGATTATGTCCGCAGCGGCGAATACGAACGTACCACCCTCTCGGACTGGATGGGCGCACCCTACGGCCGGGTCGCCGTCCTGCACATAGGACTGATCGGCGGCGGCTTTCTCGTCGCGGCACTGGGCCAGCCCCTCGCCGCGCTCATCGTCCTGCTCTTTTTGAAGGTCGGAATGGACGCACGCTCCCTGGCACTGCGCCACGCTTCCGTGCAGCGGAAACATCCGGTGGATTAATATGATTTTTTGATAATCACTCTTCTGGAGAGAATGATTATTTTTTATCCATAGAAACGTCAACATTTCCCCCCGCCTTGTCGTACACTTCCGTATCTTATGCGGAGGTCATTATGGCATCAAAAGAGAATTACATCCAAAACATCCGAAATGCACGGACCCATCAGCTTAAATGGGTCAACCAGATCAAGCTGATGGTCTCCGGGGTCAGCAATGAAAAGGATGCGGTGCCCGTCAACCAATCCGACAGCGATTTCAGCCGATGGCTCTACGAAGAGGCGATGGTCTTTTCGACATCCAACGCCAAAAGCGTTATTGACGAAATGATCGAGCTGCATACCAACTGCTACGACATTTATCTCAAGATCTATGCCACGCTCTTTGCCGGGAAATCGGGGGGATTGATGGGGGTGTTCGGTTCAAAAAAAGCGAGTGCCAGCGACCTGAAACTCGCCCAGAACTACTACGAAGAGCTTCTGCCGGTCTCTGACAGTCTGCTCAAACGGCTGCGGGCCTTCGAGAGCGTCATGCTCGCCACCCCGCAAACCAAGTTTGACGAACTGATCGTCGCCCCGGCTCCGGAAGCACCCGCCGCGCCGAAACCCGAAGCGACCGGGACAAAGCAGAAACTCTACTTCCGCGGACAGCTCATCGAGGGGTAACCCCCCGCCTAGTAGTCCGTAAAGATGGTGTAGGTCGTCATGTCGCACGGCACCCATACACCCGTTCGCTCGACGACGTACCCGTCCTCATACTCCACCCGAATATCGTAATTCTGATCGCATTCATAGATATCCACGACCAGATCGTCCCCCGGGTAAAGCACATCGGCGCCCAGCAGCTCCTCGCCCCAGCTCGAAGCCAGGGAGGGCGCGGCATAGGCGTACCAGATGCTGCCCCAGGAGGTCTCGTCGTTGTGGATCACGAGCGTCGCCGGTACATAGGGAAGATGGGAAGGATTGTCCTCGACATAGATGAAACAGCCTGACAACAGCCACAGGGGCATCGCCAGTACCGCCAGGCGGAGCATCAGTTTACTGCGCTTCATCGGACACCTCCGGTTTCGGCAGATAAAAGATGTTGGGCAGTTCGCGGTCATGCAGCTTGCCGAAATCTTTTGCCGGTTTGGCACCCGCCGGGACGGCTGCGGGTTTCTCCACGGCCTCGGGGTGGGCGTGAAGCCGGACAATCTCGCGTACCTGGGGTGGCTGCGGCACTAGCGGCGCGGCGGCATAAAGGGTCGCCGCAGCAAGCGCCGCAGCGCTCCATGGAATAAATCGTTTCATAATCGCTCCTTTATCTTTTTGAGAGTATCTCATACAATCATGAAGCGAATGTGAAGCCCGCAGGAACGGCAGATGCATCCGTTCAGACACAATATCTACGTGTAAGGAATCCGCTATGGAATACCATGTCATCATCGAAAAACTTTGCAGTTGTGCCAAGAAAAAAGGGCTGGACCAGATCGTCACCTACGACAATAAAGAGAGTGCCAAAAGCGCGGCGGACGCCCAGCTGTCGCTCATGAAAAACAGCTTCTGCGGCAAGCACCACTTCGACGTGACCGAAGTGGATGACCACTTTGTCATCGGGATGCTTCAGGGCGGCTGCGGCTGCGGCACCCACGAGCACCACTAAGGCGTCTTCGCCTCAGTGCTGCACGCGCAGGAACACCTGAAAAAAGGGCAGCACCTCCAGATCCTCCGGATCGATACTGACCCTGCCGTCATCCGCGACACTGGCGATGATCTCCACCATTTTATCCTCGCTGTAAAAACTGAGCAGCGCCGTATCATCGCTCTTCTCCTCCAACAGTCCCAACCCCGTACTTCGTACCAGATCGCGCAGCGCCTCCGCCGAATCGAAAACAGCGGCGGTAATCGCCGTCAAAAAGGTGGCAAAGGGTTCACAGCGTACTTCGCAGAGCAGGCAATCCTTTTCCGAGCGGCTGATGCCGCGGTTCTCAAACTGAATAAAGTCATATTGCTGCAGGACGTCAAGATCCTCCATGGATATCTCGCGCGAAGCATACACAGATTTGAGTGCATTGAACGTTGATAACATCGTTACCTCCTCTCGCCCGGTGGCGGGTGTATCGTCCAGTGACTGCATATTCCGTGCGACGGCGGGCATCGTATGAAAGTTGCATTCGTCTGGCCAACGCCCCGGGCGTACCGAAGGAGACAGCGATGGAAGAACTGACACTCGGCGTCGCGACGATGGATGAAACCCACGCGGATTTTCTTCGTCAGCTCGATGCCGTCAAACAGGCGACGGGAAGCGCCTTCATTGAGGGATTTGCCGCCCTTGTCGAACATACGGAAGCACACTTCGCCATGGAAGAGGAGATGATGCGTTCGCTCGCTTTTTACGGCCAGCAGGAGCACCTGGACGAACACGAGACCCTGCTCTCGGAGATGCGCTACTTCCTGCAGAAGGCGCGCAAACTCCCCCCTTTCGGACGTTCCTATATCGACGACTACGCCTATGAGAAGTTCCGGCGCCACATTATCAACATCGACTCGCAATTGGCGATGTTCCTCAAAAGCCTCGAAACGGAGGCGGCGCATGGCTGAAACACTTCTTACACGTGCCGCCGTGCAGATGCCGGCGCTGATCTACGGTACGGCCTGGAAGAAGGAGCAGACCGCACCCCTCGTCGAAGCGGCGCTGCGCTGCGGCTTCCGGGGGATCGATACGGCCTGCCAGCCCCGCCACTACCATGAAGCCGGCGTCGGCGAGGCCCTGGAAAAGATGCACGGCGAAGGGCTCGAGCGCGAAGCAGTCTTTCTGCAGACGAAATTCACCCCCGTCGACGGGCAGGACCCGGAGAACACCCCCTACGACCGCAACGCCCCGCTCCCCGAGCAGGTGGCGCAGTCGTTTCGCGTCTCCCTGGACAATCTTCGCACCGGCTATGTCGATTCGTACGTCCTGCACTCGCCGCTCTTCCCTTTCGCACGCCTCCTCTCCGTCTGGCGGGCGATGGAAACGATCGCCGCGGACGGCGGTGCGCGGCAGCTGGGGATCAGCAACTGCTACGAACTGCGTACCCTGCAGCGGCTCTTCGACGAAGCGGAAATCAAACCGGCCGTGTTGCAGAACCGCTTCTACGCCGATTCCGGCTACGACGTCGAGCTGCGCGCCTTCTGCGACGCCAACGGCATCCGCTACCAGAGTTTCTGGAGCCTGACCGCCAACCCCCACCTGCTCGGCAGCGAACCGGTCATCCGCGCCGCGATGGCACGGCGCATCGGCACACCGCAGATCTTTTACGCCTACCTGATCGCCAAAGGGATCACTCCCCTGGACGGCACCACCTCGTCGGTGCATATGCAAGAGGACCTGCACGTCACGGAAATCCGCCTGGCACCGGAGGAGATCGCGGCGATCGACCGCCTGCTTCTCTCCTGACGCATCGCACCGTTTCGCGCAGGGATTTTCAAAAATAGACAGCGCCGAAAGACAATTGGTTAAAAGTTAACCATTTTGTTGTTCATGCTGTTTCCAAAATATCCTATACTGTTCTTACCCGTAAAAGGGTAAGCATTCCGATGCGATTGATTTGTAAAAGGTTCTCTTTGAGAGCCGCCATTACGTTTTTGTTCTTCTACTCCCTTGCATTCGCGGTGCTGCTGTCACCGCGAACCTTTCTCCAAAAAACATTGACAACTGAAACTGCATAGAAAACTTGGTATAAAGCGGTATGGAAGTGTGCCGACCGCAGCGGCCGTCACGGGGAAGGAAAAGCTGAGTTGCGAAGCGATGCGGCTACTTCTTTGCCGCTTTCGCCTCCGCTTTTTTCTCAAGATCGTAGAAATAGTTCGTCGCTTCGACGAAACCGTCGACGCTTCCGCAGTCAAACCGCTTGCCCTTGAACCTGTAGCCGAGGACCATCCCTTTTTTTGCCTGGGTCAGCAGGGCATCGGTGATCTGCAGCTCGCCGTTTTTGCCCGGCTTGGTATTTTTGATCACCTCGAAGATATCCGGTGTCAGGATATAGCGGCCGATAATGGCGAGGTTGGAAGGGGCTTTGTCGTTATCGGGTTTTTCCACCATGTCGTCGACCATGAAAACACCGTCCTCGATCTCGCGGCCGGCGATGACGCCGTATTTGTAGACCTGATCCTTCGGGACTTCCATAATGGCGACAATGCAGCATTTGTACTTGTTGTAGAGGTCCACCATCTGCTTGAGCACCCCGTCACCCGCCGGGTTGATACAGAGGTCGTCGGCAAGAATGACGGCAAAAGGGTCGCTCTCGCCGACAAGGACTTTCCCCTTGTAGATGGCGTCGCCGAGCCCTTTCATCTCGTTCTGGCGTGTATAGGTGAAGGTACAGTTGTCGATCAGGCGGCGGATGTCTTTGAGCAGCGATTCTTTCGAGGAGCCCTTGATCTGGTGTTCAAGCTCGTAGCTGATGTCGAAATGGTCGGTGATGGCGCGCTTGCCACGGCCGGTGATGACGGCCATGACATCGCAGCCGGCCTCGTTGGCCTCTTCAACCCCGTACTGGATCAACGGCTTCGTCAGGATCGGCAGCATCTCTTTGGGCATCGCTTTGGTCGCGGGCAGAAACCGCGTGCCGTATCCGGCCGCGGGAAATAAACATTTTGTAATCATTCAAACTCCTTTTCATTGATGATGGGCAACACGCTGTTGCAGCACTCTTCGAACGCCTCGACATCGATACGGCATTTTATCCACATCACGCCGTAACCTTCAATCTGCAGCGTCTCCGAGGTTACATGGATGTTACCGATACACTCCGTCGCCGCGAGCTCGACGTAATCGGGCAGACGGAAATTCACCGTCTCATTGCTGAAGTTATGCACCGCCAGCATATGGCTGTCCATATCGCGGCTCTCGCGCTGGAGGCAGAAGAGCGAGGGGTGCAGATTCAGGAAGACAAAGGGACCGAAGGGATCGAAGGCCGTCTCGTTGATCCGGATGGAGAGCAGACGCTTGTATGCCAGATAGACCCGCCGCTCCAGGCTCCCCTCCTTCTGCAGCTGTTCATCAAGCCAGTTGGAGTTGAACTTCTCGCGGTTGATGGAGCGGTTTATCCCCGTCATTTTGACACCCTCGAGATAGTTGCGCGAACCGAACAGCGAATGGAAGTAGATTCCCGGCACCCCCGGCATGGCCAGGGCCACAGCCTGGGTCAAAAGCATCCGTTTGGCCCGGACGGCGTCGTCTTCCTCGGGCGGCGTCAGCAGGTCGATGTAGCTGCAGTTGAGCTCGTAGGGGCTCTCCGTGCCGTCGGTATTCGCCCGGTAGGAGACAAGTCCCTCCGAACGTTTGGCGGCCGCCTCGAGCACCCCGATCTCGCGCTCGCTGAGGATCTCGCTCACGGGCCGCAGGCCCACCCCGTCGTGCGACGCGGTAAAGTTGAAGAAACAGACTTTGTCGCTGGGCAGCTTCAGCGTCCGCGCCCAGGAGAGCAGTTTGGCGGGGTTGCCCGTCAGCACCGCGTGCGCCAGCAGCGGAGGCAGCGCAAAGTTGTAGACCATCTGCGCCTCGTCATCCCCGCTGCCGAAATAGGAGACGTTCTCCTGGTGCGGCACGTTCGTTTCGGTAATGATGATGACCTCGGGCGCGACCTTGTGCAGCACTTCCCGCATCAGCTGGATCAGTTCGTGGGTCTGCTCCAGGTGAACACAGGGGGTCCCGATCTCCTTCCAGACGAAGGCGATGGCGTCCAGGCGCAGTAGCGTCGCCCCCTTTTCGATGTAAAAAAAGAGCGCATCGAGCACCGCCAGCAGCACCTTGTAATTGGCATAGTTCAGGTCGACCTGGTCGCGGCTGAAGGTCGTCCAGATATAGCGGATGCGTCCCTCGACATCTTTGAACTCGTGCAGCAGCGGCGAGGTCCTGGGACGCACGACCTGGCTCAGGTCCAGCGTGGGATCGGCATCGATGAAAAAGTCGGCGTAGGCGTGATCGCCCTCGAGGTACTTTTTGAACCAGTTCGAGAACTGGGAGACGTGGTTGATGACCGCGTCGAACATCAGGCGAAAGTGGGTACCGAGCAGCTCCACTTCCCCCCAGGAGCCGCAGTGCGGGTCGACCGCCTTGTAATCGACGACGGAGAATCCGTCATCCGAGGAGTAGGGGTAAAACGGCAGCAGGTGGACCGAATTGACCAGGCCGTCGATATGCGAAAAGAGAAAGTCATTGAGTTCTTTGAGCGGCGGTTCGGGCGGGCTCTGCACCTGATCGCCGTAGGTGATGAGAATGGCGTCCTTCTCGCTGAGCTGATAGGGATGGGATTCGATCCGTTCGCGGTAGGTGTTGATCAGCTCCCGTATGCCCGTGTAGGCTTCGTCCGCGTCGTCAGAGCTGTAAAGGACCGACAGACGCTCCCGTATGGAGTGCGGTTCATACTGGATCATCCGCTACGCCTCCTGCGCATCCAACGCGACGGCACGGGCGAATTTTTCCGAGAACTCCGGCAGCACCGAGCGGACGGTAATCCACGGGGACATCGACGGCACCCCCAGCGGGTTCTCGAAGAACTCCCTGGCCGCCTCCTCGATGGCGTCCTGGAAGGCTTCGACGGCGCCGATCTCCTTCTCGCGGTTGTACTCCAGGCCGTTGAGCTTGGAGAGCGCCACGTACTTGGAGATCTCGAAACGCGACTCCTGGAAGTACGTCGCCAGCAGGGTCTTGAAATGCGACTCCGTAAAGACGATCCCCTCCTGCGCCATCACCCGGAAGAGCGCCTTGGCGATGTCGCCGGCCATTTTGTAGACGCCGCCGCCTTCGGTCTTGTTGCCGAGGTCCTGGTGTTTGTGCTCGTAGGTATCCATGATCTCCGTCTGGCAGATACGGCGGTTGGAGGTGTTCTTGTAGACCTCGCTGAGTGTCGAGACCTCCAGGCCCCAGGTCGGCGAGATGGCGATACCGCGTCCCAGCGAACGGATAAAGGCGAACTCCCCCGAAAGCGCGTAGCGGAAGCTGTCCATGTATTCGAGGTAGCGGTTCTTGCCCATCACCTTCTCCAGCGCATGGATCAGCGGGGTGTAGAAAAGGCGCGTGACCCTGCCGTGGAGCTTGTTCGTCACCCGGGAGTAGTACCCTTTGTTGAACTCGTAATCCAGGGCCGGGTGGACGATTGGGTAGAAAAGACGGGCGACGATCTCGCGCGAGTAGTTGACGATGTCGCAGTCATGCAGGGCGAAGGCGTAGTTCTCCTCCCCCGTCAGGCCGTAGCCGATCATCGTCCAGACGTTGCGCCCCTTGCCGGGATCTTTCAGGCAGGGGAAACCTTCGCGGGTCAGCTCCGCGTAGAGCTCCTGGATACGCGGGCCGTCGTTCCAGAGGACGTCCACTTCGCAGGGGAGCTGCACCATCAGTTTTTTTACCTCGAGGAACTGCTCGTGGGTCGCGCGGTCGAGCCCGAGGATGATGCGGTGCAGGTAACGGACATGCTTCAGCTCCTCGATGATTGTATGCATCGCCGGCGTTTCGAACTCGCTGTAGAGCGCAGGCAGCAGCAGGACCATCTTGCGGCGTTCGGACATGTGTTCCAGGTCCTTTTCCATTGCCTCGAGACTTCTGTCCCCTACCCGTTGCAGTGATGTGATCACCCCGTTTTGAAAAAAGTCAGCCATTATCCTCTCCTTTGTAAGCTAATACCACATCCATGACATTGGTGCCGGTGTAGCCGGTCTTGATCAGGGCCTCTTTGCCTGCGAAGAACGTGTTGGAGTCGAAACGCGCCAGAGCGTCGTCGATCTCCGCGGTGCTGCAGCGCCGGAATAGCGTATCGGAAATGCGCGCCCCCGCCGCATCCGAATTGCCGTCGATCCCGTCCGTGCCTGCACAAATGATATCGTAACTGCACTCCGTCCCCAAATGCCGGAGGCAGAGCAGTGCAAAATGCTGGTTCCGGCCGCCCCGGCCGCCGCCGGAGACCGTGACCGTCGTTTCGCCCCCCTGCAGGAGCAGCGTTCCGGGAGGCAGGGCCTTAAAGCGGCGGCAGAACGCCTCCGCCGCCTCGGCGACATCCCCCTGGATGGGGGTTTCGACCACCCGCACGTCGCGGCCGTGTTCCACGCCGCAGGCTGCCGCGGCTGCCAGGGCCTGCTTGTTGCTGCCGATGAGCAGATGTTTCACCGTCGGGAGCGGAAGCGTCGGCGTTTCGGGAACGCCCCCCTTCTCCCCCTTCGTCAGTACCTCGCGTACCGTCTCGGGCAGCCTTTCCATCAACCCTCTGTCCCGCAGAAGCGCCGTCACGTCGGCGTAGGTGCTCCGGTCGCAGTACAGCGGTGCGGAGCCGATCGTTTCCAGATCGTCCCCGATGACGTCGGAGACGACCAGGACAAGCACCGTCGCCCTGGTCATCTGCGCCAGCCGTCCCCCCTTGATCATGGAGAGGTGCTTGCGCACGCTGTTCGTCTCTTCGATGCTGCAGCCGTTTTCCAGCAGCAGACGGGTCGTCTCCGCCATCGCCCCGAGCGTGACCGGGGGCAGCGGTTTTTCGATCAGTGCGGAGGTACCGCCGCTGAGCAGAAAAAGGATCAGGTCCCCTTCGCCCGCCCGGGCAAACTGTTCCATCAGCCGCTCGGCGGCTTCGACGCTCTCTTCGGAGGGGAGGGGATGGGTGCTGTGGACGTAGGTGCAGTAGCCGAGCGGACGTTCCGCTTCGGGGGTGACGATGATCCCGCCGGCGATCCGCTCTCCCAAAATGGCTTCGCACGCTTCGGCCATCGGCAGCGCGGCTTTGCCCGCGCCGCAGAGATAGAGGTTGCCGTAGCGCTCCAGGTCCAGCCGCTCGCCGCCGACGTAGAGCACTCCGTCATGCAGCCGCATCCGGCCCGGCAGCATACGCTGGGGCATCACCGCGTCAATCGCGGCATCGAAGAGGGATGCCAGTTCAGGCAACACCGAAGAGCTCCTGCAATACGGCGTTCCAGCCCCTGGGGCCCGGATAGGGGGCCTTGATGAGATTGGGAAGGTTGATGGCGGCGTAACTGCCGTCGTGCTTGGGAATGAGGACCGGGATGTCGACGCTCTGCAGCATCGAGAAATCGTTCTCGCTGTCGCCCAGCGCGATGGAACTGAAATGGATCCCCGTCGACGCTTCCGCGCGCTCGAGCAGTGCCTGGACCGCGCTGCCCTTGCTCTGGTTGCGTCCGATAAGATGGTAGAAACGCCCCCCTTTGGTCACCGTGAACCCCTCGGCCGAGACGGTGGCGACCAGTTCGTCGAACAGGCTCTCGTCTTCCATAATGAAGGGTTCGGAGCAGTAGCGCGTCTTGGCCATCACCGCCCCTTCGGTGTGCAGTCCCGTCCGTTCGGCGACCTCGTCATGGTGCATATGCGAAAAGCCGCGAAGACGGAAGCGGGATTTCAGGCTGTCGAGCAGGTTCGTACAGGCGTCGTAGGCGGCACCCAGGGTGATCACCTCGTAGTCGGCCTCGTGGTCTGCGCCGTAGAAGCGGCTGCAGCAACGCGGGATGAAGATCGCTCCGCCGTTTTCCACGATAAAGGGGGCGCAGAGCCCCATCTTCTCCTGGAGTTTGACGGCTTCGGGCTGTGTTTTACTGGTAACGAACACCAAGGGTATCTCTTCACGTATCAGGTAGTCGATCGCGGGCTGGGCCGCAGAATGCGAGTAGGTTTCGTGGTCAAGCAGTGTGGCATCGAGGTCAGTGAAAACGATGTAGTGCGGCGAATCAGACATTCGCTTTGCCTTGCATGTTTATCATGTCCCCATTGTAACATCACTGGGGGCGTTATCCGCTGGTGCGCTGCCTGCTTTTTAGGCATACTTGGAAGCTGCCGTTGGGGTATACTATGAAAACAGACCGGGAAAGGAGGACATTTTATGACCACCTCTACCATTAAAGGCGTCCTGTGCGATATCGGCGGGGTCCTGTACGAAGGCGACACCCCCTACCCCGGCGCCGTCGAAGCGATTGCACGGCTCAAAGCGGCCTACCCCGTCCGCTTTGTGACCAATACGACGCAGAAGAGGGGTGCGGATGTCGTGGCCAAGCTGCAGCGGATGGGCTTCGGCATCGAGGCCTCGGAGGTGATCACCGCCCTCGATGTCACCAAGGCGTACCTGATGAAGCACAAAAGCCGGGCGACCTTCCTGCTCACCGACAGTGCCGAAGCCTTTTTCGACGACCTCCCCGACGCCCCCTGCCGCTGCGTCGTCGTTGGCGATGCCCAGGAGAACTTCACCTATGCGCGCCTTAACACCGCGTTCCGAACCCTCATGGCGGGCGGCGAACTCCTCGCCGCGGCGAAAAACCGCTACTTCAAGGACCACAGCGGCCGGCTCAGCATGGACGCCGGGGGGTTTGTCACGGCCCTGGAGTACGCCTCGGGTAAAACGGCGACGGTCATCGGAAAGCCGAGCGAGGCCTTCTACCGCCTCGCCTGCGCCCAGATGGGGCTCGAACCCGAAGCGGCGGTGATGATCGGCGACGATATCGAAAGCGACGTCGGCGGCGCCCAGGCGGCGGGACTGCAGGGCATTCTCGTCGAAACGGGCAAATACACCCCCGCCGACCTCGCACGCGGCATCACGCCCGATGCCGTCTTTCCCTCCCTCGCCGAAGTCACCCTCTGAAAAGCCCCGGAACCAGACTTGCATATCCTCCCCCGCACAATAGGACACCTCTATAGAGGTGCCCTAACGAGGAGTTTCTATTTATGACCATTGACGTCAACGTTAAAGCAACCAATGAGGATTTTCTCGACGATATCGACGAGATCATTGAGGATACGATGGTGCAGATCTTTTTTCTGCAGCCCGAAGATGAAGCCGCGCTTGAAAAAGCCAAGGAAGAGGCCGAAGAGTACACGGCCCTCTTTTACACCGCCCCCCTCTCCCTGGGGGAGCAGAGCGATGCGAAATGCGTGGGCTACCGCGTCAAAAACGCCGACGAACTGCGCGCCGCCCCCAAAGCGGGCAAACCGCTCTTCGTGGACGAAGCCGACCTGGACGATACGCTGCGCGCGCTTTTGATCGAGCGCGGCGACCAGGGGGTCATCCTCAACGCCACGCAGGCGCACGAGGAGCTTGAACAGTTCTTCATCGCCATCGGCCCGTCCAACGTCAATGCCTTCGACCATGAGGTCCTTGCGGGCCTCTCCATGGACAAGATCATGCTTCAAAGCGGTTTCCCCGAACACGGCTTCGACGAGATCTTCCCGGCAGTCAAAACAATCTCGGACGCGATGTTCCGCCCCGAGCACAGCATCATCGCCCGGGCGACGAAGCACGCCCTCTCCCTTGCGGGCCTGAAAAAATAGTCAGGAGCAGCTTATGACCGATATGACAATGAACTGGCTTGCCGAAAATGATTACGACGCCAAGAACCTCGACCTGCAGGGCAGCTACGGCAATACGGCGCTTATGAAAGCCGCCCGCGAGGGCAACGCCGCGATCGTGCGCGAACTGCTCGACGCCGGCGCGGACATCATGCTTAAAAACGTCGACGGCAACACGGCGCTGTGGCTCTCCTGCTTCGGCGAAAACCCCGAGGTCGTCTCCATGCTCATCGATGCGGGCATCGAACTCGACACGGCGAACGTCAACGGTGTCACCTCCCTGATGTACGCCGCGTCCAGCGGCAAAGAGGCGATGGTGAAGATGCTCGTGGACGCGGGCGCCGACGTCGCCATCAAAAACCCCGACGACTTTACGGCCCTCGACCTCGCCGTCACCCCGAAGATCCTCCGCCTGCTGCGGAAAAAATAGGAGGGAGTCCCTCCCCCTATCTGCTTTCTCACACTGCTCCATACCCCGCTCGACAGCCGCACTTCTCATAGTATAATAGGCGGTAACAAGTGTAAAACCCGTTCAGGAGAAGCTGTGAAGTACAAGCTCGTCATCTTTGATTTCGACGGCACCCTGGCGGACTCGTTCCCCTTTTTCCTGACCGCGCTCAATGCCCTGGCCGAAAAGCACCGTTTCAGGCGCATCGACGCGGAGCAGGTCGAGACCCTCAGACACTATGACGCAAAACAGATCATCCATCAGCTGCATATACCGTTGTGGAAAGTGCCGATGGTCGCCGCCGCGTTCAGGAAAAACATGGCGGTAAGCGTCGCACAGATCCCGATGTTCCCGGAGGTGACGGAGATGCTGCATGCGCTGGCGCAGCGTGAGATCGCGCTTAGCCTCGTCACAAGCAACTCCCGTGAGAATGTCCTCAAAATTCTGGGACGGGCAAACACGGAGCTTCTGATCCATCCGCAATATGGGACACACATGTTCGGAAAAGCGTCGAAGTTGAAACAGATCCTGCGCCAAACGGGCATCGATCCTTCAGAAGCCATCTATATCGGCGACGAGATCAGGGACCTTGAGGCCGCCCGGGCTGTCAAGATGGATTTTGGCGCGGTCTCCTGGGGCTATACGCGCGACGAAGCGCTGATGGAGCACTCCCCGACGATGATGTTTTCAAATGTCGGGGAGATCGTACAGAGGCTGGCGCGCTGACGCGCCGATTTTAGAGTTCGCAGTAGTCGAGCCCGTGCGCTTCGGCAACGGCGAGGTTTGTCAGTTTGCCGTCGTAGGTGTTGAGCGCACTGTGCAGCAGCGGGAATTTCGCGTAGGCCTCCTCGCCGCCGAACTCCGCCAGTTTCAGCAGGTAGGGCAGCGTCGCATTGGTCAGCGCCATCGTCGAGGTGCGCGGGTACGCCCCCGGCATGTTGGCGACGCAGTAGTGTACGACCCCGTCGACGACGTAGGTCGGTTCGGTATGCGTCGTCGCTCTGGACGTTTCGAAACAGCCGCCCTGGTCGATGGAGACGTCGACGAGCACGCTGCCCTCCCGCATGAGGGAGAGCATCTCTTTCGTGATCAGTTTCGGCGCCTTCGCCCCGGGGATCAGCACCGTGCCGATGACGACGTCCGTTGTCGGCAGCAGCGACTCGATGGCGTCCGTCGTGCTGTAGAGGGTGCTAACGTTCGCGGGAAGGACGTCGTTGAGGTAGTGCAGACGGGCCAGGTTGATGTCGAGGATTGTCACCTTCGCCCCCATGCCCGCCGCGACCTGCGCCGCAGAGAGCCCTGCGACGCCGCCGCCGAGAATAAGGACGTTGGCTTTTTCCGTCCCGACGACGCCGCCGGGCAGGATCCCCCGGCCGCCCTGGTAGCGTCCCAGGTAGAAGCCGCCCATGATCGCCGCCATCTTTCCGGCGACCTCGCTCATGGGTTCGAGCAGCGGCAATCTCCGGTCGACCTTGAGCGTCTCGTAGGCGTAGGCCTTGATCTTCTTCTCCAGCAGGAATTTCGTCTGCGCCTCATCGGCGGCCAGGTGCAGGTAGGTAAAGAGGGTCTGCCCCTCTTTGAACAGGGGGTACTCCTGCGCGATGGGCTCTTTGACCTTGACAATAAGCTCCGCCGCGTCGAAGACGGCTGCGGCGCCTTCAAGCAGTTCGGCGCCGGCCGCGCTGTAATCATCGTCGTTGAAGCCGCTGCCCTCGCCCGCGCTGGTCTGCACGTAGACCGTATGGCCGTTTTTGACCAGCTCTTTGACCCCCGAAGGCGTCACCGCTACCCGGTACTCTTCCGTTTTAACTTCTTTTGGCACACCGATTTTCATGGGGTCCCCTTTAATGATTAGTGATATGGGTTGTAACTAAAGGATAAATACTATCAACTACATGCATTAACAGTTCCCAAAAGGGGATTGTTGCCTGTTTACCGTACTTCCGTACCTTTCCCGGCATCAATTTGTTCTGTCGGCAATGTGATATGATATAGCAGATTGATGCGAAAGGGTCCATAATCAAACATATACGTCTGTTTTTTGTGTCGGTATCTGTCCTTTTCTTGTCACTTTGTTTCGCCAATGACTCCGACCTTGTCATCAACGGACATTTGCTTCCACCCGAACCTGATCCCAAAGTCAACAATGCAACGCTGCTTGGCGTGGATGCGAGCAGTAACGGCGTACGCGATGACGTGGAGCGGAAAATCTATTTCAGATACAAGCGACCCATTTCGCAGGCATAAAGGAAAAAATAATGGACTACCAGGCCGTACTGAACGAGATCGCCGAAGAGATCAAACCCTATGTCGGTGAGGGGAAAGTCGCCGACTACATCCCCGCCCTGGCCGAGGTCGACCCGCAGCAGTTTGGCATGACGCTGACCCTCTTCGACGGGACACAATACAGCGTCGGGGACGCCGACACCCCCTTCTCCATCCAGAGCATCTCCAAGCTCTTCACCTTCACCCTGGCGCTCGACGCCTACGGCTATGACCTCTACCGCCGCGTCGGCCGCGAACCCTCGGGCAACCCCTTCAACTCTTTGGTGCAGCTCGAATACGAACACGGGATTCCCCGCAACCCCTTCATCAACGCAGGCGCCATCAACGTCACCGACGCGCTGATCTCGCACTACGACTCCGTCGCCCGCACCTCCAAGGAGATTCTGAGTTTTATCCGCGAGATCGCCGACGACGGGATGATCGAAAGCGACAAGGAGGTGACGGAGTCGGAGATGCAGCACGGGTTCCGCAACCGCGCGCTGGCGAACCTGATGAAGAGTTTCGGGAACCTCGACAACGACGTCCTGGAGGTCGTGCACACCTACTTCGAGCACTGCGCCATCGCCATGAACAGCCGCACGCTGTCGCGCGCCATGCTCTACCTCGCCAACCACGGCGAAGACCCGATCACGGGCAAGAAGTTCATCACCCCGCAGCAGGCCAAACGGATCAACGCCATCATGCTCACCTGCGGCCACTACGACGCCTCGGGCGATTTCGCCTTTCACGTCGGCCTGCCGGGCAAAAGCGGCGTCGGCGGGGGCATCGTCGCCGTCATACCGAAAGTGATGGGAATCTGCGTCTGGTCGCCGGCACTGAATGAACAGGGAAACTCCCTGGCGGGAACGAAGGCTTTGGAGCTCTTTACCAGTAAAACGGGATTGTCAATTTTTTAGGAGGAGCGTACCGGGGAGACCCGGTACGTGTTTTAAACATAGGTCAAGTGGCGGCGAATAATATGGAGGAGAATGCGCCGCCGGGGTGGTGCTAATACCCAAATAATTCCGAAGTCTTAAAAGGGCACCCCTCAGGCCGTTGGAACAAAGGGCTTCAGGGGTACCCTCGCAGAGGCGATCAGTCCCAGAGGATCTCTTCGCAGCAGTCCGCCAGGGCGTCGATGCAGTCAAACTCTTCGTTGAAGTGCATATCTTCACAGTTGCAGTCATCATAGTGATGCAGCAGGTGGTTAAAACTAAAATCTTCCAGCTCGATCATTTCACATTCAAACATTTTGTATCCTTTATGGCAGAACCGCTCGGGCTCCAAATTTACCTACTTGATACAATTAGCGTTCTCGTTTTTCACTCCAAATGTATGCAATTTTCATACTAAAATATAATTATCACGACAATTTTGTCATTCTTGTCAGAAAATCCCTGATATTTGTCATTAAACAGACTCTTTTTATCTCTTTTAACCCGTTCGTATCAAAATTGCAAAGGCGTCGGCGAAACCTATATAGTATTGCAAGGACCGCCATGAACCCGATAAGCACGAAACGCTCCCTGACCCACCTCACCGACCGCAAGGTACCCGTCTTCTTATGGGGGCCTCCGGGCATCGGCAAATCCTCCATCGTCGCCCAGATCGCCAAGGAGAAAAAGATCTCCTACATTGACCTTCGTCTCTCCCTGCTCGACCCGACCGACCTGCGGGGTATCCCTTTCTTCAACGCCGATTCGGGAGAAGCCGTCTGGGCCCCCGCCTCCTTCCTGCCTGACGGCAGCGAGGTAGAGGGGATCCTTTTCCTCGACGAGCTCAACACCGCCGCTCCGATGGTACAGGCCTCGGCCTACCAGCTCATCCTCGACCGCAAGATCGGCGAGTACAAGCTTCCCGACGGCTGGGCGATCGTCGCCGCCGGTAACCGCGAAAGCGACCGGGGTGTCGTCTTCCGCATGGCCGCGCCGCTGGCCAACCGCTTTGTGCACCTGGAGATGGAAGCGAGCGTCGAGGACTGGAAACAGTGGGCCGTCGGTGCCGGGATCGATCCCGCCATCATCGCCTTTATCTCCTACCGCCCCGACGCGCTCTTCACCTTCGGACAGGGCAAGGACGACAGCCGCTCCTTCGCAACACCGCGGACCTGGGAGTACGTCAACGAGATCGTCGCTTCCGAACCCGAACCCGACCTCATCATGCCACTGGTCGCCGGCGCCATCGGCGAAGACCTGGCTGCCGCGTTCCTCGGCTTCAAGGTCGTTGCCGGCGAGCTCCCCGACCTCGACGGCATCTTTGACGGCAGCGTCTCCGCCGTCCCGTCCGAACCGGCGGCCCTGCATATGCTCAGCACCGCCCTGGCCATGCGCGTGGGCGAAGGGACCAGCAGCAAGAAGCTCAACAACCTCATCACCTACACTTTGAAGATGCCGGGCGAATTCGCCGTCATGATCATCCAGGACCTGCGCGAACGCAAGATCGAGCTCGACCACGTCGACAGCTGGACGCTCTGGATGCGCCAGTTCAACAACCTGCTGCGCTAAAGGCCTGTTTTGACCCCGGAACACTTACTGACCAAAGCCAAGTCCCAACTGACAATGAAGCACCCCTACTTCGGGATGCTCGCCTCCCGCCTCAAGCAGGAGCCCAAAGAGGGACTGCGCGGTTATGCCAGCAACGGCAAACGCTTTTTGTACGACCCGGAGTTCATGGGACGCCGCAGCATCGAAGAGGTGATGTTCATCCTCACCAACTGTGTCATGCACCACGTCCTGTCGCACCAGCAGCGCCAGCTGGGACGCAAAGGGGGGCTTTGGCAGCTGGCAACAGACTACGCCATCAACAACCTCCTGCACAAAAACGGCCTGGAGATCCCCCAGGGGGCCAACTACAATGAAGAGTTCAAGGGGATGTACGCCGAGGAGATCTACGACGCCCTCAAAGAGAGCTATTACAGCGACATTGACGACGCCTTCGGCGGCGAGGACGACGTGCCTCCCCCGCCGGGCATGCCGGGCGGTACCGGTGAAGGGGGAGAGGAGGAAGACGACAGCGGCGCTTTCTCCAACCTCGGCAATATCGAGGAGGAGCTCGACGCCCAGAACGAGTCGGAGTGGCAGTACGCCTCCTCTGTCGCCCAGGAGGTCGCCCAGCGCAAAAGCGCGATGCCCTCGGGCATGGACCGGCTGGGCAAAAAGGTCAAGGCCGCCGATGTCGACTGGCGTTTCGAACTCTACAACGCCGTCAACAAGCACATGCGCAACAACTATGCCTTCATGCCGCCGAACAAGAAGCACATCTACCGCGGGATCGCGCTGCCCTCCCTGGCCAGCGATACGCTGAGCCTCTGCGTCGCCGTCGATACCTCCGGCTCCATCAACGAGGCGCTGCTCGGGGCCTTTACGGAGGAGTTCAAAAACATCATGACAATCTTCCCCGCCATCCGGATCGAGCTGATCATCGCCGACGCGAAGGTGCACGGCCACTACAGCTTCCAGGGCGGCGAGAAGCTGGACTTCCCCCTCAAAGGGGGCGGCGGGACGGACTACCGCCCCGTCTTCGACTACATCGAGGCGGAGCTGCCGATGACGACGATGCTGCTCTACTTCACCGACGGCGACGGCTGGTTCCCGCGTATCCCGCCGCCGTACGAGGTACTCTGGGCCCTCTCAAGACCGGCCAAAGTCCCCTTCGGGCGGGGGCTGGTGATCTTCAATTCCTAGCCTTCAGCCCCCCGGGGCTACAATAAACGACAATTTTTTTGTCGCGAGTATGCCCGAAATGTCTATTCAAACCATTATGATCATCGCCTTTACCGCCGCCACCGTGCTGGCCGCGTGGAAGCTCTACGCCTTTTTGCCCAACAAGCCGCTGCCCGACGACGACAGCAACGAAGCCTCCAAAGAGGAGTTGACCACTCTGATGCTCGACGTCATCGAGAAGGAGCATCGCCACGAGGCGCCGCTCAGCGAACAGGAGCTCTTCGAATACATCGTCCGGCACGAAGCCTTCGACAAAGAGCACTACTGGCGCTTCAACCAGAACAAGCTCAACCAGCTGCTGCGCCGCTACTACCTGCATTACCCCCACACCGGGACCATCCCCGCCATCTATGACCATCTCCGCGACGCTAAAACGGATGATACGGAGAAGGAGGCGTAATGCGGTTCGAGACTCCCCTCATTCCGGGAACCCTCATCAAACGCTACAAGCGTTTCCTCGCCGACATAAGCCTCGAAGACGGCAGTATCGTCACGGCCCACTGCCCCAACTCCGGCTCCATGAAAGGGTACAAGGAGGAGGGGCTGCGGGTCTGGCTCAGCGAGAGCGACAACCCCAAACGCAAGCTGCGCTACACCTGGGAGCTCGTCGAAGATGCCGACGGGGAGACGGTGATGGTCCATGCGGCCCGGGCCAACGCACTGGCCGAAGAGGCGGTCCGCGAAGGAGTCGTCACGGAACTGCAGGGGTATGACCGCCTGCGCCGGGAAGTGAAATACGGCAGTCAGAACAGCCGGATCGATCTGCTCCTCGAAAAAGGGGATGCGAAGTGTTTCGTGGAGGTCAAGAGCGTCACCCTGCGCGAAGGCGACACGTTGATGTTCCCGGACGCCGTAACAACAAGGGGGCAGAAGCATCTTGAAGAGCTGATGGAAGTCAAAGAGAAAGGCGACCGCGCCGTTTTGTTCTTTGCCGTGCTGCGCGAAGGGGGCACGCACTTTGAAGCAGCGGCCCATATCGACCCCGCCTATGCCTCCCTTCTGGCGCAGGCAAGCGATGCAGGCGTCGAAGTGCTGATCTACCGGGCGGCGTTCGCACCCGAGGGGGTTGCCCTTGGCAAACGTATCGGGTAAACCGATGCAACGAACCGCCTTCTTACGTGAAGCGGGGAAAAGATTGACTACAATGCGCGTTAGATTTTCCACTGGAGCTGACACTATGAACCGTTTCTTTATTCTTTTACTCTTCGCGGCAACCTGGCTGGGCGCCGAGTCCATCTTTACCCTGCGCGGCGTCGACAAGGTCTATCCCGTCGTCGACATTTCGGGCGAAAAGGTGCCTAAAAGCAGCAAAGCCTACCTCCGCGAAGCCCTCGACACCATGACCGGGGAGCTCGGCATCGACACGGCAGGCTACAGCGGGCGCTCCCTCGCCCTGCTCGTCGCGGAACAGTATGTCGGCAAGAGCGTGCTGATCAGCGTCCGGCTTGTGATCGGCGAGCAGGTGCAGCGCAGCGGTTCGGAGGACAAAGTCTTCGCCCTGACCTACCAGAACGCCCTCACCTTTCCCTATGACAGCGACACGGTCGAGGAGAACCTCGAGGACAGCGTCGACGAGCTACTGGCCAAGTTCGCCGACCAGTACGCCCAGGAGCGCGGTACGCTCAAACGCGTCAAAGAGAAGGGGAGCCTCGCGGCGTCGCTGGACTATGAAACAAACTTCGACAATGCGCTCAAGCGTGCCAACAAAGAGCACAAAAACGTCATGCTCGTTCTTGTCGCGAACTACTGCCCCTGGTGCCGGAAGTTCGAAGAGCTCGTCCTGCGCAAAGAGGATGTCAACACCCTCGTCCACAGTAAATACGTCCCTGTGATCCTCAACAAGGAGAAAGATGCCTTCCCGCCGGAGTTCAACATCTCCTTTACCCCCGTCGTGCACTTTATCGACCCCGCGACGCAGAAGGGGTACCACACCGTCGCCGGCTATAACAGCCGCGAAGAGTTCATCCATTGGCTGGAATCGGACAAACATCCCTAGGTGGGGGTGTTGACCCATGGCGCCCCATACAGTACAATGCCCCAAACCATTGCTATGACGAAGGAATAATATGAAAATACGCCCGCTTCTTTTGGCCTCGGCTGCCGCTGCCGCTCTGACCTTCTCCGGCTGCGGGGAGGACAGCTCCACCGAGCCGCGATTGAATTTCATCACGATGATCAACGCGACTGACGCTGACATCGTAGGTCACCTCTTCAACAAGAGCTTCTACACCATTGCGCCGAAAACACAGAAAGATGATGATTTCGAAGCCGTATCCGAAGCCCCCGACGTCTGGTATACGACGGCGATTGACACGTCCACGAAAATCGGAATGGAGACTATCCACAGTGGAGATCTGATCAACGCCTATATTGCGGCAAACTGCAACAATGGCAGTGTAGACAAGAATCATATTATCCACCAGCCGGCTCCGGGAACCCTCAGCGTCGTCAATATCACAAATTACAGCCTGGACGTCACGGCCGACGGCAATACAGAGACCTTCAATGCCTGTGCTGTCAAAGAGTTCCCGGGGGTTGGGTTTACGGGGGAGAAAGACATCAATGTCAGCTACGGTGCCGAGACGATTCTCATTCCGCTTCCGAATCCCGGCGAAGCCTACGATGTGATCGTCTTCCCCGATTTTACGATCGGCCTTTTCAAAATCAAAGCGTTCAAGGGCTAATCCGCCACGGCGGATGACAAATTTGTCATCTGCTTTTTTCCCGATCTGCTATACAATGCCATTTATCTTTCGGCGGCCCCGGTGCCGTCATGCAAAGGCCCACAGTTGTCTCTCTTTTCCAATCTTCGCGGTAATCTCTTCGGCGGCCTGACCGCAGCCGTCATCGCACTGCCCCTCGCACTCGCTTTCGGCGTCGCCAGCGGTCTCGGCGCGGCGGCGGGCCTCTACGGCGCCATCATCCTCGGCTTCTTCGCCGCGCTGTTCGGCGGCACCCGCACCCAGATCTCCGGCCCGACGGGGCCAATGACCGTCGTCGTGGCCGCCGCGGTCGCATCCCTGGGCGGCGACGTCGGACTGGTCGCGACCGTCGTACTGCTGGCGGGTATCTTCCAGGTCGTTTTCGGTTTCACACGACTGGGACGATTCGTCCGCTTCATCCCCTACCCGGTCATCTCCGGCTTTATGAGCGGGATCGGCATCATCATCATCCTGCTGCAGCTCAACCCTCTGCTGGGGCTCCCCTCCGACGCCGCCGTCCTGCACCTGCTGGTCACCCTGCCCTCGCTGCTGCCCCAGACAAACCCCTGGGCGCTCCTGCTGGCACTCGCTGCCCTTGCCATCGTCTTTTTCACCCCCGCGCGCCTCGCCAAAGTCGTCCCCTCGCCGCTGATCGCCCTTGTCGTGCTCACCCCGATCTCTGCGCTGCTGCAGTTGCCGGTGGAGACGATCGGCACGATTCCCGCCGAACTTCCGGAGCTTGTCTTGCCGGACTTTACGCTCGAGCATTACACTGTGATCGTTTCGCTGGCCTTTACACTGGCCGTGCTGGGCACCATCGACTCGCTGCTGACCTCGATTGTCGCCGACTCCGTCACCCGGACCAAACACAACCCCGACCGCGAGCTCTTCGGCCAGGGGATCGGCAATGCGCTATGCGCCCTCGTCGGGGCCGTCCCCGGCGCGGGGGCGACGATGCGGACCGTCATCAACGTCAAAAGCGGCGGCACCGACCGCCTCTCGGGCATGATCCATGCCGTGGTGCTACTGCTCATCGTCCTCTTCCTCGCGCCGCTGGCGTCCAAGATCCCGCTCGCCGTCCTGGCCGGCATCCTGATCAAGGTCGGCGTCGACATCCTGGACTACCGTTTCCTGAGAGTCTGGAAAGCCAGCCCCCGCAGCGACCTGATGACGATGCTGACCGTCTTCTTCGTCACCGTCTTCGTCGACCTCATCACTGCCGTCGGTCTCGGCATCGTCCTGGCATCGCTGCTGATCGTCTACCGCATCACCAAGCAGACGCAGATCGTACTGGAATACGCCGGTACGGGCAGCCAGCCCGACCTCGACGGGGAGAACGCGCGCATCATCCGCATCAACGGCGCTTTCTTCTTCGGTTCGAGTACTTTCTTCGAACACCAGGCAAACAACCTGCTCGATACGAAAACGGTCATCATCGACATTCTGAACGTTCCTTTCATGGATATCACGGCGATCTTTACCCTCAAGGACCTGATCGAAAAACTGAAAAAGGACGGGGTCAAGGTGATCATAGCGGCCCCCGATGCCTTCACGGAGAAACTGATGCGCTTCAACCACGAAAAACGGTTTGAGAACGTCACCTTCGCCCCCTCCCTCCAAAGCGCCGTCGCGCTGATTTAAACGCCGGGCCCTGAGGCCCTGTACCCCTCCCATTTTTTAACCTCAGACGCTAAGCGTATAAAAAGGTTGCTTACGCAATAGTTGCATAGGTAATTAAAGGAGCCCTATGGAATATCTGCTGGATACTTCGATCGGTTTTCGTCTCAACCGCACGGCCAATATTATTCACGCCGGTTTTACGAAATGCATCGAACCCTTCGGGATCGCGCCCGAGCAGTTTGCAACGCTGAAGATCATCAGCGAAGACGGCGAGATCACGCAGTCCGAGATCGCCGAGATCCTTGCCAAGGGCAAACCGACCGTCAGCCGGGCCCTTGACGCCCTTGAAAAAAAGGGGTTGATCGTCCGCGAACGCAAAAGCGAAGACCGCCGGATCAAACCGATCCACCTCACCGCGAAGGGGCAGGAGATCCTTGACCTGGTCATTCCCAAAGCCCTGACCTTCAACAATGCCATCAAAGACCGGCTTACCCTGGAAGAGATAGAGACTTTTTTTCGTGTCCTCGATACCATCGTCGACACTTCCGAAAACCATATCAAGCAATTAGGAGCATCATAATGAAACGCCCCCCCTACGCCCCGCTCGTTTTCGCAGCGTCACTGCTGTTCGGAAGCAGCCTCGTCGCCGAAACGGCAGCCCCTGCCGCCCCGGCCCCGCACGCCGACGCCTACGTCGTCAAAGCCGTTGCGAAACGCGACGTCGTCCTGAACTATCCCGCCCGCCTCAAGAGCATCCGCAGCGCGACCGTCGTCTCCCGCGTCACGGGCGTACTGCTCACGAAGCGTTTCAAAGAGGGCGACTACGTCAAACAAGGCGCCCGCCTCTACAAGATCGAGCCCGACCTCTACCAGGCGGCAGTCAACGAACAGAAGGCCTCTGTCATCCTGCAGGAGTCGCTTTATACGAAAGCCGAGCGCGACTGGAAACGCGCACAGGCCCTCTACAAGGACAACGCCATCAGCGTCCAGGAGCACGATGCCGCGCTCTCGGCCTATGAAACGGCCCGCGCGCAGGTCAACGCGGCGAAAGCACAGCTGCAGACCAGAGAGCTGGAACTTGGCTATACCGACGTCGTCGCCCCCATCAGCGGGATCGCCGGCATCAAGCAGACCGACGTGGGCAACGTCGTCAACGCCGGGACGCCGCTGGTGACCATCACCCAGACGGACCCGATTTACGCCCTCTTCTCCATCCCCGCGGGCGATCTGCAAAAAGCGCGCGTGGAGAACAAAGAGGGACGCTGGAGCTGGGGGGATGAAGGGCGTCTAAAAGCCTCCCTCGACGTCGACGGCATCAAGGTCAGCGGCGACATTGACTTTATCGCGCCGACGGCGGATACGCAGACGGGAAGCATTAGTATGCGCGCACGTTTCAAGAACAGCGACAACCTCCTGCTGCCGGGTACCTTCGGACGCGTGACGCTGGAAGGGATTAGTCGTGACAATGTCATCATGATCCCGCAAAAAGCGGTCCTGCAAAACCCGATGGGCACCATCGTCTTCGTCGAGCAGGAGGGGCAGGCGGCCGTCCGTCCCGTCGTCCTGGGGGACCCCGTCGGCAACAGTTTCGTCGTGCGCAAAGGACTCGCCGAAGGTGACAAAGTCATCGTGAACAACTTCTTCCGTGTCAAACCCGGCGCCCCGGTCATTATCGACAAAACCGTCGATGCGGAAGGGAAATAAAGGTAACCGTTTATGTTTTCAAAATTTTTCATCGACCGGCCCATCTTTGCCTCGGTCCTCTCCATCATCGTCATTCTGGCGGGGGTCGTAGCGATCAAAGGGCTGCCGGTCCAGGAGTACCCCAGCATTGTGCCGCCGCAGATCAACGTCCAGGCGGTCTACCCGGGTGCGGATGCCGAAACCCTCGCCAACACCGTCGCCGCACCGCTCGAAGATGCTATCAACGGTGCGAAGAATATGATCTACATGACCTCGACCGCATCCCCGAGCGGGATCCTGACCATGAGCATCACCTTCGCCACCGGCACGGACCCCTCCGCCGCCAACGTCGACGTCAACAACCGCGTCCAGGTGGCCCTGAACAAGCTGCCCGAAGAGGTACGCCGGCAGGGGGTCAGTGTGCGCGAACGCTCCCCGGACATGCTGCGCGTCATCGCCTTCACCTCCGAGAACCGCGTCCACGACGCGCTGTGGCTGAACAACTACGCCCTGATCAACGTCATTGACGACATCAAGCGTATTCCCGGCGTCGGGGACGCCTTTTTGTTCGGTTCGAAAGAGTACGCCCTGCGCGTCTGGCTCAAACCCGACAGCCTCGCGGCCTATGACCTGACAGTGAACGACGTGCTGGGCGTCATCCGCAGCCAGAACGTCCAGCTCGCCGCGGGCCAGATCGGCGGCGAGCCCGCCGTGGAGAAGATGGCCTACACCTATACGGTCACGACCCCGGGGCGTCTGAAGACCGCCGAAGAGTTCGGTAACATTCTCGTGCGTACCAACGCCGACGGCTCTTCCCTGCGCCTCAAAGACGTCGCCCGGGTCGAACTGGGGGCCGAACGCTACATGCTCAAGGGCACCCGCAACAAGGAGCCGATGGCCGTGGCCGGGGTCTTCCTGGCCCCCGGCGCCAATGCGCTCGAGGTCGATGCGGCCCTGACCAAGGTGCTTGAAACGGTCTCGCAGAAGTTCCCCGAGGATGTCCGCTACCATACGCTCTATGACACGACGACCTTCGTCAAAACCTCCATCGAAGAGGTGTTGATGACCCTGGCCGAGGCGATCGTGATGGTCGTACTGATCATCTACTTCTTCCTCGGAAACGTCCGGGCGACGATCATTCCCGTTCTGGCGATCCCCGTCTCCATCGTGGGGACCTTCGCTGGGCTCTACATTGCAGGGTTCTCCATCAACCTGCTCACCCTCTTCGCCCTGATCCTCGCGATCGGGCTCGTCGTCGACGACGCCATTATCGTCATTGAGAACGTCGAACGCCTGCTGCACGAGCGCAAGGACCTGAGCGTCCGCGATGCGACGATCGAGGCGATGCGGGAGATCACGGGGCCGGTCATCGCGATCGTTTTCGTCCTCTCGGCCGTCTTCATCCCCGCCTCGCTCATGGGCGGCTTCAGCGGGGTGATGTACCAGCAGTTCGCCATGACTATCGTCATCTCCGTCGTCATCTCAGGTATCGTCGCGCTCAGCCTGACGCCGGCGCTCTGTAACGTCTTCCTCCGCCGCGAAGAGCCGACGCCGATCCTGCCGATCCGGATGTTCAACGCCTTTTTCGCGCGCCTCACCTCCGGTTTCAACCGCGGGGTGCGCCTGACGCTCAAACTGGCCGTCATGAACCTGCTGATCTTCGGCGTCCTCATCGGCGCCGGTGCGTGGATGTCGCAGAAACTGCCGACGGGGCTTGTGCCGGGCGAGGACAAAGGGGTCCTGATGGTCCTCACCTACCTCATGCCGGGAGCCTCGCTTGAACGCACCGTCGAAGTCCAGGGGCAGGTCGCCGATACCCTTCTGGCCGATCCCCTTGTCGAATCCCTTGGGGCCATGAGCGGGATCGACCTCGCGACCTTCGCCTTCAAATCCGATGCGGGGATCGCCTTTGCACACCTCTCGGACTGGTCCGAACGGACCGAACCGGGACAGAGCGCCGACGCGATGGCCGGCAAGTTCATGATGCAGATGATGCAGAACAAAGAGGCGATGATCATCCCGGTCAACCCGCCGCCGATCCGCGGCATGAGCGCCACGGGCGGTTTTGAGCTCTATGTCCAGGACCGCACAGGCGGCGATCTCCTCGCCTTTGACGGTGTGATGAAGCAGCTGGTCGCAAAGGCCAACGAACGGCCGGAACTCACGCGGGTCCGCACGACCTTCAACGCCGGCGTGCCGCAGTACCGCATCACCGTCAACGAGGACAAGGCCAAAGCCCTGGGCGTTCAGATCTCCGATATCTACACGACGCTGGGCTCGACCTTCGGGACCGGGTACGCCAACGATTTCAACCTCTACGGCCGAACCTACCACGTCAACGTACAGCTCGAGCCCTCCTACCGCGAGAGCGTCGAGGACTACCGCGACGTTTTCGTCCGTTCAAGCAGCGGCGCGCTGATCCCGATCAGCTCCCTCGTCGACGCCAAACGTATCGTCGGGCCGAGCGTCGTCCAGCGCTTCAACATGTTCACGGCGGCACAGCTCTCCGGACAGCCCGCCCCGGGTTACAGTTCGGGCGACGCGATGCGCGCCATCCAGGAAGTGACAGCGGAGGTCCTGCCGGAGGGCTACACTATCGCCTGGGCCGGTACCTCCTACCAGGAACAGCAGGTAGCGGGCAAAGGCAACAACGCCTTTATCTTCGCCATCGTCTTCATCTTCCTGATCCTGGCGGCGCTCTATGAGAGCTGGATGATCCCGTTCACGATCCTCATGACCGTCCCGTTCGCCCTGCTCGGTGCGACACTGGCGGTCTATTTCCGCGGGCTCGAGAACGACATCTATTTCCAGGTCGGGCTCGTCACCCTGGTCGGCCTCACCGCGAAAAACGCGATCCTGATCGTTGAGTTCGCCCAGCAGAAACTGCGCGAGGGGCTCGACCTTTACCAGGCGACGGTTGAAGGGGCGCGTATCCGTTTCCGCCCCATTGTCATGACCTCGCTCGCCTTTATCGGCGGGACGCTTCCGCTCGCGCTGAGCAGCGGTGCCGGGGCGAACAGCCGCCATATCATCGGGACGACCGTCGTCGGCGGGATGGTGATGCTGACCGTGGTCGCGATCTTCTTCATCCCGCTCTTTTACTACCTGATCATGCGCCTGCGGGCCAAATTCTACACCGACAAAGGAGGCGAAGATGCACGCAAATAAGCTCCTCTCCCTCGCGGCGGCCCTCTGGCTGCTCGGCGGATGTTCCATGGCGCCGAAGTTGACCGTCACGCCGCCCGAACTGCCGGCACAAAGCACGGCGTCGGCCGACGCCAATGCCAGCACGATCGGTGCGACATGGTGGGAAGCCTTCAACGACGAGACGCTCAATCTCCTCGTTACGGAAGCGCTGCGCAACAACGACGACCTGAAAATCGCCGCGAGCCGCGTCGCCCAGGCAGCGGCATCGCTGGGCTACAGCCGCGCCGAACGCTACCCCACCCTCGACGGCGGGGCGTCGGCGTACCGCCAGAAGACCAGCGGAGAGACGCTTTCGCCCTTCTCCGGGTTTATCTACAACAGTTTCGACCTCTCCGTCACGGCGGCCTACGAGTTGGACTTCTGGGGTAAATACAAAAACCTCGAAGCGGCGGCGCGCGGCGAGCTGATCGCGACCGATGCCGACCGGGAGACCGTCCGCATCGGCCTCATTGCCGGTGTCTCGGAACTCTATTTCAACCTCGTCTCCCTGCGGCGGCAGATCACGGTCACCGAGGAGACGGTCCAGGCCTACAAGGAGAGTTATGAGTACCGCGCACGCCAGTTCCAGCACGGCGCCATCGACGAACTGACGTTGCAGCAGTCGCACGCCCTCTATGCCACGGCGAAGGTCTCCCTCGCCGGCCTGCGCGAGGAGCACGCCCTCGCCGAAAACGCGATGGGCATCCTGCTGGGGCGTTCCCCCAAAGGCCTGCTCGAAGCGGCATACGACACGGCGAGCGCCCTGCCCGAACCGCAGCCCGTCCCGGCCGACCTCACCTCGGGCCTGCTCGAGCGGCGCCCCGACATCCTCGCCGCCGAATCGCGCCTGCGCACGGCCAATGCGACGATCGGCGTGGCCAAGGCTGCCTACTTCCCGACGATTTCGCTGACCGGCACCGCCGGCTACAGCAGCAGCGAGCTTGACAACCTGCTCAACGCTTCGGCCCAGATGTGGGGACTCGGCGCCGCGCTGTACGTTCCCCTGTTCGATTTCGGCCGGATCGAGAACAGCGTCAACGAGGCGGAGGCGAAAAAAGACGAAGCGGTCATGGTCTATGCGCAGACGGTGAAAGTGGCGTTCAAAGAGGTGTATGACGCGCTGGCGAAGATCCGCGCGGCCGATGAGAAACTCGCCGCGCAGGAGGAGGCGAACCGGGCGTATGAGAAGGTGCTCTCCCTGTCGCAGCGCCGCTTCGACAGCGGCTACGGGACCTACCTGGAGGTGATCGACGCCAAGCGGGCCCTGCTGGCCTCGCGGCTGAACCTGGTGCAGCTCGGTGCCGCAAGGATCACGAACCAGATCTCCCTCTACAAAGCCCTGGGAGGTGGATGGAAGCGCGAGCGCCCCTAGCGGGCGCCGAGCTCCCGGAACTCCGTATCAGAAGTTCCCGTTGAGAAAATCCGAATCGTTAAGGACTCTCGCTTTTTCAAAGCCGTCCTCGGTTCCTTTCGGATTGGTGGAGAAACCGGCGAGCGAGCCGCAGTGCGGGCATTTACCTTCATTGAGAAGTGCCAGCTGGTCCAGGGTGATTTTCCCGTTGCACTCCTGGCAGTAGAAGAACGTTTCCTCTTCCATCAGAAGCTGCCTTCACCGACAGAAATGACGTAGTTGTCGTCGACAGAGATTACGTTGAATTCATGCTTGCCGCAGAAAGATTCGTTAAGCTGCTGCGCCCAGGCGCGGGCAACCATCAGGGCATTTTCTTTGTCATCAAAGGTCTTGATCTGCGGCATATTATTGCGCTTCGCGCATCCGCACATTTTCTCTACTACAACATGGTATTCCATCTGTAATCCTTTTTTTGAGTTCCCGTTGTTCTGCATACCCCGTTCCAGAAGCCCCCTTTTCACTCGACTCTATTCTTGAATGCATCATTTAGCATAAGATTAATATAAATACGTAATATAATTTACGATAATATTCCGCCCCCAAATACCAATTTTCAAGGAATACTTTTGATTCGAAAAAGTCTCATGATTATGCTCTTCTTGTTGTGGCAGAGCGCTCACGCGTCGACGACAACGGACCTGCAGGGTCTCGTCACCCAGGGCGAAACCCTCAACGGCGAACTCGCCGCGTTCAGCTTTGCCCAGGAGGGCTCCTGCAGCGAGCTCGGGACACTCAATACGTCTGTGAAGGAGTATATCGCCTCTATCCAGATGGTATACACCCACATCCCCTCCCCCTATTCGGTCACTGTTGACGACCTCGATTCCCTCGACAGCCTCGCGGCGCTGGCGCTGCAGATGGCCCAGAACAGTTTCCGCATCTCCACGGGGCTGCAGACGAGCGGTAGCTGCTATGAACGCTCCAATTTCGAACTGCTGACGGCGGCGATGCTCCGCCTCTCGGACGATATCGGGACCATGGCCGACCGCATCCTCGAAATGGCGGACCGTATCCTTGTCATGGCCGACAATATCGGCATCATGGCGGACCGTATCCTCATCACCCAGCAGCTGCAAAACGCCAATGTCCGCCTCACGCAGGAGTCCGTGCTGCAGACGCAGAACAACATGATCGCGCTCAGCGATGCCCTCATGCCGGAGATCTATGACGCCACGCTGGCCGATCTGATCACCAAAAGCCAGGCACTTGCCGACGCCATGGCGGCAACGACCCTCTCGGAAACGACGATGGACGTCCAGCTGCAACAGCTCGAAGTCAACGCTTCGCGGCTGATGATCTCCACAAAAAACCTCTACGAGTGGGCCGCCAAAAACAACCAGCTCGCGGTCATGGAACCCAGCGACGACACCCTGACGATGTTCGGCGACCTTTCCCAGATCCACCAGGGTATGGGCGACAGCCTCCAAACCTTCGCAGCCGCCATCGAATCCCTCTCCGATCAGACCGATTCTGCGGTGCTGAAAGCGGCGATCGCCAACATGCTGAAGCTCAGCTACGACGTCGGCACCATGTCCAACCGCATTATGGAGATGTCGGACAAAATCATCGTTATGGCCGACAACATCGGCATCATGACCGACCGCATCCGCCAGACCCAGGAGCTGCAGCAGGGGAGCTTCGAGACGATGTTCCACTCCATGTTCAGTGCGCAGAGCGCCATGATCACCCTGTTCCAGTCCATGAACCCCTAAGGAGGCACCGTGAAAACATTTAAAAACCCTATGAAATCCCTGCTGCTTTACGGCGCCGTGCTAACCGCTTGGCTCCCGCTCAACGCAGCGCTGCTGACTGACCTGCAGACCGCCGATGCGAACGTCGCCGCCTTCAAGAGCCAGCTCGAAGCAATCAACCTCGGCAGTGACAGCGTCTGCGCCCCGCTGCTTCAGGCGAACACTGCGGCGCGCGATCTCGTCAACGAAATCAGCCGTATCGACGCCAGTCTTGCCGCCCCGCTCCAGGTGGACGCGGAGGTGCTGACGGCGCTCGACCAGTACACCGTGACGGTCCTCAGCCTCTCCAGTGAGGCGCTGAATCTCTCCACGGACCTCCAGATGCTCTCCTCGTCCATGAACGCCGCCACCCTGGGCGACGGCATCACGGCGATGCTCCAGCTCTCCGACGATATCGGGACGATGGCGGACCGCATCGGCGAGATGGCGGACAAGATCCTGATCATGTCGGACAACATCGGACTGATGGCCGACCGTATTCTCGAGACCCAGCAGCTGCAAAACGACAACGTCGCCCTCACCCAGTCGACCCTGCTGCAGACGCAGAAAAATATGCTCGCGCTGGTCTCGGTGATGCAATCGAACAGTTTCAACAGTCAACTGGAGGGGCTGAAATCGAGCGGCGACTTCCTGGCGCAGCGCATGGATGCCGTCAGCCTCACGCCGTGGACGATGTCCATGGAACTCGAAGCCGTTTCCTGGGACGTTCGGCAGTACCTGGGCGAAGTCGAATCCGTCTATAGCGATATCACGGCCAATTCGGTCCATAACCGTTTCTACGTCTCCGCGGACACCCTGGTCGACCTGGGCAATCTCGCGGTGATGCTCCGCTCCCTCTCCACCGCGGTGGACGGCTATGTCGTCGCGATCGGCGGCATGGAGTCCATGACCTCAGACCCCACGCTCTACACCTCGCTCAAAAGCATGCTGCAGCTCTCCGCCGATATCGGGGTCATGGCCAACCGCATCCTCGAAGAGGCCGATCTCATCCTGGCCATGGCGGACAACATCGGACTGCAGGCGGACCAGATCCTTTCCACCCAGCAGTCGATGAACATGAACATCGCCGCCGTGCAGGCTTCCATTCTCGCCGCGCAGCAGATGGCGATCACGCTCTTCTCCCAGCGGGGCCTCTAAAGCGCGTCCCTTTGGGCCGTTATCCCTGGCTAGTGCTGGTCAGGACAACGCCGAGGGCCAGGAACCCCAGCAGGATGCCTAGCAGCAGCAGGGCATTGATGATGGCGGCGACGACAACGACCCAGCTATGGTAGCCGCCGAGCTGCTTCATCGTTTCGATGCGCACCGCTGTATCCGTCGAAGCGGCCTCCGCCCTGCGCTGCAGCTCACGGTAGTTTTTGTAGACAAAATAGGGCGCGGTCCCCCCGGAGATGATCATGAAGATCAGTGTGCCGATAATGCCGAGCGACAGGAAGGAGAAAAGCAGTGCGGCGCCGAAATACCCTATTGCCGCAAGATAGGCTTTACGGTAGAGCAGAAACCAGAAGGTCACGAAGAAAGCCCACCAGGACCAGCTCCAGGCGAAGCCGTCGACGCCGTTCCGGTTGAACTTTGCGAAGGTACGCTTGTACCAGGCGAACTTCTCCGGCTTCTGCACAAAGGCGTCGAGCATCGCGTCATCATAGTGGATGCCGCGGGCATGCTCCTCTTCAGATGCCGTCGGCACTTCTTCGACGGCTTCCGCTTCCGTATTCGCTTGATTTTCCATTACATAAACTCCTCGGATTGTCCTTGATCCTCTCGGGCTGCCGCCCTGTAAAGGGCTCTTATGTTATCAGAAAATGCATTTAATATCGTGAATGTTTGGCGCAGATCATCTGCCGCTAGTAGAGTTCGCACGCTTCGACGAAACCGCCCTCTTCGACGGAGATGACAAAGTTGTCGCCCGTCTCCTTGACGTCGAAACCGTGTTTGCCGCAGAAGCTGTTGTTGAGGGTGTCCGCCCATTCGTACGCATGCTCCTCCGCCTCTTCGCGGCTGTAGAAGCTGCGGATCTGCTCGAGATCCCTTTTTTTCGCACAGCCGCAGAGCTTTTCGATGACGACGTGGTACTGCGCAGGCATGTGGGGCTTCCTAGGAGAGTTTGCTGTTGTTGGAGATCAGGTAGAACTGGTCTTTGAGTTTGTTGAGTTCCCGGATGACGAGATCGTGGTGTTCATCGCTGAGCGCGTAGTGCTGCTCCATAAAGTCGTAAAGCTTGTCGATGTTGGTGTAGATCTCTTTCATCAGATTTTCCTTGATCTTGTCGGAAACGGCCATTCGTGTGTCCTTTTTTCCGCAACTTATGCAAAAATCGTACTTGAAAGATGTGTGGATGAAGCGCTCCCCGAAGGGAGCAACATGAATTGAGGAGAGAGAAAGTCGGGGGTCCGAAGAAGACGCCCCGGTGCCGCCCCAGCGGTCCGAACCGGCCGTGGGGCCGCGGCGAAACTCAAAAAAAACAGGTATCCCTCTCCCCGGGGGAAGAGATTTAGCGGATAAGGTCGAAGAAGTAGTCCGTCGTAGCGATACCCTTCGTCTCTTCGTCGAGCTGATCAAGAACTTTGTTCGTGATCTGAGTGAGCATGTTGAGCGCACCTTCATAACCGCTCAGTGAGTAGCGGTGCAGGTGGTGGCGGTCAAAGATCGGGAAGCCCATGTAGATGAGCGGAGTACCCGTATCACGCATCAGCTCTTTACCATAAGAGTTACCGATCATGAAATCGACAGGCTCAGTAAAGAGGAATGAACGCATGTGCCACAGGTCTTTACCTGCCCAGACGTTCAGGTCGTCTTTAGCCGGTGAAGTGTCGAGAAGCGCACGCATCTCATCTTCCCAGCCGCGCGGTGCATTGTGGCACAGTACGTGTGTCGGTTCCGCACCCATTTCGAGCAGGAAGGAAACAACACCGATCAGGAAGTCAGGGTCGCCCCAGATCGCGAATTTCTTACCGTGCATGTACGGGTAGCTATCCTGCATTGCATCGACCAGGCGCTGGCGCTCGATCTTCAGTTCTGCCGGGATTTCGTTACCAGTCAGCTCGGAAAGCTTCATGATGAACTCGTCAGTCCCTTTCAGGCCTACCGGGTTACATGTTGTGCTCTCTTTGGATTTCCAGCGCTTCTGAACCATTTTCATGGTTTTCGGAGTCGCGTACTTCTGCAGAGAGATAGTCGCTTTGGAGTTGATACAGTCAGCTGCATCTTCCAGTTTAGTACCGCCGGCGAACATGTTGTACTCACCTGCAGGCATATCCCACTGATCAGAGTGGTCGCCGAGCATGATGTAGTCTGCACCCATCTTCTCTACGATCGTTTTGACCGCACGGATAGAACCGATGTACGTTTCGAAGCCCGGGATGATGTTGATGCGGTCTTTGACCTCTTCAGTTTTCTTCCCTTCAGTGAGCTGCTGCATTGTACCGTGCATCATGTTGTCGTAACCAGTGATGTGGCTACCGACGAAAGACGGAGTGTGCGCATACGGGATCGGGAATGATTCCGGAAGGTCAACACCACCGTCTTCCTCTTTCGCTGCAGTAATGAACGCGTAGAGGTCGTCACCGATGACTTCTGCCATACAAGTGGTAGAAACCATGATCATGTCCGGCTTGTAAACTGCTGCACAGTTTTTCAGACCGTCTTTCATGTTGACCAGACCACCGAATACCGCCGCGTCTTCAGTCATAGAGTCGGAAACACACGGTGTCGGCTCTTTGAAGTGACGTGTAAAGTATGAACGGAAGTAAGCAACACAACCGTGTGAACCGTGAACGTACGGCATACAGTTCTCGAAACCGAGAGCAACCATGACAGCACCGAGGGGCTGACATGCTTTTGCCGGGTTGACGGTGATCGCTTCACGCTGGAGGTTTTTCTCGCGGTAATCCCACGTTGTAGTCCACTCAGCGACTTCGGCGACTTTTTCTTTGTCGATGGCGCCCCAGGCACCCTCGAACTGTTTTTTGTTTGCCAGGACATCCCGGTACTCAGGATGCTGGAAAAGGTTCTTACCGTTGTCGATTTTATCTACATTCTGCATTAGGCTTCTCCTTCCGTTTCCCAAGGTGCTTTGCTATATCCCCAAACCGGAGAGTTGATCGCGAGGTCCATATCGGATGCGAAGATCGCGAAACCGTCGAATCCGTGGTACGGACCGCTGTAGTCCCAAGAGTGCATCTGGCGATACGGCAGACCCATTTTCTGGAAGACGTATTTTTCTTTAATACCAGAAGCAACGAGGTCCGGCTCAAGTTTCTTGACAAACGCTTCGAGTTCGTATTCGTTGACGTCATCGTAGATGACAGTTGAACGCATGATCTCGTCTTTTGTACGCTTGTAGTCATCGTCGTGTGCGAATTCGTAACCCGTACCGATAACTTCCATACCGAGGTCTTCGTAAGCACCGATAACGTGACGCGGGCGGAGACCACCGACGAACAGCATTACCTGCTTGCCTTCGAGGCGCGGGCGGTATTTGTCGACAACAGCGTTGATCATCGGCTCATACTTAGCGATGACTTCTTCACATTTCGCTTGGATCTTCTCGTCGAAGAATGCAGCGATTTTGCGCAGAGACTTGTAAGTCTGAGTCGGTCCGAAGAAGTTGTATTCAACCCAAGGAATACCGAACTCTTTCTCCATGTGACGGGAGATGTAGTTCATAGAACGGTAGCAGTGCAGGAGGTTCAGTTTAACCTTCGGCGTCTGTGCCATTTCTTTGAGCGTAGCATCACCTGACCACTGAGCAGTTACACGCAGACCCATCTCTTCGAGAAGGATACGGCTTGACCATGCGTCACCACCGATGTTGTAGTCACCGATGATCGCAACGTCGTACTCAGTCGGTTCGATAGCGTCACCCAGTGTTTCAACGTTGCCGTCGAAGACGTAGTCACGGACAGTGTCGTTCGCGATGTGGTGACCCAGAGACTGAGAAACACCGCGGAAACCTTCACAGTTAACCGGAACAATCGTGTTACCAGTCGCTTTCGCGTAAACTTTAGAAGTCGCGTTGATGTCGTCACCGATCAGACCGATCGGACACTCAGACTGGACAGTGATACCGTTGTTCAGCGGGAACAGTGCGTCGATCTCTTCGAAACAGACAGCCAGTTTCTTGTCACCGCCGAAGACGATGTCTTTTTCCTGGAAGTCGGAAGAGAAGTTCATCGTAACGAATGTATCGACACCGGTTGTACCGATGTAGTAGTTACGACGGCCGGCACGTGAGTACTGACCACAACCGATCGGACCGTGAGAGATATGAACCATATCTTTAACCGGACCCCAAACAACACCTTTAGAACCGGCATAAGCACAACCACGCTGGCTCATGACACCCGGAACAGTTTTCTTATTCGAACGAACGTTACCGCAAGTTTTTTGGCTTTCATCCTCCGGTGAACCTACACCGAGGTGCTTAGCACGATTTTTTGCAGCTTTCTCCGGGTACGCCTTGAGTACCTCTTCAATCGCTGCTTTTTGTTTTGCTTCCAATGATTCTGGACCCATAATATCCTCCTCTATGTCTTTTAAAGAATCTATAATTTAATAGTTTGCTTACGCTGCCGTAATACGGAACTGAGCCATAGAGTCGAATTTCTTACAAAGGGCCATAGTCTCGTCATCGCCTGCATCGAGACGCTTGGAGAGCTCTGCAATCTGATAGCGGTTTGTATAGATCATGTAGTCAGACTCAGCCGTTGTAGCGTAGTGTACAAGTGCTTTGAACATGAACGTATCTTTGTTCGTATAAGAAAGCTCTTCTTTTTGACCTTCACGGCTTTCCATCATCATTTTAATTTCGCTGACGCTGCCGAAATCAACGCCTGAGTTATCCAGTTTTTCAACAACTTTTTCGTCCGGGATTGAATTCCCCATATCTGCTGGGAAGTGGAAACCAAGAATAAACATAATAATTCTCCTTCTTTGTCTGTTTTTTTCTTTTCATTATGAGAATTTTTATTCCCCCGAAGGGGAAAACGCATCTTTCAACCAAGGAAAGCCAAAGGCGATTACGCTTCTGCAGCCTTACCAACGTTTTCTTCGTCAGCCTCTTCTTCAAGACCGTATTTCATCAGAAGGTCTTCGAGGTCGTCCATCTCGAGCGGAGTCGGGATGATTTTCATGTCGTTCGCGATGATTTTGCGAGCAAGTTCTTTGTACTCAAGAGCTTGGTCAGACTGCGGGCTGTATTCAACAACAGTCATACGGCGAAGTTCAGCGTGCTGAACGATGTTGTTACGCGGTACGAAGTGAATCATCTGAGTGCCGAGGTCTTTAGACAGTGCGATAGCAAGGTCATACTCTTTGTCAGTCATACGAGCGTTACAAACCAGACCAGCAAGGCGAACGCCACCAGTGTTTGCATACTTCAGAATACCTTTAGAGATGTTGTTAGCAGCATACATTGCCATCATCTCACCAGACATAACGATGTAGATTTCCTGAGCTTTACCTTCACGGATCGGCATAGCGAAACCACCACAAACAACGTCACCGAGAACGTCGTAAGAAACGAAGTCAAGACCTTCTTCTTCGTAAGCGCCTTCTTCTTCGAGGAAGTTAATTGCAGTAATAACACCGCGTCCTGCACATCCAACACCCGGCTCTGGTCCGCCAGACTCTGTACAGTTGATCCAACCGCCCGGTGCGTCAGGAGCAAAAATACCTGCACCCGGTTTCATTGCATCTTCGAGTTCAAGGTCCTCAACAGTACCCATTTCAGCAGCAAGCTGCAGAATTGTAGACTGTGCTTTCTCGTGAAGGATCAGACGAGTTGAGTCCGCTTTCGGGTCACAACCAACGATCATGATGTTCTTATCAAAGTAGTGAGCCATAGAGGCCAGAGTATTTTGGGAAGTAGTAGATTTACCAATCCCACCTTTACCATAGAATGCGATTTGACGAAGTTCAGCCATTTTTTTCTCCTTGTAGATGTACTTCGCCGTAGTTGGTGCATGATGCGTTCCCGGTTTTTTCAGCGACAATTCCTGACATTTCTGAAAAATACGCACAACAATAGGAAAAAGAGACAAATTTGTAAGAATAGGATTTGCAGCAGCGCCGACATTTTGTCGTAAAACGCTCGAAAGCACCTAAACAAGGGGCTTTGAAGGGTTTTTCTACTGAAAGGAATTCTCAAAATCAGGAACGACATACGAACATCAAAATTGTCGTAAAGAGGACAAAAATTGTCGCAGATGCGACAAAGTGTGTGTAAACCCCCTAAACAGGGGCTTTGAAGCTTAAATATTATTTTTAAAATGAAAGACGGTGAGATTGGTGCGGCGAAAACCGCGCCGGGTGTAGAAGTGCAGTGCGTTTTCATTGTCGATATCCGCGGCGAGTTGGATGCGTTTGTAGCCGTACGACTGTGCCATGAAACGCATTTTGTTGATGAGACGGCTGCCCACACCCATCTTACGGTACTCCTGTAACACGACGAGGTCCTCGATCTGTCCGACAAAATCCCCCTCGGCGCTGGAGATGAGACGCTGCATCGTCAGCATGCCGACGACCTTCCCCTCGTGACGCGCGACAAGCAGGTCGGTCCCTTCGTGGGTGTAGAGTTTCGCGATCCCCGAGAGCTGCTTGTCGAAGTCGATCTCGAAATCCTGTTCGATCGCGAAAAGCACCCCCAGCAGTCCCGCCATATGCGGCAGGTCCGCCTCCGTTGCAGGCTCGATTGTGATCCCCGTTTTCATATTGATATCGCAGATCTCCGGGTGGAGCACTTCGATGACGAGCTTCGCATGTTCGTTCAGCGGATTGTCGCCGATATAGAGCGACTGCAGGTTCTTCATATTCGCCAGCGCTTCGGGAAGATCCACGATAGCGTTACCGTCGATATCGAGTTCGTACAGTTCGGCATAGCGGCTGATCGATTCGGGCACCTCGGCAATGGCGTTGGAGGAGTAGCACAGAGACCCCAGGGCGGTCGACGGCACCATCGGGAATGCCGTCAGCCCGCAGCCGTCGCAGGAGAAGGCCCGCAGATAGGGAGCAAAGTCGTCCGCGATCTCCAACGAAGCGAGCGCATTATCGTCGAGCGTCAGCACCTCGAGCTCCTCCAGCCCGTGTAAGGCGATGTGGCGGAGACGGTTCGAGGCGAGATTGACCGATTCGACCCCCAGGGTGAAAAAGGCCTTGTCGATCGTCTCGATGCGGTTGTCGGAAAGATCCAGCTCCAGCAGGGAACTGAAGTACGCCGCCTCCGGCGGGACACTTGTGATCAGGTTGCCTTCGAGGTTCAGCCGTTCGACGGACGTGAGCTGGGCCGGCATCGCGGAGATATCATTAATGTAGTTGGTCGCGAGGTTGAGGGTGCGGAGTTCGTTGGGTACGCTCAGACAGCGCTCAAAACTTTCGAGAACGTTGCCGCTGAGATCGAGGACCCGGAGCGTCGTGCAACGGCTCAGTTCTGAAACGTCGCCGATGCGGTTCCCGCTGAGGTTGAGCGAACGGATCGGGGACATGCCCAGGATGGCCGGAACGGCCGTGAAAACGTTGCGCCGAAGATCGACGTTGCTCAGTTTCGTCATCGACGCCATGGAATCCGGCAGGGATGAAAGCTTGTTGTTGCCCAGATTGAGCGCGACCAGTTCGCTGAGCAGTCCGAACGCTTCGGGCAGCTGCTGCAGGGAACGGCTGCTGAGATCGAGGCGCTTCACCTCAGCGGGCGCTTTGATCTCCGATGAAATGGCCCGCTGTTCCATCAGCCATGCGCGCAGTGTCTCCCATTGCCTTTCGGGCATACTCACTCTCCTTCCGCCAAACGGCGTATCCGCTCGAGTCGCTGTTCAATGAGGTGTTCGATCTCTTCAAAATCATAGGTACCGAACTGGTTCATATCGTACAATTTTACCAGTGCCGCGCGGCAACAACTCTTATTGCATTCGGTCACAAGTTTTTTTGCTTTTTTAAATGGGAGGGAGGTATTTTGAAAGATGTCGATGGCCTCGGCCACGTTTTTTTCGCCGCATTCGCAGATCTCCATCCGGAGGATCTCTTCTTTAGTGCGCATGATTAGCCTCCGCAGGACAGGCGTCCATGGCGGGGAGGATCAAAGACCGTTTTCAGTCTTGAACGTGTTGGCTTCTTCGACGGCAACACGAAGTTTTTCACTCAGTTCCGGCATTTTGACATAATCGGTCCAGAGCGTATCTTCGACGATATCGTGGATCTCAGAAGCGATCTCGACCGCCAGACGTTTGCGTTTGGCCAACTCTTTTTTCAGTTCTTTTGCATCAGCTGACATTCTATCTCCTTGTTCGAGGTGGTTCAGGCCCCTCTGCAAACACGACCGAAATCGTCTTTGCAAAGAGGCCCTCAGGCCACTTTATGGACCTCGATCAGGGCAGCTTCCTCTTTGCGGAGACCTACCAGGGTACGATTGATCATCACCTGGACGGTGCTTTTGAACCAGCCGAAATGCTTAATGCTGATCTGCGCATTCGGCATCAGGCCCATTGCCAGCAGGCGTGCACGCAGTGCACCGTGGACGTTGATGGCGTCCACCGCTGCTATTTCACCGACTTTCATCTGCAGTAAACACATTCCAGGCTCCTTTTAAAGTGAAAATGCGTATATATTTTCGAACTTAATCGTATTGCCGCCCTTGCTCATATGGACGAACTTCTGTTGTTGCTTGAAGTGGTACTTCTCATACAGGTCCACGACCGGCTTCACGCCGAGGGGAACGTCGGCAAAGACTTTTTTGAGGCCCCGGAAATAGAGGACCCCTTTCATCATCTTCTCCGCTTCATCCTCATGCCCTTCACGGACCTGCCAGGGGCCCAGATAGACATGGCGTGCGTTCACGACGCTGGAGTGCTGGAAGGCATTGGGCAGCGTGAACTTGAGTGAGCTTGTGCGCTCCATCTCGTCCATGAGGAAGTCCAGACGGTTCTCACCGAAGGTCTCATGGTCGATGACGGAGATGGCGGACTCGAAATTGCCGCCGTCAAGCTCTTTGGCATGGGCATTGGTGAAGTTGAACGGCGGTACCTTGCCGACATTGATGAAACGACCCACTTCGATATTGGATTCAAAGCCGTGGGCTTCGAAAAACGGCACGAGGTCCGGATTGGCATGGAGATAGATTTTGCGGAAATCGTTCTCCAGTACCGTCAGAAGCGTCTTGAAAAGGCGGGTGCCGATTCCCTTCTTCTGATACTCCGGGCGTACCATGAAATATTTCATCTGTGCCGTTTCGGAAAAACCGATGGACATAATCGCCCCGACAAGCTTGCCGTCTTCATAAGCACCGTAACACAGATGCGGCGAGTGCATCATCATCAGTTTGATATGGTATCCGTCAGCGAGCCAGCCTACCGTATCGGCAATCTTGACCAGTTCACTGACGTCTGCGAATTTGAGCCATCCTATGAACATTGGCTCTGCCTGTAAAGAGATACGAGCTCCATGTCGTCAAGGACCTGCTTTCGTGACGTGACGATTTCGCGGATCCGTGGCAGCAGTGAGTGCAGCGCACTCTTTTCGGCAGTAATACCAAGCTGTTTGAGATGGTACATGACCGTGCCGGTTCCCGAATGTTTGCCGATGGGGAAGGCGCGAAGCCCCCCGACCTCTTCGGCATCAAACGGTTCGTAGGCACGGCTGTTTTTCATCATACCGTCGGCATGAATACCGCTCTCATGAGCAAAAAGGCGCTCCCCGATAATGGGAGCATTCGGCGCGATGGTCACGCCCGCCGCCTCGGCGACGATGGCGATGAGCGAACGCATCTGCATCGCGTCGATATGACGCGCGTCGCCGTAGAGATGCTTGAGGGCCATCGAGATCTGCTCGAACGAAGCGTTGCCCGCCCGTTCGCCCAGTCCGATAACGGTTGTATTGACGCTCTGTGCACCGGCATCGAGTCCGCTGAGCGCATTCGCATTGGCAAGACCGAAATCATTGTGCGTGTGCATTTCGATCGGAAGGAGATTGAGGGAAACCAATGCTTTGATGGCTTCATAAGTGCGCGTCGGTGTCAGAATACCGACGGTGTCGCAGTAGCGGAAACGGTCAGCACCGAGCGCATGGCCCAGCTGCATCACTTCGGCAATAAAGGAGAGATCGGCACGGGAGCTGTCTTCGGCTCCGATGCAGACATAGAGTCCTTCGCGTTTCGCGGCCAATATGACTGCCTCGAGTTGCGAAAGCATCCGTTCCTTGTCACCGCCGAACTTGACGTCGATCAGAATGTCAGAAACGGGAATGGAGAGGTCAACGGCCGGCACGCCGCATTCAAGCGATGCCTCAAGATCACGCATCGTCGCACGGTTCCAGGTCATCATCCGTGCACCCAGCCCCAGGGCCAGAAGCTCGCGGATGTCTTCTTGTTCGCGCGTTCCCATCGCGGGAATACCGATTTCGAGTTCATCGGCGCCGCACGCATCAAGCGCGCGGGCGATCGCTATCTTTTCAGCGGTGTTGAACGCCACATAGGGCGCTTGTTCACCGTCACGTAACGTCGTGTCGTTGATAAAAGCCATTTCCATCCTTCACCTTCGTCAATTCGTCTCATCTGACGCAAATGCGAAAGCATTTTCTGCTTGTTAGCGGCCTTCCGCTGTTTCCCGCCGAAGCGGGGAGAGCGATTGCTTAGTTCGCTTCCATCTCCTCGGGGAGATTGAAGTATTTGCGTGTTGCTTTCAGGACGGAAGCTTCCATCGGCTGATAAGCGTAGCTCATGTCGGCGACGAGGCCGGCAGCTTTGAGGTCATCCTGCGGACAACCGCCGATCTTCGCCGTGAGGATCAGCTTACAGTCTTTGAGTTTTTCAACAATAGCGTCGATCGGGTTCGTGCCATCCGGACCTGCACAGTACTCATAGTCGAGTTTGCGGTGGTGGATGAAGCGGATACCGAGGTCGCCTGCTTCGTAGATGAGGAACTCTTTGACAGAACCGAAGTGCTGGTTGATCATACCTTCGCCCGCTGTCGTAACGGCAACGAGGATCGTCTGACCGTCAGAACTGAGGTCTGCTTTCTCTTTACGGACACGCTCGTTCGCTCTGTCAAGGAAGAAGCGGAACTCTTCGATCTTGGCGTGCGCCTCTTTGCGTCCTTCAACGTTGTAATGCTCTTCGAGTGCGTCGAAGCTCATTTCTGCGAAGCGTTCTTTCGTGAATTCCGCACCGCGGTCTTCACCGATCAGACCGACGGCATCTGCGCGGCACTGGCGGCAGTGCTGCATCAGTTTCATATCCATACCGCACGCTTCTTGCACTTCCATCTGCTGCTGGTCAGTCGCAGACGGAACACCGTCGAGGGCGAATTTCGTACCGAACTCCGGCTCGGAGATGATCGGCATGATGTTGTGGAGGAAGACACCGATCTCTTTCAGTTTCTTGGAAACTTCCGGCAGGTGCTTGTCGTTGATACCCGGGATCAGAACGGAGTTCGCTTTGATGAGGATACCGTGTTCAACACACTTCGCCATACCTTCGAGTTGCTTCTCGAGCAGGATGCGTGCCGCTTCTTTGCCGTAGATACGTTTGTTGTTGTGGTAGATCCACGGATAGATTTTCGAACCGATCTCACCTGTTTCGTCGACAGAGTTGATCGTGACCGTGATGTGGTCAATGTCATATTTGACCATTTCGTCAACGTAGTCCGGCAGGGCAAGACCGTTCGTAGAGAGACAAAGTTTCAGGTCAGGCGCTTTTTCGCGGACCATTTCGAATGTCTTGAATGTTTTTTCCGGGTTGGCGAGGGCATCCCCCGGTCCGGCAATACCAAGAACACTCATACGCTGAACTTCACCGCCGACGAACATAACCTTCTTGACGGATTCTTCCGGCGTCAGGCGTTCGCTTGTAACCCCAGGACGGCTCTCGTTGGAACAGTCGTATTTACGGTTACAGTAGTTACACTGGATATTACATGCCGGTGCAACCGCAACGTGGATACGTGCGTAGTGGTGGTGGGCTCCTTCAGAGTAACATGGGTGATCGTGGACCTTTTCTGCAATATCAGCTGGCAATGCTGATTCTGTTGGGCTTGAACCGCAGCTCATTTTAGCTCCTTTAATAGATGTATAGGTTTGACGAACCTGACCTTGCATCATGTAGCTACAATCATATTCTGCTGCCAATGTTGCAAACCCTATTCCAGCCCTTTTCCCCGTGTTGGGGCTACCACCACCGACAATCTCGACAATTTTGTCCCCTCACCCCACACCATATTGCACCGCAACATTATTAAATAGCAACTCATACACAAAGGCGTATTTCCGTCTAATCCACGGCGGGCGGGGAACTCCCGACTGGAACGCATCTTGCAATTTACGCTGCAAGTACGCCTGATTCCGGGCGACGGTAAAGGAAAACCTATGAAGATCGCTGTCCCGTTCAATCAACAGCTTGAGCTCTATCGCGATAACCCTTCGACCGCCCCGAAATTCGGTATTTATGAAATCGTTATGGAAAAGAGCCGGGTCGGTATCTCACTGCTGAGCGTCGAGATGAACCCGTGGTGCAAAACGGCGTGCGGCCTTTTTGACACCTCTTCGACCACGTGCACCTGCGATGAAGAGCGTCAAAAAGACATCCGCCATATCACCGAACACTATGCCCTGCTTGAAGTGCTCGCCGGCTGCAGCTACCTGCTGGCCGACCGTTTCTGCGACAACACCAAACGGGCATTGACCAACGGCGGCATCCACCTGTTCAAATTCCCCTCCGTCATCCGTACGACGGAGAACGCCATCAAAAATTTCATCATAGGAGCTTCGCTTGCAAATACAGTTGAACACGTCTACTATGCGTCTTGAAGAGCAGCCGCTTGACATCGGGTACGCTTCCGAAAAGGTCATGCTCAAAGCCCCGGACGGTACGTCACAGAGCGTCGGGGGACAGGACGGCAAGACCCATCTGATCGTAACGGTCCCTTTTATAGATGACAACTGCATCGCCGAACTGCAAGCCATCGGCAAGGCCCTTCCGAAAGCCGACGACGTCACCGCGTCGCTGATCGTCGCCGCGACCTCCCACGAGGACCCTAAGGTCGAAGGCTTCCGCTTCCTGCTTGACAGCGACGAAGAGTTCGCCGACTGGTACGGTGTCCGCCTCAGCGGTGAGCCCCTCGACGGGGAGCTGACCAAGGCCCTGTTCATCATCTCCAAGGATGGTGCACTCTACTATGATGAATTTGCCAAGAACCTGCATGATCCGTTCAACGCCGAAACGGCCGTACGGAAAGTCTATGCTGCGCAGGAATGCTATACCGGAAAAGGATGCCACTAATGAGCGAAACAATGACAACAACAGAGACCAAAGACTACAGTGAACTGATCGAAACGATCAAGAAAGAGATCCGCAACCAGACGACCGTCCCCTATTTCGGGCTGGGAATCTTCAAAGGCATCACGACCAAAGAGGGTGAACAGATGCCCTTTGACTCGGATTCTATGATCCTGATGATGAACAACGGCCGTGCCATGAGCCCGCGTCTGATGTTCGAATACTCCCGCGCCGCCATGCACCTGGAACAGCGCCGGGGCGTCGACTACATCCAGCAGATGACCAACTGGATCTATACCAAGGAGTTTGAACCGACGCCGCTGCACAAGGCGATCCTCAACATGTCTCCGCGCTTCATCATCGACACCAACCGCGATGCCAAGCTGCAGGAGATGCTCGCCTTCGAACCGCACACGCTCATTATCGGGAAGTCCCGTATCCTTGACAACGACTACCGCTACGAGATCTACGAGTGGGATGTCGAGAACAAGAAGTACTTCCAGGTAGACGAAGAGGCCCTCGACGACGCCCAGAAGATTATCTTCAAGCCAATGGGAGCACCGCTGCCGGAGCCGAGCTTTGTCATCTCCGACGCCGACTACGTCGACTGGCTCACCGAGGCGATGGGCGGTTTTGCCGTGCCGTCCGTGCTCAAAACCTACCGCAAGACGAAAAAGTACCTCTTTATGGGTACCTATTTCGACCGCGACACCGACCGCATGGTCGCCAACGAACTGACACACGATCTCGAGGGCGGTTACTTCATTAGTGACCAGGAGCTCGGAAAGAAAGAGAAAAAGTTTGTTGAAAAACACAACCTCGAACTGATCGAGATGTCTCTCGAAGCCTTTACCGAGGCCTTTATCTAAACAATATACACCTGCCCCATGCGGGGCAAACGATACTCAATCTCGAGCGATCGCTTAGCGGGATGACGCGGCGAAGCCACACAAAGGAAACTTATGCCATACATACCAACCGTAAAAGACAGAACCCCCCGGGGCGAACGCTATTTTGACCTTTTTTCCAAACTGATGGGCGACCGTGTCATCATGATCACCGAACCGATTGACGACCACATGATGGGGATTATCGTCTCCCAGCTGCTTTATCTTGAAGCCGAAGATTCCGAAGAGCCGATCCACATGTATATCAGTTCTCCGGGCGGTTCGGTCATGGCGGGCCTCGCCATCCTTGACACCATGCAACTGATCAGCGCGCCGGTCTACACTTACGGTCTGGGCATGGTCGCATCGATGGCTGCCGTTCTCTTTACCTGCGGCGAACCGGGGCACCGCTACGTGCTCCCCAACGCTGAAGTGATGATCCACCAGCCCCTGGGCGGTGCGCAGGGCCAGGCCAGCGATATCGAGATCCAGGCCAACCACATTATCAGCCTCAAAAAACGGCTCTACAAGATCCTCGCCGAAGCGACCGGCGCGACAGTCAAAACCATTGAGAAAGCCAGCGATCGGGACAACTACTTCATTGCTGAAGATGCTATCAAATTCGGTCTGGCGGACCAGATCCTCAATGCTATTACGAAAAAGGAAGTCTGATGAGTACCAAAGAAGAAAAAACATGTTCGTTCTGCGGGCGTAAGCAGAGCGAAGTGAAAAAAATGTTCTCTTCTGAGAACACCAATATCTGTAACGAGTGTGTCACGACCTGTTCGAACATCCTGCAAAAGGAAGTCCGCTACGAACAGCAGGAAAAACTGCACCAGGAGCTGCCGAAGCCCGCGAAAATCGTCGAGTTCCTCGACAAGTACATTATCGGTCAGGAGGACGCGAAAAAAGTCCTCGCCGTCGCACTGTACAACCACTACAAGCGGATCGAAAACCCTATCTACAATAATGTCGAACTGGAAAAATCGAACATCATGCTGCTTGGACCGACGGGAAGTGGTAAGACGCTGCTCGCCAAGTCCCTTGCCAAGATCATGAACGTCCCCTTCGCCGTCGCCGATGCCACGGCCCTGACCGAAGCAGGCTACGTCGGCGAAGACGTCGAGAGCATCCTCTCACGCCTCCTTGCCGCGGCCAACTACGACATCGAAGCCGCCCAGCGCGGGATTATCTACATCGACGAGATCGACAAGATCGCCCGTAAAAGCGAAAGCGCCACAATGGGCCGCGACGTCTCCGGCGAGGGTGTCCAGCAGGGTCTGCTCAAGATCCTGGAGGGCAGCGAAGTCTACGTCCCGGTCAAAGGGAGCCGTAAAAACTCCACAACGGAGACCGTCCTCTTCGACACGACGCACGTCCTCTTCGTCTGCGGGGGCGCCTTCGTCGGCCTCGTGCCGGATAAGCATACGAAGCGCACCAATAAAGTCGGCTTCGCGAAGGTTCAGAAGAGCGAGATGGCTGCCGACTTCAAAGTCGACCAGCGCGCGCTGGTCCACTACGGTATCATCCCCGAGTTCATCGGGCGTATCCCGGTCATCGCGCAGCTGCGCGAACTGACCAAGGATCAGATGGTCCAGATTCTCCAGGAACCGGACAACGCCCTGATCAAACAGTTCCAGGCGCTCTTCGAGATGGACGGTATCACCCTCGAGTTCGAAGAGAAGGCCCTCGAAGCGATCGCCCAGCAGGCGATCGACAAGGGTGTCGGCGCCCGCGGTCTTCGCGGGATCATCGAAGAGGCGATGCTGCCACTGCAGTACAGCTGCCCCTCAAGAGAGAACCTCGAGAGTGTCACGATCACCGAGGCGGTCGTCGCCGACCCGACAACCGAACCGATCTATACCTTCAAAAAAGAGGACGAGAGCGCCGAGGCGTAATCCCTCTCTTCGCTCCCTATACCTTCAAGGGAGCACACCCTCCAATCCCGGATTTCCAGACACTCCTTTCTGATTATTCAACTCGCAACGAGCGTATTATAGAGGAAAGTTTTGTATGCATCTCCGGCGGCTAAAACGGCAAACCCCTTCAACATGAGGAAGAAGCCTAAGCGGAGACGACCCGGTTGCGGCCGGAGCGCTTTGCGGCATACATGGCCGCATCAGCCGCTTCGAGCAGTTTGACCGGACTGCCGGTACTTTTCGAGAGGCTGGCGACACCGATACTCACTGTCAGAAAAAACTCCCCTTCACCCCCCGTCATATAGGGCTCCCCTGCGATCTCGCCGCACAGACGCTGTGCCAGCTCCATCGCTTCATCATGTGAAGATTCGGGCAGAATGATTACGAACTCTTCGCCGCCGTAACGGGCAGTCATGTCCGTTTTACGCATCGTTTTTTTCAAAATGTCCGCCACCTTTCGCAGCGCCATATCCCCGATCTGATGACCGTAGGTATCGTTGATCTTCTTGAAATGGTCGATATCGAGCATAAAGAGCGACAGCGGGTGGTTGTAGCGTTCCGCCCTGCCGACCTCGGCACTCAGCTGTTTTTCCAGCACGTGGCGGTTGTACAGCCCGGTCAGGGCATCGTGCCGCGCCGAATACTCCAGCGCCCGTTCCATCCGCCGGTATTCGGTAACGTCACGGACGATCCCAAGCACCCGCTCCTCCTCACCGATCATGATGGGAGTGGCGGAGATCTCCGCCAAAAAGACAGTGCCGTCTTTGCGCCGCAGCTTTTTCTCCCGCCGGGACGGTTGGCGTGTCCTGATGATCCCCGGGAACATCTCCGGTTCCTGGCCGGGGGGCAGCAGGTCGAACACATGCATCCGGCTGAGTTCGCTCTTCGAGTAGCCGACGAGTTCCGTATAGGCGTTATTGACCATAATGAAATGCCCACTCCTGTCCACCAGACCGATCCCGTCCATGCTCTGTTCCACGACCGCGCTCAACAGTGCCTCGCGGTCTTTCAGGGTCTGCTCATACTTTTTGCGGTCCGTAATGTCATAGATCGTCCCGATGGACCGGACCGGCGTACCCTTCGCATCATAAAAAGTCTCGCCGCTTTCGAGGACATATTTGACCCTGCCGTCGCGCAACAGCAGACGGTGTTCGATTCTGTAGGGCGTATGACGGCTGACCGACTCCTGGTAGGTCCGGTCGACCAACGACCTGTCGTCGGGGTGTATAAAGTGTGCGAACAGCTCATAGGAGACGTCGTAATCGTCCCGATCGATTTCAAAAATCGGGTACACTTCATCCGACCAGGTTAGCGCGTTCGTTTCGAGGTTGAGTTCCCAGCTGCCGAAGTGCGCCAGGCTCTGCGCCTCCTGAAGTTTGCGCTGGGATGTTTCAAGGTTCTGCGTACGCTGCTCCACAAGGTACTCTAGTTTTTGCCGGTCAAGTTTATTGCGTTTGACGAGATAGCGGTAGATAAAAAGGTTGATAAAGATGTATCCGACAATGACCCCGAACATCACATATTCAAAAAAGGCGAGTTTGGCGTTCAGGGCATTGAAAATCCCCTCGATCCTGTCGTTGAGCAGGCTTAGAAAGTCGTCGATGGGATTCATAATCTTCTGCTTGGCCTCATAATAGGCCTTGGAATGCAACAACGCGATGGCCCTCTGCCGGTCGGGTTCCGCCCGGACCGTGTACATCCCCTCGGCATCCTTGAAACGCCCTTCCGCAGCGTTTATCGCCTCGATCTCCAGCTTGACAATCTCGTTTAAGTTGGCTTCCGCCATTGTCAGTTTTGCGGTTTCTTCCGGGGAAAAGGGGAGTTCCGCAATGATGGCATCCATGGATTTTTTCTCCCCCGGCGGATGCTTGCGTTCTCTGTCCTCTTTCGACAGGTCCCAATAGACCTTGGCATACCCTTTGGGTCTGGGCGCCATGCCGTTGCGGATATCCAGGGTCGTGTAGTAGCGATGTTTGAATTCGGGGTCTTTCGTCACAACATAGGAGCGTGCGAAATGCGTGAGGTCGTCGGAGGTCTGCCGCAGTTCGTCGGCGGTGACCAACATCTGTTTGGCATCAAGAATCTCCTGTTCCATCCGCACGTGGAGTGTCCCGGCCTTATAAAAGATAGCCGTTACAATACCGATCATCATGATTTCACTTAAAATAATAAAAAGATTATTTTTTGTTCCCATAATATATCTATTATAGCAGAGTCGGGGGATGGGCCGCAATCAAGATGGCCTATCGACCCCTCGACACGAAAAAAATCCCCCTTTTTGCGTAGCGAACGCTTTTGCACCCTCTTCTCGAACGGATTTTGCATTCTACGGGGCATTAACACCCAAATTACGAGGAACATTCAATGCGCGTTTATCTCGACAACAATGCCACTACCAAGATCGACCCTCTGGTCAAAGTCAAAATGCAGCCCTTTTTCGAGGACCTCTTCGGGAACCCGAACTCCCTGCACCTGTACGGGATGGAAGTCCGCCCCCACCTGAACAAAGCGATGGGCAAGATGTACGACGCCCTGAATGTACCGGACGAAGATGACATTCTCATCACCTCCTGTGCAACAGAGAGCAACAACACAGTTCTCAAAGGGATCTACTTCAAGCATATTCTGAAAAACCCGGAAAAGAACCATATCGTCACGACCTCTGTCGAGCACCCCTGTATCCTCGATACCCTCCACTTCCTGAGCGACTACGGTGTCGATGTCACCTACGTCGACGTGGACGAGAACGGCGGTGTCAGCGCCGAAGCGATCAAAGCGGCTGTCACCGACAAAACCGTCCTCATCTCCATGATGTGGGCCAACAACGAAACGGGGATGATCTTCCCGGTTGAAGAGGTCAGCGCCTTTGCCAAAGAGAACGACATCCTCTTCCACAGCGATGCCGTCCAGGCCATCGGCAAACTGCCGGTAGACCTGACAAAAGTCAATGTCGACTACCTCACCTTCTCCGCGCACAAGTTCCACGGTCCCAAAGGGGTCGGCGGTCTCTACGTCAAAAAGGGCAAGCAGCTTCCCAACCTGTTGCACGGCGGTGAGCAGATGGGCGGTAAGCGCGCCGGTACACTCAATGTCGCCTATATCGTCGGGATGGGCCTGGCGATGGAACAGGCTGCAGGCCACGTTGATAAGATGAACACGGAAGTCCGCCGCCTCCGCGACAAGCTTGAAGATGCCCTGGCGAAGATCCCCGACACCATCATCGTCGGGCCGCGTGACAAACGCACGCCGAACACCGTCCTTATCTCCCTGCGCGGGATCGAAGGTGAAGCGATGCTGTGGGACCTCAACCGGGCCGGCATCGCCGCATCCACCGGTTCGGCGTGTGCTTCCGAGTCCCTCGAAGCCAACCCGATCATGAGCGCCATCGGCGAAGACCCGGAACTGGCGCATACCGCCATCCGCCTCAGCCTTTCACGCTTCACGACCGAAGAGGAGATCGACTACGTTATCGATGCCTTCACCAAAGCGGCGGAGCGCCTGCGCTCCATCTCCTCTACATACGGTTACAAAAGCGAAGCGGGCTGAGAAATGCGTTACCTGATAAACGTTCGCGTCGACGGGACGAAAAAGCGCACCTATCCCGTCGATGCGGCGGATGAGACACAGGCCAAAGAACGCCTGCTGCTTCGTCTTCCTCCGCACCAGCGCGAGACGCTTATTGTCGACGAAATCAAGATCGACCCCGCATCACTGGTCAACGCCGATCCTTACGGGATCTTCGGCGAAGAGTGATCAGTCGCGCTGCTGCATCGCCTTGCGCTGCGGCGTATAGGCCCACCACACTTTTGCCTCTCCCCCGTTCATAAAATCCGTAATCGACATAAATACATCCAGGACACAGGGATCCTGTTCCGAACCCGTCAGCTCGCAGAGTATGCCGTAGAGTTCAACCGGGTCCTGCCCGACAAGCTGTTCGGGACGGTTGATCCCGATCCGGCGAAGATCACCGGCCAGCGAAGGCCCGATGTTTGGCAGATCCGTCAACGTTCTCGTCGTTTCGCGCTTCACTTTATCCGGGTGCATAGGCGTGTTCCCTTTCACTGGGGCTTGGGGAACGGGTAGAAAAGAAGGAGAGATACCGCAGGGTTTTCGCAGCTTACCCGCTCCCTTTGCAGTATAGATATTCACCAGCATAGCAATAAACATTTTAAGATGTGCTAAATTTAGTTTTTTTATATTTACATAAATTACTAAATTAGAAAGAAAATTTCAGTAATGAAAGGAATCCCAGAGTGATCCGAACATCAACGTCAACAGGAGAGAGATAATCTTAGCCGCAAAATCATAGAACACAACTTGCATCACGACGGCCATATCACAATATAAGGATGACTCCCTATGTCAACAGTACAGGACTTCATTTACGGGAACAACCTGCAGTGGCAGGCTTCTTTCAGCGAGAAAACGGACAAATACGATTACGGCTACCGCGGCAGCCTCGTCATTACGCCGGGCAAGGTACTCTCTGCCGACAAGCAGCTCCCGCCGAAAGCGACCGCAACACAGGTTATCCTCGTCAGCAACAGCGACAAAATCGACTTCATCGCCTGCGAACTGGAAACCTTCGATTTCTTCGAACCGTTTGTTGAACAGTACAAAGAGGTCCTTTCCACCGACGGTCTTTATATTCTCTTCGTCACCGACCTCGACGCCGACGGCAAGTTCGAGTACGAGGGCTTCACTTTTTACGCCTTCTCACTGGACGAAAGCTCCGTATGGAACGAACTGCTCGACCATGCAGATCTCTCCAAGGGCGACCTGAAAAAACTCGGTGCCGGCGAAAAGATCGATACCGTCTATGACGAGATCAAGGTCACAACACTGCGCATCGCCGACAAGAGCTATGACGACGTCAAAGCGGCGAAAAGCGGCGAAGGTAGAGTCCTCTTCGGCGCGGTCTGATCGCACCGCCCTCCGGGGCATCCCCTCTTCAACTTTTCCCTCTAGACCTTTTCCTACCCGTCCCGGCTTAATACATAAGGATTGCGCTGTGCCGTCGGCATGATGAGCACATCCTGGATGTTGACGTGTGCCGGCGCCTGCAGCATGTAGAGGGCCAGATCGGCGATGTCGTCGGCATGCAGCGGTTCGTACCCTTCGTAGACGGCATCGGCCCTGCGCATGTCACCGCCGAAACGGGTCGCGGAGAAATTCGTCTCAACCGCCCCCGGTGCGATGTTGCCGACCCGCACGGCCGTTCCGTCTAGGTCGATGTTCATCGCCTCCGTCAACGCGTGCACGGCCGACTTGGTCGCACAGTAGACATTGCCGCCCGGGTAGGTCATCTTTCCGGCGATAGAGCCGATATTGAGGATATGCCCGCCATTGCGACGGCGCATCTGCGGGATGACGGCGCGGCTGACATAGAGCAGCCCCTTGACGTTCGCATCGATCATCTCCTCCCATTCGTCGGCATCCCCTTCATCCAGAGGTGAGAGCCCGAGCGCCAGACCGGCGTTGTTGATCAGGATATCGACGGCGCTCTCTTCCAGCAGGGCGCCCATGGCCGCCTCGACTGCATGCCGGTCGCGGACATCGAATGTCACGGTATCGATCGTGACGCCGTGCTCGGACAGTGCCGTTTTCAGCGCATCGAGCTTTTCCTGGCTGCGCCCGTGCAGCACCAGGTCCGCACCCGCCGCGGCCAAACGCCGAGCGCACGCCTCGCCTATGCCCGATGTTGCCCCGCTGACAAAGGCTCTTTTCCCTGTTAATGATTTCACGATTGACTCCCGGAATATGATGGGGACAATCTATCGGTTTTGAGGTGAAAAGGGGCTAAAAAAGGGGAGGTATGTCTAAAAGAGTGGAGAGGGAAAAAGGCGGGAGTTCCCCGCCGGTGAAAAGGTTATACCGCTTCGGAGCCGGATTCGCCGGTACGGATACGGATAATTTTTTCGATATCGCTGATGAAGATCTTACCGTCACCGATCTTGCCGGTGCGGGCCGCTTCGACGATCGTATCGACGACCTGGTCGACCGATGCCGCTTCGACGACCATCTCCATTTTTACTTTCGGCAGGAAGTCAACGACGTACTCCGCACCGCGGTAGAGCTCGCTGTGCCCTTTCTGGCGCCCGTACCCTTTGACTTCGCTGACCGTCATACCGGTAATACCGATCTCAGCCAGTGCATCCTTCACATCCTCAAGCTTGAACGGCTTGATGATCGCTTCTACTTTTTTCATTCTGACAATCCTTTTTGTGCTTTGTATTGTAACACTGTTCGGAAGCCGAGGCTCCCGAGCCGTTCAATTAGAGGTTGAACCCGCGCTCGCCGTGGATGGATTCGTCCAGACCCATTGTCTCTGTCTCTTCGTCAACGCGTGCACCGCCGGTGATCGCAGAGGAGATCAGGTAGACAATGACCGTACCGACCAGGGTCCACAGACCGACGATCAGGACAGATTCGAACTGCACAAAGAGCTGACCCATACGGTCGCCGCTTGCTTTGAGCGGACCGTCCCAGAGGAGGTCCTGATCGTTCAGAGCGAAGATACCCGTTGCGATCGCACCCCACAGACCCGCGAGGAAGTGGATACCGAACGCGTCGAGGCTGTCGTCGTAGCCCAGTTTCTTTTTCAGGATCGCCACACCGAAGAAGCCGATGAGTGCACCGACGATACCGACGATGAAGGCACCGCCGACACCGACGAAGCCGGCTGCCGGCGTGATCGCGACGAGACCGGCAACGATACCGGAAGCGACACCGAGCAGGGTCGGTTTCTTGAACATGAACCATTCAATCAGCATCCAGGTGACACCGGCAGCTGCCGTAGCAATGGTCGTTGTCAGAACCGCCAGGCCTGCAACAGCGTTCGCACCGAATGCGGAACCGCCGTTGAAGCCGTACCAGCCGAACCAGAGGATCGCCGCACCGGCAGCGGTGAGGATAATGCTCGCCGGTTTCATGGCTGTCTTAGGATAGCCTGCGCGCTTGCCGAGCATGATTGCCAGGACCAGACCGGCCAGACCGCCGTTCATGTGGACAACCGTACCGCCGGCGAAGTCAAGGGCACCCTCATCGAAGAGGTAGGCACCGTCGCCGCCCCATACCATGTGCGTGATCGGTGCGTAAACCACCAGGCCCCACAGGACAACGAAGAGCATCCATGTTGAGAACTTCATACGCTCGATCGCGGAACCGGATGCGATCGCAACGGTGATCGCTGCAAACGTACCCTGGAACGCGATGAAGACGAAGGTCGGGTAGCTGCCGGAAAGGTCAGACCAGTTGATACCGGAAAGGAAGACGTTCCCGAAGCCGCCGAACACGTTCTGCAGTGCCGCGCTCTCGTTCGCGCCGAAGGCGATGGAGTAGCCTGCAATGACCCAGACCACAAACGCTACCACGAACGCACCCATTACCATTGCATAGGTATTAAGTACATTCTTTGTACGCGTCATCCCGGCGTAAAAGAGTGCCAGACCTGCCGGCGTCATCAGCAGTACGAACGCTGTTGACACCATCATCCAGGCCGTATCACCTGTATCGAGCGTATCCTCTGCCAGCGCCAGCGTCGGCAGAAGCATCATCATGGACAAAAGCCACTTCTTCATTGGTTAATCCTTTTTTCGCAGCCTTGACTGCGGAAGTTTCATGAAAATGGTATACAATTTTGTCGGCTTTTTGCTCTCTTGTTGTGATTATTTTTTAGGCAATAAGGAAAGAACACCGCCTGGCAGGTGGTGGCTCTGAAGGCTGTAGTCGTAGTGGTAAAGGGCCAAAAGGCCCTGTGGAAGGGTCCGGGGTGCGCCTACGCCGCTTCGTCGGCAGAGAGCCGCGCGCGGATCGACGCTTTAAAAGCTTTCATCTTCGGACGCGTGATGGCATCCATGGCCGACTCGCGCAGCGGTTTGATCGCCGCGGCGATCTCATCGCTCAGCGCGGAGCGTCCCTGGAGGATCAGCGCGTGCGCGTCTTCAGCGAACATCGCACTGCTTTTATCGGGCACAAGGTCGTAGAGCGCCATAAACAGTGCACGCTGTCCCGTACCCATTTTGCACGTATCGTCCGAGATCTTAAGGGCCACCGTAATAGCGCAGTCGATTTCGAAAGGCGAAAGCGCGGCGGCGATTTCAGCCAGACGGTTTTTATCAAAGTTCATAAGGCATCCGATGCTTCCTTTAGCAGCTTTCGCATTGTGCTATACCGAGACGGCCGAGCAGGTCGGCGAAAAACTCGCCGCCGTCACGGTCGTACTCGTCGTGAAACTCGATATAGATCGATGCATCGCTGAAGTGATTTAGGCTGGGGGAGATACCGCGCTGCTGCGACACGGAGTCGATCGTATCGAGAATCCGTGACTTCACGCTCTCGGAACCGTCAAATTCGATCTGCAGTCCCTGATAACGCTCTTCGCGCTGGTGAAAGGCCCGAATGGGCACAGGGTTTACGGCCATTGGCAGTGCCTCAACCCGCCTCGTTCAGCTCTTCTGGCTCTTCCTCGACCAGTCTGCCGACACCGCGGTCTTCAACCGGGATGTCCTCGCGGAATTTCTTTTTACGGAAAGACGGCGTTTTGAGCTTGCCGTTCTTTTCGCCGAGTTTGTAGATCTCTCCGTTGAGGAAATGCTCTTCGAATTCCGGTGTGAACGGCATGTCCCAGGTAATCGTACCGATGCTCGGGCAGATCGCGGCACACTGCGGATCGTCGTAGATCCCGACACACTCAACACACTTTTCAGGCTGGACGTAGTAGCGCTTCTCGCCGGTAGGGTTATCCGAATCGTCTACAATCGCATTGACCGGGCAGACTTGCAGACAGGCGTCGCAGGTGATACATTTGTCATCAATAATTACAGCCATAATTTATCCTTTAAGGTTTGTTGTGGATTTGATCCTTGTGAAACCTCCGTCATCCCGGGGGTTTTAGAAGAAGCAAAGCCTCAGGCGCTGCGCTGAGCACCTTTGTGGAAAATGCGCAGCAGCCACAGGGGCGGCTGCGTATTCAGCATCTCGTGGATCTGGTCGATCGCGCCCTGGAGCGCTTCACCCTCCTTGACCTGCACGGGGTGAATCCCCGCAGCCTGGACCATCTTGGATGCCTTCGGACCGATCTGGGTGCAATACAGAATATCCGCCTCTTCGATCGTGCCGATCTTGTAGTTGAGTTTCGCCACTTCTTCCTCAGGCTCGTCCGAGCTTTCAATAACTTTGAGCAGCGTCGCGCTCTCCTTATCGACCTCGTACAGATGGAAGGTTTTGGACCAGCCGAAGTGCTGATCGATCTTTTCGCCCGTGGATGAAGCAAATGCGATTCTCATGATTACTACCTTTTGTGTATGATGCGAGAGGAAGCTATCCGCTTCACCGTAAAGCGCCTTTCATGTGTCAAACACCCTCTCCCGCCGAAAAGGTGCTTGACACATGAAAGCTAAGACATACCAGGGTTCACTCTAGGGTGACCCCGGTGTTAACGTCGTGTTTCGGACGCTACGAATTAGAACGAGTCAGAGACGTTGGCGTGGCCTTCGCGCACGTCCATACCGATCTCATCCATGAACTTCTGTTCTTTGACTGACGGAAGCATCAGCCCTTTCTTTTTGTGTTCGCGGATCTTGTAGGTACCGTCTTCGTTCCCTTTGGAGTAGTACTCTTCGAAATCAACGGTAAAAGGCATATCCCATACGATAGAACCTTCGGTCGGGCACGCTTCCGCACAACGCGGCGCATCCGCATGGCCGACACACTCAACACACGTCTCCGGCTTCACATAGAAGCGCTCGTCGTCGTAGGGGTTCTTTTCGTCACCGTTGCTCAAGATTGCCGCGACCGGACATTCCGGTGCACAAGCGTCACAGTTGATGCACTCATCCGTAATCATTACTGCCATTTGTTTCTCCTGTTAAAAGTATGCTCTTTACGGTGCAACTTTCGTTCCTGCACGCTTCTTGAAACTGTCTACTGTCATTGGGACCACATCGGGTTCCAGGTGGATGTCGACGCCGCGCAGCAGCATCGTCGCGTCGCAGCCGACCTCGAGCCCCAGCTCATGACACGCCTTCTCCGTGATCAGCGATACGACCGTGCCGATATCGCTCTCAAAAGTGAGTTCGCAGAGCGAATCCTTGCTGCGGATCTTTTTCAACGTTCCGGGAATGCGGTTTTCAATGGAGACCTTGCCCGGGCACTCTTTGCTGACGCAGACCGACGCCTCCTGGAAGGAGAAGCAAACCTTGTCCCCCACCCCGGCCCAGACAGGGGTCTTTGTTTTGATGAGACGGATCTGGGTCTCGTTGCATTGAAGCGTGATGTACGTAACGATGTCCGTGCGTTCGATATCGGTAACGACTGCGGCTATCTTGTTCATCCCGCGCTCCCTACATCAGGTAAAGGACGACATTTTTGTCGATCAGCTCCTCGAAAGCGTCGAGCAGCATATCCGCCGTCGAGGTTGAACCGAGGTGACAGCCCGAGCAAGCGCCCAGGTAGTTCAACCAGATCTGCGGCGTCTCCCCCGGCACGTAGTTGAGCAGTTCGATCCCGCCGCTGTCGGCTTCGAGTGTCGGGCGGATCTTCTGGTCGATAACCTGCATGACCAGCGTAATCTGTTTTTCCACCGGCAGACTGCGGAACGGCTTGTTCAGCACCGTCGCCAGTTCCTTGTTGCTGACGTAGGTGACAACTTCCTGCGCCCGCACATTGTTATTGTGCGCGGCGGTAATCAGGTAGCGCATCGCTTCGGCCTTCTCGCCCGCTTCTTTGAGGAGCATGCCCGCTTTGAACTGGGCGTCGACATGCCCGATATCGGCTGCCTGCTTGAAATAGGTAAGCGCATCCTTCTCATTGGGCGTACCGTCGAGCCCTTTTTCGAAGATCTGCGCCAGGCTCATCATCGCATGCATGCTGCCCTGCTCGGCCGCCTTTGCAAACCACTCTTTTGCCGCCTCGATGTCGCGACCGCATCCTTTGCCCTGCATCGCCATGACGCCCAGGTTCACCATCGCATTGGCATCCGCTTTTGCCGCCGAATCGACAAAGAGGTCATACGCCTCTTTATACTGTTTCGCCTCGTAGGCACTGACTCCTGCTTCGAATGTCGTCATTATCTGCTCCTCCTGACTTTGAAAATAGGCTTCGAGCCGTTCATATGCATCCTCTTCGGCCTCCTCGAAGGTATCGCCGATTCCTTTGATCTCCGGGAACTCGACGAACTGGGCAACGCAGCCGTCCCCCTCCTCGTTGGAAAAACCGAAATAATCAAGTGCATACTTTTTCATAGCCAGCCTTATGCAAAGAACGTTCCAGAAGTATGGAACATTTTTTGCAATATAAGGAAAAATCATCTAAGGAGGCGACATGATCGCTATACCGGTGGACAAGGCGTCAATGGATGCCACGTCATCGAAACTTTTCGGAAATGTTCAGGCATTCGCCCTTTATAATAATGATGAAAAGGCATTCCGTTTCATTCCGAACGGCGGCCAAGGAGACGGTGTCAAAACCGCCAAACTGCTTGCCGATCTCTCCGTAACCTCCGTCGTCTACTCTTTCATGGGTAACGGCCCCTACGGCGTTCTGGAAGCGGAAGGCATCGGCGTCTACTACCTGGGGAAAGAGCCGCTGGCGCTCTCCACCATCGTCGAAGGTCTGGCGACGGAAAACTACGTCAAGGTTGTTTCCGAAAACGCGCAGACCTACCTCGATCCGGGCACGGCGTCGGGAGAATGCGGATGTGGATGCAGCCATGACTGAGATCATTACCAAAGAGATGCACGAAATCCGCGGCCTGATCGCACAGACCGTCGCCAAGCGCAATGCGCTCAAGGCGGAGATGCAGGAGTGGTACGAACGCTTCCCCAACGAACGCTTCGGCAAATTCAAGGACCTGATCGCCGTCGACGGCGTTCTTTCCCAGCTTGATTCACACTACAAGCAGCTCTGGGACTTCCACAACGCCCGCACCGAACCTGTGCAGAAAAAGGCAATGTAAGGTATGCCGGAGTACAGCAAGGCCAGTAAGGCCCGCGTGCCTGATGAGACCTCTGAGTACAGTGAAAAAGGGCGGCTGAGGGCCGCAGGAGCACAGATCGACCGCTACCGGATCATCCTGGACAAGGACAACTTCCAGCCTGAAGAGCCCCACTGGCGGCGCATCAGCAAAAACACCGTCAGTCTTTTCCAGGTCCTCATCGACCAGGACCTTCACGAGCTTGTCATGGTGCTGGAACACTACCCCCGCTACATCGAGTGGGTCTGTGAACACTTCCGCTACGCCTACAGTTACAGCGAGAACGAAGCGAGCATCGACGCCGCGTCCCGGCTCCTGGAGCTGGGAGAGCCCTTTTTCACCAAGCAGTTTGTCCGCAACCTCGTACGCAAGCTCCCGCGCCTCGATGCCATGGAGCTCGAAGCGCTCAAAACCTTTGCCGAAACGGTTGCGGCACAGCACGGGCAGTGGCATCCGATCATTACGAACCACTATTGCGACGCCATCGGAGAGAGCGTCGAATCCCGTAAACTGCATCCGCTGCAGCGCCTGGCCATCACCGGCAAGATCGCGAACATTGCACGGATCGACACCTTCGAGTACGACGCCGAAGACCGCGACGCCGTCCTCGATATCCCCTACATGAATTGAATTGAAAAGAAAGGTTACCCATGGATAAAGAAACTATCAAAGAAGAACTGCTTAAACACGCGCGCAACGCTTTTGAAACCGCTTCCACCCTGCGCGAGAACGAGCGCATCGAGGTCTACCTGCACGACGGCATCGCCAAGACCTCCGATGTCCTCGACGACAGCGACGAGATCGTCTACGGCGACAACCGGGTGCTCTGCTACCAGGTCCAGGGATACGACTACCTGGAGGGGGAGATCAAGACGTGGATCGACTATGCACGCGTCATCCCCCAGCCGACCGACGACGACACACCGCTGCCCGAACCCACCGACATCGAAAAGTCGATCCGCGAGCTCATCACCGACCTGGCAAAACCCAAAGGAGTGAGCCCCGACGACATCAGCTCCTTCGAGGTCTTCGCCAACCTGCCGATGGACCTCCTGGGAACGATCGAACAGCAGATCATCGAGTACTGGTGGAGCGCCGAAGAGGAAGAGAACGGCAAGAAGCTCGCCCTCGCACAGATCGAAGAGGCATTGGCCTAGATATTCAACGCCGTCCGGACACAGTCCGGACGGTCCAACCACCTGCTTTCACTACTTTCTTCAGTGAAAGTACCCCCACCCTTTATTCAGCATTGACGCTTTAAAGCGCCAGCAGCATCTCGTAGAGTTCGAAGGCATCCTTCGTGCCCGCCAGTTCGCGGATGGAGTGCATGGCATAGGTCGGCAGTCCGACGTCGAGGGTCTCTATGCCCAGCCGCGTCGCGGTGATGGGGCCGATGGTGGAGCCGCATCCCATATCGCTGCGGGTGACGAACTCCTGCAGCGGGTGGCCCGCGCGTTCCGAAGCGAGGACGAAGCGGGAGACGGTACGGGAGTTTGACGCGTAGCGCTGGTTGGCGTTGAGTTTCAGTACCAGACCCTTGTTGATGTAGGGGGCGTGCTCCGGGTCGTGCTTGTGGGCGTAGTTGGGGTGTTGGGCGTGGGCGTTGTCGCAGGAGACCATCAAGGAGCGCTGGCAGAGCTGAACAAAGGCTTCATAGCTCCCCGTGATACGCTGCAGCGTATTTTCCAAAAAGGGGCCCGCCGCCCCGCTGGTGCTCTCGCTGCCGACCTCTTCGTGGTCGGAGAGGATCATCAGGTAGGGACGGTCATTGCCGACGCTGCAGATGGTAAGCAGCGCCACGTAGCAGCTCAGCAGGTTGTCCAGGCGCGCCGAGGCGATAAACTCCTTTGCCACGCCGACATAGGAAGCCTTTTGCGTATCGTAAAGGCTCAGCTCATGCGACAGCAGCCGCTCGAAGTCTGCCACGCCAATAGCTTCAAGCTGCTTGCCTACCCACGCTTCGAAATCAAAGCTTTCGTCGCAGCCGATGAGTGCCGGCAGGTCCGTCTGGGGATTGACGGAACGGCTCTGGTTCGCCTCACGGTCGAGGTGGATCGCCAGGGAGGGGATCACCGCCACTGCGTCACCCGTGTCGATATTCGCCTCTTTGAGCTCCCCCGTTTTCGTCCGGTAGGCCACCCGCCCGGCAATGCCGAGGTCCCGGTCGAACCAGGGGTTCATCAGCAGCCCGCCATAGGGCTCGACGCCTAGGCGCACCGTACCGCTGCCCTTCAGTACCGGCGAAGGCTTCAGTTTGAGGTTGGGCGAATCCGTGTGCGCCCCGAACATGGCGTAGTCGCTCTCGCCCGTGTAGGTGAAGGCGATCACCGAAGAGGCGTTGCGCGTCGTGTAATAGCGCCCTCCCGCCTCCAGCGTCCATTCGCTGCGCTCGTCCAGGTAGGTGAACCCGGCGTTCTCCAGCATTCCCGTCACGTTCGCAACCGCGTGGAACGGCGTCGGCGACGCATCCAGAAAGCCCAAAAGTCCGTCGTTGAAATCTTCTCTCGTCATGCTCTTTCCCGTATGATATAGTCGTTTGATTGATATCTGATTATAGCGTCCGCACCGCTTCAGGACGCTTATGGGAGCAGAGCAGCCAAGCGTACGCTAGCAGGCTTTAAGCGTACAGCGACAGCATCTCACGCGCTTTGCAGCAGCGGCAGCTTCTCGAGCAGGGTTTCGCAGTACTCCCACTGGTCCAGTGACTGTTTCCATGCCTCCGGGATTGCGTTCACACCGTAGAGGGCGCCGAGTACCATCCCGATGGCGATGGCCCGCGAGGCGTTGTCGCCGCCGACCATCGCGTTGGCCTGCAGCGCCTTTTTCAGACCGTCCGTTTCGCCGCCGTATTTGAGGATGAAGTAGACGGCACCCGGCAGTGTACCCTCCGTCGGGCTCGCCTTGCCGACGCGCACCGGTTCGGAGCGGCCGATATCCCACAGCCGGGCCATACTGGTGAGTGCCAGGTCGTCGACGAACTTCTCTTTGCCGAGCGGGGATTCCGGGTCGGTCGCCTCTTCGAACTTGGCGATCGCCTGGAGGGTTTTGGCCTGGAAGAAGCCGCCCATCTGCTCGCCGACGGCGCGGATCGCATCGATGGGAGCCGTCCCGTTCAGTACCCGGTGGGTCACTCGGGCGAAGTACTCCCCGCCGCCGAGCGCCTCGGCGTTGCGGTGGGTAAACATCGCCTTCTGCGACGCGTCGACCACCGCCTCTTCCGTATCATAGTAGCCGTGCGCCGCGACGTGCCGGATCGCCATCGCGTTGGAGATCCCGCCCAGGTTCTCGACGGGGAAGCCCCGCTTCACCTGCGCGTAGGTCTCCTTGGTCATCGTGCAAATCCACGACCCCCAGCCGTTCTCCAGCCGCTGCATCCAGTGGGGGATGAGCTCGGAAACGCTGACTGCGCGCGGGGGCTCCGCCGTCTTGGCCAGATGCTCGAGAAAGAGAATATTGTAATCGCCGTAGTCGGTCGTCCCGCCCGCCTTTTTGCCGGGGTGGTAGTTCTGCGCCCCCCAGCCGATGCCGTGGGTCTGTCCGCCCATCATCTCGCCCGGAGACATGAAACGGTCCACCGGTTTGCGGCCGTAGGCCAGGTAGATCTTCTGGGCGTCGTACTCGTAGTGGCTTCCGAGGCAGAGGGCATCGCCGACAATCGCACCGAAAAATGCCCCTTTGATCGCCTCTTGTTTTGTGATCGCGCTCATGACCGTCTCTCAGAGCGTCATCTGGATCAGGCTCTCCGCCCACATGCTGAGCTGGTCTTTGGAGAGTTTGCTGGTAAAACGGTTCATCTCCATTCCCCTGCTGAAGGCAATGGTCGTGGGCAGTTCGTTCACACCGTATTGCAGCGCAAGCGGCGCGTCGTTGAGTGTATTCACCTTTAAAAAGCGCACTTCAAGGGCGCAGGAGGAGGCCGCTTTTTCGAAATCCGGCGCCATCTCCATGCAGGGACCGCAGTCGGGGGAGTAGAAATCGACGATGACGGGAATGTCGTTTTCGGCGATGTGGAGCTTGAACGCCTCCGCGTCGCAGGTGACGGGGGTCGTGTCCGTCAGGGGTTTGCCGCAGCTGCTGCAAGGCACCTCTTTTTTTTCGACTTCGTTGACGACGCTGTTGACGCTTTGGCAGTGGGGGCATACGATCTTGAGAGTGTCCATCTTTGGCTCCGGAAATATAGTGTTGCCGGAGGGCATGCAAAATCCATGCCCGTCGGCCGTTTTTGCCGCTGAAACGGAGTGCTGTTCCGTTTAAAAAGATGGAGTATCATCCCGCTTATACACCCTTAAAAAGGTATCTGCCATGACCCATTCACGTGTTCCCCAGATCATTTTGCTTTACTGGATCATCAAGATCGCTTCAACCACCCTTGGCGAAACCGGCGCTGATATGTTTTCCATGACGTTTGAGATCGGCTACGGAAGTACCATTCTCATTTTCCTTGCCATCTTCGCCCTGCTGGCCGCCGTCAAGATCGCGATGAAACGCTACGATCCGGCCCTCTACTGGCTGACGTTTACCGCCTCGGCCATCGCCGGAACCGCGATATCGGATTTTATCGACCGAACGCTGGGACTGGGGTACGCCGCGGGATCAATGCTCCTGCTCGTTCTGCTGGCAGGTGTCTTGTTGCTGTGGCGTGCCAAAACGCGTTCGCTCTCGGTCGAACAGATCAGCTCTGTCCCGGCGGAGACCTACTACTGGCTCGCCTTTTTGATCGCCAACACGCTGGGAACGGCGGCAGGTGATTTCCTTGCAGACGACCTTCAGATCGGTTTCATGTACAGCGCCCTTCTGATCGGCGGGGTTCTGGCCCTGACGGCGCTTTTGCACTATGTCACCGCCCTTTCGCCGGTCCTGCTCTTCTGGATAGCATTCATCCTGACCCGTCCTTTCGGCGCGACATTCGGCGACCTGTTGACCAAATCCGCCGACGACGGGGGCGTGGCATTCGGCACCATCGGCGCCTCGCTCGTTTTCACTCTGATGCTCGGTATCGCCCTCTTCTTCGAAATACGTCGTGAAAGGGCCTATATCCCGGAAGAAAAGGCATAATACGCAAAACAGAAAAAAGGAGTACACATGCATCTGGGATTTATCGGGCTCGGACACCTCGGCCGCGCCGTCGCCGAGCGGCTGCTGGAGTGCGGACATACGCTCAGCGTCTACAACCGGACGCCGCAACGAGCCGAGGGGCTGGCTGTCAACCTCTGCGGCCATCCGCGCGACGTCATCGAGCAATGCGACGTCGTACTGCTCTGCCTCTTCGACAGCGCCACGGTCGACGCCGTTCTCTCCGGCGAAAACGGCCTGCTTGGCGCCAACGCCCCCGGCAAGACCGTCATCGACCTGACCACCAACCATTTCGACGCCGTTGCGAGTTTCCACGAACGCTGCCGTCTTGCGGGGGCCTCCTACCTGGAGTGCCCGGTGCTCGGCAGCGTCGTCCCCGCGGCCAACGGGGCGCTGACGGTGCTGGCCAGCGGGGAGGAAGAGGTCTTTGAGGCGGCCCGGGGCATCCTCGAATCCATCGGAGCGCACCTCTTCTACCTGCGCGAACCGGGGCGGGCGACAAAGATGAAGCTCGTCAACAACCTCGCCCTGGGCGGCATCATGGCCGTTTTGGCGGAAACGGTCGGCATCGGCGAAGCGGCCGGGATCGAGCGTGAAACGCTCCTGGAGATCCTCGCCGTCGGCGGCGGCAAATCCCTCGTGTTCGACGCAAAACGCCAAAAACTGCTCGACGACGACTACGCGCCCCACTTCTCCAACGCCCTGATCTACAAAGACCTGCACTGCCTGCAGGACCTGGCCTACGGCCTTGAACAGCCCCTGTACACGGCCGCCATGGTCAAAGAGCTCTATGCCCGCACCTTCGCCGAAGGGTTCGAGGGAGAGGATTTCGCCTCCGTCGCCAAACTGTTCCGGAAGCGCAAGCAGTGAGAACGCTCCTCGTTACCGGCGCCGCGCAGGGGATCGGGCTCGCGACTGCGACCCTTTTTGCCGGACGCGGCTGGAAAGTCTACGGCCTCGACATCCAGGCGGAATCCCTCTTCGCCGCATCCCTGCAAGGCGGATTCGAACCGCTCGCCTGCGACCTCGCGGACCCGAAAAGCATTGAAAGAGCGGCGGCATCCCTGACGCACCTCGACGCCCTCGTCAACAACGCCGCAACACATGCCAACGGCGACCCCCTGACACTCTCCGTAGAGGAGTGGAAACGGGTACTCGACGTCAACCTGACCGCGCCCTTCCTCCTCAGCCGGGCCGTGGCACCGCTGCTGATGCAAAGCGGCGGCAGCATCGTCAATATCGCCTCAACCCGTGCGCTGATGAGCGAACCGCATACCGAGGCTTACAGCGCGAGTAAAGGGGGCCTGCTCAGCCTCACCCACGCCATGGCCATGAGCCTCGCCCCCGTGCGCGTCAACGCTGTCAGCCCCGGCTGGATCGAACACGCCGCCCCCGAATCTCTGCACGGTTTTGACCACACCTTCCATCCGTCGGGACGGGTCGGCGGCGTCTCCGATGTCGCGGAGATGGTCTGGTACCTCACCGGCGACAATGCGGAGTTCATTACGGCACAGAACTTCGTTATTGACGGCGGCGTGACGAAGAAGATGATCTATCCGGAGTGACGGGGGCTTTACGATGCGGGCTGAAACGGCACCCTTTCAATCGCCGCTTCGCGCAGATTGTCCGCAAGCGTCCAGAACCACGCTTCCCCGTTCACCGGTGACAGCAGCATAAAGGAGGGATCGTCCGCGCTGAAGTGCGCCAGGTACTCCCGGGTCTCGATCAGCTGCTGCTTGATCGCGCGATCCTCCACCGCTCTCATCTCCGCGCGGATCCGCAGCATTGTCGTAAAGTCCTGCGACAGGTAGCAGAGCTCCACCTTCGGGTTGGCCCGCAGCTGTCGCCCGACGGCTTTGGCGGTCGACGAGGTGAAATAGAGCTTCCCGCCGATGATGTTGCTTAAAAATCCGCGTACATGCGGCTGTTCCCCCTCCGCGGTCGCAAGGGTACAGACAGGGTTTTGTGTGATAAATGCCAGAATTTCCTGAGGCATAAACTACTCCTTTTTTCGGCACAGTATAGGCAAAGTCCCGGGGGCTTCGCGAGTACAAACACGCTGAAAAAGCGCACGATTCGGCTATTTGAAGCGTGAGGCGTACTCGGAGGGGGTCTCGCCGAAGGCCGCTTTGAAACGGCGGGCCATGTACGAGGCGGAGTTGAATCCCGCTCCGAGCGCGGCATCGGTCACGCTCGTCTTCCCCGACTCCAGCACCTTCTTGACATGCTGCAGCCGCACGCGCAGCAGGTAATCCCCCGCGCTCATCCCCAGCGCGGACCGAAAGAGCCGCCCGAAATGCGACACGGAGACGCCCGCGACCTCCGCCAGCGTTCGCTGCTCCAATTCATAGGCGTAATGGAGGTGGATATATTCGACCGCGGCATTGATGCGCCCCTGCAGCGAAACGCTCTCACGCTCAGCCGGGAACGTCGAGAGCGTATTGCGGACGATCAGGTGTGTCAGGCTCTGTGCCAGCGAGGCGGCCAGCGGACGGGCCTGTTCCCGGCACGACTGCATAAAGAGCTGCAACAGCGGCTGGATCCCTTCGTCCAGATCGAACATCTCGCCGTTGAATGCCACCGGATCATCGCGGTATTGTCCGTAGACGCTCTCAAAACTGCCGGGATTGACGAAGATGGCGCAGTAGCGCGGCGGAAGGTAGTTCTGTACCTCGTGGTGCGCAATGCGGGGGGAGAGGCAGAAAAGATGGCGGGGCTTCGGCGTCAAACGCCTTCCCTCTAGGACGACCTGCGTCGCTTCGTCGTACTGGATCACGAACATATAGGCGGGGTGCTCATGTTCGGGCGTCACGGCATAACCGCACTGCCCGCCGACGGGGATGAACGCGCAAAACTCGGGCGAAACATAGGCGTCGACGAAACGCAGCTGCTCCTCCGTCACATCACCGACGAGCGATCGGATCGTCCGCAGCGCTTCGGGCGAGATCGTCTGCATTAAGTGCCGTGACCGCGTTATGCCACGTCGACGTCCGAGAGGCCTGCCAGCTCCTCCATGATGGAGTTGTTGACGCGGATAGCCGAGTCGATGACGACGTTTTGCAGCTTGGAGACGATGTTGAGCTTCAGCGGGCGCGTGCCCGGGTGGCGGCGGACAAGACGGTAGAGCTCCTCGAGGCGCTCGACGCCGTTGTCCAGGTGCAGGCGCAGGGTCAGCGGCTCCTGCGGCACCTCGCGGATCTTCGTACTGACCTTCTTGCTCTCTTTCTTCACCTCTTTGAGGCTCATAATCTTCGTCACGCTCGTGCGGGTGAACATCTCCGTATGGGTCACCTTGACCTTAAAGGCGATCGGCTCGTCGAGGTTCATCGCCTCGAGCTCCTCGAGCTTGTCGCTGAAAAGCATCACCTCGAGGTTGCCGTGGAAGTCCATAAGGTTGACGATGCCAAACTGGTTCCCTTTCTTGGAGATCTTGTGCGTGATCTCCTCGACCTTCCCGATAAAGATGGCGAAGGAGCCGTCGGCGATGTTCTCCAGGTCGGACGAGAGGGTATATTCGAGCTGCTCGAGCTCCTCGCGGTAGTCATCCAGCGGGTGGCCGGAGACGTAGAAGCCCAGGGTCTCCTTCTCGAACTCGAGGATCTGCTTGAGACCGAACTCCGGAGCATCTTCGAGCCTGAGCTGTACCGTGGTGACGTCGGCGTCGTCGCCGAAAAGACTGCCCGCGGCGTTCTTGCGCGCCTGCATGGAGTCCTTGGCCGTCTCGATCACCGTTTCCATCTGCTCGAGCAGCGCGCGGCGCGAATACTGGTAGCGGTCGAAGCCTCCCGCCTTGGCGATGGATTCGAGCACCTTCTTGTTCACCTTCTGCGGGTCGATGCGGTTGACGAAGTCCTGCAGGTCCGTGAACTCGCCGTCCTTGCGCACCTCGAGGATCGATTTGACCGCGGAGGTCCCGACCCCTTTGATGGCGCCGAGCCCGAAGAGAATGTGGTCCTGGTCATCCTTGCGGGTGGCGCTGAACTCGAGCTGCGAATCGTTGATGTCCGGCGGGCTCAGCTCAATGCCCATCCGCTTGACCTCATCGATGTACTTGACGACCTTGTCGGTGTTATCCTTCTCCGAGGTGAGCAGGGCCGCCATGAACTCCTGCGGGTAGTAGGTCTTGAGCCATGCCGTCTGGAAGGTGACCATCGCGTAGGCCGCCGAGTGGGACTTGTTGAAACCGTAGCCGGCGAACTTCTCGATCAGGTCAAAGAGCGCGGAGGCCTTCTTGTAATCCAGCCCCTGTTGCTGCGCCCCTTCGGAGAATTCACGGTTGTACTTCTCCATCAGGTCCGCTTTCTTCTTACCCATCGCACGCCGGACGATGTCCGCGCCGCCGAGGCTGAAGCCCCCGACGGTCTGGACGATCTGCATGACCTGCTCCTGGTAGACGATCATGCCGTAGGTCGGTTCCAGGGTCTCCTTGAGCATGTCGAAGCTGACCTCCTCGAAGGGGTAGAAGATCTTCTTGCGCCCGTGCTTGCGTTCGATAAAGTCGTCAAGCATCCCCGACTCCATCGGTCCCGGGCGGTAGAGCGCCAGGACCGCAATGAGGTCTTCGAAGTTGGAGGGCTTGAGCCGCTTGTTCAGATCCTGCATCCCGCTCGATTCGATCTGGAACATCCCGACCGTCGCACCGGACTGGATCACTTCGTAGACCTTCGGGTCGTCCACATTGATCGTGTTCCAGTCGATCACTTCGTTATAGCGCGTCTTGACGAGCTTGATCGCGTTGTCGATGACGTCGAGGGTCTTGAGGCCGAGGAAGTCGAACTTGATCAGGTCGACATCCTCGAGGTAGTTAAGCGAGTACTGGGTGACGAAGGTCTCCTCCCCCGGCGGCTTGTAGATGGGAGTCTTCTTCCAGAGCTCTTCGTTGCTGATAACGACCCCCGCCGCGTGCATCCCGGCATTGCGCTTGAGCCCTTCGAGCTTGAGGCTGAACTCCCAGACGCGCTTCGCCTGCGGATCCGTGTCGATAAGTTCCTTGATCTTCGGCTCTTTCTGGAAAGCGCCCGGTTTGAAATCGTCGCCTTTCTTCTTGCCGTTGAGGGTGATCCCCAGCTCTTCGGGGATCAGCTTCGCCATCTTGTCCGCCTGACTCAGCGGCATATCAAGCACGCGGGAGACGTCGCGGATGACCCCCTTGGCCAGCAGGGAACCGAAGGTGATGATCTGCGCCACCTGGTTGCGGCCGTATTTGCGCACGACGTAGTCGATCACCTCGCCGCGGCGCGCCTGCATGAAGTCCATATCGATATCGGGCATCGATACACGTTCGGGGTTCAAGAAACGCTCGAACAGCAGGTCGTACTTCATCGGGTCGATGTCGGTAATCTCCAGCGCGTAGGCGACGAGGCTCCCCGCCGCGGAACCGCGTCCCGGGCCGACGGCGACTCCCATCCGCTTGGCTTCGGCGACGAAGTCCCAGACGATGAGCATGTAGCCGGGGAACTTCATGGAGTTGATGACGTCCATCTCGTACTCCAGGCGCGCCCGGTACTCCTCGTGGCGCTCCTGCGGCACGTGTTTGAGACGCTCTTCCAGCCCCAGGCGGCAGCGGTGGATGAAGAACTCCGCGTCGTTCTTGTCGGCGGCTCCCATCCACTTTTTCTTATCGTCTGCCGTCGCGCCGGGCCCCAGCGGCGCATCGTCGGCATGGTCGATATTGAGTCCCTCTTTCGCGGCGTATTCGCGGGTGAATTTGAAGTTCGGCGGCGTCGGGTTGCCCAGTTCGAGCTCGAGCTGGCACTTGTCGACGATCTCCTGGGTCGCCTCTAGCGCTTCGGGGATATCCGCGTAGAGCCGCTGCATCTGCTCCGGGCTCTTGACGTAGAACTCGTGGACCGAGTGGCGCAGACGGTTGGGGTCGTCGTAGAGTTTATTCATCCCGATACACATGAACGCCTCGTGGTACTGGGCGTCGTCGGGGAAAGTGTAGTGGGTATCGTTCGTCGCGACGAGCTTGATCCCTGTCTCCTGGGAGAGCTTGAGCAGCGGTTCGTCGATAAAGAGCTGGTCGGCGATGCCGTGGCGCATCAACTCAAGGTAGAAGTCCTCGCCGAAGATCTCCTTGTACTCCAGCGCGACCCGCTTCGCCTCGTCGTAGCCGCCGGCCCCGAACTTGACATTACGTTCGCTGTTGGTGTTGAGGTGCCAGCTCACCTCGCCCTGCAGACAGGCCGAAGTACAGACAAGCCCCTCGCTGTGCTCGCGCAGCTCCTGCTTCGTGATCCGCGGGAAGTAGTAGAAGCCGTGGATGTAGGCCATGGAGGAGAGGTACATCAGGTTCTCGTACCCCTTCTGGTTTTTCGCGTAAAGACAGATGTGAAAACGCTGGCGCGTGCTTTTGTCATCGAGGGTCTCGCCGTTGTGGATATACCCCTCCATGCCGATGATGGGCTTGATCCCCTCCCCTTTCATCTGGTGCCAGAAGTCGATGGCGCCGAACATGTTGCCGTGGTCGGTCATCGCCACGGAGGTCATCCCGAGCTCCTTGACGCGTTTGGCAAGATTGCTGATCTTGTTCGCGCCGTCGAGTAGGGAGTATTCGGTGTGCAGGTGCAGGTGGGTAAAGGGTTGGACGCTCATCGTAGGCCTTCAAAAACGTATTCGGTAATCAGGAAGTTATTATAGTGGGATGCGGGTAAAAAGAAGCTCTCGCCGAGCGCCGGGCTCGGGAATTGGAGGGCGCATTAAGCGAGGGGCAAAAGCACTGAACGCCTAGAAGCGGTAGATGAGTCCGGCGAAATACTCTTTGCCCGGTGCGACCGTGATCGTCGGGTCCTCCCGGTCGAAGGTACCGTCCCCGCTCTTGTCGCCGGTGAAGTAGACCGTCTGGTAGTAGTGTTCGTCAAAGACGTTGTTGACCTTGACGTAGCACTCCAGTTCGTTGCCGCCGACGTGCATCGTATAGCGCGCCTGCAGGTTAAGAAAAGCGTACCCCGGCATCTTGATCATGTTCGTCTCGTCCGCATAGTATTCCGATTGCGCGTACACCTGACCGATCACCTTCAGGTTCGGCGAGAACCTTATTGTCGTGTAGAGGTCGAAGATGTTGTTCGGGGTTCTCGGCAGCTCGTTGCCGACGATGTCATACTCCGGTCCGCGGTAGGCGATCTTCACGGGGTCATGTTTCGTGAACTCCGCCTTCAGATAGGTATAGGCGAGGTTGAACGAGAGGCGCCGCGTGGGGTCGCTCTTGAGGGAGAGTTCCACCCCCCGGTTGCGCGCATCACCGATATTGTCCGTGATGCCGCCGCTGGTCGCAAACGAATAGGTCCCGAAACGGTAACCGATGATATCTTTCGTATCCATCTGAAAAACGGAAAGCTCGTAATCGAGGAGATGGCCACCAAGATTCCCCCGCGCGCCGACCTCGTAGGTGATGCTGCGCTCGACGTCGATGGGCACGGCCACGCCGTCCGTACGGTTGCGGTTTTCGTAGTTCGTGACCATCTTGTCCACCGTCGGTGTCCGGTAGCCGGTGGAGATGTTGGCGTAGAGGGTCGTGTCGGCGTCAACGGCATAGGTCGTCCCGACCCGGTAGCCGTTTTCATTATAGGTGTGATCGTCATAAAGCTTCTCATTGTTCCAGTCGGTACCGTTGTAGTCGTGCGAAACAACCTCGTACATATCTTTCTGAATATCGTGGCGCATATTGAATACAGCCGTCCATGCCGGTGTCACGGCATATTTCAGCTCACCATAGAAGGCGTGCAGACGCTGGTCGTCATTGGTGTGTGTCAGCTCCCCGGCATAGTTCGCAACGGGATTTCCCTCGACGTCCGTCGAGTTGTAGTCGATCAGTGTCTCGCTGCCGGACTGGTACTGGCGATCGCCGAACTCGTAGCCGACAAGATAGGCGAAATCCGCCAGCTCCTGTTTGAACTCCAGCTTGGCCCCCTTCTGTTTTTTGTGTTCCAGGGTGTGCCGCGCGTAGGTGTCACCGATGCCGTCGCCGTCGGTATCCTGCGGGCTGGAGATGTAATCGTATTCGTCAATGTAGTCGTAGACGTTCAGCAGCAGGTTCCCCCCGTTGGCAAACTCTTTCGTATAGGTAAGGATGTACTTGTCCAGGTCGACCTCGTTGTCCTTCTGAAAGCCGCTCGCCGCCGTACCACGGGGATTGGCGTCCGCCGCGGTGACACCGGTCGATGAAGCGCGTTTTTGCTCCTCGTACTTGAGCGTCTTGTCGATGCCCAGCGTCACGTCGCTCGTGTCGTCGATATAGTAGGAGAGCTTGCCGCTGAGCGACTTGTTCCAGTAAGCAGAATCAACCCAGTAGCCGTCACTTTTGCGGTAGTTCGCGTTCAGACTGGCGGCAAAGCTCTCCCGGCTGATGCGGGCCGTCGCTTCGTAATCCTGGGCATTGAAGCTTCCCGCTTCCGCACTGACCGAATAGGCGTCGTCGCCGCCCCGTGGCTTGGAGGTCGTAATAACGATGGCACCGGCCATCGCGCGGTTGCCGTAGAGATAGGCCGCACTCCCTTTGATCACCTTGATGCTGGTGATATCGCTCATATTGAGACGGAATTTGCCGCTCTTGGCGTAGACGGGGACCCCGTCGACAATAATCGCGACCCCGGTATCCTCCCACATAAACTCCTGCTGGTTGATCCCACGGATATGGATCTCGACGACTTCGTTGCCCATAAAGTCCGCCGTCACGCCCGGCACGGTCTGAAGCACCTCGTTGAGCTGCTTGGGGTTGATCTGCTCGATCAGCTCCTGATCAATGTAGTTCACCGTCGAGGCTTCGGTTCTTCCCGCCGCTTCGTTGGTGATCGTCGATGACTCGACGCTGATCGTCTCCATCGTATAGTTGTCTGCCGCTCCGAGCGTCGTAAACGCTCCAAGCAGTACGGCACTGGCAGCCGCAACACCTCTTTTCATTTATACCCTCCTCTTAAAATATTAAATAAACATATGTATTTAATATTGAATATAATAATTAAGACTAGATTCTAGGAAAGGGGTGTTACAGATGTGTTAAATAGAGGGTTTTCATGAAAATTAATTGCTAAATTCGAAAAAAATGGGCGGATTCGGTATCCGTCCGGGACGGCGCCTACACCGCTTCGCCGCTTTCGTAGCCGTAGGACTCCCAGGCAAGGACCGCAGCGCCGAGGGAGGTCGTGATCTGCGGAAACGCCGGCACGAAGATCGGTTTGCCCAGCTCGTTCTCGATGGCGTTGACCAGCCCGTTGTTGAGCGCCGGGCCGCCGTCGAAGTAGATCCCTTCGTGGATGCCGACCCGCTTCACGAGCTTCACGATCCGCTTGGCGATGGAGTAGTGGACCCCGCTGACGATCTCCTCGACACGGTGGTTGTTTCCCAGCAGGCCGATGATCTCCGACTCGGCGAAAACGGCGCATGTGCTGTTGATGGAGAGCGGCGTGCCGGTGGATTTGAAGTGGTACTCCCCCAGTTCGTCCACGCCGATCTCCAGGTTACGGGCGACGACGTCAAGGAACTTGCCCGTCCCCGCCGCGCAGCGGTCGTTCATCGCGAAGTTGACGACGTTCCCCTCGCTGTCCATGGAGATCGCCTTGGAGTCCTGCCCGCCGATGTTGATGATCGTCTTAATCTCGCCGTGCTCCTGCGCCGCGGCCCGCGCGCCGATGGCGTTGGCGGTGATCTCACTGATGTTTTCGTCCGCCTCCTTGAAGAGTTTGCGGCCGTATCCCGTCGCGACGGTGTAGCGCAGCGCCTCCGGGGCGACGCCCACCTCCGCCATCAGCTGCGCCAGGCTCTCCTGGGCGTACTTGTAAAACATGCTGCCGCTGGCACTCACGCGGTGTCCGACCAGACGCCCCGTACCGTCGACGATGGCGATCTTAATCGCCGTCGACCCGATATCGATCCCTGCAAAATACTCCACTACTGTCTCCTTTTTCTGCTCTTGAGCGATTCGACGAAGGCTTCGACCCGCGTCGTGAGCTGCCCGAGCTGACTGGGGCTGTAGTCGCTCTCCAGGTAGAGGATGGGGATCCCCTCCTTCTCCATCGCCGCCAGCACCGAGCGCTGCTCCATCTCGTAGACCTGGCACCCCGCGAAGGCCTGGTAGACGACGCCGTCGGCGCTGTACTCTTTCACCAATTCGACGATACGTCGGATCCGGTCGTCGTTGCGGGTAAAGACCGGGCAGGTGCACCCTTTCAGATAGCGGTCCGCCACCGCGTCGACCATGTCGTAGAGGAACCACTCGTCCACCGAAACCATGTCGTTGAAGAGGCGGTTCGAGGAGCAGCTCTCATCGGCGACGATCACCGCGTCCGCCATCTCGATAAGCTGCGGTACCTTCAGGTTAGGGAAGATCGGGGGCGATCCGGTGTAAACGATGCGCGGGCTGCGCTTGCGGGCGGCGCCGATCCCCTCTTTTACCCTCTCCTCCATCTCCGCGAGCAGCCGCTCCACCGCCGCGCTCCACGCCTCGGTCTTGTCGAAGAAGAAAGCGTTGGTCACGAGGAACATATCGTTGCCCGAGATCGGCGGCAGCTCCGCTTTGCGCAGGGCGTTCAGACGGTGGTAAAGCGTCTGGGCATAGCCGACCTTCCGGATGGAGGCTTTGAGCTTCCCGCGCGTCAGCTTCGTTTTCAGCTCCTTTGAGAGGGTCTTGGTGAAGTTGCGCACGCTGCGGCGCCAATACTCCCGACTCTCCTCGCTCTCTTTGACCCGGGGAAACTCCATCTCGTACACCGGGTAGCCCATCTCCTCGACGATCCCCGTCGCCTTCGTCTTCTGGTCGCAGGTCGTCGGGGTCACGACGAGGTCCGGGGTATCGGCGAAGTGGTCCGTCGCAAAGGCCCCCACTGTCGCCTTGACCAGCGGGCAGGATTTCGACGGCAGGTATTCGCCGCCGATCTCGTCGTCGGTGTAAAAGCCGTTGCAGAGCCGCACCGGCGCCGCGCCGAGGGCGTCGATCACCTCGTAAGGAACCTGGATGCACATCGTCCCCACTTTCGTTTTCCCCTCGTGCATCGGCGTCATGTCGCAGTGGTAGCGCCGGTGAAGCTCGTAGAAGTACGCCATCGCCTCCGGAGGGTTGACGGCGTATTCGCGCAGCGTGTCGAGCACCTTCACCGCTTCCATCGCCTTGTGGCGTCCCTGACGCTCTCTGGGCGTCTCTATCGTGTGGTCGTTACGGGCGTTCATCTTCGCCTCCGGGTCTGTCTATCTGCATACGTTTGGAAAATCCTTCCTTGGTGGACTGAAAAATGGTCAAACCGGCGATATCGGCCTGCAGGCACCCCTCTTCCGGGCAGGCGGCGATGCACTTCATGCAGAGCGTACAGTCGTCGCGCAGGATGTCGCGGCTCTGCACGTCATCGGCGATATCCTTGATCTGCATGTCGCAGACGGTGTAGCAGTCGCCGCACTTGGTGCACTTGCCGCCGTCCTTCTTCAGCTTCAGTATGGAAAACTTGCTGAAGGAGTACTGCAGCGCGCTCATCGGGCAGAAGAAACAGAAAAAGCGTTTCTTCACAAAGGAGCCGGCGAGGAACATCCCCGTGATGACCATCCCCAGCGCCGTCAGGATCATCGTCGTTTTGCTCGAGAAGTCGATCGTCCATTGCGAGAAATCCCCGACAAAGAGCGGCGTGATCATCCGCCCCGGGCAGATCTGGCAAAACGCCGCCCGCCACTCGCCCCCGATCAGCCCCGCGCCTATCGCCACCGGCAGCAAGAGCAGAAGAACGAGCAGCACGTACTTAATAACCTTGAGGCGGTTGAACTGCGTCTGGTTGTAGCTGCTGTAGCGGATGCCGAAAAGCTTGCGCAGCGAAGTGAGCCAGTCCTGCATCGTCCCCAGGGGACAGACGAACCCGCACCAGGCCTTGTTGAAGACGATAAACCAGAGCAGGAAGGTGACGAATCCAACCAGAATCCCGATGCTCGCCATGCTGAAGAGCATGCCCAGCGGCCGGCCGAGCTGATGCTGCAGCGGCAGCAGGTAGCACATGCCGCCGTTTTGGCGGTCGTAGCCGCAGGAGAGCACCGGCATATTGCTACCCAGATCGATCGCGAAGTAGGCTCCGTAGACCAGGAGCACGAAACTAACCAGCTGGACGATGGCGCGGAAACGGCGCAGGTTGCCCAGATCGAGGAAACGTCTAATCCTTTTCATCGAAACGGACCTCCGCATACGGCTTCACCCTCCGGCGCCGGTAGAGGTAGACGAAGATGCCGGTGAGCAGCAGCGCCGCCGTGCCGAAAAGGAGCGCAAAGGCGTACGACTTGTAGCTGCTCGGTTCCGGAAAGAAACGGCCGGGGTAGGTCGTCACGAAACGGTGTGTGCCGTACGGTGCCTCCCCAAGCGTGCCGTTCCCCTCTTCCGACCATGCCGCCGTCACGACAAAGCGCTCTTCGTGGCGTTTGTCAAATGCGTTCCAGGCCGGAAAATACGCTTTGATCAGCGTAAACGTTGCCGAGCCGTTTTCATCGGAAACGGTCCGTTTGCTCCACCCCTCGCCGGTGCGCATCGTCACGGCCACTCCGGCCTTCGGCACGCCTTTATACATCGTCTTGAACATCAGCGTGTCGCCGGAGACGAAATGAGTGAAAAGTCCCTCTTCCGCCTCTTTGACGCGGACAATTTCGAACGGAAGCGCCGTCTCATTTGAGCGGTTGAGCTCCACCTTGTCCCCGTGGCGGCCGTAGGTCAGCTCATACTTGGCGCTGTTCGTACAGCGCACGCCCTCTTTGACGCTATCTTCGACGTAGTAGACGGCGTAGCGCCCCGGGGTGCGGGTCGCGACAGTGAGCGACGCGCTGCCCCGTTTCACCGACACATTGGCCTCAACGCCCCGGTGGTCGTTTTCAAAGGCCATCGCCATCCCGCCGGCGCTGCCGAGCGTGCGAGGAGTGCCTCCTCTGCCGCCGGTCACCAGCCACAGTTTCGTGCGTCCCTCCGGGCGGCCGTATCCGCTGCCGGAGCCCATGCCTTCCCACTTCTTCGCCCCCGCATAGGGGTTTTCCCTGCTGATCCACAGGGGGGCGCAAAAGACCTTGGCATGCGTCGCTTTCGCATACGCTGCTTTCGGCACGATCCCCTCGGGCCTCGCCGCCAGTGCGGTCACCGCCGTCAGCGCGACGGCGATCAAATATTTGACCATATCTTCTCCTCGTTATAAATGGCTCAATCCGTTGATGGTTGCGATGCCCACCGCCATCAGCAACAGCGCGGCGATCCGCTCGATCGCCGTCTTGTAACGCGCAAGCTGCGCCACCGCTTCACGCGCCACCTGGGAGAAAAAAAGCCCGTACAGGGCCCAGGATGCGCTCACCGCCCCAAGGCCGAAGGCCAGGCCCATCGCCAGGGCATCCGCCGCGTTTGCGCTCCCTGCCGCCACGGCGATGAGCGACATGACGGGGGCGCAGGGGTTCAGCGTGATCGCAAACCCCATCGCAAAGTAGCCGACGCTCCCGGTCGTCCCCTGCCTTCCCCCTGAAACACTGCAACAGCGGCGCTGCCAGAAACTCCGGTGCAGCAGCACGCCGCCTACGAAAACGGTGCTGATCCCCAGCAGGCTCTGCGAAAGCGCGGGATCGTCGAGCAGCGACTTGACCGCCATCGCGCCGAAAGAGGCCGCCACCGCGATCAGGCTGTAACTGACGATCCGCCCCAGGCTGAAGATGGAAACGACATAAAGCGCCCCGCCCTCTCTGCCGTTTTGCGTCAGCAGCAAGGGGCTTAGAAAGGGCATACAGCTGAACATGCAGGCCGTCGCGCCGTAAGAGAGACCGATAAGCAGTAAAGAGAGGTACGCCATCAAAACCTTGTCTGCACACGCCCGGAAGCGATCCGGTATATTATTTGTAAATTATTAGTGATTATTACTTTTAACTGTTAATTATTTGTTAAATATACGCTCTCCCGATCTCCACATGCCGATTGCGGGGCGGAAGCGGCAAAAACGCAACAGCGGACAGCCCCGCGTGCATGGTAAAATATGCGTCAGACATCCCGCCTCCAAAGGATTTTCATCAAGCGTCTCAAACCCCTCCTGGCGCGGCTGGCCGAGCGATACGGCAGACCCGTGCTCTGGCTCTACGCTTTTATCTTTCTGCTGGCCGCCACGGGGCTGCTCGCGGCGGTCTACTTCCTGCTCGGCTGGCTGATGCTGCAAAGCCCGAACGCCGTACTCGTGCTGACCGGAGTGCTCGTCGCACTGATTTTTTTCCTGAACCGGCGGCGCAAATGAGCCCGCTGACGCTTCATTTCGACCATGATGATTTTGCCGTTGTCGCCAAACCGGCAGGGATGAGCTTTCACAGCGAAGCCGGGGCCGGATTCGTCGTACGGGCCGCTGAACTCACCCGGTGTCCCCTCTACCCGGTCCACCGCCTCGACAGGATGACCTCGGGGCTCGTCATCCTCGCCAAGAGCAGCGAAGCGGCCGCTGCCTTTACGGCGCTGTTCGAAAAGCGTGAAATCGAGAAGTACTACCTCGCCCTCAGTCTGCGCAAACCGAAAAAGAAGCAGGGATGGATCAAGGGGGACATGGCCAAAGCGCGCCGCGGCGACTGGAAACTGCTCAAAACGACGGAAAACCCGGCGGTGACCCGCTTCATTTCCGCCCCCCTGCGCGAAGGGGAGCGCGCCTTCCTCGTCAAACCCTACACCGGCAAGACCCACCAGATCCGCGTGGCGCTGAAAAGCCTGGGCTCCCCCATCGCCGGCGACGTGCGCTACGCCGACAAGGCGGAGGCGGACAAAGAGGAGCGCGGCTACTTGCACGCCTACGCCTTGTGCTTCACCTACAACGGCGAGCCTTTCAGTTTCACCCTTTCCCCCGACGAAGGGGAGCGTTTTCTGTCGCCCGAGTTTACCGATCTCCTGCAGGCATGGCAGGTCCCCTGGGAGCATTTTCCCGAGAAGAAATAGTCCTTCCCGTTACCACTGACATATTTTTTTGCGTTATACTTGAAACACCACGACCCTGACGGGTCCGAGCGGAGCGACAACGTGAACCCCTCAACCTACGACGTCCTCATTGTCGGCGGCGGCATCTCCGGTGCAGCGCTGCTCTATGCCCTGGAGCGCTACAGCGATCTGGGCAGCCTCTGCCTCCTCGAAAAATACAGTGCCCTGGCCACGCTCAATTCCAGCGCCACTTCCAACTCGCAAACCCTGCACTGCGGCGATATCGAAACGAACTACACCCTGGAGAAAGCGGCCAAGGTCAAACGGACCGCCAAAATGGTAGAGAAATACTGCCTGCAGCACGGCTACGAGAACGATATCATCCTTGCCCACCAGAAGATGGCCCTGGGGGTCGGGTACGACGAAGTCAACTTTATGACGAAGCGCCACGAGGAGTTCAGCAACCTCTACCCCTACCTACGGATCTATGACCGCGACACGCTCAAACGGATCGAACCCGCCGTCGTTTACGACGCGGACGGCATGGAGCGTCCGGAGCCCATCGTCGGTGTCGGTGTACAGGGGGAGTACACCACCGTCGACTTCAAGCGCCTGAGCGACTCCTTCGTCGAAAACGCCATGCGGGGGAAGCAGATCCACACAGACGTTTTTTTTAACCAACACGTCATGCAGATCGAAAAACGCGGAGAGCTGTTCGAGGTCCGCAGCGGCGGCGGCACCTACTACGCCCGCTTCGTCGTCGTCGACGCCGGGGCCCACAGCCTCTTCCTCGCGCACCGCATGGGGTACGGGCTCGACTTCGGTATTTTGCCGATGGCGGGCAGCTTCTACCGCTCGACAAGGCATATCCTGAACGGCAAGGTCTATATGGTCCAAAACCCCAAACTCCCCTTCGCCGCCCTGCACGGCGACCCGGACCTGCTGCTGGGCGGCCTCACCCGGTTCGGCCCCACGGCCCTGATGCTGCCCAAACTGGAACGCTACAAGCGCGGGACGTATATCGATTTCCTCCGGACGCTCCGATTCGACCACAATATCGCAAGCATCTTCTACGACCTGCTCAAAGACCGGGACATCCGAAACTACGTCCTGCGCAACTTCCTCTTCGAAGTGCCGTGGCTGAACAAGCGCCTCTTTGTCAGGGATGCGCGAAAGATCGTCCCCTCGCTGCAGCTCTCCGACATCGAGTACGCCGCCGGTTTCGGCGGGGTCCGCCCGCAGGTGCTCGACAAAAAACAGCGCAAACTGCTGCTGGGAGAGGCGAGCATCGATACCGGCGAAGGGATCGTGTTCAATATGACGCCTTCCCCGGGGGCGACGAGCTGCCTGGGCAACGCCCGGCGCGACGTGGAAACGGTCTGCGCCTATCTCGGCCGCCGCTTTGACCACGCCCGCTTCGATGCGGAACTTACCGAAGGAGACCGTCCATGAAAAAGCTGCTCTACATCACGGACCAGCAGGAGTACGCCGACCACGGCACCATCGCCCCGCTCTTCGGTCACTACCTCAAAAAGTACCTGCAGGTCTCGATCGTCTACTACACCCGCTACAAAGACAGCTTCCAGTACAAAGGCGACGACTGTATCGTCCCCGAGGAGAAGCTGCATTCCATCATCGGCTACCTCGACGAAGAGGGGGTGGATGTCGGCAGCTTCGATTTTATCCTGGTGCGCAACCGCTTCGATATTCTCCGCACGGTGCTCGCCCACCGTGCGCGCTACGGCTACAGGGTCGGTTTCCGCCTCTCCTTCCCCAAGAACGAGACGGCCTACACCGCCATGATGGCCAAATACAAACGCGCACTCCTGCCCTCCCTCGCCCTGAAGTACAAGCGCGGCCGGGAGCGGAAACTGATCGAAGCCTGCGATCTCTTCCTCCCCTCTTCGGCGATGCTGGCCTCGGGGCTCTACCCCGCTCTGGCGCTGCCGACGTTCCCCCTGCCCGCCGGAATCGACCCCGCGCGCATCGCGGGCCCCAAAAACGACGGTACCGCCCCGCGGCGCTTTATCTACGTCGGCTCCCTCGACCCGCTGCGGCGTTTCGAAACGCTGCTCGACGCTTTTACCGCGCTCACCCGCCTGGAGTGGTCCCTGGATATCTCCACCTTCGACCCCACCTATCTCAAAACAATCCTCAAAGGGTACCCGATGCTCTCCGGGCGCATCCGGATACTGCAGGCAGCCAACCTTTCGGAACTGGGACGCCAGATCGGCGCCTGCGATGTCGGCCTGGCCCTGATGCCCGCCCTGCCGATCTTTGCCATGACCCTTCCGGCAAAGGTGATGGACTACTACGCCGCCGGCGTACCGGCACTGCTCACCGATACTCCCAAGAACCGCGACCGCCTGCGCGACGGGGATGAAGCCTTCTTCTGCACTTTCGATGCCGCCGCCATCGCCGCGACGCTCGAAACCCTGATCCGCAGTGACGCCGCGCACCTTGCCCTCGTCCGCGAACAGGGGCTAAGGCGGCTGCTCGGAGCGGGACGCTCCTACGACGTCATGGCCGAACAGCTCTACCGCCGCCTCACCGCGATCTGAACGCAGTAATTGCATAGCAATTCTTGGCTACAATGACGCAAAAATGAAGGAGGATTCATGTCTACATTTGAAAATGTCAGTGTCCAGAAAGAGGCCAACGTCTACTTCGGAGGGAACGTCACGAGCCGGACGCTCACCCTGCCTGATGGCAGCGTCTTAACCCTCGGCATCATGCTGCCGGGCGAATATGAGTTCGGCACGGGCAAACCGGAGCTGATGGAGATTTATGACGGGGAACTGGATATCCTGCTGCCGGGCGAGAGCGCTTGGCAGACAATCCACGGCGGCCAGAGTTTCAATGTCGGGGGCGACACCAAGTTCCAGGTCCGTGTCAAAAGCATCACGGACTACTGCTGCACCTACCTCGACGCGTAACGGCGCCTAGGCGCAGTAATCGGCGAGCACGCCGCGTTTTACGTTCTCATAGGCGGACGCCCCCGCCAGTTTCTTCACGATCTCGAGCCCGAAACAGATAGCGGTACCGGGACCGCGCGACGTCATGACGTTCGCATCTTCCACGACCGCGGCGCGCGCTCCCTGAAACCCTTCCGTCCGTATCTCCTTCTCGACACCGGGATAGGCCGTATAGTTCGGCTTCAGCACACCGGCGGCATTGAGGGCGATCGGCGCCGCACAGATGGCGCCGATCGGCTTGCCCTTGGCATCCATCTCCCCCAGCAGCGCCTGGATACCGGCATGTTCTGCAAGGCGTTTCGTGCCGCCGCCCCCGCCGGGCAGGACGATCATATCGATATCGTCCGCACCCAGCTCCCCGATGGGCGCTTCGGCCTTGACGACCAGGCCGTGTGCTCCTTCAACCTCCAGTGCGTTGTCCAATGAACGTACGAGAACGTCGATTCCTCCGCGGCGCAGCACGTCGATGACGGCAACGGCTTCGATCTCTTCAAATCCCTCGGCCAGCGGGACCAATACTTTTTTCGGCATGTGAGACTCCTCAATCAGCTTAATAGGATAATTGTAGCACGGAAGAAAAAAAGAGAGAGGAAAATCCCCGGGCAGAATGCCGGGGAGGCGGGATTATTTTACTTTTTCGACATACTCGCCGTCAACGGTGTTGACTTTGATCGTATCGCCTTCGAGGACATGATAGGGGACCTGTACGACGGCACCCGTCTCCAGCGTCGCCGGCTTCTTGGAGCCGCTTGACGTATCGCCTTTGAAGTTCGGCGGGGTTTCGGTAACGACGAGTTCCATCGTATCCGGCGCATCGACGGAGATCGCCTGGCCGTTGTGGAAAACGATCTCCACGTTGGTACCGTCTTTGAGCCACTTCATCGCATCTTCGCACTGCTCATACAGCAGGCCGAGCTGCTCGTAACTCTCGTTGTCCATGAACTGCAGCATTTCGCCGTCGTCGTAGAGGTACTGCATCGTTTTGTGTTCCATGTTCGGCACTTCGAACTTGTCGCCCGCATGGACCGTCTTCTCGATCACTTTTCCGTTGAGGAAACTCTTGACTTTCATACGGACGAATGCCGCACCCTTGCCCGGTTTGACGTGCTGGAACTCCACGACCTTGAAGGGTACGCCCGAGATCTCAAGGCGCACGTTTTTCTTGATGTCACCCATTCCGATTGTTGCCATCATATACCCTTAGATTATAATTTTCCGGGATTTTACACTATTTTCGCTAAAAAGCGGCGGGGTCACTGGTACCAGTGTCGCCGGATGCGCCGCCCCGATTCGTATTCGTCCACCAGAACCCGCGGCGGCGTCCCCCGCGAAAGGGTGATGATGATATTGCGCTGTCCGTCGACGATCAGCATCTCCCCGTGCTCCAACGTCTTGTAGTCGCCCCGGCTGACGTGATCGTAGACGATGCTGAGGACATGATCGTATTTAGGCAGGGTAAAACCCTCAATCGGCACTCCGTCGACGAGGTGCTGGTAGAGCAACCGCTTGGCCAACAGCAGCGTCGCAAAGAAGGTCGCCGTGCTGCGCATTGAAGAGGTCTTGACCAGGGGGCGCTGAAGGTCACCCAGAGGGTTGATCATGTCGCTTTTGGCGCAGGCCATACCGACCATCGCGGCAAAGTGGGCTTCGCGGCTGCCGGCGTAATAGGCCGACAGTCCCGATTTGCATGCCTGCAGATAGTCGCCGTCGCGGTAGAGGGCAAGCACCTGTTTCGTATCGGCGCCGTAGCTTGAGAGCGTCAGGAGCGCCAGGAGTGTCATTAGAGGAAATAATCGCTTCATGGTGGGCATTATAGCACTTCTGCCGACGCAAGGAAAAACGGCGTCGGGCCCCTTCCTAGTGCATCTTCAAGCAACTTTCGCTAAAATCGTCCTCCATGCAGATAACGATCGATGAATATGCCAACCGCTTCAAAATGTCCAAAGAGATGATCCGCGCCAAACTGCGTGCGGGCAGACTGCCGCATACCGTCATCGACGGCACGACCTACATTAGCGTTGAAGCGCCGGCCACGACCGCTCCCAGGCAGAGCACCCCGCAGCGGACTACCGCCGGGGCCGTCATCATGATGTACCAAAAAGAGAATGCCGAGCTCAAGCGGAAGATCGAGGAGCTGGAGACGAAGATCGACCACCTCATCGGGGACAAGGAGCAGATGCTGCGCGAAGAGCGCGACCGCATCGAGAGCATCTATGTCTCGCGGGACGAACAGCTCAAATCCTTCCTGGAGCTTGTCAACGCCAAACTCGTGCAGGAGGGACTCAAACTCGCCTCGCATACTGAAGCGACAGAGACGGCCCCCTTCGGTGACATCCCGGCGGCCCAGCCCCTGTCCGAACAGATTGAGCTGTTCCGCTACCTCGAGGCCAAGCACTTCTCCTCTTCGGAGACGAAAACGGTCAAAAAGCGCTTCGCAAAAGCGTACGGCAGCGATATCCGCGTCATCCAGCAAAACGGCGAATTTATCCTCGACTTCTCCAAGTACGACTACAGCGATCTTCTGGCGCGCTGAGCGCACCCTCAGGACATCGCCTTTCCGATAGCGTCCAACACTATATATTTGCCCTCATCCATCCTCTCCCGATAAATTATTTTTATACGGAATACCGTATAAAATATACGATTTAATGTAATCTTTGTGTATTTTATAGTATTTATATACCTCTATTTTCTATAAATGTACTATTATTGTATTTTATATACGGTTTTTTGCTTTATTTAAGAATCCTTCTTCTACAATGGAGCAATGGAACACTCCGATCTTTTCAATATTCTGCACAATGCGGTGGAAGCCCAGGGCAACGGCAAGAAGATCACTCAAAAAGAGATGGCGTCGCTGCTCGGGGTCTCCATGCGCACCTATCAGGACTGGCGTTTGGGCAATGCGAAGCCGCAGGCTGCCAGGGCCGTCATGCAGATGCTGGGGAAGCTCGAAGACGACGACATCATCAGGGTCGTGCGAAAAATCAACCGATTGGAGGAAGCCTCATGACGACATTGACACAAAAAGAGCGTGAAGATCTGCAGTCCGTTTTCAATTCAATTTCCGATAGCGAACCGACACGGGGCGCCAAACTATGCCGTATAAAGAATATAATTTTTATTTATATTCAGTCTCGTTTCCACCATCTACTGAAAAAACGGGTTTCCTACCAAAAATAGGCACTTCCGGGGGACAAATCCCCCCATTTCCCCCCAAAATCAATCACTTGAAGATAAATTTAAGCAAACAGACTATAAAGTAACCGTCAGAACAGCTTTGCGAGCGCCAATCCCCTAAATTGCGTGCTCCAAGAGGTGTTATATTTCAATGACTTGGAGCGTTTTATGAACAAAGCACAGTTTGTCGAACTGGTTCAGAAGCACGGTGACTACAAAACTAAAGCAGAGGCAGAAGCTGCCATTAAAGCATTCGCGGATGCGGTAACGGAAGCACTCGTCGCAAAAGAGGATGTCACACTTGTTGGTTTCGGTAGCTTCACATCTGCCCTTCAAAAGGGAAAAAGCGGTACGGTTCCGGGTACGGACAAAAGCTACACAACAGCGGACAAAATGGTTCCGAAGTTCAAAGCAGGAAAAGGTCTCAAAGACCGCGTTGCCGAAGGCAAATAACTCCTCACTCCGGCCGCGTGCCGCGGCCCGCTTTCCCCATACAACCATTAACTTCTGATTCTAATCCCTTCATAACCCATTTCAGACAGGATTCTTCTGGCACACTCATGCCCATAAACATCTATGCATGCAAAGGCACCCTATGGAAAAAGTGACCAAAACGGAACAGGAGTGGCGTGCGCAGCTCTCGCCGGAAGCCTACCACGTCTGCCGCGAGCACGGTACGGAAGCCCCCTTCAGCGGAAAATTCTACCAGCACAAAGGCGACGGTGTCTACCGCTGCGTCTGCTGTGACGCGCCGCTCTTTACCTCGGATACGAAGTTCGATTCGGGGACGGGCTGGCCGAGCTATTTCGAACCCTACAGCGACGAGGCACTGGTCGAGATCAAAGATACGAGTTTAGGGATGACGAGGGTGGAGGTAAGGTGCGCGCGCTGTGACGCCCACCTGGGGCATGTCTTTCCCGACGGTCCGGAACCGACGGGGCTGCGCTACTGCATCAACTCCGTCTGCCTGACCTTCGATGAGGGGTGAATTTAGAAGTTGACGGCCAGACCGATCATGTAGTTGTTCATCGCCTCGGACGTGTTGACATACTCGACGTAGAGGTCCAGCTGGTTGTTCAGCTCGTACATTCCGGCAATACCGCCCGAAATCGCCAGATCGCCGCGTGAGTGAAGCTCGTCGCCGAGGTTCGGGAGAATGAGACCGAATTTCGGGCGGACTTTGAAGGCGGAACCCGGGATATCGATCGTATAGGTCGCATAAACACCGAGGGTCGTGACATCGATCTTGTTGTTGCTGTTACTGATCTCCGGTGCAACCAGGGATGTACTCAGCTCCGCTTCCACGCCGAGGTTTTTCAGCACAGTGTCAAGCTCCAGACCGCCCTTGATCGCCAGACCGACGCCGTCGTCGACATGTTTCGGCATCGCTTCGAGACCGATACCCGCACCGACGTAGAAACCGTTACTGCCCTGCTGCTGGGCGTAGAGAGAAGATGAGAGCAGCACTGCCGCTGCGACTGATACAATTTTTTTCATCATTTTGTCCTTTCTATTGTTATGGCCGGCATTATAGCACCATGAGATATAATGGCGGAAAAAAAGGAGAGCCTATGCGAAAATTTTTCGCCTTTACCATCCTCTTTCTTGCTGCAGCAGCCCTCTTCGGCGCACCGGCCAAACACCCCCATGTCCTTCTGAAAACGAACCAGGGAACGATCGAACTCGAGATCCGTGAAGACCTCGCTCCCCTGGCGGCGGAAAACTTCCTCACCCACGTCAAAGAAGGCTACTACGACGGGATCATCTTCCACCGTATCATCAAGGGTTTCATGATCCAGGGCGGCGACCCGACAGGCACCGGCCGCGGCGGCGAATCCATCTGGCACAAACCCTTCAAAAACGAGTACGCCCCCAACGTCATCTTCGACAAACCGGGTATCCTTGCCATGGCCAACGCGGGGCGCAATACCAACGGCAGCCAGTTCTTTATTACAACGGCGGGGGCCCCCTGGCTGAACGGCGGCTACACGATCTTCGGTTATGTCGTCAAAGGGATGGATGTTGTTTATAAACTGGAAGGGGTCCGCACAGGCAGACAGGACCGTCCGCTGGAGGCGCAGACGATTCTCAAGGCAAGCGTCGCCGAGTAGCGGCGCTTAGAGCATCATGCCGCGGATCGTGTAGAAGATCGCGGCGGATAGCACGGCGGCAGCGGGAACCGTGATCACCCATGCCGCAATAATCTTCTTGATCGCATCGCGCTTGACATATTTGATCTTCTCGGCGCGCTTGAGCTGCTTCTTATCAATACGGATCTTCTCCTCTTCTTCCTCGATCATCTGGTACAGCTGGACGATACGCTCGTAATCCTCCTGGCTTTTGCCCTCTTTCGCCTCCAGGGTCTCCTTCTCGGCGTTCATTGCATTCAGGACCTTCTCATCCTCGGCCAGCTGACGGCGCTCGACGCGGATCAGCTCCTCCTCTTTCGTATGGTAGAGGAATTCGCGCAGGAAACCGACGCCGAAGACGCCGCCGATGGCGATGTGCGTGGAGCTGACCGGCAGGCCGAGCTGTGATGCGACGATGACCGTAATGGCCGCCGCCATCGCGATGCTGTAGGCGCGGACCTGGTCGAGCTCGGTGATCTCGCTGCCGACGGTGCGGATCAGCTTCGGACCGTAGAGTGCCAGCCCCAGCGCGATCCCGATGGCGCCGACGAGCATGACCCACATCGGGATACTCGCCTTGGTGCTGATAACGCTGTGCTGCACGGCATCGGCAATCCCCGCCAATGGACCGACGGCGTTGGCGACGTCGTTCGCCCCGTGGGCGAAGCTGAGCAGCGCCGCGGCGAAGATCAGGGGAATCGTAAAGAGCTTGTTGACGTCGTCACGATGGTTGCGCAGCGACACTGCTGCCGTGGCGACCATCGGCTTGACCATAAAATAGATCGCGACGGCCGCGGCAAATCCGATCCCCAATGCCGTCGGAAAATCGATTTTGACGATATGCTTGACCCCTTTGAGCATTAGGTAGGTGACGAAGGCCCACCCCATCACCGCGACATAGAGCGGGACCATTTTCTTCATGGCGCTCAGTTTATCCTCTTTGTAGATCATCGTCTTCTTAATGGTAAAGAGGAAGAGCGCGGCGATCACCCCGCCGAGCAGCGGTGAGATCACCCAGCTGGCGGCGATGGTACCCATCGTGCCCCAGGCAACGGCGCCAAAACCAGAAGCGGCGATCCCCGCCCCCATGACGCCGCCCACGATGGAGTGCGTCGTCGAGACCGGCGCGCCCATCGTCGTTGCCAGGTTGAGCCAGAGCCCGCCGGCCAGCAGCGCCGCCGTCATGGCCCAGATAAACTGGGAGGCATCGACGAAGGCTGCAGGATCAATGATCCCTTTTTTGATCGTCCCGACGACGTCGCCGCCGGCAATAATGGCCCCGCTGGCTTCAAAAATGGCGGCGATAATGATCGCGCCGCCCATCGTCAGTGCCCGGGAACCTACGGCCGGTCCCACATTGTTGGCGACATCGTTCGCCCCGATGTTCAGCGCCATGTAGGCACCGAAGAGCGCGGCAATCGCCAGAAAGAGGCTGTTGGTGACGCCGGAGTGCGTTACCGAGCTGTAAAAGAGTACGCCGACCATGAAAAAGAGGGCCAGCCCCAGTTTCGTAAAATCGTTTTTCGAGCTTTTGACAGCCTTCTTCTCCATTTTTTTGACGGTTCTAATATCCATCGTTTCTCCCCAATTGATGTTTATAAGTGATAAAGCGCCTCGTAAACCTTCAGCGCCTGAGCATGTGCCTTGACGTCATGCACCCGTATGATCTCTGCGCCGTTGCGCACGGCTTCGAGATGCAGAGCCAGCGTTCCCGGTAACCGCTCAAACGGTTCGGAGGGAACAATTTTAGCAATCATCGACTTACGGCTTGCCCCGACGAGCAGCGGGTATCCGAAGCGTCTGAAATGCTCCAGGTCGCGGATAAGTTTGAGGTTGTGTTCCAGGCTCTTTCCGAAGCCGATGCCTACATCCAGCACGATCTCTTCGACCCCGTACGCCTTTGCCTTGGCGATGCGGGATTCGAAAAAGTCGCCCAGCTCCCCGAAAAGATCGTCGTACTCCGGCTGCGACTGCATCGTCTGCGGGGTGCCCTGCATATGCATGATCACCGCCGTGGCGCCGTATTCGCCGCAGAGCTTCGCCACCGCGTCGTCGGCCAGACCGGTAATGTCGTTGACGATCGTAAATCCCCGCTCCAGGGCATAAGAGAGCACCGAAGGCGCGTAACTATCCAAGCTGAAGTCCGCGCGCTCGTAGAGGCGGTGGGCGTAGGCCGCATCGATAACGGGCTTCACCCGTTCAAGCTCTTCCTCTGCCGGTACCGCCGCGGAGCCCGGCCGGGAGGAGACCCCGCCGAGATCGATGATCTGGGCCCCCTCCTCGATCATCGTTTCGATCCGTTCGACCGCGGCGGCATCTTTGAAACGGCTTCCCGAAAAGAAGCTGTCCTCGTTGGTGTTGACGATCCCCATGATCTTCGCCGCTCCGGGCTTTTTCACCCCGGCAAAACGCTTCAGCTCGAAGGCCACCTCCTTGAGCCCGAAGGGCTGGGCCAGCTCCTTGCGGGAAAGCTCTTCAAGCTGCCGCGTCGTCGCCAGCAGCAGGGCATCGACCCGCGGGGTCTGCGCCAGGATCGTCCCCTTGGGCACTGCCAGGTCCGCCCCGACGGAGAGGGCGTCCTGTTTGAGGATATTGGCCGCGCCGACATGCAGGTCGCGAATGTAAATGAAATGGAGCGCCGCCTTGGCCGCGAGGATCTTCCGTCCCCCGGCGTCGACATCGAGACGCGCCAGCAGCGTCCGAATGTCGCTCTGCGTCGAGAGGCGTTCAACCCGCACGACGCTGCTCCGGCAGAAAGGGCATCAGTACCGTCAACAGGACGTTCTGCAGCCGGGCGTTTACTTCCAGCAGCCGGAACGCCCGTGCGAAAGCGTCGAGCTGCTCCGTGCTCAACGGAAGTTTCTCGACAACGCTCGCCTGGTAGAAAAGCCGCTCGATCAGCGCCTTGGACTCGTGGCGGTCCATCCGTCCTACCGAGGTGACGAAGCCGTACAGCGCCCCCAGGTCGAGCGATCCCAGGGTCAGCTCCACCCCCTGCGGCGCTTCGCCGGAGAGCTCGTTGAGGATCGGCAGGCGCGAACGTACCGTCGGCAGCAGCACCGACTTGCTCGGCGCGATGATGACGAGGGCGATATTGGTGGGAGGTTCTTCAAGCAGTTTGAGCAGGGCGTTCTGGGAGTAGATGTTGAACTGCTTTGCCGCCAGGACGACGTATTTCAGCGACGCCTCGCTGATATAGGCTTCGGCGATGACCGCTTTAGCGTCCTCGATGAGGAAATCGTCGCGGACGAAACCGACGACGCGGCTAGGGTGCACCGCCTTTTTGAAAGCCTCGAAGCGCTCCTCGATCTCCTCGGCGAGGATGATGTGGCTGCGTTCGAAACTACTCATCCGCGTCGACCTCCCCGAAAAGGACCGCGTTGAGCGAGAGGTCGAACAGGCGGTAGAGCTGCAGGAGCTTGATATCGAGGTAGGGGTCGAAAGAGCGCAGCTTCATCGCGTGGCCGAACTCTTCGTCGAGGAGCCAGAGGCAGCTGTTGTCCGCCCGCTTGGCGATCTCTGAGCGGGGATCGCTCCCCTTGCCGACGTACCAGAAGAAGTAGTTGCCCGCGAAGGAGAGGTCGAGCATGTCGGCGAGCATATCCATCGCGTCGCCGCTCGTCATCTCATCGAACTCCGGGTAGATCCGGTCCAGGCTGATCAGCGGCACCATCGGCCGGTCGTTGGAGAGCTGGTTGATCGTCGAGGAGATGTAGTGCTGGAACCATTTGCGCTTGCGGTCGGTCACCAGGACGATCGTCTTTCCCGTGACAATCTGCGACACGGCGAGCATGGTGGAGGCCGTCCATTCGAAACGGTTCTCTTCGACCCAGTTGAACGACGCCCCCTCGGAGCGTATGGTCTCGAGCATCCATTTCATGAACGACTGCATAGGGGTTTACTTCTCCAGTTCGTAAACGCTGTGAAGCGCGCGTACCGCCAGTTCGGCGTACTTTTCATCGATGACCATGGAGACCTTGATCTCGGAAGTGGAGATCATCATGATGTTGATGTTCTCCTGCGCCATCGACTTGAACGCCTTCGCGGCAACGCCCGTGTGCGATTTCATGCCGACGCCGACAATAGAGACCTTGCAGATCTTTTCGTCGTAGCTGGCCTCTTTGATCTCGCCCTCTTCGATAAAGGTCTCGACGACTTTTTTCGCATCGCCGAGTTCATTCATCGGGACCGTAAAGTCCAGGTTCGTCGAGTCGTCATGCCCAAGGGTCTGGATGATCATGTCGATGTTGACGTTGTTCGATGCCAGCTTGCCGAAAATATCGGAAGCGATGCCGGGACGGTCGACAACGCCTCCGAGTGAGATACGCGCCTGATTACGGTCGAGCGCCACACCGCTAACCAATGGTTTTTCCATAATGTTCTCTTCCTTTGTGATCAATGTCCCTTCGGCATCCGAAAAGCTCGAACGGGTGACGAGGTTGACGTTAAGTTTCTTGGCCAGTTCGACCGAACGGTTCTGCAGGACTTTTGCGCCGAGCGATGCGAGCTCGAGCATCTCGTCGTAGGAGATCTTCTCCAGCTTTTTCGCCTTCGGCTCAATGCGCGGATCGGTCGTATAGATCCCGTCGACGTCCGTATAGATCTCGCAGAGATCCGCTTCGAGCGCCCCGGCAATCGCCACGGCGGAGAGGTCGCTGCCGCCGCGGCCGAGCGTCGTGACGCGCCCCTGCTCGTTGACACCCTGAAAGCCCGCGACGACGACCACCTTGCCCTCGCCAATTGCGCGGCGCATCGGCGTCGGGTCGATGTGCTCGATCCGCGCTTTCGTATGGACCGTGTCGGTCACGATCCCGGCGCGGCGGCCGCTCATGGATTCGGCCGGCAGCCCCATTTCGTTCAGCGCGATGGAGAGCAGCGCCGCCGTGACCCGCTCACCGGAGCTCAGCAGCATATCCACCTCTTCGCGCTGGGGGTTGTCGCTGTAGTGTTCGGCGTAGGAGACCAGCTTGTTGGTCTCACCGCTCATCGCCGAAACGACGACGACGACGTCGTTCCCCTCTTTGACCGTTTTGGCAACGCGGTTGGCGACGTTCTGGATGCGCTCCAGGTCACCGACGCTCGTACCACCGTATTTCTGAACAATCAGCATCTTACAGATACCCCTTTGCTTTAAAATAGCCGATCACCTTCTCGTAGATCGGTTTCTTGAAGTGTGCAACGTAGTCATACAGTGCATCGATCTCGATGAACTTGTAATCGATAAACTCCGGATGTTTCGTCTCCAGGTTGATCTTCGCCTTGTGCTTGAGGCGTACGAGAAAATAGCGCTGTGTCTGCCCGCAATAGGGGCGCATGCGCTCCGCGACGTGCTCCGGAAAATCATATGCAAGCCAATCGGGATACTCGGCGACGACTTCCACCTTTTTCGTACCGATCTCCTCTTCGATCTCGCGGATCAGCGCCTCTTCGGGAGACTCTCCCCGGTCGATACCCCCCTGCGGGAATTGCCAGATGCCGCTGATATCGCTGCGTTCGGCGATAAAGATCTGCTTGACCTCCGGGTACTCCGGCGGGACAATGATCGCCGCGACGTTCGGACGGTAGGGTTTGACGGATTCCATAGGCCTCTTTACTCGTTTTGGAGCACCTCTAATAACCCCAGCGCAAACCGGGTAGGGTTATGAGAAGTGCCCGCTTTTTTCAATGCGCGTATTATAGGGCAAGCGCGGTTAAATCGTGCTTGTTTTTTGCCCGGCTCAACCGCGGCTAACGTCCAAGGGATTACAATGCGGCATGCTTTTATATGTCCATATCCCTTTTTGCGACAGCAAGTGCCATTACTGCAGCTTCAACTCCTATGTCGACAAGTTCGCGCTGCGGCGCGATTACATGGCGGCGCTCGGACGGCAGCTGGAAGAAGAGATTGAACGGCTGGACCTGGCACCGGAGAGCCTCGAGACCCTGTTTATCGGCGGCGGCACCCCTTCGACGGTCGCGCCGGAGCTCTACGCCCCGCTCTTTGCACGGCTCCGTCCCTACCTGAAACCCGGTGCGGAGATCACCAGCGAGGCCAACCCCAACAGCGCGACACCCGAGTGGCTGGCGGGCATGAAAGCGCTCGGAGTGAACCGCATCAGTTTCGGCGTCCAGAGTTTCGACCCGGAGAAGCTGAAGCGGCTGGGACGCGCCCATACCCCCGACCAGGCGGTGAGTGCCGTCACGGCGGCACAGGGCGCAGGATTCGAGCACCTCTCCCTCGACCTCATTTACGGTGTCGCCGGGGATACGAAACCGCTGCTGGAGCACGACCTGGAACAGGCCTTCGCCCTCCCCGTCGACCACCTCAGCGCCTACGCCCTCACCATCGAGGAGGGAACCCCCTTCTCCGCCACCCCGGAGGTCGCCGACGAAAAACTGGCATTGACCTCATGGCTCTTCGAACGCATCAGAACGCACGGTTTCACGCAGTACGAGATCTCCAATTTCGGCCGCTACCGCTCCCGCCACAACCTCGGCTACTGGGAGTACAAGCCCTACATCGGGCTGGGCGCCGGCGCCGTGGGCTGCATCGACAACGTCCGCTATTACCCCCACCGCGACGTTGAGGCTTACATCGCCGATCCCCTTTTTCGCACCACCGAGCCCCTTGATGCGGACGCGGTCAAAACCGAACGCCTCTTCCTCGGACTGCGCTCCGTCGTCGGCATCCCCGAGGCACTGCTCGACCCGGAGGAACTGCAACGCGCCCGCTGGCTTGAAGCGGAGGGGAAACTGCGCTGTGAGGCCGGCCGCTTTTACAACACAGACTACCTGCTCAGCGACGAGATCGTCCTCTACCTCCAGGGGTAAGCGCGCCCATTCGCTTCCCCTTAAACCTCCTGTGCTATAATCCCGGATCATAAATTTATCTAACGGGAGAGCCGCCGCTATCCGCAGCAGCACCCTGACGGGAAACGCCATGTTCGGAATGGGATTTTCAGAGATCCTCATCATCGCTATTATCGCCATCTTGTTTCTGGGACCGGACAAACTGCCCCAGACCATGGTCGATATCGCCCGTTTCTTCCGCAGCGCCAAGCGTACGCTGGCCTCGGCCAAGGCCTCTATCGAGGAGGAGCTGCATGTCGACGACATCAAGCGCGAAGTGAACAGCTACAAGGACAACCTGCTCGAAGAGAAAGAGAAACTGAGCCAGGCGAGCGCCTTTACCGAACTGACCGACGAGTTTGACGCCGTTATCGACATGGCCGGCGAAACGACGACGGTAGAATCCCCCGCCCCCAAAAAGCCTAAAGCCGAAGCCGCCCCGGATGCCAAAAAACCGGAAGTCGTCACCTTCAGCAAAAAGAAAAAAAGTACAGAGAGTACCGATGAGGACAATGAGAATGCGTAACTTTTCTGCCCTGACCGGGGCAAGCCGTTTTACTTGTTCTGTCCTCGCTACGCCGCGGAATTCCGCTGACGCTGCATGTGCAACAGCGGCTAATGGAGAAGAGAATGTTTGACGAACTGCGTCCCCACCTTGTAGAGCTGCGTAAACGCCTGGGCATCTCCGTCCTGACACTGATCGGCATGTTCTTCATCATGTTCTATTTTCACGAGCCGATCCTCGAATGGATGATCCACCCCCTCAACGACGCCCTGATCGAAGTCGGCAAAAAGTCCGTCAACGCCGCCAACGGTATGGTAACGACCAACCAGGTCGGCGGAGCCTTCTTCGTCGCGCTGAAAGTCGCCTTCTTTGCGGCCATTCTCGGCGCGCTGCCGGTCATCCTCTGGCAGATCTGGCTCTTCATCGCCCCGGGCCTCTATGAGAACGAAAAGAAGATGATCCTCCCCTTCGTCTTCGGCGGGACGACGATGTTCGTCGTCGGCGTCGCCTTCGCCTACTACATCGTCACCCCCTTCGGGTTCGACTTCCTTATCACCTTCGGTAGCTTCAAGTTCACCCCGCTGATCAACATCGAGGATTACGTCGGCTTCTTTACGAAGATCATGTTCGGCTTCGGCCTCGCCTTCGAGCTCCCGGTCTTTGCCTACTTCCTGGCGCTGCTCGGCCTCGTCGACGACCGCCAGATGACGGCGTTCTTCAAATACGCCATCGTCCTCATCTTTATCGTCGCCGCCCTGCTCACGCCGCCGGACGTCCTGACGCAGCTGTTGATGGCCGGTCCGCTGATCGTGCTGTACGGCTTCTCCATCCTCATCGTCAAAATGGTCAACCCCGCACCGAAAGAGGATGATGAAGATGACGACGAGGACGAGGAAGAGGCCGTTGCCCCTCAGAACGTCTAGTTACGACTTCACCCTCCCCGAAGCGCTTATTGCCGTCCACCCGGCCCAGCCGCGCGACCATGCGCGGCTGCTCGTTTATGACCGCAAAACCGACACGCTCACCCACACGCGCTTTGATGAGATCGAGGCCTTCCTGCCCGAGGGGTGCGGTATCATCTTCAACGACACCAAGGTGATCAAGGCCCGCCTTTTCGGAAAAAAAGAGAGCGGCGGAAAGGTCGAACTCCTCATCAACCGCCCCCTCGACGCCTACCGGGTCAGCGTCTATATCCGGGGGAAGATGAAAGCAGGCAGCCGTCTGCTGTTCGGACAGGAGCTCGAGGCCGTCGTCGAGGAGCTGCACGAGGACGGCAGCCGCACCGTTACGTTTGAGCGCGGAGGGGAGAAGCTGCGTTTCGAAGCCCTCCTGCCGATCATCGATATCATCGGGCATTTGCCGCTGCCCCCCTACATCCAGCGTGAGGACAACGACGAAGACGCCGTGGAGTACCAGACGGTCTTCGCGAAAAACGAAGGCGCCGTCGCCGCGCCGACGGCGTCGCTGCACTTTACCGACGCACTCTTCGCCTCGGTCTGCGCGCACCACCCCCACGCCTACGTCACGCTACACGTCGGCGCCGGTACCTTCAAACCCGTCGAAGCGGAGATCATCACCGACCACCCGATGCACTCGGAGTACTACGAGATCCCAAACAATGCCAAGGCCCTCATCGACGGCGACCTGCCCCTGCTCTGCGTCGGCACGACCTCGACCCGCACCGTCGAGTACTACGTCCGCACCCGGGAAACCGGGGGCGAAGCGAACCTCTTTCTGCACCCCGGCAACCCGCCGCAGCGCGTCAACCACCTGCTGACCAATTTCCACCTGCCCAAATCGACCCTGCTGATGCTTGTCGCCTCCTTCGTCGGACTGGAAAAGACCCACGAACTCTATGCCGAAGCGATCCGGGAACGCTACCGTTTCTACAGCTACGGCGACGCGATGCTGATCCTCTAAGTCCCTCCCTACTCGTCGTCATCCATCAAGGCGAACGCCAGCCGCTCCTTGAGCGATGCGAGGGCCTTTGCCGCGCAGGCGGCATCCAACTTGCCTCCGGGTGCACCGCTGACGCCGACGGCACCGATAAGGGTGTCGCCCGATTTCACCGGAAGCCCCCCTTCCATCATAATCAGCCCGTCGATGTTGTTCAGCTCATTGCGGATATCGCTGCGGTTGGCGACAAATGTCGTCGTGTCCGTCCCCGCCATGATCACCGCGTTGGCTTTCTGTTCGGCGATCTGCATCGTAAAACGCGCCGCATAGGTGTCGCGCATCACCACCTGGACATTGGCGCTGCGGTCGACGACGACGGCACTGACCCAGTACCCCTCCTGCCGGCAGGCCTCGACGGCGCGCTTGGCGACCTCCGAGGCGAGGCCGAGATCCATGCGTTCGATCCGGACGACGTCGGCGGCGGTGAGCAGAAAAGCGGGCAGTGTCAATACGCCCAAGATGGTTGCGATTTTCATAAGCACTCCTTTGCATAGTGTGGCATCGATTATAGCAGAGCGGTAGGAACGCGAAAATGGTAAAATGGCGCACACTCCACCATTAAACGGCGAGACCATGACGAAACTCCTGACCCTTTTGACACTGACCGTGCTCATCACCCTCCTGGAGGGCTGCCAGCAAAAAGCCCCTGTGCCCCTCCCTACCGTCGAGCACGTCGATCTGGAGCGCTACAGCGGTCTCTGGCACGAGATCGCCCGCTATGAAAACCGCTTCGAGGAGGGGTGTGTCGGGGCGACGGCCACGTACCGGCTGAAAGCGGATCATGTCGCGGTCGTCAACCGCTGCTATGACGATGCCGGGAGGTTAAAGGATCAGGCGCGAGGAGAGGCCCGCGTTGTCGAAGCGAGCGGGAACGCCAAACTACGGGTGAGCTTTTTCTGGCCCTTTTACGGCGATTACTGGATCATCATGCTTGCCGACGACTACCGCTATGCCGTTGTCGGCGATCCCCAGCGCAAGTACCTCTGGATCCTTGCCCGCGACACGGTGCTGGACGACAGGGACCGGGAAGCGATTCTCGCGCGCCTCGTCGCACTGAAATACGACCCCTTCAAACTCTACTGGACCGGCTTCAAGGCGATGTGCAACCACTGAGCCTCAGCTCTCCCGACAGTCGATGACGATCTCGTCGAGTCCGACGCGCGTCGTCATAGTATGGGGTTCATCACTGTAGCCCAGGGCAAGCACCGCATGGGGTTCAAGACCCATAAGCCCGAAACGCTCTTTCGCCCTGTCGATACTGAACCCGCCCATGGGATGCACATAGATGCCGCGTTTGGAGGCTTCGACGATCAGAAAAGCCATCGCCGTGCCGCTGTCGAAGGCGTGCCATCGGTTCGGTTTTCGGTTATAGGAGAAGGTCTGGGTCGAACAGACCATCATCAGCAGAGGAGCAGATGCAGCCCAATCGGCATTTTTCGTGCTGAGAATCTCGAGGAAATCCTCCTTCGGTCCCAGGACAAAACGCCACGGCTGTTCATTGAAACACGACGGCGCCGTCATCGCGGCTTCCAAGACGGCACAGAGGTCCTTCTCCCCCAGGGGTTTGTCCAGAAAATGTTTGGGGGAGAACCGTTTCAAAAAGAGGTCGTCGATACCGTATTCCGTGCTGCGCATCTGCCATCCTTTGGAGAGAAACATCTACACATCATACGCTTATCGCGGTTAAATCTTTCCTTAACACATCAAAAAAATGTTATGGCGACAGACGGGTCCTGCCTGCCGGTCATTTACACAAGAACGCTGATCCGACCCGCCGTAATGGCGATTTTGCCCTCAAGTTCGTAGCGGAAGACCTCCTGGGGATAGTCCCGTACGGCATCTTCGTAGGTCGGTCCGGTTCGGCAGTATTCCAAAAAAGGGTCGCCGACACAGCGCGTGGCCTCGCCGTAACGCGCCACGAAGGTGTCGATATCATAAATCGCTTCCGCTCTCCCCTCTTCGAGCAGACGGTTGGTTCCCTCGCTTTCGCCGATGCGGTGGGGAAGGACATAGATCTTCTTTCCCATGCGCAGGGCATGCTCTACACTGCGCATACTGCCGCTGTTCTCATCGGCCTGGGTCACGATCAGGGCATCGCCCAGCGCGACGACGATCTCATTGCGGACGACAAAGCTCCAGGGCGTCGCCTGGAAACCGTCATTGAAGGGGCTGAGTAGCAACCCTTCGTGCGCAATGCTGTCGAGCAGGGCGCGGTTTGTCGCCGGGTAACGAACATCGATCCCGCTGCCCAGCACGGCGATTGTATTGGCCGCGCCCGCTGCCGCATGGGCCGTCGCGTCGATGCCCATCGCACCGCCGCTGACGATACAGACCCCTGCGTGCGAAAGTTTCGACGCCAACTGTGACGTGATAAAGCGGGCATATCCGTCCGCCCGCCGAGAGCCGACAATGGAGAGCTTGACCCTTGAGAGCAGCGCCGTATTGCCCTCGAAATAGAGCGTTTCCGGATATTTCCGCATCGCCTCGAGGGCGGGGACCTTCACTGAAAGTAGATCACTCATGGCTTTCGTATGCCGCCAATGTGTCGATCCGCACAAGCTGTACCGACTCGAGAAGCGCCTTGGACTCTGCCAACCCCTGGAGCGTCTGTTTATGCGGATGGCCGATCACGACGACCGAACCGTACTTTTTCGCGATCTTCACCGCACGACGCACCTGCTTTTTCACCGCGTCGACATCGGGGTCGTGATCAAGGAAAACGTCGCGGCTGATGTAGGGACGGTGCAGCGACTTCATCAGACCAGGTACCGCCGTCTTGCCGGTCGTACGGCTGTCGATGAAGGTGATCCCTTCCCGGTCGAGCGCATAAAGGAGTTTCTCCATCGCACCACGGTCGGCGGTGAACTTGCTTCCCGTATGGTTGTTGACGAAGGCGACTTTCGGAAAAAGGTTCTTGATCTGCCGGATACGCTCATCGATCACCGCCTCGTCATCACTGACATGCAGGGTCAAAGGCTCTTCGGCCGAAAAGGAGACCGCCTCCATCGGAAGGTGGACCATATAGTAGGATTGCTTCGCCGCCAATGCAGCTGAATCGGGGTGGCGTTTGGAGGGGGGAAGGAAAGACATCGTCACCGGCAGGTTCAATGCTTTGATGTTGCGGACGTCATGGGCGAAAGAGACATCATCGAATATGATGGCCATCATCGGTTTCGCCCCCGTTTCCGGTTCGACTTTTTCAGCCCGTGCTGCCGGTCGCGGCGGTGCTTTTTCATATTCATGGCTGGCCGTTCTCGCTTTTGCCTTTTTAAGCGCCTTTTTCAGTTCGGCGCTGTGCTGACGCTCCGTCAAGAGTGCCCCGCGATGCTCCTGCTTCGCCTTCTGGTATCCAAAGAAATAGCCTCCCGCCGCCAGTATAAAGGCGATCAGCAAAAAGATCACTCCTTTGAGCAGCGTATAGGTAAATGTGTTTTTTTTGCGCCTGGTTTTTCCCCCGGCCGCACGCTTCCTGGGAGCACTCTTCTTCCGCTGTTGCGCCATTAAAATCCCTCATGATTCTTGTCGGCACATTGTAATAAGAATCTGATAACAGGGCGGTTAACAGGGCACTATGCCACCTTTTTTCACGCAGCCGCTACTCCTCTTTGCGCCCGATGACAATATCCTGACCGTCCCACTTCGTATAGAGCCGGAACTCCTCGGCGATCTCCCGGATCCGCATGACCTCCAACACTCCCTGCGGATCCATGGACGTGGCCCGCATTGTTATGACGCCCGACTCCGGCTTTTGTAGCGCATGATAGGTCCAATCCATCGCCGACAATTTATTATAAAGCTCTTGTATCATCAGCACCCCTTTCCCATATAATATCTACAGTGTATTATAGTTAATTTGAGTTAATGTATCCATTTTTTTGGCGTTTTGCCATTTTTTTTAACGCACTATTTCATATTTACACGCCATTTTACACTTGTCGGCACTTTGACTTCCCAGGTGATGCGCCATTTTTATACAGGGATTTCGATCAAATAAAATAAATACAGCCTATACTTTCAGCATGGACCAATTACTTCTGGCAATCTTTCTTACCCTTGCCATCGCCGCGGTACTGAGCATCCTGCTCAAGCGCCTGGGAATATCCCACCTCATCGGCTATATCCTCACGGGGACGATCATCAGCTACCTTTTCGGTTTCAACGGGCTGAGCATTCTCACCCTCGACGTCGTCGGCGAATTCGGCATCGTTTTTTTGATGTTCACCATCGGGCTTGAACTGAGCCTCGGGCGGATCCGGAGCATGAAAGAGATCCTCCTGACCAACGGTCTGCTGCAGGTCTCCCTCAGCGTCCTCGTTATTTTCGTCCTCGCCTATTTCCCTTTCGGCCTGGACTTCAATACCTCCCTTATCGTCGCCCTGGCCTTTTCGCTCTCGTCGACGGCGATCGTCCTCACCTACCTCAAACAGTCCAAGGACATCCTGACCCCCTACGGGCAGATCTCAATGGGCATCCTGATTTTCCAGGATCTGGCGGTCATCCCGATCCTTCTACTGATCAGTTTCCTCTCCAACCATGACCTCTCCATGGGCGAGGTGCTGCTTAAAACGGCCCTGTCGGCCGCCATCGTCATTACCGTCATGTTCACGGTGGGGGCGAAGAGCGTCAATGCCCTGTTGAAATTCTCCGCGCGCACGGAACTCGACGAACTCTTTCTCGGCGCCGTATTCGCCATCGTCATCGGCACCTCCCTGCTTGCGCACGGGATGGGCTTTACCTATTCGCTGGGGGCCTTCATCGCCGGGATGATCATCGCCGATACCGACTACAGCGTCAAGGTCGAGTCGGACATCGCCAGCTACCGGGACCTGCTGCTGGGTATTTTCTTTTTCGGCGTCGGCACCAAGATCGACCTGCTCTATTTCCTGGAGCATATCCATCTCATCCTGTTCGTTTTCGTCCTGGCCATGCTTTTCAAAGCCGCCGTCATCTACGCCATTATCCGTCGCAATAACGACAAGAACACCTCGGCCAAAAGCGCCTTCGCCCTCGCGCAGATCGGGGAGTTCTCCTTTGCCGTCTTCGCCCTGGCCGGGGCGGAGAAACTCATCAGCAGCGAAGCCGCCAGCTTCCTGATCCTTGTGAGCGTCATCTCCATGATCCTCACTCCCCTCGTCGTCAACAACATCTACAAACTCTCCTCCTACTTCGAAAAAGAGTTTTACGAAGCCGACGTCATCACCCCGATCGGCCGTAGCGGTCACATCGTTGTCGCCGGCTTTTCAACGCTGGGCAAGATCGTCTGCGCCGACCTGCAGGCCAAAGGCGTCTCCTTCATCGTCATCACGGACAACCTCAAGCAGGTACTGCATGCGCGCAAGCTCGGCTACATGGCCTACTTCGGCCACCTCAACAAACGCCCGGTACTCGAATCACTCAACGTCGAGAGTGCCAAAGCCGTTATCCTGACGGTCAACAGCGAACACAACAAGCGCCTGATCGGCGAGGCCGTCCGCGCCTTTAGCGCGCAGCCCGATATTATTATGAAGATCGACACTCCGACCGAACGGCGGCAGCTCCGCAGCATCGAAGGCGCCCGTTTCATTGATGCAAGTTTTGAGGTCTCAAGCCTCCTCGTCGAAGAGGCGACCGAGCCCAAATCCTGAAGGAGCCGTGCCATGCAACACCCTGCAACCACTATCGACGACGTCCTCGCACGTCTGCGGCAGATCATCGACCATGCCAACGCGCGCGGCAGCACCATGGGCTATTTCGCGGCGCTGTACCACCGGGTGACGGCAGAGGTGAAACAGAAAATCGCCGAAGGCTATTTTGACGACGGCGGCAGGATGGAACGGCTGGATGTCCGCTTTGCCAACCGCTACCTGGAGGCCTACAACGCCTACCAAGCCGGGAGGCCGGTCACCCGGGCGTGGCAGTACGCTTTCGACGCAGCCGGTACGAAACGCTATATCGTCTTGCAGCATCTTTTTCTCGGGATGAACGCGCATATCAATCTCGACCTCGGCATCGCGGCCGCCGAGACCGCGCCCGGTGAAGCCATTACATCCCTCGAAAACGATTTCAAAAAGATCAATACCATTCTCACCGGTATGATCGACGAAGTCGAACAAGAACTGGCAACCATTTGGCCTGTGCTGCATCTGCTGGACCGGCTGGCCCTGCGTACCGACGAAACACTGGCCGCCTTCAGCATGGAAAAGGCCCGCGATGCGGCGTGGGGCAATGCCCTTGCACTGGCCCGCAGCGACGCGGCGGCCGCTGCAGTCTACATCGACGCCCTGGACAAAGAGGTCATCGGCTATGCGGCACTCGTCGCCCATCCCGGCCCCATCGCCACGACGCTTTTCCTGCTGGTCAGAGTGGGCGAGCGCGGCAGCGTGACAGAGAAAATCGCGGCACTAGACAGTGCCGCTTCATGAGGCTTGGTCAGCAACTTTGACAAGTGGGCGCGTTCGTTTTATAATCATAGACCCATCAACCCAAAAGGGATAAAAACGTGACAATTCCCCTCTATCAGATCGATGCGTTTGCCGCGCACATTTTCGAAGGCAACCCCGCCGCCGTCTGCCCCCTGGAGACCTGGATGGACGATACAATGATGCAGTGGATCGCCGCGGAAAACAACCTTGCCGAGACGGCTTTTTTCGTTAAGGAGGCCCAGGGATACCGTATTCGCTGGTTCACCCCGACGACGGAAGTAGACCTGTGCGGGCATGCCACGCTGGCGGCAGCCCATGTCCTCTTCAAACACCTCGGTTACAGAGGGGAGAGCATCACCTTCGATTCGCGCAGCGGGCCTTTGCACATCACCAGCAAAGGCGCATATCTCGCCCTCGATTTCCCTTCCGAACCTCCCCTGGCCGTCCCCGTACCGCCGGAGATCGTCACCGCGTTCGAAAAGCCGCCGGTCGAAGTGCTCAAAGGCAGCGACTATATCGTCGTCTTTCCCGACGGGGAGGATCTGACCAAACTCACCCCCGATTACGCTGCGCTCCGCGCCCTGGACCTGCGGGGGGTCTGCATTACGGCGCGGAATGAACGCTACGACTTCGTCAGCCGCTTCTTCGCCCCCAACTTCGGCATCGACGAAGATCCGGTCACCGGCTCCGCCCACACCCAGCTCACCCCCTACTGGGCCAAGCGGCTCGGCAAAAGAACACTCCATGCCAGGCAGGTCTCCCCCCGCGGCGGCGAACTGCGCTGCGAGCTGGCCGGGACAAGGGTGATCATCTCAGGACGCGCCGTTACGTATCTCACGGGCAGCATCTCCCTCTGAGGCCCCCGAGCGTCCGCTATCACCTACTCTCCTTTCCCCGAACGCGTTTACGCATGTCCTTTTGCGCTGCAATATCATACGTAACCGGGGCGCCGTCCGCGGCCCTCAAAAATGCGACGATCTTCCCGATCTCGTTTTCGCTCAGATTTGTTCTGAGCTGGTGGATTCCCATCACCTTGATCGCCTCTTCAAGCTTCTCAACGCTGCCGTTGTGAAAATAGGGAGCTGTTTTGACGGCATTGCGCAGCAGCGGTACCCTGAAGTATCTGTTTGGCGCCCCCGTAAAGCCTCCCCGGTTCTCAAAAGGGAATGCGATGCGCGGCAGAAGCGCTTTTTTTATGCCGAGTCTCCCCTCCGTGTGGCATGCGGAACACCCTGAAGATGTCATGACCGATGCGCGTTCACTCTCTTTTATCCGGTCAAAAAATCCTTTTTCTAGCAGCACGAGATCGTCCTCGTCCAGCTTCGCTTTCAGGTACTGCAGCCGCGCCGCGTCATTGTCGAATGCCCTCCGGCGCAACGCCTCGACGGCCAGGCCGTACCTCTTTGTGAGGCTGTCGATCTGTTTCGGACGTCCCATACTCCAGATCCTGTGATAGGAGAGCGGGAACTTCCTCACAGCCTGACCGCCAAGGCCGATCCCGTTGTGGCACCCCACGCACCCTTTGGTGATAAAAAACTTCAACCCCTCTTTCTCCCCTGCGTTCAGCGCATCCGTATACCCCAATAAAAAGTCATCGTACCGGCCCCTGGTCTGAAGGGTCTTTTCATAAGCGGCGATCGCGTCGACAATGGTGTCGAAAGTCACCCCTCTCCCGCCGTACACCCCCCTGAACCGCCCGTCATACTCCCCGTCGGCGCGGACCCTTCTCTCCGCCGCTTTCGGGGTAATGGCCATTTCAAAAGGGGCCTGCAAAGGCCCCCTGGCCTGATCCTCGAGCGTCTCGCTCCTGCCGTCCCAAAACAGTTTTTTCGAAAACGCCGTATTGAATACCGTCGGCGTATTGAGATGGTACGGATTCTCCCGCCGCAGATGGCCGACGGCGGTGGGGCGCCCGTCGGCACCGCCTTTGTCGAAACGGTGGCACGACGCGCAGCTGACATCCCGTCCCAGCGACAGGTTCCTGTCAAAAAAGAGCTTTTTTCCCAGCGCGATCTTTGCGGCCGAAAACGCTTCGGGCTCCTCATTCAGAAGGAGCATGAGTCCCGTATAACGTGCCGGTACGGGCTGCAGTCCGCTCTCATACGCCAGCAGAATCAGGTTTTCATCATCGCCGGCGATGAGATGCAGCGCCAGCAAGAAGATCATCAGGTATTTCATCTTTCAACTCCTTGACGGACAATCCTATTGCATCCGTCGATTTTCTTATGTGATCCGAATCACAGTTCGGCGTATCGGATGCGGGTACATTGTGATTTCCATGCCACCCAAGGAGTACTGAAAATGAAATTTATCCCTGCCGGATTCGTGTTGATGGTCGCCATCCTCGCCTCCAAACTGTTTTTGGCCTTTTACATCGACGATGTCAATCACTACAATCTTCACGCCGACCGGGAGAAAAAAAGCGAAGCGCAGCTCACCCGCATCGGCGAATCGCTCTATACGATCCACTGCACCTCCTGCCACGGCAAAAATGGGGATGGCAACAACGGCAAAGCGCAGAACCACACCTATCGCATCGCGGAAAAGTCCGTTCTGTACGTCATTGAAAACGGGTCGAATAACTTCAGGAGCGTCTATCCGTCCGGTATGCCGGCGGGACTGGTTGAGGGGAGTGACGCGAAGGAGATCGCACGGTTCGTGTCAAAAGGGCTGAAGGGAAACAAGCCAAAAAGGTGGTCGGTCTGTGCATCGTGTCATGATGAAAGCGGCGAAGGCATCGCCTTTGTCGCCCCCGACCTCAAAACCTACAGCGATACCCTGGTGGCGACCGTCCTGAGCAACGGGAAAAAGGGAGCGATCGGGACGATGCCGGTGTTCAGGGAGCGGCTCTCGAAAATCCAGATGTCGGGGTTGGCACACTACATCAGAAGCCTCCAGAGATGAACGCCGGCCTGCTGCGCTGGCGCACAGCGCAATCGCTTCTGGGGGCTTATGCCCTGCTCCTGATCTATGCCCTGCTCTTTCATCCGGCATTGGGGCTGGACCTGTTTTGGAACCTTCTCATCCCGGCGGCACCGATGATCCTCTTCCTCTCCATAGGAACGTGGCGCAATATCTGCCCCCTGGCGACCCTCTCCCTCCTGCCGAAACATACAGGCACTTCAAGGCGCCGCAAACTAAAACGGATCCAGCGTGAATGGCTTCAGCTCTCCGCCGTGGCCGTTTTGCTGACCGTCATCCCGCTGAGGCACGCCGTTTTCGACCTCAACGCTGCCGCGACCCTCTCGCTGTTGGCCGCTACGGGCATCGCGGCTGCCGCCGCAGGGTGGTTCTTTGAGGGGAAAAGCGGATGGTGTTCGGGGATCTGCCCGCTCTTTCCCGCGGAAACACTCTACGCAACGGACAATACTGCACCACCGACGAACGCACGTTGCCGCGTCTGCAGCCACTGTACCGCCCCCTGCCCGGACCGGACAGCGGGTGCTGCCATTACAGCCGGACGGGCTTCCAGGATCGCCAAAGTCACCGCCTTTACGCTCGCCGGGGTCTTTCCCGGATTTGTCTATGGATGGTTTTTCGTCCCCGACATGCACAACGCCGTGGATGCGGCATCACTCTTTTCCGTCTATGCCCCCGGGCTCTTTTTCGGCGCCCTCAGTGCGCTCGTCTATCTTTTTTTACGCCTGCGGCTGCCCGAGGGCACGGTACGCCTTTTGAGCGCCGCCGGGACGCTCTCCATCTATTACGGTTTCAGGCTGCCGGCGCTTTTCGGCTTCGGCCTCCAACCCGGGGACGGGGTTCTCATCGACTTGAGCCCCTTGCTCCCTCCCGCGGCAATCCATTGGTGTACCGCCGGGCTGACACTCTTTTTCTTCTACCGGGCCTATCGTGCACTCGGCAGAAAACAGGCGTGGCTGCGCGGCCCTGCATCCTACCAACGTGATCGCGATCACAGAAAAAGGTAGTCCCTTGCCGTATCCTGTAGGCTCAAAACGCTTTCACCGGTGCAAATAGTGTAAAATGGATTTCGAAAAGGAGCGGGGATGCATTTACTGGAGTACGAATTTTTCAAGGAGTTGAGCACGCAGGAGCAGCAGATGATCGAAGCGGCTTCCAAGCCGGTCGCACTGCCCATCGGCACCATCCTCTATTACGAAGGCGACGTCTGCGAGGAGATCCTCTTTTTGAAGCGGGGAAAGGTCAAGGTCTATCTCTCCCCGGAGAGCATCGCCGCCGGCGAGATGACCCTCTACTACATCGCCCCCGGCGAACAGTGCCTGGTCAATACGTTCAGTACCGTTACGGCCGACAAAGCGCTCGCCTCCGCAGTCGTCGACGAATCCATCGAGGGGTGGCTGGTGCCGAGGGAGAAGATCTTGTGGCTCATCAACAACTCCGAGAGCTACCGCAACTTCAAGATTGAGCTCTGCGGCAGACGGATCGGCACACTGATGGACCTCATCAAGTCGATCAAATTCGACCAGCTCGACCAGCGGCTGCTCAACTGGCTCTATGTGCAGGGGAAGGACACCCTGCATATTACCCATGACAAGATCGCCTCCATTCTGGGCGTTTCGCGCGAGGCGGTCAGCCGCAACCTCAAAAAGCTCGAAGCTTCCGGGAGCATTTCACTGTCGCGCGGAAAAATCTCCATCGCGGAGTAGGGCCGCGCCAAAGCGCCACAGACACGGCCGATAGCCTCAAAACGTACGCGTCTCTGCGCAGAGAGCATTGATTTTATGTATAATGGTGTCATTATTTCACAAAGGAGAAGACTATGACACATAGTAACGACCGATTTTACCGGCACGCATCACCATCCCATACTGCGATGAACCGCGCCCTTCTCCTACGCCTACTCCTTTCTCTATAAACACCCCTTTTTATTTTTGATTTCTGTTTTGCCTTCCAGGGCGGTGCACGCCCGTATGTAGGCATTCTTTTTCGTTTTTATTGTCAAGGAAAATGCTATGTATACCAAATACCGGCCCTACCCGGCCGTGACCATGGAGAAAAGAGCCTGGGCGGACAACACCGCCGACGTTGCCCCCGTGTGGGCCAGTACCGATCTGCGCGACGGCAACCAGGCGCTCAAAAACCCGATGGACATCCCCCGGAAAGTCGCCTATTTTCAGGCCCTGGTCGATTTCGGCTTCAAAGAGATCGAAATCGCCTACCCCAGCGCGTCGCAGACGGAGTTCGATTTCTGCCGGACGCTGATCGAGGATGGGATGATCCCGGACGACGTCACCGTCGGTGTTCTCGTACCCGCTATCGAACGCCATATCGTGCGCAGTTTCGAAGCGCTCCGGGGCGCGAAGCGGATCATCTTTCACCTGTACAACCCGACCGCCGCGAACCAGCGCGATGTCGTGTTCCGACGCACGGAAGAGGCGATCATCGGTCTGGCGGTACAGGGCGTAGCGTGGGTCCGACGCGAAGCGGAAAGATTTGGCGGCGAGGTCGTGTTCGAGTATTCGCCGGAGAGCTTTTCGCAGACCGAACTCCCCTTCGCGCTGGCGGTCTCCAACGCCGTCATCGACGCGTGGGGACCGACACCGCAAAGTCCGATGATTTTGAACCTTCCCAATACGCTGGAAGCCGGTTCGCCCAACATCTACGCTGACCGGATCGAGTGGATGGGGGAGCGTATCGCGCAGCGCGAGAGCGTCGTCATCAGCGTGCATCCGCACAACGACCGCGGCTGCGCCGTCGCCAGCGCCGAACTGGCCGTCTTGGCAGGCGCACAGCGCGTCGAAGGCACAATGCTGGGCAACGGCGAGCGCGCCGGAAACGCCGACCTCGTCACGATGGCCTTCAACTACTACGCGCAGGGCGTCGACCCGCGGTTGAACGTCGGGAAGGTCGACGACGTCCTCTCGCGGATCACGGCGATTATCGGCACCGAGGTGGCTGAGCGCCATCCCTATGTGGGTGCCATGATCTACAGCGCCTTTTCGGGTACCCACCAGGATGCGATCAAGAAAGGGATGGAGCACCGCCGCGCCAACAACACGCATACGTGGGAGGTCCCCTACCTCGCCATCGATCCGGCCGATATCGGACGCGCCTATAAAGACGCCGTCCGCATCAACTCCCAGTCGGGCAAGGGGGGCGTCGCTTACGTCCTCAAAGCGTGCTACGGCATCGAGGTCCCCGCCTCAGAGCAGACGGCACTCGCGGATGCCGTCAAAAAGCGCTCCGAAGCGCGTGGCGGCGAGATCGGCGCCGACGAAGTGCGCGCGATCTACGAGCAGATGGCGCAGCGCGCAGAGGCCAACAGCTGGAATGCGGCACAGTACGCCCGCCATGCCGGCTTCGTCTCGGCGCTGGCGCTCCCCGTCGTGGAACTACTCTCGCCAAGAGAGGGCGAAAGAATCCTCGACCTGGGCTGCGGCGAGGGGAGCCTCGCCGTGGAGATCCAAAAGCGCGGCGCCGACGTCGTTGCGGTCGATCTGAATGCCGACATGGTCGAAAGCGCCAGGGCCAAGGGCATTGACGCCTATGTCATGAGCGCGACACGTCTCCCTTTTGAGCGGCGTTTCGACGCGGTCTTTTCCAATGCGGTACTGCACTGGGTCACGGAGCCCCGCACGGCCGTGCGGCAGATCCGCCGGGCCCTGAAACCCGGCGGCAGGTTTGTCGCCGAGTTCGGCGGGCACGGCAATGCGGCGCAGGTCGTCGAAGCGATGCGAATGGTCTTTGAACGGCACCCCGAATTCGGCCCCTTTGAAAACCCATGGTACTTCCCGACCGGTGCCGAGTACAGGGCGCTGCTGGAATCGGAAGGGTTCAGGGTCGCCTCCGCCGAACTGATCGCGCGGCCGACGCCCGTCGACGACATCGCCCACTGGCTCGACCTCTTTGCCAACGGCATCGTCGCGCACCTGGAGAGCGCACAGCTCTCCTGCTTCAAACAGGAGGTGCGGACGCGGTTGGAACCGACACTGTACACTGCATCGGAAGGGTGGCATGTCGATTACGTTCGGCTGAAGGTCAAGGCGGTCAAAGAGAACCTCTAAATATTTTGACGCGCGCGGGGTCGAATCGCAGCGGCCTCGACACCTTCATAGACGCCGGTGCGCGGGAGTTTCCGACCATCTTTGTCAGCGCGGGACGGCGTGGGCTGGAGCTCGAGCTCTCGCCGGATGACCTGCAGACGTTGTCCTCCGCCGTTTTTGCGCCGTTGACCCAAACGCAATAAGATGACGGCAACAACACCGATTGAGGAGGCCGATATGGAACAGTTTCTGGCACCGTCGACCTATATCGACTATCACCATCCCGCCGTCATGGCCAAAGCGAAAGCGCTGGCAGAAGGGTTGAACGCCAAAGAAGACGTTGCCCGAGTCTGTTTCCAGTACGTCCGCGACGCGATCGCCCATACCGGCGACGCGGGCTGCGGGGCCTCGACGATCAAAGCGAGCGAGGTGCTGGAGCAGAAAACCGGCTGGTGCTATGCCAAGAGCCACCTCCTCGCCGCCCTGCTGCGTGCCAACGGCATCCCGGCGGCGCTCTGTTACCAGCGGCTAAGCTGCTCGGAGTACACGCCGGGCGTCTACTGCCTGCACGGCCTGAATGCCGTCTGGCTGGAGGCGTACGGCTGGTACCGCTGCGATCCCCGCGGCAACAAAGAGGGCGTCGATGCACAGTTCACCCCGCCCGTCGAACGGCTCGCCTTTGCCCTCGGTGAGCACGAGTATGACGTCGCGGGGCGTTTCGCAGAGCCCCTGCCCGAAGTCATCGACGCATTGCAGACCTACAAGAGCTACGAAGCCATGATCGGCCATTTTCCCGATCGCTCTGCCTGAGGGCATGACCGCCGCTGTTCAGCACTGATGGCTGACACGGCATTTTTGCTTGTAGTTTTCCGAAACAAAATCCCAGTTGATCAGATGCCAGAAATTTTCGACGTATTTCGGGCGCGCGTTCCGGCAGTCGATGTAATAGGCGTGTTCCCAGACGTCACAGGTCAGCAGCGGATGTTTCCCCTCCGTCTGTACCGGGGTGTAGGCGTTGGAACCGTTTTCGATCGCCAGTGCGCCGTTCTCATCGATAATGAGCCATGTCCACCCCGAACCGAACAGTGACGTCGCCGCCGCGGTAAACGCCTCTTTAAAGCCCTCGACAGAGTCGAATGCTTCCGCCAGCGCCGCGGCCAGCTCCTCCGACGGTGCCGTCTCACCCGGCGTAAGACATTTCCAGTAAAAGTCGTGATTAAATGCCTGCGCGCCGTTGTTAAACAGCGCCCCTTCCGCCGTTCTCAGGACGTCGAGCAGCGGCTTTCCTTCGTACGCTGAGCCCGTCATCAGGTCGTTGTACTTCTTCACGTAGGCCGCATGGTGTTTTCCGTGGTGATACGCCAGTGTTTCCGCCGAGATGTAGGGTTCGAGCGCATGCTCTTCAAATGGTAAGCTTGGTAGATTCAGATGCATAGGAGACTCCTTTGGATGCAGTGAATCTCTATTATCCATGATTTTTCAACAAGCGGAGATTAAAAAAAGCGTGCTGTATTTTTTATAATTTTTGTGAATATAACGTCAAGGGGTAAAGCGTCGATCTGGAACGTCGGAGCGCGGCAGCTGTTTTCCCCATAGGATCATGCGAAAAAGGTGCGCTTGACTACTTCGACATTGTGCAGGTGCATGTGCAAAGCGATCGCTTTGTCATCGGGTTTTTCCGCCTGGGCCGCAATCCACTTTTCGGGGGTGTACGCGGTGATGGCATCAAAGGTCTTCAAGATAGCCCTGTCCCAAATGGCGGGCCTGGGAACATCCGTGAACCGCCCCTGGTCATCTGCCCGTTTGAAGCGTATGAGCGCTTCGAGCAGCGTTTCATCGCTCTTAAAACGCTCAAAGAAATCCGTAATGTGGTAAATGCTCATCTGCGGAAGCTTGGGCAGCTTGGTGTGCATTTCGCTCAGAAAAAGGATCTGCGCTTTCATCTGCTCCGGGATCGCCATGTCGATCCGCGGCGCGATCTTGTCCGGGTCCCCGTGATGCGTGCCGTTGCCGTATGTCCGGAAACAGTAGGGTTTGGCAATGTCGTGGTAGAGCGCCGTCAGCTTCAGCAGCGGGGTCTCGTGTTTCAGCTCGCGTAGCACCATCATGACGTGCGCAAAGAGTGAAGCCTCGCGGTGGTACTTCGTCCCCTCTTTGAACGTCGTCAAGGCAAAAAGAGACGGGAACACGGCATCGAGTACCCCCAGCTCGAAGAGCGTTTCAAAAAAGAGGTGGGTATCCGGGAGCACGAGCACCTGCTGCACTTCGTTCCAGACCTGTTCCGGCGGCAGCTGCGTCAGCGCTTCGTGCATGCCGTAAATCAGGACCCTTGTCGTGGCATGAATGTTCCACCCGGTGCCGAACGTTGCACGCAGACGCGCCAACCGCAGGACGTTCAGCGGCGCTTCCGCAAAAGCCTCGGAAGCGTGGCGCAGCATCCGTTTCTCGATATCCTCCCGCCCGTTGCTGGGGTCGACATAGAGCTCTTCTTGTTCCTCGTAGGCGACGGCATCGATGCTCAGCCCCTGCCGCAGCAGCACCGCCTCAATGCTCTCCCCAGGGGCTGCCAGCGTCAGCGTACTGCCGTCTTCTCTCACAAAGTGCGGATGCGCCCCCTCCACCTGCTCCAGGTGCGCAAAATCCGCCGGCGCGTACCCTACGGCGACATACGCTCTGTCGCCGGAAGCCCTGCCCATCAGTGTGTCTCTGACAGCGGCGCCGACGAGGTAGATTCGCTTTTCCTGCACCTTGTTCTCCTTTATTGACGGATACCTAATCGATATGTGATGATCGTTTTATTTTGAATGCTGCCATTATATAGAAGATCACTCAAAAAGCGAAAAAACGATAGCGCTGGAAGAGGCATACGGAGAAGTGTACGGAGGTACGGTGAAGGGGTCGGCAGCGCAGGAGATGCGCCGCTGTTTTAGTTTTTGTCCTGGTCGACGATTTTGTTCGCCTTGATCCACGGCATCATTTCGCGCAGACGTGCACCGGTCTTTTCGAGCGGGTGCGCTTTGAGGTTGTTGCGCTCTGCGTTCATGCGCGGATAGCCCGCCTGGCCTTCGAGGACGAAGTCTTTGGCAAACTGGCCGTTCTGGATCTCTTTGAGGACCTGTTTCATCGCCGCTTTGGACTCTGCGTTGATGACGCGCGGGCCGGAGACCATGTCGCCGTACTCCGCCGTGTTGGAGATGGAGTAACGCATATCAGCGATACCGCCTTCGAAGATCAGGTCGACGATCAGTTTCATCTCGTGCAGACACTCGAAGTATGCCATCTCTTCCGGGTAGCCCGCTTCTGTCAGGGTTTCGAAACCGGCCTGGATCAGCGCGGAAACACCGCCGCAGAGAACAGCCTGCTCACCGAAAAGGTCTGTTTCCGTCTCGTCTTTGAAGGTCGTTTCGATAATACCCGTACGACCACCACCGATGGCGGAAGCGTAAGAGAGCGCAAGCTCCTTGGTCATGTTGGACGGGTTTTGACCGACGGCGATCAGGTCAGGGATACCGCCGCCTTTGACGAACTCGCTGCGGACCGTGTGGCCCGGCGCTTTCGGTGCGACCATCATAACGTTGATGTCGGCTGCCGGCTTGATGCGTCCGTAGTGGATGGAGAAACCGTGACCGAAAGCGATCGTCGCGCCCGGCTTGAGGTTCGGTGCGATTTCGTTCGCGTAGATCTCCGCCTGGTTTTCGTCCGGCAGAAGGATCATAATGACATCAGCCGCTGCGGATGCGTCGGCAACCGTCATGACTTCGAAACCTTTCGCTTCCGCTTTCGCCCAGCTGGAGCCGCCTTTGCGCAGACCGACAATTACTTCTACACCGCTGTCGCGGAGGTTTTCCGCGTGTGCGTGGCCCTGGGAGCCGAAACCGATCATCGCGACTTTTTTGCCCTTGATGATGCTGATATCGCAGTCTTTGTCATAGTACACATTCAATGCCATCAGTTAATCCCTTGGATTGTGGACGATCATCCCGCCTGTAAGGCGGTCCCCGCACCACAAAAATTTTGCGCATTGTACCAAAAAGTCGTGAAAGAGTAGTTTAGCTGCCGCTTAGGCCTTTGAAAACGGCAATTTCTTAATCGCCCCGCGCTTCGGGCATGCTAAAATTTCCAAAAAATTGCGGAAGAGAACGTATGAAAAAATTCAACCTCGTCAAAGAGATCATCTCCGTCGACAAACCGGCCATGATGGCCGCGGTCAACGGTGGAAAGCCCTTCGGCATCACCATGAAGGGGGAGATCCACTATCCCCCCTACGATGCGCGCAGCTGCTACCTTTTCCAGGGCAGCGTCGCGCGCCCGGCGCCCTCGGCCCTGATGCCGACTCAGCCAAAAAGCCTTGCCGAACTGCTCGGCGGGAACATGCAGGTCGTCGAAGTCGAAGACCGCATCCTCATCAAGGCCGCGCGCAACTGGCAGGAGATCATCGGCTATAACGTCCGCCACGCGGACTATGACGATACGACCGGCGACGGCGTCGCCGAATTCACCGACAGTGAACTCGAGGAGATCGGCTGGCAGGCGACCGAGTTCGGCATCAACTACCGCGAACTCGTCGAACTGATCGAGGCGCAGTGCGACGGCACCCTCTTCTGCATCGAAAACGAAGGGGAGAACTACCACTTCAGCGGGATGGGGTTTATCGACGACATGGACTGCGCCCGGAAACAGTGCTTTGACTACTGCGTCAAGAGGATCGAGACGCTGCTAAGAGAAGATGAGAGTTACCACGGCGCCGTGCTCAGCGGCGACGAGGAGGAGGCACTGGCCTTCTTCGGGGTCACTGTCCCAGATAGCGCTGTAGAATAACCATCGCCGAGAGCGAATCCACGCGGCCGTCGCGCTTATAGCGGATTTCGCCCTTCATCAGCGCTTCGGCCTCGAGGGAGCTGTCGCTCTCGTCCTGGTAGGCGACGGGCCCGTCGAAATCGACGAGGTTCATAAAGTGCGCGACGCGACGCCGCATCTCCTCCTCGCTGGAGCCGCCCATCGGGATCCCGACGACGACCTCTTGTATCCCCCACTCCGCGATGACGTCGCGCACGGCCTGCGACGCCTGGTTGCGGTTTTTGCGCTCAATAGCGGCCAGCGGAGTGACGACTGTACCGTCCGCGCTGTAAGCCAGTCCGATCCGCTTGAGCCCAAGGTCGATGCCCAGGAGAGGGAACTGCGTCGCCATTCCCTACTTCCCGAGGCAGAAGCTGCCGAACATCTTGTCGAGCATCTCTTCGTTGTCAAAGGGGCGGGTAATGGAGGCCAGGGACTGGATCGCTTCGCCGACGTGGAAGGAGAAGAGCTCCAGCTCCTGATCCTCCAGGGGCATAAAAGCGTTATCGATCGCCGCAAGCGCCCCTTTGACGGCATCGGTCTGGCGCTGGGAGATGAGCATCGTCTCTTCGGAAACGTTCTGACGGTCCATCCGCGACTGCAGCGCCTCGATCAGGACCGAGGTGTCCTGCTTGCAGCTCATACGCAGCGGGGTGTACTCCTTCAGCGGCGTCTCATCGAAACGCTGGGGCAGATCGGTCTTGTTCAATACGGCGATGAACGTGCGTTCATCTGTATGCTCTTCCATCAGCGAGAGGATCGCCTTATCCTCGCCGTCGAGCGCGCGGCTGCCGTCAAAGAGCGCGATGACGATGTCGCTCTCGCTCACCGCCTCGATGGAGCGTTCGATCCCGATCCGCTCGATCTCGTCTCCCGCCTCGCGGATCCCCGCCGTATCGACCATGCGGATCAGATGACTGCCGATACGCACCTGCTCCTCGATCGTATCGCGGGTCGTCCCGGCGATATCGCTGACGATGGCGCGGTTGTAATCGAGGAGGCTGTTGAGCAGCGAACTCTTGCCGACATTGGGTTTGCCGATAATGGCGACTTTGAACCCCTGCATCAGCCCCCTACGGCGTTCGCTCGACGCCAGGGTACGGCGCAGCGCGGCGGCAATCGTCTCGAGCTTTTTAATGATCTGGTCGATCAGGTCCTGAGGGAGGTCCTCCTCGGCGTAGTCGATGGAGACCTCCGAATAGGCCAGGATCTCCAGCAGTGCATCGCGGTTCCCTTCGACGAAGGTCCGCAAAGAGCCTTTCATCTGCTTGGCCAGGATCTTCGCGGCGTCTTCGCTCCGCGCCTCGATAAGCCGGGCGATCGCTTCTGCTTCGGTCAGATCGATGCGGCCGTTATGGAAAGCACGGCGGCTGAACTCGCCCGGTGTCGCCAGGCGCGCGCCGCCGGCCAGGGCCGCCTTCAGCACCTCCTCTGCCACGATCTGCCCGCCGTGGCACTGCAGTTCGACGACATCCTCGCCGGTAAAACTGCGCGGACCGCGGAAAAAAAGGACGATCGCTTCGTCGATCAGCTCGTTTTGGGCGTTATAGAGGGGGTAGAGGTGGGCGCGCCGGTCTTCAAGGGGACGCTGCCCCGTCAGCTTCGAGGCGATCGTCGTCGCCTGCGCGCCGCTGATGCGGATGATGGCGATGGAGCCGATCCCGTGCGCGGTCGCAATGGCGGCAATCGTATCGTTCATAATCAATAGTTGTGGTAATCGTTAATGATAATGTATTTTCCGCCGTCACGGGTCGTCCGGATGGCAACGTACTTGTCATGGTAGCGCTCACGCAGCTGCTTGAGGGCGATCTGCACGAGTACGCCGTCGAGGACGCGGGTCTGGGCATGACCGTCGCGGTCGACGCTTTCAAAAACCCCTGTCAGGTAGCGTGCCACCGACTCCTCCTGATTGTGGAGGAATTCGGCGATTTCCAGACGAAGCTGCAGCTGGTACTCGGCATTGATCCAGTTGAAGAGCATATAGGAGAGCGCCTTATAGCGGTACCCCTCTTTGCCGATCAGCAGCGCCGCGTCTTCCCCGTTGAACTCCACGAGCAGCGTATTATCGTCATAGACGGAGACGTGGATAGGTTCGAGTTTGAAACAGATCGTCTTGAAAAGGACGTTGAGTTTCGTCTCCACTTCTTCGGCGATGGCGTCAAGATCGTCGTCGCCTTCCGTATAGTGATCCTCGTCGGCGTAGACCTCTTCGTATTCGCTCTCGTCGTCTTCCGGATAGGCGATCGGCTCCGTCGGTGCCGGGAGTTCCTCCTCCGTGAGCAGCTGCGCCTCATCCTCGGCTTCGTCCGCGGCCCTGGGGCGGGCGACAATGACGGCATGCTTTCGCAGCAGGCCGAGGAACCCTTTACTGGGGTGTTGTACCACGACGATATCGAGTTCCGTCACCGAGCAGCTGAACTGTTTGGAAGCTTCGCTATACGCCGCTTCAAGCGTCGGCGCTTCGATCTTCTTCATATTCAGGCCTCGCCCCCGTTATGCTCTTTTTGCGCCAGGTGCGCTTCGTGGCGTGCCGCTTTGATCTTCGCATACTGCTTGTTCACCATGTACTGCTGCGCAATGGAGAGCAGGTTGTTCGTCAACCAGTAAAGCACCAGGCCTGACGGGAAGGTGACGAAGAAGAAGGTAAAGACGACCGGCAGGTATTTGAAGATCTTCTCCTGCATCGGGTCGGTAAAGTTGTTCGGCGTCATCTTCTGCTGGAAATACATGGAAGCACCCATCAGGATCGGCAGGATGTAGGTCGGGTCCATGCGGGAGAGGTCGCCGATCCAGAACATCCACGGCGCCCCCTGCAGCTCGACGGCGTTGAGCAGAACACGGTAGATCGCGAAGAAGACCGGGATCTGCAGCAGCAGCGGCAGACAGCCGCCCATCGGGTTGGCACCGTTCTTCTTGTAGAGCTCCATTACCGCCGCGTTCATGCGCTGCGGATCGCCCTTGTACTTCTCGCGCAGCTCTTTCATCTTCGGTGCGAGGTCCTTCATCTTCTGCATGGAGATCATCCCCTTGTAAGTCAGCGGATAGAGCACCAGACGGATCACGACGACCAGCGCGACGATCGCCCAGCCCCAGTTTCCGAAGAAGCCGTGCAGCCACAGCAGGAAACCAAAGAGCGGTTTCGCCGCCCAGGTAAACCAGCCGTACTCGATGGCGTTGACGAGTACCGGGTTGATCGATTCGAGCAGGCGGTAATCCTTCGGACCGATGAAGCCGTTGAAGCTCAGGGAGTCGGTAGCTTCGAGATACGCGATCGGGTTGTCACTGCGGTCACGGTCGATGTTGACGATGACCTCGGGATCGAGCCCGTAGAAGATGGAAGCGAAATACTGGTCAAAGGCCGAGAGCAGTTTCACGTCACGCAGCGCAGTGCGTCCCTCGACGTCGCCGTCTTCAAAGATATTGGAGACGCCGTCAGCCGTGTAGCCCATGACGCCGTGCACGGCCATCATCATCTGACCCTTGTGCTCCGCATGCTGCCCGACATAGAGGAAATAGCGCATCGGTTTGGAGAGGGAAACCTTGATGTCGTAGTGGCCGTCGGCGTAGAAGGTCAGTGTCTTCGTCACGGTCACCTGGGAAAGCGTCTGTGTGAGCGTCACGCTTTTCGTACCCGCCGCATCCAGTGTAAGGCTACTGGCATCCGCACGGTAAGGGACTTTGAGTGCTTCCGCATTGATAGCCTCGTCGGCAAAACGGATGAAGAGCGGCTGCGCGCCCTCCTGGGCAATGAGTTCCGTCGGCTTGTCATCGACGTAGTACTTCTTGTCTTTAAGCACCTTGGACACGATCCGGCCGAGGGTATCGATCTTGAGCGTAAATTCGGAGGACTCCACCGTCACCAGCTTCGTGGCGTCGGGGTTGGCCACTTTTTCGCTGACCGCCACCGTATGACCGACACCGTTGTCCGTGACTGCCGGGGTCGTCGCCTCGGTACCTACCCGCTCTTTGAGCGTGACGTTCTGCTCTGCGCTCTCCGGCATCTCCGGCGGGAAGATCGCAGTATAGACAATAAAGAAGACAAATGAAAGGACCACGGCCAGGATCAGCCGCTGGTTGGGACTCATTTTTTCAAACACACGTTAGCCTTTAAACGAAAAATTCTTGATGAGATAAAAGCGGTTTCCCGCTTTTGGAACGAGCCAGTACTTTATCCTATTAATGGTTAAATCTTGCGGATTCGGCCGCAATTTCGCCACCTCGACATAATCTATTCCCCCGGGGAACAGCTGGTTGCATGTGAGGATGCGTTTCGTCGAATAATAAAAAGCATAGAGAAGCGGATTCTGTTCGAACTGCTGACGGGTATACTCCGAGCAGCTGGGATAGTAGCGGCAGCTCCCCCGGCCGATCAGCGTGAAGCTGCGCTGATAGATCCAGATGATCCCGAGTACCAGCCGTCGAATCATACCTGAAGCGCCCCCACCCGCTCCGCCATTTTCCGGAGCGCTTTTTCCATCACGGCGTAGGGGGTCTCGACCGTCGCCGCCTTGGCGACAAGGATGTAACTGCCGGCGGCAAGCTGCGGTTCAAGACCGTAAAAGAGCGCACGCATACGGCGTTTGGCCCGGTTGCGTTTCACGGCGTTGCCGACTTTTTTGCTGGCAGTGAATCCGACGGTTATAAAAGGGGTGTTGGGGAGGTAGAAGAGGACAAGCGCAGGTGAATGCGCGCTTTTGCCCTTACGGTAGACCAGCTGAAACTCGCGGTTGTGTTTCAGCACTGCGGACGAACTCAGGCGGCCAGTTTCTTACGGCCCTTGGCACGACGTGCGTTGATGATCTTGCGGCCGTTTTTTGTCGCCATACGTGCACGGAAACCGTGGGTACGTTTACGAGGCGTGTTATGCGGTTGGTATGTTCTTTTCATGACCATTCCTCTCTGAAAATTTAGTGCGCAATTATGCCTAATTCATACTTAATAGTTATTTAAGGATAAGAAAAAGTCTGCCATTTTTTTCCCTGCCGGATGACTCAAAAGCCGCCGTTCGTATCGGCCGGCGGGATGAGCAGCTCTTTCAGCGGCGGCATGACCGACTGGTCCTTCGGCGTCGCGATATCGCTGAGGGCCTCCTTGATCTGCACGTGGCAGTCCCGGCAGCCCCGGATCACTTTATGCTCCTCTACCCCCACATTCTCGATCTTCTCGACGGGGTGGCAGGCGAAACACTCGCTGCCGCATTCGGCCATGGCGTTGGGGTCGGCGCTGTGGCAATCGATACAGCCGAGCATCGGCTTATGACGCGGATCGTTCTGGATCGTCGGCAACAGTTTCGGGTGACAGGTAAGGCAATCCCCCGTACAGGCCAGGAGCGTCGCGAAAAGCCCCGGCATCACTACCGGGAGGAGTAAAAGGCGTTTGAGCATTTTCATACCGGGATTGTAGCGCGTCCGGATTAATCGACGGCCACGGTGATCTCTTCGCCCTCGGCATCGAAGACGACCCGGTTCCCCTCTTCGACCTCGCCGCCGAGAATCAGGTCGGCCAGGCGGTCTTCGACGATCTCGTAGAGCGCACGCTTCAGCGGGCGCGCCCCGTAAACCGGGTCGAAACCGGCCCGTGCGATGAGCCGTTTCGCCTCATCCGTCAGCGTCAGCGAAATGTTCCGCTCTTCCACCTTCTTGGCGATGGCCTCGAAGAAGAGGTCGACGATGGCGATGATCTGATCCTCGCCCAGCGGGTTGAAGATGACGACGTCGTCGAGGCGGTTGAGGAACTCCGGCTTGAATTTGCCGCGCAGTTCGCCCAGTACCACCTCTTCGAGGTTCGGGTCCCCCTGCATCGTCATGATCTTGTCGCTGGCGATGTTGGAGGTGAGGATGATGATCGTATTGGTGAAATCGACCGTCACCCCCTTGTTGTCCGTCAGCCGTCCGTCGTCGAGCACCTGCAGGAGCATGTTAAAGACGTCCGGATGCGCTTTTTCCACCTCGTCGAACAGTACGACGCTGTAGGGTTTGCGGCGCACCGCCTCGGTCAGCTGCCCGCCCTCTTCGTAGCCGACGTACCCCGGAGGCGCACCGACCAGACGGGAGACCGCATGTTTCTCCATGTATTCGCTCATGTCCAGACGGATCAGCGCCTCTTCGCTGTCGAAGAGGAACTTGGCCAGAGTCTTGGCCGTCTGGGTTTTCCCGACCCCGGTCGGCCCCAGGAACATGAACGATCCGATCGGGCGGTCGGCGTCGGAGAGACCCGCTTTGTTACGCTTGATGGCGCGGGCGACGGCGTGGGTCGCCTTGTCCTGCCCGACGACATCGCGGTTGAGTTCATCCTCGATATGGAGGATCTTTTCGCGTTCGCTCTGCAGCATCTTCGTCACAGGAATCCCCGTCCAGCGGCTAACGATCCCGGCGATGGAGGCTTCGTCAACGCTGTTTTTGAGCAGGGTGCCCTCCCCCTGCATCGCTTTCCACTTCTCCTGGAGCGCAACTTCTTCTTCGCCCAGCTGCGGGATCTTGCCGTACTCGATCTCGGCGGCCTTGTTGAACTCGCCCTGCTGCTTCGCCAGTTCCGCTTCGCGGCGCTTGGCCTCGATCTCGCCTTTGATGGCGGCGATGCGCTCGAAAACCTCTTTTTCCCCCTGGTACTGCGCCTCGAGGGTCCGTTTCTCCTCTTCGGCGTCCGCCAGCTCTTTTTCGATCTCGCCCAGACGCTTCTCATTGGCCGGGTTCTCGTCCATTTTCAGTGCCTCTTTCTCGACCTGAAGCTCCTGGATCTTGCGTTTCGCGCCGGAGAGTGCATGCGGTTCGGACTCGATCTGCATCTTCAGCTCCGCCGCCGCTTCGTCGATCAGGTCGATCGCCTTGTCCGGCAGGAAGCGGTCGGAGATGTAGCGGTCGGACAGCTTCGCTGCCGCCACCAGCGCCGCATCGGTGATGGTGACGTTGTGGTGCCCTTCAAGGCGCTCTTTGATCCCACGCAGGATCTGCAGTGCCTGATTGATGGAGGGCTCGTCCACCGTCACCGGCTGGAAACGGCGCTGCAGGGCCGCGTCTTTTTCAAAGTACTTGCGGTACTCCTTGAGCGTCGTCGCGCCGATCGTGTGCAGTTCGCCACGGGCCAGCGCCGGCTTGAGGATATTCGCCGCGTCCATGCTCCCCTCCGACGCCCCCGCGCCGACGATGGTATGGATCTCGTCGATAAAGAGGATAACGTTACCGCTCTGCTTCACCTCGTCGATGACCGCCTTGAGACGGTCCTCGAACTCGCCGCGGTACTTCGCCCCGGCGATGAGGGCACTCATATCCAGCGCCACGACCTTTTTATTCTGCAGGGAAAGCGGCACCTCTTTATTATAGATGCGCTGCGCCAGTCCTTCGACCAAGGCGGTTTTACCGACCCCCGGTTCGCCGAGGAGAATCGGGTTGTTCTTCGTTTTGCGGATGAGGATCTGCATCATGCGCTGCACCTCTTCGTCACGGCCGATCACGGGGGCGAGTTCGCCCGCCGCCGCCTGCGCCGTCAGGTCAATCCCGTACTTGGAGAGGCTCTCGAGGTTCTCGTCCGCCGTCTGGCTCTCGATCTTCTGCCCGCCGCGCATCGCTTCAAAGGTCTTGCGCAGTTCCATCTTGTCGATGTACTTGCCGAGGATCGTGCCGAAGGGCTCGCTCTCCAGGTTGCCGAGGATGAAACTGTCGACGGCCATGTAGCTGTCACCGTTGCGCGTCATCTCACCCACGCCCCGCTCAAGGGCCTGTACGAGGTTGCGCGAGATCCGCATGTTCTCCTTGCTCACCCCGCTGCTTTTGGGAAGCTTGTCCGCCGCGCTTTTGACGTCAAGCTCGATCGCGCTTTTATCAACGCCCATCTTCCGAAGGGCCTGGTTCAGGACGCTGTCGCTGTTCGTGAGCAGCGCCCAAAAGGCATGTACCGGCTCGACTTCGTTGTTCTGGTTATGCAGCCCCAGCGAAAGGGCCGATTCGATGGTCTGTGTCATCTGATGGGTCAGTTTTTCAAAAATCGTATTCATTTTATGCGTCCTTTATCAGCTGCTATTGAGTGGAATGATTATAGCATCTTTAGTCTAGTGGTGTCAACTATACTTGATACAGTAAGACTAAAGATTCATCAACCCTATCCATCATGCCGCTTTTTTCTGCACGGCATACCACGGTCTGCATGCTTTTATTTTACTATTGTTTGACTATAATAGACGCTCAAAAATTGCGAGACTGGAAAGCAGCAGAAAATGAAAAAGAAAAAGATGATGGCGATGGGCTTTCTCACGGCAACGGCGGCCGTAGCCCTGACCTATTCCACCGCCCTCCTCGCCGACGCACCCACCGAGGGAACACCGACGGTTGAAGCTTCCCGGCTCCAGGCGTTGGCGAAATTCACTAAGGTCCTCAGTATCGTCGAAAAATATTACGTCGACGAGGAGAGCATCGAGACCCTGATGAACAAATCCATCGAGGGAATGATGGGCAAACTCGACGCCCACTCCTCCTACCTGAACCAGAAGGGCTTTAAAGACCTCCAGGTGCAGACCAAGGGCGAGTTCGGCGGCCTGGGGATCACCGTCGGTATCAAAGACGGTGCCCTGACCGTCATCGCGCCGATCGAAGGCACCCCGGCGGACAAGGCCGGTCTGCAGGCGGGCGACATCATTCTCAAGATCGATGACACCCCGACAATCGATATGGACATCGATGAAGCGGTCCATCTTATGCGCGGCAAGCCGAAAACGCCGATTGACATCACCATCGTCCGCAAAGGCGAGACCAAACCCTTCCCGGTCCACATTATCCGCGACGTCATCAAGATCCAGTCCGTCTATGCCAAGACCATCGGCGACGACACCGTCTACCTGCGTGTCACGAGTTTTGACCAAAAAGTCGTCGAGGGTATCTCGAAGGCGATCCGCCAGCATAACGGCGACGCCAAAGGGTTCATTCTCGACCTGCGCAACAACCCCGGCGGTCTGCTTGACCAGGCCGTCGGCCTCGTCGACCTTTTTGTCGATAAAGGGGTCATCGTTTCGCAAAAGGGGCGTGACGAACGCGAAAACACCGAATACAGCGCCCACAAATCCGCAACTCTGACGAAGAAGCCCCTCGTCGTCCTCGTCAACGAGGGGAGCGCATCAGCCTCCGAGATCGTCAGCGGCGCCCTGCAGGACCACAAACGTGCCGTGCTTGTCGGCAAAAAGACCTTCGGGAAAGGCTCCGTCCAGGTCATTCTGCCGATCAGCGATAACGAGGCCATCAAGCTGACGGTCGCGCGCTACTACCTCCCAAGCGGCCGGACGATCCAGGCGATCGGCGTGACCCCTGACGTCCTGGTCGATCGCGGTGTCGTACCGAAGACCGACGACGACGAGTTTTCGATCAAAGAGGCCGACCTGAAGATGCACCTTAAAAGCGAGCTGCAGAAGATCGACGGCAATACCACCAAGAGCGGTGAGGACGAAAAGGTGGACAGCAACATCATCACCGAAAAACAGATCGGCAACGATATTCAGCTCAAAGAGGCTGTTGACATTCTCAAAGCACTTACCATCGTGAAAGGAACACATTAATGGAAAAACGCGAACTGCTGTATGAAGGCAAGGCAAAAAAACTTTTTACGACGGACGATCAGAACCTGCTGATCTCCGAGTTCAAAGATGACCTGACCGCATTCAACGGCGCCAAGAAATCGAGTGAAGCGGGCAAAGGCGCCCTCAATAACAAGATTTCGACGGAACTCTTCAAACTGATCGAATCGAAGGGCGTTCCGACGCACTTCGTTGGTATGCTCGACGACAACCATATGCTGCACAAGCGCGTCGACGTCATTCTGATCGAAGTGATCGTCCGGAATATCGCGACCGGAAGCCTGAGCAAAAACCTCGGGATCGAGGACGGAAAGGTCCTCCCCTTCACCCTCGTCGAATTCGATTATAAAAACGATGAACTCGGAGACCCGAAACTGAACGATCAGCACGCCCTGATCCTCGGTCTCGTCGACTACCAGGACGAGCTTGACAAGATCCGCCGCATGGCCCGCCAGGTCAACGACATCCTCAAACCCTACTTTGCCGAAAAAGGGCTCAACCTCGTCGACTTCAAACTCGAATTCGGCAAGGACAAAGAGGGCAACATCATCCTCGCCGACGAGATCAGCCCGGACAACTGCCGTTTCTGGGATATGGAAACCGGTGAAAAGATGGACAAAGACCGTTTCCGCCAGGGACTCGGTGGACTCAAAGTGGCCTACGAAGAGGTCCTCAACCGTATTTTGGGAGCAAAGTAATGAAAGCAATCGTCAACGTATTTTTGAAGCAGGGTGTCCTGGATTCACAGGGCAAAGCCGTCCATCACGCGCTGGACTCACTCAAATTCGACGGCGTCAACGACGTCCGCGTCGGTAAGCAGATCATCCTTGACCTCTCCGCCGCCGATGAAGCGAGCGCCAAAGCGGAGGTCACCGAAATGTGCGAATCCCTGCTGGCCAATACCGTTATCGAAGATTACGCCATCGAGATCGTCTCATGAAAGTCTCCATCATTCAGTTTCCCGGAACGAACTGCGAGTATGACACGCAGTACGCTTTCGAAAAGCTGGGGGCGGCGACGGAGCTCGTCTGGCATAAAGAGACCAAAATCGCCGACGATACGGACCTCGTCGTCGTCGCGGGCGGGTTCAGCTACGGCGACTACCTGCGCAGCGGCGCTATCGCCCGTTTCAGCCCCGTCATGCAGGCGGTCGAGGCCCACGCCAATCGCGGCGGAAAAGTCCTCGGTATCTGTAACGGCTTCCAGGTCCTGACCGAGTCACGGCTGCTGCCGGGCGCGCTCAAGCGCAACGAGCACCTCCACTTCATCTCCCGCCATCACCACCTCAAAGTCGTCGGGAACGAGAACGCATTCCTGAACAAGCTGGACAAGGGCGATGTCGTGAACATCCCCATCGCTCACCACGACGGGAACTACTATATCGATCCGGACGGTCTCAAGGCGCTTTACGACAATGACCAGGTACTGCTGCACTACTGCGATGCCGAGGGCAGCATCAGCAACCCCAACGGGTCCGTCGACGCCATCGCCGGCGTCTGCAACGCCGCCAAGAACGTATTCGGACTGATGCCGCACCCCGAACGCGCCATGGAAGCTATTCTCGGCTCCGCGGACGGCAAGGCGATGCTTGAAGGGTTCTTCGCTTCATAATGCGTTCACTCCTGCTGCTCCTCTGGCTCGGTACTATTGGCCTCCTGCAGGCCGTCACAATCGTCACCGACCTCCCCGAAACCGTTATGCCCTTTACCATGCAGGCCGAAGAGCCGAATGATGCGGCCGAGGTCGAAAGCGCCGACTTTTCCGTGCAGGAGGATGAGACGCCCGATACCCGCCATCTCTACGCCACGCTTGTCGAAAAGCCCGAGCGGCTCTTCAAAGGCGAGATCGTCTCCATCGTCATCCGGACCGTCATCACCACCGACCTTTTCGACGACCTCTCCTACCGTTTCAGCGGCGGCAGCGGCCTCTCACTGCTCAGCGACTCCCCCGAACGGGAGCGGCAGGAGCACACCTACCTTGACCGCTTCTATTTCAAAGTCACCGGAAAGCGCGCCCTGCTGCCCGATATCACCCCGGTCCTGACCCTGGGATACGGCGAAGAGGAGAGCTCCGCTCCCATCCAGGGCGGGGCTATCGAAGCAACGGTGCTCAATCCTCCGAAAAATTTCTGCGGCATCCTGGCGGACCGTTTCGCGATCACCCATGTCAAGACCACCGTCTACGACAAGGGGCACAACATCATCGTGATCTCGGCCGATGCCAACCGCAGCGACCTGAGGGACTTCCACCTCTCCGAGGCCGGAAAGCAGGACTTTGAATCGCTGCAGATCAACCCGCACTTCGCCTCGATGAGCTACTATGCCGTCCTGCCCAAAACCGTCGAAGTCCTCCGTTTCCAGTACTTCAACCTGCAGAACAAACGGTATGAACGCATCAGTATCCCGATCGAGGTCGACGACGATCTCGTCTCAACGACGAGCGATATCAATCCGATCGAGCACGGGCATGTGGCCCAGAAGACGATCATCTTCCTCGTGCTGTTCCTCCTCTTTTTCCTGCTGGCACTCTGGAAACGCTCCTGGACCCTTCTGGCCGTCGGCATCGCGGCCGGGGGCTATGCCGCCTGGCTCAATATCCCGCTGCAGCAGGTCTGTATCAAAGAGGGAGCGCCCATCTACCTGCTGCCGATGCGCAACGCGACGGTCTTCGAGATCACGCCGCAGCGCCACCAGCTCGATGCCGAAGGGCATAGCAAAGGCTATACGAAGATTCGCCTCCAGAACGATCAGATCGGTTGGGTCAAGAATGAAGATACTTGCGCGGATTAACTGGGTTTACAGCACCCTCGTCATCTTTACGGGTCTGCTGCTCAAGATCCTCTTCTATCCCTTCGTCCCCCGTCCCTACGCCTCCAAAATCGCCGCCTGGTTCATCCGGCTTCTGATCTTCGTGCACGTCCGCAAAGTCGGCGAGCCCGACCCCGAGGCGCAGATGTATATCATCAACCATCAAAGCGAACTCGACATCGGCGTGATCGAGAGTACGACGCAACGCGAACTCGCCTGGGTGGCCAAAAAAGAGCTCTTTGAAGTGCCCTTTTTCTCCCTGGCCGTCCGTCTCTCCCGGGAGATCCCCCTGGAGCGCGAGAGCAAAAGCGCCCTCGTTGCCCTCCTCAAGGCGGCCAAGGAGCGCATTGACGATGGGAGAATCGTCTGTATCTTTCCGGAGGGGACGCGTTCGGAAAGCGGCCGGATGCGCCGCTTCAAACCCGGGGCGAAACTGATCGCCGACAAGCTCGGCCTGACGGTACAGCCCGTCGTGCTGATCCACACCGCCCGTTTCTTCAGCACCAAGCGCATGACGGCCGCGCCGGGAATGATCACCGCGATCTATCTGGAAAGTTTCACCGCGGACAAAAGCGATAAAAAGTGGCTTGAAACCGTGCAGCATCAGATGCAAGAAACCTATGACCGCTATGTACAAAAGGAAAACGTATGAGCTTGACCACCCTGCTCGCTATCGGAAGCGGCGGCTTTATCGGTGCCGTGCTGCGCGCCTATCTCAACGGCCTCATCTCCCACCGCGTGCCGCATGACCTCCCCTTCGGCACCCTCGGCGTCAATCTGATCGGCAGTTTCATCATGGGGATTCTCGTCGCCTACTTCATGTACACGACCTATTTTTCCCTGCACGTCAAATCGTTCCTCTCGACGGGGATTCTGGGCGCCCTGACGACCTATTCGACCTTCGCGATCGAGAGCGTCATGCTGCTCAGCGGCGGCCATATCGCGCTGGCTGCCGCCAATATCGGACTGAATGCCCTGGGTACCGTGCTGATGGCCGGCGGGGGATTCAAACTGGCGTCGGCCCTGCTGCGGTGAGCGCAGACCAATATTAATCGAAAGGAAGGCTATGCACAGCAACACCGTACGATATATCCGGAACCTCTTCCGAAGCACCGGGGCGGTCCCCCTTCATGCGCCGCGTTTCGTCGGCAACGAGAAGAACTACCTCGGCAGCTGTATTGAAAGTATGGAGGTCTCCTCGGAGGGTGAGTACGTCGAACGTTTTGAGGGAATGGTCAATGAATACTGCGGTTCCCGTTATGCTGTCGCCTTCAACAGTACCGAATCGGCGATGCGCGTCGCCCTCGTCCTGGCGGGAACCGGTCCCGACTGCGAAGTCCTGACCCAGCCGCTTGCGCACGCCATGACGGCCAATACCGTCGACAGCTTCGGCGCCGAACCCATTTTCATCGACGTCGAACGCAAAACGATGGGCATGGACCCCGACCGCCTGCGGGAATTCCTCGCCTACAACGCTGAACTTCGCGAGGGGGGATGCTTCAACCGCCATACGGGACGGCGCATCACCGCCTGCGTCCCGGTCCACACCCTTGGATTCCCTTGCCGCATCGACGACATCCGGACCGTCTGCGACGAGTACGGCATCATGCTGATCGAAGATGCCTCCGAGGCCTTCGGTTCTGCCTACAAAGGGACCATGGCCGGGCGTTTCGGCCGCTGCGGCATCTACGGTTTCGAAGGGCACAAGATCGCTACCTGCGGGGATGGCGGCGTACTCGTCTGTGACGACGAGGCCCTCGCCGAGCAGGCAAGGAGCGTCGGGACGATCCCCTATCTTTCCGACGCCCAGGGCGCGGAACAGGGCCGCTTCAGTAGCCGCATGTCCAACCTCAATGCCGCGGTCGGATGCGCCCAGATGGAACACATCCGTACCATCGTCACCAAGCAGCGCGATCTGACACGCCGCTACCGGGAGTTTTTCGCCGAGTATGAAGAGGATGAAGAACTGCAGCTCTTCCGGATGAAAAAACAGAACGAGCCGAACTGCTGGCTCAATGCCCTGCTCTTTGAAGCGCCCGAAGACCGCGACGCCTTTTTGGAAGCGACCAATGCGGAGGGTGTCGCCGCACGCGCACTCTGGCCGCTGATCAGCGATCTGCCCCGCTTCAGCGAATGCGCCGGGACCGACGCGGACAACGCCCGCTGGCTACAAGAGAGGATCGCCACCCTCCCCAGCGGCGTCCGCTAGGCATCGCCGTAAAACACTTCGATCCGCTCCAGGTACTCCCCCAGATTTTCGAAGCGGTGGTTGCCGCCCGCTTCCACAATGACCTCGTAATCGCCGTAGACGGCTTCGGCCACGGTGTAATCCAGCAGTTCGTCCCCCGTCTGTAGCAAGACCAGCAGCCGCGCATCGGGCAGCCGCATCCTTTCGGCGATCCTTGCCAGCTGCAGCAGGTAGTCGCTTTCCCACTCGAAGGATTCACCGCTGCACCAGAAGGTATTGGTGCCTACATAGGGGGCGAGCGTCCTGAAAGGATGGACGGAGGGGTTGATCAGTACGGCGTCGAGCGCGTACTCACTACTCAGCGCCGTCGCGTAGAATCCCCCAAGCGATGAGCCGATCAACAGTGAAACGTCATGCTGCCCGATCAAGCGGCGCAGAAACGCCATGGCTTCGTCCGGTTCGACCGGCAGGTCGGGGGAGAGTACCTCCGCCTCGCCGAAATGCGCCTTGAGGAGTCTTGTTTTCGTCGAGTCGCCGCAGCTGGCAAAACCGTGAAGATAAAGGATCACGGGTGTGACCTCATCCCGCTGCCAGCAGTGCCAGGATCCCTGCGACCTCTTTGGTCGATTTAAAGGCTGTTTCCAGCTCTGCAAATACCTGCCCAGCGTTGTTATTGCCCATATTCATCAAAAGCCCCTTGAGCGCATGGAGCGACTGGGCCACTTTGTCCGCATCCGCGGGGACGGCTTCCGCCAACGATTTCAGCTGCAATAGCTCCTTGCGCAGGTCGCGCTCCCCTGCGACAAGCAGCGCATCCACCTGCGCCGTTTCCAGGCCGAAGGCCGTGAAATGGTCTCGGGCATACCCCAAAGTCTCCGTGATCAGATGCTCCAAATGTTCCTCTCCTTCCGTTTGGTTGGGGACAGGCTACCCCAGGATGAATTAAATCGCGTTAAAGCGCGTGCAACAGCCGCTTTGCATATTATTTTTATTATAATTGCTCACAAAAAAAAATAATGCGAAAGAGAGTGCTATGCTGAATATCATTATCGCCGATGACCATGAGATCGTCCGCAGCGGACTGATCATGCTGATCGAGCAGCAAGAGGAGATGTCCGTTGCCGCCAACGCCTCCTCTTTCGATGAACTGATGGCATTGCTCGCAAACGGGGAGTACGCCCTCTTGATCCTCGACCTGAACCTCGGCGACAAAAACGGCATGGAATCGATCGAAAGCGTCAGCGTACGCCATCCGACTCTGCCGATCCTGGTGCTCAGCGCCTACCCCGAAGACCCCTATGCGCTTCAGGCCTTCCGGGCCGGCGCTTCGGGCTACCTCAACAAGGCCGTCATCGGCGCCGAACTGATACGGGCCATCGCGACCGTGGCCAAAGGCAAAAAGTACATCAGCCCCACTCTGGAAGAGACCATGCCCTACGGCACCGATCTGGACAAGCAGGAGACGGCGATGACTGCCGCGCTTTCCAAACGCGAGCTGGAAGTGCTCTCCCTGATCGCCCGGGGCCTCTCCTACAAGGAGATCGCCGCGGAACTGGGTGTCAGCCCCAAAACCGTCTCTACCTACCGGACCCGTATCCTGGAGAAGCTGAACCTCTCCAGTACGACGGATCTGCTCCGTTTTGCCTTCGAGCACGACATCGCCGTCTATTGAGCGCCGGGCCCGTTTCGGTCCAGCACGGCCCGGATCTGGTTCGGCAGGTAGTATTTGAACTGCTTCGGAAAAATAAAAAAGTCGATTTCTCCCTTGCGTTCTTCGAGCTCCTGCCAGCTGCCGATGTCGAATGTCATCGCCACAACCCCCATCGTCGGGATCTTCGAGACATGCTCGTCGGTCAGCATATTCGCAAAAGCGGTCAGCTGCGGGTTATGCCCGATGACAAAGATCGTGTCGGCATCGTCTTCTTGCAGCATCACCGTTTCCAGGATTGTCTCCGGGGGTGTCAGGTAGAGTTCGCTCAGGTAGAGCAGCGGTCCGTCGAAGCCCACCTTGACGGCCAGCTTGTCCGCGCTCTCCTGGGCCCGCAGCGCACTGCTTGAGAGGATAATATCCGGGACAATCCCCCGCAGCAGCAGGTACGATCCGATCGTGTTGATATCCCGGTATCCCCTGTCGGTCAATCCGCGTTCAAAATCGCTCGCGCCCGGTTCTTCCCAGTCCGATTTCGCATGATGAATCAAATATAACGTTTTGATGGTATCGCCCTTTTGATGCGGGGGACGCTTTTAGATGCGCCCCAGCTCCTGAGACATGGTCTTGGCCGCTTTGTCCATAATCATCTTCGCCAGAGCGACATTCCCGTCGTCGCGGAAAATGGCGAAGACGTTGATCTTCGCGAAGTTGTCCTGGCCGAACTCTCCGGCGCTGTTGATGAGGAAGACGTGGCCGTCGTGGGTCTTCGCTTCGATGGAGGAGGCTTCGCTGAAGCCGACGTCCAGAGAGGACTCGGTCACCATCCGGAAGGCGTCATTGAAGATGCTGGCCGAATAGGGAATGTCTGTCCCCGTATGATCGTTATCGATATAGAGGGTTTCACCGGAATAGTTCAAAACGGCGGACCCGAGGTAGCCGTTCACCGCACGGAGTCTTTGCATGGATTTGTCAAAATCGATCATTGTCTATCCTTTTTCTCTTATTTGTTCAGCGACTGCATGAAGTCGTTGAATGTATCCGCACTCTGGCCGTTTTCCGCGAGAAAATCCATCAGCGCTTTCTCGGAAGCCTCAACCCCTTCGCTCTTTTCGATCTCGAGGAGCTTCGCATAGAGCGGGAGGATGACATCACGGGCCTTCTGCGTCATCCGGCGGCGTGTGGAGACGTAGTTTCTGAAAGAGCCGTCCGGGTTCTTGGCCATACGAATCTGGGCGAGCACCAGGTAGTACCCCCCGTCTTTGCAGAGGTTCTTGACGAAGGCATAGACCTCCTTGCCGGCTTTGATGTTCTCCCACAGGTACTTGAAGATCACCTTGGGCATGTCGGGGTGGCGCAGGATGGAGTGCGGCTGGTCCAGCAGATCTCCTTGCGTGTACCCGGAAACTTTCATAAAAATCGGATTGGTATAGGTGATGTTCCCGTCGGCATCGGCTTTCGAGACGATCATATCCACGTCGGTCACTTCATGTTCAACGTCAGTAGGTGTCGGTCTTTCCATTGTCTGGCTCCCATATTAATTTTCACGGAGCAATCTTAACGGAAAGGCACGGTCGGGATATGTAGGGAATATCCTACACTTGAGCAGGGGAGTATTTTTGCCGGTGCGAAGGGTCCCGGCAGGGAGTCAGGAGTATTGCCGCAGCACCGCTTCGAGCGATTTCTCCTCCAGCGGTTTGGTCAGGTAGCCGTTCATACCGCTCTGCATGAACTTTTCCCTGTCGCCCTCCATCGCATTCGCCGTCAACGCGATAATGGGGACACTGCTGCCGAGTTCCTCCCGAATCCGGCGTGTCGCATCGAGTCCGTTCAGGACCGGCATGTTGACATCCATCAGGATCAGATCGAACGTAGCGGCTTCCAACTTCTCGAGGACCTCCCGGCCGTTTTCGACAAAGACCGCGTCAATGCCGTAATTGGAGAGGAGCAGCTGGACCAGCAGACGGTTCATCTCCAGGTCTTCGGCGACCAGCACTCTCATGTCGCTGTTGATCGCCGCTTCGGCGGTTTCCTCTTCAGGCGGGGCCTCTTCCGTCCGTGCCATGGCCGTCGCAGCGGTATCATAAGGCGTCAGCAGAAGGTCGAAGTAGAACACCGTTCCTTTCCCCTCTTTGCTGTAGAGCTTGAGTTCTCCTCCCATGGCCTCGACCAGCGAAGCGCTGATGGAGAGCCCCAGACCGGTGCCACCGAACTCCCGCGTCGTTGATTCGTTCGCCTGCGTAAAGGCGCTGAAGATGCGGTCCTGCTTCTCCTTCTGGATGCCGATCCCGTTGTCTTCAATGACGAAACGCACCCACTGGCCGTCCCCGGGGTGGGTCTCGAGGACCTCGGTACGCAGCTTGACTTCACCGGACGAAGGGGTGAACTTGATGGCGTTGGAGAGCAGATTGATGATGATCTGTTTCAGACGGGTCGGGTCCCCCAGGATGATCTCGTGCATGGCCGGATCGAAATGGCTGGAGTAGTTCAACCGCTTCTTGCGGGCCACAGGCTGCATCAACGAGAAGGCAATGCTGAGCTCCGAATAGAGGTCGACCGGGATGCTCTCGATGACCATATGGTGACTCTGAATTTTTGAAAAATCGAGCACGTCGTTGATGATATCGAGCAGGGTCGCAGAGGAGCGTTCGATGATCTCCAGATACTCCAGCTGCTGCGCGTTCAATCCGCTCTTCTTCAGCATGCCCGTAAAGCCGAGGATCCCGTTCATCGGCGTACGGATCTCATGGGACATGTTCGCCAGGAAGGTTGCCTGGGCCTCTTCCGCCGTCTCCGCCTGCACGCGCGCTTCTTCGAGTTCGGTCACGTCGTTGAATGAGCAGAAGATGTACTGATCGTTTTCAAAGGTCACCTGCCTTGCCCGGGCGGAAAAAGTGTGGACGACCCCCTCTTTGTCCTCCATCAGGACCTTGTGGATCCGGTTCGGTTCATCCAGAAGCTTCTGATACCACGGGTGCGCGACGCCCCCGGCGCTGAGGAACCCCTCTTTGGGAATAAAGAGCGAATTGATGCAGCGCTTGGAGCGCCGCAGGTCGTCGAGATCTTTGAAGGGAAAGAGCCTGAAAAAAGCCTGATTCACCTTCTCCGTCATCCCGTTGCGGATAATAAGGATGATGTTCTCGTCGTTGTTGAGCAGTTTCTGCGTGAAGGTATGCTCGCGCTTGTAGGCCAGCTGCGTCTCGATCAGGTCGGTAATATCTTCGCGGATCGCAAAGAATTCTACAATCCTGTTCTTCTCGTCATGCAGGGGGATAATGGAACTTTTGACGTAATAGTCGCTTCCGTCTTTCCGGCGGTTTGCGAAACTGCCGTGCCAGATCTGACCGGAAGTAATCGTCTGCCACATCTCTACAAAGAGCGAATCGGGGGTCTTCGGACTGCGGACGATGTTATGCGACTGCCCGATCAGTTCTCCGCGCGTGTAGCCGCTGATACGTTCAAAGTTCGGGTTGACGTAAGTGATGATGCCGTTAGGGTCCGTCTTGGAAACGATCAGAACGTCGTTGATGCCGTCAATATGCTCTTTGAGCTGCCTTTCGGCCTTGGCCAGCGACCGCGACTGCTCCTCCAGGGCCTTCGTATTATAGTCGATAAGATGGAACACCCCCTCTTCGCTGGCATTGACGGCCCGCTGCCGTTTCCGCCCGCCAAGGGGAGTGTTGAAACGTTTGCTCTCTGTCCCGATTTCGCGCAGGAAGAGGATCGTCGAGGTGATATTGAGCAGCTCCGCCCCAGATGCGGAGGTATAGAACTCGCCGTAGGTAAAAAATCCGCTCGAGGGGGCGAAGGCATCGATTTTGTCCAGTGCGACTTCAAGCTGCTTGTCGAGGAACTGCTTTCGGGCCGAACAGGAGTAGACGAAGGCGGCCTGAAGCGCCTGCTCTTCGCGGGGGATGGCATCCCCGGGGATGTAGCTGTTGACAAGATCGGCACTGCCGATGCCGAACTGCACGCGCTCCCCCTCTTTCAGATTGCCGGCGAAAAGGACGCTCCCGTCCTCGAACGCTCCGATCATGGAACGCGCGACCGGAATACCGCCGCTGCGCTTGATCAGGGGGAAGCCGATCGCTGACGCGGGGAGCTCCCGGACGATGGCCTCCCCCAGCACCTCCCCGTAGAGCTCTTTTGTTGCCTTGCCGTCAATGGTATAGACCCTGTTCTTGCTGGCGCGGGTGATCGTCATCTCTTTGCCGACGGGGCGCCACCCGAGGTTGAAATCCTGAAAAACCTCCAGCGCCTCCCCGCTCAGCGCCACGCCGACGGCCCCGCCTTCAAAAACCTTGTCCTGATGGATGGTAAAGGTACTCTCAAACCGGAACAGATCGCCGGCCATACCGCCGGCAATCGGAATATTGTCGCAGTTGGCGGCACGCAGGGCTTCGAGGAAATCGCCGCTGTGGCGGATCCCGTCGGCGAAACAGATGATACAGCGCGCATCCTCCCGGCAGAGCGCTTCCCCCATCCGCTTTCCAAGCGCATACGACGCCGTATCGACCTCCGAAACGGACCGGATCCCGCTCTTCTCAAACACGGAGATCCCCAGGACCGTCTGCGCTTCCGTCATCACGCCGCCGACGATCTCCCCCGCGCTGGAGGCACCGATCAGCGTGGCATCGGGCAGCAGGGAAAGCACCTCTGACGCAATCGCAGCTACGGCGTCCCGCTCCTGCAGGGAAGAGAACATCTGAACAAGTACCGTCTTCTGATCGAAACCGACACCCGTCTCCGCCAAGGCTTTTTCGAGCCCCTCTTTGTCACTATAAATATGGTTAAACTGTATCATCTATCGTGCTGTTTCTCAATGTGTCTTTTTATGTATTGTCTCAATTGTATCACGAAGTGTAGGCATTTTCCTACAGTTTTTCCTCTACCGTTTTAACTATAATCCGTCTTAAAGCTTCCGGAGGGCTCTGCCCCTCCGCGCAGATTGGGAGGGGATACCGATGCAAAAATTCAACAGCAGCGAACTCAAGGCGATGCTCCAGGATACGACGCGCAAGATCGATGCCGCCGGGGACAACCGGCAGATCAACGCGGCAGCCGAAATGCTTGTCACGACGCTCCTGGATTCCGAGTTCGCTTCGCTCTGGGTATTTGACGAGATGGAAGCTTCCCTCAAACGCGCCCGCGGAGAGGACCAGGTCTGCGAGATCTCCATGCTCGACCAGCGCGGCGTGCTGGCCAAAAGCTTCCTCACCCTCACCGGAGGGATCTACAACTATCTCGCCAGCGAAAAAGAGTACTGTCCGGAAACGGACAACCCCGATGAGATCAGGATGAAATCCAAAATCATCCTGCCGCTGATCGACAACGAACGGCTGCTGGGCATCGTCACGGCCTACTCTTCGGTCCGCCACAAACAGAACTTTGACGAAAATGACATGGAGATGCTTGAAGCGATCGCCCCTTTTCTCCTCAACGTCATCTATCGTATGTTCCCGGAAAAACAGACGGAAGAAGCGCCCGAAATCTATCTCAGCGACCGTCTGAAAGAGAGCTCCAACGCGATCAGCCGGCAGATCGAGGCGAACGAACAGGCCCAGCCGGCACCGGCCACTTCCGACGAAACCCTCATGTTCCTGGCCAACACGGTACACGACATCCGGACCCCGGCCAATGCACTGTTCGGCTTCCTGGAACTGCTCGAAGGTCAGGTCGACAATGGCCGGCTGCTGCAGTACGTCCGCAATGCCAAGGAGAGCGCCCGCTTCATCAACGAACTGACCACCTCCATCCTCGACCGTGTTTCGACGCAGCGCGAACGGACGCTCTCCAAGCCGCTGCGGATCACGCCGGCGAAGTTCTTCGCCGATATCACCAATATCTTCTCGGCGAATATGTCGGACAAGGCCCTCGCTTACCTTGTCTATATCGACCCGGCGCTGCCCAAGGAGATCACCGTCGATGCCGCCAAGCTCAAGCGGGTCATTATCAACCTGATCGGGAACGCCTACAAATTCACCCCGACCGGGCGCTCCGTGGAGCTTGCCGTCGTGTATGAACCGGACGGGGGCACCATAAAGATCGCGGTAACCGATACGGGCATTGGGATCGCCGAGGAGAACCAGCAGGCGATCTTTAGAGCCTTTGAGCAGGCAACGGATGAGACGGCCGCAACATTCGGCGGCACCGGACTCGGACTCGCCATCAGCGCCCAGTACGTCCACGATCTCGGCGGAAAACTGGAGCTGGAAAGCGAAGTGGACAAAGGGAGTTGCTTCTTTTTCACCCTTCCGCTGCAGACCGCCAATACGGCGCCCAGCTTTGCTCCGGTCAACAACCCGGGCTGCAAGATCGCTATTCTCATGGACGAAACCAACCTGCCGACGAGTAAGAACATCATGCGCTACCTGCTGCGCATGGGCCTGCCGAAATCCAGTATTATCGCAATCCGCTCCGTCGTCCAGGCCCCTTCCGACGCCACGCACCTCATCGCTTTCCAAAGCAGCTACAACGAGCAGGTGCACGCGTACGCCAAAGAGAAGAACCTCCCCCTGACGGTGATGGAAGAGCGTTTCCTCTCCATGGCGAAAACGCAAACAATCCCGGGGGTGGATGTCATCTCCCAGTACGGCTACTATGCCAGTACGCTCCACGCCATGCTTTCAAGCCGCAGCGTTCCCAAAGTCCTTGTCGCCGATGACGACCGCATCAACATCGAACTGATCAAGGCGATTCTCGAAGAGGAGTTCTGCATGATCGAAACGGCCCAGGACGGGCAAAGCGCTATCGACCTGCTCGCCAGAGGCATCCTCGACGACCAGCCCTATTCCCTGCTTCTTCTCGACAACCATATGCCGAAGATTTCGGGCAACGACGTCGTCCGGGAGCTGCGGGCCATCGAAAAACAGCACAGCCTTCCGCCCGCGTACGTCGTCTCTATTTCGGGGGACCCCAAGGCGGCCGCATCGGACAATCCCCACTTCGACGCCTATGTCGGAAAGCCCTTCAACAAAAAAGAGATCAAACGGATGCTCAAAGCGGCATTGACCCCCAGGGATTAACCGGTCCGAACATCGCGGCGTCTCGTCAACGCACCGGTACGGCCATGCCAGGGAGATGAAGGTTCGTTTCTATACCTGGAGCAGTCGGCGGATATTCTCTTTGTACGTCGCCGGCAGAATCGGTTTTTTGAAAAAGACATCAAAAAAGGTGTGGTCCGGCTCGAACTTCTGGGGGTAGATCGTCAGGGCGGCAATGCGTGTCTGCGCGTTTTTTTCCTGTGCCGCCTTCGCGATCTCTATTCCCGATCCGTCGGGCAGGTTCATATCCACCACCATGGCATCATAGTCATTCTGCGCGATCTTTGAAAGCGCTTCGCGGACGGAGTTCGCCGAATCGATCAGGATTTTCTGACTCACCTCTTTGGAGAGGGCATCAATGACTTTCGATTCGAATTCGACGATAAAACCGATGTCATCCACGATCAAAATACGTTTGCTCATTGTGCATGCCTTGTAGTTTTTGAGGCATTGTAGCTAAGCGGCCGCTTCTTTTCTGTAGGTATTTTCGTACAAGAGGGAGGGAGCCGGGCGGCGCGAGCCCCTCAGCTGATTTCGACGATCTCGTCGGCGCACCAGTTGGCCAGATCGATCTCGTGGGTGATCAGGAGCATTCCAACCTCGCCCAGGTGGCGCAGCAGCAGCTGCATCACATCGAGCTGGATGACGTTGTCCAGGGCGGACGTCGGCTCGTCAAGCAGCAGCAGCTTCGGTTTCATCAGCAGCGCGCGCAGAATGGAAGCGCGCTGCAGCTGGCCCCCGGAGAGTTCGTGGGGGAGCTTGTGCAAAAGCGCCTCGTCCAGCCCCATATCGTCCAGGTAGCGCGCCATCCCCGCCGTATCCGCCACGTCCCTGATCTGGTTGAGCACCGTGTAGGTGGGGTGGAAAGAGCTGTAGGGGTCCTGGAAGACCATGGAGGCCGGCAGGGCCTCGATCGTGCCGGAGCGGGGGCGGAGGTTGCCGAGAATGAGTTCGAAAAGGGTGCTCTTGCCCGCCCCGCTGGGCCCGACGATCGCTTTGATCTCTCCCGCTGCGAGCGTCAGGGAAAAGTCGTCATAGAGTGCCCGCTCATGCGTATAGCCGAAGGAGAGCCCCTCGATCGACAATACCTGCATCAGCGTATCTGGCCGTTGCCGTAGATCTTGAACTTGTAGGTCGTCAGCCCCTCGATCCCCATCGGACCGCGTGCGTGCAGCTTGTTCGTGGAGATGCCGACCTCGGCACCGAAGCCGAAGGCCCCCCCGTCGGTGAAGCGGGTCGAGGCGTTGACGTAGACCGCCGCCGCGTCGACGGCGTTGAGAAAATACTCCGCCGTCGTGTAACTCTCCGTAATGATCGCCTCGGAGTGGCCCGAACCGAACCGGACGATGTGCGCTACGGCCCCGTCGACACCGTCGACTGTGCGGATGTTGAGAATGTTCGCCAGGTACTCCGTATCGAAATCCGCCTCCGTCGCTTCGGCGACGTCAATGATCGCGCGGGTGTCGCCGCACCCTTTGAGCTCCGTATGCGCCGCGTCAAACGCCTCTTTGAGCTTCGGCAGCGCTTCGGCCGCAATGGCTCTGTCGACGAGGAGGGTCTCCATCGCGTTGCAGACGCCGGGACGGTCCACTTTGGCGTTGACGGCGATCTTCACCGCCTTCTCCATATCGGCGTCTTTGTCGATGTAGGTGTGGCACTGCCCCTTGTCGTGCTTGACGACCGGCACGGTCGCGTTTTCGCTGACGTAGCGGATAAGCCCTTCGCCGCCCCGGGGGACGATCAGGTCGACGTACTTGTCCATCTTGATCAGCTTCGCCACCCCTTCGCGCGATGCATCCGGCAGCAGGGAAATAAGCGCCTCGGGCAGATCGTTGCGTTTCAACGTGGCGCGCAGCACCTTGGCGATGGCGGCGTTGGAGTGCTCCGCCTCCTTGCCCCCTTTGAGTACACAGACGTTGTTACTTTTGAAACAGAGTGCCGCCGTGTCGGAGGTGACGTTGGGGCGCGATTCGTAGATGATGCCGATGACGCCGATGGGGATGCTCACCTTTTCGATCTTAAGCCCGTCGTCGGTGACCCAGCCGTCGATGACCCGGCCGACGGGGTCTTTGAGCGCCGCGATCTCCTCGACGGCCGTCGCCATGGCATCGATGCGCTTCTCGTCGAGCAGCAGGCGGTCTTTGAGGGCGCTGCTCAGGTTGTTCTCCTCCGCCGCTTTCATATCCAGCGCGTTGGCTTCGATGATGTCCATCGTCGCGGAACGCATCGCCCCCGCCATCTCCCGCAACAGGCGGTTTTTCTCCGCGCCGCTGAGCAGCATCAGCTCCCGGCTCGCCGCTTTCGCTTCTTCCAAAAATGCATTCATATTGTCTCGCTTTCCCCTCTGTTTTGCGGCCATTATACCAAAGCACGGCTGTACGGCGCGCTTCGGCCGCGATTACGCTACCATTCTTCCGTCAATCTTCCCCGGAGCAACCCCGCGTGAAACACTACATCGCCCTGTTGAAAAACGAACCGCTGCTGCGGCGCATCTCCTCGATCCAGCTCATCGCCTATTTCGGGGCCTGGTTCAGCAACGTCGCCATCTTTACCCTGCTGCTGAAGCTCGGTGCCTCCCCCCTCGTTGTCGCCACCGTCGCGGCGCTGCATTTTCTGCCCGGGGTCCTGCAGGCCCCCTTTTCCGGCGCGCTGATCGACAAGATCGCCCCGAAGCGGCTGATGCTGGCACTGCTGCTTGTCGAGATCGTCACGACCCTGCCGCTGGTGCTGGTCGATGACGCGGCGCAACTCTGGCTGCTCTTCGTGCTGGTCTTTGTGCGCATGGGAGCCTCCAGTTTCTATTTTACGCTGGAGATGGCGCTGCTGCCGCGCTTTTTGAAGGCGTCGGCGCTCAAACACGCCAACGAGATCCATTCGATCATCTGGTCTGTCTCCTATACCGTCGGGATGGCGCTGAGCGGCATCGCCGTCTACTACCTCGGCGTCAAGACCGCCTTCCTCGCCGACGCCGCCCTCTTCGCCGTCGCGTTTGCGCTGCTCCTGCCCGCCGTTTTCCCCCCGCACAAAACGCGCGATACGGATCGCTATCTGGCGCTGCTCTCGCAGAGCGTCGGCTACCTAAAGCGCAACCCCCTGACCCTGCACCTGATCTTCCTGCACGCCTTCGTCGGCTTTACCGCCTTTGACGGCCTGGTCCCGCTCGCCGCGGAGGCCTACTACCTTCCGGCGATCGCCGCACCGCTGGCCATCGGGCTTACCCATGCGTTCCGGGCCCTGGGGCTGGTCGGCGGTCCGCTGCTGCTGGGGCGCTGGATCAGCATCAAAAGGCTGCCCCTGCTTCTGCTGCTGCAGGCCGCTGCCATCTTCCTCTGGGCGGCCCTGCTACCCCATTTCTATCTCTCGCTGGCAGCCTCTATCCTTGTGGGCCTCAGTACGACCGTCATCTGGTCCTTTACCTATACCCTGCTGCAGCGCAACACCGACGAAGCCTACTACGGACGTGTCATCGCCTATAACGACATGATCTTCCTGCTGACGGTCTCTGCCGTCTCGTTCCTGATCGGCGTCCTGGTGGAGTGGGGGATGGGACTGCAGAGCGTCATGGCGCTGCTCGGAGTCGCTTTTATTGTTTCGGCGCTCTATTTCGGCTGGATTGCCCGCCGTTTCGCGCTGGAAGAACCGGGAGTGTAAACAGGGCTCCCGCGCTGATCACGGAAGCCATAGTGTCATGGAGAAAAAAGGAGGAGTACTGAAGCGGAGCCCGAAGGCCCCGGGTTTTATTCGATCTCGGCGTCGATAACGTCGTCGTCGGCTTTCTTGGCGCCTTCGGAGGCCGCGGCACCGCCCTGCTCCTGCTTGTACATCTGCTCGGCCAGTTTATGGCTTGCTTCCGTCAGCGTTTTGAGCTTCTCTTCGATCTGCTCTTTGGTCGCGTTTTCGTCCTTGAGCGTCTCTTTGAGGGCGGCAATCGCGCTCTCGATGTTGGCTTTGTCGCCGGCGTCGATGTTCTCGCCCGCCTCTTTCATCGCTTTTTCCGTCTGGGCGATCATCGCGTCCGCCTGGTTGCGCAGGTCGACAAGCTCTTTGCGCTTCTCGTCTTCGGCTTTATGCGACTCGGCGTCCTGGACCATCTTGTTGATCTCCTCTTCGGAGAGTCCTGACGAACCGGTGATCTTGATCTCCTGGCGTTTGCCCGTACCTTTGTCGGCCGCGGAGACCGTCAGGATACCGTTGGCGTCGATATCGAAGGTGACTTCGATCTGCGGAACGCCGCGCGGTGCCGCCGGGATCTCGGTCAGTTCGAACATCCCGAGAGACTTGTTGTCCTTGGCGAACTCACGCTCACCCTGGACGACGTGGATGGAGACCGCCGGCTGGTTGTCTTCGGCCGTGGAGAAGACCTGGGACTTCTTGACCGGGATCGTCGTGCCTTTTTCGATGACCTTGGTCGCGACGCCACCGAGGGTCTCGATACCGAGGCTAAGCGGTGTAACGTCAAGCAGCAGGACGTCTTTGACGTCACCGCGCAGGACCCCGCCCTGGATCGCCGCACCGAGGGCGACGACTTCGTCCGGGTTGACCGATTTGTTCAGCTCTTTGCCGCCGAAGTACTCGGAGACCTTCTGCTGTGCCAGCGGGACACGGATGGAACCGCCGACCATGATGACCTCTTTGATCTCACCTTTGTCGAGGTCCGCATCTTTGAGCGCGACGTTGATGTGCGTCATCGTCTCTTTGATCAGGTCGTCGATCATCCCTTCGAACTTCGCACGGGTCAGTTTGACGACGAGGTGTTTCGGTCCCGTCGCGTCCGCCGTGATGAACGGCAGGTTGATCTCCGTCTCCGAAGCGGAAGAGAGCTCTTTCTTCGCCGCTTCCGCCGCATCTTTGAGGCGCTGAAGCGCCATCTTGTCCGCTTTGAGGTCGATGCCGTTCTCGGACTTGAACTCGCCGGCGAGGAAATCGACGATACGGTTGTCGAAGTCGTCGCCGCCAAGGAAGGCGTTACCGTCAGTGGAGAGAACCTCGAAAGTCCCTTCCGCGATCTCGAGGGTCGTGACGTCGAAGGTACCGCCCCCCAGGTCGTAGACGAGAACGTTCTCTTCGCCTTTTTTATCCAGACCGTATGCCAGTGCGGAGGCCGTCGGTTCGTTGATGATACGCAGGACGTTCAGGCCCGCGATCGTTCCCGCTTCCTTCGTCGCTTTACGCTGGGCGTCGTTGAAGTAGGCCGGAACCGTAATGACCGCGTCGGTCACAGGCGTGCCGAGATACGCTTCCGCATCCTCTTTCAGTTTGGTCAGGATCTTCGCGGAGATCTCCTGCGGCGTATAGACTTTGCCGGCGACGTCGACTGCTGCCATACCGTTTTTGTCGACGATCTTGTAGGTGACTTTGTCGTGCGCCTCTTTGGCCTTCTCTTCGTTCATCATGAGACCCATGATACGCTTGACGGAGTAGATCGTCTTCTCCGGGTTTGTGATCGCCTGGCGTTTTGCCGGGTCACCGACGAGGACTTCGCCCTTGTCCGTAAAGGCAACGACGGAAGGCGTCGTGTTCTTACCCTCTTTGTTCGGGATGATTTTCGCTTCGCCGCCTTCAAAGACCGCTACCGCGGAGTTGGTTGTACCAAGGTCAATACCGATTACTTTACTCATGTGTCGTTCCTCTCTTTTAATTAGTTTGCAATCACGACCATTGCGTCGCGCAATGTCCGCTCTTTATATTTGTACCCTTTCTGGAAGGTACTGACGATTTCCCCGCTCTCGTGTTCCGGGCTGTCCACCTGCTGTACCGCGTGGTGTACGTTCGGATCGAAGGGTTCCTCTTCGCCTACTGCCGTAATGCCGTGTTTTTCCAGGGCGCTGAGGAACTGCTTCATCGTCAGTTCGACACCCTCTTTCACCTTGGCCAGAAGCTCGGCGGCTTCCATCCCTTCGGCATCGGCGGCCTTGACGGCCATCTCCAGCGAGTCGACAACCGGGATCAGGTCCTTCGCGAACTTCTCCTGGGCGTATTCAAGTGCCTGGTACTTTTCGCGCTCCAGACGCTTTTTAATATTGTCAAAGTCCGCGTGGACCCTTGTATACTTATCTTTGAGCTGATCCAGTTCCATTTGGACACGTTCAAGGTCCGAACCGACCTCTTCCGCCTCTTCTGAAACCATCTCCTCAATCATTTCTTCATCATTGGGCAAAGTTTCTTCATTATTAGGCTTGTTTTCTTCCTGAGACATAGCGACTGTCAGACTCCTTTCAGTTGAAATCTGACCAAATTATACTACATGAGTCTATCTATGTCAAGTACTGATTGTAATATTTAGATCAATATAGTTGAGTCAATATGACTAAAGTAAAATCCTTCCCCCCTATTGACACCCTTCAGAGCCCTGCAGCAGGGGAAATGGTACAATTCCATCCTAAAAAGATCCCGCTTTTAAAGGCCGTTTACATGAGTATTTTTGCTTTGCAATCGCCGGCGGGAGGTTTTCTGGATGAGGATCTGAAGCACTTCAACAAAGAGTTCGACGACTGGTGCGTCCAGTTTGAAAGCTACGAGGATGCGGAGCTCATTGCCCAGACGTTTGACCGCAGGACAAGCGTCGACATCGTCGAAATCACGCCGCTGAGCTACCCCAAGTACTTCTTTCACACTCTCCAGGGTACCATCCATGCGACACGGCAGGTCGGCAACACGATCGTCTGTATCGTCGAACCGTTCATGGGTTCCAACTACCGTCTGGCCATTTGCGACCTGAAAACGAAAACCGTCCGCCTCACCCCGACGCGCTACAAGAGCGCATTAAGCGTCGAGGGCGCTTTCTCCACCTACACCGAATAGCCGACCGTCGACTGGCAAATGTATGCAGCGCTATAATAGCTTTAGACCTTTGGATGAAAAGAACCGATATGAAACGCATCACCCTGACGCTCATCGCCCTGCTTTCGCTTATCGCCATCGTGCTCATACTCCCCTTTACCCCGCCGGGCAACCGGATCATTGCCGGTATCGTGCAGCAAAAACTCAATGAAACCCTGCCCCTATCCGCCGATGTTCAAACTTTCGACCTCGGTTTCCGCCGTTTCAGCATCGTCATCCTACTGGGGAACGCCGGCCGTATCGAGGCGGACGGGGAGTATTCGCTCTTCGACCGATCACTCGCCGCCCGCTACCGCGCCGACCTGGCGGACCTTGCGTCGCTGAGCGCGCAGAACATGCAGGGGAGCCTGCAGACCGAAGGAACGGTCAAAGGCAACCTGCCGCTGCTTGAGATTGACGGGCACACCGATGCCGCCGGGAGTGACACCGCCTACCACCTGACCCTGACTGATTTCAACCCGGGGGCCCTCACCGCCACGATCCGCCATGCCCGACTGGAGCAGCTGCTGGCCCTCGCCGGCCAGGCACCGCTGGCCTCCGGGAGCATCGATGCGGAGATCCTCCTGCACTCCATAGACCCCGCCGCACTCGACGGGACGGTCGATGCCGTCCTGGCGCAGGGGACACTTGACCGTGCGCTGATCAGCAGCACCTACGGCCTCAACCTGCCCGATGCGGCCCTGAACGCTTCTCTGCAGGCACGGCTGAAAACGGACACCGTCACCTACACTGTCAAAACCGACTCCGCCCTGGGGCACCTCACTTCTGACGGGACACTGACGCCGCAAAACGGAGGGATGGACATCCGCTACGCTTTTTCGATCAAAGAACTCGCACTCCTGCAGGGGCTGACGGGACAGACGCTCCACGGACCCATCGCGCTTGCGGGGCAGCTCAAAGGCGACCGGGAGTATCTCGACGCCACGGCTTCGGGGGAGCTCGCCGGGGGCAAAGGCGCTCTCAAAGCCGTCCTCAAAGCCTACGCTCCTGTTTCCGCCGACGTCACCGTCCAGCACCTCCGTCTGGCACGGCTGCTGAATATGCTCGGTTATCCCCGTATTGCCGATGCCGACGTCTCCGGGCATGCGGTGCTGCCAAGCCTGGACCCGGAGGCGCTCAAAGGAACAATTGACGTAAATATGGCAAAAGGGAGCGCGAAAACCGATGCCCTCTCCAAGCTGCTCGGGCGCCCCTTCCCCGCAAGTACCTTCACGCTCAAAACCCAAAGCCGCCTCAACGGGGAGAGCGTCGCTGCGGCAGCAGATTTCGTCTCCGACCTCTTCACCCTGCGCTCCGACACGCTGCAGTACAACGTCAAGCAAAGCCGCATGACGGCGGAGTACACGGCAGACATCCCCGACCTGAGCAGGCTCTCCGCCCTGGCCGAACGCCCGCTGCGCGGAAGCGCAAAGATCTCGGGCGATCTCACCTACGATGATGCCCTGCTGCTTCATGCGAACAGCAGCCTCTTGAAGGGGGCGATCGCCACAACGCTGAAGGGGCAGGCGCTTCATGCGGATTTCAAACAGATCAGTACGAAAGCGGCGCTGCACATGCTCGTCCAGCCCGAAACCTTCGATGCCCGCTTCGACGGAGCGCTCGACTACCGGCTTGACAATAAACAGGGTGAACTCAAAGGCAAGCTGACCGAAGGAGCCTTCTCCCGCAACAACGTCTTCGATCTGCTGCGCCAATACACCAGTGTCGATCTCTATAAAGAGCGCTTCGACGGCACGACCCTCGCCCGCCTCGACGATACAATGATCGATGCGGATGTGCAGCTGCGTTCCGACCGCGCCGCCCTGCAGACCAAACACGCGAAGATCGATACCGCGAAGGAAACCGTCCGGGCCGACATCAAACTCGAAGCCTCCGGTGCCGTTATCCCTTTCCGCCTCAGGGGGAAAATGTCCCGCCCCGGCGTCACCGTCGACGCGGGGAAACTCATCGAACAAGAGGCCGGTAAACAGGTTCAGCAACTATTTGATTCTCTTTTCAAGTAAACCGCTCTTTTTTCCCTGGTATGGGGACTTTTATGCTATGATAGGGACTCTTAACATCCAATCACAGCATAAAAAGCTGTGAGGAAAGTTTTTCTGGGGAATAAGCAACAATGCGCCAATTCGACTTTGACAAACTGAAGTACCTCTACAGTACTGTTCCGGTCATTCTTCTCATCCACTTTTTCAGCGTCCTTCTTTTCAGTGTCTTCATGTGGCACTACGTCGACAACATTGCCCTGGCAGTCTGGATCAGCGTCTCGGTCATCGTCCTGCTCTTCCGCTTTTACCATTACCTGCTCTACAGCAACAGCTCCGAAGAGGAGCTCAGACCCCAAAGCACCCTTTGGCTGCACCGCTACTACACCTACGTGCTTATCGGCGGGGGGCTTTGGGGCAGCACCGCCGTACTGCTCTTTCCCCCGCACGAGATCCTTTACCAGATGGTCGTCGTCTTGTTCATTCTCGGCCTGACCGCCACCGCGCTGGGCATCATCTCCGCCTCCTGGGAGCTGGTCGTCGCTTACGCCCTGCTCTCCTTCGCACCCATTATCGTCCGCCTGGCGTGGATGGAAGACCCGCTCTACCAAACTATCGCCTACATTGTCAGTGCCCTGGGGATCCTGCTCATCTTCAGTGCCAAACATTTCGGCTCCGTCATCGACAATGCCATCTACAGCAAGTTCGCGCTGACCCAGGCCATGTCCGCCCTCGAAAATACGCAGGGGCGCCTCATCTCCCTCCTCGACAACGCCCCCGTCGGGATCTTTTATTATGACAGCAGTCTGCATATCACCGACCTTAACAACCAGCTGCTCAAAACATTTCGACTGACATCGCGTGATCCCCTCATAGGGTACGACCTCGGCACCCTCATGGACAAACGCATCCTGCCGGCACTGAATCAGGCACTGGAAGACGGTCAGGGACGCTACGAGGGGCCTTTCTACTCGACTTTCTCGGAAAACTCCCTCTATATCGAGCTCTCCACCGTGCCCGTCATCGATAAAAAACGGCTGCACCAGGGCGCCATCTGTTTTGTCAAGGACCTGACGATGGAGAAAGAGGCCCAGGAGTTGATCAAGCAGAACAGCTTCTACGACCCGCTGACCAAACTGCCCAACCGCAGTCTCGTCACCGACCGGATCAAACTCTCCATTGAACAGAGCAGACGCCATCTTTTTCACTGCGCCGTGCTCTTTATTGACCTGGACCATTTCAAACATATCAACGATGATTACGGCCACTATATCGGCGACCAGGTGCTCTACCAGGTCAGTCAGCGGCTGCTCAAACAGCTTCGATCCGAAGACACCGTCGCACGGGTCGGGGGGGACGAGTTTCTGATTCTCCTCAATACCCTCTCGGATGACTATACCGCAGCGGCCCAGGAGGCGATGGAGATCGCCCTGGGGCTGATTGACGCGATCAACGGGATCTTTGGCATCGACGGGGAGTCCATTTCGCTCTCCGCGAGTATCGGTATCAATGTCTTCCGCGGCGAAGAGGGGATGCTCCCCGACGCCATCATCAAACGTGCCGATATCGCCATGTTCCAGGCCAAACGGACCGGTCGGCAGCATGCCGAGCTCTACCATGAATCTTTTGAAACCTCCCAGCATGAACTCTTCCAAATGGAAAAAGAGCTTCGCACCGCCTTGGACGAGAAAGAGTTCGAACTCTACTACCAGCCGAAGGTGGCCATCGACAGCGACAAGATCGCTCAGGTCGAAGCACTTATCCGCTGGAACCACCCCGACAAGGGACTGATCATGCCGGAGGCGTTCATCCCCTACGCCGAGGAGAGCGGACTCATCGTGAAAATCGGCGAATGGGTGCTGGAGGAGAGTATCAAACAGATCAAGCAGTGGCAGCAGACGGGTGCGGCCAACGCCATCGAACGCGTCTCCGTCAATGTCAGTTCCCACCAGTTTAACCAGCCCGATTTCGTCGACTACCTCCGGGCCCTTGTCACCAGTTACGAGATCGCCCCCGAGATGATCGAACTTGAACTGACCGAAAGCGCCATGGTCGACAACTCCCGCGGCGCCATCGACAAAGTCAAAGCGCTTGAGGCCTTCGGTGTACGCGTCGCGCTGGACGATTTCGGTACGGGCTACTCCTCGCTTTCCTACCTCAAGCACCTCCCCGTCAGCGTGATCAAGATCGACCGCTCTTTCATCACCGATCTGAAGCACAACGAGAATTCCCTGATGATCGTCAAAACCATCATCGCCATCGCCAAAAGCATGGACCTGACCGTCGTTGCCGAGGGGGTCGAAACAGATGAGGAGCTGAGCATGCTCAAAGAACTCGGCTGCGACTACTACCAGGGCTTCCTGTGCGAAAAGGCCCTGCCGGTCAAAAAACTTGAAGCGCTGATCAGCACCAAAATCAGTACCCGGCAATCCATCGAAGAAAAACGCCTGCCCGAGCAATCGACAAGCGCAAAGTAATACAGCGCCCCCGGCCGTCATCACCGCTGTGCCCGGATGAATGGAAAATGCATCCATTCGGTGACAGTGCTTAATTATTTTTGCCGCACACCGTGTGCAAGCACCCCTTCAAAAGAGTTTAGGAACAATCACCGCATGCATACCCTTGAAACCGTTTTCGAATACCATGACCGTACCAAGCACCACCCCAACCGCTATGCGGCGTCGCTGGGCTATATGGACTGGGCAACGCAGCCCGATCCCTACCGCCGCTTCGACGGGGCAAAGGGAGTCGTCCTTCCCCTCCCCTCCCCGGGACCCGAACCGACCTACGCCGCCCTTTTTGAGCCACTCCCCTCCGAACCGCTCACCCTGGAGACCCTCTCCGTTCTACTGCGCTACAGCCTGGGACTTGCGGCCGTCAAATGCATCGGCAGCGACTGCTGGACGTTGCGCTGCAACGCCTCCAGCGGCAACCTCCATCCCACCGAAGGCTACGTTATCCTCCCCCCGATTGAGGGCGTCAGCACCCAAAGCGTCGTTGCGCACTACGCGCCGCTGACCCACAGTCTGGAGCTCCTTCATGCCTTCGATACGGACGTCTGGTCGGGACTCCCGGAGGGCTCCTTTCTGATGGGCCTCACCTCCATCGTCTGGCGCGAGGCGTGGAAGTACGGCGAGCGCGCCTTCCGCTACACCCAGCTCGACGCCGGCCACGCCCTGCGCGCCGCCCAGATATCCGCGCGCCTTAACGGCTGGCACGCCCGCCTCTTTGACGCCTTCGAGGCAGACACCCTCGACACATTGCTGGGGCTGGATCAGCCTGCCCGCTTCCAGCCGAACGAGGAGGAGATCGCCGATGCCCTGCTGCTCATTACGCCGGAAAAAGACGTCGTAACGCCCGACCTTATCCCCCTGCTCGCCCAATGCCGCACAGCCTATGCGGGGACGGCGAACCGTCTCAGCCCCTCCCAGCACCCCTGGGAGGCGATCACCCTTGTTGAGCGGGCCACATCCGCTGCGGTGAACCTCCCGACCGACACGGCACACCCGCCTTTCAGCAGCAACTGCGGCACCGCTGCCGAAGAGGTCATCCTTACCCGCCGCAGTGCCCGCGCCATGGATTTCGGCCGTACCCATATCGACTTCGAATCGTTCACCCGGCTGATGCAGGCGGCACGGAACGCTGTTGACGGTTTCACACCTGCTGCCTCCCTCATCCTTTTCGTCCATGACGTCGAGACCCTGGAGCCGGGTCTGTACCTTTACCTCCTGAACGACAGCTACCTGGAATCCTTTAAAACGAGCATGCGGGGCGACTTTCTCTTCCGGCCGGCCGGGGAGCACCTCTATCTGCTTGAAGCGGGTGACTTCCGCGCCCAGGCCAAATTCATCTCCTGCAGCCAGGAGATCGCATCCGACGGCGCCTTCTCGCTCGGCATGCTCTGCGAATTCGCCCCCCAGATTGAGCGCTTCGGGCCGGGACGCTACAAAAGCCTCTACTGGGAGTGCGGCGCCATAGGCCAGCAGCTCTACCTCGAAGCGACGTCGCAGGGGCTCAGCGCCACGGGCATCGGCTGTTTCCTCGACGATGTCATGCACCGGTTGCTGGGGCTGGAGGGGAACGATTTCCAGAGCCTCTACCACCTGGCCATCGGCTACGCCATTCCCGACCTCCGCCTGCAGACAAAACTCCCCTACAGCAGACGATAGCGCACTATTATCCCGGCTGAGCTACAATAGGGCATGGATAATATCATTATGTTTTTTAGCGGCCTCCTGCTTGCGGGAGGGATCGCGGTTCTGATCTGGTACCTGAAGCGCACCAAAAAAGAGGGCCCGGCCAACGTCGCGCTCTATTCGACCATAGAGAAGATGGAGTCCCTGGGGAACCTCAACGTCTACAAGGTCGTCACAAAGGAGATCGTCACGGCCTCCGATCATATCTTCGGGAACTTCGGGGAGAAGTACCTGCGCTGGCTCATCTCCAAGAAGAAACTGGCGATGATCTTCACCTTCGACATCGACTTCAGCTACAACCTCAAAGACAGCCACTTCGGCATCGAGGAGCTCGGCGAGGGACAGTACCTCTTCAAAATGCCCGAGTGCCGCTATTCGCTCAGCATCAAGGACATCAGTTTCTACGACGAACAGAACGGCAAGCTGCTGCCGTGGCTTCTGCCCGACCTCATTGCCGGGGTCTTCAGCGACGGCTTTGACGAAAACGACCGTAACGCCCTGATCAAGGAGGCAAAAAAGCAGGTCTCCGCCATCGCCAACGGCATGATGATCGAGCTGCTTCCCGATGTACAGAAATCCGCCCGCACGACGCTGGAGCAGATCGCCTTCGCCCTCAACGCCGCGTCGATTCAGTTCGACTTCTCCGAATCCCCGACGATCGAGAACACCGTCGACTACCTTCCGGGAAACCGGCCCGAAGCCCAGCTTCCCCCCGCTGCAGAGGCGTAATCTTCAGCGTTCCGCGTCGGCCAGCGTCAGGCAGAAAAGCACCTCTTTTCCCTCCCGCTCCAGCGCCTCCACCGCCTGGGTCAGTGTCAGGCCCGTCGTCAGGATATCGTCGACGAGGATCACTTTCGTTTCCGGGAAAGGCTTTAGTGTAAAATCCCGCGGGTGCGTCAGGCGGTACTGGAAGTCCTGCCCGGAGTAGCGGTGCCCCGATCGGTCGCGCAGCACGGTGTGCCTTGGCATCAATGCGGCGGTTTTCATCGCCCGGGCCAGCACCGCCGTATGCGAGTAGCCGTGCCGGACATGGTCATCCACCGCGATAACGGCCACGGCCTCCTCCATCCCCAATGTCTTTGCATACGGTGCAAAAGAGAGCGAAGCCATAATCCTGTAAAGGTGGTGTCCGATATCCGTATGCTTCGTCAGCAGCAGCGGCTCGATCTCGTCGTATCTGTAAAAGGAGTGTACGGGGAGTTTCCCGAGGATCTTTCGGGTGTGAAGGGAGGGGGTGAGATGTTCCTCGCGGCAGGCCCTGCAAATGCGGCTCAGTGACCACGATTCGCAGAGTAGACAGCGCAAAGTCCGCCGCCTAGTCCATTTTAAGGACGGACATGAAGGCCTCCTGCGGCAACTGTACCTTACCGATCGCCTTCATCCGTTTTTTACCGGCTTTCTGTTTCTCGAGCAGTTTGCGTTTACGGGTGATGTCCCCGCCGTAACACTTCGCGGTGACGTTCTTGCCCATCGACTTGACCGTCTCCCGGGCAATGACCTTGTTGCCGACGGAAGCCTGTACCGCCACCTCGAACAACTGGCGGGGAATCAGCTCTTTCATGCTCTTGACGAGGGCGCGGCCGCGCTGTTCGGCCTGTTCCCTCGGGACGATGACTGAGAGGGCGTCGACGACGTCGCCGGCGACGCGGACATCAAGCTTGACGAGGTCGCCCTCCCTGAAGTCGGTCGGTTCGTAATCGAAGCTCGCGTACCCCTTGGAGATGGACTTGAGCTTGTCGTAGAAGTCGACAACGATTTCGTTCATCGGCACGGAGTACTCCAACAGAACGCGTTCCTCGTTGAGGTAATCCATCTTCTCCTGGAGACCGCGCTTGGCGACGAGCAGGTTCATGATGTTGCCGAGGTACTCCGTCGGCGTGATGACCGTCGCCTTGACGTAGGGCTCCTCGATGCGCTCAATGTGGTTCACCGGCGGCAGCTCGGAGGGGTTATGCACCTCTTGCGTCGAGCCGTCCGTCAGGTAGACGTCGTAGACGACCGACGGCGCCGTGGCAATCAGGTCCAGGTCGAATTCGCGTTCCAGACGCTCCTTGACGACCTCCATGTGCAGCATGCCTAGGAATCCGACACGGAAACCAAAGCCCAGCGCGATGGACGTTTCCGGCTCATAGCTGAGCGAAGAGTCGTTGAGGCGCAGTTTATCGAGCGCATCGCGCAGGTCTTCGAACTTGTCCGTATCGATGGGGTAGAGCCCCGCGAAGACGAAGGGCTTGGCCGGTTCGTAATCGCCGACAGGTTCTGCCGTCGGGTTTTTCGCATCGGTGATCGTATCGCCGACATTAAGGGTCCCGACATCTTTGAGGCCAAGCACGACAATGCCGATCTCGCCGCTGCCGATGGAGTCGGTCTTCATCTTTTTGAGCGGGTGCGGGTACATGAGGTCGAGGACCTCGTGCTGCTCGTTGTTGCTCATCAGCTTGACGATCTGCTTTTTGCGGATGCTGCCGTCAAAGACGCGCACCAGTGCCAGCGCACCAAGATAGGGGTCGAACCAGCTGTCGTAGATGATCGCCTTCGTCGGCGCCACCGGGTCGCCCACCGGGGCGGGAATACGGTCGACGATGGCATCGACGAGCTCACGGATGCCTACACCCGTTTTGGCGGAGACCATCAGGGCGTCCGTGGCATCGATCCCGATACTCGATTCGATCTCCTCGGCGACGCGCTCCGGCTCGGCGGCGGGCAGGTCGATCTTGTTGATGACCGGGAGGAGTTCGAGGTTATTGTCCAGGGCCAGGTAGACATTGGCGATGGTCTGCGCCTCGACCCCCTGCGCCGCATCGACAATCAGCAGCGCCCCGTCGGAGGAGGCCAGCGATTTGCTCACTTCGTAGCTGAAGTCGACGTGGCCCGGGGTGTCAATGAGGTTAAGGACGTAATGCTCCCCGTCTTTGACATAGTCAAGCCGGACGCTCTGCGCCTTGATGGTGATACCGCGCTCCTGCTCGATGTCCATCGTGTCCATCATCTGCGATTTGAGTTCACGCTCCGTGACAGAGCCGCACTCCTGGATGATCCGGTCGGCCAGGGTACTTTTACCGTGGTCGATGTGGGCGATGATGGAGAAGTTGCGAATATGTTTGAGATCCATATATTCCTCATGATTGCACTGCAAAATTGTCAGTGCGGTTTAGCTGCGCGGGGCCCGCTGCCGAAGCGACCTCAGCGTTAGCGTCGTATCAGGGTTTGACGCCTGCTACGTTATGCAAAAAGCGAGTTGACGCTCTCGTTGTGGTAAACGCGACGGATGACCTCGCCGAAGAGCGGCGCGACTGTCAGCACCTTGATCTTCGGGTGCGGTTTGGAATCGAGGGAGTTGGTGACGATCAGTTCGTCCAGTTCGCCCTTGTCGATATTTTCGTAGGCTTTGCCGCTCAGGACCGCGTGCGTCGCACACGCCATAACAGATGTTGCGCCCTTGGCTTTGAGTGCCGCCGCCGCCTTGACCATCGTCCCAGCCGTATCGACCATATCGTCGATCATGATAACGTCTTTACCGTCGACGTCGCCGATGATGTTCATGACCTCGGCCACGTTCGCTTTTTCGCGGCGTTTGTCGACGATGACCATCTCCAGTCCCAGTTTCTCCGCGAAGTAACGGGCACGGGCGACCCCGCCGATATCCGGGCTCGCGATGATCGGGTTGGGAAGCTTCTTGCTCTCGATATGCTGCTGGAAGATAATAGAGCCGTAGAGATTGTCGACGGGGATGTCGAAGAAGCCCTGGATCTGACCGGCGTGCAAGTCGATGGTGACGAGGCGGTCAATGCCCGCCGTCTGGTAGAGGTTCGCAACCAGCTTCGCACTGATCGGAACGCGCGGTGCCGCTTTGCGGTCCTGGCGTGCGTAACCGAAATAGGGGATGACGGCGGTGATGGAGCTTGCGGAGGAGCGGCGAAGCGCATCGGTCATGATGAGCAGCTCCATCAGGTTGTCGTTGGACGGGGCTCCCGTTGACTGGATGATGAAGACGTCACGTCCGCGGACGCTCTCCGCTACCTGGACAGAGATCTCTCCGTCACTGAAACGTTTAATGTCCGCTTTCGCCAGGGGAACGTCGAGGTAGCTGCAGACCTCTTTCGCAAACTCTTCGCTGGCACTTCCCGCAAAAATCTTGTAACCGCGCATCGCAATTCTCCAAAGGTAATTATCGTTGCCGTTTCATACGGCAAATTGAGTATGAAATTATAGCGTGCGCGGCTTAGCAGGGAGTAAAACAGCCGCCGTTATACCGGCAGACCGAATTTCTGTGTCACGAGTTCGCCCTCGTCGTTGAAAAAGAGGTAGTAGAGGAAGTCTTTTTTGACCGGTTGTCCCGCCAGGTAGCGCAGGGCGAGGTTCGCCTGCAGCGAGGCGATATGCATGACAATCGGCGCGGCGATCCCCGCCGGTTCTTTCAGGGTGATCTTGAAGACGTCGTTAAAGGAGGAACGGTCGAAAAAACAGACCTGTCCGTGAAAAGCCTCCACCGATCCGTAGACCCAGGGCGTGTTGTGGATCTTGGCGTATTCGTTGATCTGCCCCCGCGTCGGCAGGTTGTCCGTCGCGTCGAGGATCAGGTCGACTTCGATCCCTTTTTCGGCGAAACCGTTGAAGTCGCACTCGTGGGCGTACGCCTTCGTAAAGGGGCAGCGCGCTTCGACGATCCCCGCATTGACGACGGCCTTGTTCTTGCCCTCGTCCCCCGTCTTGAAAGCGATCTGCCGGTGAATGTTGTGCACGCTCACCTCATCGAAATCCACAATGTGTATCTCCCCTATTCCCGTTGCCCCCAGGGCGAAGGCAAGGGAGCTTCCCAGTCCCCCGCTCCCGATGATGGCGATCCGCTTCGCCTGCAGCGACTGCTGGACCTCTTCACCCCAGAGTTTGATCTGACGATGGAAATACTGCATCATGATCCGCACCTCCTCAAATAGCTAATCGCACTGTAACATTAAAAAGTTTAATAACTTTTTGATAAATTCACCCGGACCCTCCCATTTTAGGCAATCCGAACGGCCAAAATGTGTAAAAACCGCTATAATAAGCCCACAAAACCGCAGGAGGAAGCGTGCTCGCCTTTATCGACAAGACCATCATCCCCTTTGTGACCCGCAGCAACGACCAGCCGCTGCTGCTGCGCGAACTGCTCGAGATCAACAAGAACCACGACGACGGTCTCAAGCTCGAAGGGAAGATCCCCGGGCTGAAACTGCGGATCGGCCGCACGATTCTCGTCTTCCTTATTCTCTGGAACATCATCCTCCTGCCGCTGAGCCTCCTCTTTCACAAAGAGCTCGAAAAGATCGACTGCCACCTGCTCATCATCCTCGCCATCCTCTTTACGGGGATGTTCTTCGGCACCTACATGATGTTCAAGGAGTGGCTCGTCGACCGGATGGCCACCCAGCGCATCAAAGAGGCGTGGCAGAACCACTTCCCCCATTTCGCCTACGAAAAACACCACGTCGAGGTAACCTCCCTTTATCGTGAAGCCATCGACAAAGATGTCCCGAACAAAGAGCTCTACCTCTTCATGATGAACAGGCTCGCGGCGGAATAGGCTCCAGGTGTATCAGACCGTCGTCACCCTGCCCCCCTATCCGCGGGGATTCCACCTCATCACCGACGCCATTGACAATGCCGTCGCCGCATCCGGCATCACGACCGGGCTTGCCCACCTCTTTCTTAAACACACCAGTGCATCGCTATGCATCAACGAAAACGCCGACCCTACCGTGCGCAAAGACATGGAGCGTTTCTTCAGCGACGTCGCCGACGCCAAGCCCTACTACGTCCACACCTACGAGGGCGACGACGACATGCCCGCACACATTAAAAGCGTCATGCTCGGTACGTCACTGACCATCCCCGTCACCAATGGCCGCCTGAACCTCGGCACCTGGCAGGGGATCTACCTCGGCGAACACCGCGACCACGGCGGCAGCCGGAAGATCGTCGTGACGGTCTACTAACACTGGACATTTCTCGCTCCTGTACTTGTCATAGGAACCATCTATCTCTTCATTCTTTTCTTTTTCATAAGAAAAGAACCAAAAGAAAATCGTCGTTGCGCGAATCGCTCGCCCTTCTCGGCTTTATGCCTTCAGGGCGGCTTTCAAGGCACGCTTAACGACAGGTTGCCTATCGATTTTATGCGCTTCGGAAACCGAAGCTAATCAAAAAACAAAGAGCTTCGACACGTCGAAGCGCATGAATTAAATGGACTCTTGGCCTTGAGCGCGATCCTTATAAGCCATCCCGGAGGCATAAAGCCGGGAGGGATGTGCGTTTCGCGAAAGGCCGCTTTTTGCGCTACTTTTTCTAAAAAAGTGGCAGAAGAGTATTGTCAAAATTGTAGATTGAAGAGCTGTCCGCTATCGTCTATTTAGAAAATCTCGGCCAGCCAGAGCCGCAGCTTCAACCCCCACGTCGTCGTATAGCCGCTCTCGGCCCAGAAGACTTTGCCGTCCCTGTCGACAATGATCGTCGTCGGGAAGACGCCGATCTTGAACGCCTCCGCGATGGCGCCGTTCTGGTCGTTGATGACGGGGAAGGAGAGGCCGTTTGCTTTCATGTACTCGCCGATCTTCTCCAGCCCTCCCGATTTGACGGCGACGGTAATGACCTTCTCGTCCTTGGCGAGGACGTCGATATTGCCCGCTTCCGCATGGCAGACGGGGCACCAAGTCGCCCAGAAGTGCAGGATGTAGGGTTTGTCCGGTTGGACACTGCTGTCATACGCCAGCCCGTAGAGTTTGGAGACCTCCACCTTCGGCAGGGCGGCACCCTCGAATGAGGGGGCGCGCAGGTAGCCGATGACGGTGGCACCGACTGCCGTCAGCAGTGCAAGAACAATGAACTCTTTGAGCCACCGCCTCCATCTACTCACGCCGCTTCTCCACCGCCTCTTTGAACTTCCATCCCCGGCGCGACTCCATCACCTGCGCATGGTCGATCTCGACGACCATCAGCTCCTCCGTGTCCCCCAGCGTGCTTTCGATCTCCCCGTCGGGGTTGGCCAGGAGCGAGTCGCCGTAAAAGCGCCAGAGGTGCCCGTCGTCTTTCACGTCGCCAATGCGGTTCGCCCGCAGCACGAAGCAGTTGTGCGTAAAAGCGCGCATCTTGATCAGCTCACGCCACCGCTGCTGCGACTCGAAAGTCGAGGCCGTCGGCAGCAGGATGCAGTCGATCCGCTTTTCCCAGATGCTCTGCCACAGCGCGTCGAAGTGCAGCTCGTAACCGCCGAGAATCCCAAAGCGGACGTTGTCGACGCGGAAAGTGAGCGGCTCATGCAGCGTTTCGACCGGGTTGGCAAAGAAGGCGGCCTCGTTCCAGTGGGGGTAGTCGATCAGCACCTGCTGCTGGTAATAGGCCGTCGAACGGGGAGAGACTTTGACGATGCTCTTAAAGGGGGTGCCCCCTTTGACCGTCACCAGGGGGGCGACGAAGGTCATGTCGTAGGTGGCGGCGAGGTCGCGCAGAATGCCCAGCTGGTGATCACAGAGTTCGCGCAGCATCGACACGGGGGTCTGCTGCAGCTCTTTGAAAAAGGAGTTCAGGAGGTACTCGCCCATCAGCAAAACGCGGACACCGCGCTTGTGGGCGATCCGGACGTAGTGGTACAGCTTCGTCGTGCTCATGCCGACCGAGGGAAGCTGCAGCACGCCCAGTGTCACGACTCCGTCTCCTCCCCGCTGCGGATCTGTTCGATCTTTTTGCGCGCCTCTTCGAGGATCCGCTGCGCCTCTTTGAGCGCCCTGGTCCCCGACTCGTAGGCCTTGACGCTCTCCTCGAGGGTCATCTCGGGGTTCATCAGCTTCTCGAGGATCTGTTTCGCCTCTTCCAGGCGCCCTTCAAAATCGTTCGCTTCCACTCTCACTCCTTCGCTGCGTGCAGCATGGGTACGCTAGATACCGTGTTCCAGCGCCTCGCGCACGTACTCTTTGAATTTCTCCAGTTCGACCAGGAAGGCGTCATGCCCGTAATCGCTCTTGACTTCCAGGTAATCGACCGGCGTCGTCTTCTCCTTCGCCAGAATGTCCGCCATCACCCGCATCTCTTCGGGAATGAAGAGCATGTCGTTCTCGAAACTGACCAGGTAGAGGCGGCTTCTGATACGCAAAAGCGCCTCTTCGAGGGTATCGAACCCCCGGGAGAGGTCGTAGATGTTGATCGCCTTCGTAATATAGAGGTAGCTCAGCGGATCGAACCACTTGGTGAAGTTGTAGCCGTTGTACTCGAGATAAGACTCCACCTGGAACTTCCCGAAGAGCTCGTAAAGGCCGTCGGTACGTTTGTATTCGCGCCCGAATTTCCGCTCCATGCTGTGGGGCGAGAGGAAACTGATGTGTCCCGCCATCCGGCCGACCGCCATTCCCGTCAGGCCGTTTTCTTTGATATCCGCGGGGTCGTAATAGCCGCTTTTGAAATCGGGATCTTTCAGGATCGCCTCCTGGGCGATCTTGTTAAAGGCGATCGTCCAGGGCTGGGTCGCATGGGTACAGGCCATGGCAACGATACGGTCGGCGAAGTTGGGGTAGTGCACCGCAAACTGCAACGCCTGCATGCCGCCCATAGAACCGCCGACGATGGCATGGACACGGTGGATCCCCAGCTTGTCAAAGAGGATACGCTGCGCCTTGACCATATCTTTGACCGTGATGACGGGGAACTTGTAGCGATAGGGCTCATCGCTCGGAAGCATCGGCGACATCGGGCCGGTCGAACCGAAACAGCTGCCGATGACGTTGGAACAGATGACGAAGAAACGGTCCGTGTCGATCGCCTTGCCCGGCCCGATCAGGCCGTCCCACCATCCTGGTTTGTTATCCCCTTCATAAAGGCCCGCGGCATGGTGTGACCCCGTCAGGGCGTGCGTGACGACAACGACGTTGTCCTTTGTCTCGCTGAGGTGCCCGTAGGTTTCATAGACAATATCATACGGTTCGAGGATACGCCCGCTCTCCAGATAGAGCGGATTGGTAATATGCTCGGTATGGGTCTGAAGGTTTAAAGGGTCTATGATGCCGCCTCGAGTGCCTGTTTGATGTCGGCGATAAGATCCTCCGCGTTTTCAAGACCCGCACTGATGCGGATCAGTCCCGCCGGAACGCCGCAGGCGTCCATCTCCTCGGCACTGAGCTGCTGGTGCGTCGTCGAGGCCGGGTGGGTGATGATGGACTTGGAGTCGCCGATGTTGACAACGAGCGAATAGAGCTGCGTTGCGTCAACGACCTGCTTGGCCGTTTCCAGATCGGCGACTTCGAAACTGAGGAGGCCGCTGCTCATACCGCCGTCAAAATAGCGGCTCGCATTCGCGTAATTCTTGTTGGAAGAGAGTCCCGGGTAGTTGACACGCTTGACCTTCGGGTGCGTCTCCAGGAACTTTGCGAGCATCAGGGCATTGTGCGAATGCTCTTTCATCCTTATTTGCAACGTCTCGAGCCCCTGGATAAAGAGCCAGGAGTTGAACGGCGATCCGACCGCGCCGATGTCGCGCAGAAGACTGAGCCGTCCGCGCAGGGTATAAGGCGGCAGCGGTACGTCGACGTAGACCAGGCCGTGGTAGCTGGCGTCGGGTTCATTGAACTGCGGATAGCGCGCGTTGCCCCGGAGTTTGTCGACGAGGTTGCTGCGTTCGACCATGATCCCGCCAATGGCGAGTCCCTGTCCCGTCGTATACTTGCTGGCACTGTGGACGACCACGTCGATGCCGTGCTCGATCGGCCGGCAGAGCGCCGGGGTCGCGACGGTGTTGTCGACGATGCTGAGGATGCCGTACTTGTCCGCCAGCGATGCGAGCTCGCTGATATTGGGAACGTCAATGCTCGGATTCGTCAGCGTCTCGAAAAAGAGCGCTTTCGTCTTCTCGTCGATGAGCTTCTCCGCTTCGGCGGGGTTGTGCACATCGAAAAAACGCGCTTCGATGCCGAAACGTTTCATGGTATGGGCCGTCAGCGTGAGGGAGCCGCCGTAAAGCTGCGCGGCGCAGACGATATTGTCGCCCGCCTCCGCCGCATTGGCCAGGGCGTAGAAGATGGCGGACATGCCGCTTGAGGTCGCCAGTGCCGCCGCACCCCCTTCGAGGCTGGCGAAACGCTTCTCGAAGACGTCCGTCGTCGGGTTGTTCAGGCGGGTATAGATATTGCCGAGCTCTTTGAGCGCGAACAGGTTCGCCGCATGCTCCGCGTCGCGGAACTCATATGCCGTCGTCTGGTAGATGGGCACCGCCATCGTTCCTTGCATATCCTTCGTATAGCCTTCATGGAGCGCTTTGGTCTGAAAATGCATGTGTACTTCCCCTCTTTACAACGCGGGGAGCGGGGCCCCTCCGCTTTTTCCGCCGATAGCGGCGGTCTGTCGTAGCGCAGCGGCGTGAAGCAATACGCTTACGCTATCCGTTAGTATACCGATCAGATATGATAATTCGGTGCTTCCGCCGTAATCTGGACGTCATGGACGTGGGACTCTTTGAGGCCCGCGCTCGTAATTTCGACGAACTCCGCGTTCTGCCAGAAGGCTTCGATGCTCTCGGAACCGCAGTAACCCATGGAGGAGCGAAGGCCGCCCATCATCTGGTGGACGATGCCCGCAATCGGTCCGCGGTACGGTACGCGACCCTCGATCCCTTCCGGGACGAGCTTGTCCGCCGCCGTGCCTTCCTGGAAGTAACGGTCCGTACTTCCCTTGGTCATCGCCCCGATGGAGCCCATGCCGCGGTAGGACTTGTACTGGCGTCCCTGGTAGTTGATCAGGTCACCCGGAGACTCCTTGGTCCCTGCCAGCAGCGAACCGGCCATGACACAGCTCGCACCGACGGCAAGCGCCTTGGCAATGTCGCCGGAGTACTTGATCCCGCCGTCGGCGACGATCGGCACGCCGACGCGGCGGCCCGCTTCGGCACACTCGTCGATCGCGGAGATCTGCGGCACGCCGACGCCGGCGACGATACGCGTCGTACAGATCGATCCCGGTCCGATACCGACTTTGACGGCGTCCGCACCGGCTTCGGCCAGCGCTTCGACCGCCTCGGCTGTCGCGACGTTCCCGGCGATGATGTCAATGTTCATCTGCGCCTTGATCGCCTTGACGGTGTCGATGATCCCCTTGGAGTGACCGTGTGCGGAGTCTAGGACGAGGACGTCGACGCCTGCGTCGACGAGTGCCTGCGCACGGTCAAGCTGACCGACGCCGATCGCCGCACCGACGCGCAGACGGCCGAACCCGTCTTTGAGCGCGGAGGGATACTCGATACGCTTCTTGATATCCTTGATCGTGATCAGCCCCTGGAGGTGCCCCTCGTCGTCGATGATCGGCAGTTTCTCGATCTTGTTCTTGTGCATGATCTGCTCCGCTTCGTCAAGGGAGATATCCTTGTTCGCAACGATCAGCGGCATCTTCGTCATAACGGCGTCGGCACGCTTGCTCAGGTCCTTTTCAAAGCGCATGTCGCGGTTGGTCAGGATCCCCAGCAATTTGTTGTAGAGGTCGACGACCGGGACACCGGAGATGCGGTACTCCTGCATCAGCGCCTCGGCATCGGCCAGGGTCGCGTCCGGGTAGACGTAGATCGGGTCAATGATGATCCCCGACTCGCTCTTTTTGACCTTTTTGACCTGTTTGACCTGGTTTTCGATATCCATGTTCTTGTGGATGATACCGATACCGCCCAGGCGCGCCATGGCGATCGCCGCACGGTATTCGGTCACGGTATCCATCGCCGCGGAGACCATCGGGATGTTCATCGTGATGTTCTTGGTCAGTTTTGTCTCAAGGCTAACCTCTCTGGGCAGTACTTCGGAATAACGCGGGACCAGCAGGACGTCTTCGAACGTCAATGCACGTTTACGGATTTTCATGGGACTCCTTCTTAAAGGTTTACGGCCTGCTCAAGGCTGAGCGCACCGTCGAAAAGTGTTTGTTCATCAAAGGCTTTGGCAATAAGCTGCAGCCCGACCGGCATACCGTTTTCCGCCGTGTCGACCGGCAGGGAGATCGCCGGCAGTCCGGCGAGATTGACCGAAATGGTATAGATATCGCTCAGGTACATCTGCAGCGGGTCGGAGAGGGCTCCGAACTCGTACGCGGTGTCCGGCGCAACGGGGCTGAGGATCAGGTCGACCTCTTCGAAGAGTTTCTCGTACTCCTCCTTGATCAGGTGGCGTACTTTCTGCGCCTTGACGTAGTAGGCGTCGTAGTAGCCGCTGGAGAGGACGAAATTCCCCAGCAGGATACGGCGCTTCACCTCTTCGCCGAAGCCTTCGGAGCGGCTCTTGATGAAGAGGTCCGAGAGATTCTCGCCCTCTTCCCGGCTGCCGTAGCGGATGCCGTCGTAGCGGGCAAGGTTCGTCGAGGCTTCCGCCGTCGCGGTGATGTAGTAGGCGGAGATGTCGTACTTGGCATCCATCATCGACTTCTCGACGACGGTATGGCCCGCGGCTTTGAGTGCCTCGACCGCTTTGTCGTACCCCTGCTTAACCGCGTCGGATGCCCCCTCCAGGTAGGAGGGGAGGATCGCGACGGTCAGTTTGCGGCTCGGATCGAGCTTGTCCGCGACGCTTTCATAGGCGACGTCCGCGCTGGAAGAGTCTTTCGGATCGTAGCCGCTGATGATATCGTAGAGGATCGCCGCGTCTTCAACGTTCTGCGTCATCGGGCCGATCTGGTCGAGCGAGCTGGCGTAGGCGCCGAGGCCGTAGCGGCTGACACGGCCGTAGGTCGGTTTCATCCCGACGATGCCGCAGAACGCCGCCGGCTGGCGGATGGAGCCGCCGGTGTCGGAACCCAGTGCCGCAACGGCAAGGCCCGCCGCGACCGCCGCCGCGGAACCGCCGGAGCTGCCGCCCGGGACGCAGCCGCGGTTGCGGGGGTTGAGCGTCTTGCCGTAAAAGCTGCTCTCGGTCGTGGAGCCCATGGCGAACTCGTCCATGTTCGTCCGTCCGAACGGCGCGAGACCAGCTGCCTGCAACTTCTCGACAACAGTCGCGTTATACGGCGCGACGTAGCCCTGCAGGATCTTCGAGCCCGACGTTACGCTCCACGTCTTGACCTGGATGTTATCCTTGATCGCGATGGGAACGCCGCTGCCGGCGGTCTCCATACCCACATAGGCACCCAATTCGCTGTCGCCTTCAATCTTCGATTTGAGTTCGGCGCGGAGGCTCTCCAGCGCTTCCGGCGAGAGTGTCAAAGCTTCCTTAAGCGTCATCAATGTTCATCCTTTGCTTTTTTTGCCCGGCGCACGGCCAGGATACCTATTGCGACCACGGCGAAGATCACCAGGACCGTCTCTGTGATGAAGCCCATCGGTACGGGGGCTGCCAGATCAGGCACCGGTCACCTCCGCGCAGCGGGCACAGAGTGTCTCTTCTTCGTGGGCGTGGAATTTCCAGCAGCGCGGACACTTCTGCAGCGCTGCCGCCGCGATCACGTAGCGCTCGCCGTCCACCTCGAATTCGCCCAGCGTCTCGCCCGCCGTTTCCAGCGGCAGTACGCCGGAGACGACGAACCAGTCCTCCGCTTCGATCTGCGGCAGCGCCTTGACGATCGCCGCGTCCGTATGCAGGGCCAGTTCCAGCGTACTCTTGATCTTCTTCTCTTTTTTGAGGGCGTCGACAATCTCGTACATCCCCTCTCTGACTTTCACCAGCGCACATTCGTTGAAGGTGCTCGTCGGGACGTCGATCGACGCGTATTCAAGGTCGAAGATGCTCGCGGCGTCGCCTTTGATCACCGCCGGGGCCGTCTCGACGATCTCGTCGGCCGTATAGGTGAGAATCGGCGCGACGAGCAGCAGCATCGAGCGGGTGATCATCGCCATCGCGCTTTGGCTGGCGCGGCGGTGCGGATCGTTCTTCGCATCGCAGTAGAGGCGGTCTTTCGTGATATCGAGGTAGATGCCGCTCAGCTCGTTGACAATGAAGTTGTTCAGCGTGCTCATCCCGCCGACGAAGTTGTAACGCTTGAACTGCGCGTGGACATTGTCGAAGACGTGGGAGGCCTTGGAGACGATCCACTGGTCCAGTACCCCCATCTCACCAAACGTGACGATCGTTTCCAGGTCGTTGATGTTCGCCAGGAGGAAACGGAACGTATTGCGCAGCTTGCGGTACTGCTCTGCCGTCTGCTTCAGGATATCATCGCTGATCTTCTGGTCGTTCTGGTAATCGGCCAGCGCCACCCAGAGGCGCAGAATCTCCGAACCGTACTGCTTGAGCACCTTGTCCGGGGCGACGACGTTGCCCTTGGACTTTGACATCTTCTCACCCTTGCCGTCCATCGTAAAGCCGTGCGTGATCAGCGCTTTATACGGCGCGCGGTGTTCGACGGCCGCGCTGAGGAAGAGTGAGCTCTGGAACCAGCCGCGGTGCTGGTCGCTCCCTTCAAGATAGACATCCGCCGGGTAGCTGCCCGCGTCGTAGTTGCGGGATTTAAGCACCGCGTTCCACGTCGAGCCGCTGTCGAACCAGACGTCAAGGATGTCATCGACTTTCTCCAGCTCGTCGGCCGTGTGTGCGCAGCCCGGGTAGAGCAGCTGTTCGATCGGCAGGCTGTACCATGCATCGGTCCCGTGCATCTCGAAGACCATCGCGGTAAAGTTGAGGACCTTCTCGTCCAGGACGACCTCGCCCGTCGCTTTGACGCGGAAGAAGGCGATCGGCACGCCCCAGTCGCGCTGGCGGGAGATACACCAGTCCGGGCGGTTCTCGACCATCGCCTTGATGCGGTTGCGGCCCCACTCCGGGTAGAACGTCGTCGCTTCGACCTCTTCCTGGGCGATCTCGCGCAGGGTCTTGCTCTGCCCTTCGGGTTTCTCGTCGACGGCGATGAACCACTGCTTCGTCGCACGGAAGATCAGCGGCGTATGCGAACGCCAGCAGTGCGGATAGGAGTGGTTGAACTTGCTGACTTTCAGCAGGCTCTCCCCCAGCAGTTCGATGATCGGCTCGTTGGCTTTGAAAATGTGCATGCCGACGAAGGTCTCCGCGTTAGGGATGAGGCGTTCGCGCACGACGCTCTGGTCGTAGCAGCCCGTCTCGTCGACCGGCATGATGACGTCGAGGTTGTACTTGAGGCCGACGCGGTAGTCATCCTCACCGTGGCCCGGCGCCGTGTGGACACAGCCCGTACCGTTGTCCATCAAGACGTGCTCGCCGAGCACGATCTGCGAGCGGCGGCCGTTGAGCGGGTTCACCGCGTGCAGGTTCTCGAACTGCGTCGCGTCGAAGGTCTGGACGACCTCGCCCTTGATGATCTCCTGCTCTTTGAGCGCGCCGTAGAGCTTCTGGGCGACAATGTAGCCGTCGGCGCTGCGGACATACTTCTCGTCGGGGTTCAGGGAGATCCCCGTATTGGCCGGCAGGGTCCACGGGGTCGTCGTCCAGATGACCGGCGCGGCGTTGCCCTCCAGCCCCAAGCGGACCTTGGACTCCTCGCTCAGCTCGAAGGCGACGAAGATGGAGTAGTCCTCTTTGTCTTCGTACTCCACTTCCGCCTCGGCCAGCGCCGTGCGTTCCGCCCAGCTCCAATAGACCGGTTTGCTGCGTTCGACGAGCAGCCCCTTCTTCGCTACGTCGCAAAGGGTGCGGTAGATGTTCGCTTCGAACTTGTAGTCCATCGTCAGATAGGGATTGTCCCAGTCCGCGATGATGCCGAGCTGTTTGAACTCGTCGCGCTGGATGCCGACGAAGCTCTGGGCGTGCTCGCGGCAGAGCTTGCGCACTTCGGCCGTGGAGAGCGCCTCTTTCTTCTGCTTGCCGCCGAGCTTTTTCTCGACCTGCTGCTCGATCGGCAGACCGTGGCAGTCCCAGCCCGGGGTAAAGCGGACGCTGCTGCCGTTGAAGTAGTGCTGCTTGACGATAATGTCTTTGAGGATCTTGTTGAGCGCATGGCCGATGTGCGTATGGCCGTTGGCATAAGGCGGGCCGTCATGCAGGGTGAAAGACGGGGCCCCCTCGCGTTTTTGTTTCATCGTCTCGTACACACCCGATTCGAACCATTTGGCATAGCGTTTGGGTTCGTTCTGGACCAGGTTGCCGCGCATGGCGAAGTCCGTCGTGGGCAGGAGCAGTGTCGCTTTGTAATCCATCATTTTCCTTCAAGAAGGGCGAATATTCTCAATCTAAAAAATTGGTGCATTATAGCTTCAAACCCATTAAAAAAAGCTGTTTATTCCTGCGCAGGGGCCGAACGGGGCGCAATCTTCGTTTCGCCGACAACGGAGCGTTTTGCGCTATACTCACGGTATGAAGTACTCCCTTTTTCTTATCGGCGACGGCCTGATCGAAAACCAGCCGATGTGCCGCTATATCGACCGCCATTTCGCGCGTTTCGGCATCACCCCGGAAAAGCGCTTTCTGTTCAGGGAGCCCCAGCGCTTTTTTCCGGAACGCGCCGGCGACACGGAAAAGGCAGAGACCTGTTTTATCCTTTGCGATCCCTCCCTGGCCCCCCTCGTCGCCAGGGAGATCGCCACGCTGACGGGCGACACCCTCATCATACGCGATGAGTACCTCGTTCCTTCCCGCTCCAGCAGTATGGCTCCGACCTATTACCATCTCAACGACGGCACCCTGCATCTGCACGTCATGCAGGTCGAAAGCGGCGGCGAGCTCCCTGCCCCCGAGTTGACGCTCCCCCCGTCTGAGAGCGCCGTCGTTCACCTTTTCGAGAGCGACGAGACGGCGTTAATGCCCGTGCTGAAACAGATCGCGGAGAGCTACCGGGTCGATTACGCCCTTACCGCGCCCATCCCCGGCTGGCTGCAGTGCCGCCTGGAAGCGGAGCGTTTCGGGGATGTCGACGGTGCCCTCCAGCATCTTCTGACCCGCTTCCCGAGTGCCGTCGCGTCGGACAATATCGCCCTTTGGCTCATCGAAGTCCTGCAGGATGCGGGCAAGACGGTCACGTTCGCAGAGAGCTGCACCGGCGGCCTGCTCAGTTACTACCTTACCAAAGAGAGCGGCGCTTCCGGGGTCTTCGAAGGCGGACTCATCACCTACTCGAACCGCCTCAAATCCGAATGGATCGCCGTGGAAAACGCGACCCTCGAAGCCCACGGCGCCGTCAGCCGCGAAGTCGTCGAGGAGATGAGTGCCGGTGCGCTGGAAGTTTCCGGCGCCGATTACGCCATCGCCGTCAGCGGCGTCGCGGGGCCGACGGGGGGCACGCCGCAAAAACCTGTCGGGACGGTGCAGGTCGCCGTGCGCAGCAACGAGGCAGTGACTACGGCACGTCTGCAGCTCTGCGGCGACCGCAACTATATACAGGAACAGACCGTCCTGTATGCGGTCAAAATGCTGATGCTCCTGGATAAAAAAACTTTTTTCAAAATTTATTGAGTTTTTCTTGACTTTATCAGGCATATTTCCCTATAATTTCGGCCTTGCATTTGTGAGCATGTCTCGTTAGCTCAGCTGGTAGAGCACGTCACTTTTAATGATGTGGCCGTTGGTTCGAATCCAACACGGGACACCATCTATTTTGCAAAATGAGATTGATCCACCATTAATCTTTTTTTAAAGATTAAGCGGTAAAATTTCGCCCTACTTATTACGGATGCGGTGGTAGTTCAGCTGGTTAGAATACCTGCCTGTCACGCAGGGGGTCGCGGGTTCGAGTCCCGTCCACCGCGCCACATTTTGGTTGGGAGCTTAGCTCAGTTGGTAGAGCGCTACCCTTACAAGGTAGATGCCACTGGTTCGAGTCCAGTAGTTCCCACCATTTCCCGAAATACTTTCTTTGTATCACAAAAAACCAACTTTATCGACACCGAAACTCAAAGTGACCAGCGCCACAAACAGCATTTACCCGCACATCGAAAGATCACACTGGCAAAACCACTATAACATATAAAAATATATAATAATAAAATACACTACAACACCCTATTTACCGTACAAAACCCTTAAGCCACTGCTAATTTTTGTTATGCCATTCTGTGTTATCAACACAAAGGAATGGCTATGAAAAACGTCGGTTTAATAGGTCTGTCATTACTGGCAGCAGCATTAGTTATGTCCACAGGATGTGGCAGCAGCAGTTCAAGTGTTCCGAAATCAAAATACGTCATCACCGCCAATGCGGAAGATGATACCCTCTCCTCTTTCAGCCGTGATACGACAACGGGGGCGTTGACACCGGTTGCGGTGATGGCTGCGGGCTCCAACCCGACCGGCCTGGTGCAGCATCCAAACGGCAAATTCGTCTATTCGATGAACGTTGACGACTGGGACAACACCTCTTCAGCCAGTATCGATACCTGGGAGCTCAATGCAAGCGGTGCCCTGTCGCACCTTGCAAATACCAGAGTTGTGGGTATGGCCCTGAACGCCGTTATTTCACCAAACGGCAGATATCTCTACGTCACCGATCAGAATGACTATGAGTTGCATTCATTCAAGATCAATACGACCACGGGCGCATTGACGGAACAGCCCTTCTCACCGACATATGAGTATGAGGCGCACTCCATCGCCATGCACCCCTCCGGCAAGTTCTTCTATGTCGGGACGGAAAATAATCAAATCCATGGGCATGTCATCACGAATGACGGTAACTACACCGGCACGCCCAATACGCCCTATGCGGCTACAGGGGCCAACAACTGGCTGGCCATTACCCCGAACGGCGATTACCTCTATACGGTCGATGCCACCGGCAATGAAATCAAGGGCTTCAGTGTGAATGAGAAGACCGGCGAGATCACCCTCATGGCCGGTTTCCCGGTCACGACCACTGGCTCCGGTATGAAAAGCTGTGCCGTAACACCGAACGGTAAGTATTTTTATGTGACAACGAAATCCGATGCTTCCGTCAATGCGTACAACGTCGAATCAAACGGTTCGCTGACATACATCGACACCTATGCCTCCGGCGGCCATCCGAAATCTGTGGCCGTCGACTCCAAGAGTACCTCGCTTTACGTCGCAAATTACGACGATAATAATGTAAGTGCTTTCGAGATCGGCGCGACAGGTGCATTGACACCTATCAGCAAGTATGCCGTGGGAGTCGGACCGAAAATGTTGATCACGGCGCATTAAGCCGTCAACAACACGGTGTGTCGGTACATGCGCCGGCACATCCCCTTTCAAGACACTTCATCCTTTCATGCCTCTCGGCTTATCATCGTATTTTATCTTTTCGCTGCTCACAGGTAGACGCTATTTCCATACCAAAGACAAAGCGGCAATTTTCGATAAATTAATAACAGAATAGGTAACTTCGCAGTATAATCCTCCCCTGCTTTTGCACGATGACCCTTTCGTCTAGGGGCCAAGGACGCTGCCACTTCATGGTAGAGACGGAGGTTCAAATCCTTCAAGGGTCGCCATATGGGTGCTTTTAGATGCCCAAAAAGCTCTTTTTAAAGTTAGCGAAGTATACTTTCGCTCTACTTCATGTGCGGTGGTAGTTCAGCTGGTTAGAATACCTGCCTGTCACGCAGGGGGTCGCGGGTTCGAGTCCCGTCCACCGCGCCATGCTTTTACAATCAAAACACCTTTATTTCAACCTATTTCCAACCGTTCCAATACTCTCTCACCCGCTTCGCTATCAAGGTATCGCTCCGCTCTCTGTTTATGACACCACCTTCGTGGTCTCACGCCGTTCGACAACACGCCGGTTTCAAAGCTAAAAACGTGAAGCAGTTCACGTTTTGTGACGCTTCTCACGTCCACCGCGCCATGCTTTTACAATCAAATCTCCTTTTATCAACCTATTTCCAACCCCTTCAGAACACACTGACTTTATTCCACCATAGCATCTCTGCCTGTTTTATTTTTTAAGAGTGATTTTGTCTTATTTACCCTATAGTGGCTGGATAGACACGAGGGCATCACCAAAATCCCTGTGCGGTCTCAGCATAGCAGAGAAAGTCATAATCAAGGCGACGCTTTGAAGACCTAGCCTTAGCTAAGTCGAAAAGTGGCAACGCTGAGTATGGCTTTTCACTGTTATGCCCTGCGGGAGAGCGTTTGAAGCACGATCTTTCTTCCGTTTTCATCTTGACTTAGCTTTTGGCTAGGCCTTCAATGAAAACAAAAAAAATCTCATGCTTCAAATGCTCTCTGAGCTCCACACAGGGACTTTGGTGATGCCCTTAAAAGGAGCCGCCATGGCACAGACTGAAGTAGACAAAATTCTTGCAAAAGATTATGAACTCGGCTTTACCGTCGATATCGAAGAAGACACCGTTCCCCCGGGACTGAACGAAGACATTATCCGCTTCATCTCCGCCAAAAAGCATGAGCCCGGGTGGATGACCGAACTGCGCATCAAGGCCCTGCACAAGTGGGAAGGGATGGAGGAGCCCCACTGGGCCCATCTGCACTACACCTCCATCGACTACCAGGCCATCTCCTACTTTGCCGCCCCCAAAAAAGCCCCAAACAGCCTCGACGAGGTCGACCCGAAGATCCTGGAAGCCTACGACAAACTCGGCATCCCCCTGGACGAGCAGAAGATGCTCCAGGGCATCGCCGTCGACGCGGTCTTCGACTCCGTCTCGGTCAAAACGACCTACGCCGACACCCTCCAGGAGCTCGGGATCATCTTCTGCTCCATCTCCGAGGCGATGCGCGACCACGCCGAGCTCGTGAGAGAGTATATGTTCTCCGTCGTCCCGATGACGGACAACTACTATGCCGCCCTCAACGCCGCCGTCTTCACCGACGGCACCTTCGTCTACGTTCCCAAAGGGGTCCGCTGCCCCATGGAGCTCTCCACCTATTTCCGCATCAATGCCCAGAACACCGGTCAGTTCGAGCGCACGCTCATCATCGCCGACGAAGGCAGCTACGTCTCCTACAACGAGGGGTGTTCCGCCCCGCAGCGCGACGAGAACCAGCTCCACGCCGCCGTCGTCGAATTGATCGCGAAAAAGGACGCGGAAATAAAGTACTCCACCATCCAGAACTGGTACCCCGGCGACAGCAAGGGCGAAGGGGGGATCTACAACTTCGTCACCAAGCGCGGCATCTGCGAAGGGGAAAATTCCAAGATCTCCTGGACCCAGGTCGAGACGGGCTCCTCGATCACCTGGAAATACCCCAGCTGCATTCTCAAGGGCGACAACAGCGTCGGCGAGTTCTACTCGGTCGCCGTCACGAGCCGGGCCCAGCAGGCGGACACCGGCACGAAGATGATCCACATCGGGAAAAACACCCGTTCGACCATCGTCTCCAAGGGGATCTCCGCCATGCACGGCCAGAACAGCTACCGCGGTCTGGTCAAAGTGGGGCCTAACGCAGCGGGGGCGCGCAACTTCAGCCAGTGCGACAGCCTCCTTATCGGCGGGGAGTGCGGGGCTCACACCTTCCCCTACCTCGAGTCGCAGGAGGCCTCGGCACAGATCGAGCACGAAGCGACGACGAGCAAGATCAGCGACGAGCAGCTCTTCTACCTCCGCTCGCGGGGTATCGGCGAAGAGGATGCCGTCTCCATGATCGTCCACGGCTTCTGCAAAGAGGTCTTCGCTCAGCTCCCCATGGAGTTCGCCGTCGAAGCCAAAGAGCTGCTCAATCTCACCCTGGAAGGAAGTGTCGGATGATGGAGATAAAGAACCTGCATGCCGCCATCGGCGGCAACACCATTCTCAAAGGTCTCAGCCTGACCCTGGAAAAAGGCAAAGTCCATGCCATCATGGGCCCCAACGGTGCGGGAAAATCGACCCTCTCCAAAGCCGTCGTCGGCCATTACGACGTCGACGTCACGGAGGGAGAAATCATTTACGACGGACAGAATGTCCTTGAACTGGAACCGGAGGAGCGGGCACTGGCAGGGATCTTCCTCAGTTTCCAGAATCCCGTCGAGGTGCCCGGCGTCAACAACGCCTATTTCCTGCGTACCGCCCTCAACGCCAAGGAGCGCCATGAGGGTAAACCCGAAACGAACGCGGCGCAGTTTCTGCGGCTGATGCGCAGCCACGTCGAACAGCTGGGGATGAAACCCGACATGATCTCGCGCAACCTCAACGAAGGCTTCTCCGGCGGCGAGAAAAAACGCAACGAGATCCTGCAGATGGAGATCCTGCAACCCGACGTCATCCTCCTCGACGAGATCGACTCCGGCCTCGACATCGATGCGCTGAAAGCCGTCTCCGAGGGGATCAACCGGATGAAGAACGGGGAGCGCACCTTCCTCGTCATCACCCACTACAGCCGCATCCTCGACTACATCGACCCCGACTATATCCATGTCCTCCAGGACGGAAAAATCGTCAAAACGGGCGGCCCGGAACTGGTCAAACGCCTCGAGTCCGAGGGCTACGGGGCGATCGCGGAGGATGCATGATGGGCGCGCTGACCCTTGACCTCGTCCGGGAACAGGCCCAGGAACCGCTGTTCGAACGGCTCACTACCCTCGGGCTTCCCGGCAACAAAACAGAGCAGTACCGCCATTTCGCGATCAAACCCCTGTTCGCACGGGACTACACCCTCAAGACGGCGGCAGTGCACACACCGAAAACCGGCGAACGCCTCGTTATCGAAAACGGGACCGTCACCGAACTCCCGGCGGGCTGTTCGATCTCCTACCGTTCCCCTTTCCCGGCCGATCCGGACCACTACGACGCGCTCTATTTTCTCTCGCACCTGCTGGCGCCCGCCGTCATCGCGCTCGAGATCGCCGAGGAAGCAAGTTTTGAGCTCCGGCATATCGTCAGTGACGCCCGGACCCTGCTGCCCTACCGCCTCTCTCTCACCGTCGCGCCGGAGAAACATGCGGAGATCTTCGAGACCTTCGAGGGGGAAGGAAGCGCGGAGAGCCTCGTGCTCTACGGTATCGACGCCAAGATCGGCGACGGTACCGCCCTGCGGTGGATCCGGGACGAGAGCGGCACGGCGGAGGAGACGGCGCTTATCGGCACCCACCGCTTCCATGTCGGCGCAAACGGCCGACTGGAGCTGAAGACCTTCGACTTCGGCAGCGCCCAGGCCCTGCACCTCTACAAGATCGACCTGGAGAGCCATGCCCGCTGCGACGCCGGCCACCTGCTGATGGCGTCAGGCACGGCGCGCCGGGGCAACGTCGTGCATATCATCCATCACGCCCCCCACGCCACCTGCGTCCAGGAGGCGCGCAGCGTCCTGCGCGGCGCGGCCACCGGGATCTTCGACGGCCTCATCCGCGTCGACGCCAAGGCGCGCTACGCCGACGCGCGGCAGAACACCAAAGCCGTGCTGCTCTCCCCGCAGGCCTATATGTACGCCAAGCCGCAGCTGGAGATCTATACCGACGAACTCGAAGCCTCCCACGGAGCGACAATTGGCCAGCTCGATGAAGACGCCCTCTTCTACCTGCGTTCACGGGGGATCGCGGAGAAGGAGGCGCGCAGCATGCTCGTCCTCGCCTTCGCCGACGCCCTCATCGGCAGCGTCGGCGACAACGCCTATGCCGAACGCATCCGCGCCGATTTCCGGTCGGCCTATTTTACGGCACCCGCCGCAAAGGAGATACCATGACGATGGATGAACAGGTTCAGCTCTACAAAGAGGACCTTGCCCTCCTCCCCGACAAAGACGCGAAGATGGAGTACATCCTCGATTTCGGCAAGGAGGCGGGGACACTTGAACCGCAATACAAAACCGACGAGAACATCATCAAAGGATGCTCCTCCCTGGCGTGGCTGCACAAAGCTTATGACAAGGGAAAGATCCTCCTCGAGGCCGAAGGGGACTCCATCATCGCAAAAGGGATGCTCGTGATGCTGCTCGGCATCTTCCACAATAGGACCCCCGACGAGATCCTCGCCTTCGATCCGAACAAACTCAAAGAGATGGGGATTATGGAGCTGCTCAGCCCCGTCCGCCAGCAGGGGCTCGAAGCCTTCCTGAACGTCATTTACGGGTACGCCAAGGCCTGCAAAGGGGAGTGAGATGAACTTCGACGCCCTCAAAGAGAAGATCACCGACAAGCTGCGCGGCATCTATGACCCGGAGATCCCCGTTAACATCTACGACCTCGGGCTTATCTACGGTATCGACTGCGCCAAGGAGAGCGGCGGGGCGACCAGGTGCGTCGTGACGATGACCCTCACCTCCGCCACCTGCCCCGTCTCCGAGAGCCTGATCGACCAGGTGCGCAACATCGGCTACCTCATCGACGACGAACCCGACCTCGTCGTCGAAGCCAACCTCGTCTTCGATCCCCCCTGGACGATGGAGAAGATGAGCGAGGAGGCGCGGCTGCAGCTGGGGATGCTGTAAGTCCGTTTCCAAGCGCACAAGTGCTACACTATGCCTTATGAACAGTCCCGTATTTCTGACCGATCTTGACCACACCTTTCTGCGCTCCGACCAGAGTGTCAGCCCCTTCTCCCGCGACGTCTGGAACCGCATCGCCCGCCACACGCCCCTGACCGTCGCCACGGCACGCAGTTTTTCCAAGTCGCACGATTTCCTCAGCGCCCTGCATCTCGACGCGCCGATGATCCTGCTCGACGGCTCCATGGTCGTCCTCCCGGACAAGACCCTCATCGACATCAAAACCGTCGCCAAAGAGATCGGGGACGAACTGATCGAGGCGGGACGCCGCTTTGACAACATAGAGCCCTTCGTCATCGGCCTCACCGACCGCGACCTCAACGAAGCGTTCCGCTACCCCGAAAAGGTCACGCCGATGCAGCGGCAGGTGCTGGAGAACTACAAAAGCGATCCCCGCCTGGAGCGGCTGGGGCGCATGGAGGCGATGGAGGAGACCCTCAAGATCGTCTACATGGCCGAAGAGGCGCGCCTGCGGCCGCTCACGGAGCACTTCAAGGCGCTCTTCGGCGATGCGCTGGAGTTCAAGCTCTCCCCGGAGAAGTATACTGGGGGCTACTACCTCACCATTTTGCACCCCCTCGGCGACAAGGCCCACGCCATGGCGAAGGTCGCCGAGTACATGGAGCACGACACCGCCGACTTCACCGTCTTCGGCGACAGCCTCAACGACCTGGGGATGTTCGAACTCGCCGGGACCGCCTGCGCCGTGCAGAACGCCCTCGACGAGGTAAAGGCCGCCGCGGACATCGTGCTGCCCCACACCAACGACGAAGATGCCGTCGCACGCTACCTGCAGGAGGCCACCCATGCCTGACAAAACCTCCGCCCTCCTGCCCATGAGCATCCTCGGCCTGCTCTTCTTCATCTTCGGATTCGTCACCTGGCTCAACGGCTCGCTCATCCCTTTTCTCAAGATCATCTGCGACCTTACCGCCTTTGAAGCGCTCCTGGTCACCTTCGCCTTTTACATCGCCTATACGGTGATGGCCCTGCCGATGGCGACGGTGCTGCGCTACACCGGCTACAAACAGGGGATGGCCCTGGGGCTCGGCATCATGGCCGCCGGGGCCCTGCTCTTCATTCCCGCGGCCCAGAGTGCGGACTACCGCCTCTTCCTCGGCGGCCTCTTTACCCTGGGGGCGGGCCTCACCCTGCTGCAGACGGCATCGAATCCCTACATCGTCCACATCGGCCCCCACGAGAGCGCGGCGGCGCGCATCAGCATCATGGGGCTCATCAACAAGGGCGCCGGCGTCCTCGCCCCGCTGCTCTTTACCGCCCTCATTTTCGCCGACTTCACCGCCCCCGTCTCCGCCGATGCGACGCCGGAGATGAAAGCGGCCCTGGCGCAGAAACTCGTCAGCCCCTACCTCTCCATGGCCTCCGCCCTCGCGCTGCTGGCGGTCTTCGTCCGTCTCGCACCCCTGCCGAAACTCCCCTTCGAAGCCGTTCCCGCCGCCCCGGGCGACTCCGTCTGGCGCCATCCGCACCTCCTGCTCGGGGCCGTCACCCTCTTCTTCTACGTCGGCATCGAGGTCATCGCGGGGGACACCATCGGCCTCTACGGCCAATCGCTCGGCATTGAAAACGCGACGGCGCTCACCGCCTATACGATGGTCTTTATGGTGGCGGGATACCTCATCGGCGTCACGACGATCCCCAGGTTCATCTCCCAGGAGAAGGCGCTGCGCTACACGGCCCTGGCCGGTCTGGTCTTTACGGCCGGGATCCTCTGGAGCAGCGAACAGAGCCACACGGTCGCGTCGATCCTCTGGGGCTGGAGCGGCATCGCCACCCTGCCCGACAGCCTCACCTTCGTCGCCCTGCTGGGGCTCGCCAACGCCCTTGTCTGGCCCGCCGTCTGGCCCCTGGCGCTCAAGGACCTCGGCCCCCTCACGGCCAAGGGGAGCGCCCTGCTCATCATGGGCATCGCCGGCGGCGCGCTGCTGCCGCTGCTCTTCGGCCAGATCGGGGAGATGGGCGGCACCCTGCGCCACGGCTACGCCCTGGGCTTCGTCTGTTACGCCTTCATCTTCTACTACGCCCTTACCGGCCACAGCATAAGGAGAAACCATGCATAAGCTTGTCACCTCGGAAAACGGCCTGGAAATCCTCGAGATCATCAACACCGAAGCCACGGCCAAGATCGCCCTGCAGGGGGCGCATCTTTTCGAATACGCCCGCCACGGCCAGCCCGAACTGCTCTGGCTGAGCCCGACGGCCCGTTTCGAGCCGGGACGGGCCATCCGCGGCGGCGTCCCCGTCTGCTGGCCCTGGTTCGGCTCGGACCCCGACATCCCCGAGCGGCCCCAGCACGGTTTCGCCCGCGCCGTACTGTGGCGCCTCGAGAGCGTCGAGGAGGCGGATGACACCGCGACCGTCGTCACCCTAAAGCTCGACGACACGATGCTCGAACAGCACGAGCGCCGCTGGTTTCCCTACCTCTTCGAACTCACATTGCGCATCACCATCGGCGAGCAGCTTGAACTCGCCCTTACGACAAAGAACCTGGGCAAGGAACCCTTCGAGATCACCGAGGCGCTGCACACCTACTTCAGCCTCGGCAATATCGCCGCCGTCAGCATCGTCGGGCTGGAGGGGGTCACCTACGCCGACGCCCTGGACGGGTTTGCCAAAAAATCCTCCGGCGCCCCCATCGGTATCACCCGGGAGACCGACCGCGTCTACCTCGACACCGAAGACACGGTGATCCTGCTGGACGAACGGCTGGGACGCACCGTCATCGTCGGCAAAAGCGGCAGCAGCTCCACCGTCGTCTGGAACCCCTGGATCGACAAAGCGGCGCGCATGGAGGATTTTGCCGACGACGGCTACAACACGATGGTCTGCATCGAAACGGCCAACGCCCTCTCCAACTCCGTCACCGTCGCCCCGGGCGATTCCCATACGATCACGCAGAGCATCAAGTGAAGCAGGTCATTTTCGACGGCCGCGAGGTCTCGCCGTCCAAGGTCGTCTGCATCGGCCGCAACTATGTCGAACACATCGAGGAGCTCGGCAACGAGATCCCCGAGCAGATGGTCGTCTTCAACAAACCCAACTCCGCCATCACCGACACCCTCCGCTACATCGAGCCGACCTGCCGCTTCGAAGGGGAGATCTGTTTTCTCATTGAAAAGGGGGAGATCGCAGGAATAGGCTTCGGTCTCGACCTCACCAAGGCTTCTATTCAGAACCGTTTGAAAGAGAAGGGCCTGCCCTGGGAAAGGGCGAAGGGGTTCGACGGCTCAGCCGTTCTGAGCGACTTTGTCCCTTTTCGCGAATCAATGGAGTCACTTCGGATGACCCTGCACGTCGACGGCAAACTCCAGCAATACGCCGGCTACGGCCTTATGATGTACAAACCCTCAGTCATGCTCGAAGAGATCAAATCGTTTATGACATTGGAAGACGGCGACATCATCATGAGCGGGACCCCAAAAGGGGTCAGCACCTACGAGGCCGGGCAGACCTTCGTCGGTCGGGTCTACTCGGATGAAACCCTGCTTATCGAGCAAACGTGGGTTGTTCAGGGCTAGAAGAAAGACCACTTCCAACTAAGTATGTAGGAAGAGGTTATTCTGTTGCACTTTCGTCAACTTCTTCATTGATGATACTTTTTTTATGTCTATGATCAGCGATGATTACGAGAATGAATGCGAATGCAAAAAAAAGATTAATAGCAGCCCATATGGGATGCCCTGCGTTATAAGCAGTATATAGCAATATGATTATTGTGATATACAGAAATATAATCATCTACTCTTTTTCTCTCCTTTATTAGTAATTCTGATTACACATGATCACAATATACTGTAAACAATTCCACACCCAAAATTGATACAAATTTCAGGTATGTCAGTGCCGCATCACCACCGAGGTCCATATTTAAAGAAAGTATAAATATACATCAACGCAATCCCAAGCGCTGCCAGTTGTAACTCAGGGGTTCGCGTCATGTGGAGATCTTCTATCAGTGAACCGCCTTTGAAAATCACTCCATATGAACCAATACAAACAAACATGAGAGTGAGATAGATGATTCCCTTGAGGTCAAAAAAATACTCATGTTTGTACCTAAACACCTTTTTAAGAATAAGTGTCACAACACCCCAGAGGGCAATTGACACGAGCATAAAGATAATAACTTCCATCAACCACTCCAGGTTAAAAAAACGTAGACACCAGGTAGATCCACCCCAGGATAACGAGGGGCCCAAGCACCCCGGAGACGATCCCCATCATCCAGAAATCCCGGCTTTTCAGCGCCCCTGACGCAAAGACAATGGCGTTGGGCGGGGTCGAGACCGGCAGGGCCATCGCCAGCGAGGCGCTGAGCGCGACGGTGACGACGGCGAGCACCGGGCTGCTGTTGCCCACGACGACGGCGACGGCCGCCACCAGCGGCAGCAGAATGTTCGCCGCGGCCGTATTGCTCATAAAATTAGACAGCAGCACGACGAGGTAGGCGAAGATCGGAACAAGCAGGAGCAGCGGCAGCGTCTGCTCGGCAAAAAGCGTCGCGATCCAGTCGTCCAGCCCGCTGCTGCTCACAGCGCTTCCCAGGGAGAGCCCCCCGATGATCAGGATGATGACGTCCCAATGCAGCGCCCGGATATCCTCCGCTTCCAGGATGCCCAGCATCGTGAAGATGACGATGGGAAGGAAGGAGACTACTGTCGTCGGGATGTGGTGCAGCGGCCCCGTCAGCCAGAGCAGGACAGTGACCGAAAAGGTGAGGACGACGGCGCTCTTTTTCCAGCTGGGCACGCTCGGCACCGTCGCGTGCACAAGGCTGGTGTCGTCGGTGTGGTCGACCCCGTGCAGCGGGCCGAGGTCGATCAGCGGTTCGTTGGAGGGGTAGCGCTTCAGCAGCAAAAATCGCAATGCGATGACCAGCAGCAGCGCCGGCGGCAGCGCCAGCATCATCCAGCCGACAAAGCTGGGGGCCTCCGCACCCAGCAGCCCCACGGCGATGGCGTTGGGCGGCGTCCCGATGATGGTCCCCATCCCCCCGATATTGGCGGCCATCGTGACAGCGAGCATCAGCCCCTTTCTATAGGGATTGTCCGGCCGCATCGTGGCGAGCATGGGGAAGAGGATCGAGACGATCAGCGCGGCCGTCGCCGTATTGGAGATGAACATCGACATCGTGAATGTCACCAGGATCATCCCGCTCATAATGTGCTCGGGGCGGTTGCCTACGAGGAAAAGGACCCGCTTGGCGATCCAGATGTCCAGGCGGGTCTTCGACGCCGCGCTGGCCATAATGAACCCGGCCAGAAAGAGGAAAACGAGCGGACTGGCCCAGGGGGAGAGGAACGCTTCCCACTCCTCGCCGGGGATGAGGCCGAGCATGACGATCTCAAGCGCGATGATGAGGAAGGAGACGGCAAAGGCGGGAATAGCCTCCGTCAGCCAGAGCCCGGCGGCGAAGATGAGAATGAAGAAGGTCGCCCGCCCTTCGCTGCCCAATCCTTCGTACTCGGGGAGGTAGGCCGCCAGAAGCGCCACGATCAGCGAGACGGCAAAGCGGATAAGGCGGTCTGCCCGGTTCTCAACGCCCCCCAGGTTGGCGAACTTCCGAATGCCTTGCCGCGTATCGATCATGTTAGCTTCTCTTCTACAACTTGTTTCTCATGCCTTTTTCTAAAACACCTTGCCAATCCAAGCAATACAGAAAAAACAACGATAAAAATCCATGCTACGGTATTTCGTTTCGTCCCTCTTGTCATAGCATCCATGCAAGCTTCTGTTATCACCCATTCCTTGAAAGTGTCGATATCCTCCTGGGTAGGTGTAAATACTACCTCTTCCCCTTCACAATTTTCATATGTTCTCAAAACCCCATTTTTCATAAATGCTCTTTCCGAAATTACTTTTTGAGCCATCATCACAAAATCGCAATCTTTATGCTCTAATCTGGAAAGGAGCTTTTTTTCAATACCCTTGTCATCATTAAGTAGAGAGGTCAAATTTCGAATCGTTTGGTTCATGTAAATAGGCCCGCCTACCATTAAAGCAGCTATCAATACTCCAGCGGTAATGAAAGAAAGCGCTTTAAGATGAAATCCATACTTACACCATTTTTCCGTTCCTAAAAACAACCCAATTATTGCCATAACGATAAGGAGGGAATCAAAAATACTTTCCTGTCCCCACGGCATCAGTTTTCCTCATTCAACAATTGAAGCCGCTCCGGCGTCCCGATGTCGCGCCACTCTCCCTCGTAGAGTTCCGCCGAGACGAGGTTCCCGGCCATCTTCGTACAGTAGGTAATCTTCAGGGGCTTGTTGCCGTACGTCAGTCCCCAAAAGAATTTCGGTGCATAGTAGCCGATGCCCGAAAAGGTGTAGTTCTCTTCATCTTCGTCGCAGGCGGCGCGCCCCTCCTCGATGGCGAAGTCGCCTTCGGGGTTGTGCTCGGGGTTGGGCACGAGGATCAGGTGCCCCAGCGATGCGGGCAGTTCGAACTCAGTATCGAAGGGGAAGTCCGTCCAGACGTCGCCGCTGATGATGAGAAACGTCTCGTCCCCCAGCATCCCCAGCGCCTTGACGATGCCCCCGATCACGCCCAGAGGCTCCTCGTGCTGCTCGTCTGAGTAGAAAATCTCCACCCCCCACTTTGACCCGTCGCCCAGCGCTTCGGGGATCATATAGCCCAGGTAGGCGATGTTGATCACGATCCGTTTGAACCCCGCCGCCGCGAGGCGTTCGATGTGATGCACAATGAGCGGTTTACCCCGGACTTCAAGCAGGGGCTTCGGAATCGTGTTCGTAAGCGGGCGCATCCGCTCGCCCTTTCCTGCCGCCAAAATCATCGCTGTATCCAAATCATCTCCTCTTTGTCGGGCCGAAAAGCCCCTGTTGAATTTTTCTCATTTTCCTTCGCTATCCGACGGCAGCGGCGGCAGTGTCACCCGCTCAAGCAGCGCGGCGAGCGGCTTTGTCTCTTCGTAGCGGTTCGCCGCCTCGATGGTGTAGCGCAACGTCAGCGGCAGGTCGCCGAGGTAGCCCGGTTTGCCGTCGCGCAGCCAGAGGCGCGCGAAGATGCCCAGCACCTTGATGTGGCGCTGCAGCCCCATGAAGTCGAACCACTTCAGGAACGTCGCGTCGTCGGCGACGATCCCCGCCCTGTCCCGGAAGCGCAGCGCCAGCACCGCCATCTCTTCCGGCTCGAAACGGATGTAGAGGTCCTTGAGCAGGGAGACGAGGTCGTAGGTTACCGCCCCCTTCATGGCGTCCTGGTAGTCGATGACCCCCGTCTCGTCCGAGGGCGTCACCATGATGTTGCGCGAATGGAAATCGCGGTGGACAAAGACGCCCTGCGGCTGCGACAGCACCGTCTCCGAGATCGTATCCAGCACCTCGGCGAGCATCCGCTCCTCCTCTTCGCTCAGAGTCATCCCGAGGTACTTCTCCAGGAACCAGGTCTTCATCAGGTCCATCTCAAAGTGCAAAAAGGCCTTGTCGTAGAGCGGCAGCCCCTCCGCATCCGCCGCCTGCATCTTGACGATCTCGTCGATGGCGCTGCCGTAGTAGGAGTCGAAATTCGCCTCGTTCAGGACATTGAGCAGGGAGCGCGAACCGAAATCCTCCAGGACGAGGAACCCTTCGTCCCTGTCCTCCAGGTACACCTGCGGCGCTTTGACATCGACACCGAGCAGCCTTCCCGTGACGTCGAGGAAAGGGTCAAGCGACTCCTTTTCCAGCGAAGCGTCCATGACGATGAGCTTCTCCCTCCCCCGGCGCAGCCGGAAATAGCGCCGGAAACTGGCGTCGGCACTGGCGACCTCCACCTCCCAGTCGCGGTAGGGCGTCTTTGCCAGCCACGCTTTTACTTTATGCATATATCCCCCCGAGGATCGTATTTTGCGACGCGCCCGTCACGCTGGAGAGCTCGACGGTCTCCTCGTTCATGCGCTTAAAAGCCAGCCAGGCGAAGGCCATCGCCTCCATCCACTCGCCGGGGATGCCGTATTCGTCCGTGCGGACAACTTCGACGCCCGCCAGCTGCGAGGCGATCCGCCCCCGCAGGTAGACGTTCTCCGCCCCGCCGCCGCAGAGCAGAACCCTCGACGGGGCGTATTTCGCGGCCTCCTGCGCGATGCTGCGGGCCGTCAGCTCCGTCAAGGTCGCCAGGAAGGCGTCGCTGCGCATCCCCTCTTTGACAAAGCGCTCCGCCCAGGCGGCGTTGAACTGCTCCCGCCCCGTGCTTTTGGGTGCCGGGCGCGAAAAATAGGGGTCGGAGAGCATCGCGCCGAGCACGTCTTCGTCTACTTCCCCCCGCTGCGCGATGGTTCCGTTCTCATCATAGGAGCAGCCGAACTTCTCCGCGCACCAGCCGTCCATCAGCACGTTGCCCGGCCCCGTATCGTACCCCAGCAGTTCGCTGCCGATGACGGTGATGTTGGCCATCCCGCCGATATTGACGACGAGGGTGCGCCCTTCGAGCTTCTCGAAAAGGAAGCGGTGAAACGCCGGGGCGAAGGGCGCGCCCTGCCCCCCGAAGGCCATATCCTTCCGGCGGAAATCCGCGACGGTCTTTATGCCGGTCCGGGCGCAGACAATGTTGGGGTCCCCCAGCTGCATTGTAAAGGGATTGGGGCCGGAGGGACGGTGCCAGAGCGTCTGGCCGTGCAACCCTATCGCCTCGATCCGGCCCGTGTCGAGATGGTGCTCGCGGATGAGCGCTTCTACGGCCTCGGCAAAGAGCAAGCCCAGCCGGTGATCGAGTTCCCCTATCTCCTCCAGCGTCGTGCTGCCGCCGATAACGCGGAGCAGGTCGGCACGCAGCTGCGCGTCAAAAGGGTAGGCAAGCGACGCCGCCAGCTCGATGCCCTCCCCGTCCACGGGACAGAGCACGACGTCCACCCCGTCCAGGCTCGTTCCCGACATGACACCAATATAACACTGTTTCGAATCAAAGCTCATTTTCATTCCTACCGATATGGTACTATATGCATCTTCAACTTCCGCAGGAGAGTCCTATGACAGGAGGCTTTTTCGCCATTCTCGATGATATCGCGGCGCTGCTCGACGACACGGCTGTCATGAGCAAGGTCGCGGCCAAAAAAGTGGGCGGCGTCCTGGGCGACGATCTCGCCGTCAACGCCGAACAGGCCTCCGGCCACGCCAGCGCGCGCGAGCTGCCGGTGCTCTGGGCCATTACAAAGGGCTCTTTCCGCAACAAGGCGATCATCCTCCCCATAGCCTTTCTGCTCAGCGCCTTCGCCCCCTGGGCCATCGTGCCCATCCTGATGCTCGGGGCGGCCTACCTCAGCTACGAGGGGGCGGAAAAAGTACTGGAATACCTCCGGCCGGGTCACCATGGTGAAGAGCAGAAAGGCGCCGTCGACGAGGCCGTCAAGATCAAATCGGCCATCCGGACGGACTTCATCCTCTCCATCGAGATCATCGTCATCGCCCTGGGCGTTGTCGCCGGGGAGGCGCTGACGACCCAGATCCTCGTCGTCACCCTGATCGCGCTGCTCGCGACCGTGGGGGTTTACGGCATCGTCGCACTGATGGTGCGCATGGACGACATGGGCTTCGCGCTGGTCGGTTTCAGTCAGACAAGCACGGGGACAAAAGCCGCGGTGCTGAAACGCTCCGGCCTGCTGCTCGTGCAAGCCATGCCAAAACTCATCAAGGCGCTGGGCTACATAGGCACCGTGGCCATGCTGCTGGTGGGCGGCGGCATCTTCGTCCACCACTTAGAGTGGCTGCACCACGCTCTCGCTTTTATGCCCTTCGTCCTGCCCGAACTCGTAAGCGGTCTTGCCGCTGGTATGCTGCTCGTGGCGCTTGTCCTTCTCTGGGAACGGCTGACGCAGCGGAACTGATTCTCGGATCGCCATCCAAATGATTCCACCATATAATTAGCAAAAACCTTAAGTATTCCTCTGTAGAATATGTGAAATTATGTCATTTTGTTGAGTTTTAAAAATCATTTTTTGATAGCAGGACACTTTTGATGTCTGAATATCTTTTGAGATTCCGACAAAAGAACATAGTTTTGGTATCAATGAATAGTTATGTAACTGCTAGAAAACAAAAAATACATATCAAGATAAAGAAGAAAAATGACAATTATCAAAGAGCTAAAACGACGAAGTGAGAATCCATCTGATAATGTAAAAATTGAATTAAAGCTTTACAATCTTGCAGATGAATTAGAGAAAAAAGCCAGAGCTCATCTAAAACGAATCACCAATATACTTCCTGAATTTGATATTCATGATGAAAATCATAGTGAAAAAGTCATTTTCAATATAGAGCAGTTATTGGGAGTTGAGAAGATTAAAGAATTATCTTCTTATGAGCTGTTTTTCCTTTATTTATCATCATATTTTCATGATGCAGCTATGGCACCTTCAGATTGGGAAATAAACACGTTAAAGCTTACAGAAGGAACTGATAAATTTATTTCGTTTGAGCAATCTATTAGACATGACTTAAAGACACCATTGAAGCTGTCATCCGCAATTGCGTTGATAAAAGAAAAAAAAGAGCTTCTCTATCCAAAGTTTGAAGGTGATGTAGCAGGTTGGTTGTTTAGTCCAAAACAAGAAAATATACTAATTGAATACTTAGCTAAATTACTTATTGAATACCAAAATTTTAGAAATGGGTTTGCAGATAAAATTAAAAAGATAAAAAATCAAAAGGATTTTGACAGCCTAAATGAATTTATTCGAATTGACTACATTAGAGCTACCCATCACATCCGAATAGAAACTTATATCAAACATCTAGAATCATCAATCAGTAGTGCATTTGAACAGCCTGCTTGGGGGAAAAAGCTTGCTAAAGACTTGGCATTAATTTGTAGGTCTCATGGTGAAGATGCCAACTTCATTAATCCATTTGATACTAATGCACAATATTATGGCTCAGAAAGTACTAATTTGCAACTTGTTGCAATTTTGCTTAGATTGGGAGACATTATTCACTTTAGTTTTGATCGAGCACCGTTCGACTTACGATCCTCTCGCTTGTTCAAATCAGAATATAGTTTTCAAGAATGGGCAGTAAAAAATAGTGGTGTCAATTATACTATTGAGAATGGTGAGATAATCTTTAGAGCATATTGTGAAACACCGGAAACCTATTTTAAATTGCACCAATATATAAAATGGATCGAAAATGAAATACAAAACTTTTTTATTTTCCAGAGACAATGGGAAAAAACGTATATAGAAAATCTAAAAGACAAAGTCAATATAAAAAACATAACAAATGATACAGAAAAATTTCTTCCCCAATTAGGGTTAAGTTTTTCATTGAATCAAAATAAAATAATCGAGCTACTGATGGGGGTTGGGCTCTATAAAGATAAGTTTGCTTGCTTAAGAGAGCTCTATCAAAACTCGCTGGATGCTTGTCGTTGTGCATTGTCAGAAAATATGGTGTCAAGTATCACATCAAAAAGATCAATCGAATTTTCCCTGATCCAAGATGGAGATGAAATTTATTTATCTTGCCTAGATAATGGTATAGGCATGTCGAAATATATTATTGAAAGATATTTACTTAAAATAGGTAATTCTTATTATAAATCATCAGACTTTTATAGACAACAAGCACAATGGGGAGGAACCTTTACACCTACTTCTCAATTTGGCATAGGTATTCTCTCTTGCTTTATGATTGGGGAGAAAATAGAAATCACTTCTAAAATGAGAGATAATGATTATGTTTCCTGCACAATAAATGGACCTCATGAAAATTTTTACTATAAAAGTACAACAGAACTTGAAAAAGAAAAAATTCCTTCTACTGGAACCTGGATAAAAGTATTATTAAATGATGAAACAAAAAGCACATTAGTCAATAGCGAAATCAATAAATTAGGATTGTTGCTATTCTCTAAACCACTTAGGTTTGCAGATAATTTTGAAAAGTATGCACCATATTATAAAAATTGGGAACATCATTTATATAATATAGTTAATGGGTTTGTTCAAATAATACCAGATGATATTGAAGTAAGTGTTACTTTATCTGACAACCAGCTAATTCCAATATGGTCTAAACCTATGGTGCTTGATTTGGACAATAAAAGATTAGATATCAACGATGATGATTTAGAATTCATCCATTACTTGAATAACTACAGACGTATACATCCTTTCAAAGTAAAATATAGCGAAACAAAAGAATATATCGAGACATATATCATATCAGTTTCTTACAAGTCTTTAGAATACAAAACGATACTGACTTTGCCCAAAAATAATTTCAGTTTCATGGAATTAGACCACTTATATACAATTCCAACGATTGGAATAAATGGGTTGTGTATTGATGGAATTCTCGTTAATAATAGCAATCTTTTAGGCCTTGACAATGACTATTCAAATGCACTTATATATATAGGTGTTATGAGTTTTACAGGTGAAACAAGACCACAACTATCTGTCGACAGAACACAGCTAGTAAATTATCCAGTTGAATGTGAACTTATAGCTAAAGAAGTGGCTAAGTTATTCGTTAGAGAAGTTCTAGACATTACAAAAAAACATATCGAAGTTCATCTCATAAAAGATGATGCTTTAAAATTGACTTGGGAATATGTATTTAATAAAATAAATTTTGCTGATATATATTTTATCAATGAGTTATCTCTAACTGAATATGGAAATATAATTTGGGAAGGTTTAACAAATAGTATCGATCAAGAAATATCAATTCGAGAATTTTTGTCAAAAAAAGAAATCACATTTAAAGATGTTGATTTCTCTAATCTTGATATTTTGACAAAAAAGCTAATTTTGACTAAATGTATTTCTGCGAGTGAAATTGAAGTTGATGAAAATACCATGTTCTTGAAGTTTGATGAATTATTGTTTACTGAGTTACTACCAAAGGGACGTTCAAATTCTGATAGTGACATAGTGATATTTACAGATAAATGGAAGGGGTCTATTGCTGAGTACGATATAGTCTCTAATTTATACCCTTTTATATCGCCATCACTATATTCTTTAATGAATCAAGTTGAATTGCAGGAATTTTTCAAATCACATATAAATAAAAAAGTTAAAGTTTTGCATGCCTACAGTAATGGAATAACAGCTTTTTTCACTCAGAACCCTTTATTGATAAATGAAAAACTTGGTCTATATTCAGAAGAAAATGACATATACGGAAAAAAGAAAAGCCAGGTATACAACTTCGAGAAAAAACGAGCAAACTTTTGGCTCAGTGAAATGAATGAAAGAGACTATGAAAATGAAAATATGGACAAGTACGTACTAGTTGTTTTTATTGCACCTAAAGAATTAACAGCAGAAGAAAAAATCGAATTAGAAAAAATTAAATATGATGATCCATCTTACTATAAAGGTGTGAATCAAGGATGGAGCTTACTTGTTACAGGAATGAAAAAAGAAAATATTGTGATTATTCCTGGTAAGTGTGAAAGAAAAGTATTGGTTGCTAAATTATCTGACTCTTTTTGGCAAGAGTATGATAAGTATACTTTTAAGTTTACAGATGGATCTGTAATGGAAAAATAACATAACAAAACCTCGAACTAAACAGTGAACTATTGGTTGAGTTGAACGTTACTCTCCCTTGCTTCCAAACTGCATAATCACAAATGCCACCGCCGTCCCTCCGACGAGCTGATCGGCCAGGGAGAATGCCCCGCCGAAACAGTAAGGCTGCAAGAGAAGGACCGTGACGAAACCGCCGCCCAGGGCCCACGGCACGGCCCGTGCGCTTCCGCGTTTTGTAAAGAGCGCCGAGGCGTAGACGCCCAGCAAGCCGGCATAGGCAAAGCTCATCACCCCCAGCGCGAAACTGACCAACGGCAGGTCCGTCGCACGCTGCCAGTAATAGCTCACGACGGCCATCACGGTCAGCACGAGCGCGAAGAGCAGTACGGCCTGGCTTTCCTCCCTTCCCTCCTGCCCGAACTCGCAAGTGGCCTCGTCGCCGGGATGCCGCCGGTGGCAATTATGATAGCCTGGGAGCGTTTAGTACAACGGCAGTGACCCTTGCGGACAAACAGAATTAGGAAAAAGCTAAAATATTAATATATTTTTTTTGTTTAATAACAAACATGATCATTCACTGCTAAGGTATCCGGAAAAAATAGTCAGTGCTATTAAACAAAAAAGGTTTCGCTATGGCCATTAGAATAGAGGCTCCATTTATTCATTACGCAACACATCAGAGTTGCACTTTCAATCAATAAATCATGCTCATTCAGATTCGATACGCGCTCGCGGCACTTGTCGCCGTCTCCCTGACTTCCTGTGCCACTGGCCCATCCCCATCCGCTTCTGCCGGGGCCAAGCCCACCCAAAAATCCGCACCGCCAAAAACAGCCGGCGACCTGGACCCGATGTACCGGCCACTCGGGGATGTCGATCTTTCGCAATACAAGAGCGCCGGTAACGGCCTGCTGCTGGTTGCCCGAAAGGGCGACTACGATATCCTGCTGACCAAACCCGGGTACCCCTATGAATTGCCTGCAATGGGCTGGTCCGGCATCAACTACCACAAAGCCACACGAAACGTATCACAGTTCAGCGGGTACATGATGCGCGCGAGAAATAATGGGAATAATCCACTTCCCTACATCGGGCGCCAGGTATTCGTAGATATTGACGGCGTCGCGGAGTCCTACTACGGATCGTTTGCTTGGAACAGCTTCAAGCAGTGCCTGTTTTGCAGCCGCGACACCATTGTAGAGTTTGTCGAGGGTATTCCCGAGGTTCGGGACACGGACGGCAAGGTACTTAGAATGCCGTACAAGATCAACCGCTATTGGGAATATTGGTATCAATTCAACAGTGGCAACTACGTATGGCATTACGTTACCAATAGCGAACAAACTTCCCGCAAAATCCAGCTAAGACCGGCTAGCCATGACCAAAAACCGGTCTACACCGAGGTCTCCGGTCTGCCCCAGTACGAATTCGTGCTGCCGCATCCAGAGCAGGTCGCTGCCAATTTTCCCAGCACTGACCGTGCGCTGTTCACACGTACCTACTCGCTGGGCGACCTGCTCCGGCAAAAAAAAATCAATCCTGACAACCTGCTCCTGAAGCCGTTTAGCCCAACCTCGCTGAGGGACAACTTCAATAAATCCAAGATTCACAAGTATGATCATGCCTGGATTTCACACGGCCAGTCGGCGTTCGTCTCCAGCCCGATGACCGGGAAAACCTACCTGCAGCCGTACCAAAAACCGCCGGTGCTGACACTGCCTTCATTGAAAGAGATCGTCATGAACGGCAAGCTCTCCGTCAACCGTCAGTGCATGGGAAAAACGGATGGCATGGTAGTACTCACAGGCCAGTGTGACCCCGCATCGCCGGTGTTCCCACTGACCGTAATGACGCAGATCTCCGCCAACCAGTTTGTCGTTAACGTGTGGTCGGACATCAATCGCCGCAGCAGCTACCTGCTGACCGGCGGCCAGTTCCCAAAACAAAACTTCTACCGCTGGAACATCGATGCCTTTATGGTGAACACAACTGTTGATCCCGACACTACACTTGCTGCCCTAGAGACGGGTGACGATCCCTTTTCGGAAAAAATAATCGCCTTTGCCAACCAAAACCAGGACCGTCAAGTCTGCGACAAGATGGCCACGGCGGTCAGCAACGCCGAAAAAGCCCTGCACTTCGACCCGGATATCGAGGAGCGTCTCGCGAAATATGAGCACTACTACAAGATGGATTGGGCTGACATGGGCAAGGCCATCTCAAATATCGACAGAAACCCCAAGCACACGCCGGTCACCGATTTCGAGGAGTTCGTCTGGGACGATCTGGTCAGTATGAGAACGGACATCGACCAACGTCTCAATGTCCTCAACCGCTACAAGGATGTCAACAATAGCGTATGCCAACCGGATCCTCAACGTATGACCCAACTGGTAACGGCGCTCACGAGCTTCAAAGCAGATCTTAGGGCCTCTATGAAACAGTTGGACGACACCTACTACGATCAAGCCGTTGAACGCAAAAAAGAGATCTACTATTGGGCCAACCGGCTGGAAGAGGCCAAGAAACAGGCTGCAATGGCACAGTTTATGGACAAGCTTCATGCCTCACTGAATGCCGATCTGGCGGCAAAACAGGCGGAACGCCGTTCGATGACGCGCAGCATACTCGAGAGTCGCCGCGCCGTCAAGGCCCAAATCGCGGATGTCAAGGCACGCAATGCCGCTTATTTTGCCAACCATAAACCGGCCGTGAGTGCACCGAGCGCGGTGACCATCGCCCCGGTCACGATGCCGTCGTACTCGCTCGACACTACCGCGGATTCAAAGGTCTACCTTGGTGGCTTGAGATCGAATCGTCTCAGTTTCCAAGACGCTATCGCTCAGTCAAAGATCAAAACCGCACAGCTAAAGCAAACGACTACGGGCACGGCTCCAAACGCGACCGCTGCAACACCGTCCGCAGAGTCGGCCCCTGAAGCGAAACCTTCCAGAGATGCTCCCGGAGGTGCTGCGATCTGTGTCGCTGTGAGCCGCAATGCCAGCAATAACATGACAGACCTTGGCTACTACTACGCCTATGATCAGCACTCTACGCCACTCAAGACCGACAGAGTGGCTCGCCAGAAATATGCCGCCGAACACAACGGCACCCCAAGCTGTAAACACAATGACGAAGACGAGGTCGGCGCATTGGTCGTGGTCGTATGGGACGGCAAGGACTATACCGGTGCCGCAAGCCGAACCTACGGCATGGGCTTCGGTCTATCAACCGGTGCCGCGGAAATGGATGCCGTCAATAATCTGTCCAATCGCAACTGGAGCTGGAAACCATCAATGGGCTACCGCGTTGTGTTCGCCAAGCAGTATTGAGCGGAAGTAACAGTCTACTATGAAGAAAACTTTCAACTCGTCCCGTCAACCCTGAGGATGAGTTGCAAACATGACCCAATAAAAAAATTAATTTGTCATTGGACTAGCCGACTGCTTTTTCCTCTGTCCCCAACTGCATAACCCCGAAAGAGACCATTGCCCCCGCGACGAGCTGATCGGCCAGGGAGAAGGCCCCGCCGAAACAATAGGGCTGCAAAAGCAGGACCGTGACAAAACCGCCGCCCAGGGCCCACGGCACCGCCCGTGCGCTTCCGCGTTTCGTAAAGAGCGCCGAGGCGTAGACGCCCAGCAGCCCGGCATAGGCAAAGCTCATAACTCCCAATGCAAAACTGACCAGCGGCAGGTCCGTCGCCCGCTGCCAGTAGTAGCTCACGACGGCCATCGCCGTCAGTACGAGTGCAAAGAGCAGTACGGCCGACCGGGCAGCGGCCACGTAGTGAGCCTCTTCCGTCTCGCCCCGCGCGCTCTTCCAGGGACGGTAGATGTCTTCCACGGCGACCGAAGCCATCGCCGCGAGTACCGAGTTCGTCGAGGAGAGCGCGGCGGCAATCGCCCCCACTGTCACGAAGCCGCGCAGCCCCGCGGGCATTTCGTTGAGGATGTAGGTCATGAAAATAGTGATCTTCTCCCCGCCGAACTCCTGCACGGCACCGCCGCCGATGCCGGAGAGTTCCGGGTGGTTGTAAAAGAGGTAGAGCAGCAGCCCTATCGCCAGGAAGAGAAGCACGACGGGGATCGTCATGACGATGGAGACGACCAGCGCCCGGGAGCCGTCGCGACCGTTCTTGCAGGCCAGCACGCGCTGGGTCATATCCTGGTCCAGGCCGTAGGCCGCGATGTTGAGCAGCAGCCATCCGCCCAGCAGGCTCCAGATGCCGAAGTTCCCGGCCGTGTCAATGACAGTCAGTTTCCCCTCGGCATTCAAAACGTCAACCATTGTGCCGATGTCCGTCTGCAGCGTGCCATAGAGGTAGATCAGTACGGCGACTCCCGCCCCGATGTAGGTCACCGCCTGGATGACGTCGCTGTAGATGACCGACTTCACCCCGCCGAAGTAGGTATAGGCCAGCGCGCCCAGCACGAGCATAAGGATAGCGGCAAAGAGGTGCAGCGGCGCGATGTCGGCGAAGACGATCATCGAAACGGCCAGCGCCCCGATGTAGAGACGCGCGCCGCTGGCGAGGACCCGGCCGACCAGGAACATGATGCCCGCTTCGCGTTTGGCCTTCGCCCCGTAGCGCTGCTCCAGCAGTTCGTAGACGGTGACGGCGCGGATGGCGTAGAAGCGCGGGACCAGCACCTTGGCAATGAAGAGCACGGCCAGCAGCGCCGAGACGTAGAAGCCGACAAAGGTGAGGTTGCTGCGGTAGGCGTACTCCGGGCCGCCCAGGAAGGTCGCCGCCGACTGCGAGGTCGCCAGCACGGAGACGGCGGCCGCGAGCATCGGGACGCTGTTGCCGCCGACGAAGTAATCGCGCGATGAACGGATGTTCACGCGGGAGAAAAGCCACGAACTGAAAGCGAGGATGGCAAAATAGCCGCCGAAGACGGTCCAGTCGAGGGGGGAGAATCCCATCAACGCGCTTCCGGCGGGGCTTTCAGCTGCAGGTCGCTGACGGCGCTGCGCACCTTCCGCATGAATGCGTCTCCCGGGTCGCTCTTTTCCGTGCGGTACCCCTTGTCAAGCTCCCGCCACAGCGGGGTCGCTTCCATTTGGCGGTATTCATGGTGGCCTATGAGGTATTCCATGTGGGGGTACTTCCGGGCGAGGTAGCGCACCAGCGCAATGTTCGCGCGCAGCTGCGCCGGGGTGAGGTCCTCTTTGGCGTTGTCCTCCCCGCCGACGTTCTCGATGCCGATACTGTCAAAATTGAGCCCGATGACATGGCGCGCCATCCGGTTCTCCGGCATCAGGCGGTAGATCGTGCCGTCCCGGTCGACGAGGAACTGCGAGGAGACGTTGAGCGCGCCCGCGGTCGCGATGTCGCCGCGGCTTCCGGGCAGCAGCTCCGGCTGCAGGCGCGAAAACGAGGACTCCAGCCCCATATCGGCCGTCCAGTGCAGGACGATCACTTTCGGATCGATCGTAATGTCACTCACGTCCATACCGTAGTGCTGCTTGACGTACTGCTTAGTCAATGCGATGCGCTGCGGCCCGAAGGCGATGGGCTTGTCGACGATTGTCGGCGCGCCGATGCCGTAGGCGTCAAAGAGCGCGTTGATACGGCGGTTCGACTCGGCGATCCGCTCGCGGGAGATCCGCCCCGCTTTGACCTCGGCGTAGATCGTCTCGACAATCCGGCCGAGCATGTTGCTGCCGAGCTGGTTCGCGAAGAGCAGCATGTCCACCCCGCCGTTGATGGCGAGGCGCACCGTCTCTTCAAGCGTGTAGTGTTCCGAGATCGCCTTCATCTGCAGGTCGTCGCTGACGATGACCCCCTTGAAGCCCAGCTCACCGCGCAGCAGCTCCGTGTTGATCTTGTGCGAGAGCGTCGCCGGATAGTCGGGGTCGAGACGGCGGTTGAAGACGTGGGCCGTCATGATCATGTCCGCCTTGCCCTCACCGATCAGGCGGCGGTAGGGTTCGAGCTCTACGGGCGTCCACGTTTCGGTGACATCCACAAAGCCTTTGTGCGAATCCCCCAGCGACGAGCCGTGGCCGGGGAAGTGCTTCAGCACCCCGATGACCTTTTGCCCACGCAGGGCGTCGAGCATGATTCCCGCGTACTTCGTCACCTTCTCCGGCGACTTGCCGTAGGAGCGCTTCAGCCCGACGATCACCGTGTTCTCAGGGTTGACCGCCAGGTCGACGTCGGGGGCGAAGTCCGTATTGATCCCGGCATCTGAAAGGGTAGTCGCCAATGTCCCGTACACCTGCTGCGCGTACGCCGGGTCGTCCCGTCTGCCAACCGCTTCCGCCGAGGGGACTATAGGGAAACCGTAGGCGTGTTTCAGCCGCGCGACCCGTCCGCCCTCCTGGTCGACGGAAATGAGCAGCGGGGCGGTGGCAAAGGCCTTCAGCTGGGCCGTCAACGCCGCGAGCTGGCGGGGTGAACGGATGTTCTTCGTACGTTTCAGGTCGGGGTAGCCGAGGTCAAAAAGGATCACCCCGCCCGGTTTGTACTGCCGCAGCTCCGTCACAAAAGGGTCCGACGCGTCAAGCGATTCGGCATCGAAACCGACAATGAGCATACGCCCGATCTGCGCCTTGAGCTCGGCGTCAGTTGGCGCCGCCGCACCGAAGAGAAAAAGGGGAAGTAAAAGTAAGAGTGTCAATGTTCGCATCACCCGCATTGTACACACTCATTGTGGATAATGCGTTTAATGGATCAAAGCTACCAATGGCGCCGGAAATAGTGTACAATAGTTATAATCCACTGAAAGGAGCGATACCATGTCCGCTAAGAAGAAAGACGAAGAGATCATCGAAGAGAGTCAGAAAACCCTCGAGGGCTACCGCGCCGAGATCGAAGCACTGAAAGAGAAAGCAAGTCACTACAGCACCGAGGTCAAAGCCGAGTTCGACAAGCGTCTTGACGAGCTGGAAAAGATGTACGGTGAAATGCAGGAGCGTTACGCCGCCTTCAAGGATAAAACCGAAGCCAAATGGGATGAGACGAAAGCCTTTGTCATCCTGACCAACAAGGCGCTGGCCCACTCCTACCACTATTTCCTTTCCCACTACAAGAAAAAAGGGTAAACGTGTGCCGGGGAGGCGCTAAAAGAACTTAGCATCCTCCATCTCGTCACGCAGCCCCTTGCGTTTACGCGTCTCTTCTCGCCGCTCGACGGCAACGTTGGAGGGGTTTTCCGGGTTGGAAAAAACAGCTTTGCCATAAAGCACGCACCCTTTGTCGCCCGGATCGCAAACTTTTTTCAAAAGATCGCACAGCTCGCCGCGCTGATGCGAACAGGTCCATCCGCCCATCACTGTTCCTTCGTTTTTGACAATTATAACCTCCCCGGCCCCGCTTTGCCTAGTAGAGTCTGACCGGGAGGACCCAGTCCGGTTCTGCCGATGCGACGTCCGGATTCTGCATCAGGCTGTTCGACTGATCAATATCATTTCTGTCGCTTTTGTTGACAAATACGACGCTACTCCCGTCGATACCGATACGGCGGCGAAACTCCAAACCGTTTGACGCCGCAAACGTCTCCGGGTCAATCCGTTTCCCGGAGACAAAGCGGACGACGATATGGCCGGTCGTCACATGGCGGAATGCCGCTTCTTTCACACCCCATTTATAGAAGATCTCCCCGGCGTGCGCTGCCTTTTCACTTGCCAGGCGTGCATGATTCGATGCAGCCTGCTCGGCCGTATCAAATGCTTTTGCTTCCGTCTTGACGAAGAGTGTTTTTCTCCCGTGGCTGTTTTGCAAATAACAAAATTGCCCGATCGAATCTGCGAAAACCACTCCCGCAACTATCAAGCTTCCCACCATATATACAAGCTTCATCATTCCCACCTTCTAATGGCCGCTGATCTGTATGCCCCAGCTTGAGAGCGAGCCGATATAACCGCTCCTGAGATCCATGACCTTCAGACGCCATGTCCCCTGCGCGGGTTCATCCAGGCATCGTACAGTTGAAAAACGCCAATCTGCATAACGTTCTACGCCGCGAATGTAGTTTTCACCGCCAACCGCGAGAACGCTTTCCGTCCCCAACGGAGAGACTACTACGATGCGGAGATCATCGATTCGGTAGTGTTCCGTCGTGATCCAAATATCCACATGTTCGACCGTCATGGATTCACTAACATTCAAGGTACGCTCAATCCCGCTGCTGTTGGCATCGGGAATATCGACGTTGGCACTGTCGGTATACAGCGCGCTCGTCTGTTCCTGCCCCAAGGAAGAAAACCCCTCCGCCATAGCGACGGCAGCTGCTGCATCCACGATGCCGAAACCGTATTTGTCGTTGATAGGCAGTCCTGCCCCGTTTAGACTCCAACTCCCGTCGGATGCATCGTTCTGACGTGCGCTCCTGGCGAGAATATACCGAACATCTCTCCGTGTCAGTGCCGGATTGGCCTGGAGCACCAGGGCACACACGCCAGCCACTGCCGGACAGGCCGAAGATGTCCCGTTCATGAAACGGGTGTAGTTGCCGTCGGGATTGTTCCCATCAAGCAAAGAGTCACCGAGAACAATCTCGTCATTATCGTACTTTATATCATGCCCGATACCCAGCCCCGTCAGGTCCGTCGTCACGATGGCAGGGTTCGTAAGCCCATACTCGCCTCCCGTTCCAGCGACAAGCACGTTCGCCCCCGTGTTGGAATATGAGCTTAGCGTACCATCTGCATTCACGGATGAAACGGTAATGGCGTATTTGCTGTTATGCAGGCTGGAGGTGTTGGCATATCCCTCATGGCTTGCCGTACGATCATTGCCGGCGGCAAAAACATAGATGGCGCCCTTGCCGTCACGACCGTTCACTGCGCCCTCTTCCAGCGCGCCTTCCAGCACCGGTCCCCAATCGGTCAGTGCGGCTGAAGTCATCGCCCCCCAGCTGTTCGAAAATATATCGATGCCCGGCCGGAGAAAGGCATCAGCAAAATGGGAGACCCTGCCTGTCGCCAGCACATTAAACCCGGCCAGCCGCGTCATCGGGGCAATGCCCCGTACCCCCCGTACGTTGAACCCCTGCGCGCCAATAATCCCCGCGCATGCGGTCCCATGGTATCCGATATCACTGCCGAGAGGCACAGGATCGTTTGCGTGGGTGCCGTAGTGATAGCTCAGGCTTATGTCAAGGTTGTTTGTCAAATCAGGATGCCCGGACTCGACGCCAGTATCGACAATGCCGACGACCACGTCACCACTGCCGGTAAAAGTGGTCGGCAGCCCGACGATGTCGAGGTCTTCTCCAGCGATGCCCCCGTTTTGCGCACCGCCCGTCTGCCCCGTGTTCAGCAGGTACCACTGATAGGGAAAAAGCAGGTCCCCCTCGACGCTTCCCCCGTTGAGAGGATCCGTACCGCTCCACACTTCGGCATAATCGTTCACCCCGTCGCTGTCGCTGTCGGGCAGCCCAGGATCCGTACCGGCGAGCTGTTCAAAGGCGTCCATAAGCCCCTCCTGATCGCCGTCTTTTTTCCAAAGCCCTTCACTGCCAGCATAGAGCCCTGTTCCATAATTGCCTTCCGCCAGCACCTTGTAACTGTCCGGGTCGTTCAGATAACCGAAATGTGTGGAACAGTTGTTCTCGATAACGGCAGGGTTAAACCGTGTCAGTGTCGCAGCATCGATCATACTCCCTGCCGGGTCGGAACTGAACAGCTTCTGCGCAACCTTCCCGAGGATCATTGTGACCGTTGAGGGCACGGAGAGGTGGCGTTCCGCCGCGACGGCGGCAGCGGCAGAACTGAAAAGGTTGACCGACACGTTGCCGTCGCGCAAAGCCCCGAAGGTTGCGTAGGCATAAAGGGGACCGGCAAAGCTGCGTATTTCTCCCGGGACGACAAACCCGTCGCCGTCGGGGTCGATCTCATTCCCTCCGCTTACTTTCAGAAGCATCATCGTTTCTTCCGAAGGCAGGGACGATACAGCGAAGGTGCGTGTAGCCGAAAAACGGCCGGAGGTCCTTTCGCCGAATGGCAGTAGTTTTGTCGCCGTCGCGTTGTACTCCGTGCCGTCGCGCTGCGGATCATAAGTGTAGCTTTTAGCAAGAAAAAGAGCGCTGCCGTCCAGCTTCGTCACTTCTATATCCGCACCGCAAAGTGCCCCCCTGACTGCCGTACTGCCTCCGATGCTTACGGTAATGGTCTCTGTCGGCGTCGGCGTCTCGGAATGCGAGCCGCTCCCGCATGCCGTGAGCAGAAAAACAGCTGTGACAGGAGCGATCACTTTATGTACGACGCTATAAAAAAGCATTCCTTTCCTTCCGGGTCGATCCCGATATCCTTATGCATACAGCCGATTGGTCATCCCCTTAAACACTCCTATTATAGGGTATATGAGCTTCAGAGAAAGCGGCATAACCCAATAGCATTTTTTAACGCTTTCTATTTTATTGAAGCAATGTTTAAGCTTATCATTCATACACTGATAGTATCTCAACCATTGGTATAAGGGGTATATTATGAAACGTGTTAGCGTGATAGGTATTTCTGTCGCAACAGCGGCATTGATCATGGGCGGCTGCGGCAGCAGCTCCTCCGGACCATCGGCACCTGCTGAGACCAAAGCTGCTACCAGCATTGATCTCGCAACGGTGGAGAGTGCGTTGAGCATGCTCTATAACGGCGGAATTGCCGCCGCCGGTGCGCCAGCATCCCCGGTTAAAGCGGCGGTGGCGGACATCAAAACGGCGATCCAGACGAAAGTGGCCGCCAGCGGCGGCTACAGCGGAGGGGACAGCTATTCGCAGACTTATGATTGTCAGATCAGCGGTACGCGCACCAGCTCATATGAAAGTAGTTACGATTACCCGGCAGAGGGCGGCTGGACGGAAACCTATGCCTATACGTATAGGTACGACCACTGTATCGACAACTCCAGCGGGGACGTCAACGGTGAACCGGTCAACCGCTATTTCCAGAACGGAACATACTCCTACTCGAACACGGCAACGTATGACAACGACTCGAACATGTCCAAAGAGACGTGGTCCTGGAGTGATAATCGCAGTTACGGCTACGACAACAACGAGACGACAACGTCACGCACCTATACCGCCAAAAACAGCGGGAAAGAGACCTGGGAAGCAGACGGTGATTACTTCGACGCCACCGGAATACCGGCATGGAGCGACACCTGGCACTACTCAGGCTTCAACAAAGTAGTCGACATCAACAGCAGCGGAAAAGTCAGCGGCGGTGAAAGAAATGTCTATAACGAGACATGGACCGACTCCGGCGCCCAGGACAACTCCCACTATAAAACAATGGCCGACGGGTTCTATACACACTATGAAACCGACGCAAACGGCGTGGAGAGTGTCACAGGGGGCGAATACTACAACAACTTCGTCATGGAAGTCTACATGAGCGGCAGCGAAGAAAACGTCACTATCAACGGAACCTACGGCACAACCTGCCTCGGCGGATCGGTCACGTTCAAAACCGATCCGGTCGTCCAGTCCAACCAGGATGATTACTTCGACGGCGACGGTGCCCACGGCAGCGACGTTCTTCCGTATGCCGGTACCGTTACCGTCAGCGGCAGCGGCAGCGCGACAGTCAGCTTCGACGCCAACGCCTCCATGTACTCGACGGTCACCATCGTCGCACCGGATGGCAGTGCAACCTACAGCCGATGGAGCGACATCCCTGTCGGCAGCTGTAGCTCGATGATGCCATAACGGCCGTGGCACTCAGAAGTGAGGTACCTCCTCCCTTCTGCATGGTCAATCTTCTGACTTTCCGGCTTCCAAAACACATTTAGAGACTTGTAAGTCCCTATCCACGATAATCCAGTATCTTTACAACCGAAAGCATCTGTACATGACTACTATTTTGCAACTGGCGGGCCTGCCCGATTCGAATGAGATCGTCCTGGAGACGACGGATGAAGCGGGAGCACGCCGTTTTCTCGATTTCGCCTGGCTCTCGCCCCTGCTCGAACCGCTCGATCCGGCCCGTTTCCGGCACCTCAAGCTGCTCTACGGCGGTGCCGAAAACCCGATCAGCGTCAATATCAGGCCCGATGTCGTCTACAACAGCATCAGTGATCCCGAACGCTGTAGCCATGCCCTGGACCGTGCACAGCACGCGGCACAAAGCAATCCCTACCCCTTCATCAATCCGCCGGCCAATATTCCCCGTATCCGCTCCGACCGCCTCAGCGAGACCGTTGCCCCGCTTAAGGGGATCACGATGCCCAAAACCGTCCGGCTGACGCCGCATTCGCTCTCCGACGTCAGCAATACGCTGGAGCGCTCCGGCCTGAGGCCCCCGCTTCTCTTCAGGGAAGCCGCCGCTTACCCGGAACGTCCGAACCACTTCATCCTTGAAAGTTTTGACGATCTCCACGCCCTCGAACGTTTTCCCTTCGACGGTCGCGCCTACTATGCCTCCGCCTTCACAGACTACCGTTCACCGGACGGCCTCTACCGTCTCTACCGTTTCTATGTCATCGGAGACACCCTGCTGCCCGGTCACCTTATCCTCTCCGATCAGTGGCATATCCGAAACGATGCGGAGGCCCACCGGGGTTTGAAATCGAAAATGACAGGCATTCTGAACGAGGAAAAAGCCTTTCTCAAACAATTTCGCAAAAAGAGCTTTCCCGCCCTCTACGTGTTGAAACAACAGCTCGGTCTTGACTATTTCGCCGTGGAGTGTACCATTGACAAAAAAGGGGAACTGCTGCTTTTCGGTATTGATTGCAACGGCCACTATGCCGACGGGACAAAGATGCAGGGCTATTATTCGACAAAAGAGCTCGCACAGTTCAACCAAGCTGTCGAGAAAATGCTGCTTGATAAACGCCCTGCGGCAAAGGGCTATCATGCTTAAAGTACTCAATCCCATCGGCACCCCCGACAACGGCCGTGCAACCGTTATCTGGAACAACGGCAATCCCCAGCAGCTCAGGATCAATTTTGAAGGGACCAACAGCCTTGTCGCCCTCATCGACCAGCAGCGCTGCCGCGTCCTGCCCGTCACCTTCGGTGGCCGCCATCCCAAACAGATCGTTCCCGAAGATGCCGATGTCGTCGTCAATTCGGTCTGCGACCCCGATACGAACGCCAAGGCCCTCCATCAGCTGGAAGCGACACTGAGCAGTCTTACGATCCCCGTCATCAATCCCCCCAATCTGACCTTCCTGACTACCCGTGAACAGACCTACTCCCGTCTGCACAGCATTCCCGGTCTGCGCGTACCGAAAACGGTACGGCTCTCGCCGACGCGGTTGGCGGAGATCCCGGGGATGATCGCGGAACACGGCCTGGACTACCCCTATATTTTCCGCTCGGCAGGGGAACACGGCGGCGGGGGGATGGTCCTGGTCGAAAGCGCACAGGATTTGCCGAAACTGGAACGCTTCGCTTTCGACGGCAGGGAGTTCTACGCGATTGCCTTCCACGACTTCCGGGACAAAGACGGCCTCTACCGCAAATACCGTCTTGTCGTCATCGATGGACAGATCTATCCGCGCCACCTCATCGTCTCGAAATCATGGAACATCCACTCGGAAACACGGCAGGAGCTGATGAACGATTCTCAAGCCTTCCAGGATGAGGAGATCGCCTTTCTGGCGCACCCTCCCGCGCGCCCGGAAGAGACCTGCCGCCGCATCTATGAAAAACTGCCGCTCGATTTCTTCGGCATCGACTGCCACCTGGATACGGAAGGCACTATGTTCATCTTCGAACTCAACACCTGTATGCGCATCGTCAGTAACGACCCCATTCCCTACCAGGCCCCTGCCCTCGATGCCATCAGGGAGGCCTTTAACGCACTGATTGCACGCAAGGCCGAAGGCCGCTGACCCCTAAGCGAGTCCCAGCATCGCCCGCGTCTCATCGGGCGTCGCGATACGACGCTGCAACTCCTCCGCAATCCGCGCGACCCGACGGACCAGCGCTTCGTTCGAGGCGAGTACTTTCCGCTCGTAGTCGTAATGGATGTTATCCTCTATCCCGACGCGGACATGCCCTCCCGCAGCGACGGCGGCAGCATTCATCGGCAGCTGGAAACCGCCCAGCCCCGCCCCGGCCCAGACGGAATCCTCCGGCAGCGCCTCCGCGATCATGGTCAGGTTGCCGAGCGTCGCCGGCGCCGTGTTGAGATTACCAAGCAGGATGTTGAAGTATTTGCGCCCTTTGATGATCCCGTGCCGCTCAAGATACTTGGCCAGGTTGACCATCCCGTAATCGAAGACCTCCATCTCCGGCCGGATCCCCTTCTCCTGCATCGTCATCGCCAACCGCTCGACCATGTTGATCGTATTGACGCTCGCCCCGGAAAGGAAATTGAGTGACCCGAGCGTCAGGCTCGCCATATCCGGTTTCGCCGCACCCGTCAGATGCAGCACCTCGGAGCGCCGTTCGAAATCACTCCAGTTTCGTCCCGACGTGGAGACACAGCAGACCATCCCCGGCCGCTCCCGGCGTATCCCCGTCAGAATCGCTTCGTAATAGCGGGCATCCGGCGTTGGCAACCCCCGTTCATCCCTTGCGTGGATATGGACGATGCGCGCTCCTGCATCATAAACGCGGATCGCATCCGCAACAATCTCCTCGACATGGACCGGGACATACGGCGTGCTTACTTTCGTCGGTACCATCCCCGTCAGACAGACATTGATCATCAGCGGGGGGAAGGGGTTCAGCGGGTGCGGATCGTTCCCCTCGATATAGGCCGCTGCCGCGATCTCGCGCTCTGCCCTTGTCTCGAAATGGCGGACAAGGTCCATCCGCAGCGTCGTCCAGTGGGTGACATCCTCCAGGCTGAAGGCGCAAAGCTTCTCCAGGCGGCCGACAACCTCATAGCCGTAATGCTTACGGTACCAGACGATCGTCTCGGGATGGTCCGCATTTGTCGTCACGTACTTCACGCCCGCGTCGTACATCGCCTCCAGCCGGGCATTCTGAAGCGCCTTCCCGATGTTCATGCCCTGGAATTCGGGATAGACTCCCAGCAGCGTCGTCTTTCCCTCCTCCGGGGAGAGGATCTTGTAACCACCCGCACCGATGATCCGACCATCTTCCGTCCGGGCGACATAGAAAAAGGCAAGATCGAGTTCTTCCATCTCCACCGAGGGGACATGGTGCATATTCCATGGTTCCATCACTTTGAGAATTGCATCTCTGTCACCTATAGCGGCTCTTTCGATTCGGTAATCCATCGTCAACCCCCTAAGATCATCTATTCTACTGTTTTATAGCGCTCTTTTCCATTAGACCGCCCCAGATCCCGGAGTAAAGTATAATTACGCAGCTAATGACAAGGAGACCCCATGGCGCTGGGCGCAACGATCTACAAAGTATCTCTTTCCATCTCCGACCTCGACCGCCACTTCTACCATGATTTCGACCTGACCGTCGCCCGCCACCCCTCCGAAACGGAGGAGCGGATGATGATGCGCCTGGCTGCCTTCGCCTTTCATGCCGACGAACGGCTCGCCTTTACCAAGGGGATCGTCCAGGAGGATGAACCCGACCTCTGGAACAAGGACTATGACGGCACCATCCGCCTCTGGATCGACCTGGGACAGCCCGACGAAAAGCGCATACGCAAGGCGTGCGGACGCGCCGAGGAGGTGATCATTTACACCTACTCCCGCCGGGCGGCCGACGCGTGGTGGCGCCAGAACGGTTCGAAACTGGCGCGTTTCGGCAATCTTCAAGTGATCCAGCTGGATGCGCAGGGCGACGCCGAAGCCTTTGCAGAACGGAGTATGCAACTCCAGGCGCTGATCCAGGACGGCGAACTGCTTCTGAGCGACGAAAAGGATCGGCAGCTTAAAATCACGAGGGAGTCATGGGCGTAAGAACAATCCGTCTCGGCAGCAACTCCATTGCGACCATCGACCTTGAGACGGCCGAAGACGGTACGCAGCGGATCGTCAAATCCTCCGAAGACCCCTTCGCGCTGGAGGCGGAAGCGACAATGCTCGAACACCTCCGGCCCCACCTGCGCGTGCCAAAGGTGTTCGAGCAAAGCGCAGGGCGCCTGGTCATGGAGTACATTCCCAACGACGCCGCCTGCAACGGCCGCTGCGAAGAGGAGATCGCCGATGCCCTGGCCCACCTGCACAGCATCCCCGCCCAGGGTGTCTTCGGGTTCGGCTCCGATACGACCATAGGCCCCTTCCGCCAGCGCAACCGGCCGCGGATACGCTGGGTCGATTTCTACCGGGAGATGCGGGTGCTCGATTTCGCCGCCAAGGCCTTCGACGAGGGGCAGATCGACAAAAGCCTTTTGGGGCGCATCGAAAAGCTGGCCGCCGACTTCGAGCAGTTTCTGGACGAACCCGAGCACTCATCCCTGCTGCACGGCGACGTCTGGGGCGGCAACGTCCTGACCCAAAATAACCACCTCGCCGCTTTTATCGACCCGGCGTGCTACTACGGCCACTTCGAGATGGAACTCGCTTTTATCGGGATGTTCCAGACGTTCGGCGAAGCTTTTTACGCGCGTTACCGCGCTCACCGTCCCATCCCCGAGGGCTTTTTCGAGCACAGAGCCGACCTCTACCGTCTCTACCCCTACCTCGTGCACGTCCGCGCTTTCGGCGGCAGCTACCTGGCGGGTTTAGAGGCCATCCTCCGGCGCGTCGGCTACTGACCAGAGCATCTCTTTGCGCAGGAGCTGCCGGTTTTTCCGGAAGCTCTGGTGGACCTGCTCCAGGATGCGCAGCAGCGCCCCCGCCGTATCGATGGCGAAGGGACCTTTGTTGAGCATGACGCACTCCGCCCGCCCCGCCATCGCCGCGTCAGTGATCTCGGCGCGGCTGGGGAGGTTGTTCTTCATCTGGCTCTCGAGCACCTGCGTCGCCCAGATCACGGGGAGGTGTGCCGCGCTGCAGAGATCGAGCAGGCTCTCCTGAATGGTGGCGAGGTTCTCGAAACCGGTTTCGATCGCCAGGTCGCCCCGGGCGATCATCACCCCGCTGCGCTCCCACAACAGCAGCTGTTCCAGGATGCGCGGCATTCGGAAAACCGCGTGCCGGGTCTCGATCTTGGGCACGATACCGATATGGCCGCACGTCTCCGCCTGCAGGAGCGCCTGCAGGTCGGCGACGTCCCGGTCCGTCTGGCAGAAGGAGAGGCCGAGCATATCGGCATAGTGTTTGACGGCGCGCAGGTTCTCCCGGTCTGCCGGGGTCAGGGCCGGGATGTTCAGGTAGGTATCGGGGAGGTTGATCCCCTTCTCCTCCTTGAGCAGCGTCCCGCCCGGTTTCGCCTGGGTCACCCGGCAAAGCACGCCGTCCGCTTCGACTTCATGCACCGAGAGACCGATCTTGCCGTCATCGATGTAAATCCGGTCACCCGGACGAACGTAGGAGGCGAATGCCGGCAGCGTACAGGAGATCTGTGCCGGTACGGCCGTCTTGCCCGTCTCGTCCCGGATCGCGGCACACCCCTCCGCATCCGTCGCGGTAATACGTAAAGTGTCCCCCGTAAAGAGCCGGATGCGTTCGGGCTGGACGACACAGCCCCGCACGTACCCCTTCCGGCCGCCGCCTGAGACCTTGCAGCTTTCGTCGACGGCGACCTTCTTGCTGATGACACCCGTCACCCCCTCCCCGTCGCGCTGCATGATCCTTACCTTGGCGTGCCGGCCGTTGATGTCCATCACTTTCAGCACGTCGCCTTCTGCAAGTTTGTCGAAGAGGCTCCTCTCCAGTGCGAGCTGCCCCGGGATCCTCGCACGGGTATTGGGATCGGTACGCTCGGAGATGGTCTGTGCAGGCAAGGGGCGGATCAAAATCGTCTTTTCGCGCTTGTTGCTGCCGAGCACGACGGGCAGCTTCAGCCGCCGGATCCGCCCGGTGCGTATCTTCGGCCCCGCCAGGTCGACAAAGATCTTCAACGTCTCCTCCGCGGGCCGCGTTTCGTTCAGCGCCAGGATGACATCGGCCATCCCCTGCCAGACGGCGGGATCGTCGTGCGCGGTATTGATGCGGAAGAGATTGACCCCGGCTGCCGAGAGGCCCCGGATCAGTTCCCCGCCGTTGCGGGCGGCGTCGGAGGGGAGCGTCACCATGACCGCCGTCGTCTGCTCCGCCGCGTCCGCAGCGCCTTTGCCGCCAAAGAGGGCCCGGCTGTTCTGCGCGATCATCTCCTGTGCCGCGGCGATGCCGAGGTGGTGGAACGCCGCCGTCTCCTCCGGGGAGATCTCCCCCCGTCCCAGTGACGAGGAGAGCTGGTCGTAGAGCGTATCGACACTGGCGGCGACGTGGGCGTAGGAGCGTCCGAGCGAGGAGAGCGAGAGCAGGAAAAGCTTCTCCTGCAGCTCCGTCCAGTCTTTGGAGCGGAGGATGAGATATTGCCTGAGATTGAGAAGGCTCCGGTAGTGCGGGTGGTTCCGGTCGGTCCCGTGACGGGCCGCGAGCAGGTCGCTCCGAAGCTCTTCGAAGATATCGAGAGCCGATTGCATCAAAGTTCTATCCAGCATACCGATATCTTACCGTGAAGGCGTTTCAAATCGGTTACGTTTTACTGCCCATTTCTGCGGCACGCCGCACGATATCCATGCCGTAACGCTCCCGCATCTTCATAACCGCGCCGTCGAGCCGCTGCATCTTCCGGTCCTCCTCGAGGGTGAACATATCGACCGCCTTGGGATCGTGGTGGAGGAACTTCGTCGCGCTCATGGCGATGTAGGTAACGGCCGCGTTCGGATAGCAATCGAGCTCCCGGAACTTCTCCAGGGCGAAGGCGGTGATAAAACGCTCGTTGAAAAAGCGGTAGACGGTGTACTGTTTCTTGCTGCGCAGCCTCCCTTCGTACCCGATGCTGAAGTAGAAGGTCGTGGGGTTGACGCCCAGGCGGGCGATGGTATGCGTCCAGTGGCGCACCATCACCCGCACGCGGCGGTAGAACTCGTCGCGTGCGCGGATGGGGCGGTCCATGCTGCGCGACATCCCGATCCCCTTGCGGCTGCGGCGGGGGTTGATCCCCTCCCCGTCACGCCCGCTCATACGGGCATAGAGGTCCCGCCCGTGCCGCCCCCAGCTCGCAAACAGGTGCGGGCTCGCCACGGCCTCGCCGACGGTGGTGATGCCGTAACGCGCCAGCTTCTTCCCGAAGGCCCTGCCGACCCCCGGGAACTCCCCGACGGGGACGTCGCGCGTAAAGTCGTCGATCTCGTCATCGTAGACGACCCGCAACCCGTAGGGCTTCACCGTTGAGGTCGCCAGCTTCGCGATCCATTTGGCGTTGCTCGCCCCGATGGAGACGGGCAGCAGCAGCTCCTTCGTCACCTTCTCCTGGAGGTAGCGGATAAAATCGGGCATGTCACGCTCCTCGACCCAGCCCGTGACGTCGCCGAAAAGCTCGTCGATGCTGTACTGCTCCACCAGCGGGATCTCCTTGGCCAGCATCTCCATCATTTCGTGCGACAGGGTGTGGTAGAGCAGATGGTCCGGGGGGACGAGGATCGCCCGGGGGCAGAGCTGCAGCGCCTCGCGGATGGTCATGGCCGTCTTGACGCCGCAGGCCCGTGCCTCGTAGCTGGCCGTCGTCACGATCCCCCGGATGCGCCCGGCGTCGAAAAAGTAGTTCGAGGCGTCGTGCTCGGCGTGAAAGAGCGTCGGGACGAAGGCCCCCTGGTTGAGCTGGATGAGCTTCTTCTCCTTTGCCGGTTTCGCGTCAAAGATAAACGGGTCCCCCCGCCCGCCGACGATCACGGGCTTGCCCACGAGATCGGGGTTGCGGGTGCGTTCGGCGGAGACAAAAAAGCTGTCGAGGTCGAGGTGCAGTATCATACCGCCATGATACGGCCAAATGCGGACGGCGGGCCGTTTTATTTCACGGCGCCATCCCCTGCTGCGGCGGGAAGAGGCATCGCAGCAGTACGGGCGGCATCGGCACGCCGTCGTCCGAGAGCGTGTAGCGGATCCCGACCGTGTCGTCCACCGTCATCATCCCCGCGAAAAGCGAGGGAGGGGTGATGCCGAAGCGGCTCATTTTCGTTTTGAACGTCCCCGAAATCACCCCATCTTCCATACGGTCCGGCGTGGCGGCGACCTGCGTTTCATGGCTTCCGATGCGCATCACCCCTTCCAGCGAACCGTCCTCTTTTTGGGCCCGCAGCGTGAAAAGAACGGGACACTCCCGGTCGACGCCGAAAGCCTCATAGGCGTCGTTGTCCAGCGCCTCGTTCCCGCTTTTGAGCGTTTCGATGACCAGGGCGACCTGCAGCGTGTCGACCCTGCCGTTTTCCTGCACCATGTAAACGCGGACACTCTCCGACGCCAACTTCCAGTCATGCAACGAGGAGGTGCCGTTGACCTCAATGCTCCCTGCGGCCCATACGGTCTGCATCACGACCATCAAAAACCAAATAGCTTTCATCGCTTCTCCCCCTCCTCGGAACACGCGGGGCGCCTCTTTTCCGCACCGCGCCATTGTAAAAAGTGTAACACAAAAATGCCGTGCGGCCGGAGAAAGAGACAGCGGTACCGCCATATGGCGTTCTGCCCTCTTTTGCGCTTTTGCGCGCAAAGTGCCATAGACTTGCACTTATGAAACGCACTATCGACGCCGAAGAGATCCGGATCCTTTTTTTTACCACCTACTTTCTTTACGGCAGAAGCAAATACGGCAGCAGCGAGCGGGGAGACGTACGCCTGGGGAGGATGGGGGCGTACCGGGGAGTGATGCAGCTCTGCCGCGCGGCGATGGACGCCCCTTCGCCCTGCCTGCGCAGTGCGATGATCGAGGGGTGCCGCCGGCTGGAAGCGCAGGCGGAGGGGCTTCCCGAAGGCACGTTCAAAACCGCCTACCTCGAAACCCTTGCCGTCTTGCAGCGGCGCATCGCGTAAACCGAAAGCGGCCTAGAACATCCCCATCATCGAGGTGCGGCCGAACTTCTGCACCAGCATTGCCGCCGTCCCGCCGCGCTCGTTGGCGATGGAGGTATCGGCCCCGGCGTCGAGGAGCGTTTTGCACAGCTCGGGCATATCGTCCATGATGCTCTCCATCAGCGGCGTCCAGCCCACGCCGTCTTGTTTGTTGATGTCCGCGCCGTGGGTAAGCAGGTACGCCACCATGTCGCGGCGGTCGCGGCGGATGGCGATGTGCAGCGGGGTCCAGCCGTACTTGTTCTGCAGGTTGATATTGCCGCCGTTTTCGAATACCGCTTCGAACGCTTCAAGGTCATTCATGTAGACAATGTCCTCCAGCAGGTCGAACAGTCCCCCCTCGGGGTGGGAGGCGTAATCCAGAATGCGCTCTTCGATCTCCGGCGCCATCTTGTCCAGGATCTCCAGTTTATGATCGTCCATTCTCGACTCCTTGTTAAATGTAAAGCTTTTCCTATTATACAGTCCGCCGCTTTTTTATACACCCGCGCTACCCCCGCCGTAGTCGTTTTGTGATGTAATGAGAGTACAATAGCAAAAACCACGGACGAACGGAGTTTGGCAGAAATGATGGTTTTTATACTGCTTTTATCACCGATGATTGCGGCACTGGCACTCTTTGCCCTCCCCTCGCTGCGGGGGCGCTATGCCGTGGCGACGCTGCTGTTCGGCGTGCTCTCGGTAGCGGCCCTCTCTCTCTTCCTGCACCCTGAAGCGCAGCCGTTCGCCATTACACCGGGAATGGGCACCCTGATCGAGGCCGCCGACATCGTTTTGCTCTTCTATTTCCTCTTCCAGGGGGTAAAACACCGCTCCCCTCCGGTTCTGCTGCTCGCGTTGATTCAGCTGCCGCTCTACCTCTGGGCCGTTGCGATCACCCCGGCAGAGGCCCCGGCGCTGGTCGTGGACGATCTCTCGCGTTTCATGTTCCTCATCATTAACATCGTCGGCGGCGCCATCGTCCTCTACGCGGTCGAGTATATGCGCCGCGAAAAAAGCAGTGAAGGGAAACAGCGCCTTTTCATCGCCTATCTGATGCTCTTCCTCGCCGTCATGAACGCCATCGTCATCGCCGACGACATCCTGCTCTTCTTCTTCCTCTTCGAGATGACGACGCTGGCCTCTTACCTCCTGATCGCCTTCCGCGGCGATGCTGCCGGCCGCCGGAACGCCCTGCGCGCGCTCTGGATGAACCAGGTCGGCGGGGTGTTCCTGCTTTTGGGCGCCCTGGCCGCAGCCTACGGGCCGGGCAGCGCGACCTTCAGCGGCCTGCTGCAGGGCGGCGGCGGGCTGCTGCTGCCCGCCCTGGCCCTGCTCGCCATGGCCGCCCCGGTCAAGGGGGCTTCGCTCCCCTTTGACGGGTGGCTGCTCGGCGCCATGGTCGCCCCCACCCCGGTCAGCGCCATGCTGCACTCGGCGACGATGGTCAAGATCGCCCCCTTCCTGCTCCTCAAGCTCGCCCCGGGGCTCGGAGGCACCCTGCCCGGTACCCTTTTGGCCCTCTTCGGCGCCCTGGTCTTCGTCGCCGCTTCCTACCTGGCGCTGTCGCGCAGCCTGCTCAAGGAGATCCTCGGCTACTCGACCGTCGCCCTGCTGGGGCTGATGATGAGCCTGGCCGCCGTCGGCACGCCCGAGAGCATGCAGCTCGCGATGGCGCTGATGCTCTTCCACGCCCTTGCCAAGGCGCTGCTCTTCCTCGCCGCGGGCGCGCTTGAGAAGGATTTCGGCCTCAAAGACGTCGAGCAGATGAAAGGGCTGCTGCAGTACGCCCCCCGCAGCGTCGGTTTCCTGTTGTTCGGCTTCTTCTCCCTCACCCTGCCGCCTTTCGGCCTCTTTATGGGGAAACTCTTTGCCATCGCCTCCGTCGCGTCGCTGCTGCATACGCAGCCGTGGTTCGTCGTGGTGCTGACGGGCATCGCCGTCGGCAGCGCCCTGCTGGTGCTGCTCTATTTCAAGATTGCCGCCGCACTCCTCGCCGCCGCCCCGGACACCCTCACCATCGAACGCGAAATGATGCCCCCCGGCTTCGCCGCCCCGCTGACCGTTTTGACCCTGCTCAGCCTCGCAGCGGCGGGCGGCTACATGCTGCAGCAGCACAGCAGCCTCCTCTGGCTGCTGGCGCTGCCCGTACTGATTGTCGCCCTGCTGCCGCTGCTGGCGCGCTCCCTTCAGCGCTTCGACCGCGTCATGCCTTACCGCTGCGGTGAAAAGAGCGAGTTTGACGGCGCCCTCTTTTACGTAGAACCTTCGGCGGCCGCGGCACGGAGCCTGCAATGGGGCTTCGGCCTGTTCTTCGCCGCCGTGGCCCTCTCGGGAGCGCTCACATGAGCTGGGTCATGATTCTCCTCGCCCCCCTGCTCGGCGGCCTCGTCTACGGTGCGGAGCGTGTGCTGCGTGCGCGGATGCAGCGCCGTCAGGGACCGCCCCTGCTGCAGCCCTTCTATGACATGTTCAAGCTGATGGACAAGCGCACCCTCATCATCCATGCTCCCCACGCCCTGCTGGCGGTGGCCCACTTCCTGCTGCTCTGGCTCGCGGTGGGGGCGCTTTTTGCCGGATGGAACCTGCTCTACATCGTCTTTTTGCACCTCTTCGCCCTGATTGTCCTGGTCCTGGCGGGCTACAGCGTGCGCTCACCCTATTCGCAGGTGGGAGCCAACCGCGAACTCGCCGCCCTGGCCGCCTATGAGCCCATATTGGTGCTCCTCGCCGTCGGCTTCTACCTCGTCTCGGGCAGCTTCGACGTCAGTGCGATCCTGGAACACGGCGGCTACCTGGCACAGATGCCGCTGCTCTTCGCCGCGCTGCTGATCATCCTGCCCATCAAGCTCAAAAAGTCCCCCTTCGATACCGTCGAAGCGCACCAGGAGATCGTCGGGGGCGTCGAAGTCGAATACAGCGGGCTCTTCTACGAGTTCCTTTACATGGCGCGTTTCCTGGAGTACCTCTTCGTTTACGGCCTTGTTTTCCTCTTTGCCGGGGCGTCGCCGCTGCAGGGGGTAGCGCTCGTGCTGGCCGTTTTCCTCCTCGTCAATCTCGTCGACAACGCCACCGCGCGGGTCAGAACCGACCAGATGATAAAGATCATCTATGCCACGGCGTTTATAATGGCAACAGCCAATATCATCTGGATCAGCCTATGAAATTTTTCAGCGCCTTTCGGAAAAAATCCCCCTGGATCCTCCACTACAACGCGGGCAGCTGCAACGGCTGCGATATCGAGATCCTCGCCGCGCTGGGACCCCGCTATGACCTGGAGCGCTTCGGCGTCATCAATACCGGCAACCCCAAGCAATCCGACATCTTCCTCGTCACGGGCCCCGTCACCTACCGCTCCCGCGAACGGCTCGTGGAGCTCTACTGCCAGATCCCCGAACCGAAAGTCGTCATCGCCGTCGGTTCCTGCACGGCGGCGGGCGGGGTGTTCCGCGGCATGTACAACGTCGAGGACGGCATCGACCGCTACATCCCCGTCGACGTCTATGTTCCGGGCTGCGCCTCCTCGCCCCAGCTCATCATCGACGCCCTCGTGGAAGGGGTGCAGATTCTGGAGACAAAGAGCAAGGCGATCGAAACCCCCTTCAAACTTTTCGGCGCCGTCGAAACGATTGCCGGGAAACTCAGCCGCCTCAAAATGGCACGAAAGGTCAACGATGCAGAAAATTGAAACGACACTGGACGCGCTGCTGGGTGACCTTGGCGCTTTTTACGACCCCAAAACATGGCACTTCCTCACCGTCAACGGGATCGACCTGGGCGAGGGGAAAATAGAGCTGCAGTGGATCTTCTCCCGCTACGGCGCCAAGAACGACGTTGTCGTCTACTACGCGCTGAGCGACTACGATACCGCGGTCCCCTCCGTCGTGCCCGTCATCCCCTCCGCCTTCCTGGGCGAACGGGAGGTCGTCGATATGTTCGGACTCCATGTCGAAGGGACCGCGGGCGGCCTCTACCTCGACGAAGACTCCCAGCCTCATCCGCTAAGGGGGGATGCATGAAGAAAACCGTCCAGATCCCGCTGGGGTCGCAGCACATCTCCCTGCTCGAGCCCATCCGTTTCCAGTTCGAGTGCGAGAACGAGACCATCGTCGGCGTCGACGCCGACGTGGGGTTCGTGCACCGCGGCGTCGAGCAGGCCTGCACCACCAAGTTCGACTTCAAACAGGTCGGCTTCGTCGTGGCGCGCGTCTGCGGGCTTTGCGCCATCACCCACTCTCTCTCCTACACCCTCGCCGCGGAGAAGCTGCTGGACTTTACTCCGAACGACCGCATCAGGTACCTGCGGATGCTGATGGTCGAACTCGACCGCATCCATTCGCATATGCTCTGCCTTGCGCACACGGCGGAAAACGCCGGCTTCGAGGCGCTCTTTATGCAGATCATGGGCGACCGGGAGCTCGTGATGGATATCCAGGAAGCCATCAGCGGCAACCGCATCCAGTTCGACTTTATCGCCATCGGCGGCGTCACCCGTGACCTTACCCCCGAGATGGTCGCGCTGCTGCACAAAAACCTCGACCTCCTCTTCCACAAAATCTTCGACCTCATCGAGCTCTTCGAATCCAACTGGTCCCTCTCGCTCAAGTACAAAGGCATCGGGGCGCTCTCGCTGGAGGAGGCGCAGATCTACAACGCCCTGGGCCCCCTCGCCCGTGCCGCCGGGCTGGCCACCGACGTGCGGGTGGAGACGGATGACTTCCCCTACGAGGCACTGGGGTACGAGATGATGCTTGAAACGGGCGGCGACATCCATGCCCGCAACCGGGTGCGGCTGCGCGAGATCATGAACTCCATCGCGATGTGCCGCAACATTGTCGACAACCTCCCCGCCGGGGAGATCATGGAGAAGGCCAAGGGCAAACCGAAGGGCGAGGCGATTGTACGCGTCGAAGCGCCCCGGGGCGAGCTCTTCTACCTCGTGCGCGGCGGCGGGCAGAACATGCTGGAGCGTGTCCGGATCAAGACCCCGACCTTCTCGGGCATCCCTGCCATGATGGAGGTGTTCAAGGGTAGCCGCTACGCCGACGCCCCGGCGATCCTCGCCTCCTTTGATCCCTGCATGTCGTGTACGGCGAAGTGAGTTGAAAATGCATGAAAAGCAAATCATGATGTCCAGCAAAGTCCGGCTAGCCGGGCGGGCCCGCCGCCGAGGCGAACCCAGTGTTAACGTAGGTCAAGGGGCTTGGCTCCTTGAGCGTGTGAAAACTTTAGAAGTACCCTGCATGTCCTGTACGGCGAAATAGGAGGAGTCTATGTTCAGATCGATGTTCAACGCCTTTGCGAACCTCTTCAGACCCGTACGCACCCACCCTTATCCCGCCGAACCGATGCCCCTGCCCACGGCCTGGCGGGGGCTGATAGAGTATAATGAGGAAGCATGCATTTTCTGCGACAAATGCGAGAAAGCGTGCCCGCCCAAATCGATCCGGTTTTTCCAGCATGAAGACGGGCGCAAGGAGTACCGCTACAACGCCTGGCTCTGCATCTACTGCGGCGAGTGCGTGCGGGCCTGTCCCAAACCGGAAGAGGCACTGTGGCAGAGCGAAACGAAGGCTCGTCCCGCCGTCAAAGCGGACAACGTGAACGGCGGCTGGTTCGACTGGGAAGCGGAGTGCGCCCAAAGCCGCGACGATTATGCCGCGGCCAAAAAAGCGGCGAGGGCCGCCAAGAAAAACGAAGGAGCCTGATATGCGTATCGTTATCGTCGGCGGCGGGATCGCGGCCGCGTATATCGCCAATGCGATTAAAGAGCAGTCGCCCTCCCACGAAGTGCTTATCGTCACCAAGGAGGCCCATCCTCCCTATGACCGTATCCACCTCTGCGCGCTTGTCAGCGGCAGCACCGATATCGACGAGATCGCCCTGCCCCTGCCTGCCGATGTGCAGGTGGAGCTGAACGCCGAGGTCACCAGCCTCGACACCGGGGCCAAACGCATCTTTACCGCTTCCGCTTCTTATGCCTACGACAAGCTCATCCTCGCCACCGGTTCCGAGCCGCGCCGCCTCTTCGACACGGCAGGCCTCACCAACGTTGCCACCTTCCGCAGCGCCGACGACAGTGACTGCATCGCACAGCGGATCGTTGGCAAAAACGTCGTCATGATGGGCGTAGGCCCCATCGGGCTGGAGCTGCTCGATACGCTGAGCACCTTGGAGGGACCGGAGCATATCTATCTCGTCTCGCGGGGGAACCATCTTTACGACAAAGCCCTCACCCCCTCCGCCGTGGCGCTGATGAAACGCATCTACGAAGGCGCCGATCCCCGGGTCCATATCCTCTTTGAGGAGGAGATTACGGACAAGGTGATCGAAGGCGATACGATTACGAAAATCGTCATGAAAGAACACACCATCGACAACCCCTTTGTCATCTTCGGTGTCGGCATCTCCCCCGCCGCCGCCTTCGCCAAAAGCGCCCTGGAGACGGACAAGGGGATCCTGGTCGACGAGCATATGCGCACCTCCGATCCCGACGTCTACGCCGTCGGCGAAGTGGCCCAGCTTCACAACGGCTATATCGCCGGACGGGTCAAGGAGTGTACGCTCCAGGCCGACGCCGCCGTCGCCGCCATCCTCGGGGTCGAAGACGAAGGGTTCCGGGACTTTGTCACCATCGACGGCCTCAAAGTCGGCTCCTTCCTGCTCGCCGACGTCACCTCGACCGCCTATGAGCCCAAGGACGAAGCGAACGAGGACATTGTCATCGCCTCGAAGGCGGAGGGACGTATCGACCAGTACATCGTCAACGACGACCGCCTCGTGCGTTTTATCGGGATCAATACCAACATCGACGTCCTGGCCCTCAAAACGATGATGGAGGAGGCCAAACCGGTCGACCCGGCTTTCTTCTACGACAACCGGCTGGTGAGCGAACGCGGACGCCTGATCTGCAGCTGCGCCAGCGGCTACGAACAGGACCTCGTCGCGCTGATCAAGGAGAACTGCATCGAGAGCTTCGCCGACCTCAAACCGCTGAGCGAAGCGGGGCGGGTCTGCGGCCGCTGCAAGCAGGACGTCGTTAAGCTCATCGCCGACACCCCGGTCGACCCCGAAGAGGCGGCCCGCCTCAAGGCCGAGCGCGAAGCGGCGGCCCAAGCCGAGGAGATGGCGAAGGTGCAGCGGCGCATCGACAAGTTCAACAAGCTGCACCCCGCCAACCGCATCGACAGCGAGAACCTCGACGAAGCGCTCAAAGCCTTCGACATGAGCAGCGAGTTCAACCGCTGGGTCTCCATGATCACCGCCAATATGCGGCTGCACCCCTCCTACGAACCCCTGGTGGGCCAAAGCATAGAACAACTCAACAAAATCCCCATCATCTGGCTCGAACTCGCCGACTGCAGCGGCAACTCCGAAGGGTTCATCAAGTCCGCCCACCCCAAGGTGGATGACCTCATCCTCAAATACATCTCCCTTGATTACCACGAACTGCTGATGGCGGGTTCGGGGGACCAGTCGGAGCTCTCCCTCGACGGGGTGCTCAAAAACGACAAGGGACGTTACATCCTGATGGTCGAGGGAGCCATTCCCCTCGGCCTGGAAGGAAAGTTCCTGCGCATCGGCCCCAAGGGCGAAACGGGGCTGGAGCTACTGAAGCGCACGGCGAAAGACGCCGCGGCGGTCTTCTCCATCGGCTCCTGCGCCTTCGACGGGGGTGTCGTCGCCGCCGCGCCCAATCCCACCGGCGCCGTCGGCGTGGCGGAGGCGCTGGGGCGGGACGACATCATCAACCTGCCCGGCTGCCCGGTCAACCCCATCAACATCGTCGGGACCCTCCTGCACTACATCATGTTCGACGAACTCCCCAAACTCGACGAAAAAAACCGCCCCGAATGGGCCTACGGTTTCCGGGTCCACGACAACTGCGAGCGGCGCGGCCACTACGACCTGGACGAATTCGTCCTCGAATGGGGCGACGAAGGGGCGAAGAAAGGGTGGTGCCTCTTCAAGATGGGCTGCAAAGGGCCCTATGCCGATCTAAACTGTTCGCTGGTAAAATTCAACGAAGGCACGAGCTGGCCGGTCCAGGTCGGCCACGGCTGTTTCGCCTGCGGCCAGGGCAAGATCGCCTTTGACAAGTACGCCAACAACCGGCCCCTGCCGGAAGGGGAAGAGGAAGAGATTCATGGCCACTAAAAAAATTGTTATAGACCCCATTACCCGCATCGAGGGGCACCTGCGCATCGAAGTCGAAATCGATGAAAACAACACCGTCAAAGAGGCGTGGGCCTCCGGCCAGCTTTTCCGCGGCATCGAAACCATCCTCAAAGGGCGCGACCCCCGGGACGCCGGCCTCATTGCCCAGCGCATCTGCGGGGTCTGTACCAACGTGCACTACCGCGCCTCCATCAGTGCCGTCGAAGACGCCTACGGCATCGCCCTGCCCCCCAATGCCGAGAGTATCCGCAACCTCGTCACCCTCGCGCTCTTTGTCCAGGACCACATCGTCCACTACTACCACCTGCACTCCCTCGACTACGTCGACGTCGTCAGCGCCATCTCCGCCGAGCCCGACAGGGCCGCAGAAGTGGCACAGACCTATCATAACTACCCCTACCGTACGTCGACGGGGCATATGAGTGCCGTCAAGGAGAAGCTGACCTCCTTCGTCAACGCGGGACGCCTTGGGCTCTTCGCCAACGGTTACTGGGGGCACAACGCCTACCGCTTCACCCCCGAGCAGAACCTTATCCACATGAACCACTACCTCGAGGCCCTGCGGGTCCAGCGCGACCTCAGCCGGGCGGTGGCGATCTTCGCCGGCAAGACGCCCCATCCGCAGAACCTTGTCGTCGGCGGCGTCACCAGCGTCGCGGACATGCTCAATCCGCAGCGTCTCAACGACTTCATGTTCATCATCAAAGACGCCCGCGACTTCATCGAGCGCGCCTACCTCCCCGATATCAAAATGGCGCTCGAGGCCTACAGGGACGATATCAAAGCCGGCACGGGGCGCGGCAGCGGCAACTTCATGGCCGTGGGCGGCTACCAGTTCGGACAGGAGCAGCAGCTCTTCGAGGGGGGAACCGTTTTCGGGCATGACTTCGGCAGCGTCGAACCCTTCGACGAACAGTACATCACCGAAGAGGCGTCACGCTCCTGGTACGCCGATGACGCCCCGGTTGCGCCCTACGACGGCAAGACGGAACCCTTCTATACGAACCTCAACAAAGACGGCACGCTGAAGACGGAGGGCAAATACAGCTGGGTCAAGGCGCCGCGCTACAAAGGCAAGCCCATGGAGGTGGGGCCACTCGCCAGGATGATCATCGGCTACCTCAAGGAGTCCCCGGTCATCAAGCCCTACATGGAGCAGTTCATGAAGGAGACGGCCCTCGAACTGATGGACTTTTCGACGACGCTGGGGCGTAACGCCGCCCGCGCCGTGGAGGCGCGGGTCTGCTGCGACTACCTCTTCGATTTCTGCAGCGACCTGATCGAGAACATCAAGTACTACGACGAGGAGACCTGGACGAAGTACGACTTTGCCGCCCTGCCCAAAGCGGCGCAGGGGCGCGGCATCTTCGAGGTACCCAGAGGGGTACTCGGCCACTTCATCCGCATCGACGACGCCAAGATCGCCAACTACCAGGCGGTGGTGCCGACGACCTGGAATGCATCGCCCAAGGATGAAGGCGGTGTCCGCGGCCCCTACGAAGAGTCGCTGGTCGGCATCACTCTCGCTGACCCTTCTGCGCCGCTGGAAGTACTGCGGGTCGTGCACAGTTTCGACCCCTGTCTCGCCTGCGCCGTCCACGTCATTAACACCAAGGGCAGAGAGCTCTCGCACTACAAGATCGCCGCGGCGTGCGTACTTTAAAGAACGGCATCCGAGCCAAGCCCGGATACCTACGCTAACGCTATGTTCGCGTTGTCCTCACTGCGTTGCGAAATTCCGCTTTGCTACATCGGCAGCAAGCCCGCGCACAGCTAAACCGTGCTAACCCTTATCTTCAAAAACATTTGACGCAATCTGTTTTAGGCCCCCTCTAACGCAGCAGACGTTATACTTCCGTCATCTATTCATTGAGGGGAATACGTATGGAACTTTGCGTCGCGCTCGATCTGCCGAGCATGGAAGAAAACCTGGCACTGGTGGAAAAGATCAAGGCCTACCCGGTCTGGCTCAAAGTCGGGCTGCGCGCCTACATCCGCGACGGCGAACCTTTTCTCAAAGCGCTCAAAGCGATCAACCCGGACGCGAAGATCTTCCTTGACCTCAAGCTCTACGACATCCCCAACACCATGGCCGACGCGGCGGAGTCCATCATGGGCCTGGGCGTCGACATGTTCAACGTTCACGCCAGCGCGGGCAAACGCGCCATGCAAACGGTCATGGAACGCCTCTCGGCGTATGAGAAACGCCCCCTCGTTCTGGCCGTCACGGCGCTGACCTCCTTCAGCGAGGAGGAGTTCGGCGACGTCTACAACAGCGGCATCGCCGCGACGGCGGACAAGTTTGCTCAGGACGCACACGAAGCGGGCCTGGACGGCGTCGTCTGCAGCGTCTTTGAAAGCGCATCCATCAAACGTATGACCAGTAGCGACTTCGTGACTCTGACCCCGGGCATCCGTCCCTTCGGCGAGGACGCCGGCGACCAGCAGCGCGTCGCCACGATCGAAGCGGCCGAGGCGGAAAAAGTCGACTTCATCGTCGTCGGCCGTCCCATCTACCAGGCCGAAGATCCCGCCGCCGTCGTCGCAAAGATCCTCGAACGCCTTTAAAGAGTCGGCGGCACACTTTTTAAGCGAAATATTATGTCTGTCTGATTATAATCTCACTCTCATTTTTGAGACTTGGACAGGTGGGTGAGAGGCTGAAACCACACCCCTGCTAAGGGTGCGTACGTCCTGCGTACCGAGGGTTCGAATCCCTCCCTGTCCGCCACTCACATCGATTCCGGATTAGCTCAGCGGTAGAGTAGGTGACTGTTAATCACTTGGTCACTGGTTCGAATCCAGTATCCGGAGCCATTTTCTTCGACGCTTTTTCCTTTACTCTTCGTTGTCAACAAGCTCATGTACATGAGTACACTTCACTTGTCTCCGCCTCGATTAAAGAAAAAATCGTCTTCGAAAATTTGCTTATCCAAAAAAACATGCATTTAGCATCTTTTTTATCGGAATATCGTTGTCAACAAGCTCATGTACAATAGTAAGCTTCGCACTGTTCCGCCTTGATTTTAGAAAAAATCGTCTTCGAAAAATTCTTTCATAATCTAAATTCAAATTGATTGAGAGTGTATACTCGGCGCCTAACGCTCTTCGGCCTCTTTGCGGGCCTGTTCGCGCAGACGGTCTTTCTTGCTTTTTTTCTTTCCCTTTACCGGGGCCGGACCTTTTGTCTTTACCGGTGCTTCGCCGGTCAGTTCGAAACCTTCGACCCGCTCGCGGGGCAGCCGGATCTTCGCGCGTTTTTCGATGACTTTGAAATGCGCCTGCGTCTCATGGTCGATGAACGAAATGGCCGTGCCCGACTTTCCGGCGCGCCCTGTCCGTCCGATGCGGTGAATGTAATCCGCCGGAGAACGCGGGAGGTCGAAATTGACGACGCAGTCGATATCGTCTACATGCAGTCCCCGCCCGACGAGATCGGTGGCAAAGAGGATACGGAACCGCTTTTGTTTGAAATCGTCCAGCGTCGCACTGCGCTCCTCCTGCGTGAGGTCGCCGTGGAACGACTCCGCCGAAAAGCCGTACTTGCGAAACTTCGCGGCGATATTGTCCGCCGCGCGCTTGTTGGCCATGAAGACCAGGACCTGTTCCCACGGTTCGTTCTCCAGCAGGTGCCGCAGCAGCGGCCCGCGCTTCTCGCGGTCCACCTCGATAACGTGCTGGTCGATGCTCTGAACCGTCGGTGCTTCCGACGCAAAGGCGACTTCCACGGCCTCCTGTGTAATGCGCGATGCGATGGTCTGCATCTTTGGCGGGTAGGTTGCGGAAAAAAGAAGGTTCTGCCGTTTTTCTGGAAGCTGCGGCAGAATAAGATCCAGCTCTTCGGCAAAACCGAGATCGAGCATCTTGTCCGCCTCGTCAAGGACCAGGAACTCCAGGTGCGAGAGATTCATCTGCTTCTTGCTCAGTACATCGATGAGCCGCCCGGAGGTCGCCACGACGATATCGCACCCCTGCTGTACGGCGTAGAGCTGGTCGCCGATACGCTCGCCGCCAATGATGCTGACGACCTTGGGCAGCTTCGGCAGGAAAACGCCAAAGGTCTCGAACGCCTGCGCCACCTGCAGCGTCAGCTCCCGCGTCGGGGTCAGCACCAGGGCCTTGATCTTCGCCTTGCCCTCCCCTTTGCGCTGCGACCAGAGCTGCAGCAGCGGCAGCACGAAGCCCGCGCTTTTGCCGCTGCCCGTCTGCGCCCGTGCCATGACGTCCCTTCCTTCGAGCACCAGCGGGATCACCCGCTGCTGTACGGGCGTCGGTTCCACGTAGCCGTTCTCCCGCAATGCGCGTTCAATCGCGCCGATAAGTCCGAGTCCGTTAAACGGCATAAAGCTTTCCTCGTAGTTTGTTAGACGTATTTTAGGGGGTTTGAGCTTTAACGCGTATCGTCACGACTGCAAAAAGCCGGTCAGTCACCCTCCCTTACACCATGCTGTTAGAAAAATTCACCCGCTCACAGTTCGCAGGTATCGTTTGAACAAAAACGGCTCTCGATGCCGTCGCTGTCTGCGAACTTGTTCCAATCTATATGCGGCATGGCGGCAAGCTTCTCTTCGTAGGTTTCCCGGGTGATCCCTTCGTAGGGCATCTGCTTGTAGGCGCCGGTCTCGGAGTGCGGCAGCATGGAAACCGATTTGATCACCGGGGCGAACTGAGCAAGCATATGCTCGACCTGGTGGCCCTCCGTTTCGGGGTCGAAATAGACGGTGCAGCTGACCATGTTGTCGCTCCACTCGCGCTGTATCATGGCGAGGAAAGCGAACTGCTCCCAGGCGGACACCTCGGTCGCCTTTCGTGTTTTTCCCTGGTCGATCGGGAACGCGAAAACGGTCGTATTCTCGCTGTAGACGTCGGGTTCATGCACAACGCCTGCCGCCTTTAGCAGACGGCAGACCGCGGTGTCATTCCCGACGCGCATCCGTCGCAACGCGTATTGGAACGTCGGGAAGTGCATCCCGGAACTGACGCCCGCCAGTTGTGAGATCGTCCCCGAGGGCTTGATCGTCGTCACCCGGATGGAGGGTGGCACGCCGGCTTCCGACGCCAGTTTCCGGTTCGCCGCGCGCACCACCTTGTACCCCCTGCGCAGCCGCCTTGTCAATTCGGTCGCCCCCAGCTGGTCGAGCATGTCCGCCATGCCCGAAAGGCTGACCCCGATGCGCCGGTTACGGACCACGATTGCGTTCGTTTCGGGGCGGTGCGTCGGCAGCAGCGCGACCGTTGAAGCGTAAAACGTGGCGTACTCCAGAACCTTATAGAAGTCGTCTTCCCCCGCGCATCGCGACGGAAAGACCTCGGCCAGGTTGCACAGCTCGTAACTCTCGAGCGGGATCTCGCTGCAGGGGTTTGCCAGCCACGCCAGGTCCTCGGACTCTCTGCCGTATCGCCCGTACTTCTGTACATTGATCAGGTTCATGATGCCCGGTTCGCCGTTGGCGATAATGTGCTTTGCGATAATAGGGAGTTTCGCAAAATCTTCCGTCTTTTTCAGCACAACGGTGTTGTTCGACATCCAGCCGATCTCGGCACGTTCGGGGAAACGTTCATAATCTTTCAGGGAGAGAAAGCTCTCATCCTCCGCCGATCCCAGGGCGATCTCGGCACTGCGGCGCACATTGCCGGCCACAACGCAGGCCCCGATGGCATTGAAGATATCGGCGGTACAGCGCGTCGCATCCGTTTCTTCGACGCAAAAAGCATCCAGGTAGCTCTCGATCCTCCGGTGAAGCGTCTTGAGCGGCTCCGGTCCCGAAGCGGTTCCGCCAAAACCCCTGATAGGCGACCCCGCGGGCCGGATCATATCGTAGTCGAATGTGAACCACGCCCCGCCCCTGGTGTAGCTTTCGATCAACAGCCTTACCGATGCGACCCACCCCTCCCTGCTGTCGGGAATGACAAAAGGCACCGGGCGCGATTTATCCGGCATGGCCGTACCCGGCCCCTTCCATGCAGTGTTGAAACCGACGCCGACGCCGCACATCAGCATGTCCATCGTCCAGTCCGCGGCGGTGGCGAGGTCGGCAGTGTCTACCGCCCCGCAGTTGTTAAGCGCCGCGGCGCCCCGGGTGTAAACGTACTCCGTGCCCATCGCCCAGAGCCCCCGTCCCGGCGGCAGCCACTTCATCTCGAACATCGCCTCGGCCATTTCGGCCGCATAAGACTGCCAATACCCTTCATCCCAATGCAGCCTACTCAGCGCATAATGGTGTTTTCGGACGGACATCACCCCGTTCGTCACCCGGATAACGGTATCGGCCCAATGCTCCTGCGACCCATCTTCCATTTTCCGACTATAAGTCCGGTAATACGTCGTTTCTCCAAAACCGCCAAAGCCGAAATCCGGTCTGCGCTGCCGCAGCGCGCCGCAAATCTGCTCTTTTAGTTCAAACCGCTCCGTAATCATCATCTTTGTGTCACTGTCGCTCATCCCTCGTCTCCTTGCTGTCCTATGCAACAAGTATAGTACGATTCCTACAAGCACTCCTTGATTTCTGTCAAACGTCTTGGAGAGCAGTCAGTAGATGTGTCAAAAGTATAGGAGTTGTCGAGAAAAGAGATCGGGCGGCCAGTGTAGTGCTAACCGTGAAAATCAGCCCGTTGCAGTTTACGCTACTTTAAACGTCATGATCCGGCAGTTGCACCGCTTTTTACTCAAAGTCATTAAATTTATTGCGCCTATCATCAAGCTCTTTATATCTCAGCTTCCTGCGTCCGACTGCATAGATCACAAACCCAACAATGAATGTTCCCAGTCCCACTCGTTGATACTGAAGTTCCTCAAGATTTATAAGATAAAGCCCTGCGGCCATGATACATGCACTTATGAATAAGTGTAAATCCTGCTTCCACACCTCAATACCCCCTAATCACTATCGACCAAAAACGCATGCCGCCCAATGCAGCCATAATAATTCCAAGTATCATCCACATATCCGGTATGACACCTTTCAACGCGATAAAAAGGAGAAAAACAATCCAGCAAATCAAGCCGAGCCAAAAAGAGCGTTTCTTTACATCATTTGTTTTCAAGTAATGCACCTACGATACACATCATGCCGAACAACAGTTGTACTCCCCCCATAAGCAGCATTAGGTTTTCGCCCTTTATTGATGTTCCGTAAATACCTATAAAAAGACGATGATTAAAAAAGGTGTCATAAGCGCCAAATAGGAAACAAACCCCAAGAAACAGTAGCCCTTTATTCACTCCTCTTCACCGGCTTTCTTTACAAAATATTTGTTCACGTAAATTTCCAAAGGAATAAAAAACATCATCAGTAACAACAAGAATAATGCTGCTGTTGCAGCCCCAGGCAGATTGTCGTTTTGATGTTGTCGACAATCGTTGAAATGAAACGGATTGTCAGCAAAATCATGGCGGTGTATCGAAACATTATCTATCCTCTCCTAGGCCGCATCACAAACAATTTTACTTGCCTCACGCGGGAAACCTTCAGCCTCTATCTGATGTAACTGTTTTTCTTTTACTGGATTAGATAAACAGCACACCTCCCATTTCAAAGTGCCAAAACCCTCCGAGAGCGTTTTGACTTCGGATTATTTTGAGACTGAAGTAGGAGCTACTACCGTACAATCGAAGTTAGCAATGCTGTTGATATGCACGGTACCTGTCGTCGCGAGTACTGCCTCTAAAAAGAGATCGATATCGTATGTAGCACCTACTTCCAGGATATCTGTCGATGAATTAACGTCATATGAAAGTGCTCCAGTTGCATTGGATGTAAACTCCAGAGTGCCGCTCTGCGCCATATATGCCAAGTAGCCGTAATCGAAATCAGGTTCATCCACAAGCAACTCGGAACCGTAAGCACGATCTTGCGTATACGCATAATAGTCATAGCTTCCAACAGCATCCGTACAGAAATAGTAATCGATATTGGAGGCGTCATATGTGTTATTCGCGAAATCCAGATCCACATTAATGTGGTATCCCATGACACCCGTGGCATTCAGCTCTGCAAAGGTGACGTTGATGTCGCCTACGCCAAAATTGCCCGAAGAGCCAGAACCACAACCGGCAAGGCCCAGGACCAACGCACCTGCGAGCATAGATGAAACGTACTTTTTCATTGTTCTCTCCTAATATTTAATATAATCTATCCTACATTTATAGAGATTACATATCACTTAATCTATAGAATATATATCAATAATATTAAACTGTAAAAAATTTTTTGTTAATTCAATATTGTGGACTGAAATCTTTGACGGCAGCTTTGCCAAGCGGGAAGCGCTCAAAACGAAGCTGCCCAATAGAGAAAAAACATATTTTTCAATGCCCACTCTTTTCAAAATTTGTTATAATTCGTCCCGCATCAAAACTTTATCACAATGCAAAAGCGTGGACCCCTTGTTCATACGATGTTTATAGAAACAGGGAATGCTTGCACATACACTCACGCATCCAAAGGAAGTTTTTTGAACCTTCAGAGTTTTTTATGGGATTACGGAGAAAAAGTACCCGGGTACGACGTCAGAGTCGTTAATGAAAGAGAAGCCAGAGCCGCAGCGGGGATCCTTGGAATCCTCGGAACTATCATCATCTTCGTCGGGATAGGTTTCAACCACATCATGGCAGCGAGAATCTATTTGGCCTTTTTATTTATAGATTTTACGCTGAGAATGATCAGTCCGAAATACGTCCCTTCCCTGCTGCTGGGCAAGTTTGTCGTGCAGAACCAGAAACCGGAATACGTCGGCGGACTGCAGAAGCGCTTCGCGTGGACGCTGGGCTGGCTGATCTCCCTGCCGATGGTCTGGTGGTTCGTCATCAACTGGGACATCACCTTCTATAAAGTGCTCATCTGTGTGCTTTGCGCGTCGCTGATGTTCCTGGAAAGCGCCTTCTCCATCTGCGTCGGCTGTATGATCTACAAACTGCTCACGCGCATAGACCCGGTCCACTGTCCGGGCGGCACCTGCGAGCTCCGTATCAAAGAGCCCATCCAGAAGTTCAACCCCGCCCAAAAGGTGATCGCGGCCCTGACCGTCGTCGGTTTCCTGGTGGGCACCTACGCGTTTTTGGCCTACGAGGAGCCCAAGACCTTCTTCGGCGAGTTTCTTCATGAAGCCGTTTTGACGGAATCGCAATTGATCAAAGAGAAAGAAGAAGCGTACCAGAGGGAGCTGGAAAAAGAGTTCGGTGATGACTTTTAAACGTTCTTCTGACGCTTAACGACACCCTCGGCTCCACCTTCCTTCTACCGGCCTGGGTGCCGGCCTCCCGCTTTGTGATTCACCCATGCTTCATCTGTCTGTAGTTGATCCGGATCTCCCGAATGAAACAAAGTGGATACAAAAACATATCCAAACAGAAAATAGATATTTTTTTAGCAGAACCAAGGTCTCTTTTGTCTAAGATGCCTCCTCCAGAACACTAAAACCGATACGCCTCTGTGTGAACCCTGTTTCGATTGGAACGTCGCAGCGGTTTTGGTGCAGCAGAGGAAGATATCACGAACGGTTGCATGAACAGCATATGAAATTACAAACACTTTGGGAAAAGATACGGCGCCGAAAATCCGGCCAGCAATCCTTTTGGATCAATGAAGAGATGATCGTCCTTGACAACACCACGGTCCCCCATCCACATGCAGACATGCCGAGATCGTGTATCAAGCTGTACAATGAGGCCCGTACCATCGTCAGGCACTCTCCAAAATCCTCTGCAGCAATACTGCGCCTGGTTTTCTACGCATTGATGAAAGAACTCGGCGAAACAGGGGTTCATATCGACAGGGATATCCACGCCCTCGTGAAACGCGGGATGCCAAAGCGGATACAAACAACGCTGGAGTACTGCCGGGTCACGGGGAAGAATGGCGTCCCTCCCGGAGAAGTCGATCTCCATGTCACGCCCGATATGCCGCTGATCATGTTCACCCTGATCAACTTTATCGTCGAAGAACAGATCACCCGGGCGAAACGGATCGAAAAAGCCTACGACAACCTGCCGGTCTGGGAACCGGATGAGACCTGAAACACGCCCTGCACGCAGCCCCCGCTCCTTTTCCTTAAGCCCTTCGGGGTAAGATAGCACATGGAGATTACATCTTTAACACTTCTGAACTGGCTCGGCATCGTCTTCTGCATCACGCAGTCGGCGATGTTCTCCGGGCTCAACCTCGCTTTTTTCAGCATCAGCAAAATGCGGCTGCACATCGATATGTCCAAAGGCGATGCTGCCGCGGCGAAGGTCTACGCCATGCGCGAAGACCCGAACTTTCTGCTGACGACGATCCTCTGGGGCAATGTCGGCATCAACGTTCTGTTGACCCTGCTCTCCAACTCCGTCATGGCCGGCGTCATCGCCTTCGTCTTCTCGACCTTCGTCATCACCCTCTTCGGCGAGATCATCCCCCAGGCCTATTTCTCCCGCAACGCCCTTAAAATGGCCTCCACGCTGGCCCCGCTGCTGCGTTTTTACCAACTGCTGCTCTGGCCGTTGGCCAAACCCTCGGCCAAGATGCTCGACCTTTGGTTGGGAAAGGAGGCCGTACAGTTCCTGCGCGAAAACGAGATCGAGGAGATGCTCAAACTTCATATCCAGGAACGCGATTCGGATATCACGCGGACCGAAGGGGTCGGCGCGCTGAATTTCCTCGCCATGGACGACCTCAAAGTCGGCGAAGAGGGCGAACCCATCGAACCGCTGAGCATCATTCCCCTCAAGTTCGAGGGCAGCGTGCCGCAGTTCCCCGAGATTGCCTCCTCTTCCAAGGACCCCTTCTTGCGCCGGGTGCAGAGGCCCCACAAGTCCTGGATCATCCTGACCGACATGCGCGACAACCCCCGCCTGGTCATGGACGCCGACGGCTTTATCAACGCCGCCCTCTTTGAATTCGACACCTTCGACCCCATGGAGCACTGCCACCGCCCGACGATCATCACCAATATGGAAACGACGCTCGGTTACATTCTACCGGGCCTGCAGGTCGATCCGGAGCATATGGAAGACGACGTTATCGACCAGGACATTATCCTTGTCTGGGGAGCCGAACGGCGCATTATCACCGGGGCGGACATTCTCGGGCGGCTGCTGCGGGGCATCGTGGCAAAATAACTTCTATGCCATCTTACGGCACCTGCAGCACCAGGTTCAAACGCCCGAAATAGTTGGAACGGACATACTGCCCGATCGGACGGCTGGGGTAGAGTTCCAGCGAAGCCCGCAGCCTCTCGTAATAGAGATCGAACCCCAGCAGCCCTGTGATGAGCGTCGTCGGCATCTCGAAATCGTACCCGTGCTGCTTGGCGTACTCATGCAGGTAAAAATAGCCGACTACATCGGCAAAAAGAGCGAGCTTGACGCTCCATCCCCACCTTCCCCTCCGTGTATCCAGATTGAGCTGATGCGCCAGCGAACGGTTGATGATCCCGCTGATCGTGACAAAGTTTTTGGGAGCGTTCTCCCCAATGCGCACGGCCGTGCCCCCGCCCGCTCCAACATAGCTGCTTCCCGCGTTGAGGGAGAGGCTGTTGAACCACTCGAAGGTATATCGCCCTGCGACACGGCCCGAGTATTGGCGTGTTCCCACGACATAGCCGGTCTGGAACAGCAGCCGATCCGGCACCTGATTGTCCCACCCCTGGGGTTCATCGATCCGGAACCACCGGTGCAGACCCTTTTGCACGGTTTCCGCCCCCGAGGATGGTCCCATGACGCCCAGCGTCATCAACACCTCGTGGAAGATATGCTCATTCCAGATAAACAGCGACGCGGTCAGTGCCGTCGACCCCATATAGGGGACGTCATCATAGACGGGTTCGGTCTCATTCGTATCTTCAGGCGTAATGGCGATCCCCTGGAGGCTGATGGCCCCGTTTTGTTTCATCTCGGAGAGATCGAATGGGTAAACGGCCCGCAGCAGATCACTCATCCCCTTGACGTAGCCGTATTGAAAACTCCCCTCTTCACTTACACCCAGTTCATCGCTCATCCAGCCGACCTGGAAACCGCCCGTGTATTTGTCGTCCGACCCGAAGATCATGTCGTTGTCGATCGAAAACGACCAGCTCTGTGCGTGCAGCGGCAGGAACAGCCCCACCGACAGCAGCCAGAAGATGAGACGCACCGTATCTCTCATGAAGCGCTGGCCAGGCTGCGGCGGAAGAAAAAGAGCCCCAGCAGAAAAAAGACGACGCCGATCCCGCTGATGGCAAGAAGCTGCGGCCAGACGATGTCGATACCGGCGCCGCGGTAGAGCACCGCCTGCGCCATGCTGACGAAGTGGCTCGTCGGCATCAGCAGCATCACGTTCTGCAGTCCCTGCGGCATGCTTTCAAAAGGGGTCACCCCGCCCGAGAGGATCTGCAACGGCAGGATCGTCAGGATGATGATCAGCCCCAGCTGCGGCATCGTCCGGGCGACGGTGCCCATAAAGATCCCCATCGACGTCGTCGAAAAGAGCATCAACAGCGATCCGAATAAAAAGAGCGTCAGCGACCCTTCGACGGGGACGGAAAGGATCCTCTGCACGACGATCTCGATCGAGAACGTGACACCGGCAAGCACGACAAGGCCCATCGACCACACCTTCGAAAGCATGATTTCCGCCGCATTCAGCGGCATGACCATCAGGTGCTCCAGCGTACCGTGTTCGCGTTCACGGATCAGCGCCGCGCCCGCCAGCATAATGGAAAGCAGCGATATCTGCCCGATCACCTCCATGATGCTGCCGAAGCGGATGCTGTCGAGCGTAGGGTTGTACTTCATGCGCGTGACGACTTCCACCGGCAGCGCTGCCGATGTCCTTTGACCGTAGAGAAACTCCTGGACTTCGTCGTTGACCATCTGCTGGATGTAGCCCGCCCCGATACCTGCCTGGGACATCCGCGTCGCGTCGATGCTGACCTGTAGCGTCGGGTGCCTCCCCTGGAGCAGCTCCTTCTCGAACGAGGGCGGTACGGTGATAATGAAGGTGTAGAGCCCCTCTTCCATCCCCGCATCGGCGGCGCTCGCGCTGATCAGGTCCGGCGAAAGGAACCGGGGCAGGTAGAAGGCGTCCATGATCCGCATGGAGAGGGCCGAACGGTCCCCGTCGACGAAAGCTACGGGCACGTTAACCAGCTCCGTCGAGGTAGAGGTCGCCTTGACGTAGATGGCGAAGGTAAAAGAGTAAATGATCAAGAAGAGCATCATCTTGTCCCGCAGCAGGCTGCGAAGCTCTTTGATGCCCAGAAGGTAGATGTTTAACAAGTGTTTTTTCATCTATTGCTCCTGCTGCTTCAACGCCGCGATGCTCAGCAGCGTGATAATGACGACTGCCGCCGCCAGGGCCGCAAAGTCGCGGGAGAGATCACTGAGGGTGAGCGCCTTGCTGAAGACGCCGCGGCTGATGTTGATGAAGTAGGTTGCCGGGTAAATCTCCCCGATGATACGCCCCGCTCCTTCAAGGGAGCTGACGGGTTCGCTGAGCCCCGAGAAGCTGATGGTCGGCAGCAGCGTCAAAATGGCCGTCGCTGCCAGGGCGGCGACCTGGGTCCGGGTAAACGCGGACATGAGCAGCCCGAGGCCCGTCGTGATCGTCACAAAAAGCAGCGCCCCCAGGCTCAGTGTCATCAGGCTCCCTTTGAGCGGGACCCCGAACAGCAGAACTGCAATCATGACCAGGCCGAAAAAACCGACCATGCTCACAGCGATGTAGGGGAGCTGCTTGCCCAGCAGAAACTCCAGGCGCGTGACCGGGGTGGCGTAGAAGTTGGTGATGGAACCCAGCTCCTTCTCCCGCACGACGCTCAGCGCCATCAGGATCGACGGAATGAAGACCAGCAGGATCGGGATGATCGCGGGCACCATCGCGAAAATGCTTTTGAAGTCCTGGTTGTAGCGGTAGCGCATCTCGATGTCGATGGGCGACAGCGCGGGGACATAGCCCAGCGTCCGTCGTGTCAGCTCCGTCAGGTAGTTGTAGTGCATCCCGCGGATGTAGCCCAGGATCGTTTCGGCGCGGAACGGCATCGCCCCGTCGATCCAGACCCCGATCTGCGTTTGCTGTCCCCGAGTAATATCCCTGCCGAAGCCCGGCGGGATCTCGAGGGCGACGGCAACCTCCCCGCTGCGCATACGACGGTCCAGTTCCGCCTGCGAATGCAGCGGCGGCTGCTCGAGAAAATAGCGCGACCCCGCCAGGCTCTGAACGTAGTCACGGCTCTGGGGGCTCTGGTCCCGGTCGAGCACGGCGAAATGGAGGTCCTCGACATCCATTGTGATCCCGAACCCCAGCGTGAGCATCAGCAGTACGGTCCCGAACACGGCGAAGGTGAGCCGGACCGGGTCGCGCAGCAGTTCAAGCGTTTCACGGTAACTGTACCCGAAAAGACGCAGTGGACTGAAGAAACGGTTCGGGCTCCTGGCACGGTGCGGCTCCGGCGGCGGCTCATCAGCGCTCTGCCCTTTCTCCTCCTCCCCGATCGCCTCCTCGAGGTAGTCGATAAAGGCCTCTTCGAGGCCCGTCTTCCCCCGAGCGCGGATGAGCGATGCCGGCGTGTCGCTGGCCAGGACCCTGCCCTGGTGCATCAGTGAGATACGGTCGCAGCGTTCGCCCTCGTTCATGAAGTGGGTGGAGATGAAGATCGTCACCCCGTCCTTGCGCGCAAGGTCGATCAGCAGTTCCCAGAAGCTGTCGCGCGACACGGGGTCAACGCCTGAGGTCGGTTCGTCGAGAATGAGCATCTGCGGCCGGTGTACGACGGCGACGGCGAGGGAGAGGCGTTGCCTGATGCCCAGTGGCATCCCGTCGGGGTAGCTGTGCTCGTAGGCTTCAAGCTTGAAGCGTTCGATCATCTCGCCGACCCTCTCCTCGACCTCCTGCTCGGGGAGGTGAAAAAGCTCGGCGTGCAGCACAAGGTTCTGCCTGACCGTCAGCTCCGCGTAGAGTGAGAAGGACTGGGTCATGTAGCCGACTTTGTTGCGAGTCTCCAGGTCGTGGCGCTCGCTGCGGACGCCGAAGAGCCACGCCTCCCCCTCGCTGGGGCGCAGCAGTCCGGTCAGCATCTTCATTGTCGTCGTCTTTCCGCAGCCGTTGGAGCCGAGAAAACCGAATATCTCGCCGCGTTTGATCCGGAAGCTGACATGGTCCACCGCCGTAAAATCGCCGAAGCGCATCGTCAGCCCCTCCGCGGCGATGGCCTCCTCTGCTTCCTCAAAGTTGCCCGGAGGCACGACGAGGGTTTCATGCCCCCGACGTTTGCGCTCGGGCAGCAGGCGGATAAAGGCTTCATCCAGCGTCTCCGTACCGGTCTGATGCCGCAGCGCATCGGGAGTCCCGGTAGCCAGAACGCGCCCTTCGTCCATCGCCACCAGCCAGTCGAAGCGTTCCGCCTCCTCCATATAGGCCGTGGCGATGATCACGCTCATCCCCTCCCTGTGGGAGCGGATGCGTTCGATCAACTCCCAGAACTGCCGCCGTGACAGTGGGTCGACTCCGGTCGTCGGTTCGTCGAGGATCAGCAGGTCCGGGTCGTGGATCAATGCGCAACAGAGCCCAAGCTTCTGCTTCATGCCGCCCGAAAGCTTTCCGGCCGGGCGCTCTTTGAAGGGGGCGAGCCCGGTGCTCTCGAGCAGCTCCGCGATCCGCGCTTCGCGCTCCGCCCGCCCCTGGGCGAACAGGCGGCCGAAGAACTCGACGTTTTCGTACACCGACAGAGACATGTAGAGGTTCTTGCCCAGCCCTTGCGGCATGTAGGCGATGCGCGGGCAGACCGATGCGCGGTAACCTGCACTGTCCATATCGCCCCCGAAGACCTCCACGCGGCCCGTTTCGATACGACGCACCCCGGAGATCAGCCCGAGCAGCGTCGATTTCCCCACGCCGTCGGGGCCGATGAAGCCGACCATCTTTCCCGCCGGAATCTCCAGACTGACGCTGTCGAGCGCCTGTGTCTTGCCGTAGTGGTGGGAGATCCCTGCAAGGGTGACCACACTGTTCATGGCGTCTGGTCATCCCCCGGCAGACGGTTCAGGCTTTCTGGCCACGGCGTCTGCGCATCCGTGCGGACATAAGCGGTCCCCGGCAGTCCGATCTTGACCCGTTCAAGGTAGCGGCGCAGCAGAGCTTCGTCGACTTTCACCTTGATTCGGAACATCAGCTTTTCGCGCTCGCTCTGCGTTTCGATTTCTTTGGGGGTGAACTGTGCCTGCGGGGAGACGAAGGTCACGACGGCCGGAATCGCGATGTCGGGACGCGCATCCAGGATGATCCGTGCGTCGCTGCCGATGTCGATGCGCCCCGCCTGCGCCGTCGGGAGGAAAATCGTCATATAGACATCGGTCAGGTCCAGCAGCGTCAGCACCTTTCCGCCGCCGCCGATGATCTCCCCGGGTTCGCGCAGCCGGTAAAGGATGCGTCCGTCAATGGGGGCATAGAGCCGGCTCTCTTCGAGGTTCGCCTTGATCGTATCCGCTTGCGCCCGCGCCGCGTCGATGGCCGCATCGGCGCTGACGACCTGCGCCCGTGCCGCCTCCAGGGCGGCTTCGGTGACGTTCAGGGCCGACTCGTGCTGCTGAAGCTGCACCAGCGGGATGTTCTTGTTCACGTAGAGGTTCTTGGAACGTTCGAGGTTTTTACGCGCAAGGGTCCGTTCGCTCTCGCGCTGCTTGACCACGGAGAGGGCGAGTTTGCGCTGCTGCTCCGCCTGGCGCACCTGCGCCAGGGCCTGGGCGTAACGTGCATCAAGCTCGTCGGTGTCCATGGCCGCCAGCAGCTCTCCCTTTTTGACCATGTCTCCCTCTTTGACCGTGATCTCGGAGAGCCTTCCGGGCAGTTTCGTTTCAATGTCGACCATCGTCGCCTCGATACGGCCGTTGCCCATCGCGATCGTCTCCGGTAAAGAGGGTCCCTCCAGCCGAAGCATCGTGAAATAGAGGACGCCGGCCGCGGCAGCCAGCAGCAAAGCGATGCCTGCACGTTTGAAAAATAGTTTATTCATGGGTTTCCTTTTTGACCGGGTACGCTTCCGGGGTTGCGAGCGCATGCCGCAGCCTCGCGATAAAATCTCTGCGCTCCTCCGCATTCATGAAAAAATCGAAACGCCCGCCGTCATACTGCAGCTGCATCAGATCGACGAGGAAACGGTACCGGGTATTCACCGCGCCGAAATCGGCCGAGAGCGCCGCGTTCTGCGCGACAAGCAGATCGGCCAGCGTCCGGTTCCCGAGGGCATAATTCTCCCGCACAAGCCTGTAACTTTTGCGCGCGCTCCCGGCCGCCGACTGCGCCAGTGCAATCGCCGGGTACGCGGCACGCAGCGTATGCAGGTCCCCCCGGACCCGCTGCTCCAGCGCCGACAGCCGCTCGAGGCGGTCCGCCTCCAGCCGTCTGACCCCCAGGCTTGAACGCGCGGCACGGGCGCTGCGCCCCCCGCCCTCGAACAGCGGCAGGGAGAGCGATACCCCCGCCATCCAGTTGGTCTCGTCCTCCAGGCTGAACGCCGCGCCGGGCGTACGGGTCTCGTCGAAGACATGGGTCACTTCCCCGTACAGCGCGATATCCGGGGACCAGTAGGCCTGCCGGTCGGAACGGTACTGCCGGCGCTGCGCCGAGAGCTGCGCGTCGACCGCATCCAGGTCCGGCGAAACCTTCTGTGCCTCAGCGACATAAAACGCGTTAAGCCGTTCGAACGACACCGCGTTGCTGATGCGTCCGAGCAGACCGCTATCACTGATCACGAGGGCGGGATCTTCCAGGGTTACCTCCGTCAATGCGTACCGGTCGGTGATGGGCCGGTGCAGGATACGGTTGAGCTGTTCATACGCCCTGGCGACATCGGCCTCGGCCCGCAGCCGCGCCTGTGTCGCTACCGCGATCTCGCTCTCCCACTGGTAGACGTCGGAGAGGTCCGTCATCCCCGCATCGACGCGCTGTCTTGCCATCGCAAGATTCGCCTGCATCAGCCGCTCGTTCTCCCGGCGGATGTCAAGCAGTGTTGTGGCCACGTGTGTCTGTAAAAAGGCCGTGGTCGCCTGACGGACCACCTCGAGCTCCAGCCCGCGCTGCTGCGCCACGCGCCCTTTTTGCAGCGATTGTTGCACCGCCAGCCTGGCCAGCGCTTTCTCCGAGAAGAGGATCTGCTGCAGCTTCAGCGCCCCGTCCGTACTCTTCTCGGCATAGAAGCCTCCTTCGACGTAGACGTTGTCGCCGTTGCGCTGGGTGTAGAGCAGCTCGGCACTCAGTTGGGGCAGCAGGACCGAGCGCACTTCGTCGATGCTCTCTTCGCCTTCCCGGACCCCCAGTTTGCCGGCGATCACGTTAAGGTTCTGCTTGAGCGCCGTTTCCGCCGCGGTGACCAGGTCCATCGCTTTGCCCTCAACGGCCGACTCGTGCAGCAGACGCGCCTGTGCCAGGATACGGAACGGCGGCGAGATCTGCAGGGCGCGGGCGACCGCCATATCGATGCGCAGCACGCTCTGCGCTTCGAAAGCGACGGGCTGGCGTTCCGCCGCCCCTCCCCCGGCGATCGCCACAATGTTCAGGGCACTTCGCCGCAGACGCCGTAGCCGCTCGTCGGGAACAAAGAGATCTGCCAGCACGCCTGAGCCCACCCCGGGTTCGGCTCCCAGGGAGAAAACGGGAAGCTTCTCCCGGCGGAGGCCATCCATCAGCTCCGTACGCGCCGCCGCGGCGAGCCCCGACATTTCTCCGAGCAGCACCGCCCCGCTTCCTTCGGCGACGCGGTAGCTCCCATCGGCGGCCACCGGCAGCACCTTGAGCCTGACCCCTTGCACTTTCGCCTGCTCCGCGGCACGCGCCGCCAGCTCAGGGAAGAGCGCGAGCACTCGCGCATCGACCAGCTGCGATGCTTGTTCAAACGGCACGATTTCGCGGTACCGCTTCAGGGCCGCACCGAACGTGCTATGGCCCAGGACATAGTTGACGTTGCGGATACCGCTCCCGTCCCCTGCCGGTATGATCCCCCGCAGGCCGGTACCCTCTGCAAAAGGGATCACCGTCGGCTTTTGCAGAGCACCCCGTGAGAGGGCGACTTCCCCCGCCAGTGTGCCGAGCAGAACGATCATGTCGACCTTCGCATCCTTTTGCAGGCGTTCGATCGCGGCAGCGGTCCGGGCAATATCGCTCCCGCCCTCCGCCTGCAGTGTCTCTGGGAAAAGGATCTTTGAAGGGATGGGGGCGAGCTGTTTCACTTCCGTCACCAGTGCCGCCCGGTCTTGGGCGAATGCTTCATCGTAACGGTCCGCGACAATGCCCACATTGAGGGCGGAAGCCAAAACGGGGAACAGGAGCAACGCCGCAGCGCCCCAACGCCTACATCCGGTTCTCATCTGATCCTCTTTTTTGCTGCCGCGCAGCGTTCCTCGTGTCCGGGTAACAACCTCTCGTCTGGCAGATGAAGGTATCACACAACTGCCCGGCGAGCACCTGCGGATCTCCGCCCGCCACCACCCAGTACTGCATGTAACCGTGCAGCTGTCCGCTGAAGACATACCCGAGCAGATCGGTCTGCTCCCTGTCCAGATCGGGATTGATCTTTGAAAAACATGTCGCCAGGAAACTGTGGATTTTTTTGGCACTCTGCGGAAACTCGTTGCTGACGGCGTTGAAAAAGAGCGGATTGCTGCTTACTCCCTCTTCGAAAACAAGCCGGCCCTGCTCCAGCATGCCGAAAATGAAGCCGGCATACTGTTTGAGCTGTATGACGGGATCTTCATCGGCGATACGGTCTATGGCTTCAAGGAGTGTTGCAATCTTCGATTCGATGTAGGCAAGGTATATCCCCTCTTTTGAACCGAACATCGCATAAACGGTACTGATGGAGACGGAACCCGCTTTGGCCAGCTCCGCAACTTTTAACTGCTGAAACCCCTCATGTTCCAACATCGTGGACGCTATTTTCAAGAGCCTGGCTTTTTTCGTATCCGTTGCACTTATTTTCATGCCGCACACCTTTACTGTGTTGACTGCTTAAAGTATAGGAGCGGTTTTATTAAGAGTAATTTAATTACTGAAAAAATTTGTACAGGTTTTTTTGAAGCAAAAGCGACCGCCTCATCACGCCCCGTTCTCTACACGCGTCAGAAGGTGCAGTGTAACCGGTCAGTACTTCCGTTTTTGGGGAATGACGCCGCGCACCCCGCCCTTGGGGTCATTCATATCTCCCCGGCGACGCGGGATCAGGTGCATATGCACGTGGAAAACCGTCTGGCCGGCGTCGGCGCCGACGTTGATGCCAACGTTAAACCCGGTGATCGTGCCGTCCAACCGGAGTAGGCGCGCTTTTTGGCACAAAAGAAGATCGTGCATGGCGGCGATCTCCTCCTGCGTCAGTTCAAAATAGTCCGCGACGTGGCGCTTCGGGATGATGAGCATATGCAATTGCGTGACCGGGTATTTATCGTAAAAAGCACACACGAGCTCGTTTCCGTCGACGATCGTATTTTCAGGCAGGTGGCAAAAGATACACTTCATAGACATAGGATGACAGAATATCCATTAAAATGCCTTTCGCCCGCATACATCGTCTTTTATGTATCAATAAAATTGATATAATTATTGTCATCCCATTGAAAGGGGATGCGGCGGCTTCGGTATCGTCTCCTTTGCTATGCCTCTCTTTCAAATTGGTGTTTTATTTCCAAATCCGCACAGGATTTACATAAACATAAGAAAACACCTGTAACAATGGGAAATACCGATTTTCATCAGGCGGTACGTTTCGCGCCAAAGGAGTGCTTGCATGAAATACGTCCTAATCCTCTCACTGATCGCCGCTTCCCTGTTGGCCGAGATCGATGTCAGACAAAATATCAAGGCCCTTTATATAGGGGTTCCCCTGACAAAAAGCCAGATGAATTACATTCTGGACAACCAGCCCCAAATCCTCAGCCTCATGAAGGCCCAGGCGATCCAGACGGTCGGTGCACAGCAGATCCATGACAGCAACGTCGTGGAGTTCATGCTGCGCAGTGACGGGACGGCCGACAGCTACAGAGTCCTTGACCATGCCAGCCGACGCAATATCGACCGGCTCAGCGAACTCGTTGTGATGGAGGGCTACAAGCAGATGCCCGTTCCCCCCATGGACACCCCTATCCGCTTCATTATCCGGTATCGTACCGGTAATATGGAGAGCGCCGTCGACCTCACGCCCGAGCCCGAACCGCAGCCGAAGCGGAAAAAACGCGTACGCTGACCCCCTTTCCCGGGGCAGCGCCCCTCTCCCATGCAGATGCTACACTACTGCATCATCGGCGACGTCCACGGCTACTACGACAAACTGATGCGCCTCATCGCCCAACTGCCGAAGGAAGCGCGGCTCGTCTTCGTCGGCGACCTCATCGACCGCGGGCCGGATTCGGCAAAGGTCATCACCTTTGTGCGCGAAGGCGGACACCTCTGCGTGCTGGGGAACCACGAAACGTTCATGCTGTCGCAGCGCCCCGAAAACGGGCGGCGATGGGAAGCGGACGATGCCTATCATCTTTGGATGCAAAACGGCGGCGATGCGACCCTCGTCTCGTACGGGCTGCAAGACTACCCCTCATTGCGGCAGGAAGGAAGCTCCCCCCTGCTCGCCCCTTTTTTCCGCGATATCGCGTGGCTGGAGACGCTGCCTTACTACCTTGAGCTCGAGGGGTGCAGCGTGAACGGCCGCCGGGTCGTCGTCTCCCATGCCTCCGTGTCGCGCATCTGGCCGAAACGCCTGAGCGACCGTGAGGCCTTCAACCGCGACGTCCTCATTAACCGCGATCCCCCCGCGCCGCTCCCCGGCATCTACAACGTCTTCGGACACACCCCTTTTCGCACGCCGAAGCTCTACGATTACGCGGCGCGCATCGACACAGGCCCCTACCTCTACGGTACCCTCAGCGCCCTCGAAGTGCCGTCGCTGAAGCTGTTCGGCAGCACCTGACGCAGACGTTTCAAACCAAAGGTTAACCGCGGAAGCGTTACCATAGCTACATCCCATCCCAAGGCGGCAACAGTGCAAACGTCCCGGAAAAGTATCGGTCTTGTCAGCGCCGTCGCTATCGGCATCGGCGGGATGGTCGGCGGGGGGATCTTCGCGGTGCTGGGCGAAGCGGTTTCCCTCTCCCGCGGCGCCACCCCGCTGGCCTTCCTCTTCGGCGGCATCGTCGCGCTGCTGACCGCCCTCTCCTACGCGCGCCTCTCCGTCGCCTATCCCGGGCGCGGGGGAACCGTCACCTACATCGACAACGCCTTCGGCAATACCCTCGCCTCGGGCAGCGTCAACCTCATGCTCTGGCTCAGCTACCTTGTCACCATCGCCCTCTATGCCGTCGCCTTTGCCGCCTACGCCCACACCTTTTTTCCCGACGGCCCGCCACTGCTGCGCCATATTCTGATCTCGGCGGCCATCGTGCTGCCGACGGCCATCAACCTTGTCAGTACCACCTTCGTCAGCCGTTCGGAAAGCTTCATCGTCGGCGTAAAGATGCTGCTGCTCGCCGTCATTATCGTTTCCAGTCTCCCCTATCTCCAGGCGGCCCCTTTCGAACCGCGCCACTGGGGGCCCCTCTTCTCAATCGTCTCCGCCGGGATGATCATCTTCGTCGCCTATGAAGGGTTTGAGCTTATCGCCAACGCCTCCGAGGATATTGCCGACCCCAAGCGCAATCTTCCCCGCGCCTTCGTCCTCAGCGTCCTGATCGTCATCGTCCTCTACGTGCTCATCGCCGCGGTGACGGTGAGCACCGTTCCCGAAGCGGTGCTGGAAAAGGCCAAAGATTACGCCCTGGCCGTCGCGGCGCAGCCGGCGCTGGGACACGGAGGGTTCATCCTCGTCGCCGTCGCCGCCCTGCTGGCGACCTTCTCAGCGATCAATGCCACCATCTACGGCAATGCCCGCCTGGGCTATACCCTCGCCAAAGACGGCCGCCTGCCCGAAGCCTTCGATGCGGAACGGCGGAACGAACCCTTTATCGGCATCCTCGCCACCATGGCCGCAGCACTGCTGATTGCCAATACCTTCGACCTGACCGAAATCGCCATCATCGGCAGCGCCGGTTTTCTGCTGATCTTCGCCCTCGTCAACGCCGCGGCACTGAAACTGGCCGCGGCGACCGGCGGCAACCGTTTTCTGCACCTGCTGGCCCTGCTGCTGAGTGCATGCGCGCTGGTAATACTGCTTTATCATACCTGGGAGGAGAACGGCCGTGCCGTCATGATCTTCGGGGGATTCATCGCCCTGTCGGTACTCTTCGAGAGCGTCTACGGGCGACGGGTTCGGGGACACTTCCTGAATCGCCCCTATTAACACTGCAAAACGCAGCGACGGGGCAAAGAGGCTGTTAGAAGTTTGCGCTAAGCCTCGAGACGGGCGATGGCACGGCGGAAGGCATCGAGGTGGCTTTCACTCCCCTCTTTGAGGTTTTCAAAGACCGACACCACATCCTCGGGCATCCCGGCGGCCGCCGATTCCAGATCGTCCAGATCCGTCAGCTCGATCAGTTCGCCGACTTTCAGCCCTTCGAGGCGTGAGATATTCCCCTGCGCGACACAGGCATCGTAGAGATCCTGCAGTGCCGGCAGCTCGAACACACCGACGGCGTCCAGGTCGACATAGGAGATGTCGATCCCGTAGCTTACACACAGCGCACCGACGGCTTCGATATGGCTCTGCTCGGAGAGCTGGATCAATGCGAACGTGCTCTCTTCCGGGTAACGTTCCCCCAGCGTGATATAGACGTCGCGCGCTACTTTCTCTTCTTGGTAGATGTAAAACAGCGTATCGCGCTGATCGTCGCTCAGAACCGGATCCGTATCGCTGCTGCTTTTCACACTCCCGTTCGCCTGCAGCGCCGTCGCGCTTCCTGCCAAGAGCAATGCCCCCGCTTTTGCTACGTTTCCGAGAAACTCACGCCTCGTATTATTCATAAAAACTCCTTATATGTGATGGCGCATTGTAATGGGGAAGTGTGAGCGGAGTGTGAGGGCGATTCTTCCCTGAAACGGGGGAGTGGCGCCATAAATCATACGCAAGAAGCAGTGCCTATAAGAGGATCAAAAATTTTGGGAAAGAGATGAAAATTGAAGCAAAAAAACGGCGCTCTGCCCGGGGCGCGTTTACGGAACGATCCGACCCGCCTTCAGAGACGCTCGCTTCCCCGTCTGGCATGCTGTATCGTCGGCGCGAAGGCCTTGGTGCTCACCTGCACGGTCTGCCCGACTTCGAACTGTGCCGCCTCCTCTTTGTCGCAGACGACTTCGACGATCTGCTGCCCGATGGCCACGACGGCGATGTAGATGACGTCGGCGCGAATAATGTCAAGCAGCTCCCCTTCCAGGGTGAACTTCTGGCTGCCGCTGGTGCGCAGCAGCACCTCGCCGGGGGTCCCGTCGTGCACGATCCGCCCGTGTTCGAGGACGACGACCCGCTCGGCCAGGCGGTAGATCTCGCTGGGATCGTGGCTGACCATCACCGTCGTCGTGCCGAACGCCTTGTGCAGGGTAAGGATGTCATGCTGCAGCTTCAGCCTCATGGCCGGATCGAGCGCGGAGAGCGGCTCGTCCATCAGCAGCAGTTTCGGACGGTTCATCAGGGCGCGGCAGAGCGCAACACGCTGCTTCTGTCCGCCGCTGAGCGTCCCCGGGAGACGCTCTTTGAGCTCAAGCAGACCCGTCATCTCCAACAGTATGGCGGCATGGGCGCGGTCGTTGTTGACGTAGAGCAGGTTCTGTTCCACGCTCATATTGGGGAAAAGCGCATAGTCCTGGAAGACGAAGCCGATCCCGCGTTTCTGCGGCGGGAGCATGGTCTTTTTGCCCAACCACGTCTCGCCGGCGACGCTGATCTCCCCCTCCGCGCGTTCCAGACCGGCCAGCAGCCGCAGCAGCGTCGTCTTCCCGCTGCCGCTCTGCCCCGCCAGCGCCACGAAACTCTTTTCCCGGATGGAGAGTGCGATATCCAGCGGCATGTCGCCGCTGCTGCCCTGCAGCATTTTGTGGATGTCCAGTTCGATCATCAGGCGACTCCGATCCGACGGTTCTGGCGCTGGTTGAAGAGGTAGACCCCAAGCAGCACCACGAAACTGAGCGCCACCATGATCGCGCTGTAGATATGCGCCGTGGTGTAATCCATCACCTCGACCATTTCGTAGATGGCGACCGAAGCGACCTTGGTTTCGCCGGGGATGGACCCCCCGACCATCAGGACAACCCCGAACTCGCCGACGGTGTGCGCGAAGGTGACGATAAGCGCCGTGATCAGGGCCGGTTTGATGTTGGGCAGCGCCACGCGCAGCAGGGTCTCCGCCTTTCCTTTCCCGCTGATGTAGGAGGCTTCAAGCATGTTCTTGTTCAGCCCCTCGAAGCCGCTTTGCAGCGGCTGCACCATAAACGGAAACGAGTAGAAGACGCTGGCGATGACAAGCCCCGTAAAATTGAACACGAGTTTGATGCCGAAGGTCTGCTCGAAAAAGGCGCCCAGCGGCGAGTTGTACGAGAGCGCGTAGAGGATGTAAAACCCGAGCACCGACGGCGGCAGGACGATCGGCAGGGAGGTAACCGCCTCGACGAAAGGCTTACAGCGGCACGCCGTCTGCGACAGCCACCATGCGACCGGCAGAGCAACGACAAAGAGAATGAACGTCGTCAATCCCGCCAGTTTGAACGATAGGATAAAGGGGCCGAAATCAATCGCTTCCATCTGTCTCCCACCGCGCCGTCAGGTCGGCCATGCCCGCCTGATAAGGGCTGCTTGTGACGACCCCCTCCACGCCCGATGCTGCGTAATCGGCCACGTTGGCCGGGTTGATCCCCCCTGCGGCCAGGATGGTCGCGCCGGGATGGTGTTCGCGCTTGTAGGCGACAAGTTCCTGCAGCGTGTCGGGACCGCATTTGTCCATCTGGATCACGTCCGCGCCCAGGGCCAGCATCCGCTTGGCATCCTCAAGCGATTCGGACTCCACCGTCAGTTTCTTCTCGACGCAGCGCTGCTTGAGCTCCCGCAGCGCCGCCTCGAACGCGGCGGTGTCCTTGTAGAGTGCGCGGTGCTGTTCGAAAACGAGTACCGTCTCCGAGAGGCCGAGCCGGTGCGGCATCGCCCCGCCGCACATCAGGGCACGGGTGGAAAAGCGTTTGGCGAAGGGGAAACTTTTGCGGGTAACGAGCAGTTCGCAGTGCGGGTTGACCGCATGCGCCTTTGCGAGCATCGTCCGGGCGCGCGTGGCCATGCCGCAGGCGTATTCGAGCAGTATCTGGCAGAGCCGCCATGCGCTGTGCAGCGTTTCGTGATCCCCGTGCAGCTCCAGCAGCACGCTGCCGGGCGCCGCAACGCTCCCCGACGCGAAGCTGCTTTGCGCCTCGCACCCCAGGAGTTCCCCGATGCGCACCGCCTCTTCGGTGCAGGCCGCGACGACCTCGTCGCGCGTCAACACCTTCAATGTCGCCCGCTGCGGCGGCAGTGCGAGCAGCTGCGTCGTCAGATCGAAATAGGGAAGATCCCCCCTGATATACTCCCAGAGCTCCGGGTCCGATAGCCGGTTCATGCCTCTCCTTTTTCAACGATCTCCAGGATGGAGAGATCGCTTGCCTTGATCAGCGCCGTGACGCTGTCGCCCCGATGCAGCGCCATTGTCTCGGCGGAATCGCGGGTAATAATGCTCTCCATCCGGGCCGGGCCGACACGGAGCGTCACGCTGCACAGCAGCGCCCCCGTCTCAACCGTTTCGATCACCGCCTCGAGGCGGTTGGAGATGGAGAGATGCCCCTCCAGTTTCTTGGCCAGCGCCACATGGGACGCTTTGGCCCCGAGGATCACCCGCGTTCCGACGGCGATCGGGATTGCAAGCCCCAGGGCCATCATCCGCATCGGTGCCCCCGCGGCATCAAAGGAGACAATCGTGATGTTGTCCCGGCGTTCGATACTGGTGATATAGGCCTCGATGCGATTCACTGTACGATGTATCCGTAACGACGCAGGATCGCCTTCGCTTCGTCGCTGAGCATAAAGTCGTAGAATGCTTTGTACTCCGCACTTTTTCCGGCATTTTTCAGCAAGACGACCCCCTGTTTGATCGGCGTATAGAGTGCCGGATCGACACTCGCCCAGTTAACGTTTTCCTTGTATTGTGCCATTTTCGGGCTGTAAAGGGAAGATTTCGCGATGAAACCGACGTCCGCTGCCGTCAAGGCATACGTCACGGTCTGCGAGATCGACTCGGCATAGACGAACTTCGGCTTGGCGGCATCATAAACGCCCCCTTTTTGCATCGCCTCGACCGCGGCGGTACCGTAGGGGGCCGTTTTCGGGTTGGCAATAGCGATCTTGCTGACGGATTTGTCCGCCACCAGGGCGATCCCCTTGGAGAAATCCATCGGTTTCGCGCTGAGGTACGCCAGGGCGCCCTGTGCGTATACGACCGGCTTGGTCACGGCAATGCCGTCGGCATAGAGCGATGCGGGGTACTTCATGTTCGCCGCCATGAAAAGCCCGTAGGGGGCGCCGTTCTTGATCTGTGCCGTCAGCTTCCCGCTGCTGCCCAGCGTGACCTGGACTTTCGTATCCGGGTAGTGTTTCGCAAACACCGCTTTGAGTTCATCGATTGCGTAGCTGACGTTCGCCGCCACGGCGATATTGATCTCGCCGGCAATCGCGGAGAGGGACAAGAGCAGTAACAAAAATGTCTTTTTCATCATAATAGGTTCCTTTATTTCGCGATCATAACGTCGCTGGCTTTGACAATGGCGATGACGTTGCTGCCCTGCTCAATACCCAGTTCCGCCATGGATTCGTTGGTAATGATAGAGGTCAGCAGATCCCCGCTCTCCAGCTGAATGATCAGCTCCGTATTGACCGCCCCCTGGATCACTTTCTCTACATGACCCGCCAGTTTGTTGCGGGCGCTGATCTTCGGCATGCCCCCCGTCGCGATCAGAACGTGCGACGCTTTGAAAAAGGCACGGACCACGTCCCCCACGGCCAAGCCGAGGCTCTCGACACTTTCAATCGTAATGATGGCGCTGAGCGTCGTCCCTTTCGGCGCGCGCAGCGCTATCTTGGCGTTTACCGCCCCTTTGTTGACGGAGAGCACCCCCGCCTCGATCTGGTTTCTGGCACTGATTTTCATTTTTTGTTCCTTCTTTCTTATTTGGCAGGTTTAGCGATCATCATGTCCGAGGCTTTGATGATCGCAACGACGGGCATACCCGACTGCAACTCCAGGTTTGAAACGGCGTCGTCGGTCACGGTCGCGCTGATACGGTCCCCGCCGCCTAGCCGGATCCGCACTTCCGCATTGACAACGCCGCGGTGAACGGTTTCGATCGTCCCTTCGAGCCGGTTCCGCGCACTGATGGGGATGGCCCATCCCGTGGCGACCAGCACATGCGAATCTTTGAAAAATGCGATAACCCGGTCCCCCTCCTTGACGCAGAGCGTATCAGAGGCGTTCCCTGTGATCGAAGCGAACATCAGGGTCCCCTGCGCCGTTTTAAGTTCCAGCAGCGCACTGACCCCGTCCCGGCGCACCGCGACGATATCGGCATCGATCTGGTTACGTGCACTGATCATCATGCTCTGCTCCTTTAGAAGAGGTAGTTGAGCTCGAAGCGGGCATCCAGGCTGTCGGCATCCGGTTTTTCGGTGTCGTTGTACCCCAGGCGCAGCCGCCACTGCAGGTCGGCCAGCATGGGCAGGTTCTGGACGAATCCGAGGTAGTAGTAGTTCTCATCATAGTACCCCTTCGACTCGTCCGCATCGGTATGAAGAAAGGAAGCCTGTACGAACAGGTCCGTAAAGACCCCGGTTTTGTTGGCGGCGCGCTGCAGCTCGACGCGGTAGCTCTTCGTATTGGCCATCCAGTTGTAGCGGGCCATCGAGCGGGTATAGCCCGCCGTCGGGAAGCCCCGCCACGGGGTGATCAGGTCCGCTTCGTCGAAGACCTGGGTATAGCCGAAGTTGAGCTTGTACTTGCCCAGCTGCGCCACGATCCGTGCGGCCACCATCTGGGCGTCGAGAGAGTCGGCTTCTTTATAGCCGCCGGCCGCGCCGCTCTGGCCTGCCAGTTTGCCGCTGTATGCCGCGCCGCCGACCTTACCGGCGCCGTTATCGAACTGCTTGATGTAACGCACACCGGGTGTCAGCGATACGCTGCCGAGGCTGACCTTGTAGTTCGCCTCCGCCATCACCTCGCTGACGAGCTCCGGGACGATGTAGAATGCGCCGTCGAGTTTCAGGTTGGCGATCGCCGTATTGTGCAGGTCCCCGGTGATCAGCGGTGCGTCCGTCGGCTTGCCTGCCGCTTTGAGACGCGTATAGGTAAGCCCCTTGTGCATCGCGGAGTCGTCGTTCTCGCTCCACTCCGGGCGCTCGGAACTGCTGCTGTTCGCGTCGCCGTACATTAGGACCGAGTGCGCCTGCGTATGGTCGCGCAGCTTCTGTTCGGCGAGGTAGGCCACTCTCACGGCTGTCGCCGGAACCGCCTTCGTATCGATGACGATCCCGTCAAAGGTGTTGGGGATCATTTTCGTGTCGTTGGACTTGGTATAGAAGGTCTCCACCAGCTGCCGGCCAACGGCAATGCGGGTTTTGGGGATGCCGCTGTAGGCGATGTACGCCTGGCCGAGTGCTCCCATCCCCTTGTTGCCCGTATTGACGTAATCGTAACGGCTCAGGACATCTTTGCCCGGTTTAAGCGTATTGACCGGATCATTGCTGTCATCGAAAAAGGCCTGGGAGTAGTAAAGGCCCATGCCGAAATCGAATCCACCGTAGCCTGCGCTGCGGTAGACCAGCGAGCCGCCGAGGGCACTGATAAGATGGCTGTCCTGCTTGGCCGTCTCCGTCTGCCATTTATAGTAGAAGGTATTCGAACGCAGGCGGGCGTAAAACTCCCCCTCGCTGAACATCTCCGTGAAGCTCTCCGCCTCTCCCGGTACAGCGTTATATACCAATGTATAGTTCGAATTCAACGCCTGTTTCGGGGCATTTGCATCCGCCGCGTAAAGCGAACCTCCAAGAACCCCCGCTAATACGGCACTTATCCAGCCTGTCGTTTTCAATGACTCTCCTTTTATCACGCTGCTTATAGAGCGTTATTTTTTATAAAACATAACGATGTCTGCAAGGTCTATTCTCTAAAAAGTGCCCTAGAAGCACGAATAAAGCAGAAAAATGCGACAAAACATGACAAAAGTGTTATATTCTGAAAAATATAACGGTATCGTAGATGAAGTTGCCTTGCCCCCTCCTTAAGGAAGGACGCATCCCCGTTCACATCGTCTTAGGACGAAGGGAGAGCGTTTATACTATACCTAAAACCATCCGGACGGTAGCGTATGCAGCTTGATCTCACCCAAGGCAGTATCCGAAGCCATATCAGGACCCTGGCGGTGCCTGCGTGCATCGGCTTTTTTTTCCACACCCTCTTCAACATCACCGATACCTACTTTGCAGGGATGATCTCGACCCAGGCGCTGGCTGCCCTCTCACTCTCCTTTCCGATCTTCTTCATTATCATCTCCCTCGCCGAAGGGATGAGCGAAGCGGTGACGGCCCTCGTCGGCAATGCCCTGGGGGCCGGGGAAACGGAGCAGGCACGCCATCTCGCACACAATGCCCTCCTCTTCGGGGGCCTGCTGGCCATCGCACTGACCGCCGCGGGCTTTGTCACCGCCCCGGCACTGATGTCCTCGCTCGGTGCCCGGGACGCCTACCTCGCGGAAGCACTGGCCTACATCAATGTCATCATCGCCGGTACGGGCCTCTTCGTCTTCACCTTTTTTCTCAACGCCCTGCTCAATGCCGTCGGGGATACCGTCTCCTTCCGCAACGTGCTCATTGCCGCCGCCGTGATCAACGTCGCGCTCGACGCCTGGTTCGTGCGCGGCGGGTTCGGCGTCGCACCGATGGGCGTCACGGGCATCGCCCTGGCCACGGTCATCATCGAATCCATGAGTGCCGCCTATCTCTTTTACCGCCTCAAGACCAAACCCGTCTACCGCGGCAGCGCGCCCTTTCGTTTCGATCCCTCCGCCCTCGTCGAGCTGATCCGGCAGGGGATCCCCCCCAGCGCCAACCTGGCGCTGATGGCCGCGGGCATCTACATCATCACCTATTTCGCCGCGCCCTACGGGCAGGAGGTCGTCGCGGCCTACGGCGTGGGCATGCGGATTGAACAGATCATTCTGATGCCCGCCGTCGGCCTCAACGTCGCGGTCTTGGCCATCGTTGCGCAAAACAGCGGCGCCCACCGGTTCGAACGCATCGGCGAGACTGTCGGCCGCTCCCTCTTCTACGGTGCCATCGTCGCCCTTATCGGCGGTATCGTGCTCTTCGCGGGCGCCGGGACGGTGATGGGCATCTTCAGCAGTATCCCGAGCGTGATTGACGAAGGCGTGCTTTACCTGCGCGTCGAGGCCTTCCTGATCTACCCCTTCGTCGTCATCTTCACCTACGTCGCGATGCTCCAGGGGGTCAAGCGGCCCGCGTTTATCTTCTATATCAGCCTCGCCCGGCAGGTCGTCGCTCCGCTGATCGTCCTCTGGATCCTTGCCCGTATCGCGCCGTCGGCTCTCTCCGTATGGCTCGGCGTCGGGGGCGTCGTCATCACTGCCGCCGTCGTGACATACTGGTATGCGCGCCGCATCCTCACCGACCTCTCACGCGCCCCGATCTGATACCCTTTTATCCACCTGGAGTGATGAATTTTTCATCATTCTCGAATAGACTTTGCACTAAAACTCATCTACAATGCCCGGCGTGAATACGATTTGACCACAGACATTATATTTTCTCCTTTTCCCTCTCCACGGTGCGGTTGCGCCGGAGCAGAGAACATGGCAATTTTACGAAGGAGTTTCCATGCAGAACCTTGTAACCATTTACGAAGAGAATGCCGACCTGATCCAGAAGTTCATCCTTGCGTCCATCCAACGGATCGGACTCATCCATCTGACGGAAAAGAACGTCAAGCACATTTTTTCCGTCTTCCCGAGCCTGGAGCTGGCCTATGAGACCGACGAAGGGTTCGCCCAGACCTCCGCCAACCACAGCCGCCACAAGAAGGATTCGGCAGCCGTCGGCGCGGACCGGAGCTACCTCATCGACGAGAGTAAACTCTCGGGCGACTACTATTTCCATGAACCCTACCTCTCCACGACGACGGGGCACCTGTGTATCACCGTCGTCTACAAGACGGCCAAAGGGGGCTATATCCTGCTGGACTTCCAGCTGCGCAACCTCCTTGAACGTTTCATGCTGATCGAGAATAACGGCGCCCTCAAGCTGACCCACCGTACCCTCTACGGCATTATCGGCGGGGGGCTGCTGCTGCTGGGGATCTTTGTCGTCCTCTACGGACTTTTCAGTTTCGGCCACTACCTCATCGTCGAAGATGTGCTTTCGCTGGAGATGTTTTTCAAACCCGTCATCGCCCTCACTCTGGGACTGGCCGTTTATGACCTGGGAAAAACGATCGTCGACCAGGAGGTAATGCCCAAAACGCAGAAAGTCCATGAGGGGATCAAAGTGAAGACCCTGCTCAACTTCTCCGTCTCAATCATCATCGCCCTGATGATCGAGGCGCTGCTGGTCGTTTTCAAGATCTCCATCTCCAACTACCACGACCTTCCCTACGCTGCCTCGCTGATCGGCGCGCTCGCCCTGCTCTTCTTTGTGTTCTCCTACTTCATCTACATCGTCAGAAAGAGCGGGACTGCCCCTGAGATCGAATAGACCTCAATAGGCATCGAAGAGCGTCTGAATGAGCGCGGCATCGTGGGTCGCGAGCGAGAGCGGACGCCGCTGGCCGTGGCGGACCCGTTCGTCGAACGTATCGCTCTCAAGGCGGTAGAAGACGCCAAGCGGGAACGGCCCGCTCTCCATCGCCCGCGCCATCGCCGCACCGAGATCGGCCGTGTCGTGGGAGGCGTCCAGTTCGTAGGTATGCTCCCCGAACCAGCCGAAGGTGTTGATTTTATTGAAGGTCACACAGGGCTGGAAAATGTCGACCAGGGCATAGCCGCGGTGCAGAAAAGCGGCTTTGAGCACCTGCTTGGCGTGTACGGGGTTGCCGATATTGACCCGGGAGACGAACCCCGCCCGCAGCGCCAGCGCCACGGCGAGAGGGTTGAAGGGCTCGTTGCCGACCCCGTCGACCTGCACCTTCGTTTCCATCCCCTTTTGGCTCGTCGGCGACGCCTGCCCCTTGGTCAGCCCGTAGATCATATTGTTGTGGACGATATGAACGATGTCGACGTTGCGGCGGACGGCATGCAGGAAGTGGTTGCCCCCCTCCCCGTACATATCGCCGTCTCCCCCCTCGGCCACGACGGTCAGTTCGGGGTTGGCCGCCTTGACCGCCGTCGCGACGGGAACGGCGCGCCCGTGCAGTACCCCGAACATATTGACGTCAACGTAATAGGGCGTCTTCGCCGCCTGGCCGATGCCCGAAACGATGACCACGCTGCGGCCGTCGGCTTTCAACTCGTCGAGCACCTCGCGGATCAGGGTCAGGATGCCAAAATTCCCGCATCCCGGACACCAGCCGATATCTGTATTTTCACGTTCAAACGGTTTCATGCGCGCTCCTTTATGACGGCGGCGAGTTCCTGCGCCAGCTGGTCGGCAAAATAGGCGAAACCGTTGCTCTGCAAGATACGCCGGTCGACCCTGACACCGTGCAGCGCCAGCTGCTCCGCAAAGGCGCCGTCGGCGTTGTTCTCGACGACGATGCGGTAGTCGTAGGTCTGCAGGAAGGCGAGCTGTTCGGGATTGAGCGGATGCACCCAGGCAAAATGAACCTGGCAGGTCCGGTCGTCTCCCAGACGTGCCAGGGCCTCGGCAATCGCACCGCGGCTCGAGCCCCAACCGATCACCGCGATGCTCCCTGTGCCGCGCACCTCCGGCGGCCACACCTCGGCCACGATCCCTTCGGCCTTTCGGGCCCGCTTGGCGACCATCGCCTCTCGGACGCGGAAATCCTCGGTGATCTGCCCCCTTGCGTCGTGTTCGTGCCCGTCACTGCAGACCAGCCCCTCGCCGCCGCCCGGCACGGCCCGGGGGCTGATGCCCGAGGGGGTGTCGGCGTAGCGGTTGTACGTTTCGGATGCGGGTGCAATGTAACGGCGCTGTTCGAAGGCAGCGAAATCGACGTCGCCGGTCATCGCCATCGTATCGGCCAGGTACTGGTCGCTGAGCACGATGACGGGCAGCTGCCACCGGTCGGCCAGTTCAAAGGCGAGATGGCCCAGTTCGACGCATTCGTGCAGCGAACCCGGGGCGAGAATAATCCGCGGGAAGGGGCCGTGCCCCGAGTGCAGCGCGAGGTTCAGATCGCCCTGTTCACTGCGGGTCGGCAATCCCGTCGCCGGGCCGGGCCGCTGCGCCAGGTAGACGACGGCGGGGGTCTCCGTGATGCCCGAGAGGCTTATGCCCTCTCCCATCAGCGCGAACCCGCCGCCCGATGTCGTCGTCAGTGCCCGTGCACCGGCGTACCACGCCCCCATCACAAGGTGGATCGAGGCGATCTCGTCCTCGCTCTGCTCCACGGCGATCTCGAAACGCTTGGACATCCCCGCCATAAAGTTCAGGACTCCCGTGGAGGGGGACATCGGATAGGAGGCGACGAAGTTGCACCCCCCGGCAAGGAAACCGAAACCGCAGGCGGTCGTGCCGTCCATCAGGTGCAAGACGGCGGCCCCTTCGGGATGGGAGTAAGGCAACGGCGGCAGCGGGGGGTGCTGAAGAGTACGGCCCGCATCGGCCCCGGCCTCCGCCGCAAGAACATTCCCCTCGTCCCGCGCGAAACGCGCCTGCACGCTGGCTTTCAATGCATCCGTTTCAAGGCCCAGCATCCCGTAGACCAGCCCGGCGGCATAGGTGTTGGCGTAGCGCGGATCGCCCAGCCGCTGCGCCTCGCGCTGCATCGCAACGGCAATCGCGCCGGGCGCCTCCGCCGAAAAACGCTCGTCGGTCAGTACGACCGTCTGCGCGCTAAGGCGCGGCGCCGCGTGGGTCAGGGCCAAGGCGTCAAGCGCAATGAAGAGGTCCACTTCCCAGCAGGGTGCCTCCAGCGGGGTATCGGCAATGCGGATAAGCGTCGTATTGCTCCCCCCGCGTACCCGGGACATGAACTCCTTACTCGAATAGACGTAGTAGCCGCTGCGGACAAAGGCGTCGCTGAGCACCTTTTCCAGGGTGTCGATCCCCATGCCCGCTGCCCCGCCGATCAAAATGGAGAGGCTCTGCCCCGTTGCGGGCGGGGTTGAAGACGCCGGCATATGCCGCTGCAAGGGCGGCATAAAAGGGTCGGCGGCGAAAGGGACCTCATACCGACCGGCCGAAGGCAGCTTCGCCCCCGTCTGCGGCGAAGGCACGGATGCCGCCGCGGCAGTGGACACGGGCGCCTCTTTCGCCTGGGGATAGGGCATGCTCTCGCCCCAGGTGATCTTGCCGCCGTAATAGCCCAGCACGATCACCCCCAGGCCCGTCAAAAGAACGATGGCATGGTAGGTAATGCCTTCGGCCGACATCGTGTAGACGATGCCCGGGGCTTCGAGATAGAGCATGATCGCGACGATCCCCGCCAGCAGCATCGCCACGGAGAGCACGATCTTGACGGCAAAGGGACGGCGCCACGTGCCCCCGTAATTGATCCGCCAGCTGATCAGCCCCGGTACCATCGCGACCGCCCCCATGACCGTCGCTGCCAGGAAAGTATAAAAGACGGCGGCGGCATAGAGTGCCGTCGGCACGGCGAAAAAGAGCAGGTCCATCAACGCTGAAAAGAGGTGCAGCGCGATGGGAAAGTGGACGGTCATCGGGTGGGGGTGGTAACGGCGATAGAGCGCCTGCCAACGGCGGCGGCGCTCCTTGTTCGCATCCGGAGGCGGTGCATCGGCCCGGGCCTTCAGCTCCGGCTCCGCATCCAGCGTGCCAATGACGCTGTAGCGTTCAAACACCTCATCGCCGTGCGGCGCACCCTCAAGCATGGGCGTGAGATCGCGCCCCGCCTGATGCATCCCCTGGTGGTTCCCCTCCGCCCACATCGGGCTCTCCGACACGTCGTAGATCTTCCCTTTGTAGGCAACATAGGCGGGTCTTCCGTCGCGGCCGTCGTAGGCCGCAAGTTCACGCGGTGTCATGGCCTCCTCCTTTCGCTTCGCTTTTCGCGGAGGCCGTCACGCCTGCTTACGTGGCGGTCGTTTCGTTTGCCTGCATCGTATCGACATAGTCGCAGACTTCGCTGTCGTCATTGCACGGCTGGCTGTAGCCTGCGATAGGGTCGTTCTCCTCCGCGGCAAGGTTGTCGGAAACGAAGCGCCAGTTGATCAGTTTCCACCAGTTTTCCAGGTACTCCGGCCGGGCGTTGCGGCGGTCGATGTAGTAGGCGTGTTCCCAGACATCGCAGACCAGCAGCGGCCGGCGACCGTAGCGTACGGGCGTGTCCGCGTTGGAGGTCGTTTCAATCACGAGGGTATTATCATTCCTGAGAATAAGCCAGGTCCACCCCGACCCGAACAGCCCGGCCGCCGCGGCGAGGAAGGCCTCTTTGAACCCTTCCATGGAGCCGAAGTCGCGCTCGATCATCTCGGAGAGCTCCGCCGACGGCTCCGTGCTCCCGGAGGAGAGGCCCAGCCAGTAGAAGTCGTGGTTGAAGACCTGCGCAGCGTTATTGAAGGTTGCACCTTCAGCCTCGCGGATGATCTTGAGCAGCGGGACATGTGCGAAGACCGTCGCGTTGATCAGCGTGTTGAGTTTTGCGACATAGCCGGCATGGTGTTTCCCGTAATGGAACGACACCGTTTCGGCAGAGATATAGGGTTCCAGCGCCGTCTCTTCGTACGGCAGCTTCATCAGTTCAAATGCCATATTATGCTCCTTTGATTGGGCTCGCTTGTATTATCATAACTTATCGAGGTAAAGGGATGGGAAGGAAATTGTTTTAGCGTCCGGATAAAGCCTGCCTTCAGAATAAGCAGACCGCCCGGGCGCGCGGGAACCAAAGAGTGTATACTTCCGTCAAAAAAGACCCGTCCAGTGAAGCAGTTCCTCTCCCAGACCGACCGCGGCGTGCTTTTCATGCTGCTCAGCGCCCTCATCTCCGCCCTCAACGGGGCCGTCGCCAAGCTGCTCGGCGACGACCTGAGCGCCCTGGAGATCGTCTTTTTCCGTAACCTCATCGGGGTGCTTATTATCCTCGTGATGCTGCGCCATACTCCCCCGACCCTTCCCGGCGGCAAACTCCACCTGCTCCTGCTGCGCGGCTTTTTCGGCTTCAGCGCGATGATCCTTTTCTTCTATACGATTACCGTCATCCCGCTGGGCGAAGCGATTACGCTCAACAAGACCTCGCCGCTCTTCGTCTCCGTACTGGCCTTTTTCCTGATGAAGGAGCATCTGAACCGTTACGCTCTCGCGGCGCTCCTCATCGGTTTTGCCGGTGTCCTCTTCATCTCCAAGCCGACGGGGATGCTGATGGGGTACGAGCACTTTCTCGGGCTGCTCGGCGGTTTCTTCGCCGCCTCGGCCTACGCCACCATCAAAACGATCCGCCACGTCTACGACACCCGCGTCATCGTCCTTTCGTTCATGGGGGTGGGTACTCTTGCGCCCCTGCTGCTCTTTGCCCTTTCCCCCTTCGTGAGCGCGCCGGATGCCTTGGCGTTCCTCTTTCCCGCGTTCTTCTGGCCGACATCGCCGAAGGTGTGGGGGCTGATCGCCTTCATGGCCCTCATCTCCACCCTCTCGCAGTGGCTGCTTACCAAAGCGTACAGTTTCAGCAAAGCGGGGATCATCGGGGCGGTGAGCTACACGAACATCCCCTTCGCCGTCGGTTTCGGCATCATGCTCGGCGACGGTTTCCCCGACGCCGCCGTCTGGCTCGGCATCGCCATGATCATCGCCGCCGGACTTCTGGTCAAAAAAGGATAAGAAATGCAGCAAGAGCACATTGTCATTCTCGGCGGCGGTTACGGCGGCTTGCGGGCCGTCGAACATCTCGCCGGCGACCCGCGCTTTCGCATCACGCTGATCGACCGCCACCCCTACCACTACCTGCAGACCGAAGCCTACGGCTACATCGCCGGGCGCTTCGACATCCACGACATCACGATAGACCTTGCGAACTGGTGCCGGGGCTTCGGCCGGCATGTCGCTTTCAAGCAGGCGGAAATCACCGGCGTCGACCCGGAGGCGAAGGAAGTCGTTTTGGAACATGAACGCATCCCCTATGACAGCCTTATCGTCGCCACCGGGGCACGCACGAACTTCTTCGCGTTTATCAAGGGCCTGCGCGAAAACAGCTACGGGGTCAAGAACCTCCAGCGCGCCTTCGCCTTCCGCCAGACCTTCGAACAGCTCGTCTACACCAAGGTCGAAGAGACCCGCGACCCAGAGCCGGCCGAGCTGCAGATCGCCATCGGCGGGGCGGGGCTCAGCGGCGTCGAGATCGCCGCGGAAATGGCCGACGTCATCGAAAAACACCACAAGACCCTCGGTACCAATGCGAAGAAGATCAGGATCACCCTCATCGACGCGGCCGACACGATCCTGCCGGGGATGAGCAGCTATATTGTCAACCGTACGGCAAAGCGCCTGGAATCGCTGGGAATCCGGATCCTGACCAACGCCTTTATCGACCGGGTCGAGGATGGCGCCATCCACCTCAAAGACGGCACGGCCCTCTCCTACCGTTTTATGATCTTCACCGGGGGGATCATCGCCAATACGCTGCAGAGCGACGTGCCCCTTGAGACAAACCGGCTGGGCCAGATCGTTCCCGATGCCTATTTGCGCCTCTCCCCCCACATGAATGTCTACGCGGTCGGCGACTGCGTCGAACTCAAAGACGCGAAAGGCAACCTTCTCCCGCCGACGGCCCAGACGGCAGAAAAGAGCGCTGAGTACGTCGCCGCCTCCATCCGCAAACGCCTGAACGGCGACCCTGTTTCCCCATTCCACGCCAAGGTCGACGGCGTCTTTGTCGCCCTGGGCGGCCGCTACGCGGTCGGCGAGCTCTTCGGCATCATCCGCGTCAGCGGCTACACGGCCTACCTGCTGAAAAAACTGATCACCAAGGGGTACTACCTCGGGCTCAAACTGCGCATCAACACCGGCTTCAAAAAACGCACAGAGGCCTGAAGCCGTCAGATGACGCTGACGGGCAGGTAGAAATCGAGGTCGAAACGTTCGTCGGCTTCGAGAAAATGGTTCCGGCGGTAGACGACGTAGGGCGGCAGGGTCTTCGCTTCGAAGCCGCTCTCGGGCAGCCACGTATGGTAGATGTAGCGGATCAGGTTCGGGACCTCGCCGTAGCGCCCCTGCATCGTGAAGCGCGCGCAGAGCGACGAGGGGATGACGAAGCTGGAGACGGAACCCGACACCTCAAAGTCGTCGGGGATCTCGATAGCAGCGACGTAGGCGCACTCCTCAAGCGGCACGATCGAGGGGTTGTCGTGGTGCAGCCCGATCTGCCGGGCCTGTTCCAGGCCGTGTTCGACCGCGTAGGCATAGAGCCGCTGCCAGACGTCGGCAATGGAACGGTTGTAGCCGCGGTGGCGGATGTAGGCGACGCGGATGGCGGGCATTTTGACGATGGCCGGTTTGAGCCCCGTAAAATTCGACGCGATCCGCGGCACATTGTCGGAGTAGCGGATATTCTCCCGCGAAAAAGCGAGGTAGCCCCCTTCGCGCCACTGCGTCGGCGTCAGGGCATAGCGCTGCCTGAAGGCCCGGATAAAGGCCGAATGCGTGCTGTAGCCGCACTGCTGCGCGATCATTGAGACTTTCTCTTTCTTGTTGACGATGAGCAGGTTCGCCGCCTTCTGCAGCCGGATGGACTGCAGGGTATCGTAGAAGTTGCGCCCCGTCACCTCCTTGAAGATCCGGTGGAAATGGTAGACGCTCGTGCGGTTGCGCTCTGCGAGCACCTCCAGGGTGATCGGCGAATCGATATGGCGGTAGATGTAATACAACGCATCGTTGACGATGTGGGCGTGGTGGCGCAGCGTCTCTTTCTTCATACGATAATTTTAGCAAGATCTGCATAGTTTTATGCAAGAAATATTGAAGATTAATCTTCGGAATCGGCGTATCATCGCGTTCATATAAAAGGATAAGAACATGAAACGCCAATTTATCCGGGAGATCCTGGATGTTATCACCGCGGACACCATCTCCTTCGCCGGAGGGCTTCCCGACGCCGACCTCTTCCCCCTCGACGCCTTCAAAACGGCGGCCGACCGCGTCCTCTCCGAGCCGGCCAGCCTGCAGTACTCGCGTTCGCAGGGGTACGCCCCCCTGCGCGAAAAGATCGCCGAGCGCTACTGCGCCGCGGGCTTTGAAACCCGCGCGGAGGAGATTCTCATCACCACAGGCTCACAGCAGGCCATCAACCTCATAGCCTTGAGCATGCTTCCCTACGGGGTCACCGTCGAACTGCCCGCCTACCTCGGGGCGCTCAGCGCGTTCCGGCTGGCAAAAGTCAAGACCGAGGGGGTCGCGCTGGAACACGACGGCATCGCAATGACACCGTTGAGACGCAGCATCGCCAGGACGGGAGCGGCCTACCTGATCCCAGACTTCCAGAACCCGACGGGGCTGCGCTACAGTGCCGCCAAACGCCAGGCCGTCGCCAAGGCGGTGCTGGACGCAGACGCGCTGCTGATCGAAGACGCACCCTACAGCGAGCTCTATTTCGACCATGCCTCCCTGCCCATCAGCGCAACCATGCCCGAACGCAGCTTCCACCTGGGCTCCTTTTCGAAGATCCTGGCCCCCGGCCTGCGGGTCGGGTGGGTCCGGGCCAGCGAGGCGAACCTGCGGCGGCTGCTCGTCGTCAAAGAGGCGATCGACCTGCATACGTCGACACTGGACCAGCGCCTGATCGACGCGTTTTGGGAGACCGAGGGGCTTGACCGCCACCTCTCATCGCTGCGCATCCATTACCGGGCTAAAAAAAACGCGCTCTCCAACGCACTGCGCACCCAGCTGCCCGACTTCGTTTTTGACGAGCCCCGCGGCGGCATGTTCCTCTACGGGAGGCTGCCCGGCTTTGACACGAAAACATTGGTCAACCGCTGCTTGGAGCGCGGGGTCGCCTTCGTCCCCGGCAGCGAGTTCTACCCCGGCACGCCTGCGCTCGACGAGCTCCGGCTCAATTTCACCCACACCGACCCGGCGCAGATGCACCGCGGCGTCGGACTGATGGCCGATGCCTACCGCGAACAGATCGTTTCGAAAATAACGGGGGTGGCCAGGGCCACTGCATGAAAACCGCTTCGCACGCCTTTACGGAGAGGATGGCCGCACGCTTCGAGACCTTCGACCGGACCATCGAAGCCCGTCTCGACCTTGTCTTTTCCAAACTGATCACCGGGCTCAAATACGCCTTTATCGCCGTGATGGTGCTCTACCTGGCCGTCTGCATCCTGAGCCTGTCGCACAAGATCGTCTCCTTTACCCTGGACCAGGGGGCGCTCGATTTCCGCTCCATCAAGATGATCCTGACCGACGGCCTCTTCGTGCTCATCGTCATTGCCATTACGCGGACCTTCCTGATCCGCAGCGCGTTCAACTATGCCCTGACCCTGCTCGAGATCGGTTTCGTCGTTATCATCCGCAAACTCATCCTGCTCGACACTGTCCCGGAGGAGACGGGGCTGATGCTCGTGCTGAGCCTCACGTCGACACTCTTTTTCCTGCTCATCGTCTACATCCACAATCTCCGGCGCCGCTGGAACAGGGAGGACGGCGCGGGGGATTAACGGTAAATTAATGCCTTTGCTCTACAATGATTGACATTCAACCACCTACAGGAGTTCTCCCAATGAAACCCTTCACAAAAATGGCCGTTATCGCGGCCGCCAGCCTCGCTTTTGCCACGACGGCAGCCGCTGCCTGCGGCGGCCAAAGCACTCCGCAGGGCATGCACGGCACCGCCGACAACAAAATGCATATCGCCCGCAAAGTCGTCAATGCCGTCAGCCAGACGGGGCTCAGTGCCGCTCAGACACAGGCCGTCACCGACGCCATCAACACCTTCAAAGCCAAACAGATGACACGCAAAGCCGCCAAAACATTCCCCATCGACGCCTTCGGGGAAAAAGCCTTTGATGCCAAGCAGTTCAAAGCGGCGCAACAGAAGCAGTTCGATGCCAAGATCGACGCCATGACCGAACTCTTCACCACCATCTACGCCGTGTTGACTCCGGAACAGCGCCCCGTCTTCAAGCGCGCCTTCACCGCACCGATGGTCAAGATGATGATCAAACGCAACATGATCAAAGGTGGTATGAAAAGCGGCGGCGGCATGCAAAAGAGCGGCATGAAAGGCGCGGGCATGAAAAACAGCAATATGAAATGCGGGGGGATGAAGTGCGGCGGCATGTCCCACTGAGAAGCGAACCCGCCACCATCTATTGAACCGTACCGTACTCCCTCCCCGCGCGGCCGGGAAGCGGTCGGACGCACACTTCAGCACTCCTCCATTCCGAGACGTATTTCTCCCTCAATACCCCGTTACTTTGTAAAGAGAGTGTCAAGAAACGCCCCTTGTCGTCTTGACACCTTGGTACTACCATGTGAACATCTGAATACAAGGAGTACCTATGAAATCCATTCTGATCGCCGTCGTCTGCGCTTCGTCCCTTATGGCGGCGAGCCCGGAAGTCGGCAACTACATGCAACAGCTTCAGACAGAAGCGTCCGAACCGTTTGACGCCGCGCGCGGCGAAGCGCTCTTTACCGCCGAACAGATCGGCAAAAAAGGGACGAAGATCGCCTGCACCAGTTGCCACGGCAGCGACCTGACCCAAAAAGGGAAAAACGTCAATACCGGCAAGATCATCGACGCGCTCTCCCCGGGAGCCAACCCCGCGCGCCTCACTTCGCTCAAAGAGGTCAAAAAATGGCTGCGCCGTAACTTCAAGGATGTCTATAACCGCGAGGGAACGGCCCAGGAAAAAGGTGATGTCCTCACCTACATCATGCAATACCGCTAAGGAGTTTACAATGAAAAAGCATCTCTTTGTTATCACGTGCGCACTGCTGGCAGTCGGTTCGGTCTACCTCGCGGCGGATGACCATTACGAAAAACACAATGCGCAGAGGTATGAAAAAACCGCTGCCGAGGATGCCGTCACGTCCGGCGGCCAAAAACGCAGCACAGCACCGGTCGAAACGACCTCCGCGCGTCTTTACAAAAACGAGTGCGGCGCCTGCCATATGGCCTACCAGCCGGGCCTGCTCCCCCGTGCCTCCTGGACACGTATGATGGTGTCGCTTGGGGACCATTTCGGGACCGATGCAACCCTTGAGCCGGCCGATGCGGCAGAGCTTGCCGCCTATCTCGACGCGAATGCCTACGTAAGCGCGCCTTCATCGAAACATATGGCGAGGATCGCCAAATCCGTCTCCGCGGACGCGCCGATGCAGATTAGCCAAGCCGGCTACTTCGTCAAGGAACACCGAAGAATTCCGCAACGCGCTATCGTTCAGCCCGATGTCAAGAGTCTTGCGAACTGCAACGCCTGCCATACGAAGGCCGAAAACGGTAGCTACCGTGAACGGGAGATCTTTATCCCGAACTACGGGCGCTGGGACGACTGACGCATCTGCGCGTCAACCCGGAGGTGAACCATGAAAAATAGCTATATCTGGAGTCTGCCAACACGCCTCTTCCACGGGCTGCTCGTGCTCTTTATCCTCGGTGCCTACCTGAGCGCCGAAGAGGAGAGCTGGCTGCTCTGGCACGCGGCGTTCGGTTTCGCCGTCGGTGCCCTGCTGCTTTTCCGTATCGTCTGGGGCTTTTGGGGGCCGGAGCATTCCCGTTTCGCCGATTTCGACCTGAAACTCTCCTCGTTGAAGACCTACATGCTGACGCTGCTAAACTCGCACAAAACGTACGCAGGCCATAACCCCGCCGCCAGTTTCGCCGTGATCGGTATTATCGCCGTGACACTGCTGCTCGTGCTGACGGGCCTGCTCACCTACGGTGTCCAGGAGAACCGCGGGCTCTTCGCTTTCCTGCACGGCACGTTTTTCAAGAAGATGGAACTGTTCGAGGAACTCCATGAACTCCTCGGGGCCCTGCTTTATCTCCTCATAGGGGCCCATATCGCAGGCGTTTTCCTCGACCGTCTCCTGCACCCTTCCCACGGCACGCTGCGCTCCATTGTCAGCGGATACAAACCCATTGAAGGCCGCAGTGTCAAACTGACATTCTTTCAAAAAGCCATCGCGCTACTGGGCATTGGGCTCGCCCTCGCGACCCCCGTTTACCTGCTGACGGTGCGCGACAACCCCCTTACCGCCACACACACGGCCGCCGTCGATTACCGAACGGAGCATCCGCTCTTCGCCAACGAATGCGCGGCGTGCCATACCCTTTATCCCCCCTCGCTGCTACCCGGCCGTTCCTGGCGGCGCCTGATGGCGGATCTGGAGAACCATTTCGGCGACGATGCCTCGCTGGAGGCGGCCGAGACCCAAAACATCCTGGCCTACCTTGTCGCCAACGCGGCGGAACACGCCACCTCCGAGGCCGCCTTCAAGCTATCGGCCTCTATGTCAAATATGGATATCATAGCAGTGACGCAGACACCGTTCTGGAAAAAGACCCACCGCAGGATCGCCGCGGACATTTTCGCACGCGACGCGGTCAAAGGCAGGGCCAACTGCAAAGCCTGCCACAGCGACGTTGAACGCGGCCTGCTCGAGGATACGAATATCACGATACCGGGAGAAAGGAGTTGAGATGCGTTTCATCGTTCTGATTGCCCTGCTTTTCACCCTGCTGGCGGCGGACCACGACGACCACCGCGAACACCACATGCCGATGGACATCAGCTACCTCGACCTCACTCCGCAGCAGCATGAACGCGTCGAGAAGATCGCCCGCGACTACCGCAAAGCCCATCACCGCCTCAACCGCCTCGAAGCACAGACCCGCGACTCCGTCAGGGCCCTCTTCGAAGCCGAACGTTTCGACCGGACAAAATTTCTCGAACTGACTACGGCGCTGCAGAACGAAAACGACAAAGTCCAGGCGGATTTTTTCGAAGCGCTCCACGCCGTTTTGACCCCGATGCAGCGCAAACGCTTCACCCCCTACCTGGAGGAGTGGGAACGTGACTAAGCGGGTAATGCTGATCGAAGATGACCGGGCCATGCAGGCGCTTATCAGCGGCTACCTCACCGATTACGGTTACGGCGTCAGCAGTTTCGGCGACCCCCGCAGCGCCCTCGAAGCACTGAAACAGCACAAAGAGGCGTTCGATATCGTCATCCTCGACCTGATGCTGCCCGGCATGGACGGTTTTGACGCCGCCAGGACGATCAAATCCGTCAGCGACATCCCCATCATCATCTCCTCCGCCCGCGGCGACATCGGCAACAAGATCCACGGTTTTGAGCTCGGCGTCGACGACTATCTTGCCAAACCCTACGAACCGCGGGAGCTCATCCTGCGCATCGAGGCGGTCCTGCGCCGCTACGGCAACGCCCCGCAGCTGCAAGTCTCGGACTTCACCGTCGACGAACAGAGCAGAACGGTCAGTATGGAGGGGTACCCCGTCGACCTCACCCCCGTGGAGTTCGAGATCTTCCTTTTCCTGCTGAAAAACCGCGGCAACAACGTCTCGCGGGAGCAGATCGTCCACGCCACTTCGCTGGAACCCGAGACCAAGGGACGCACCGTCGACATGCACATCAGCAACATCCGCCTCAAAATAGGCGACAGCGCCAAATCCCCCAGCTACATCAAGTCAGTCTGGGGGATCGGCTACCGCTTCATAGGTTGATCCGATGTCCATTTTCCGAAAAATCATCCTGCTTTTTTCCGCCAGCCTGCTGCTGATGCTTGCCATCGGCTACCAGGTAGACGCCATGTATACCCAGCGGACCGAAGCCCTCGTCACACAGCAGTACCTTGACGATGCCCGAAAACTCTACGGGTTGCTGGCGACGACCGAACCCGAGGCGCTTGCAGCGGCCCTCCCCTCGATGGGCTTTGAAGCGGTCGAATCAACGCAGGCGACCGGGGCCGAGCCCCTGCTTGAACGCCCCCACTCCTTCGGGGATATGCGGATCCTGAAGACGCGCGACGGCACCTATCTGCTGGCCATCCGCTACATGGAGACCGCATTGCTGCTGCGGGACACCGCTCTCGACGGCACCCTTCAGGGGCGGTGGCTTCCCCATCTGCTTGTCGGGCTCGATATCGTCCTGCTGGTCATGATCTTCCTTGTCATCATCGCCATGCTGGCCCCCCTGGGACACCTTGCCGCCAAGATGCGGGCCTTTGCCGAAGGAGATTACGACAGCCGCTCCGATGTTCCTGGGCGTGACGAGATCGGGGCCGTCGCCGAAACCTACAACCACCTCGCCCAGCGCCTGCAGGACACGATCGTTGCGCGCGAAGCGCTCCTGCGCGATATCGGCCATGAACTCCGGACACCCATTGCCCGCGGCATGTTCGCCGCAGAGAAGCTCCCCGATTCCGACGAAAAAAAGCTGCTTCGGCGCTGCTTTTCGGAACTGGAGTCCATGACAAGCGAGCTCCTTGAAGTGGAGAAGCTCTCCGTCACCGGGGAGCTGGATCTCCAGACGATCCGCGCGGAAACGCTCATACTGCAGGCGCTCTCGAAAATGATGATCGACGACGAGGAGAAAGTTTCCATTGCACTTGACGAGGATTTCGATCTTGAGGGCGATCCCCTCTACCTCTCCATCGCACTCAAAAACCTCATAGACAATGCGCTGAAATACGCCACTGCGTACCCGGTGACGGTTACGGCCGGGGCCGGCAGGATCTGTGTCCGCAATCGGGGCAAGCCGTTAAGAGAACCGGTTGCAAAGGCCCTGGCTCCTTTCCGGCGCGGGGTGCACTCACGGCGCCAGAAAGGGTTCGGTCTGGGCCTCTCCATCTTGGCCAAGGTCCTGGAACGGCATGCCCTTCCGCTCTCGCACCGTTACGAAGAGGGGTGGCACTGCTTCTGCATCGATTTTAGCCCCGCACAGCGCCAAAAGGGCAGTGAGACCGGATAATCCTATGCCCCAAGCCGCTGCATATAGTGCAGGTAGAACTGCTGCGCCGTGCGGCCGCTGCGCGAAGCCCGCGCGGCCGAGAAGCGCAGCGCTTCGCGCATGAGCAGCTCCCGGTCGGCATCGACCCCTTTGAAATAGTGCTCGACCATGACCAGATAATCGTCCTGCGTCCCCTGGTAAAAAGAGAGCCAGAGACCGAAACGGTCCGCCAGGGAGATCTTCTCCTCGACACTGTCGCCGTAATGCAGTTCGCCGTCCTTGACCGTCGTGCCTTCATTGTCGCTCATGTATTCGGGGACGAGGTGGCGGCGGTTGGAGGTGGCGTAGACCCGGACGTTTTCCGGCGCGCTCTCGATGGAGCCCTCCATCGCGCTTTTGAGATAGGTATAGGAGAGGTCCGTCTCGCCGAACGTCAGATCATCAAGGAAGAGGATAAAGCGGTACGGCTCGTCGCGCAGCTCGTCTATCACCTCGGGTAGGTAGCGCAGGTCCTCTTTGAAGAACTCGACGATCCGCAGCCCCTCCTCGGCGTAGGCCTGCAGCAGCGCCTTCACCAGCGACGACTTACCGGTGCCCCGGCTGCCCCAGAGCAGCACATTGTTTGCAAAACGTCCCGCAAGGAAGTTCTCCGTATTCTCGACAAGCGCCGCCTTCTGGCGGTCGATGTTGATCAGCGCCTCCAGCGGCATCGCATCGATCCGGGCGATGGGTTTGAGCGTCTCCGTCCGCCGTCTGAAAACGGCAGCCAGGGTTGTGTTCCATGCGATCATGGCATCTCCTCTCCGGCAAGGTATTTCCCTGCCATTATACCCCTGTGCAAATTTCGGGCACCTTCGCTACAATGATAATATAATTTCACAACGGAGGGCGGAATGAGAATTGCCATGGGCGGTGCTACGGGGTTCGTCGGGAGACACCTGCGAAAACGATTTGAAGCGGAAGGATGGGCGGTCATTCCGCTCAGCCGCAGCGACCTCGCGCTTCCGGCCGAAGCACTGGCCGAGAAGCTCATCGGCGCCGATGTCATCATCAATATCGCCGGCGCGCCCGTCGACCGCCGCTGGAGCCGCCGCTACAAGGCGCTGCTCGTCTCGAGCCGCGTCGGCACGACGGAGCGCCTCGCCGAGGCGATCGCCCTGCTGGAGGTCAAACCTTCCCTCTATATCGGCGGCTCCGCCGTCGGCATCTACCCCTCGAAAAAATGGCACGACGAACTGAGCGAAGAGTACGCCTACACCTTCCTCGGCGAACTCTGCCAGCAGTGGGAAGCGGCGGCGACGGAGGTCAAAGCGTACGGCGTGCGGACGGTCATCTTCCGCCTGGGCATCGTCCTGGGCAACGGAGGAATGCTCGCACGGATGCTGCCCGCCTTCCGGCTCGGCCTCGGCGGCGTCGTCGGCGACGGGAAGCAGTACCTCTCCTGGATCCACATCGGCGATCTTTGCGAGGCCTTCGCCCGCGCCGTCACCGATGCCAAGATGCGGGGAATCTACAACCTCGCGGCGCCCCGGGTCTCGACCAACAAGGAGCTCACCGAAGCGCTGGGAACGAAACTGCATCGCCCCACTTTCATGCGCCTGCCCTACTGGTTTCTGCGCCTCGTTTTCGGCGAGGGGGCGGAGGTGATCGCCGGCGGCCAGTGGGCCGTACCGCGGCGCCTGCTTGATGCCGGTTTCACCTTCCGATTTGACCATCTCGGCGACGCCCTGGACAATCTGCTTACAAAACGGAAAGATTAAAACGCTTCCCTGCCCCGCCCGAGCGAAATAACGCTATAATTCAACCATCATTCGCAGCGGCGGAGCGTACCGAAAATCCGTCTCTTTCCCTGCACTACCAAGGACACACCATGGCCATCCCATCCGTAGCGTTCAAACGCCAGAATCACCGCCTTCTGCTCTGTGAAGAGAGCCGTAAAAACGAGCTCCTTGCCCAACTGCTTGAGGAGAACGCCGACAGAAAGATCAGCGTCGTGACCGCCGGCGATACCGGAGCCATCAGCGTCCCCGAGACCGTCACCGTGCTAAGCGACGATGCTGTAGAGGGCGCTGAAGCATGCGACCTGCTCATCAGCTACGACCTGCCGGAAGTGCCGCAGCGCTATCTCGATCGTATGGCGCTCGCCCGCGAAGGGGCCCTCGTCCTGCTGGGCGAGGAGGACCGCCCGCGGCTCATGGGCATCGAGATGCTTCTGGGCCGGGCCATCTCCCAGGAGCGTCCGGAGGGCTTCGCCCCCGAAGAGGCCCCCAAGCCGGTGCAGCGCCCGAAACGCTACAAGAAACCATCCGCCCGTCTCTACGCAGAGGACGCACCGAAAAAAGCCCCCGCTAAACCGAAAGGCAAAGGCGCCCCGCGCAAGCCGAAAGAGAGCGGCGTTTCACGCTACATCGGCACGGACGAGAACGGCAAACCGATGTTCTCGGGCAAAACGGGCGAACGCAACCACCGCCATGACGGCAAGCCCCATGACGAAGAGAGCCTTGCCGCGAAAAAAGAGTGGGAAGCGAAACGTAAGAAGTACGGCAAGAAGCCCTATGATGCGAAGAAAAAACCGCCCTACAAGGGTGAGAAGAAACCCTATGAGGCCAAGAAGACCGAGACCCCTAAGGACAAACCGAAACGCCCGATGATCCGTATCAAGGCGGAAAAACTCAAAAAGAGCGAACCCAAAAAGTAAGCGCCGCTATTTCCCCAGCGTGTAGAGGTTGTTGCTGCCGTGGCACGCCGCCTTGAAACGCTCTTTGAGCTCCCGGTCGTAGGTCATGATGAAGACGTCGGCCTGCCGGAGCTGTAAACGCTCAAACTCCCCCAGCAGAAAATCATCCGCCACGTTCTTGCCGTGATCGACGACGGTGAAGTTGAACGACTCCAGCCGCTTGCCGTAGTCATACAGCTCCGCCTCCCACTCCCGCCGCTTGAGGTAGAGCGAGTCGGGGTTCGCCGCCAGGTAGATGCGGTCGTCGGGGACGTTGAACTTCTCGATGACGTGGGTGAACATGGGACCTATGGGGCCGAAGTTCTCGATATCCCAGAAGAGGTAGGTGCTGCGCGTACGCGTGCGCCGCTGTTTGTTGAGCAGCTTGAGACGCTTGGAGATATTGAGGTGGACATGGGCGTTGTCGTTGGTGAGCTCGATCTGCAGCTTCAGCGCCTCCGCCTCCGCCGTCTTGAACCCCAGCACCTTCCCCATGTCGATCAAGAGCTGCAGCTCGGCCAGTTCGGCCTGCGCCCCGCCCTTCTGGTAACGCCCCAGCGCCTTGATCTTCTCCGGCGGGAAAAGCAGCGCAAGCGTCACCGGCCGCTTTTCGGCCACAGCTTTGCGCACGGCATGGAAAATGGTGTAGGCCCCAGGCGTTTCCGGCATCTCGACCGCCCCTATGACCTCATCGCCTATCATAATCTTCTTCATGCTGCGGATTATAAGGAGAAAGCATAAAGGGGGCCTGAGATTTTCAGCCCGGAAGAAAATCATGGGAATGGCGCTTCGGCATTTTCAAGGCGTGTATTAATACTCTAGTGTTAGAATGCATCACACCATCGAAAGTCGCCCCTTGAAATCGAACAATACAAACGTCAGAAAACACCTCACCGAACAGACCATTATGTTCGCCAGCGTTGCGAAATGGATTGTCATCTCCTCCCTGATCGGCGCCGTGATCGGCAGCATCGTCGCCTATTTTTTGAAACTGCTTGCCTACGGTGAAATGAACCGTGGACAACTGCCGTTTGATTACTACCTGCTCCTCCCTTTCGCGTTGATGCTCGCCGTCACGCTCGTGCGAAAGTTCGCGCCCGCCGCGGAGGGTCACGGTACGGAGAAGGTGATCGAAGCGGTGCATAAACATTCGGGTAAGATGAATTTTGTCGTCGTCCCCGTCAAGCTTCTCAGTACGGCGCTGACGATCTTCTCCGGGGGTTCCGTCGGGAAAGAGGGACCGAGCGCCCAGATCGGGGCCGCCACGGCCTCCCTCCTCGCCTCCGTGATGAAATTCAGACCCAAAGACCGGGAGAAAGTCGTCATCTGTGGTATCAGTGCGGGCTTCGCCTCCGTTTTCGGCACCCCTATCGCCGGGGCGATCTTCGGGGTCGAGATCCTGATCGTCGGCGCCCTGATGTACGATGTTCTTCTCCCCTCCATCGTCTCGGGATTCGCCGCCTTTTATGCCGCAAAATTCTTCGGGATCGAGTACACCTACTTCGATATCGCCTTCTACACCAATCTTGATTTCGACTTTTTCCTGCTGCTCAAGGTCGTCGCCGGCGGAATTTTCTTCGGGCTTGTCGCCGACTTTTTTATCACGGTGATCCGGAGCAGCCACCGCTACATCGAGACGTTGCCCTTTCACTACCTCACCAAGGCCTTCGGGGGCGGTGTCATTTTGCTCCTGCTGACGCTCGTCGTGGGAGAGGCGTACCTGGGGCTTGGCTTCTCCACGATCCAGGACGCCCTCTCGCCCGACGGTTCGGCATCGGACGGCATTCCAGGATACGCCTTTATCCTCAAAAGCATCTTTACCGCCGTCACGCTGGGCAGCGGGGGGAGCGGCGGGGTCATCACCCCTATCTTCTTCGTGGGCGCCACCAGCGGCAACGTCTTCGGCCACATGGTCGGCGGCGACATCCCCTTCTTCGCGGCGCTGGGCTTCGTCAGCGTCCTCGCCGGAACGACCAACGCCCCTATTGCCGCCATGATCCTCTCGGTGGAGCTCTTCGGGATGAACGTCACCCACTATGCCGCCCTGGCGATCATCATCTCCTTCCTGATGACCGGCCACCGCAGCGTCTTCCCCTCCCAGCTCCTGGCCATGCGCAAGTCCGAGGCGCTGAACGTCAAACTCGGCGACGAGATCGTCAACGCCGACGCGACGCATACCACGCGTTTTTTCAAGAACATGAAAAAAATCTTCGGCATCCTTTTGAACTTCTGCTGCGGCGGCGGAGATGCGGAACGCTCCTTCCCCAGACTGCCGCGCACGCCCTCGAAGAAGCGGCGTCATGACGCCTGAAGGGCTTTCACCGGTTTAGGCCGCGTAAAGTGTTCGCATTCCGTCGCCGATGATGCATTTCTTCATAATCAGGATTATGACAGGAACGGATACGAGCGGGCTGGTGATTTTGGGGAGCAAGCAGATTACAGCAGTATGTTTAGGGACCGAAAGCGCACTAAACGGATGAAAAAATCTTTGCGGAAATCCAACCGCAGAAAACCCGGACGGGTTTCCGGCGGATGGCAGGGCTTTGACACACTTACTGGAAGATTGTCGGTCCGCCGGGTACGACCCGGACGAAGACCATGCTGCCGTCTACTGTCATGTAGTTGTTGGTCGGATCGAAACTGACCGTCATGTTGACCGGGACCTGCGCCCCGAGCGTATCGTCGACCGTCAGGCCGAACTCCATGTTCGTATCGCCGGCGATCGTGTCGCATCCGGAGGTGATCGTATCGGTACAGACCGCACTCTCGTCCGTCGGGGCAGCCGGCGTCATCGTGACCGTGCCGTTCGTTTCGACCACATAGGTGCCGAACTCGGTCATGTTAAAACGCCCGACGGTTCCCGGTTCTGAACCGACGGGATCGGAGCCCTGGCTGTCGTCGATGTCGGCAACCATATAGTTGCCGGCGCCGTCCAGGACCATGATGACGAATTTGATGTTGCCGGTCGTCGACTGGTTGACGATCCATGCCCCCGCTTCCGGACTGATTGCACTGCTCAGACGGTTTAAGACCACCGTACCGTCAATGCTGGTCAACGTTGCCGTATCATCGCCGTTATCGCTCACGGTCGCTCCCACGGCAGTATCGCCGGCATTGGTGTTGATCACCGGGGCGGCTGAGGTGAAGCTGCCGGAGGGGTCGAGCGTGTACTGACCGACTTCCACGCCGCCGATGACGCCGTTCGTGCCCAGGACCTGCTGAACCCCCATGTACTTGTCGTTGTCGGCGATGATCAGTAGGGCGTCCATCGTCGTGATGCCGCCCAGCGCCCAGGCACCGACCAGCGTCGAATCGTTCGCGGTCGCCGTACCGGAACCGCCCCCGTTCATGAAGTAAGCGATCAGCGCGTCGCGGGCGATCGCATTGAACTTGATCTCGATATCGCCCGTAAACGCCGGCTGCATTTCGCCCTCGGCGACATAATCGCCGCCCCCGTCGTTCATCACGGTCGCCGCGAACGGCACCTGCATGCTCGGCAGCTCGACGATGATCACATCGCCGTTGCCGTCGTTCTGGACATACCAGCTGCCGTTTTCAACGACCTGGGGGTTCATCATGTCGCTGAAGTCGATCAGCACGACCGTCCCGCTGCTGCTTCCGTCCGTATAGGTGTCCCCGGTAGTGAACTGGATGCCGGTACTGCCGTTGACGTTGAAGACGTAACCGCTCGTGCCGCCCTGGTTGGCCGCGACGAAGTCCGCCAGCGTCGTGAACGTCATGGAGGAGTAGTTTACATCATACGATGTCAGCATCCCCCAGAAATCATACTCATCACTCAAACGCAGGTGCGCCGTTTTATACCCGACGGAGCCCGCCGGCATGGTGATGCCGAACATCCCTTCGAGTGCCGCCTGGTCATAGACATCTCCCAGGTTCGCAAAGAGGTGGCCGTTCGGCGGGATGGAGACGTTGAGCTCCGTCCCGCTGGCGTCGATCGTGAAGGGATGGCTCTCCGTCACCGTGCCGTTGATATCTTTGAACATGACCGTGCCGTTCGAGTCGGCATAGAGTCCGTCGGAGTTGACCGCATAGACCGCCGTACCGTTGCTGTCGGGCCAGACGCCCCACAGGTCCATGTCCGCGAGGAGGGAGACCTGTGCCTTGGCAAGGGCATCCCACTCCGCCTGGCTGATGGGGATCTCGGTCAAAGCGTAGAACCCGTCCACCGTCACCGGCGGTACCGGCGGCGTGTAATTTTCAAGTGCCGTCGTAATTGCACCCATCGCAATATCGTTCCCCATCAGACTGCCGTCGTTGTCGAGAATATAGCCGGCCGTCGGTGCATTGTGCGCGCCCAGCCAGACATCGCCGTTGTACATTGTGACGAAGATATCGCCGTCTTGCATCAAGGCATCGTAATTCGGGATACTCGCATTAAGTTCAGTAAAGATCGTCAGCTCTGCCTGATTGGGCAGGTTACCCACCGTCCAGGTACCGACGATCTGTGTATTATCGCTGTCACTAACGAGGTAACCGCTCATCCCGAGACTCAGCGTCGTGACGTCAGTACCCGTATCATCCACCGCAGCCGTAAAGGAGGCGTTCATCTGCGGTCTGACTCCCGTCGAACTGTTTTCGTCCCAGTAGATCATGTTCCCGTAGTTGTTGTTCATGAAATCTTCCATGAAAGCGTATGGCACGCTGACATTCATCGGGCGCCAGTCAAGGATGTACGTATCGACAAGATACTTGCTCTGCATCGTATAGTGCAGGGCCCCGGAGGGGAAGGTCACCGGCAGCGTCATACCGCCGCCGATATCGATATCAACCGTCTGGCCGTCCAGCACTTCCGCCTGGGCGATCTGATAGGCCGCAAAGGGAGAAGAGAGCGTCGTAGCGTCCGCACTGATCGTATAGGTCGACGACACTGCAGCCTCCGTCGTCCACGTGCCGTCGGCGGTATTGAGCATGAAATTGGTCCCGAACGATGCAGAAACCCACATGCTGTTGTTCCTGTCAAATACGTAGCCGTACACACTCATCGTACCGCCGTTCAACGTATGGGTTTCGTACGCAAGCGTGCCGTTGTCCTCCACCCAGTAGCTGTAAAGCGTCATGCCGTCATAGAAGGACGTATCGGTGAGCACCGGGTCGGCAACGACCGTGACGGTAAAGGTCTCCTGTGCACTAAGCACACCGTCGTCGACGGTGACCGTCACGGTCGCCGTACCGACACCGGTCGGATCGACCGCCACCGTCGTACCGTTCGCCGAAACCGCGGCGACCGTCGGATCGGACGAAACGGCGCTCAGCGTCAGCCCGTCACCGTCAATATCGGCAACGGAAACCGTGACATCGAAACTCGGCGCGCTGAGCGCCACCGCTGCCGGATCGCCGATGGGGTCGATTGTCGGGGCGTCATTGATAGGCGCGACCGTGACGGTGACCGTCCCCGGAAGCGAGGTCGCGCCCTGGTTGTCCTGGATCGTGTAGGTAAAGCTGTCAGAACCGTTAAAGTTTGCATTCGGCATGTAGGTCACAACACCCGTGACCGGATCGACGGTGAGGTTACCGTCTGTCGCAGCGGAGACCGCCACCGTCGTCGCATCCACCGAACCGTCGCTGTCCCCGGTGTGTGCCACCACGTCGATCAGTACCGCCGTATCTTCATCGGTAGTGGCCGCAAAATCGCCCGCTGTGGGCGAGAGGTTGGCCACGACATTGATGGTGACCGTTGCCGCAGCGCTGGTGAGGTTGCCATCGGAGACCTGATAATCAAAGGTAAAGTTGCCTTCGGAGGCGCTGGTGAAGCTGAAGGTACCGTCACTGTTGAGTGTCAGACCGGCAAGCGTCCCGACCTGCGTGAAGGTCAGCGTGTCGCCGACATCGATATCCGACGCATACGTACTCAGATCGCCGTCGAGCGGGGTATTCGTCTGCACCTGGAACGTTGCGGCCGACGCCGTCGGCGCGTCATTGACGTTGATGACTTCCAGATCGAAGGCTGCCAGCGTCGCCGTCAGCGCTGAGTCGGAGACGGAGATGACGATGCCCGTGGTCGTGCCGACATCGGCATTGCCCGGGGTGCCCGAAAGCGTACCCGTCGCCGTGTCGAACGTTGCCCAGGCGGGCTTGTTCACGATGCCGAAGGTCAGCGTGTCGCCGTCGATATCGCCCGAAGACGGCGTAAAGGTGTAGAACGCGTCCTGGTTCACCGACGTTGCCGGCGTACCGCCGATCGTCGGCGCGTCGTTCACGTTAACGACCGTCACCGAGAAGAGCGGCAGGGAGACCGTCACCGTACCGTCGCTGACCGAGATATTGATATCGGCGGTCGTTCCGACATCGCCGTTGCCCGGCGTACCCGTCAGCGCCCCCGTTGCCGGGTCGAACGCCGCCCAGGCGGGCTGGTTGACGATGCCGAAGGTCAGCGTGTCGCCGTCGATATCATTCGAGGACGGCGTGAAGCTGTACGGCGCATCCTGGTTCACCGACGTCGCCGGCGTTCCGCCGATCGTCGGCGCGTCGTTTACCGGAACGACGGTCACGCTGACATTGCCGTCGGCGCTGCGTCCCGTACCGTCACTGACCGTATAGCTGAAGCTGTCCGGGCCGTGATAATTGGCGACCGGGGTGTAGGTGACCGTCCCGTCCGGATTGATCGCCGTCGTGCCGTGGCCTGCAGCTGAAACCGACGAGACGAAGAGCATGTCGCCGTTTTGGTCCGTATCGTTCGCCAGGACGTTGAGTGAGGCATTGGTATCCTCGTCGAGGGTCAGAGTGTCGGCCACCGCTACCGGCGCGAATTCGTTGCGCTTGACGACAAGGTCGAATGCCCGGTTGTTCGTAACCAGGCTGTTCGCGACCGTCGCTTTGAGCGTCACGGCCACGTCCGCCGTAGCACTGCGTGTCACGGCGCCGGTCGCGACATCGATGACGCCCACAGGCGTCGCCGACCATGTCAGGTTAAGATCCGGCGTATCATAGGGTGCCGCAGCGGGACTGCTCAGGACGAGATCGGCTGTAATGCTGTCATTGGCCGTATTCGTCCCGAGATAGGTGATGTTGTTTGTGAGGGCATCCTCGACCTGCGCCAATGCGGCGATCATCGGGTCGACATAGGTTCCCGTTTCGATCGCATCGGCGACCTGGGTCGTGTTCATGTCGTTCAACGTCGTCGTCAGCTCCGTGACGGCGGCCGTATCGCCGTTTTCGATTGCCCCTTCCGCGGCTTCGGCGTAGGTGTTGATCGTCTCGCCGAAACCGTCCAGTTCGTTGACGGTCGTGACGTTCGCCGCGAGCGCATCGATCGTCCCGGCGAGCGTTTCAACAAAGGTCGCGATCGACGGATCGAGCGTCACCCCCGTATCGGTACTGACCTGGCCTGCCAGCTCGGTCGCGTTAAAGTCGCCGCTGAACGTCGTGGCTGCCAGAGATGCAAACACTTTCGCATAGGCAGCGTCAAACGATTCGCCGTCGCTTTTTGTCGCAGCGGTCAGTACTTCGGCGACTTTCTGTACTTTCTGCGCCGCCATAAAGCTGTCGCTGTCGAGCATCGGGTCGTTTTTGACCTGATCGGCAGTGACCCCGAGGTTGGCCGCAACCGTATCGGCCGCCGCATCGAACGTGATCGACGGGTCCGATGCCATGATCGCCGTGACATAGGTTGTCAGCGGTGAAAGGACGATATCCGGACGCGTCGCGTCGTAAACAGTCGAGAGCCGCCCTTCAAAGGGGTAGCCCGTACTGATATCGGTACCGCCGTAGGCATAAATCCTCGTCCCGTCCGCGATCGTCGCCTCAAAAGCGAAGTCGCCGTTCGTGTCGGTCACCGTCGACAGCTCCGTAGCGTTATGCTCCCCTTCGCCGGTACTGTCGACAAAGACGGTCGCTCCCGATACATATCCGTCAACCACTCCGCCGCCGCTGGCGCTGCTCGTACTATTACTGCTGCCGCCACCGCCGCAACCGCCAATCGCGATTATGGCAGCCACAGACAGCATGATCTGGCTTATCTTGATCATTATGAACTCCTGAAACTTTTCCTGCTATAAAGCTACAGGAAAAAAGTCAAAAAAAGTCAAAAAATGTGTTAGGGGGTGAAGCGGGTTTTACGAAAGAATGTAACCCTGTTTGCTGAGGCTCTTGATCCGAAGCTCGGGGGCGCGTTTTCGCAGGGAGTAGACGACCGTTTTCAGCGAGGATGACGACACCTCCTCGTCGGCCCAGATGGCGAATTCGAGGTCGTGGTAGCTGACGACCTGGTGGCGGTGCCGTACCAGATGCTCCAGCAGAATATTCTGTTTGACCGTCAGCGCCACATCTTCCCCGTCGGCATAGAGGCTTGCGGTGACGAGGTCATAGGTATGGATGGGCGAGAGGACGATACGTTCGCTCTTTTCCGCCTCGTCCTCCTCTAATCGTTCGCTTTGGTGGCGGCGGTAGGCGCTCCGCAGGACGGTTTCAAGCTCCTCGGGGCCGAAAGGTTTCATCACGTAGCCGTATGCCAGGGGGCGGAAAGCCTTTTGCAGCGTCTCGTTGTCGCAGTACGCCGTGATGTAGACGATGGGGACCGTGTGCTGCTCCCAGATCATATCGCTCAGCGCGAAACCGTCGACTTTGCCTCTGATATTCACGTCCATCAGGACCATCCCCGGAATCTCCTCCTCGAACGCGGCGATAACGGCCATGGCGTTATCGAACACACCGATAACGCGGATCCCCCACCCGTTGAGAATACTGGTGATGTAGCGGGCCGTCAGCATTTCATCTTCCACCACCATCACGGAGTCGATCATGCCTGCCCATCCTTTGCTTCAAATGTTATGGTAATGGTCACACCCCCGTCGGAAGCGATGTCGCAGGTACCGTTATCCAGCCCTTTGACAAGGTCGGTGATCAGCATCATGCCGATGCCCTCACTCGTCTCCGAGCGCTCAGGAAGCCCCTTGCCGTAATCCCGTACGATCAGATCGTAGCTTCCCCGGCCGCGCTGAACGAGTTTGATCAAAACCTCTCCGTGCTCCGTGTCGTCATAGGCATACTTGATGGCGTTGGTAACGCCTTCGTTGACGATCAGTCCGATCGACAATGCATTTCGGATTCCCAGCCGGATGGATTTCTCGCATTCGCAGTGAATCTGTACCGCCGAGATTTTCTGGAGGTTCAGCGTCAGCATCTGCAGGTAGTGATGCATATCAATGTCTTCAAAATCCTCTGCACTGTAAAGGTTTTCATGTACCATCGCCATCGCCCTCAAGCGGCCGATGTTTTCGGTGAAGTATTTGCGGTATTTCGGCTCTTCGATCTTCTCCGACTGCAGCCACAGCAGGCTCATGATGACCTGCATATTGTTTTTGACGCGGTGGTGAAGCTCCCGGAGCATGACTTCGCGCTCCCGTGCCGTTTTTGCCAGGCGCACTTCATAATCCACGCGCATATGTTCGAAATAGTAGACGACGAACGAGATAGCGACATAGCCGATAAACATCTGGATCAGGAGCCCCGCGGGAAAGATCGGGTCGCCGATATGAAACGCGCTCAGCAGCAGCACGACGCCGATACCGGACGCATTGAGGACACTCCACCGGATCCCCCGCTTCAATCCGTGCTGGGCAAAAACGTAAATCGGCAGGGAGGCGGTCCAGAAGAGCGCGGAATCCCTTTCGAATCCGTCGATGTGCAGCGAGAGAATGGCGAGGCCCGAGATCACCCCGACAAGGATGCTCGAGGTCGTTTCCAGCCTGACCCTCCGGGTGCGGAACAGCATGTTGTTGATCAGGATAATGACGATCCCGAAGAGCTCCAGGACGGCAAGCGTATCAAAGCCGTGGGCCAGGTTGTTATAGATGTCCAGGGCAAGGACCAGGACCGCGAAGACCGTAATAAGGTTTGCAATGACCGAGCGTTTATACTCGATTGAATCTTCGGGATAGTCGATATTGTCACGGACAAAACGTTTACACCAGTGCGAGCAGAACATTCAGCCATCATAGCATGTTTTCTCTTGCGCCTGACGCGACCGCCCTTTCGGGCTCACTTCCCGGGCTGATTCGCCTTGTCGTGATCTTTCGCCTCTTCCATGCACGCGATCAGTTCCGTCTGCATATAGGCGCCCTGCAGTTTTGCGACCTGCTCGTCATGCCGCTCCTGCTGGTGCGCATCCAGTCCCGTGTCGTTATCCGCCACTTTGTCGTAGATGCTCTGCATCGCCGACCCCGCAAGCGTTTCGGTGGAATCCGTATGGACCATCTTCCAAAGTCCGTCGAGCCCGTCGGCGGGCACGGGGAGATTGCAGTAATAATACTTCGCCGGCGTCAGGCCCCAGAAACAGAAGCCGAGCGAGAGGTAAAACTCCAGTGCCTGGGGGACGCAGCTCGCCTTGAAACGCCGGACATGGTGCTGCACCGCCAGTTCGAACACCCAGTGCAGCAGCATCAGCGCGTAGCCGTGGCGCCGGTGGCACTGCGGGGTGAGGATATTGTGGATGGTCAGGTAATCGTGATAGCGGTCGATTTTGTAGAAAAGGTAGCAAAGGTGCTCCCCCGCATCATCCGTGAGGATAACGCTCCCCTCGGCATTCCAGCTGTAGTGGCGGTCCCACCACCGCATCGCCTGGTCGGCGAAGCCCCGACTTTTCGCATCGTCGATCTGCGCGATGGAATCAAAGTACTCTTTTCGGTTAACGTCAATGACACGGTACGGCATAAGTGCCCCTTTGCAAGCCAATAGTAATGCTTGAAAAGGGAAAACTTCACAGAGGTATTAAAAGTGACAAATAAGTGATGCGTTCAGTATAACGCCCCGGCTGTATCTGCGGTCCGCCCGGGTGTATAAGAAGTGACCATTTGGGTAACCTTCACTCTTTTGCCTTCAATATGTCTGCATTTCAACTTGCGATGTAGCTGATTTTGAGATATGATACAGCACAAGAAAGATGATATAGAGAGTTTCATCTTGGTTAGTTAAGTATTGAAGGCATTCTTTCCTCAATTTTTTCGATACCTTGCAGAGTGCTCCACATTCAATTTCGACGACTACATCAAAGACAAGGACTTGCGTTGGCAGATCTTAAAAAGGGAACCGTTAAATGGTTCAACAGTGAAAAAGGCTATGGGTTTATTTCCCCTGAAGACGGCGGTAAAGACGTATTTGTACACTTTCGCCAGGTCAACAGAACAGGCTACGGCCGCGTTGAGCTCCAGGAAGGTCAGGAAGTGACTTTCGAGATCGGCGAAGGGCAAAAAGGCCCGCAGGCAGAGAACGTCACTCCGCTCTAAGCCCCTGTCGGCGGAACCCTCCGCCACCAGGACACCTTTGAAAACCCTGCAGATGCCCTCAGGTTTTTCAAAGATGCCCTGCTCTCCCCGGGTCCGGAAGGTTCCGGCTACGCTTCCGAAACACTCTCCGCTTCAACTTCCAGTTCCTCTTCCGGAACGTAGATCTCCGGAAGCGGCACGTAATCATCGCTTTTCTTGGCCTCTTTCTTGAGGCGTTTGGCCTCTTTCTTCTGCTTTTTATCAAGCTCCCGACGACGTTTTTCGAATGTCTGCGTACTGCGGGCCATCAGCGCATCCCCGCTTTCATCTGCGACAGATACGCCGCGACATCTTCCGCTTTCATCGGCTGCTCTTTACGGCGATCGCTCTGCGCATTGCGCTTCTTGTTCTGCTGCGCCGGCCGCTTTTTCGCATCGCCGCGCTCGCTTTTCGGCTGCTGCGAAGCGCGCTTGCCCGCGCTGTTCGTTTTCGCTCTGGCGGCAGACTTCGTCTTTTCGGGCAGCCGAGTCTCGAACCCTTCAACACTCTTCTGTGGGATCGACGCCTTGATCAGCTTCTCGATGTTGCGCAGGTAGTCGGCCTCTTCGGCGCAGACCAGTGAAACGGCCTCCCCTTCGTTGCCAGCGCGGCCGGTCCGGCCGATGCGGTGCACGTAGTCTTCAGGCACATTCGGCAGCTCGAAGTTGACGACATGCGGCAGCTGGTCGATGTCGATCCCGCGCGCCGCGATGTCCGTCGCCACGAGGACACGGACCCGACGTGCCTTGAAAGCCGCCAGCGCCTTCGTGCGCGCATTCTGGGTCTTGTTGCCGTGGATCGCCTCGGAAGGAATGCCGTCGGATGTGAGCTGCTTGCAGAGGCGGTTCGCCCCGTGCTTGGTCCGCGTAAAGACCAGGACCTGCTCCCAGCCGTTGGTGTTGATCAGCGTGGAGAGCAGTGCGCGCTTACGGTCCTGTTTGACCGGGTAGACGACCTGCGCGACGCGTTCGGACGTCGTGTTGCGGCGGGCGACCTCGATGAGTTCAGGATTGTGCAGCAGGCCGTCGGCCAGCGTCTTGATCTCGTCGGAGAAGGTCGCGGAGAAGAGCAGCTTCTGCGCCTTTTTCGGTACGAGTTTGAGCACCTTTTTGATGTCGTGGATAAACCCCATGTCGAGCATGCGGTCCGCTTCGTCGAGGATCAGGAGCTCGATGCGCGAAAGGTCGATGTTCTTCTGGTTCGCATGATCCAGCAGGCGCCCCGGCGTCGCGACGACGATGTCCACGCCGCCGCGCAGTTTATTGATCTGCGGGTTGATGTTGACCCCGCCGAAAATCACCGTCGAGTTCAGCTTCAGGTATTTGCCGTAGGTCTCGACGCTCTGTCCCACTTGTGCGGCCAGTTCACGCGTCGGCGTGAGCACCAGTGCACGGACGGGTCGTTTGCCTTTAGAAGGCGCCGCGCTGCTGAGCAGCTGCAGCATCGGCAGGGTAAAGCCCGCCGTTTTGCCCGTACCCGTCTGGGCACCGGCAAGGAGATCTTTCCCGCCGAGCACGACGGGGATCGCCTGTGCCTGGATGGGTGTGGGTTCGGTGTAGCCCGTTTCGGCGACAGCACGCAAAATGGGCTCTGAAAGGCCCAGTGTAGAAAATGACATATGTATTCCTGTCAATAGGGGAGTACGTGTAGGATCCTCCAAGGATCCGAACGTTCCCTCAAGCCTGCCAAATATCCGAAAACATTATCGATCCAGGCTGTGGTGAAAAAAAATTGTTAAGGTAATCAAAGGATGGCTATGCGCAATCGAAGGATGACGAAAACGGAGTCAGTCGCAGACCGTGGTGCGCTGAAAGTATTGACATTATACCATAACCCCTACTTCATCGGTTCGCAGCCTGCACCTCACCGACAGAGAGCATGCTCTTCTTGCTCCCCGGAGGAGAGCGGCGTGAGCTTTTCAGGCTATAATAGTTCCCAGTGGAATACCGCAATCCCCTCAGTCTGAAAGGGAGCAGATGTATTACTACATCGTTAAAATCATCACTACGACGCTGCTGATCGTCGTGATCTCCGAAATCTCCAAACGGAGCACCCTTATAGGGAGTATTCTCGCTTCGATCCCTCTGGTCTCGGTTCTGGCAATGATCTGGCTCTATGTCGATACCGGTAACACCCAAAAAGTGACGGAACTCTCCTACAGCATCTTCTGGCTGGTTCTCCCGTCGCTGACACTGTTCCTTTCTCTTATGCTGCTGCTCAAGCGGGGGGTGGGGTTTTATCCAAGCATGGCGCTTTCGATCATCCTGACCATTCTGGCCTACTATCTGATGATCGCGCTTCTGGAGAAGTTTGGTATAAAGCTGTAGCAGCCAAGGAACCCTGAAAATCACACCGAGGTTTATCCCGGGAAGGCGCGAGGAGTGTGTAATGATGGAAATGATGCCGATCGGTAAAGCCTTTACCCTGATAGAATCCGGCCCCGTCGTCCTTGTAACGACAAAAGACGGAGAAAAAAACAACATCATGACCATCTCATGGACGATGGTGATGGATTTCACGCCGCGCTTCGCCATGACGACGGGTCCTTGGAACTACTCTTATGCCGCGCTGCAACAAACACGCGAATGCGTCATTGCGATCCCGACGGTGGACCTCATCGACACGGTCGTCGGCATCGGTACCTGCAGCGGCTCGGATACGGACAAATTCGGGAAATTCGATCTTACACCGGCTGGCGGTGAATTTGTCGGCGCACCGCTTATCAAAGAGTGCCTGGCGAACATAGAATGCACGGTCGTCGATATCATCGAGCAGCACAACATCATCGTGCTCGAAGGCGTGTGCGCATGGTTTGATCATGCGCGGAAAGAACAGCGGACCCTCCACGCCGTCGGCGACGGTACGTTTATTGTCGACGGCGAACGGCTGGACCGTAAGCGGATGATGCGTTCAAAACTTCCGGAGGGCGTCTGACGTGCGGGCGTCGGGAAGTAGAAATATTGTAATTTTCATCCAAATGGACTAAGATTCATTAAATACTGTTTTTATTAAATTATGAATAGTGAAACAGAGCGGACGTCCTCCGTCTGTACCAAAGGAGAATCTTATGGCATATTGGAGCAAAAACAATCGCGCCTGCAAAACGACCTGGTCGACGTTAAAGCTTCTCGACCAGCTCGACACGGTCTTTCTTGAAGCCGGAGAGCTCAAGATCAAAGAGCTAACCTTTTTCAATCAGACCAGCAGCACCGATCAGCGCAAAGCCGCGGCCCGGATGCTCGCGATCCAGCTGGACAATGTTTTCCGCGAAGTACGTGGGGCGACGTATGAGGAGGATATCACGGGAGAGCAGGCGATCGACTCGATGCTCAAAGTTCTGACGACACCCGAGGCAACCGTTTCGGACCTGGCGGAAAAGTGTGATGTCAGTTACAACTTCTACGGCGAGGAAGACGAATGAAAAGAGGCAGTTCCCTGTGCGCACTCGTCGCGGGCATCATGAGCGCATTTTTTCTCGTATTGAACCCGGCCCGGGCCCATGCAGAGATCAATACGGCAACCATCGTCAACGCATCCAAATCCGGTGTCAGCCGCCTGCTGGACGAACGGCAGCCCCTCGCCGATGCCGCGCAGCACTCCATTCTGGAAACGATGCTCAAAGGCGCGGATATTAAGCTCAAAGTGTTTGAAAGCGACGACAACGCCTCCACATCGCTCGGCTTCGAGTATGAATATTCCAGGGACATCGCCCAATACGCTTTCCGTTCGGAGAAGGCAACGCACACCGGACTGGCACTGAACTTCAGCGCTTCGGGCAACGTCGCGTTTGAGCAAAGTGCCAACCCGCGCAATCTGACGGACACGCGCTTTTCGTTCGGATACTACTTTTCGACCGGAGGCGTTCTACCCGGGACACCGGATTTCGCCCTCCTGAACAGGCTCGAAGACGCCGCCGCCGAAGCCAACACGACCGATGAACTCCGGCAGTTGTCCGCATGGAAAGAGCTCGCCAAAGCGGTTCGGAATCAGCTCTCGGATCAGTACTACTTCGACCTCTCCGTCAAAGGGGGCCTTGAAGCGGATCAGTCCTTTAAAGCGAAGCAGTATTACTACGGGCTTTATGCCAATATGATTGCGAAGGGTTGGAATGCCGAAACGTCGGTGCTGGCCCAGTTCAATATCCTCGACTACCCGGCGGCGCTGCTGCGTCTGCTCAGCGGCGTCGATGACACCTGGCAACCAAGAGGCTCTTCTTTTCCGGAGTTTTTGATCGGCATCGACCAGGTGGACCCGGATTCAGACACCCCGCGCCAGATCATCGCCGGGGATGAATCCTCTTTTACGCGGATGCGGTTCGAAGCCAGTTTTCGGACCCTCGCCGCGACCTACAATGACGCCGACGCTTTTATAGAGGCGAACTACCGCTACTACCAGGAGATCAATCCCTCCAGTGCGGTCAAAGCCGCGGGGCTGGACACCTACAGCTTTTTTACGGTGGCGCTCGTCATGCCTGAGGCCGAGGGCCTTTATGTCAGTTATTCCGACGGGAAACTTCCCCTGGACAGACAAAACGACCAGGTATACGAACTGGGCTTCAAGTACAAGTTTTAACGCGGGCTGCGGCGCAACGGCTACTCTGTTGCGGCCGCGGGTTTCGATAGAAAGAGCGACGTATAGATCCCCGCCCCGATCAACACCGCCCCGACGACGTGATAGGACTGCAGCGTTTCGCCGAGAAAGATATAGGCCAGTACGGCGCCGAAAAGCGGCATAAGGTGGGCAAACTGTCCCGTTTTCGCCGCGCCGAGCACGTCGATTCCCCTGTTCCAGAAGATATACGAGAGGATCGAGGCGAAGAGCGAGACGTAGATGAAGTAGGTCCAGTAATTTTCAAACAGCAGCAGTTCGGTATGAAACGTGTATCCCTGCACCAGGTAGATCGGCAGCAGGTAGACGAACCCCAGGTACATATTGGCCATGAAGAGCTCCGCGCTGCTGAAGCCCGCGGGCTTCAGTTTGAACAGGACCGAATAGAGCGCCCATACCAGCGAGCTGACGAGCATCCAGAAGTCGCCGTGGCTGAGGTTGAGCGCGGCGATGTTGCCTATTTCCCCCTTGAGGATCAAAAAGAGAACCCCCATCGTCGAGAGGGCGATGCCCATAACCTGCCGCTTCGTCACGTCATGCTTGAGCATGAGCGCCGAGAGGATCAGGATCATGATGGGCACGCTGGAGTTGATGAGCAGCGCATTGGTTGCCGTCGTCGTCTGCAGCGCCGTGTAAAGGATCGTGTTAAAGAAGGTCACGCTCAAAATGGCCAGGACAGAGGTGACGACGAAGTGCGCGCGGATCAGCCGGATGATGTTGCGGAGGCTGACATAGTACAACGCCGGCAGCAGCATGACGCAGACCAGCAGCCAGCGGAAAAAGACCAGCTCCAGCGGCTGGACATCGTCACGGACGAACCGCCCCAGTACGAAGTTGCCCGACCAGAAAAGCACGCAGAGACCGACAAGAATATAGACGCTGTACTTCTTCATAGTGCCCCCCACGCTTAATGACTAGCGGCATTGTACAGGATTTTGAAATTTGGTTAAGATAGCCGGTAATGATTATGGGTAAACGGACACTGCCGATGACACTGCTCTACCTCTTCCTCATCGTACTCGTGCTGCTGATCATCGCGCTCTCCCTGCTCCGCTTCTGGGACCGGAACGCGGAGCGGACCGAATGGCGGCGGCTCCTCTCGAAACAGCCTGTGCACCCCGTACGGTTCGACCCGGCGACGGTGGCGGAGCTTCCGGAAGCGGCACGACGCTACTTCGCCTACACCATCGCCCCCGGCACACCGCTGCTAAGCGTCGCCGAGATCGACATGAAAGGCCTCTTCAGCCTCAAACCGCCCGAGTACCTGCCCATGGAGGCCCGGCAGATCCTCGCCCTGCCCTACGGCTTTGTCTGGAAGATGCGACTCGTCGGCGGCCTGCCCGTCTCCGGTTCCGATACGGACAGCTGGACGCGGTTTCGGATACTGGGGCTCATCCCCGTTGCCCGGGCGGGCGGCGATGCGGACCATACCCGTTCCGCCTTCGGCCGCTACGTCATCGAAGCGGTGTTCTGGACCCCGGCGGCCCTCCTGCCCGGACCGGGCATAAGATGGGAAGCAGTAGGCGAGAGCGGCGCCCGCGTCACCGTAACCAGGGGGGAGCTTTCACAGTCGGTGGATGTCACCCTGAGTCATGAAGGAAAGCCCATCGAAGTCTCCATGATGCGCTGGAGCAACGCCAACCCGCAAAAGCAGTACCGGCTGCAACCCTTCGGCGGGATACTGTCGGACTTCCGCGACGTCTCGGGCTACCGCCTCCCCTTCAGGGTCGAAGGGGGCAACCTGTTCGGCACCGAGGAGTATTTCCCCTTTTACAAGGCGGAAATCACGGCCATCCGCTTCCCCCTGAACACTATGCCTAAAAACTGATCGCAGCACATTTTTTTTAAAAATTATTAGGAAATATGATAAGCTTGGTGTCAGCAACGCATTTCTTGCCCGCAGGAGGGAATAAAATGTACCGTATCAACCGGGAGAAGCTCCTGGCCGTCATCCGCGAAGTGGATCAGGCCATCTACAACCATAGCCAGTGGTACCAGAACATCATCCGTTCCATCGTCTGCCGCCTCCCCTTCGACCAGCGGGACATGGCCGAAGACGCCCACCACCACTGCACTTTCGGACAGTGGTACTACCACTGTTCCGAAAAGGAGATGCAAGAAAACAAGACCTTTCAGTCCATCCGCGGCGAGCATAAACAGGTACATGCCAATGCGAAGCTGCTGCTTGAGACCTCCTCCCGGGGCGAGGCCATCTCCTATATCGATTACGACAACTTCGCCAATGCCGTCGAACGCCTGCGCCTGAACCTCCAGACGCTCAAATACGAACTCGAAGAGACCCTGTACAACCGCGACCCCCTCACCGGTGTACGCAACCGTATCAGCATGCTCAGCGACCTGCGCAAGCAGATGGACCTGATCGATCGCCATGTGGATACGACGGTCATCGCCATCCTGGACGTCGACCGCTTCAAGCAGGTTAACGACACCCATGGCCACCCGGTAGGCGACCTTGTCCTTGCCAACATCGCCGCCTATATCCTGCAGCATCTGCGCCCCTATGACAATGTCTACCGCTACGGCGGGGAGGAGTTCTTGATCATGATGCCCCATACGGATGTCGAGACCGCCGCCGCCGTCATCGAACGTATCCGCGAAGGGGTTGCACAAATGCAGACGCACATGCATAACGGCGAAACTATCAGCGTCACGATCTCTGCCGGTGTGACCAAGCTCCGGGACCACCACAACATTGAAACAGCCATCGAAGAGGCCGACAAAGCCCTCTACGAAGCCAAACTGGGCGGGCGAAACAAGAGTGTCGTTTCCGCCTGATTGGCGCCTTTCCCGCTGCACCAAGCGCGCTGACCTCTGCAAAACTTCAATCAATATTAAAATCTAAAATAAGAAAAATTTTTATCATCATCTGTTTTTTTTATAGTAACATAACCGCCGTAACTAAAAACAAGGAAAAATCACAATGCGTATTCTTGCCGCCCTCACCCTCTCCACTACGCTGGCATTCGCCCAAAGCGTCACCTTCCAGGGCAACCCCGTCGCCCTGGAAGGCACCATGCCAGGCGTGGGCGAAAAAGCCCCGACATTCACCGCCGTCAAGAACGACCTCTCGGTCGTCACCATCGGCGGGACACATCCGAAGACGCAGATCATCGCGTTCGTGCCTTCGATCGACACCCCGGTCTGTTCCCTCGAATCCAAGGCCTTCGACGACAAGGTCAAACAGATGAAGGGCGTCGACCTCTACATCGTTTCCATGGACCTTCCTTTCGCCCAGAAACGTTTCTGCGGCTTTGAATCCATCGGCAACATTACACTGGCATCAGCCTACAAGCGCGCCGATCATGCGGGGGCGTCGCAGTACGGCGTCAGCATCGGCGAACCGCTCCTCAAAGACCTCTTTACCCGTGCCGTCTTCGTCGTCAACAAAGAGGGCGTCATCACCTACAGACAGCTCGTACCCGAAATTGCCAGCGAACCCGACTATAGCGCAGTTATCAAAGCGGTCAACAAACTGAACTGAAGTTTTTCAGGCGCAGCTGCGCCGGCCGGGAGCGCTCTGCTCCCATCCTTCTGATCTTTCCAATATGCATCATCGCAAATCATCCATCCGTGCAGAGGTACAGACCATATAAAAAAAGCGGGTATCGGTAAAAAGTATACGGAGGGGTAAAGAGAAAAGCAGCAGCGCGCCGAAGCGCGGCTGTTCAAATGCAGTAGTGACTTAGACGCGGCAGGCGTTAACGACTTCCTGGATCTTTTCGACGACACTGGGGTCTTCGAGTGTCGACGTATCCTGCGTGATCGCCTCGCCCTTGGCGATGGAGCGCAGGATGCGGCGCATGATCTTGCCTGAACGGGTCTTCGGCAGGCCCGGGACAAAGGCGATGTCGTCGCAGACAGCGATGTTGCCGATCTCCTGCTTGATGACATTGTTGATCTCCTTGGACATCTCGACGTCTTCGGCCATGCTCTCTTCGCCCTTGAGGACGACATAGGCGAAGATCCCCTCACCTTTGAGCTCGTGCGGCTTGCCGACGACGGCGACTTCCGCAACGTTCGGGTGCTTCTTGCACGCCGCTTCGACCTCGGCCGTCCCCATACGGTGGCCGGAAACATTGATGACGTCGTCGGTACGGCCCGTAATGGTGATGTAGCCGTCGTCGTCATAGTTCGCGCCGTCACCGGTAAAGTAGACCGGCTGACCGTCTTTTTTGACGTCGCCGAAGTAGGACTTCACGAAACGCTCCGGATCGCCCCAGACGCCGCGGATCATGGACGGCCACGGCTTGGTGACACACATGTAGCCGCTCTCGCCCGCACCGACTTTCTTGCCCGTTTCCGGGTCGAGGATCTCGCCCATGATGCCCGGCAGCGGGAAGGTGGCGCAGGCCGGTTTGATCGGGGTCGCACCCGGCAGCGGCGTGACCATGTGGCCGCCCGTTTCCGTCTGCCAGTAGGTGTCGACGATGGCGCATTTGCCGCCGCCGATCTCCTCGTAATACCATTTCCATGCCGGCGGGTCGATCGGCTCGCCGACGGTCCCGAGGACCTTGAGGCTGGAGAGGTCGTACTTCGCAGGCTCCTCCGCCCCTGTTTTGTGCAGAACGCGGATCGCCGTCGGCGCCGTGTAGAACTGGTTGATTTTGTACTCTTCGACCATCTTCCACGGGCGTCCGGCGTCCGGATAGGTCGGGACCCCTTCAAACATCAGCGTCGTCGCACCCATCGCGAGCGGGCCGTAGACGATGTAGGTGTGGCCGGTGATCCAGCCGATGTCGGCCGTACACCAGTAGGTGTCGTTCTCCTTGACGTCGAAGACCCACTCCATCGTCATCTGTGCCCAGAGGATGTAGCCCGCCGTGTTGTGCTGTACCCCCTTCGGTTTGCCGGTGGAACCGGAGGTGTAGAGCAGGAACATCGGGTCTTCTGAATCCATCGGTTCGCTTTCGCAGACGGCGGACTGCTGCTCGATCATCTCGTTGTAGGAGTAGTCGCGGCCCGCTTTCCAGTCGACATCCTCGCCGTTACGCTGGACGACAAGTACCTTGTTGACGCAGTCGCACCCCTCTTCGAGGGCTTTGTCGACAACAGGCTTGAGCATGTACGGCTTGTCCTTTCTAAACGCACCGTCGGCCGTGATGACAAGTTTCGCCTCCGCGTCAATGATGCGGTCGCGCAGCGCTTCCGCGGAGAAACCGCCGAAGACGATGGAGTGGATCGCACCGATACGTGTACACGCGAGCATCGCATAGGCCGCTTCCAGGATCATCGGCATGTAGATGACGACGCGGTCGCCCTTCTTGATGCCGAACTCGTTCTTGAGGAGGTTCGCCATCTTGTTGACGTTGTAGTAGAGCTCCAGGTAGGTGACGATCTTCTTGTCGCCGCGGTCCCCTTCGAAGATGATCGCCGCCTTGTTCTTGCGGGAGTCGAGGTGGCGGTCGATACACTGGTGCGCCACGTTCAGCTTGCCGCCTTCGAACCATTTGGCAAACGGCATGTTGCTGTCGTCGAGTACCTTGCCATAGGGCTCGAACCAGTCAATTTTCTCCTTCGCGAAGTGGTCCCAGAACCCTTCGTAATCCTCCTCGGCCCATGTTGCCAGTTCCTTGTATTCACACATGTTCTTGATGCGTGCCGTTTTGGCGAATTCGCGGTTGGGCTGGAAAACCGGTTTGACTGTTGTATCACTCATGTTCTCTCTCCTGTTTTGAGTTTAATCGTATTGTTCAATTTGATAAAGATCATTGCCGTCATGATCGCGTCGTTGACGGCGTTGTGCCGCCCCATAGGGGGCACTCCCAGGTTGGCAAGGATTGTATCGAAGCGTAAATCAATGTTTCCTTGCGGTATACCGAAATTTTTTTTGTCAAAGTAAAGGCCCGAGACCTCTGTTTTCGGGTTGGGAAGTTCCACCCCGAGCCAGGGTTTGATGTAGCGGTTGATCATCGCCACGTCAAACTCCAGGTAATACCCTGCCAGCGGCCGCGGGCCGATGAAATGCAGGAACTTCTCAATCCCCTCCGGCGGGGAGAGCGCATACTCGAGATCACAGGGCCTTATGCCGTGTACCTCGATGCTCTCCGCCGGAATGGGACGGGACGTTTTCAGGTAGACCTCGAAGGTCTCCGAGGTGAGGATCCGGTTGCCTTTCACCTTCACCGCGCCGATGGAGACGATCTCGTCCGTTTTGGGGTCGAGCCCCGTCGTCTCCGTATCGAAAACGACGACCTCGTCGCCGTCATAGGGTTCAAACAAAAAGGCGTACGCCTCATCCTTCAGCCGTTTGCGGTTCCGCTGCTTTCGCCACGCCTTGAACATCACATCACCATGTTCAGGTGGAAGTGGTAGGTCAGCAGCTTTTTAAGGGCGTTGACGACCTTGAAGCTGTCCTTGAGCAGGTCCCGCTCCAGTTTGTCCAGCCCGCCCGGGGCGATATCGTTGAGCATCCACCCCTCCGCGGCGTGTGCCAAACGGGCCCGTAGTCTTATCGAGAGCAGCGTGTCGTAGGCCTCCATCAGCTCCGTCGAAAAGGTCTTGTCGAAGACCCCCGCATTGTTGAGCTGTTTGATCCGTTCGAAAGTATTCGTCTCCCGGATCTTCTTCTGGAGCGCCAGGACGCGTATGCCGTGCACGATGGGGAAGATACCGCCCTTTTTCAGGTTCAGCGTGTTCCCGTGGCTGCGCTCGACCACCAGTCCCGAAAAGAGGCTCAGCGGCGTCTCGAAGCTGAGCGCCGCCTTCGCCATATGCGCCAGCACGTCGTCGCGCCCTTCAAACCGGCCGTAGAGGTACTGCTCCGCCCGCTCCAGCAGCTCGGCGTTCCCGGCAACGCAGCGGGCATCCAGGAAGATATCGAGGTTCTGCAGCGCCGCCTCGTCCATCGAGCCGACCCAGCCGTCGATGTCGGTCTGGTAATCGGCGAGGGGACGACGCCACCACGGATTGGTCACCATCACGTTGCCCGGGCAGTCCGGGAACCCGAGCTGGCGCAGGGCGGCGTTCATCGCCGCCATCTCGTCGGCGAAATCCTTCCCGCAGCCGTCGCGGATGATCAAGCCGTTATCCTGGTCGGTCCGCAGAATCTGCTCGCCGCGTCCCTCGCTGCCCATCACGATCAGCGCGCAGTCCCCACGGTGTTCCGGCGCGACGCAAAACTCGAACACCTTGCGGTAGATCTTCGCATTGAGGGCATTGACCAGTTTGGTGATGTAGCGAACCTTGACCCCCTTGGTGTGCAGGGAGCGGATCAGGTTGACCATCTCCTCCCCGATGCGCTGAAGCGCCTCGATGCTGTCGGCCTTCTCGACCTGCATCGCCACCAGGTAGGAGTGGCTGGCGAAGAAACTGAGCAGGTCGAGCTGCTCGAGGATCCCGACGACCTTCCCGCCGTCGGTGACGGCGACGCGCTTGATATGGTGCGCGGTGAACAGCAGCAGCGCGTTGAAAAGGAAATCCTGTTTCTCTATCGTCACCAGGGGACGGGAAGCGATGGTGCCGATGGCGCCGGAAGCCTCGACCGCCCCCATCAGGACGTTGCGGCGCAGGTCCGAATCGGTCACGATGCCGTAGCCCTCTTCCCCCTCGACGAGGATCGCCGGGCTCTTCATCGCCTCCATCTGCCGCACCGCCTCCGCAATCGGGGTCTCCGCCGCGACGATGCAGGGCGTATGCAGGTAGATATCGCCGATGCGCGCCACCATAAACGGCGTCAGGTCGTTTTGCTGCTTGAGCATTTTGAGCTGTTCGTGCTTGGTGACAAAGTCTTCGAGGTAAAAATGTTTGAAGGCGTCATGGTCCTGGATCAGGTCGAGGAAAATCTGTTTGGGGAGTTCGTAGCAGATGAGTTCTTCGTCCACGACGAAGCGTTTGTCCGTTTGGCCGTAGATGAGGGCGTCGGCATCGAAACTGTCCATCGCCCCGTAGGCGTCGGTCAGCTCCTCACCCAGCCACTCATGCACGCTGCCTTTGATGATGATGTAGAGGCACTCCGCGGGGACGTTGGGCGAGACCAGTACCGTCTCCCGGGGGTAGTAGGCAATGTCCATCTGTGCCATGACGTTGTCCAGCGCCCGCGATGACAACAGGTCAAAGGGGTGCATCGACGCCAAAAGCTGCTTCTGGTCGAATATGCTCATGGATTTAGCACGCCATCCGGGCCAAACAAGGGATACCGCTTGCAAAAGCGATGTTTCCTCGAAAAGCCCGGATGCCTACACTGGCCCCTGACGGGTCAGATAAATTTGTTCCGACTTCGGCCGGAATCAACTCATGTTCCAACGATCTTGCTCCTTAGTGACTGACGGCGCCTTCGGCACCGATACCGGTCTGTGAACGGATGTTCTGGGCCTCGAAGGCTTCGCGTTCATTCTCGCCCTCCGCGCTTTTGTCGGTAATGGAGAAGAACCAGATACCGGCGAAGGCGACCGTGACGGAGAAGAGCGCCGGGTACTTGTACGGGAAGACCGCTTCCGCGTTACCGAGGATCTGGACCCAGACGATCGGCCCCAGGATCACCAGCAGTACCGCCGTAGCGAGTCCCAGCGAACCGCCGATGACGGCACCGCGCGTGGTCAGTCTTTTCCAGAACATGGAGAGGAAGAGCACCGGGAAGTTCGCGGAAGCGGCGATGGCGAAAGCCAGACCGACCATGAACGCGATGTTCTGCTTCTCAAACGCAATCCCCAGCAGGATCGCGACGATCCCCATGACGACGACGGCGATCTTGGAGATACGCATCTCCTGCATCTCGTCGACCTGCCCGCGGCGGAAGACGTTGGCGTAGAGGTCGTGGCTGATCGCCGAAGCGCCCGCCAGTGTCAGACCGGAGACGACCGCGAGGATCGTCGCGAAGGCCACCGCCGAGATGAAGCCGAGGAAGAAGTTCCCGCCGACCGCGTGGCTGAGGTGGATCGCCGCCATGTTGTTGCCGCCAAGCAGTGTGCCCGCCGCATCAAGGTAGTGCGGGTTGGTCGCCACCATGACAATCGCCCCGAACCCGATGATGAAGGTCAGGATATAGAAGTATCCGATGAAACCGGTCGCATAGAAGACCGATTTGCGCGCCTCTTTTGCGTCGCTGACGGTAAAGAAGCGCATCAGGATGTGCGGCAGACCCGCCGTACCGAACATCAGCGCGATACCGAGGCTGATCGCGGAGACCGGGTCGCTGACAAGACCGCCCGGGCTCATGATGGCGTCATGGGTGCTGTGGACCTCGACCGCCTTGGCAAAGAGCGCTTCGAAGCTGAAGCCGAAGTGCGCCATAACGGCGATGGCCATAAAGGTCGCACCGGAGAGCAGCAGCCCCGCCTTGATGATCTGGACCCACGTCGTCGCCAGCATCCCGCCGAAGGTGACGTAGAGGATCATCAGGACACCGACCAGGATGACCGCGACCTCGTACGGCAGACCGAAGAGGATCTGGATCAGCTTGCCCGAACCGACCATCTGCGCGATCAGGTAGAGCGTGACGGTCGCAATGGAGCCGAAGGCCGCCAAGGTACGGATCGGTGTCTGTCTCAGACGGAAGGAGGCGACGTCGGCAAAGGTGTACTTGCCGAGGTTGCGCAGGCGCTCCGCCACGAGGAACAGGATCAGCGGCCAGCCGACCAGGAAACCGATGGAGTAGATCAGCCCGTCATACCCTTTGAGGAAGACGAGGCCGGAGATCCCCAGGAACGATGCGGCGGACATGTAGTCGCCGGCAATCGCCATCCCGTTCTGGAAGCCCGTGATGCCGCCTCCAGCGGTATAGAAGTCCTTGGCCGTTTTCGTGCGTTTTGCCGCCCAGTAGGTAATACCCAGCGTCGCACCGACGAAGACGAGGAACATCACGATCGCGGAGACGTTCAGCGGCTGTTTATCCACGGCACCCTCAATGGCGCCCGATGCCATCAGCGTGGACGCTGTGGCCGTCAGAAGCAGGAGAAGACGTTTCATTCAGCCCCCTTTGCCATGTCGCGCTCGAGTTCGGCACGCACCTCGCGGTTAAGATCGTCGAACTCGCCGTTGGCGCGCTTGACGTAGAGCCCCGTCAGGACGAAGGCGATGAAGATGATGGCGACACCGACCGGGATACCGACCGTCGTGACCCCCGTCTCACTCAGCGGCGTGCCGAGCAGCGACGGGTCAAAAGCGATGGTAAGGATGAAGGTGAAATAGACCACCAGCATTACGATCGAAAGCTTCCAGGCAAAGGCGCTGCGCGTCTTCACCAACTCCTGGTACTTCGGATTGTTCTTAATATGTTCAACCATTTCGTTCGTCATGATCGTCCTTTAGTTAAAAGTTATAGTTTACAATAAACCGGTATTCGTCCCAATTGACGGTTTTCGCCGCACTGTCGTAGAACTTGTCGGGGAAGTTCCCGCGCAGTCTCAGCTGCAGGTTCTTCACCGCCTCGGGGTAGTACTGGATGTCAAAGCCCGGTTCCGCCGCCGTCCAGGCGTAGCCCCCGGTAACGGTTCCGTTGACGTCTTTGACAACGGAATAGCCGTTGTTTTTGTCCATGTCGAATGCGACGTAGTAGGCCGCCACGCTCAGGTTGACGCCCTGCTCTTTAAAGGAGTAGGCCACCGCCCCTTTATAGGCTTTGGTCCCCGCCATGAACTGGTGGCGCGTCACCATCCCCTGCGTATATGCCGGCATCCCGCCCCAGGGCGTGATCACAGCATTGGCATAGGACTGGGTGCCGGTGATATCGGCATCGCTGTTCGCTGTTGTCTGCGAATAGGCGGCATAGGCGCTGAAACCGTGGTACTTTGCCCCGAGCTTCACCGCACCGTAGAGGCTGTCAATCTTGCCGTCGCCGCCGAGGTTCTGAAGCAGGTTGTCGCCGACGTTGTTCTCTTTGATCAGCTGGGCGCTGAAGAAGGGTTTCACCTCCGGGTTGAGCAGACATTTCCAGCTCACGCTCCCCTCGGCGTAAAAGGCGTTGAGGATGTCCCAGGCGTAGTAATCCCACGCCTGGAGGCTCAGATACTCATCTTTATAGACCGCCGCTAGCGTCGTGATGCCGGCAGTCGTCTCGCCGACGGCCCAGCTCCCCACATTGGCGAAGTCGCCGCCGTATTTGGGGTAGTTGGCCGCAATCGGCGAATACCCCGACGTGGCGCCGAGAATTCCGCCCCCCGTGTAGATGTTCGAGAAGCTGCCCGGGGCAAACTTCGTAATGTGCGCCGCGACGAGACTCGTGTTGGCCAGGCTGCCGTTCGTATAGACGTACGCCTCGAAGAAACTCGGAAGCATCCGCGCGTCATCGGCGGCGGCCATCGGCGTATTGAGGGACTGGCGTCCCAGCTTCAGGTTGCTCGCCCCCATCTTCAGGTTGACATAGGCCTCGCCGAAGATGCTGTAGCTCTTGTAGCCGTTGCCGAACAGGGAGGGGTCAACCTTCCCCTCGGACGTGGAACCGTATTCGAGCCCCTGGAAGATCCGGTTCGTCGTATAGGCCGATGCCCCGAGGCTCACGCCTGCGAGCGCATCCGTCTCATACCCCAGGTGCCCGCCCAGCGCCGTCGCGTTACGATGCGGTGCCCCGTCGTAGCCGGAGTAGTCCCGGTCGACGTAGAAGGCGCGGATCTGCCCGCTCGTTGTGCCGTTCGCAAACATCGCGGCGATATCGTCAGCCGCGTTGGCGGTAAGGAACGCAGCGGCGATGCCGGACAAAAGTAACGTTTTTCTCATACTCTCTCCTTGTACTCTCAGCACATTAAGAGAGGAACGTAGCGCGAACATAGCAATGGGATTCTGACGGAAAAAAATGCGGATTTTCAGCGAAAGGTGGAAAAAAAGTAACACTAATTCGGCCGTGACGGCCGGGGGTCAGCGCGAGGTGATCATATAGCCCATCGCCCGGATGTTCTGGATGAAATCCTCTTTGAGCCCCTTCTTCAGGCGGTTTACCTCGGCACGGATCGTCGCATTGTCGATGATCGCCTCGTCCCAGACGTAGATGCGGAATGTTTCGAAATCGACCACCCGGTTCATATTGCGCGCAAGCAGGTCGATAATCTGGTGCTGGCGGCGGGTCAGCGTCTGCGGTTCGTTGTCAAAAAGCAGGGTCTCGTTGAGCATATCGTAGCTGTAGCGTGTGGAGAGGCGCAGATGTTTGCGCTGGTCCGGCGGGACGTCGCGCATGACCCGGTTGATGTGCAGGAGAAGCTCCTGCAGGTGAAAGGGCTTTTTGAGGTAGTCGAAACAGCCCAGCTCGTACGCCTTCGAGATCTCGGCGATGTCGGTCTGCGCACTCGTAAAGATCGCAGGCACGGCGACCTTCGCCGCATTGAGGCGTTCAAGCAGGCTCAGACCGTCAATAGAAGGGACGTTGATGTCGAGGATCAGCAGGTCGTACCCGCCCTTCATAATGGCCTCCAGGGCCTCCGCCCCGTCGACGAAGGCATCGACCCTGTGGTTATGCATCTGCAGGTACTCGCTCACGGCGCCTTGCAGCATCACCTCATCTTCAAGCAACAGAATTCTCATCGCACCCCCCTTTCGCAATAATATAGGTAAAGGCCGTCACCCCCGCCTCGGAGCTGATCTCCGTCTCGATGCCGTACTTGTTGCAGATCGATTTGACCAGGTGCAGCCCCAACCCGAAACCGCTCAGCTCGTCCGCTTCCCGGTAGAAGGCTTCGAAGACCTTCTCCGGGTGGTCGATCGGGTTCGAGCGCGTCGTGAAACGCATCCGGGCCGTCTGTGCCACCACCTCCAGCTCGACGTCGACGGTGCTGTCGGGATAGGCGTACTTGATGGCGTTGGAGAGGTTGTTGTCGACGAGGCGCCGCAGCTCCTCCTCGTTGATACAGACCGGGACCGCCTCCGCGATCCTTGCCGCCACTTTCAGGCGGTTCGCCGCCATGACACTCTCGAAAAATACAAGCCGCCTCTGCAAAAAAGCTCCCAGGTCGATCGTGTCGGAGGGGTAGTCGATCCGCTCTTTTTTCACCATGTAGCGCAGGTCGTCGAAGATCGTATGGAGCATCTTTGCCGCCGCTTCGATATGGCCGAGGTAGCGGTCCTCGCCGTGCATGTGGCGGTAGAGGTCGATCTGCGTCATAATCACCGCCAGCGGGGTGTTGACCTCGTGGATGGACTGCTTGATAAAAGCGTCCTGCGACTGCACGAGCTGGTCGCTGAAGGCCTTCTCCTTCTGCAGTTTGGCCGTTTTGTCCCGCACCTTCTGCTCCAGTGAGGCGTTGAGGTCGGAGAGCTCGAGGTTGCGGCTGTGGATCGTATCGACCATGGCGTTGACGTGTTCGACGAGGGTCTGGAACTCCGCGATCCGTATCTGTTCGCGCTCGATGACGACGTAGCGCGACGCGGCAAGGGAGAAGAAGTCGCTGAAGGTACGGATCTCGTCGCGCAGTACCTTGTTGATCAGTTTGATCCCGCTCAGCGCCAGGGCGAAGAGAATGGCGCTGAGGGTGAGGATCTCCATCACGTACTTGATAAGCTGGTCGCGCTTTTGAAGCTTCTTCTCTGCGATCAGGGCATCGATATCGTCAAGGTAGACCCCCGTACCAATCAGCCACTGCCAGGGTTCGAAGGCCACCGCCGTCGCAATCTTCGGGGAGAGCTTGCCCGTCGTCGGTTTCTCCCAGACGTAGCGGACAAATCCCCCGGTGCCTGCCGCCGCGATCAGTTCGCGCAGGATCTTCACACCGTCCACATCCTCGATGTCCAGCATATCCTTGCCGTAGTTTTCCGGCTTGTTCGGGTCGTTGATGTTGATGCCCTCAAGGGTATAGACAAAGATATACTTGCTGCCGTCGCCCCGGTCGTAGAGGGCGTTGATCGCGTCGATAATGTTGCGCTGGAGCACCGCCTCGTCGAGCTGCCCGTGCCAGCGTGCGTACTCGTGCTCGACGAAACTGAGCGCGCGTTGCGTCTCCTCCCGGATCAACTCTTCTTGCTGCTGCAGGTAGGTCGCGCGCATCTGGGCCGCATCCCGGTCAAAATCCCGGTACTCTTCGAAAATGACCAGCAGCGTAAAGAGCATCGCAAAGCAGAAGAGTGCCACAATGGCCAGGAAGTTGATCTTCTCCAGGCTGATCGTATGCCACAGGCCGTGCGATGCTTTTCTTTTCAATGTCTCATATCCCGTTTTCCCATTAACTGAAATGAAGTTTATCCTAAATCTCATGCGGAACAAATCACAGCAGAAAACATATCGGCAGGATTCTTTCCAGGCGCTACAGCATTCTGCGACGCTCCCGGTGTTATAATGTGAATCAAACACGCCGGCCTGAAGCTCCTATTTTGTCACTGATCATTGACGGAACAGCCCTCATCGCGACGGAGGCAAACTCGCCGACACCCAAATTTATCCAGAGAAAAAGATGCGCCCTTTGCCACTGCCTGCCGCTTCCCAAACGTTGAAAAGCGTCCAACCCCTGCTGCTGACCTTCCTCGCATCGCTGGCGACGCTGCTTGCATCGGATCTCCCGCAGCAGCCGCTTTCCGAAGCGGACGGCACCCTCGTTGCACAGCACGAACCGTATACCGAGCACGGGTTGATCGTCGCCGACTACCAGGTGATCCCCCTTACGGGCGGCGGCACGATCGACCTGCTCGGGATGCGTTACCTCCAGCAGCTCAATCACTGGCTCTATTACGGCGTCGGCTTCCATGCACCGCTGATCGAGGGGGATTACGGCGGCTTTATGACCCTCGATGCCACGCTCCACGCCCAGTACCCCCTCTACGAAGGACTCTTCATCGACGCGGGGGCGACTGTCGGCGGCGGGGGCGGCGGTTCCAGCATCGCGCAGAGCAAAGAGCTCTCCGGGACGGGGGGATTCGGCATCGGCTACATCGGCTTGGGCTATACCTTCGGCAACGGCTTCTCGGCGGGGGTCAACTACGCCCGTATCAAGTTCCAGGATTCCCAGATCGACAGCTCTCAGGTCAATTTCTTTATCGAGAAATCCGTCGATTACACCGCCGGTTCCTATGCCGATGCCGGCAAGATCGTTCCGGCTTTTTACGACCTGCTCTCTTCGCATGAGAACATCCTGACCTTCGAAATGAACAACATCTTTCAGATCGACCCGCAAGGCACGAACCGAAAAACCATCAACACGATCGCGCTGCAGTACTCCCATTTTCTCGATGACGCCAACTACCTCTTCATCGAAGCGGAAGTCGGTTACAGGGGGCGCCCGCTCTACAATCAGGTCCTTCCCGGTGCCGGCCACCGTTTTGCGTTTACTCCGCACCTGCACCTCTACGGCCAGGTCGGCGTCGGGTCCGGGGGCTACTCGCCCGAGCTCATCGATACCGGCTCCGGGCTGCTCGTCTATCCCAAAGCCGCGTTGGAGTACCGGCTGAACGACGGCGTCGGCCTGGCCATCACCGGGGGCTACCTGGCCGCGCCGACGGGCAGCTCGAGAAACTATACGGTCGGCGCCGCCCTCGACTACCATCTCTCGGCCGGACGGAAAAAGACGCAGGGGGTTGATACGGCAACAGCCCCGCGCTACAAGGGGTTCCGCCTCAGTATCTTTCCCCAGAGCGACCTCAACGTCAAGGTCGCCCACGCGGATCACCACGACGTCCATATGCTCTCGGGGCAGCTCGACGTGCTCTTGCATCAGAACTGGTACGTTGCGACCCAGGCTAGCATCGCCTACAACGACTTCAGGGAGTACCCGGGATACGGGGAGATCCTGGCGGGCTTCGGGGTCCAGAACCGCTACACCCCTTCCACACTGTTTCAGAGTTTCTTCCAATTACTGCTCGGCACAAACGTCGATGGCGTCATCTTCAAACCCTCCGTCGGGACAAGCTACACCCTCAGCGACAGGGTTGCGCTCTATGCGCAGGTGGGCCAGATCATGTCCGTCAACAGTGCGGGCCTCTACCGCGAGGAGAGGCCGTTCAGCGCAACCTCTGTCGGTGCGGGTCTGAGCTACCGCTTTTCGCTTCCGTAAGCACGGCGCAACCCTTGGCCTATGCCGTTATCCGCGAGTAACCCACTTTAGAAACCGCCCGTTAAGTTTTTCCCAAATATAATGCGGATTAAATATAGACAGGAGTACTACCTATGTTCGGTTTCGGAAAACAAGAACTCAAGACCTACGACTACAGCGCCGAGGAGATGGCATCGTTCCAATGGGCAAAAATGACTACCAGCAAGGGTGTCATGTGGCTTAAACTCTACAACGAGGAGACGCCTAATACTGTCGCGAACTTCGCCTTCCTGGCCAAAGACGGCTACTACGACGGCCTCAATTTCCACCGCGTCATCCCGGGCTTCATGGCCCAGGGCGGCTGCCCGCACGGTACGGGTACCGGCGGTCCGGGCTGGAGCATTGCCTGCGAAACGGCCAACAACGTTCACAAGCACGTTAAAGGCACCCTCTCCATGGCCCACGCAGGCCCGAACACCGGCGGCAGCCAGTTCTTCATCTGCTTCGTCCCCTGCCCGCACCTCGACGGCGTCCACACCGTCTTCGGCGGCATTGAAGCCGGTGACGCAGACTCCATGGCCGTGCTCGACAGCATTGCCGGCCAGGACAAGATCGAGAAAGTCGAGATCCTCGCCGAAAAGGCGTAAATTACCGCCATGTTGGTCCATATCTGCTGCAGCGTCGACTCCCACTTCTTCCTGGAGAAGCTGCAGCGCGACTACCCCGAGGAGAAGCTGACCGGCTTCTTCTACGACCCCAATATCCACCCCTACTCCGAATACCGCCTGCGCTACCTTGACGTCCAGCGTTCATGCAAAAAACTCGGTATCGACCTGCTTGAAGGCGAGTATGACTTCGAGACGTGGATGGACGCCGTGCGGGGGTTGGAAAAGGAGCCGGAAAAAGGGGCGCGCTGCGAGGTCTGTTTCGACCGCCGCTTCGAGGTAAGCGCGCACAAAGCCCTGGAGCTGGGCGAAAAGCGGATGACGACGACCCTTTTGGTCAGTCCTCTCAAATCCCAGGAGCAGCTCAAACGCGTCGGCGACGCCTTCCACAGGGAGCACGGCGTCGAGTTCATCGCCGTCGACTACCGCGCCGGCGGCGGCACCCAGGATCAGAGCCGGGTCACCAAGGAGCAGCAGCTTTACCGTCAAGACTACTGCGGCTGCCTCTTCGGTCTCTCGATGCAGCGCGAGCACCAGGATCGCCTGATGGACGAGATGTTCTCCCCCATTTCAGGCCAGGTCCTCCCCACTTCCATCGAGGAGCGGCTCGCCATGTACGAACAGCGGATGGCCCTCGAGGACGCGGGGAATAGCTACAGAATCGTCAAACAGAAGTTCCTCAACTACCGCCAGTTCGCCTGTCGTCTGACGAAAGGGAAGGCACAGAGCGTCCCGGCCTACGCCCTGCACTACTCCACCCTGCCGCGCCAACGCGCCAATGGAAAAATCGAGTATGAACAACACGGCATCCACTACCTCAACCGCGATGACATCCGTTTCATTACGATAGATGCGTTCAACAAAAGAATGGCAACGTCGTACAAAAGCGTGACTGAACTCATCTTCAACCCGCCAGCACTCGAAGACGAACTGGCATTGCGCCAGCAGCTTTGCGAAACACCGTTCGACCTCACCCCGGTTATCGTCACGGACGAAAAACCCGACGGTAAATACGCCCTTTTCCTTGACGCCAAGGTCTACGAGGACACCAAAGAACGGTTGATCATCGACTGAACCCGCCCGGTTCAATTCAACATTGAACCGCACAGTCACCGCAAATCACATCACACACGTAGGAGAGCTTTCTCACGATAGTCCGCCATACAGCCTTCAGCTTTTATATCAACTCCGTATAATGTGAAACAGCACACGCTTATGCATCTACGCCCTGTATCACAAAAACATTTTTTGACCGTTAAACATAAATTAACTCTATTTTTTAAACACTTGTGAGATAATGGCGCGACAAAAGGGGTGGGGCTGCATGCAGATCGTTAGAATCGCGTTTTTTATTCTTCTCGTTCTAAACGCGCATGCCTATGAATCGGAGGCGAAACTCCAAAGCGCCATTATCGGGAAAATCGCAGAGTATATCACCTGGCCGAATGACCGGCGGAGCTCCTTTACGATCACAATCCTCAAAAACCAGATGGGGACACATTTTGAAGATTTCTACAAGAACAATACCATTAAGGGAAAACCGGTCCGGATTGTTCTACGAGATGACGTTGCACGCGCAAAAAACCCAGAGGTACTCTATGTATCCGGGAAAAACGCGAGACAACTGCCGACCATCCTCAACACCCTGAAAAACCAGCCCGTACTGACCGTCAGCGACATGCGCGGATTCGCCGAAAAAGGCGGGATGGTGCAGATCTATTTCACCGGCCAGCGCATGCGGCTGAAAGTCAACCTCGATGCGCTCGAAGCTCATGGGCTCAAAGCCTCACCCCATCTGCTTCGCTTCGTCGATATCGTCAAGGAGCACAACTGATGACAAAACTCGGAATCCTCCTCGCCTGCAACCTGTTGACGCTTCCCATCCTGTCGGCGGAGGACAATCTTTATACCAAAAGCATGGAGAGTATTCTCTCCACAGAGTCCGAGCTGAAAGCCCAGGTCGGCTCGCGCACGAATGCCGTCAACTACCTGGAATCCAACACGCCGATCGATGTCATCACCCAAGAACAGATCGCCCGAAGCGGCATGACATCGCTCCCGGATATCCTGCGCTATTTCGTCGCAGGGTTCAATGCACCTGAAACCTCAATCGCCGACGGCAGCGATCATGTTCGCACCATCACGCTCCGGGGGATGAGTCCCGATCAGATCCTCGTGCTCATCAACGGCAAACGCCTGCACACCTCTTCACTGTTGCATGTCAACGGGACGATTGGACGCGGATCGAGCCATGCCGACCTTGATACGATCCCGCTGGCCATGATCGAGAAGATCGAAATCATGCGCGACGGTGCATCGGCGCAATACGGCTCGGACGCGATCTCCGCCGTGATCAATATCATCTTCAAAGGGATCGGGAACGATACAAAAGCAGGTCTCTTATACGGCGGACGGAAGGCGGGCGACGGTCACCAGATTGCAGGAAACGCGTTTGCCACCATTGCGCTTCCATACGATGGATTTGTCAACTTCTCCATCGATGCCAAAGGGCAGGAACAGACACAGCGCGCAGGTCTGGACCGCCGTGTCTCACCTCCTGCGGCCACCACCCATGTCGGCATACCCGATAGCGACAGCCTCACCATGGGGCTGAACGCGGAAGTGGCAGGCGCAGAGACGACATCATTCTACCTTGACGGATTCCTGCACCACCGCAATAGCCGGGCGGGGGCATTTTACCGTCCTGAAATCACCGCTGAAGGTTTTCCCGGCTTTCTGCCGATCATCAACGCGGACATTCTGGACTATGCTGTGACCGCCGGCGTCAAGGGGGTCAGCGACGCCGACATCACCTGGGACCTGAGCAATACGTACGGCCTCAACCGTATACACTACACGGTTGAAGACAGCCTCAACTATACCCAGGGCGATCCGCAGCTTCGCAGTTTCGACAACGGCAGTCTGCAGTTCACGCAAAATACGGTCAACTTCGATATCACCCAGCGCCGATCGAATTATAAGTTCTCCGCCGGCGCCGAGTACCGTTACGAAAACTACAAGATTCTTGCGGGTGAACAGGCTTCCTACGCAGACTACGGCGTGGTCAGCGGCGTGACTGCCGGGACACAGGGCTTCGCCGGATACTCTCCTTACAATGCGGTCAATGAAAGTCGCAGCAGCTATGCTCTGTACGCAGACAGCGTCTTCGATCTGGATGAACGGTTCAATGTGGAGATCCTCGTGCGCTATGAAGAGTACTCGGATTTCGGCGAGAGCACCAATGCCAAAGTGGCCCTGACGTATCAGGTTTCGCCGTCGCTGATGCTGCGCAGCTCCGGCAGTACCGGATTCAGGGCCCCCTCGCTGTCGCAGTCTTACTATTCCCAGACCTCATCGTTTGCCGGCGCAAACGGCATCGACACCCAGGGAACCTTCCGCGTTGACGACCCGATCGCGGAGGCACTGGGAGCCAAGCCGCTGAAATCCGAGCGCTCCAAAAATATCACTTTGGGCGGTGTCTATCAGCACGACAGCGACACGGCACTCACCGTCGATTTCTTTTACGTGGAAGTCAACGACCGTATTATGCTCAGTGACGACATCAACAATACCTCCGCCCTTTGGCCGAACGTTTCCAAGGTGCGTTTTTTCATCAACGCGGCCCATACCTCCACCCACGGCGTCGATATCAAGTTCAATAAGAGCTATCCCTTTGAGCGATTCGGCATGTTCAAAACCGGTCTCTGGTACAACTACAATATCAACAAAATTTCCGGTAACGGATCGGACAACTCAAGCGCCGATGATGCGACACAGAAGATACGAATCGAAAAAGGTCAGCCTAGACACGCCTTGCGTTGGCTGAACAACTACAGTTACCGCGGCCTGGATGCTACGGCGAACATCAGCTACTTCGGTAGTTACTCCCAGATGGTCGATGCCAAGGAGTACGTTTTTGACCCGATGTGGACACTCGATGCCGACATCGCCTACCGATTCGACTCCGGATTGACGATCGCCGTCGGCGGGCATAATCTTTTTGATGCCGTCCCGAACAAATGGGACGGCCTTTCGGGGACCCTCTACGGCTACGACGGCATCAAGCCGTATTCGCGTTACTCCCCCAACGGCTACAGCGGCACTTTTTACTATCTCCGCGCCGAAATGACGTTCTAAAGTCCGTGCGATGAAAAAACTGTTTGCGCATCTCAAAGCGGCTTATATCTTTCTCGCCATCGCCCTGGGAATCTTCATCGTTGCGACCCTGCTCTCATTCAAATACCAGGACACGCGCAATGAGATTTTCCAGATCAACAAGGCCCTGAATCTGCAATACGTGCAGGGACTCGCACAAAACCTCAGCGAAGATATTCTGCGCATCGTCGACAAAAATTTTCATGATGAGCTTATGACGAACGCCCTGCTGCATGATTACGTCGAAGCCGACCTAAAGCTGTTTATCACCACCAAGTTCAAGGATATCCGTCTGCTGGTAAAGCCTGCCGATACGCAAACGTGTATGATCGCAGCGGACGGGAATGCGTCACCCAGCAGACCCTGCAGCGAAAACGAACAGCTCATCTTTTCGGAGATTCATGACACCGGGGAACCCAGATATGTCGTCGACTCCTCCGAAGCAGACGTCTGGGCGACCTATTATGCCCCTATCATCAGTCACAACAAAGTTCAGGCCGTCATCGTCATCAAGTTTTCAATGTTCGAGCAGCGGAGCATTTTGGGCGAACTTGCCAAATTGGGGAATCTGATCGAGTCGATTTTCATCTTTTTTGTCGTGATCGTCCTGCTGATCCTCTGGTTCGCCTATTTCGATTTCAAGCGCGAGGGAGACAAGAACAGACTGTTGCAGAAACTGGAAACGTCCAATCAGGAGCTGAGTGAAAAGACGAAACAGCTTGCGTTCAAGACCCAAAAAGCCCATGAGCTTTTTGTACAGGCCAGCCAGAATCTGGCGACGCTGAATGAAGCGCAGAGAATCGCCAAGATCGGGAGTTTCGATGACTATCTGGATCAGGACCATTTGATCTTTTCGGAAGAAAACTACCGTATCTGGGAAATCGAACCCGGGCAGGCGATCACACAAAAATCGCTTCTCACACGCGTCCATCCCGAAGATATGGGAACCCTTGCTCAGCACATCAATACCACGAAGGAACCACACGCGGACGGCATGTACGCATTCAGGATCATGACGCCAGACGGCGGAGCAAAACATATCCTGGCACGTGAGAGCGCCATCTTTGACGACGACGGGGTATTCATCGGTATCAGGGGAACCCATCAGGATATCAGCGAAAAAGTGAAGGCTGAGGAGAAAGAGCAGAAACAGAACCTGCTGATCATGCACCAAAACCGCCTGGCGATGCAGGGCGAAATGCTTGAGATGATCGCGCACCAGTGGCGACAGCCGCTCAATACGCTTTCGCTGACACTCTTCTCCCTGTATGTAAAAATCGCTGCCATCCCGGGGGTCCCTGATGACGTCAATGCCCTGCATGAGAAAGCGGATCACGCCATACAGTATCTTTCCAGAACTATAGACGACTTCAAGAGTTTCTTCGCCGAGGACAAATCGACCCAACGGTTCTCGCCTGCCGTGCTCCTCGATGAAACCCTCGGCATCATCGACAACCGGCTGGAACAGTACCGTATCGACGTGAACAAAAACTATGACGCCGTTGCCTCCATGCAGATCGAATCTCTGCCATCGGAACTGGGCCAGGTCCTTCTTGCCATTATCAACAATGCCATTGATGCACTGAAAGAAGTGCAGATCGACCGTCAGATCTTTATCGACATCATCCCCTTCGGCGATCATGGTGTGCACATTGAAATCGTCGATAATGCTGGTGGGATTCCCCACGACGTGATACCATATATCTTCGAGCCCTATTTTTCAACCAAAAAAGACAAAAACGGCACCGGACTCGGGCTGTATATGGCCAAGATGATCATGGAGGAGTCCCTCGGTGGCAGTATTGCTGCCCGGACGGAAAACGATCGGGCCATTTTCACCCTCATACTCCCGGGATCGAAGCCTCAGCACCCCCTCGCCTAGCGACATCATCGGCATTGCCGGACGGATACCGGTGGCCTTTTTGCCCCGCGCGTTTCAGTCCATAATGCATCCTTAACGACAATTTCGCTAAAATCACTCACTTTTCCCCGGACAAAACATGCCGGGCAACCTATACAGAAAAAGGAAGATCCACCCACTATGATCGATGTTGTCGAAATTCAGAAAATTCTGCCGCACCGCTTCCCGTTCCTCCTCGTAGACCGCGTCACCGAACTCAACCCGAACGAGTCCCTCACCGGTTACAAGAACGTGACCATCGGCGAACAGATCTTCGAAGGCCACTTCCCGGGCCACCCCATCTACCCGGGCGTTATGATCCTCGAGGGGATGGCGCAGGCCGGCGGTATCCTTGCGTTTAAAAGCATGGATATGAGCGAAGAGGAAGCGGCGAACAAAGTCGTCTACTTCATGAGCATCGACGGTGCAAAATTCCGCAACCCGGTCCGTCCGGGCGACCGCCTGGAGTACCGCATGAAAGTCGTCAAGCACAAAGGCGCCATCTGGATCCTCGAGGGCAAAGCCTATGTGGACGACAAGCTCGTCTCCGAAGCCGAGCTCAAAGCGATGATCGTCGACAAGTAAGGCAGGGATGATGAGCAAAATCTCACCGCAGGCGATCATCGAAGCGGGCGCCGTCATCGGCAACGACGTCGAAATCGGCCCCTTCTGTTTCATCTCCTCCGAAGCGACCATCGGCGACGGCACCACGATCGCGCAGGGCGCCTGCATCTACGGGAAAACGACCATCGGCAAGCATAATGAGATCTTCTCCTATGCCGTCCTCGGCTCCATCCCGCAGGATCTGAAATTCGGCGGCGAAGACGTGGAACTCATTATCGGCGATCATAACAAGATCCGCGAGTTCACCCTCTTCAATCCGGGCACCAAAGGCGGCGGCGGCAAAACGATCATCGGCAGCCACAACCTCTTTATGGGCTACGTCCATATCGGGCACGACGTCGTGATCGGCAACCACTGCATCCTGGCCAATGCCGCGACGCTTGCGGGCCACGTCGAGATGGGCGATTACGCCGTCATCGGAGGGATGACCCCGATCCACCAGTTCGTCAAAATCGGCGACTTCGCGATGATCGCCGGTGCGTCGGCACTGTCGCAGGACGTTCCGCCCTACTGCATGGCCGAAGGGAACCGTGCCGTTATCCGGGGCCTCAACCTTACCGGCCTGCGCCGCCACAGCGAGCGCAACGACATCGATGCCCTCAAATCCGCCTACCGCGACCTTTTCGAATCGGGTCAGCCGCTCAAAGAGACGGCGGCGGAGCTGGTGGAGAGCAGCGACAACCACTACGTACACAACCTGTGTAACTTTATCCTGAAAACCAAACGGGGAATCCCCTTTGAGAGGAAAACAGCATGAAACAGCGCCACTGCAGCTTCTGCGGGACCCATGAGAGCGAGGCGAACCCCCTGATCGCAGGGAACGACGCCTATATTTGCAAGAACTGCGTCTTCTCCGCCTACAAGATCATGTTCGGCGACGAGGAGGCCCTCAGCGAAGCGGACAAGCATCTTGTCGAATATGTCGGCGATCTGATGACGCCCAAGGAGATCAACGCGTTCCTGGGCGAGTACATCATCGGGCAGGAGCGTGCGCGCAAGCTGCTCTCCGTCGCCGTCTACAACCACTACAAGCGGATCTTCAAACAGCACGACCTCGACGACGATACGGAGATCGCCAAATCGAACGTGCTGCTGATCGGACCGACGGGCAGCGGGAAGACCCTGATGGCCCAGACGATCGCCCGCATTCTCAACGTGCCCCTGGCGATCGCAGACGCCACCAGTCTCACCGAGGCGGGCTACGTCGGCGAGGACGTCGAAAACATCCTCACCAAGCTGCTGCAGGCGGCCGACGGCGACGTCGAACGGGCCCAGCAGGGGATCCTCTTCATCGACGAGATCGACAAGATCGCCCGCATGAGTGAAAACCGCTCCATCACCCGCGACGTCTCCGGCGAAGGGGTGCAGCAGGCGCTGCTCAAGATCATCGAAGGCTCCGTCGTCAATATCCCGCCCAAAGGGGGCAGAAAGCATCCCAACCAGGACTTCATCGCGATGGATACCTCCAATATCCTCTTCATCTGCGGCGGGGCCTTCGACGGTATGCAGGAGATCCTCAAGCGCAAAGCGGGCAAGAACGTTCTCGGCTTCGGCCACGAGCAGAAAAGTACCGCCGAACAGGAGGTCACCATGGAGAGCGTCGAGCCCGATGACCTCGTGCACTACGGCCTGATCCCCGAACTGATCGGCCGCCTGCCGGTCATTGCGTCGCTCAACGAGATCAGCGAGGAAGACATGATCCGCATTCTCACCGAGCCGAAGAACTCGCTGATCCGCCAGTACGCCAAGCTCTTCGCCATCGACAACGTCAAACTGACCTTCGAAGACGACGCCCTTCGCGCCATCGCCGCCAAGGCCAAATCCCGCAAGACCGGGGCCCGCGGCCTGCGCTCGATTCTCGAAGAGACGATGATCGACATCATGTACGAACTGCCCGACTACAGCGGCTACGAGGTCGTCATCACGGCCGAATGTATCACCGAGGGGGAGAAACCCCTCTACATCAAAACAGACGACAAGAAAAGCGCTTAAAGGAACACGATGCTTCTGAACAAACTGATTGGACTCTTTTCCAACGACCTCTCCATCGACCTGGGGACGGCCAATACCCTCGTCATCGCCAAGGGACACGGCATCATCATCAACGAGCCCTCCGTCGTCGCCGTGAAGATGGAAAAATTCGGCCAGCAGCGCGTCCTTGCCGTCGGCCACGAAGCCAAGGAGATGGTCGGAAAGACCCCGGGCAACATCCGCGCCATCCGCCCGATGAGAGACGGGGTCATCGCCGACTTCGACATGACCGAGAAGATGATCCGCAAGTTCATCGAGAAGGCCCACGGCCGCTCGGCGCTGATCAGCCCGCGCATTATCATCTGTGTGCCCTACGGCCTGACACAGGTCGAACGTAAAGCCGTCCGCGAATCGGCCCTCTCCGCCGGCGCGCGGGAGGTCTTCCTCATCGAGGAACCGATGGCCGCCGCCATCGGTGCTGGCGTGGACATCCGCGAACCCCAGGGGAACCTCGTCGTCGATATCGGGGGCGGTACGACGGAAATCGGCGTCGTCAGTCTCGGTGGCCTCGTGCTCTCCAAGTCCATCCGTACCGCCGGCGACAAGATCGACAAGGCGATCATCGACTACGTTAAACGCAAATACAACCTCCTGATCGGCGACCGTACCGCCGAAGAGATCAAGATCGAGATCGGCACGGCCCTGCCGCTGGAAAAACGCCTGACAAAGGTCGCGACGGGCCGCGACCAGGTCGAAGGGATGCTCAGCACCATCGAGCTCACCAGCGACGACGCCTACGAAGCGATGAAAGAGCCGCTCAAAGAGATCGCCGAAGCGCTCAGAGACGTCCTCGAGAAGATGCCGCCCGATCTCGCCGGCGATATTGTCGACCACGGCATTATCCTTACGGGCGGCGGCGCGCTGATCCGCCAGCTCGACAAGTTCCTGGCCGACATCATCCGCATCCCGGTCTTCGTCGCCGACGAACCGCTCCTGGCCGTCGCCAAGGGAACGGGACGCGCCCTGGAGGAGATCGACCTGCTCCAGGAACTCTTCGAAAATGAGTAAACGCGCCTCTGCGCTCCTCTTCCTGCTTCTGCTGTTCGCGGGGGCCGTCTACTTTTCGACGACCCTGCAATCCCCCCTGCTCTCCGTCCTGCAATCGATCAACCGCTCCTGGAACACCTTTAGCACCGGTATCGGCAATCTGATCGAGGAAAACTTCGAACAGAAAGAGACCATCGAGGCGCTGCGCAAAGAAGCCGAACTCTACCGACAGTCGCACCTGCTCCTGCACGAGATGGCCACCGAGTTCAACGCCCTGCTGGCCGAGAACAACTCCACCTTCCGCTACGAGCCGCGCGTCGCCCTCGTGCGGACCATCGCCTATGCCAACTTTGCCGACATGACCAAGCTCTGGCTTCAGATGGAAGATTTCAACGCCTCGCGCCTCTACGGCCTCATCTACAACGAGACGGCCGCCGGGATCGTCACGGCGCGCGACGGCAGACCGCTGGCCCTGCTCAACGGCGATTACCAGTGCACCTATGCCGTCTTCGTCGGACCCAACAAGGCCCCGGGGATCGTCCGCGGGCGCAACAGCGATACCATGCTCGTACAGTACATCCCCACCTGGGTCGCCATCACCGTCGGCGACGAGGTCGTCACCTCCGGCCTGGACAACCTCTTCTTTGCCGGGGTCAAGGTCGGTACGGTCAAATCCATCGAACTCACCGGCGGCTACCAGAACGCCGTCATCGAACCCTACTACAAAGGAAACGATCCGGATTATTTCCACGTGATCACCGACATCAGATGAAACGATTCCTCCTTTTACTGCTCCTGCCCCTGTTTCTGGGAGCCAAAGATGATATCTTCCTCGGGGCCGGCCCCTATTTCCAGACCCTTCCCTACAAGGATGCCGACCCTGTTGTGCTCGGCACGCCCGTCATCTTCTTTGACAACTCCCTCTTCTACATCCGATGGACCCGGGTCGGGATGTACTTCTACGGCGAAAGCGGCGAGACGCAGAGCTGGGGGCTCTCCTTCACCGCGCAGCCCCAGATTATCGGCTACTACGAGCGCCGCGCGCTGACCCAGCTCAACAGCCGCTCCAAAACGCCTATTTTGCAGGGAATGCGTGAGCGCGACAGCGGTTGGGAGGGGGGCATCTCCGCCAGCTATGCCTACGGCGATTTTTTCGCGGAGTTCGTTGCGCTCCAGGACATTACCGATACGAACAACGGTACGAAACTGCGGCTGGAAGCAGGCCAGAGCTTCAGCGTCGGGGATTGGTACTTCGTGCCCAGCGTCCTGGCCGTCTGGCTCTCACAGCCCTTTGCAAATTACTATTTCGGCGTTAAAAACAGCGAAGAGGACCTGCTGATCGGCCGGCCCGCCTACCGCAGCGACGCGACGCTGAATTTTGCCGTCCAGACCTATGTGAAGTACAACATCAACGCACATTGGCACTTGCTCGGCAATCTCCGCGCCGACCGCTTCGGCGACCCCGTCGCCGACAGCCCCCTGACGGAGACCAGATACATGTACAGCGGCATGCTCTCCCTGCTCTACTCCTTCAACCTTTTCGGCGAAGAAAAAGCCGTCCTTAACCCGCCGGAAAAACGGTGACGCCGGCGGGGAGCCTTTTCCCGCCTTTCACCCCTTTTTAAGGGCCTCCCGACTATAATATCCTTCTGAAATTTTCATCTTTTTTGAAGGGTATAAATGCCAAAACGCGATGACATCAAAACGATTCTGCTCATCGGCTCCGGCCCGATCGTAATCGGTCAGGCCTGCGAATTCGACTACTCCGGCACCCAGGCGGTCAAAACGCTCAAAGAGCTCGGCTACCGTGTCGTCCTGATCAACTCCAACCCGGCGACGATCATGACGGACCCGGAGTTTGCCGACCGTACTTACATTGAGCCGATCAAAGAAGAGATCATCGCCCAGATCATTGCAAAAGAGAACGTCGATGCGATCCTGCCGACCATGGGCGGGCAGACGGCGCTGAATGCCGCCATGAGCATGTACGAAAAAGGGATGCTCGACGGCATCGAGTTCCTCGGCGCCAATCCCGAAGCGATTAAAAAAGGCGAGGACCGCCAAGCCTTCAAGGAAGCGATGATCAAGCTCGGCATGGACCTGCCGCATTCGCGCTACGCCTACAACATGGACGAAGCGCTCGCGGCGGCCGAAGAGATCGGGTTCCCCATTATCATCCGCGCTTCCTTTACCCTCGCCGGCGGCGGCTCGGGCGTTGCCTACAACATCGACGAGTACAAACTGCTTGCCCAGCGCGGTCTGGATGAGAGCCCGATCACCGAGATCCTCGTCGAAGAGTCCCTGCTGGGCTGGAAAGAGTACGAGATGGAAGTTATCCGCGACCGCGCCGACAACTGCATCATCGTCTGTTCCATCGAGAACTTCGACCCGATGGGCGTCCATACCGGCGACTCCATCACGATCGCCCCGGCATTGACGCTGACCGACAAAGAGTATCAGCGCATGCGCGATGCTTCCTTCGAGATTCTGCGCGAGATCGGCGTCGATACCGGCGGTTCCAACGTCCAGTTCTCCGTCGATCCGAAAACGGGACGCATGATCGTCATCGAGATGAACCCCCGCGTCTCCCGCTCCTCGGCACTGGCGTCTAAGGCGACGGGCTACCCTATCGCCAAAGTCGCGACCCTGCTCGCCGTCGGCTTTACCCTCGACGAGATCACCAACGATATCACCGGGACGCCGGCCTCCTTCGAACCGGTCATCGACTACATCGTCACCAAGACGCCGCGCTTCACCTTCGAGAAGTTCCCTGAAGCCGAAAGCACCCTGACGACGGGAATGAAATCCGTCGGCGAGGCGATGGCCGTCGGCCGCACCTTCAAAGAATCCATGCAGAAAGCACTCTGTTCACTGGAAACGGGCCTCTGCGGCTTTGACGAGATGGCGGGCGACATGGATCACATCCGCCACGAGATCCGCCGGCCGAACGCCGAGCGGATGCTCTACGTCGCCGAAGGCTTCCGCCGCGGTATGGGCGTGGAAGAGCTCTTTGAACTCTCCAAAATCGACCCGTGGTTCCTCTACCAGATCGAAGAGATCGTCGCCGAAGAGCAGACGGTCGACCTTGACATCCTCAACGACGCCGTCCGCCTGCGCAAGGCCAAAGCCAACGGCTTCAGCGACAAGAAGATCGCCCAGCTGATCGCCAAACAGGGTGCGGGCGACATCCGCGAGAGCGACGTCTACAATGCGCGCAAACGCATGGGTATCCACCTCGAGTACAACGAGGTCGATACCTGTGCGGCCGAGTTCGAGGCACTGACGCCCTACCTCTACTCCACGACGAACATCACGACCCTGCCCGAACAGCCGACGCGCGCCTCGGACAAGAAAAAGGTGATGATCCTCGGCGGCGGGCCGAACCGCATCGGCCAGGGGATCGAGTTCGACTACTGCTGCGTCCACGCGGCATTCGCCCTCGAGGAAATGGGGATCGAGACGATCATGTACAACTGTAACCCCGAGACCGTCTCCACCGACTACGACACCTCGGACGTCCTCTACTTCGAGCCGATCGACCTCGAGCACGTGCGCGAAGTGATCGAGTACGAAAAGCCCAACGGTATCATCGTCCACTTCGGCGGCCAGACCCCGCTGAAGCTCGCAAACCCGCTCACGGCCATCGGCGCGCAGATCGCGGGGACCCCGGCGAAGGTGATCGACCTGGCCGAAGACCGCGAAAAATTCTCCGACTTCGTGACCAAGCACGACCTTAAACAGCCAGAAAACGGCATCGCCACGACCAAAGAGGAGGCGATCAGCGTCGCTTCGCGTCTGGGCTACCCTGTTCTCGTGCGCCCCTCCTTCGTCCTCGGCGGCCGCGCTATGCGCATCGTCTACAAAGAGGAGGAGCTTCGCCAGTACATGGACGAAGCCGTTTCCGTCTCCAACGACGCCCCGGTCCTCGTCGACAAGTTCCTCGACCAGGCGGTCGAGCTCGACGTCGACGCCATCTGTGACGGCAGCGAGGTCTATATCGGTTCGGTCATGCAGCACATCGAAGAGGCCGGCATCCACTCCGGCGACTCCGCCTGTTCGCTGCCGCCGCTCAACCTCAGCGATGCGCTGCTCGCACAGGTCGAACAGCAGACGAAAACGATCGCGCTCGGCCTCGGCGTCATCGGCCTGCTGAACATCCAGTACGCCATCTACCAGAACGAGGTCTACCTCATCGAGGTCAATCCGCGCGCATCGCGTACCGTCCCCTTCGTCTCCAAGGCGACAGGGATGCCGCTCGCGAAGGTTGCGACCCGCGTTATGATGGGCGACACCCTGCGCAACGCACTGGCCTTCTACGACAACTACGATATCGTCATCGAAGGCGACGGGCTGCTCAAACCACGCCTGCGTGACCACATCGCCCTCAAAGAGGCCGTCTTCCCGTTCAACAAACTCTACGGCGCCGACCTGGTCCTGAGCCCGGAGATGAAATCGACCGGCGAAGTCATGGGGATCAGCTCCAGCTTCGGCGTCAGCTTCGCCAAGTCGCAGATGGCTGCGGGCAACCGCATCCCGACTTCGGGAACCTGCTTCCTCTCCTTCATCACGATGGACAAACCGGCCGGCGTCGAGATCGCCCGCGGACTGCATGAACACGGCTTCAAGCTCGTCGCCACCCGCGGCACCCAGAAGGTGATCGAAGAGGCGGGTATCCCCTGCGAACCCGTCCTCAAGATCTCCGAAGGACGCCCGAACATCGAAGACATGATGAAAAACGGCGACATCACCATGGCGATCAACACCTCCGACAACAATACGTCGAAAAAAGACGCCATCGTCATCCGCCAGATCGTCCTGCGGATGAACATCCCCTATTTCACGACGCTCAGTGCCGCGCGCGCCGCGATCGATGCGCTCGGCCACATGAAGGACGATGCTTGGACCGCCCCGCAAGCCCTTCAAGACTACCTGGCCTGACACGGCTTCTGCTGGTCCAGACCGACACGACCGTCGGTTTTGTCTCGCAGAATGCGGAGCTCCTCGCACGCGCGAAAAGCCGGCCCCCGTCCAAACCCTTTCTCAAGACCTTTGCCTCGATGAGAGCCTACAAGCAGACGGGGCGTATCCCCGGACGCTTCAAGCGCGAAGTGCGTCGCAGCGCAAAGACGACCTACCTTTTCGGGGGGCAGGCCTTCCGCATCGTCCCCCAGGGAAGCTACCATCAGCTGCTGCGCCCCTACGGCTGGCTCTACTCCACCTCCGCCAACGCGGCGGGGGGACGATATGAGCCCGCCTATGCCGCTGAGACGGCCGACGTCGTCATCGAGGATGCGCGGGGGCTCTATGAAGACACACCCTCGACAATCTATCAACTGAACCATTGCAAGAAACGGAGAATCAGATAAGTATGAAACATGTCAAGTCCATCGCTTCGGGCCTCTACCTCGGTACCGCGGGCATCACCATGATGAGCGTCCTCTCCGGATGCGTCCAGGAGCAGCAGGAGCCCCAGAACCGCTACCTCATCGTCCAGCAGCAGCCCGGCGGCAAATACGTCGTCGTTGAGGAGATGCCGACCGAGGGTCCCAACCGCGCCATCATCCGTGAGTATGATGCCAACGGTACCATGACCGAGCGCTTCATGAACGAAGCGGAGATGAAGGCGCTGGCCCAGCAGGAGTATGACAAAATGCAGGCCGGCCAGAGCGAACTGAACCAACCGCCCCAGGGCGAAGGAATGGGACTGGCCGGGACGATCCTTGCCGTCGCCGCCGGCTCCCTGCTGGGAAACATGATCGGCAACGCGCTGATGAACAACGCCAACTACCGCCAGCATGCCGACCGCGTGAACAAAAGTGCCTACCACGCCACGCAGAAGGCGAAAGCATCCAGCAGCAAGAAAAGCTTTTTCGGCGGCACCAAGACGGGCAGTTCTTCGACCTCTTCCACGACGTACGGAGGCTAACAGATGGTCCGACTCGACACCGTTTCGGCACTGCCGAACGACGCCCTGGACGCCCTCGGCTTTACCTGGCACACTGACAGTGACGGTACCCGCTATGTTGCCGACGAACTGGTCCTCGTCAGTGATGCCGAAGCCGAGGCCTACTACGAAGCGGCCAATACCCTCTATGACATGTACGTTCAGGCGGCGGAGTATGTCATTGAAAACGACCTTTTTTTCGATCTCGGCATCCCTTTCAACCTGATCGATCCGATCAAAAAGAGTTGGGAGAACGACGTCCACTGGCACGTCTACGGACGGTTCGACCTTGCCGGGGGGATCGACGGGGCGCCGATCAAGCTGATCGAGTTCAACGCCGACACGCCGACGGGGCTCTACGAGAGCGCCGTGCTGCAGTGGGCGCTGCTGAAGCACAATGGACTCGATGAAGCGCGCCAGTTCAACAACATCTACGAAGCTTTACTCCAAAACTTCCGCCGCCTCATCACCCTCTTTGACGACCCGGACGATTTCGAGAAGTTCTACGACGGCTGGAAGATCCTTTTCAGCAGCGTCGAGGGCAATGACGAGGAGGAGGTGACGACGAAGCTGCTGCGCCAGATCGCGACCGACGCGGGCTTCGCCACGGGCTTCGAGTTCCTTCAGAACGTCCGCTTCGATGACGAAGGGATCTTTGATGCTGATGACAGCCCCTACGAATACTGGTTCAAGCTCTACCCCTGGGAAGACATCGCCACGGACGAACCGGAACTCGCGGTCCTGCTCGGCGCGATCATGGCCAACCGGAAGGCGATCATTCTCAACCCCGCCTACACCCTGCTCTTCCAGTCCAAGGGGATGCTCAAGATCCTCTGCGACCTCTTCCCGGACTCCCCCTACCTGCTCAAAACGTCATTCGAGCCGCTTTCGGGCGTGAAGCAGGTGGAAAAGCGGATGTTCGGTCGTGAAGGGGCCAATACGCAGATCATGGACGCCGACGGCAGCGTCCTGTACTCAACGGAGGGGCCTTACGGCAACTATCGCCCGCTCTACCAGGAATATGTCCCCTTCTCGCAGGACCGCAACGGCAACCGCTACCAGGCGGGCATCTTCTTCGCCTACGAGGCGTGCGGGCTCGGTTTCCGCCGCGGCGGCGAGATACTGGACAATATGAGCAAGTTTGTGGGGCATATGCTTTCGTAGAAAGTAGTGAGGACATCCCGGACACTGTCCGGGGAAACGCTTCATTCCAGAAAATAGATATCCGGCCGGTCGATGACGCCGACCTCCTGCATCTTCTGCTTAAGATCCTCGGATGCGGCAAAGGCGCGGGCTTTTTCAAGATCGGCGGCTTCAAACAGCGCGATGACCTCCCGGGGGTCGTCCGCGTTTTGAAGCAGATAGACCTCTTTCAGCCCTGCATCGTCCCTTGCCGGCTTATGCCCGTCATACCCGGGCTTCCATGCGTTAAAATCCCTGACTTTGTGTCGTACCATCATATAAGCCATCTCGTCTCCCTTGGTTGGATTATCATTCGGAGTACCGCCCGAAGGCGGCAGCCTTCATACTTTTTTCAGTATGAAGCACCTTCGGTAGATTCCGACTTAATAATTACAATCAAAATCTCCGTTTTAGGAGAGAGGCGGACGGGAGATGCGAAGGGTGTCAGTCGATATTGTAACGTCAGGAGGGGGCTTTCACCCCGTTTTGGTGTATATTTAACACTTCTGTTATAGAGTTTCACTATACTCTATAGATATGCCGCAATACGTCAGAACAACGGGAACGTGATCTGAGGAAATTGCAGGAATGTTTATTATCATCTCCAAGGAACATCATGACCCTTTTGCATCGCGCACTGATCACAGCACTCCTCTTTGTCGCCGGCCTCTCCGCCCAGTCTGTCGAAGTCTCCGGCATCTATGTTCGCGAAGTCCCGCCGAATATGCCCAACAGCGCCGCATTTATGGAGTTGACGAACTCCACCGACAAGCCGGTCGCGCTGGTAAGCGCCGCTTCGACGGCGGCCAAGACGGTTGAACTCCACGAACATGCGAATGTCAACGGCATGATGCAGATGCGCCAGATCCCGAAGATCGACGTTCCGGCCGGCGGGACGACGATGCTTCAGCCGGGCGGCCTGCATGTCATGCTCATCGGCCTGACACAGAAACTCAAGGCGGGTGAAACCGTCACGATTACATTGAACTTCTCCGACGGTGAAAGCATTACACTTGAAGCGCCTGTCAAAAAGGTGGCCGGCATGATGATGCAGCCAAAAATGAAATGCGGCAGCGGCAAGTGCGGAAAGTGACGGGTGAGTTTCAAAAAACTTTTTAAGATCCTCGGCATCCAGCTCGGCATCGCCCTGCTGCTCGTTTTTGCCTATCTCGCCTACGATGCCGACGTCATCTACAAATGGCTTAGCGGCGACGTGCAGTTCGGCACGACGGCGAAAGAGTGCGACCTTCAAACAGGTGCCTGTACCGCGACAATGGGCGACGGCACGCCCGTGACCTTCGCCATAACACCGCGTCCCATCCCGGTCATGCAGAAGATACAGCTGCACCTTTCGACCCCCCATGCCTACAAGACACTCAAGGTGGAAATCTACGGTCTGAACATGAACATGGGCCGATACAGCTATACTCTGACGCGCACGAACGATGGCAATTACAGCGGCGAAGGAATGATCCCCACCTGCACCGGGCGGATGGATTGGCGCGCTAACATCATTGCCGAAGAACCGACAAAGCGCATCGGTGCCTATTTTACCTTTTCGACGGAGTAACCATGGTCCAACGTCTGATCCTGATTCTTTTCCCGATTTTGCTGGCCGCCGTGGCCTATTTCTTTGTGATTCCCGCCGTGGAACGCTCTCACTACGCCTTTACGCTTGAGAGTGCCGACGGTCCGGTCAGCCTCAGCGATTTCCGGGGCAAAAAGGCCGTCGCCGTCTATTTCGGCTACACCTACTGCCCCGACATCTGCCCGACGACCTTCTCCAATCTCACGGGGGCGATGAAACTTCTTCCGCCCGAAGCGGCTGAAGAGATGCAGGTGATCTTTGTCAGCGTGGACACCAACCGCGATACGCCGAAGAGCCTCAAGGAGTATGTCGAATACTTCTACCCCACCTACATCGGCGTGACCGGGACGAAGGAGGAGATCGACGAGGTCGTCTCACGCTTTGACGGGACGGAATACACGATTCTCGAGGGGGGCAGCAAGGCGATGGGCTACACCGTCGGCCACACCTCCTACGTCTACTTTTTTGACAAACAGGGCAACTTCAGCTCACGCCTGAACCACAGCATCGACCCCCGCGAAACATTGACGCATATGGAAAAAGCGCTCGGCATCTCCCACTAACTATACGGCACCCGGGCAAAACAAGGGTACCGCTCGCACAGCGATGTTTCCTCGAAAGCCCGGATGCCTACGCTAATCCCCCACGGGGACTTCTTTCAGGGCGCACACCATGCAATTTATCCCCGTATGAAGCGCTGACGTTACGCCTCTTCCGTCTGGCCGTTACCACCCGTGCCGAGCAGCACGGCGATCCAGCGGGTCGACTCTTCCGAATCAAAAACGATCTTCACCATGATTGTCAAAGGGATCGAGAGCAGCATACCGACGGGCCCCAGCAGCCATCCCCAGAAGATCAACGACAAAAAGACGACCAAAGTCGAAAGGTCGAGCCCTCTGCCCATCACCTTCGGTTCGATGATTGAACCCACCAGCACGTTGATGGCGACATACCCGGCCGCAATCCAGAACGCCGAAGCCGGGTCAAGCTGGATGAGTGCCAGCAAAACAGCGGGTACGGCGGCCATAATCGATCCGATATTGGGAATAAAGTTCAGCAAGAAAGCTACGACACCCCACAGTACAGGGTAATCCAGGCCGAAGATGAGCAGCAGCAGATAGACGAGCACACCCGTACCGGCGCTGATCAGCGCTTTGAGCGCCATATAGTGGTTGATCTTCGCCAGGATTTCGTTGAGATGCTTCTGGCCCTCAGAGTGGTTCCGGCGGTAGATATAGGCGATCTTGTTACGGTAGGCCACCCCCTCCAGTAGCATGAATACCGTCGTCAGTAGAATCACAAACCCGTTTGTCAGGATCGATCCGAACCCCTTGAGGGCCCCGGTCATATAGGCAAACACCGCGCTGGGATCGAGCAGCGTCTGCAGGTTCTTTTCCGGCAGGGTTATCCCCTGCCCGGTCAACCATGCCGCCACCCCGCCGAGGCGGTTTCTCAGATCGGCTTCATAACCGGGGAGATTGCCGATGAAGTCATTCGTGGCATGGCCGACGATCACGCCGAAAAGCACAAAGAAGAGCAGGAGCAGACCGATGAGCATCAGCATGGCCAGCGCCATCGGGATTTTTCGATCCATCAGAAAGTGCAGCAGCGGCATCAGGATGATCGCAAGGAAAAGCGACAGCAAAAAAGGAATAATGATCGCAGATGCCGCTTTAACACCGGCAAAGACAATGACAACGGCGGCGAGGATAATAAAAACGTTCCCGAAACGGTTTGTCTGCTCCATAGCCTACGCTCCTGCCTGGATTTTTTTCTTATTGGTGCGCTGCTGCAGATAGTTGGCAAGATTCATCAGACTGAGCGTTACGAGAAAGATCATCAGTCCCGGGAAGAAACTGACCCACCATGCGATGTCTATCACTTCCTTCCCGTTGCTCAGGATCGTCCCCCAGCTCATCTGAGGTGCGACGATCCCAAGTCCCAGGAAGCTCAGACCCGATTCGGAAAGAATGGCACCGCCGACGCCGAAGGTAAAGCTGACAAAGAAAATCGGGGCGAGCAGAGGGGCATAGTATTTGAGTAGGATTTTCGCCCGAGACACCCCGGCAATATTGAGGATTTTGATAAAGGGCTGAGACGTCACGGCGAAACTTTCCGAACGCACCAGCCGCGCCGTCGTCATCCAGCCCGTCACTGAGATGATAAGGATCAATACCAGCGCCGAGGCGTTGACATAGCTCACCAAGGCCAGCAGCAGGAAAAAGGTCGGGAAGGTCAGAAAGAGATCCACGACAATGACAAACCCTTTGTCGACGACTCCCCTAGCATACCCGGCGATCGCACCGAGTATAAACCCGAGAAACGTCCCTATCAAGGCACTTCCGACCCCAATAACAAGCGAGATCTTCCCCCCCTCGATAATGCGCGCGAGAAGGTCCCGCCCGAGGCGGTCGGTACCGAACGGATGGGCAAATGAGGGTGCAGCGAGGATCGCGTCGCTGTTCAACATATAGGGGTCAGCCGAATAGAAGAAACCGCCTGCAAAAGTCACCAGGACGATCACTGCCAGCAAGAAGAGTGTTTTGCGCGGAAGATCATGCATCATTCAGGCACCAGTCGATCGGAGCGATCCCCGCGCTTTGCAGGTAGGCATTGGTCCACGAAAAGGGTTTCGAACCGAAAAAACCGCGGTAGGCGGAGAGCGGAGAGGGGTGCGGGGAGGTGATGATATGGTGGCGGGAGGCGTCGATGAGCGACGCTTTCATCTGGGCCGGCCGCCCCCAGAGAATAAAGACGAGCTTCTCCCGGCCGTCGCTGAGTGCTTTGATGGTTGCATCGGTAAAACGCTCCCACCCCTGTTCCTTATGCGAATGCGCCTGACCTTCACGGACCGTCAGGACCGTATTGAGCAGAAAGACCCCCTGCTGCGCCCACGCCTCCAGCGTCCCATGCTGCGGGACCGCACAGCCGATGTCCTCTCTTAACTCCTTGAAGATATTCTGAAGGGAGGGCGGATGTGCAATCCCCCGCTGGACGGAAAATGCCAGCCCGTGCGCCTGATTCGGGCCATGGTAGGGGTCCTGACCGAGTATCACGACTTTGACCTTCTCATAGGGTGTCAGATTGTATGCAGCGAAAATGTCGGCACCTTTGGGATAGATGATAAAAGCAGCTTTTTCACCGAGAAGAAATCGCTTCAACTCCTGAAAATAGGGCTGCTCGAATTCCGAGGAAAGCACACGCTTCCACGAGGGGTCGATCTTGGGGTCAATCTGCATGGCACCGTCCGTATATAGAGTCGACGTAGTATACAAAAGAATGTGTTTGGGATGCGTAAAACGGAAGGAGTCCGCCCGAAGGCGGAGGAATGAAGTTGTTAGTGCACGGTGCGCTTAGAACGCATAGTTCAGCTGTACCGTAACACCTGTCTGGGAGTGTTTGACGTCCGCTGAAGAGTTCGCAGTTGCACCGGCTGCGTTAGCAGCATCTGTCGGCGTACCGCCGTTTTGGAGTACCATGTTGTATGCCAGTCCCTGTCCCATTGCACTTGTGTCATAGGAGAAGCTGACTTCGGGAGCATAAACGAAGGCCGCGTCGACAGAAAGCATTTTGGTGAAGCTGTATGTACCACCCGCCGTAACATGAGACTCAACGACTGCCGGGAAGCCCGCAAGGTTAAAGAAGTTTTTGACGGCGCCGTCATACTCGCCCGGTGCCATCATACTTGCACCGGCCTGCTCCTGGATCGGATTCTCGGCAAAGTTGTATCCTAGGCGGACAGCCCAGTTGTTGCGCGTGTATTCGTAACCAACGGAGAAAACATTCTGGTTATCCCACTCGAAATCCTTATACCCCTTCGCATCCGCCCAGCGGATCTGCTTGTAATCGAATGCGATCGTGTTGCCGCTTCCGAGGATATCATAGCTGATACCGACACCGATCTCTGCCGGTTGTTCAAGGTGATCATCAATACCGGTCAGTCCAAAGGCTTGAGATGTTACTTCAAGCGTATGGTCATATGTCATATCGATAGCAGACTGGTATTTAGCACCGAAAGTCAGACCGGTAATACCGACTGCACCTGCATCGTAAGCGACACCGATTTCATAGCCGAAACCGAAATCTTCGGAAACACCGGAACCCTGCGGGTCAATACCACCTGTAGCCAACGGCATTGCGTATGCAATGTTCAGTGATCCGTATTGAAGCATCGGAGCCACACCGACACTGAAACCGGAATTGCTGTAAGAGACCGGAACGGCGAAACGCATCAGTTGCAGGTTTGTACGCATACCGAAAGATCCGTTGCTGCTGACACCTGTATTACCGTCAAGCGTATCACGGTAGTCTGTACCCATACCGGCGACACCGAACATGCCGATACCGACGACGACGTTTTCATTGATACGGGATGCAAGTGCAACCTCAGGGATCATACTCATATCAGCTTTACTAGTATCAGAGCTGACCGGCATAACAGGAGTAGCTGTTGCTGCTGAATATGCTTCTGCGAATGCATTGGATTCAAAGTCAACCTTCGGCATGAAAAGCGTACCGCCGAAAGAGATCTCATTGCTTTTAACAGCAGAAAGAAGCGCGGGGTTCGCCAGACCGCTTTCAGCACCGAACGCAGTGGCAATGCCTACGCCACCCATACCGCGTGCTTTCGCACCAAGACCCATCAGGTTGTCGCCGTTCGTTGCAAACGCCGAAGTTGCTGTCAGAGCCATTGCGGCAGCCATTGCCAGTTTGATTGTACGTGTCATCTATTCTCCTACGAATAAAAATCAAATGAAAGCATTCGCTTCCGATTTCGATCATTATATGCCCTGGAAAATAAACCGAATCTAAAGCCGAACATCCCTATTTAAGGAGTATTAATAATAATTTTAAGCAAAAAGAGGAAATTGAAAGAAATAAAATATTTTTATATACTGTAGTTATGATACTAGGCATTTTTATTCATTTTCTGTTATTTTTTATACAGATATTACATTTTGATAGAAATGTGTCAAATATTTGACATAAATGTGAGAATGTTACTTTATGAAACATTTATAGACTGCTATACAATTTTATACGAGCAAGTCTACTTCTCCTGATGACATTTTAGAACACAAGCAAAGGCACGGGTACTAGGCATTTAATCATCCAAAGTGATCACAACTATTGAAATACGTTTTGACGATGAAGACAATAAAGTCAGTGTTGAGTTAAAGGTTAGAAAAAAAAAGGGTTTTAGTGATTGTGATTGATGTTGTAAAGGAGGTAAATCCGAGAACCAGGCGGCGACCTACGTTCCCAACCCTGAAAGGGTCAGTATTATCAGCGATGAGAGGCTTAGCTTCCGGGTTCGGAATGGGGCCGGGCGTTTCCCTCTCTCTATAGCCACCTGGACAATCGGATCTAAAGGCTCCGGAGAGCGCTTAGATCCGACTGTGTCGGTATTAAGATTGTTAAAGTCAACGGGTGCAACTACTTTGATTACAGCCTCTCATATTCAGTAAGGCAGTAAGACACTAATTTTAGGGAAAAAAGACGAACGGACTATTAGTACTGGTCAGCTAAACAGATTGCTCTGCGTACACACCCAGCCTATCAAGCATGTAGTCTTCATGCGTCCTTCAGGGAGAGTTCATCTTGGAGTTGGCTTCCCGCTTAGATGCTTTCAGCGGTTATCACATCCGAACGTAGCTACCCGGCGGTGCCCTTGGCAGGACAACCGGTGCACCAGTGGTTCGTCCAACCCGGTCCTCTCGTACTAGGGTCAGCTCTCCTCAACTCTCCTACGCCCACGGAAGATAGGGACCGAACTGTCTCACGACGTTCTGAACCCAGCTCGCGTACCGCTTTAAATGGCGAACAGCCATACCCTTGGGACCTGCTCCAGCCCCAGGATGCGATGAGCCGACATCGAGGTGCCAAACCTCCCCGTCGATGTGAGCTCTTGGGGGAGATCAGCCTGTTATCCCCGGCGTACCTTTTATCCTTTGAGCGATGGCCCTTCCACACAGAACCACCGGATCACTATGACCGTCTTTCGACTCTGCTCGACATGTACGTCTCACAGTCAGGCTGGCTTATGCCATTATACTCTGCGATGGATTTCCAACCCATCTGAGCCAACCTTTGTAAGCCTCCGTTACTTTTTAGGAGGCGACCGCCCCAGTCAAACTACCCACCAGACATTGTCCTGACAGAGGATAACTCTGCGCAGTTAGCTATCAGAATATTCAAGGGTGGTATCTCAAGGGTGCCTCATATACAACTGGCGTCATATAATCAACGGCTCCCACCTATCCTGCACATGAATATCCCAATAGCAGTGTCAAGCTATAGTAAAGGTGCACGGGGTCTTTCCGTCTTTCCGCGGGTAGGAGGAATTTTCACCTCCACTACAATTTCACTGGATCCCTGGTTGAGACAGCTCCCATCTCGTTACGCCATTCATGCAGGTCGGTATTTAACCGACAAGGAATTTCGCTACCTTAGGACCGTTATAGTTACGGCCGCCGTTTACTCGTGCTTCAATTCACCGCTTCGCAAAGCTAACGGATCCTTTTAACATTCGAGCACCGGGCAGGCGTCACACCCTATACATCCACTTACGTGTTGGCAGAGTGCTGTGTTTTTGGTAAACAGTCGGGAGGGACTCTTTGCTGCGACCCGCTTCTGCTCCACCCGCAGGGGTTTCACATACAACGGGCACACCTTATTCCGAAGTTACGGTGCTAGTTTGCAGAGTTCCTTAACCAGGGTTCTTCCACGCGCCTTAGAATACTCATCTCACCCACCTGTGTCGGTTTACGGTACGGGCGACTGTAGATATGCTTAGAAACTTTTCTCGGCACGACGGCATCAACGATTCTGTTTCTGCTCCGAAGAGCGTCGACAGCCTGTCAGATCTCGGTCTAGTGTGAAGCGGATTTGCCTACTTCACAACCTACATCCTTCGAGCCACTATTCCATCAGTGACCTCGTTTAGCCCTATGCGTCCTTCCATCACGCTCTACAGTCGGTATCGGAATATTAACCGATTTGCCATCGTCTACCCCTTTCGGACTCGACTTAGGTCCCGACTAACCCTACGATGACGAGCATCGCGTAGGAAACCTTGGGTTTACGGCGAAGCAGATTCTCACTGCTTTTATCGCTACTCATGCCTGCATGCTCACTTCCATCCGCTCCAGCACTCCTTGCCGGTATACCTTCAACGCTGAATGGAACGCTCTCCTACCACTTAGTAAAACTAAGTCTAGAGCTTCGGTGTACATCTTAGCCCCGTTATATTTTCGGCGCAGAATCGCTAGACCAGTGAGCTGTTACGCTTTCTTTAAAGGATGGCTGCTTCTAAGCCAACCTCCTGGTTGTTTCAGCAACTCCACATCCTTTTCCACTTAGATGTAACTTAGGGACCTTAGCTGCTAGTCTGGGTTGTTCCCCTCTCGACGATTGATTTTATCACCCACCGCCTGACTCCCGAGGTTAGGCATACAGTATTCGGAGTTTGATAGGGTTTGGTACCGCGGTGAGCAGCCCTAGCCCTGTCAGTGCTCTACCCCTGTATGCTAATAACTCGAGGCTATACCTAAATATATTTCGGAGAGAACCAGCTATCACTGAGTTTGATTGGCCTTTCACCCCTATCCACAAGTCATCCGGAGGCTTTTCAACGCCTATCGGTTCGGTCCTCCACCGGCTCTTACACCGGCTTCAACCTGCTCATGGATAGATCACTCAGTTTCGGGTCTGCAGCATCTGACTAATCGCCCTATTAAGACTCGCTTTCGCTACGGCTTCGCGTTCGCTTAACCTTGCCAGATACCACAACTCGCAGGCTCATTATGCAAAAGGCAGTCCGTCACCCCTCATAAAGAATGGGGCTCCGAATGATTGTAAGCTATAGGTTTCAGGTTCTATTTCACTCCGTTCACCACGGTTCTTTTCACCTTTCCCTCACGGTACTGGTTCGCTATCGGTCTGGTAGTAGTATTTAGCCTTGGAGGGTGGTCCCCCCATGTTCAGTCAAGATAACACGTGTCCCGACCTACTCGAATAACATGTAGATAGTTTTCGCTTACAGGGCTATCACCTTCTATGGCTCCTCTTTCCAAAGGATTCTGCTAACACACTACACGCTTTAGGGCTAGTCCCATTTCGCTCGCCGCTACTCTGGGAATCTCGGTTGATTTCTTTTCCTCAAGGTACTGAGATGTTTCACTTCCCTTGGTTCGCCCCCCGAAGGGTGACACGATTCGCACCGTGCCGGGTTGCCCCATTCGGAAATCCCCGGATCAAAGCTTCTTGGCAGCTCCCCGAGGCTTATCGCAGCCTAGTACGTCCTTCATCGCCTCTACCAGCCTAGGCATCCACCTATAGCTCTTAATATCTTTATTCTAATTAGCGCTTACTGCCTTACTCAATATGAATAAGACTGTAATATTTAATTGTAGTTGCAATACTCATGAATTTTACTTCATAAATATTTGTTGACTTTAACAATGATAATTCAATGAACGATTTAGACTCTTAGACACTAAGAAGTCTAATATGAATACTTCATCAAGTACTCGTATTAGGCTTCGTCCGTGGTGGAGAATAGCGGGATCGAACCGCTGACCTCCTGCGTGCAAAGCAGGCGCTCTCCCAGCTGAGCTAATTCCCCACATAGTGATCCTGGTGGGCCTAGGAGGACTTGAACCTCCGACCTCACCCTTATCAGGGGTGCACTCTAACCAGCTGAGCTATAGGCCCCTTCTCGGCATTTCTAATTCAATAGAACACAGATCACTGAAAACTAAGCAAGTAAGCGGACAGACACAATCTGAAATGTGAGATTTTCTCTTCGGGCCCTCAAACGAATGAGGCCCGGTTACTCTAGAAAGGAGGTGATCCAACCGCAGGTTCTCCTACGGTTACCTTGTTACGACTTCACCCCAGTCGCTGATTCCACCGTAAGCGGTAGCCAGTTTGGCATCCCGATTTCGGGTGAAATCAACTCCCATGGTGTGACGGGCGGTGAGTACAAGACCCGGGAACGTATTCACCGTAGCTTAGCTGATCTACGATTACTAGTGATTCCAGCTTCATGCACTCGAGTTGCAGAGTACAATCCGAACTGAGAGACGCTTTATGAGATTGGCTCCACCTCGCGGTATCGCAACTCTCTGTACGTCCCATTGTAGCACGTGTGTAGCCCTGGCCGTAAGGGCCATGATGACTTGACGTCGTCCTCACCTTCCTCCTCCTTGCGAAGGCAGTCTCCTTAGAGTGCCCAGCCGAACTGCTGGCAACTAAGGACGAGGGTTGCGCTCGTTGCGGGACTTAACCCAACATCTCACGACACGAGCTGACGACAGCCGTGCAGCACCTGTTTTCAAGCTCCAGTAAACTGGCACTACCGTATCTCTACAGTATTCTATCAATGTCAAGGCCAGGTAAGGTTCTTCGTGTATCTTCGAATTAAACCACATGCTCCACCACTTGTGCGGGTCCCCGTCTATTCCTTTGAGTTTTAATCTTGCGACCGTACTCCCCAGGCGGAATGCTTAATCTGTTAAGTGCATCACCGAAACTACAAGAGCCCCGACGACTAGCATTCATCGTTTAGGGCGTGGACTACCAGGGTATCTAATCCTGTTTGCTCCCCACGCTTTCACGCCTCAGCGTCAGTTATGTCCCAGCAGATCGCCTTCGCTTTCGGTATTCCTAGTGATATCTACGGATTTTACCCCTACACCACTAATTCCATCTGCCCCTTCCATACTCTAGGTTCCCAGTTTCAAGTGCAGTTCAATGGTTGAGCCATTGGATTTCACACCTGACTTAAAAACCCGCCTACGCGTCCTTTACGCCCAGTGATTCCGAGTAACGCTTGCTCCCTCCGTATTACCGCGGCTGCTGGCACGGAGTTAGCCGGAGCTTATTCATTAGGTACCGTCATTTTCTTCCCTAATAAAAGGAGTTTACACACCGAAATGCGTCATCCTCCACGCGGCGTTGCTGCATCAGGGTTTCCCCCATTGTGCAATATTCCTCACTGCTGCCTCCCGTAGGAGTCTGGTCCGTGTCTCAGTACCAGTGTGGCGGATCATCCTCTCAAACCCGCTATGTGTCATCGCCTTGGTGAGCTCTTACCTCACCAACTAGCTGATACAATATAGGCCGATCCCTCAGCGAAAAACCTTTCCCTGCGAACAGGAGTATCCGGTATTAATCACCGTTTCCAGTGGCTATCCCAGACTGAGGGGCACGTAACCTATACATTACTCACCCGTGCGCCACTCGTCAGCAAAGAAGCAAGCTTCTCCCTGTTACCGTTCGACTTGCATGTGTTAAGCACGCCGCCAGCGTTCACTCTGAGCCAGGATCAAACTCTCCATAATTGAAAAGACGCTCCATAAATGAAGCGATTACTGATCCAGCCCAAGATATAAAATCATTGGCTGTATAGTGTCTATACTTTGTCTCCAAAGTTATAGACGGTTATGTATTGTGTCTTATCTAAGTAAGACTTCCAGACCTTGTCTGTCCATCCCACTTGCTTAGTTTTCAATGATCTCAAACTCTCGCGATCTTCAACCCGAAGTACCGCTAGATCGGCTTCTTTCGATGCCTCTCATCGTTTGTGGACGGGAATTATAGGGGATTCCTAAAGCAATGTCAAGAGGTTTCTGCGCAAATTTTCGAATTTCGCGAAATTTCTTTGAATTTGCTAATTTATGTAAATTTGTTACTTGTTATTTGCGCTGTTTTCGTGGACAGATTTGACCTCAGCGACCGCCGTAAAGCGGCTGTCCATCAAACTGATTTCATCCCCTTCTCTTACATTATAAAGGGAAACGGGGCGCCCCTCTTTGACAACCTGGGCAAATCCCTTTTTATCCTTGAGCTTCGGATCCTGGGATTCAATGTTTCGCTGCAACGCATTCAGCAGCGACTGCTTCTGATTCAGCAGGAGCACTTCGCCCTGGTCCAAGCGGGTATACATCGGTTCCAGCATTGATGCCGCCTGCTGCAGCCGGTAAGCAATGCTTTGATCGAAGCGCTGTTGCAGCTGCAGCAGCAGTTCGCCCTGCTCTTTGATCTTCTGTTCGACCGAATGCTGGCGGTATCGTTCATACAGATGGGCCACCGTCTGCATGTCCGCCTGCAGTTTTTCGCTGGCGCGGCGGTCCAGTTGTTCCTGGAGCGCATCGAGATTCATCATCATTTCATACTGATCCGGCAGGATCATCTGCATTGCGGCGGAAGGGGTCGGTGCCCGCAGGTCGGCGACGAAGTCCGTGATCACCCAGTCGATCTCGTGTCCGACGGCGGAGACGACCGGGGTTGCTGCTGCTGCAACCGCCCTTGCCAACGCTTCGTCGTTGAAACCCCACAGGTCTTCAAGGCTTCCCCCGCCCCGGCTCAGCACGATGACGTCATATCCCGCCTCATCAGCCGCTTTCAGTGCCGCCGTCAGTGAAAAAGGCGCCTGTGCTCCCTGGACGATGCTGTCATAGACGAAAAGTTCCGTCAGGGGCCAGCGATGCGCCGCCACCCGCTTCATATCCTGAAGTGCCGCCCCCGTCGCGGAAGTGATCAGGGCGATTTTTTTCGGGTAACGCGGCAGCGGCTTTTTCCGTTCACTTTCAAAAAGCCCCTCTTCCGAGAGCTGTTTTTTCAGCTGTTCGTAGGCCAGGGCCAATGCCCCCTGCCCCGCAGGTTCAATCATCTGGGCATTGATCTGGTACGTGCCGCGGGGTTTGTAGAGCGTGATCCCGCCGCGGACGACAACTTTGAGACCCTCTTCGAGCCGGAAACGCAAATGGGCCGCGTTTCCGCGGAACATGACGCCGCTGACGGCCGAACCGCTGTCTTTGAGGGTGAAATAGATGTGACCGCTGTTATGATAGGTAATTCGGGAGAGTTCACCTTCGACGGCGACCTGGACAAAAGTCGTCTCGAGAAGGTTCTTGATTTGTTCGTTGAGGGCCGATACGGAGACCGCCTGCACCGGTTACGCCTTTTTGGCGATGATCAGCGTGGAGATATCCATGGAGAAACTCTGGATAAAGAGGGGCTCAAAACCGGCGGCTTCCAGTTCGCCCCGCATCCCTTCCACCGTCAAGAATCCCTCGATGGAGTTGGGCAGGTACTCATACGCCTCTTTGTTCTTCGAAATAAAACCGCCAATTTTCGGCAGAACTTTTGTCATATAGAAGTCGCGGATCATTCCCAGGATCGATGGGTGCTCATTTTTCATGAACTCCAGGATGACGACCATCCCACCGGGTTTGAGCACGCGGTTAAACTCCCGCAGCGCTTCTTCACGCTCGACGACGTTGCGGATGCCGTAGGAGATGCTGAGCATATCCGCCGTATTCGCTTCAACAGGAAGCTCCGTCGCCTTGGAGATGGCAAAATCGAAATCGGGGAACTTCTGCCGGCCAACACCGACCATCCCTTCGGAGGGGTCGACGCCAAGGATCTTTTTGACGCTGATATTCTTGACAGCGGCGCGCTGACGCCAATAATCCATCATATCCCCCGTCCCACAGGCGACATCGACGATCAGATCGAGCTCCGGCTTGTTATAGAAACCAAAGGCTTTGTCGCAGCCTTTGCGGCGCCAGCTGCGGTCGACTCCCATACTCATAACGCGGTTCGCCTTGTCATAGGTCGGCGCAATCTCGTCGAACATCGATACGATTTTTTCCTGTCTATCCATTCACCATCCATTGTTTGACATCCTTTCCCGAACGGGAGAGGTGCCTGATTTCAAATTGTTTTCGCTTTTGCAGAAAGCGTATTGTACCACCGCTTGAGGGCGCAACAAAACAGAGATACATATCGCACCGCGACTGCAATGATTCAAACATTCCCGGACCGCCCTCGACAAGAATATTACGGTACCGGTCCATTGCAGTAAGATCCGACGCGATCATCACCTTCCGGCCGGGAACGTTGAAGAGCGGGATCGTCCGATCGAAGTCATCCCGCTTGGAGAGAATAAGGATATCCGGTGCCTTGCCCTCCACCATCCTCGCATCCAGTGTCGGACGGTCGGTACGGACGGTATTGCCTCCGATCACGAGCAGGTCCGCCGCGTCGCGCATCGCATGTACAAAACACCGCGATTCACTCCCGCTGATGATCCCGCCGTCTATCGTTCCGTCAAGCCGCTGGGCCCATTTGAAGGTCACAAAGGGTTTCGTCTGCCACTGAACGAAGGGGAAAATCAGATCATCCGCTGCTTTGGAAGGTTGGTGTTCGACACGAATACCCGCTTCACTGAGAATGGATGCTCCGCCGGCCGCTTCCGCGTTCGGATCCGCCGCCGCATAGACGACCCGACCCATTCGCACGCCTGCCAAAAGACGGGCGCATGAGGGGGTTTTACCGTGATGGGAACATGGTTCAAGAGAAACATGGATCGCACAGGAGGCAAAACAGCCGTTGTGATGGGCGAGAAGATAGTCGTGGATCGCGCCGGAATCCACAAGAGCCAGGATGGCAGTGTCAGACGTGAGGAGTGCAAAGGCATGCTGCAGCGCTAACACTTCCGCGTGGGGACCGCCCGCTTTTTCATGCGCGGCGACAGCAAGGATACCGCCCGATGCATCGGTGACGGCGGCGCCGACGGCCGGGTTCGGGAAAGTACATCCCTGGAAAGCCCACGCCGCTTCGACGGCCAGCGCCATCGGATCAGGCCCGGCCATCTGTGTTACCACTCGAAGTAGGTTGCGGCCTTGACAACGCTGTCAAAGGGGACCGCTTCGGTTCCCGCCTCGGTTTCGACGGCCAACATACCGTCATCGCTTACGCTTTTGAGTTCGCCGCGCAGTTTCGTTTTATCCTGCAGTGTCAGCTTTACCTTTTCGCCGACGGAAAAACGGAAATGCTCCAAGGTTTTGAGCTTGCGCTCCACGCCCGGAGAGCTCACCTCGAGACGGTATTCGCCCTGAACCGGGGGAGTAACATCGAGCATCGGAGAGATCAGCTTCGTCGCTTCGACGCACTGGTCCATCGTCGTCCCGCCTTCGCCGATGACGTTGACGCGGTAGATCGTCTCGCCGTTTTCAGTGACGACAGACGTATCATAAAGGTGCAGGTCGATCGATTCGACCAGGTTCTTGATATCGCTCTCAAGACTCATCGTGCTTCTCCCCTTCGATCTGTTTGAAAAGTGCTTCGATCTGCTGTGTTTTCTGGAGCTGATCATCAAATATGAATGCCAGTTTCGGGCAGCGGTACCACCCCTGGTCTTTCATGCAGTAATCTTCGATGACCGGACGCGCTTTGCGCAGCTGCTTCAAAAATGCATTGCGCTCGGCTTCGCTGTAGTCGTGGGGATCGAGGTAGACCTTGGCGTCGCTGCGCCCCTTGGCACAGCGGACTTCGATGACGTCGAGTTCATGCAGGCGGGCATCCCCCAGTTGCGAAATCGCTTCGGGGATCAGCTCCTGCAGGATCGCGTCGGTGCGCTTCAGCTTGATCTCTGCGGGTGTCACAGCTCTACTTTCTGCTCCACACGGGTGAAGGTCTCGATGACGTCACCGACCTGGACATCGTCATAGCCGTTAAGAACAACCCCACACTCGTAGCCGTTACCGACCTCTTTGACGTCATCTTTGAAGCGCTTGAGCGATGTCAGCTCGCCTTCATGGATAACGACACCGTCGCGGATAACACGGACCGGGCCGCCGCGGACAAGCTTGCCGTCAACGACGAGACAACCGGCAACCATCCCTTTCGGGATCTTGAAGACTTCGCGGACATCGGCCTGGCCGCTGTGCTCTTCGCTGAACTTCGGTGCCATCATACCCGTCAGCATGCCTGTAATATCATCGAGGAGCTGATAAATGATGGTATAGGTACGGATATCGACACCACGCTGTTTCGCCAGCGCCTTGACCGCACCCGTCGGACGGACGTTGAAACCGAGCAAAACAGAGTTTTCCGAGCTGTTCGCCAGTTCGACGTCGTTTTCGGTAATCCCGCCGACGCCGGAGGAGATGATATCGACCTTGACCTCGTCGTTGCGCAGGGCGAGCAGCGACGTGCGAATCGCTTCAAGCGAACCGTGTACGTCGGTTTTCAGGATCACCTTGAGGGATTTCAGTTTCCCTTCCGCAATCAGGGCCGTCAGTTCATCCAGAGAGGTCTTCGTACTGGCGGAGAGCTCTTTCTGGCGCTCGTACTCGGCACGTTTCTGTGCATACTCGCGCGCCTCTTTGTCGCTTTCCATCGCGATCATGATGTCACCGGCTGCCGGGACTTCGTTCAAGCCGACAACCACTGCGGTTTCACTCGGTCCGAGGACCTTGATCTGTTGGCCCTGATCGTTAATGAGGGAGCGGACGCGGCCGAATGCCTTGCCGCAGACGACGTTGTCGCCGACGCTGAGCGTACCATTCTGGACAATGACCGTTCCGACAGGGCCGCGACCCTTCTCAACGGAGCTCTCAACGACAACCGCTTTGGCCGCTGCTTCCGGATTGGCCGTCAGCTCCATCACTTCCGCTGTCAGCAGAATGTTATCAAGCAGATCATCGATCCCTTCGCCTGTTTTGGCGGAAACCGGTACGAATTCGACGTCCCCACCCCAATCGATCGGAGAGACCTCATGTTCTGCCATCTGTCCTTTAACCAGATCGGGGTTCGCGCCCTCTTTGTCCATCTTGTTAACCGCGACGATGATCGGCGCTTTGGAGGCCTTGGCGTGCTTGATCGCTTCGATTGTTTGCGGCTTGACGCCGTCGTCCGCTGCGACGACGATGATCACGATATCGGTCGCCTGGGCACCGCGTTCGCGCATCGCGCTGAAGGCGGCGTGGCCCGGGGTGTCGATGAAGGTGATCTTTTTATCGCGCTGCTCAACCGTATATGCACCAATATGCTGGGTGATGCCGCCGGCCTCGCCGTGGGCGACGCGGGCATTGCGGATCGCGTCGAGCAGAGAGGTCTTACCGTGGTCGACGTGACCCATGATCGTAATGACCGGCGGACGCTCTTCGAGGTGTTCTTCAGATTCTGCCTCGACGTACTCCTCTTCGTAGTTGAAGGCGTTGGTCGGGTCGATCGTCGTGACTTCGACCTCGAACTCTTCCGCGAGGATCTCGATCTCGTCTTTGCCCAGGAAGTCGTTCTTCGTCACCATCATGCCGAGGTTGAAAAGTACTTTGATGACGTCGGAAATCGGGTGGTTGATCTTCTCGGCGAACTCGTAGACGCGGATATCTTCCGGGATCTCAACGTGGGTAATAACTTCCTCCACACCCTTCTCTTTCGTGTACTTCCTGCGTTTTTTACGGGCGACCTGGCGCGGACGGTTGCCGCCGGGCTTTTTCTGACCGCCGCCGCGGCCGACGGGTTTCTTATCGCGAGATCTCGGCTGCTCTTCGGGCAGTTTCGGTTTATCCTGCGTTGCTTCGCTCAAGTCGAGCAGTACGACTTCGTCGTCATCGTAGTCCATGGAAACATCCGACATGGAACCACCGAAGATGTCCAGAGAGGTGCCGCTGGTTTTGCGCTGTGTCGGTGTACCTTTGGAGGCTTTCTTGGCTTTTTTCTTCTGTGCGAGCTCTTCAAGAACGTCCGCATTGAGCTTCCCGTAGCTGGAAAGTTTCGTCGTTTCTTTGGAAACCTGAGCCGTTTCCTGAGCGGACGGGCGGTTTTTCTTTTTGATCCGCAGGCCGCTGCGCTTGATCGGCGTCACCTGCTTCAGGGCCGGTTCCGTCTGCTGAACCACTGCCCCGGAAACCGGCTTCGGTTTCTTCTCAACGGCAGCTTCTTCCGATTTCGCTTCTGCTTCCGCCTCGGCAGCCGCCGGCGTTTCCGCTTTTTCCGCTGTGACTTCGGCCGCTGCCGCTTCTTTGGCTTCAGCAGGCGTTGCCGCTTCTTCCTGGGTTTTCGCCGCTTTCTTCACGACACGGACTTTCGGTTCCGGCGCCGCTGGCGTCGTACCGCTCATGATAAAGTTAGCGATCTTCTCCGCCTCTTCCATCGAAACGGAGTTTGAAGCCGTTTTTACGTGGCCAAGCCCCATTGCCTGGGCTTTTTCGACGACCTCTTTTGATGCGATACCCAATTCTTTGGCAATCTCGCTTACTCTAACTTTATCTGACATCCGTGATGATCTCCTTTAACTCGTTCAGCAGGCGCTCGATCTCCCCGCTTTTGCATTGCCGGGCGAGCGCTTTGGCAGTCTGTTTTGCAGTGAAACACTCCGGGCACAGATAAAAGCTCCGTCCCGTCCCGCTATAGCGGCGCAGGGAACGCTCGGCGCATTGCAATCTCAACAGTTGATTCTGTGCTTCCCGTTTCCGACAGCTGACGCACATGCGAACGGGGCCCGAATAATTTTGGCGCATTATATCCAAAGTTTCCTTGAATGAGCGTTTTAGCGTTCGACCGTCAGGCCGTGGTTGTCCAGGTTGAGAATTTTGACCGCAAACTGGGGAAAGCGCTGTTCAAGCCTCGCCGCAAGCCCTGCGGCGTCTTCGTCGTAGCACAGGGAGAAGAATGTGGACCCGCTTCCAGAGAGCGTACTCATCAGTGCACCCTGCTCATACGCCGTCTTCTGGATCGTAAAGAGCTCCGGCATCATTTTCATCCGCGCTTTCTGGTGAAAACGGTCCTGAGTCGCGATCTTGAGCATTTCCCAATCCTCGTTGAAGAACGCCGCCACCGTCAACGCCGCATGCGAGACGTTGAAGACGGCGTTTTCCTTGCTGTAGGACTTGGGTAGCGTCGTGCGCGACTTCGCCGTCGAAATCGGCTTGTCGGGAATGACCACGACCGCCCTCAGGTAATCGGGGAGGTGCTTTTTTTGCGAAAAGACCTTGTTCTTCTCCACCGTAGCGACGTTGAAGCCGCCCATGACCGCCGGCGTAATATTGTCCGGATGCGACTCATACACAAGGGCGTGGTTCAGGATCCGACGTTTGGAAACGCGTACTCCCGCCGCTTCATGCGCCGTGGCGATGGCACTGACGATCACGGCCGAAGAGCTGCCGAGTCCCCGGGAGAGGGGGATGCTGTTGTAAAACTGGAATTTGAAATTCTGTTTTTTGTGCGTCAGGCGCTGATAGTGCTCGTTGAAGATGCTAACGAACATGTTGTTTCCCTTCAGACGGGGGTTGCTTTCCCCTTCGCCCTTGATGGAAACGCTGAAAAAACGCGACGGTTTGAATTCGACCCGATTGCGAAGGTCGACGGAAAGACCGAGGGTGTCAAAACCCGGTCCGAGGTTGGCGCTGGTCGCCGGAACGCTGATAATCAATCGTGCTCCTTAACCGACGGCTCCGATCCCGTAGTACGGCAGGGCATCGTCGGAAAAATCATTTAGATTCAGGTGGGACGGAAGGCTGAAATCCGCCTCAACCGGCGTTTCGAACTTTTGCGTCTTGATTGTGTCCGCCATTTTAACGAAATAGAGCTTCCCAACGGCTTTGAGCGGACGGTTCCCGTTGAAGTAAAATGCATCGGCCGCAAGCAGGCGTGAACCCAGAACAATACTGAGGGTTTTGAGGTAAAGGTAAGCGATCTTGATGGCCATAAAACTGCCGGGCCCCTTGGCATAGACGAGATTGCCGAGCGTGTACTTTTTCAGAATCGTCTCGAAGAGTTCCGGGAGGGAATCGGAGCTCTGCTTCGCACTCTCGTAACGCTCGACAAGTTCCCCGTCCTTGTAGATCCCAACGACGATCGGGGTGGTCAGCGCAATGACGACGGCATCATGCATATGCTTTGGCCATCGCCTTCGCTTCCGCCGTTGCGATCTCGACAACCTCGTAGTTCGCGGGGTCTTTGAGCAGTTCCAGCGTCAGTTTGTGGTTGAGGTCATGGCTTCCGGCGAAGGCCTCGTACTCCCCGATAAAGTTGATACCGATCAGCGACATGTCTCCGATGGCATCGAGAATTTTGTGGCGGACGAATTCGTTGCTGTAGCGCAGCCCTTCGGGGTTGAGCACCTTTTTCTCGTCCAAGACGACGGCGTTCTCCAGGCTGCCGCCCAGAGCCAACCCCTTGGAGCGAAGGTACTGAACCTCGTGCAGGAAACCGAAGGTACGGGCACGCGCGATCTCCGCTTTGTAGGTTTCGCGGCTGAAATCGAGGTCAAAATGCTGTTCGGAGATGACCGGATGCTTGAAGCGGATGGTGAAGTGGTAGCGCAAGTCGTTCGAGGGCATCAGTTTGACGTACTTGTCACCCTCTTTGATTGTCACTTCCTTCTTGATACGCATAATGCGCTTCGGAGCGTCCTGTTCAACCGTTTCCGCTTCATCCAGCAGGAGGCAGAAACTCGCGCTGGAGCCATCCATAACGGGGACTTCGTCGGCGTCGACGATGATACGGAGGTTGTCGATACCGTAAGCGTAAATAGCTGAGAGAAGATGCTCGATCGTCGAGATGACGTAGCCGTCTTTTCCGATTACCGTCGCCATCTGCGTGTCGACGACGTTTTCGGGCTTGAGGGGGATGGAGACGCCGACGTCCTTGCGGACGAAGACGATCCCGCTGTCCGCCTCCAGGGGTTCAAGCCGGAGGCGTACCGGAGAACCTTTGTGTAAGCCGATTCCCACCAGTTCCACCGGTTTTGCGATCGTCGTCTGTTTCATGCATCCCCCTTACAGGCTCGTTATTGGCGTTATTATAGCCTAAAAACGTGAATAAATTGTGATAACTCCGCCTGTTAGCGGCGGCGGTCGATCACCTTTTTTGCCTCTTTGATGACATCGCTGACATTGAGACGGATCCACTGCTTATCCATCCACTCTTCCGGTCTTACTTCCACGCCCTGGACCAGAACGCCGAAGTGGAGGTGGTCTCCCATGGCATAACCCGTCATCCCCGTATTGGCGATGTGCGTTCCCGCATCGACGTGTTCGCCCTGGGTGACGTTCAGATTCGAACAGTGCCCGTAAAGGGTATAGAGCCCCAGACCGTGCGCCAGGATCGGCATATTACCGTAGATGCCGTTCTCGTCGGCGAAGACGATATCCGCGGGGTTCTGGATCTTGATCTTGCCCATTTTCACGCTGGCGAGGTCGAGCCCGAGGTGGTAGGATTCACTGACCTTCGCGCCGTTGTAGTAGTAAAGACGATGATCGCCGAAACTTGCGACGACCTGTCCGTTTCGCAGCGGATAGAACGGCTGCTGCTCAAACCGGTCGATCTGGGCATCCCCGACTTTCGCCGTAATGTTGTGGATCAGCTCTTCGTTCTGCGCGCGCATGGTTTCATTCACATAGCGGAAACGCTCAATCATATCGGCATTGGCGGGGGCGCCGTACATCTGCGCGAGATCGGAAACCTTTCCGTTGAGAAAGTGGTCGCTGAGTTTGATCTTCGAAACGCGGTACTGCTTCTCCTGGAGGTGCAGCGGGATGTAGGCTTTCGCCCGGTTGCCCGCGACGTCATCGGCGATGACGTAGGCCCGGAAACGCTCGGCGGTCACCGGCCATGCGATCAGCGCGACATAGTAATTGGACGCATAGAAGGGGACAGCTTTGAAGCGACGCCCGAAGCTCGTCTCGATGTAGAGCTCTTCGAGGTTCTCGTCCTCGGCTTCAAACACCACGAGGGCCGAACCGCCCTTCGTGATCTTGTAGGAGTTGGCGATAATGCCCACTTTCGGTCGACGGGCGTCGATCTTCAGGGTGACACGTTTGACCGCGCGGTTCCCGGCAAAGAAGTTCCAGCGACTGGCATCGCGCGCCTCGACTTCGAGGGTAACGACATCGGTCTGCTTGCCAATCGTGCGGGCCGGGACCTGCAGCTCAAACTGCTTCGATTTCTCCGGTGCAGGCGATTTCGCCTCGGAGAGGATCGTCTGGTTACTGCCGCTCATAAGGGTGATCTTGTACTCCACGATGCCGCTCTGGTCGTCGATGGAGACCTTGAGCGGGGCTTCGCCGTTCCAGTAACCGCTGTTTTCGATGCGGATATCCGGTACGTCACGCTCGAACGCATCCGAGGTGTACAGGTAGACCGCACCTCCGATTGCGGCGAGCAGGATGCTCAAAAACATCACGCCGCCATATCCCTTTTTTCGTCGTCTCATTCCAACTCCTTTTCAATAATGTCGATCATTTTTTCTGACAGACGCTTCAGCGCCGTCCCCGTTGCCGTGAATCCAGATGCGAAGTGGTGCCCTCCGCCGCCGAAGGCCTCCGCGATCACCCCGACGTCAATCCCGTCGTCGGTACGCAGCGACACTTTGAGCGCACCCGCTTCACGCTCGCAAAGCATCACGGCCACGCGGACCGTCGGCAGGCCCAGCACTTCCTGCAAGACATCGTCGCAGACCGTATCGTCCGCCCCGCTCTGCTCCATCATCGCCCGGGTCACCTCCAACAAAGCGATGCGTGCATCGCTGCGCAGGGCAAGGCTTGAGAGCATCAAGGCCTTAAGGCGCAGTGCCGAGAGCGGACGTCGCAGGAAAAGCGCGTGATTCACCGATGCGATCTCCGCCCGAGCCCCGGCCAGTTCTGCGGCCATCTCGAAAACCGCCGCGTCCGTCCGGCGGCTCATAAATCCCAGAGAGTCTTCGGCAATCCCGGCGTAGAGCGCCGTCGCCATTTTGGCGTTGATTTTGATCGCTTCGGTCTTGAACCATGTCAAAAGGACAGCGGTGGTACTGACCGCTTCCTTGTCAATGAGCTTGATATGCCCGAAGCCGTCGTTACTGCCGTGGTGGTCGACATTGATCAGCGTACATTTCGGCACAATGCCCAGTCGCGCCGAATCACCGCAGTCGAACGCGATGGCCAGGTCCGCCGTTTCATCCCAGCGCGATGTGATCTTATCCGCCCATGGCAAACAGAACAACCGTTCATCGATGGTTTCGCTTGCACAAAAAAGCGTCACGCGCTTTTGCAACCGAAGCAGGTGGGCATACATGGCGCATGCGCTGCCCAGCGAATCCGCATCCGGATGCACGTGGGCAATCAGCGCAATGTGTTCCGCGGCTTCGATCGCTTCGCGCATCAGTCCATTTTCATGGAGAGATCGATCCAGTTCGCCTGATGGATCAATGAACCCGTGCTGATCGCGTCGACCCCCGTGGCCGCATACGATTCGATCGTCTCTAGGGAGATATTCCCGCTCGCTTCAAGCTTGATGTAGGGATAGTTCGTGTTTTTGTAGACGACCACTTCGCGCAGCTGCACGGGGGTCATGTTGTCGCACATAACGATGTCCGCCCGCACGTCCATCGCCTTCTTCGCCATCTCAAAGGTCTCCGCCTCGATCTCGATCTTGGCGGTATAGGGAATCCTTTTGCGCGCGTCGGCCATGAATACGTCAAGGTCCTTGATCGTGCGCAGGTGGGTATCTTTGAGCATCAGGCAGTCATCCAGCCCCATGCGGTGGTTGACCGCCCCGCCGATGCGCGTCGCATACTTTTCGAAGTTGCGGAGCATCGGACGTGTTTTACGCGTATCGAGCAATTTGGTGCCGTAGGGTTCGATAAGGTCGACATACCGGCGGGTCAGCGTCGCGATCGAACTAGCATGCAGCATCATATTGAGGATCGTGCGTTCGCAGCGCAGCAGGGTATGCGAATCCCCGCTGAAATGGGCGATGACATCCCCTTTGGCAAAGCGCTCTCCCTCTTTCACGAACCATTTGACGTAGATGCTCTCCATCTTTGCCAGGGCATCAACGTACAAAACGCCTGCCAGGACACCGTCGCTCTTGGCATAGATCTTGGCCGAAGCTTCTACCGCCTCCGACACCCGTGCGTAGAGGTCCCCGCGGCCGACATCCTCTGCCATCGCCGCTTCGATAAAGTGTTCGATATTCACAGCGCCATCATCCGATCAAGGGCGACCTTGGCCCATTTGCGCGTCTCTTCGTCCACATGGATCTCGTTGATCGGTTCGCCCTCGTCGATCGATTTGAGGGTATTGTAGAGGTCTTCGAGGGTCGTTTCGTTCATCGTCGGGCACTCCGGCTTCGTCGACGAGAGGACGTAGGTGTTCTTGGGACGCAGGCGGTTGACGAGATTGAACTCGGTGCCGACGGCGACTTTCTGATCCTCCGGGAGTTCGGCGATATACTTGATCAGCTGCGAGGTCGAGCCCGTGAAGTCGGCTTCGGCGACGATCGCGGGGTCGCATTCGGGGTGGACGGCGATGAGGATCCCCGGGTACTTCTTGCGGTAGAAGCGGATGTCGTCGACGCTGAAGAGCTGGTGGACCGAACAGAAGCCGTCGTAACAGATGATGTCGGCGTCTGAGAGGTTGTCGTCAATCCCGATGACGGCGGATTTGAGCCCCATCATGTTGGCGATGTTCTGCCCCAGGCAGCGGTCGGGAACGAAGAGGATCTTCTTGCCCTCTTCCAACGCCGTTTCGATAATCGTTTTCGCATTGGAGCTCGTACAGACCATCCCGCCCATCTTGCCGACCTTGGCTTTGACGTCTGCGTTGGAGTTGATATAGGTGATCGGCAGAATGTTCGTTTCGGCGATGCCCGCCTCTTCCATTTTTTTGACCGATTCGTCGAAGTAGAGGCTGTCGATCATCCGGGCCATGGCACAACAGGCGATCTTCGGCATAACGACCCGTTTTTCGGGGCTGAGCACCTTAACGCTCTGTCCCATAAAACCGACACCGCAGAAGACGACAAACTCGCTGTCGTCCGCCATCGTCTTCTTGGCCAGTTCCAGCGAATCGCCGGTGATGTCGCCCATGTCAAAGACTTCGTCGCGCTGGTAGAAGTGTGCAACGACCGTCACGCTCAGCTTCTCCTTGAGCGCACGGATCTTTGCTTTGAGTTCTTCGGTGTTATCCGTCAAATCATCTCCCCTGTCTGTCTGGTATCGGGCCGCCGCCAGCGGTGCGCCGCCCGGAATATTAATGGAATTATAACCAAAGCGTCGTTACCATATCCCTTATAATTCATATCTACTCTCAAGGCCCTGTTTTTATGGACTTCCTCTTCAATCCCAATGTACAGTTCTACCTGTTGGCTTACTTTGTAGGCGGTATCCCCTTCGGACTCGTCCTGGCCAAGCTGTTCGCCGGCGTCAATGTCAAAGAGGGCGGCTCGAAAAGCATCGGCGCGACGAACGTGCTGCGCGTCGTCAAAGAGACCAACCCCGCGCTCGCGAAAAAACTCGGCATCGCGACCCTCCTTCTCGACGCCCTCAAAGGGGTGGTCGTCCTGCTGATCGCGAAAGCCTTCGGGATGAGCGAAGCGGCGCAGTGGGGCGTGGCCGTCCTGGCCGTCGCCGGCCACTGTTTCAGCCCCTACCTCTGGTTTGAAGGGGGCAAAGGGATCGCGACGGGCATGGGCGTCATGCTCGTCATGCTGCCGCTGGAGACGCTGATCGCTCTCGCCGTCTGGGGGATCCTGGCCAAAACGGTCCGTATCTCCTCCGTCTCGTCACTGAGCGGCGTCTTGGCCCTGCTCGTGGCCAGCTTCTTCCTCCACCCGGAGATGGCGCACGCGCCGGTCATCCTGATCGTCGTGCTCCTTTTTTACAAACATATCCCCAACATCGTCCGCCTCGTCAGGGGCGAGGAGAAACGCGTCGTCTGATGACCATCGAGATCCGCGCCCTCACCTTTGACTGCATCATCGGCATCCTCGATTTCGAGCGGGTCACCCCGCAGCGCGTCATTGTCGACGCGGTCATCGACTACGACTATGAGGCAGGGCATTTCATCGACTACGCCGCCGTCGCCGACCATATCAGAACACAGATGCGGCAGGAAAAGTTCGCCCTCGTCGAAGAGGCCCTCGAAGCGCTATCTACGACACTGAAAGAAGCGTTTCCGGGCATAAAAAGCCTCTCGCTCACCGTCGCCAAACCGGACATCCTCCCCGACTGCCGGGTCTCTGTCACAAAAAAATCCAATTTTTAAAGAAAATTGAAAAAAAGTTTAAAATTTTCTAAAACTGTGCTATACTTCGCGAAAATTTTCAACAATTAGAGGATTAATGCATGCGCATTTTGATCATTGAAGATGAGATCACACTCAATAAAACTCTGGCCGAAGGGCTCAAAGAGTTTGGATACCAGAGCGACGTCGTCGAAACCCTCAAAGACGGTGAATACTACCTCGATATCCGCAACTATGACCTGATTCTGATGGACTGGATGCTCCCTGACGGCAACAGCATCGACATTATTCCCGACATCAAGGCCAACACACCGAAAACGGCCGTCGTCGTCCTCTCCGCCCGCGACGACAACGAGAGCGAGATCGCCGCGCTGCGTGCCGGTGCGGACGACTTCATCCGCAAACCGTTCGACTTCGACGTCCTCGTCGCACGCCTGGAAGCCCGCCTGCGCTTCGGCGGCAGCAACATCATCGAGATCGAAGACCTGATCATCAACCCTGAAGAAGAGAAGATCATCTACAAAGAGAAAGAGATAGAACTCAAGGGCAAACCGTTCGAGGTCCTGACGCACCTGGCGCGCCACCGCGACCAGATCGTTTCCAAAGAGCAGCTGCTTGACGCTATCTGGGAAGAGCCCGAACTCGTCACCCCGAACGTCATCGAGGTCGCGATCAACCAGATCCGCCAGAAGATGGACAAACCCCTTAACATCACAACCATCGAGACCGTACGCCGCCGCGGATACCGTTTTTGTTTTCCGAAAGAAGCATAAGGAACCGTTTCCTCATTCAGCTGATCGTCGCTTCGGCGGCGCTGCTGATCATCTTCTCCTCCATTCTCTACTTCTATATCCGACAGAACATCTACGACGAGAAACAGCATGAGATGCTGCAGTTCGCCAAGAACATCACCGAGTTCCAATCCCTCTCCGATACGATGAGCAATGACACCGACGCCCTGCTGGGCGTCAGCGTGGAGCTGATCTTCTACGATGCTTCCGGCGACGAACCGCACTTTTTTGACGACAGCAGCAACGGCCGCGACTACCTGGTCCTCCTCTACCCCTTCGAGCAGGCGCAGAAAACCTATCTCAAGGTCTCCAAAGACATCAGCACGATGAAGAAGCTGCTCAAAAAGATCCTGCGTTCGATCTTTATCATCAACGCTATCGGCTTCTTCATCATCGTCCTGTACGCCATCGCCCTCTCCAAGATGCTCACCATCCCCATCCGGCAGCTCAGCCACCGCCTGGCCAATATGAACGAGCACCTGGTCCGTCCGATCCGCGTCGAGCATCTGCCCGAGGAGTTCGAACCCCTCGGCGTCACGATCAACCGCCTCCTGGCGCGGATCCAGAACTTCGTCAAGTACCAAAAAGAGCTCTTTATCGGCGCGGCGCATGAGCTCAAAACGCCTCTGGCCGTCATCAAGCTCAAGAACCAGGTCACCCTGATCAAAAAGCGCTCACCCGAAGAGTATATCGAGGCGATTAAAAAGACCAACGAGACCGTCGACGAGATGAACAAGATCGTGGCCGACATTCTCAATATCGGCCGCCAGGAGGGTGCGCAGCTCGAAGCACCGGTGCGCCGGGACATCATCGACATGCTCCGGCGCAAAGGGGAGGATTTTGCGCTGCTGGCCCGGGCCGAGCAGAAAACGCTCGAATACGATCTCCAGCCCGAATCGTATGAAGCGACGATCCAGGAGGGACTGCTCAACCAGATCCTGCAGAACTTCCTTCAAAACGCCGTTAAATTCACCCCCGAAGGGCGCAAGGTCACCTTCACCAGCCGCGCAGAGGGTGAGGATCTCATTATCCGGGTGATCGACGAAGGGTGCGGGATCGACGACAGCGTCGACCTCTTCGCCCCCTTCAAACGCCTTGGGACCAAATCCGGCGTCGGACTGGGACTCTTCCTGGCCAAAAGCGCCGCCGACGCCATGGGAGCGGAGATCACGCTGCGCAACCGTACCGACGGCGTCGACGGAACGGAGGCGACGCTGGTCCTGCGCGCCAAACTCTGCTGTCCCCTTCCCCAGCAGAAGAAAAAATAGGGCACTATTCCTCCCCCTTTTTATCACGAAATCTAATCTGAATGACACCTTTGCGGCGAATGCTTTGCACTTCAAACTCGCCAAAGGTTTCTTCTGCTATAACTCGCAATTAAATTACTGACGCGAGCGCGTCACAAACGAGGTATGTATGTCCCTGCTGATCAACGATGAGTGTATCGCCTGCGATGCCTGTAGAGAAGAGTGCCCGACCGAAGCAATCGAAGAGGGGGATCCGATCTACATCATCGACCCCGACCGCTGTACCGAATGTGTCGGTACTTACGATGAACCGGCGTGTATCGCCGTCTGCCCGGTCGACTGTATCGTCCCGGACAAAGACAACGTTGAAACCGTAGCTGAACTGAAATTCAAACACGACCAGATCATGGCCGAGTACGAGGACTGATTCCGCTACGCCTTCCTATTTGCGCCGGGCGCCCTAGCGCTTGTGCGTCTGCAACGCCGCTGACGCGCGTCTGCTCTTCAACACGAAATAGCCCCATAACGTCACCCCGTATCCGAAAATACTCAGCATGACGACCCCCACGGTCACAGACTCGAACAGTGCCTTATGTGCAAAACTGTCGGGGATCATATGCACGAGGATAATGGATAGCGCCCCCTTCATGCCGCTGAAGGTCAGAATGAACCACCCCTCGAAGCCTACCGGTTTGATCAGATTGAAACGGTGGCCGAAAAGGGCGAATTTTGCCATGGAGAGTGCACGGATCATCGTCGTCGCGGCGAACATCGCAAGAATCTCGTAACGGTAATACCACAGCTGTTCATAATCGACGATCTCCGCCAGGGTAAAGAAGATCATCACCGTCGCCAGGTACCCGAACTCCTTCGCCATCTCGAAGATATACTCCAGGCGCTGTTCCGTCGTCGCATGGTATCCGCCGAAACGGAGCTGGTGATAGAGCTGCTGCAGCCGGTAGCTCTTCGTTTTTCGCGCGTCGCGTTCACCGCTGCGCCGGATGTCGGCGTCGATCCAGGCCTTGGTGGCGATGATCGCGGCGATCAGGGTCAAAATACCGCTCACATGCATCTCCTCGCCCAGCACGTAGGCGGCATACCCTTCAACAACAAAGATAAAGAACTCCCCGCGTTGATGTTCGACGAGCTTCATCAGCAGGTAGAACCCGAACCCCATCGCGACCCCGAGACCGAGACTGACGGCGAAGACCCGTACGGCATCGAACGACGCCGCCACCGGGTCGATCGACCCGCTAAGCATCCACGGCAGCCCGACGAAAAAGAAGGCGATGACCGCCGTCGCGTCGTTCCCCAGCGACTCCCCCTCGATCAGCACCTTGAGATCGTGGCTGATCCCCTCAAAGCGCGACAGCACGGACTGGACACTCACCGCGTCGGTCGCCATGTTGATCGCGAACAGCGCCACATAGCCTCCCAGGCTCAGCGGCGCGAAGAGTTCCAGCTGATAGAGGCTCGCTCCTGCCGCAATAGAGAGTGCAACGGCAAAGACCGCCAGGTAGAAGATTTCGAATCCGAATTGCCGGACATCCTTGAAATGCAGATGCAGGGCGTCGCCCATAAAAATGAGCGGGATACAGAGCAGGATCACCGTATCAAAATGGGCGCGCAGATCGAGCGGGACGGCGGCAGGGAACATCTGGTAGACCAAGTAGGAGCCGATCAGCAGCAAAAAGACCGACGGGACTTTCAGACGATCCGCCAGCGTATCGGAGACGACGACCACGGCCAGGAGGGTGATCAGCATGATTTCGGGGGCAAATGAGTGCATAAGGCGTCCTGTTTTTCGCCATTATAGCGTGTCGCCTGCCGTCAAATGGGCTCCTGCCTCCCTCCTCTTGGCGGACTCTGAGGCGGAATTTTGTATAATCCACCAAAAAAGGCTCACCTATGGCGAAGCGTACCGCGATCATCGATATCGGGTCCAACTCCGTTCGAATGGTGGTCTTCGAAAAAAGCAGCCGCTTTGCCTTCTCCCTGCTGCATGAGTCCAAAAGCCGCGTCCGGATCAGCGAAGGGGCCTATGCCGATGAGGGTAACCTCCAGAGTGCCGCCATCGACCGCGCCCTGGAGGCCCTCGGCGAGTTTCTCAGCATCGCCCGCGCCTACGGTAGCCGCAAACTGCTCTGTGTCGCCACCTCCGCTGTGCGCGACGCCCCCAACCGCGCCCTCTTCCTCTCACGCGCCCGTAACGAGCTCGGCCTGCAGATCAAAGTGATCGACGGGGAGAAGGAGGCGTATCTCGGCGGGGTCGCTGCGGCCAACCTTCTTCCAGCCATGAGCGCCCGCACTATCGATATCGGCGGCGGTTCAACGGAATACGCCTGTATCGCCTCCGGGAACGTCCTGCAAAGCGCCTCGCTCAACCTGGGCACCGTCCGGCTCAAAGAGCTCTTCTGCGACCGGGGTGACCTTGACGGTGCCCGCGCCTATATCGATGCGCAGTTCGCCGCCATGCCGCCGGTGACGAGCCCTATTGTCATCGGCATCGGCGGCACCTTCCGCGCCCTGGCCCAGATCATCCAGAAAAACCAGGGGCATCCGATGAAGAAGCTGCACGCCTTCACCTTCGGGGCCGACGCGCTGATGGCACTGGGGAAGAAGATCCTCGCCGCCCCCGACGACAGCGCCCTCAAACAGCTCGGCGTCAAAAAAGAGCGCTACGACGTCATCCGCCCCGGCACACTGATCCTGATGCGCTTTTTGCAGCATGTCGGCTGCGAGACCCTCGTCACGAGCGGTGCAGGGGTGCGCGAGGGACTCTACCTCACCGACCTCCTGCGCCATAACCGCCACCGCTTCCCGGCGGGCTACAACCCCTCTTTACGCTACCTGCTAGACTGCCATACGATCGAAACAACCTTTTCCAACCAGCTCCCGACCGTCGCCATGCGCCTGTTTGACCTGCTGCAGGCCCCCATGCACCTTCCCGACAAGACCCGGCGGCTCCTCAAGATCGCAGCCCAGCTCGCCAAAGTCGGCGCGTCGGTCCATTTTTACTCCTACCACAAGAACAGCCAGTACCTGGTCGAAAGCGCCCTGGAGTACGGCTACAGCCACGAAGAGATCATGACCGTGGCAGCGCTGGTGCGCTACCACAAAACGCGGAAAATCGCCAAACCCTTTTACAGCGACTATCAGCGGCTGCTCCCGAAGGCGAAGATCCTCAACCGTCTCAACCTGCTGCTCGCGCTCTCCGACGCCCTGCTGACCCACCGGCCGCGCAACATCGACTTCGAGCTGACGCTCGATGACACGGGTGTCCTGCATGTCCGAGCCAAAGAGGGCAGCTCCCTCTATCTTGCCAAAGAGCAGATCGCACGGCTGGGCATCGAAAAAGAGCTGACGGTTCAGATCGCGTAGCAGCGGCGGCAATGCCGCATGGCGTTTGATGACAGGGAAGGGACAGCTTAGAAGCGCTGCCCGATGGTAAATTCGAAGTGGGAGATCCGGTCGTCCGTTTCCGGGTTGATCGGGTTGGCGAAGACCAGCTGCAGCGGTCCCATCGGCGAGAACCACTCCAGAGAGACACCGTATCCACCGCGGGAGAACTCCGACAGCGACGAAGTACCGATCCAGCCCCAGTCCAGGAAGGTCGTCAGGCGCATCTTCGCCTTCGGGGCCAGCGGGAAGCTCAGCTCGGCGTTATGCGAGAAGGTCTGTTTTCCCCCCAAGCGAACATTGTCGCCGGAAATGGCATTGCGGTAGTACGGCATGGAGTAGGACTCGTAGCCGCGGACCGACCCGAGCCCGCCCATGTAGAACCGCTCCGCCAGCGGCAGGTAACCCGTATCGCGGGCGAGGTAATAGCGCGCTTTGTAGCGGAAGATCAGGTCAAAGCCGAGCCACTCGTCCAGCCCGTTGTATTTGCTCAGTTCCGTCCTACTCTTGACATAATTCGCCTGGGCCCCGAGCCCGGCACGCTCGATGCTCTCCGAGATCGCCCACCCACTCCGCGCGACATAGTAGTCATCCGTATTGTCGAAGCTCATCGCCACCGAGACGGCGCTCTTGGCATAGCTCTCGAAAAAGCGCTGCTGATCCTGTGCGTAGAGCGACAGGTTCACGTCCCGGTAGTTGACGTTGGAGTAGGTGTAATTGAGGAACCCGGAGATGTAGCGGCTGAAACGGTGTCCCGTTCCCAGGGAGACCCCGTCGGAGTGGGTCGTATAGTCGTTGTACTGGAAATCGCTATAGAAAATCGAGAAGTTCCCGCTGAAATCGCTGTCGTTGAGGCGCGGATTGGAGATGTTGAACGAATAGTTGTTCGAACGCTGGGAGCGCTCCAGCCGCAGCCCGGTAGTGATCCCGGAGCCGAAAATGTTGCGGTCGTTGACCCCGACACTGAGCATGAACCCGCCGTAACTGCCGTACCCGCCTCCAAGCTGGATATTGCCCGTCGGCGCCTCTTTGACCTTGACGACAAGGTCCATGGAGTGGTCATCGACCCGTTTCTCCTCGATGGTGTTGGCGTCAAAATAACCGGTACGCCCCAGGGCGTTGCGCGAATCTTTCAGATCCGTCAACGAATAGAGGTCACCCGGCCCCAGGTAGAGTTCGCGGCGGACGATGCGGTCGAGGGTACGGTTGTTCCCCGAGATCACGACGTTGCGGATCCACACCTTTTCGCCCGGAATAATGCGGTAGACGACCTCGAGCGTGCCGTGTTCTTTGTCCTTGCGCAGGTCGGGAAGCACCCGGACGTAGGCGTAGCCCAGGTCGGCGATCTTCGTCTTGATCCGCTCCGCGTCATCCCGGAAGGTCTTGATATTGAACGGCTGCTCCGTCTCGAGGGTAATGACGTCGCGCAGGACGGCATCGTCAATGACGTGCGTCTGCTGGTGCAGCTCGATCGCCTTGGTAATGTAGACCTGCCCCTCGCTGACCTGGTAGCTCATCTCGGCGGTATAGTCGTCGAAATCGATCCGGGTAAAGGGGGCATCGACCTTCGCGTCCATATAACCGTGCTGCATATAGGTATCACGGATACGCATCGGGTCGTATTGCAGCTGGTCGAGCATCATCTTCCCGTCGTTGCGACCCCAGAACCATCCCATGAATTGATGCTCTTTATTGGCGATGTTTTCATCGAAAACGTCAGGGTCGAGCCCTTCCACGCCGCTGAAGTTCAGCTTTTTAATCAGGATCGTCTCGCCCTCGTTGACGACGAAGGTGACGGCGACGGAACCGTTATCAAGATGCTCTGTTTCGATCTCGACGACGGAGTCGATCTTCCCCTCCTGCGAGAGGTTGTCGACAATGCGCTTCTTCGCCGCCTCGAGCTTTTTCGGATCGTAGAGAGTGCCCTTTTTCAGCTGGACGACATCTTTCAGCGTATCCTCGTCCTTCTCTTTCCACCCCTTGAGCTCGATGCGCGAAATGACCGGCTTCTCAGTGAAATGAAGGGTCAGAACACCTGCGTCGTACGTCGCGTAGATGTCCGTGAAATATCCCTGCCCGAAAAAGCGCTCGATCGTCTTGTCGACCTTCTCCGTCTCCAGCGGCGTCCCCGCCTTCTGCACCAACAGCTGTTCGGCCACCCCCTCGGAGATGTGGACCAGCCCTTCGAATTGTACTTTTTCAACGGTTTCGGCGGCGAACGCGAGCGTCGCTGCCGTTAAAAACACCGCTATCAGTGCCGACCACTGTTTCATCAGAACCCTATATGCATATTTTCTTGTTTTTTGGAAACAAGGATTCTACCAGCCCGCAGGTTAATAGGACGTAAAAAGCCCCCTCTAATCCTGCGGGCGCTACAATAAGCGCGACATTAAGGAGGTGTGATGACACTGGGAATTATCGGACTGGGACTGATGGGTGGCTCGCTGGGAATGGACCTGCGGCAGCTTCCCTTCGTCAATGAGGTGATCGGACACGACCACAACGCCTCCCACTGCGACACGGCGCTGGAGCTGGGACTCGTTGACAGGGTCGTCGATTTCGACACCGTCTTGCAGTGCGATACGATCTTCCTTTCCGTCCCCGTCGACGGCATCATGAGCATCCTGCAGCAGATGCCCGGACGCATCAACGCGGACGCGACCGTCATCGACCTGGGCAGTACCAAAGCCCGCATCGTCGAGAGCATCCCGGAGAGCATCCGCCACAACGTCATCGCCGCCCACCCCATGACCGGGACCGAGAACTTCGGCCCCCAGGCGGCGGTCTCGGGACTTTACAGAGACAAGGTCGTCGTCCTGTGCGACATGGCTGATTCGGGCAAGCCCCAGCAGGAGACGGCCGTCCGGCTCTTCTCGGGCCTGCACATGCGGCTGCACTACATGCGCGCCCACGACCACGACCGCCACGCCGCGTTTATCAGCCATATGCCCCATGCCATCTCCTACTCCCTGGCCAATACGGTACTGAACCAGGAGGACAAATACAACATCCTCGCCCTTGCAGCGGGGGGTTTCCGCTCCATGAGCCGCCTGGCGAAGAGTTCGCCCAACATGTGGGAGGATATCTTCCGGCAGAACAAGGAGCACCTCCTCGAAGCGATCAGCCTCTTCGAAAATGAACTCGACGCCATGAAAAAGGCGATCAAGGAGGAGGCGTGGCAAGAGGTGCATGACCGCCTCGAAACGGGCAAGAAGCTGCACGAGATCCTTTTATGACCGAAGCGAACACGATTCTCCCGCAGAATCTCCAGGACCTCATCGCCAACCTCTCCTTCGTGCAGGCCGTGCCGCTGGGGACCCAGCAGGGGATCCCCTTCGTCGCCGTCAAGGTCGCTGACAATAACAGTAAGCTACTGGAGGACAACGCCGTCACCTGCGAGTTTAAACCTTCCATCTTCAACGTCGACTATAAGGGGCAGACCATTGCGCTGTGCATTGTGCAGTTCCGCATCAACGGCTCCGACCGCCACATCTACACCGCCAGCTACGATCTGCATAACGACAAACAGTACAGCGACTGCCACGACCTGCTCGCCATGACACAGTACGGCCTGCTCGTCGCGACGAACGATGTCCACACCTTCTTGCAGTTCGATACGAACTTCGCCGGTACCTTTAACCCGCAGCAGATGATCAAAGAAGCCCGCGCGAGCGCCTCCGATTACGACCCGCTGCTTTTCAGCGAGGTCTCCTACGGTCTGACGATGCAGGCCGATACGCCTGCACACCTCTGGGAGTACCTGGAGACGATCGCCCCCGCCCTGCACCGCTGGTACGCCCGGATGCAGCTACAGTCCGAAAAGGTCGAATGAACGCCTTCGATCTCATCGTCGCCGGCAGCGGCGCGGCCGGAATGATGGCCGCCATTGTCGCGGCCCGGCAGGGCAAGCAGGTACTGCTGCTCGAAAAACTCTCCAAACCCGGCGCCAAGCTCAAAGCCACCGGCGGCGGCCGCTGCAACCTCACCAACACCCTCGACAACGCCAGCTTTATGGGCCGTTTCGGCCGTGACGGCCGCTTTATGACCCCGGCGCTGGAGGCCTTCGACCACAAAGCCCTGATCGCTTTTTTCGGTGAGATCGGCGTCGAGACCCACGCTCCCGACGGTTACAGGGTCTTTCCCGTCACCCACAGCGCGGAGACGATCCTTTCGGCGCTGGAAAAGGAGCTTCATCGCCTCGGCGTGGAGGTCCGCTGCAACCAGAAGGTCGTTTCCGTCGAACACAACGGCGAGCATGTCACCGGGGTGAAGACGGAGACGGACACCTTCAACGCCCCCCATGTCGTGCTCGCCACCGGGGGGCTCGGCTACCCCCAGCTCGGCGCCGAAGGGGACGGCTACGCCCTCTCGCAGCAGGCGGGCCACACCGTTACCGAGCTCTACCCCGCCATGATGCCGCTGAAAACCAAAGAGACCTGGGTAGAGCACTGCCGCGCCGATACGATCCCCAAGGTCACCATCAAAGTCGACCTGAAAAAAGCGAAGAAACTGCGCGCGACCGGGGACCTCATCTTCACCAAGACGGGCATCAGGGGTCCCGCCGTCCTCGATTTCGCCCGCGACGTCACCCCGTTGCTGGAGCGTTATGGCGAAGTGCCGCTGCTGATCAATATGACGAAAGGGATGAGCGAAGACGAACTGCTCAAGCATTTCAAGGCGTACCAAAACGACCATCCCGACGCCGTCACGATCGACCTTGTCATGACCCTGCTGCCCGAGGCCCTCTCGCTGCAGCTCTGCGCCCTCGCCCACGCCGACCCGCAGGCGAAGTTCAACAAACTGGACGGCAAGGTGCGCGACGCCCTGCTCAAACGCCTCGCCTGGACCCCTCTTACCGTTACCGGCCACGACGGTTTCAAGATGGCGATGATCACCCGCGGCGGCGTGTCACTCAAGGAGATCCGTCCCGAAACGATGGAGAGCAAACTACTGGCGGGGCTCTACTTCTGCGGCGAACTGATGAACCTCGACGGTCCCTGCGGCGGCTACAACCTGCAGTGGTCCTTCGCCAGCGGCCACCTCGCCGGGCATCTCGGCCATCTCCCCGTTCCGCGGTAACAATACGGAAATTTTTGTTGGAGTATAATGTGATAACCTCCTCAAAAGGCACCGTAATCAAACAGAATATCAACTCTTTTTCCATCGCCGAAGAGATCTGGCACGCCGTCACCCACGGGCTCGGCCTGCTGCTGAGCATCGCGGCGATGAGCATCCTGACGCTGCTTGCAGCCCAGAGCGGCAGCGGCAAAGCGCTCGCAGGCGCCCTGGTATTCGGCATTGCGCTTATTTTGATGTACGGCATCTCCACCCTCTACCACGCCGTCACCGCGCCCATGGCGAAACGGATTCTCCAGCAGCTGGACCACTCTGCCATATACCTCCTCATTGCCGGGACCTATACTCCCGTCTCCCTGCTCGGCATCCAGGACGCATTCGGCTGGATCATCTTCGGCGTCGAATGGGGCGTTGCCGCACTGGGCATCTATCTGAAAGTGGCCTACCACGGCCGTTTTGAAACCCTCTCCCTCATCCTTTACGCCCTGATGGGGTGGCTGGTGCTCGTCGCCGCCAAACCGATGCTGGCGCACGTCGACACGCTCACCCTCTCCCTCCTGCTCGCCGGCGGACTCACCTATACCTTGGGGATTATCTTCTACGTCTGGGATTCACTGCATCTCAACCATGCCGTCTGGCACCTCTTTGTCCTCGGCGGCAGCATTTTTCACTTTTTCGTCGTCCTTTTTCTCATTCCAAGCCGATAGTTCCGCAGGCCGGGAAGAGCAGCGGTTTTAGGACGCACTTCTCTACTTTTGTGTACACTTGAGGGCATTACAGGCAAGGAAGGATCTTCAATCATGGCATCCAGGTGGTGGGAGCGCGCCGTCTTTTACCAGGTCTATCCCCGCAGTTTCGCCGACGGTAACGGCGACGGGATCGGCGACCTCCCCGGCATTATCGGTAAACTCGACTACCTGCAGTGGCTCGGCGTCGACGCCCTCTGGCTCTCGCCGCACTACCCCTCCCCGCAAATCGACGCCGGTTATGACATTACGGACTTCACGGCGGTCGAACCCGCCTACGGGACGATGGCGGACTTCGACCGTCTACTTGAGGCGATCCATGCGCGGGGCATGAGGCTGATCCTCGACCTTGTCCTCAACCACACCTCCGACCAGCACCCCTGGTTTTTGGAGTCCCGTTCAAACCGGGAGAACCCCAAACGCGACTGGTATGTCTGGCATGACGGCGACGGGGAGGGTCCGCCCAACAACTGGCAATCGGAGTTCGGCGGCTCCGCCTGGGAGCACAATGCCCTCACCGGACAGTGGTACTACCATGAGTTTCTCAAAGAACAGCCCGATCTCAACTGGCGGAATCCCGAGGTCAAAGCCGCGATGTTCGATGTCGCGCGCTTCTGGCTGGACAAAGGGGTAGACGGCTTTCGCCTGGATGCTATAGGCACCCTCTACGAAGACCCCGCACTGACCCCGCAGACGAGCCGCTACAGCGCCATTGACGTACTGCGGCACAACTGGCTTCCCAAAGAGACCCGCGACGACCTGCACTACATGGACATCGTCCGCGATCTGCTCCGCTACCAGCACGAACAGCCCGAGGTGTTTGCCCTGATGCGCGACTTCCGGGCCCTGATAGACACCTATGACGACCGTTTTCTCGTCGGCGAAACATCGGACGTCCGCTTTCTGGGAAACGGCAGGGACGCCCTGCACGGCATCTTCAACTTCGATGATGTGGCCCTCCCGGAATTGACGCCCGGTGCACTGCGGAAGATCCGAAGTGCCTGGCAAACTTCCGTGCCCGACGGCGGCGCGTTCTGCACGACCCTGAACAACCATGATCAATCCAGGATCGCCACCCACTTCGCTGCGGGGGAGCACTCCTTGCAGCCGTGCCGCATCGCACTCGCCGTTACCTTGTTGCTGGGAGGCATCCCTTTCCTCTATTACGGCGAAGAGATCGGCATGCGCGACTATGCCATCCAAAGCCTCGGCGAGCTGCACGACAGCGTCGGCAGGATCTACCGCGATCTCCGCCTGCAAGAAGGGATCGGCGATGCGCAGATCCTCATGGAGCTCGGCACCTTCTCCCGGGACCGCTGCCGGACGCCGATGCAGTGGGACCGCTCCCCCAACGCTGGCTTTGCTCCGGCCGGCGTCAGGCCATGGCTCCCGGTCCATGATAATTACCTTGAGGGCGTCAACGTGGCCGACCAAACTGCCGATCCCGACGCGCTTTTGCCTTTTTACCGGGAACTGCTCCATCTGCGCCGCACTCATCCTGCGCTCCAGACAGGCAGCTTGCTGGACCTCGACCCCTCAAACGAGGCGCTGCTTGTTTTCATGCGCACTTCCGGTGAGCAGCGCTGCCTCGTCATCCTCAGCTTCGCCTCCGAACCCCTGCAATGCCACCTCGGATGCCGCGGACGTATCCTGTTCCCAGACATCCAGAAGCAGACCTGGATCGCGCCGGGACCGTACGACCTCCCCCCCTTAGGCATCCTCATCGTTGCCATCGAAGAGAATCTGCACGACTCGGACCGTTTACCTCTTTTCGCTATGGTGTAAGGGACACCGTTTGCACTTCTCGCATGGGATTTGCATGTAGATTAACTTTGAATTTTTCACACCACGAAACACCATCACAGGAGGGTAGTCACATCTCTATTGTTCACTCAGAAGACATCCACATTCTGGCCACGGATCTCGACGGGACGTTCTTAGAAAGCGTCAACAAAGAAGACGATCCGCTTTACCGCTATTTGCACGACAATCCGAATATCATTCTTGTTTTCAACTCCGGAAGGAATATCGAACTGATCCTGCCGCTTTTGGACGACATGTCCATTCCGACCCCCCACTACATCATCGGCGACGTCGGCGCCTCCGTGCTTGACGGTGCGAACCTCGAACCCGTACAGCCGCTGCAGCACGACATCTCGAAACGGTGGTACAAGACCCTCGACTCCATCGCGGACCTGCGCGAGCAGCTTGAGACGCTCGAACGCCAGGACCAGCCCCAGGAGCGCCGGCTCTCCTACTACGTCACGAGCAGTACCATCCCCAGGGAGCTCGTCGACGAACTCAGCACCCGCGAGTGCGACGTCCTGCACTCCAACGAGATCTACCTCGACATCCTGCCCAAAGGCACCAGCAAGGGTTCCACCCTTGAAGCGCTGGTCGAACATCTGGGCGTGCCCAAAGAGCGGGTCATCGTCGCCGGAGATACCCTTAACGACCTGAGCATGTACCAGCACGGCTTCAAAGGCGTCGTGCTGAACAACGCCGAAACCCCGCTCAAAGAGGCGGCCAGCCAGATCGAGCACGCCTACTTTTCCAAGGCTCCGGGGACCCACGGCATCCTCGAAGCGATGCACCATTTCGGCATCGCCGAGGCGCAGGAGGTCGTCGAAGCACCCGCCCCCGCTTACGGCAACGCCGACCTCGTCATGGTCTACCACCGCCTCCCGTTCCAGGAGGTCGAAGAAGCGGGGAAGATCGTCCGCAAAAAACACACCAGTCCCAACGGCATCCTCCCCACCCTACTGGGCTTCTTTGCCAACGGCGAAAAGGGTTCCTGGGTCGCCTGGTCCAAGTGCGAAAGCCGTACCCCTGAAGATTTCGAGAAACACGTCGAGGTGGACAAAGAGCGGTACGAACATCTCCGGGTCTGCCGCGTCCCGCTGACGGCGTACGACGTCAAGATCTTCTACGAAGTCTTCTCAAAAGAGGCCTTCTGGCTTCTGCTGCACTCCTTCCACGAGAAAGCCGTCTTCAACCACGACCACTGGAAACACTTCTGCGAGGTGAACCGTATCTTCGCGGAAAACACGGCGGCCGAGGCGGCCGAAGGCGCCGTCGTCTGGATCCACGACTACAACCTCTGGATGGTCCCGGGCTACCTGCGGCAGCTCCGTCCCGACGTCAAGATCGCCTTTTATCACCATACGCCTTTTCCGTCAGCGGACATCTTCAACATGCTCCCCTGGCGGCGCGACATCATCAACTCGCTCCTGCAGTGCGACTATGTCGGCTTCCATATTCCCCAGTACGTCGACAACTTCGTCAATACGGTCCGTTCCAACACCCAGATCGAAGTCAACTCCCGCAAAAACGCCGCGCCGCTGTTCAAAACCTACGGCTGTGCGATCGGCGTCGATGACTATGCCGACTCTTTCACGACCGAGCTCAATACGGTCCGCCTCGGCGCACACCCCGTCGGCATCAACTGCGGCTACATCGAACAGCTTGCGGCCAGCGACCATGTGCAGACGCTCTACCACAAGATCCGCGACGAGATCGGCGACAACAAGCTGATCGTCTCCATCGAACGCACGGACTATACCAAGGGGCCGGTGGACAAGCTCAAAGCCTACGAACACTTCCTGGAGACCCACCCCCAGATGCGCGGCAAAATCAACCTCTTCATGGTCTGTACCCCGCCGGCGAAGGGGATGGCGATCTACGAAGAGATCACCCAGGATATTGCCTACCACGTCGGCCTCATCAACGGCCGCTTCGGCTCGTACAAATGGACCCCGATCCACTACGTCAACCGCGTCATTCCCTTTGAAGACGTCATCGCCTACAACTGCGCCGCGGACATCGGCTGGGTCACGCCGCTTCGCGACGGCCTGAACCTCGTCGCCAAAGAGTACGTCGCCGCTCAGCATGCCATCGGCGGCAATGGTGCGCTGGTGCTCTCCGAATTCGCCGGGGCCGCCGTGGAACTGCACGGCGCTTTCCTCGCCAACCCCTACGACAAGGTCGACATGAGCAATACGCTGATGCAGGCCCTCGAAGCACCGGAAAAAGAACGGATCTCACGGTTGCAACGCATGTCGAATATCATCCACCGCTACGACGTCAATGCCTGGGGGCAGGACTTCCTTTCCAGCGTAACGGAGAGCGACTAAACCTTTCGGAGGGGTCCGACCCTCTCCTTTTCCCCGCGCTTTGACAAACCTGTGGGTCGCCGAGAACGTGGAGAGGGAGTTGCAATACAGCATCCTATAAATATAGATGAAATTTCAGCACATGAGGGAATGGGACGTGTTATGAAAAGGTATCTCGGCTCCTTCACCATCGACATTTACGATCTCGGCGGGATTATGGAGACTCGCATCAATGACGAGGCCCGGTGGGTCGTCGAGCAGTATATCCGCACGATCAACGATGTCGCCGATGTCGACCACACGAGTCTCGAGCAAAAGGTCTCCGGTGAGTACATCGACGAAGAGCTGGACCGGTATCGGAACCTGCAGTTTTCGTTTGTCATGTCCTCCGGCGAAGAACGCCATGCGCTGCTGCGGGAGCTGTTCAGGCATTTAAGGGACATCGACACCGGCTGCATGGCCAATGTCGAACTCGAACCCTATTTCGGAGTATAACCGGATGAACCTAGCCTTGCGGAGAATGCCGGCTTACGGCGTACCGAACTCTTTGATGACAAGATGATCCGCACTGCTGTCGGCAGGATTGTACAGCGCATTTGTCGACCCGACAGCCATCCCGGACGACTCGGCTCTGACCCACATACTGACGGTATGGCTGCCGGCCGAGAGGCCGTCGAAGATCCCCGTGATCGTCGCCGGATGCGAAGGAAGACACCCCTCTTCGCCATACTGCAGCATCGTACGCGCAGGTCCCGCCGACGAAGGCGTGTCGTCGACCCGCAGTTCGAAAACGACCTGATCGTCGGCAATGACCCCGACACAGATGCGGCCGCTGTACTGGATCTCGAGCACGGAGGCGTCCTGCTGCTTGACATAGCTCCCCATATCGCCTATTTTGACGAACTCCCCGACAAACGTCCCGGTAAGAGGGGATGTCGTCCGGGGGACGGCCAGGGTACTCCATCCCAGCAGGCCGGTCGCGGCGATGGCGGCGGTGTTGGCCGAGATGCGGCTGTTGTTGTCGTTGATCTGCGTCGTATGCTCGCCGAAGTTGGCGTTGACCTCATCGGCAACGGCCGGCGTATTGGCGACAAAGGTGTTCATAGGGCCCACTTCCCCCGCCTGAAGCACGTTTACCAGCAGCAGTACGGCTGCTGTCCCCGTGATGCCTTTCATCGTCACTCCTTTTGGCCAGGTTGAGCGGCGTTATTTGAAGACGCTGCCGAGCATCCCTTTGACCGCCTGCTGAACGTCTGCGGGATAGACGACGAATTTGCCGTTCTGGCTCTCGCTCAGTTTCTCCAGTGCGGCAATGTAACGGTCGCCGAGCAGGAACATGGCGGGCAGCTCCTTCTCCTGGATCGATTCCGAAATACGGGCGATCGCTTCGGCAGAGGCCTGGGCCAGCGCGACCTGGGCCTGCGCTTCGAGCTTGGCGGCCTCGAGCTTCCCTTCGGCTTCCAGGATCATGGCATTCTTGTTCCCATCGGCCTTGGTGACGACGGCACGGCGTTCGCGCTCTGCGGCGGCCTGTTGTTCCATCGCTTTTTGCATGGAAGGGCTCGGGCTGATGTCCTGGATCTCGACGGACTTGACGGTGACGCCCCAGTCGGCGACGTCGTCGATGATCTGCTCTTTCAGGCGGGCCTTGATCATATCGCGGTTGGAAAGCGCCTCGTCCAGCTTCATCTCCCCGATAATGGAACGCAGCGTCGTCATAACGAGGTTGACGATGGCCATGCGGAAATCCTCGACACCGTAGACCGCGTCAGAGGGGCGCGTCACCCGTATAAAGGCGATGGCGTTGGTGAGGATGACGGCGTTATCCATCGTAATGACCTCCTGCTGCGGGACGTCGAGGATGATGTCCCGCGTCGTCATCCGCTCGCGCACGCCGTCGATGTAGGGGATAATGAGATTGAGCCCCGGGGTGAGGGTCCGGTAGAACTTGCCCAGCCGCTCGATGACCCACTCCTCGCCCTGAGGGACGACTTTGATCCCTTTGTAGAGCGTGACGATAATAACCAGGGCGAAGACGCCGATAAGATAGAGTGAAACCATTTAGTTCTCCTTGAGGGGGGTCACTTTGATCAGCTGGCCGCTGACGTCGACAATACGAACTTTGGTGCCTACGGCGAGCGGCTCGTCGGCGAAGGCGGGCCATTCGCGGTTGCCCAGGACAGGGATATCAAAGAGCACTTTTCCCCTTTGGGGCGGTTCGATCCCCTCGGTGACGGTCCCCTTTGTGTCGACCCTGTAATTGGGCTGACCGCTCTCCGACACGGTCCGTTGCCGTATAAAACGCCACCACCCCACGACAAAGAGCGTGGAGAGGATCGACCAAATCAGCAGTTCCGTAGAAAATGAAAGATCAAAGAGATAGGCCAGCGTCCCCGTCAGGATCGCGGCGACGCCGATTCCCAGCAGCAGAAAGGTCAGCGCCATCGTCTCCAGGCCTATCAGCACCATCCCCAGGATCACCCAGTGCCACCACTCCACGTTTGCGTTCAACCAATCGAGCATGCTTTACTCCTCCGTATTCACACAAGTATAGCGAATAAACCTGCATGAGTATGTCCTCAACGCGCTTTCCGCTCCCCACGTTTCAAACGGCCGAGCAGCGTGGCGATCTTGCTGCTGTCCGGAGCTTCCGCCGCTTCGTAGAGGTACTTCTCTACCGCCTCTGCGCTCTTTTTCGCTTCGGGATCATCCAGGTGCTTGAACAGTGCCACCAGCGCCGTGCGCAGCGAGTCGACACGGACCCGCTCTTCTCTGCTTCTGCGGCGTACGGCAAGCAGCGTCAGCGCGACGCCGAGGACAAAACCGGCAGCACTCCCCGCCGCCAGACTCCAGATCGTCATCGTCTCCTCCTTTGGAATTTCTCTCTGCTGTGAATGCACTGCGGCACGGACATGAACCGGCATCGGCAGCGACGCCGCCGTGACGACGCGCTGCGTCGCCGGGTCGAAACTGCGGAAACGCACCGATGGGATCGTAAAGTCCCGCGCACCGACCAGGGCAAAGGTCCGGTTCACTTCATTGTAGTAGCAGCCGTCCTTCCACGCAGCATTCGCGGTATGCCCCTCGTCAAAAACGCTGACACCGGCAACCGCCATCCGCAGCGGTTGTGCCGTTGCCAGGTTGCCGCACCCCGAGAGCGACAGAGTCAGGCGGACGGGTTCGCCGCTCTCGGTCGTGTTGCGGTCGATGACGGCCTTCAACGCGAAATCGCCAACCGCTTGCACCCCGCCCGGAACGGGATTGGCAAAGAGCGTTACGGGTTCGAAAAGATGCTGCTGCCATGTCACCGACGGCATCCACTGCCCCCACGCATCCTGCGTATAGGTGCGTTCGGCGACGTTCATCGCCGCCGTGCCGCTCGAGAGCTCCCCGCCTTGAAGCGGGGCGACGACGTACGTCTTCTCCCAAAGCTCCTTCCCGTTTTCGTTCCGCTCCTCGGCATGGCTCTGCAGCAGCTGGAAATGCGCCAGTTCCGGCGCCGCGAAACGGAAATCGACCCCCTTGTCCGACGCGGTGTGCGCAAAACGGTAGACAAGCTGCAGCGGTTCACCCTGGTAGACCTGGCGTGAGGAGCTCTCGACCGTCAGCTCGTAGCCCGAAAGCGCATTGACAGCCATCAGCAGAGCCAGCGCTTTACCACGGATCGACATGGTCGCCTCCCCCCGCGCGCTTCGGCGAGATCTTGTAGAGGTGCGTCCGGGTCTGCCGCTGCAGCGATTGGCGCCACATCGCCGCCTCGTAATCGCTCATCGCCGCCGTCTTCGCTTCGCCCGAGGCTTCGGAGGGCTTTGCCTCCTGCCCCTCGGATGTTTCCGTCTGCGCGGAAGGGGCCTGTGCGCCGCCTGCCGGAGAGGAAGCGTCGGAGGCACTGTGTTCCCCGCCCGTTTCCGTCATTGCGGCCGCTGCATTGCGGCGTCGCTCCGCCTGCACCAGGCGCATCAGCCGCCCCCGGACGATGGAGAGGTTCTCCCGCGTCTGCGGGTCGTTTTGGAGGTAGAGCGCCTTCTGGTACACCTTGATCGCCGCTTCAAGGTTCTCCCTGCCGCCCTGCATCGCCCGGGCGTTCCCCAGATTGTGCAGGGTTGCAAACTGCAGCAGCCGCTCCTTGGTGCGGATCCGTCCCCACAATGCCGCGGCCGCGTCGTATCTGCCCGCACGGTAGAGGGCATGGGCGCTGTCGTACATCGCTTGGGGGTCGTTATCCTTACGTACGCCGTAGCGGTAAAAGGCGCGGGCCGCGCGATCGTAATCGCCCTGCTCATAATAGTGCTGCGCCGTCTCCAGCAGTTCATAGTCAAAGGACTCCGCCCGCAGCGTTGCCGTATGTCCGAACAGCAGAACCCCCAGCAGCAGTGCCGGAGGCACGGCCACGCGCTCGCGGCGGCTCATGGAGGCGTTCGCCACGAGCAGCAAAAAGAGCGCCAGCCCCAGCGGCAGGATATAGAGCTGACCGTACCGGCGGATCTCCTTGACCCCCGTCTCGCCCCCTTCGGCATGGCGGCGAAGCTCATAGAGCAGTGCTGCCACGTCACGGGAGCCCACCGTCATATCAACATAAAAGCCGCCCGTGGATGCGGCCAGGGAGCGCAAAGCAGGGTTCAGTACCGTCCGGACCGGCCTCTTCCCCCGCAGGGCAGGGGTACCGTTTTGCTGCAGTACACCCCCCTGCGCCGTCCCAATCCCGAGGATGTAGAGGTGGAGCTTCTGCGCATTCGCGTAGGCGATCGCTTCGGAGAAGTCGCGACCGTCGCCTCCGTCGGTAAGCAAAAGAAGATTTTTCCGCCCCGTCTTGCCCATCACGCCGTTCGCCGCGGCCAGCAGCGCCATGATATCGGTCCCCTTCTCGGCGTAGGTATCGGACGCGAAATCTTCCAGCAGCGCCGTCAGCGCACTTTTGTCCGCCGTTGGCGGCACTACGGCATAGATGTCCCGGCCGAAGGCCAGTACCCCTATTTGTTCTCTTTTCGCCCGCGCGACCAGTGCAAGCAGCTTCGTTTTCGCGACGGCGGCGCGGGAGGGGTAGACGTCCTCCGTCTGCATGGATGCCGAGATGTCGACGGCGACCGTCAACGCCTCGTCCGGCGCCTTCACGACGGCCGTAGCCTCGGTAAGGACCGGCTGGGACATGGCGGCAATCAGCAAAACGAATATGGCCAGATAAATCAGGTTTCGCTGACGGAGGGAGAAGCGTTTTTCATTCACCCGGAGCCGTTCGAAAACCGGGCCGGCAAAGAGCTCCGCCGCCGGCTCCTTCTGGGTCAGGATAAAATAGAACAGGACCAGCACCGGCGGCAGCATCAGGTAGAAGAACTCGGGGTGGAGAAAGGTCATGCCACACTCCGGTTGCGCAGGTAAATATAGAGCAGCAGTGTCAGAAAGCCGGCAAAGAGCGGGTAGATGTAGTAATACTCATTGACGATCAGCACCGGCGGACGCTGGGGTGACTTCTCCAGGGTATCAATCTGCGCGTAGACATCGGCAAGGGATGCGCTGTCCCTTGCCGTGAAATACGCGCCGCCGCTCTGCGCCGTGAGCGTCTCAAGAATCGACTCCTGCGGGGCGGGTTCTTCACCGATAACGACGGCATAGAGGCGCACCCCCTCTTTGGCCGCAAGCCCCCCGACAACGTCGCTGCCCACCGGAGCGCCGGGCGTGTTCCGGCCGTCGGTCAGAACCACGACGATCTTTTCGGCGCTCTTCGCGCCGTGCAGCGAGACGATCCCCCGGGCCATCGCCTCGTAGAGCGCCGTGTATTTGCCCGCGATGCCGACATAGAGCTGCCCGATGATCTGCGAGAGCATCCCCATGTCGGTCGTGGGCGGCGCGGCCGTGAACGTGCGGGTGCCGAAGACGACGAGACCGACGCTATCGCTGCTGCGCTGCGTCACAAAGGCCTGCAGGATCTCCTGGACCGCCTCGAACCGGCTGCGGGTACGGTCGTCCGGGTCGAAGTCGCCGTTGCGCATGGAGGCGCTGGCGTCCACCACCAGGCTGATCGCATAACCCGGGGTACTGACGGGTTGGTAGACCCGCTCTTTCACCGGCGACATCAGGGCAACGAGCAGTAGGATGATTGAAGCCCATTTGAGCAGCCAGAGCCAGAAAGAGGGTTTGAGCGTGACCGCCGCGAAGGCGGCGAGGTGCGGAAAGTAGAAGCCCTGGTGGCGCATGCGGCAGAGCGCTTCGCAGGCCAGAAAAATGAAGAGGAAGGAGATGACTTTCGGGAATTCGAAAAAGACCCCTTCAAACATCGATCATCCCGAGATAGATCCTGAAATACGCACGGGTCTCCTCGTCGATGGGCGGCACGCGCTTGCGAAACTTGTAGGGTTCGAGACGCTGCTCCAGGTTCATGAAAGCCTCCTGAAGCTGCGGGGAGTCCGCCGCGAAACGGCGGCCAAGGCGGGTAATGGCGTAGGCAGCATCTTTTGCATCGTCGAGGTTGACCGCTTCCAGCGCTTTCAGAGATGCCCGGCGGGCGTTCTCCCTTCTCTCCTCGCGGTAACGGCGGATCACCAGGTAGAGAACGAGCAGCAGGAAAAAAAGTACAACGGCCGCCGCAGCCGCCAGGTAGTAAGGCGTGTAGTCATGGATCTCGACCAGGGGCTTGATGTCATGCAGCGGGATATCGTCTGAACGCATTATCGCCCCTCGAACAGGCGCCGGAGTTTGACGCCGATATGGTCATCCGTGTAGATCTTCGTAAACCGGATGCCGTCTTTGCGAAGCTGCTCGTAGAGGGCATGATCATGCTCGCGGACCTTCGCTTCGTAATTGCGAACGGTCCGGGCGTTGAAATCGCCCTCGAGCAGCATTCCGCTCTCGGGGTCGCGCAGCGAGGCGAATCCGAACGGCGGCGGATGCTCCTCGAAACGGTCGCGGACGATGATGCAGACGACCTCATGCTTCTTTGCCAGCAGCCGCAGTTGGGGAAGTTCGAAGAAGTCCCCGACGACAAGGAGCAGCGAGCGGCGGCGGATACGCTGGTAGAGCGTCTTCGCCATCGCGGCGTAATCGCTCTTTTTGCCGACCGCCTCGAAGGCATCGACCTTCTGCGTCAGCTCGGAGACGGCGTAGCGGTTCTTCGTCGGGCGCCCCTCGTCGTAGAGGCGGTCCGCAAAGAGCATGTAGCCCAGCGCGTCGCTGTTGTACTGCACGGCGTAGCCCACCGTCGCGGCGATCTCCGCCATCACCTCCTGCTTGAAACGGTGCTGCCCGAAATGGACGCTGCCGCCGAGCATCATCGCGACGACGACGCTGAGCTCCCGCTCTTCGCGGAAGATCTTGATGTAGGGGGTGCGCATCTTCGCCGTGATGTTCCAGTCGATATGGCGGATGTCGTCGCCGGGCATGTACTCGCGCAACTCGATAAAATCGTACCCCTCCCCGTGGAAGATGGAGGGGTTGTTGCCGATGAGCTCGCTGAAGACCTGGCGTCTGGCCTTGACGAGGATGCGCTGGACCGTTCCCATGAGGCTCCTACGGCAGCGGGACCGCTTCGATCACCCGGTCGATGATCTCGTCCGCCGTGACGCCGTCGGCCTCGGCCTCGTAGCTGAGTACGATGCGGTGGCGCATCAGTTCTTTAATAATGAAAGCGACGTCAACAGGGCTGGCGTAATCCTTGCCGCGCAGGTAGGCCATGGCCTTGACAGCCTTGAACATGTCGATGCTCACCCGGGGACTTGCGCCGAACTGCAGCTGATCTTCCAGGCCATCGAGCCCGTACGCCTTGGGCTCGCGGGTCGCAGTGACCAGCTCGATCATGTAGCGCTCCACCTCTTCATCGACGTGCACCTGTTTGACCTCCGCTTTGAGGGCTTCCAGGTCTTCATGGGAGATAACGGCGTTGATCGTCTCTGAGACGCCCGCGGCAATACGGCGGGCGATCTCGAGCTCCTCCTCTTTCGTGTTGTAGCCGACTTTGAGCTTGAGCATGAACCGGTCGAGCTGCGCCTCGGGAAGCTGGTAGACCCCCTCCTGTTCCACCGGGTTCTGCGTCGCCATAACAAAGAAGGGAGGTGCGAGTTTGAAGCTCTCCTCGCCTATCGTCACCTGCCGCTCCTGCATCACTTCCAGCAGGGCCGACTGCACCTTTGCCGGGGCCCGGTTGATCTCGTCGGCCAGCAGCAGGTTCGTAAACACCGGCCCGTGCTTGATCTTGAACGCGTTATGCTGCGGGTCGTAGATCTCGGCGCCGAGGATATCCGAGGGGAGGAGGTCCGGGGTGAACTGGACCCGTTTGAACTGCAGCCCAAGGCTCTGCGACAGCGCCTTGACCGTCGTCGTCTTCGCCAGCCCGGGGATTCCCTCGATAAGAATATGCCCTTCGCAGAGCAGGCCGATCAGCAGCCCGTCGATCATCTTTTCCTGACCAACGACGACTTTGGCCACCTCGGACTTGATCGCTTCGATTTTGGAGTACATCTAAAACCTTCATAAAGGATAATAGGGGCCATTATAGCGTTTTGAAGGTATAGATTGCCCTGCCCCGATGCCGTTGGATAGGCGCAGGAGAGGTGGAAAAATATCCCATTTCAACACCGGAAAAGCTTTATCACACTTTTTTTGGATTTTTTTCCAAAAAGTATTGACTTTAAAAACTGTTTTTCGTATAATTCCCGTCCACAAACGAAGAGAGCCTATCTTAACGTTTGAATGTCTCGTTAGCTCAGCTGGTAGAGCACGTCACTTTTAATGATGTGGCCGTTGGTTCGAATCCAACACGGGACACCATTGTTACTCCTTAGTGGCCCCATCGTCTAGCGGTTAGGATCCCAGATTTTCATTCTGGTTACCGGAGTTCGAGTCTCCGTGGGGTCACCACTTTCCCAACTATTTTTACACTGAAAAATCCCGAAACAAAAAAAAAGATGCTCTTATTGCGTTTGTTACTGCAGCGCGCCCGATGCCACCAGGCGTTTGACCAGCTTCATATGGTTCATTACGCGCTGAAAATAGGGCCAGTTCACCATGCCGCCGTTGTAGCCGCTGACGCTTTTCATATAGTCGTGGCGGCGGTTTTTGAGGATGACGAGGTAGTGCGCGGCGATGCCGGCGGAGAGTTTGAGGTCGGTGAGCAGCAGGTTGGCGATCTGCATGTCGCTGCTCGCCTTTAGCCATGCCAATGTCTTAACGCGCGCGGCCACATAGCGGGCGGTAGCCACCTGAACCTGCATCGGCCCCAGCGATGCCTTGGTGATGTCGACCCCTTTGCGGAAATCTCCTATGATATTCCGGCCCGCACTGCTCTCCGTCAGACAGATAGCGCTGAGGGTGTTCTCATAGGTCTCGCCGCTGCGGTCGGGAATGCTGCGCGCGACATCCCGCACGGTCTGCAGTGTCGAGAGCTGTTCCGGCGTGAGCGCAGCGCGCACGAACTCCGTCGTGGCATAGAAAAGAATCAGTAGACGTTTCATTGGGGCTTCCTCGTCAAAAAAATGCGTGGAATTTTACAGGAAAAGTGTGTTGAAGGGCGATAGATAATTGTTTTAAATAAAACTATTAAGAATATCTAATATAGAAGTGCTGATACCTTCCGTGATACAGGCAATAGACGGCTTAAGAAAAATGGGTAAAATTGACACTTTATCGGGAAAAATGAGCTTGAAATGGCTGTTTTCTTAAAAAATATGCACTGAAAAAAATGTGGAAGAGAGAAGGGGTGCTACTATTATTCCCAATCTCTGAACTTGTCCGAGGTGTGTTTGTCCTTTTTGTAGCGGCGGCGGTTCATCGACTTTTCGATCTGGTTGGCGGTATAGAGGATATCCTCTTTGAGCTCGTCGATTGTCGCATCGCTGTCGCGGTAGGAGAGGATCTTGGTCACGAGGGTCTCGAGATCGTTATAGTCCCCTTTGTAGAGCGGGACCTTCTCGATGCGGTCAAGGTATTTGCGGTTGTTGTCGACTTTCTTGTCGAACTGCTCCCGCGTCGGCTCTTCCGCCTTGAAAAGATACTTGGTGATACTGCTCGTAAAACGCTCGAGTACCCGGATATAGCGGAGCCTTGCGGCATCTTCCACTTTTTTCGCCGACGCTTTTGCCAATAATTCACCTTTCGGGGGAGCTCAGACGGTATAATTATACCTATTCTAATAAGGTTGCAACGCTCTATGAAAAAACTGATTCTATTTTGGCTTATTGTTGCCGGGCTCCTGCATGCCGAGGTCATCAATGCACCGGCAAGCAAGACCCTTCTGGCCAAACAGATCCCCATTGTCGATATCCGGACCCCCGGCGAGTGGAAAGAGACCGGCCTGGTCAAAGGGAGCATTCCCATCATGTTCTTCGACGAAAAAGGGGGGTATAACGTTGATCGCTTCATGCTTCAGCTCAAAGCCAAGGTCGATACGACCAAACCCTTCGCCCTGATCTGCCGTACCGGCAGCCGCACGTCGATGCTGGCCCCTTTCCTTGCGCAGACCTACGGCTATACCGTCTACAACCTGCAAGGCGGCATCATGACCGCCTACCGCGCGGGCCTTCCCATCGTTCCCTATCAATGAAACCGCTTAAAATCGCCCTGCTGATCCTTATCAGGATCGCCGCCGTTTTCGGCGTCATCGGCCTGATCGTCTTTCTCTTCTGGGGCTTTTTGTACCTGCTGCTGTACTGAGAGATTATTTCTTAAAGCGGAAGGATTCGGCTTCGAGCAGGGCACGCAGCTTTTCGCTGCATTCGCCCTGGAACTCCATCCACGGCGTTTTGTAGCTGCCGCCGGAGCCCAGTTTTTTCTTCAGCCGTTTCAACAGAGCCTCGGCATCGCCCTTCTCCAGGGCAAAGGGGCCGACCAGTGTCACGGTTTTTCCCCGCCGCTTTTCGCGCTTGAAGACGAGAAAATGTTTTTCCGGTGCGAGCAGCTCCTGCGGCGTTTCCGCTTGGCGCTCTTGCACTTCCGACCAGCCGCTGCCGAGGTCCCCGCCGATAAAGAGGTCAAGCTTCTTACCGCGGCTCATGGGCTTCTCCGATATATTCAAACCGTTTGATGCAGACACCTTCGTGGGGGATACATTCGGTAAACATCGCCAGGGGACGCACCCAGAGCCCATGTTCGCCGTAGAGGGCGCGGTAGACGACGAGCTCCTCCTCCGTTTCGGAGTGTTTGGCCACGCCGAGCACTTCATAATGGTTCCCCTTGTAGTGCTGATAGAGGCCCGGTTTAAGCACCGACGACCTTTTGAGAGAGGACACGCATCCCGTTCGCTTTGTAGGCACCGGCGTCGATGCTCTCCATCACGGTGTCGGCGTCGCAGCAGTGCGTATCGTAGAGTACGACGATCACCTCATCGTCTGCTTGCAAGAACGTCGTCTCGCCGTAAGCCGTGTAGCGCGTCGCCCCGATGCTGATGATCATCTTCTCGGGGTACCCCGCCGCTGCAAGATAGGAGAGCACCGGCTCCAGCGGGCCGGTATCCGTTTGCATATTGAGCTGGTTAACGATCCAATCCGTGAGCTTGGTGTGAAAATAGCTGTATCCCGTCAGCGCGGCGTCTTCGCCGTAACGGTGCAATTCGCTGCCGCGTCGCAGGAAAGAGGCGATGTGCCAGCTGTCCATCACACCGCTTTCAGCAAAGGTGTCAATGGGCGTCATCTCCGCTCCGAGGCCCTTGCTCATCGCGCCCCAGTTCTTCTTCTCCGAGATCTTCCTGGCCCCCGGGCGGCGGATGGAGCAGTCGTTGTAGGGGGCGAAGCGCTCCGGTGTGATCGAAACGACCTGCCCGTCTTCATAGCGCAGACTGCACTCCAGCGCCACTTCCGGTTCCGCCTGGACGTTCAGCGCGGCGTCTTCGGGCAGTTTGATGGTATCGGAGGAGAGAGGGTAAACGCCGATCTGCCCGTCACGGCCCGGCATGTAGAAGGGAAAGATCCCTTTGGGACCGTTTTCATCGGCGACCTCGAGGTTTTTGAAATCCTCGATCTCCCCGGCCTGTTCCAGGTGCAGGGCAAAGTTGCCGGCGATGCCGAACCCGGCATAGGCGTTAAAGTTTTCCATTCTCTTTCGCCTCGACGTACTCTTCGTAGCTGCCTTTGAAGTCGTTGTAGGTGCCGTCGGGGTTGAGCTCGATGATACGCGACGCGAAGGCGTCGAGGAGTTCGCGGTCGTGGGAGACACAGATGACGTTGCCGTCGAACTCGAACAGCGCCTCGCCCAGCGCGACGATCGCCTCAAGGTCGAGGTGGTTGGTCGGTTCGTCCATGACAAGGAAGTTCGGACCTTCAAGCATCAGTTTGCTCAGCATCATCCGGTGCTTCTCGCCCCCGGAGATGTTCGTCGCCGCTTTCTCCTGCTGCTCGCCGTTGAAGAGCATACGCCCCAGGCAGTTGCGGATCTCGGAGATGTCCGCCTTCGGATCGAAGGCGCGCAGCCAGTCATAGAGGGTGTCGTCGCTCTTGATGCGGTCAGTCGTGTCCTGCGGGAAATAGCCCGGCTCGATCGTCGCGCCCCATTTGACCTCACCCACTTTGGGCTTGAGCTCCTCCATGATGATCTGGCACAGCGTCGTTTTACCGACACCGTTCGGGCCGATCAGCGCGATCTTCTCGCCCGGCTCGATGTGGAGGCTGATGTTATTCAGGACCGGGCCCTCGCCGTAGTCGTGGCTTACATTAAGGACGTCCAGAGCCTCGTCGCCCATCTGGCGTTTGGCTTTGAAGACGATGCTGGGGTCGCGGCGGGAGGAAGGCTTGATATCCTCAATCTCCAGTTTCTCAAGCTGTTTCTGGCGGGACGTCGCCTGCTTCGCTTTGGAGGCGTTGGCGGAGAAGCGGCGGACGAAGGCCTCAAGCTGCTCTTTTTCTTTCAGCTTCTTATCGCGCTCCATCTCCATCTGCTTCGCCATGACGTTCGCGGCAATGTACCAGTCGTCGTAGGTACCGGTGAATTCGCGGATCTTCTGGTAGTCGACGTCAAGGATGTTCGTGACGACGGCGTTGAGGAAGTGGCGGTCGTGGGAGATGACGACCATCGTCCCCTCGTGGCGCTGCAGTTCGTTCTCCAGCCAGCTGATCGTTTCGATGTCGAGGTTGTTGGTCGGTTCGTCGAGGAAGAGGACATCCGGTTTCGGGAAGAGCACCTGGGCCAGCAGAACTTTGAATTTGTCGCCGCTCGGCAGCGAGGACATCAGGTCATGATGATTTTCTGCCGGGATGCCGACGTTCTCGAGGATCTTCGTAATGTTGACGTCGTACTCGTACGTCGGGTCCTCTTCCACGCTGATCACTTCCAGCTCCGCCAGGCGGTTGTTAACGGCGTCGTCTTCGAAATCGCCGTTGGTGTAAAGCTCCTCTTTCTCCTTGATGGCATCGTAGAGGCGCTTGTTGCCGTACAGTACCGCGTCGGCGATGGTGAAATCTTCGAAAGCGAACTGGTTTTGACCGAGGACACCGACTTTCAGACCCGATTCGATGGAAATCTCGCCCTCAAACTCTTTGTCCTGGCCGCTGAGGATCTTGAGAAAGGTCGTTTTCCCGGCGCCATTGGCCCCGATCAGACCGTAACGCTTATGCGGATCGAGTTTGAGGTTGATGCCTTCGAACAGCACGCGGCTGCCGAAGCGTTTTGTCAGGTTTGTTACTTGTACCATTATGTCATCGCTTCTTTTATTTTTTCGCGATTATACCATACAGCACTTTTTGTATTTTTTGCCGCTGCCGCAGGGGCAGGGATCGTTCCGCCCGACCGAGGCTTCGTAGAGGGTGCCCTCGTCGTAATACCAGCGGCCGTCAATGCGGCGGAAGGTGCTCTTTTCGTGATGCACCCGGATGGGGCCGTCGCCCTCCCGGTAGAAGGCTTTAAAGTTCACCGTGGCATCCGCGCCTTGCACTTGCGATGCGAGCACTTCCAGTCCCAGCCACGTCGTCGCTTCCGCGTGCTGCCGGATCAGTTCGGCATCCTCGGGAACCTGCTTCTGGGGAACGGTCGTCGCGACGAGGTATTCCCCCGCCCCCACGACGTAGGCGCTGTAGCGGGAGCGCATCAGCGCTTCCGCCCCCGGTGCCGCCGCAATGCCGTCTATCAGCGGCGCACAGCACGCCTCAAACGTTTTTCCGCTGCCGCAATAACATTGCATGCGCCCTCCTTCAAATCATGGTCGCATCATACCATGCAACGCGGTCAATGCACTAGGCTTGGGAACGGTAGCGGTTCAGCAGGGCGCAGTGGCGTGCCCGTTCGTAGTGGGAGGGAGTCAGTGCAACCCCTTCGAGGCGGTGCAGCATCCCGACGAGCTGGTCATAATCATCAAAAGTCAGGCGTTCGCCGTGCAGGACGCGTCTGGCCATTTCGGAGAGGACGGCATCACTGGAATATTCGGGAAAGAGCATCCGGAAATGAGCATAGACAACCGCGAAGCTTCCCCCTTCCGGGGCAAAGCGCTCAGCGACGATCTGATGGGCGCTATTCGCTTCCAGCCCTTTGGCAACGAGCGCTTCGGCAACGGCCTTGCGCACTTCATGTTCGGACTGCTCCGCGTTGCGGACAGTTACCGCGTTCGGACGCAGCGGTACGGCAAGCAGCAGGTTACCCGCCAGAATCAAAGAGCCCATAACTGTCATGACCGGTCGCATACATTCTCCCTTGCCGTAAATTTTGTATTGGAACAGTCTACCGTTAAAGGGTAAACGGTTCTAATGCCGCAGTGAAAGCCCTGGATTCAGGCTATAATTCCGTATGACTTATACAATCGAAGACGAGTACATTGAACTCTATAAACTCATTAAACTGCTCGACCTCGTCGACAGCGGCGGGCAGGCCAAACAGCTGATCGAAGACGAGCTGGTCTACCGCAACGGCGAGATCGAAACCCGCAAACGGGCGAAGATCCGCCCCGGTGAAACCATCCACATCGGCGAAGTGACCATTAAGACCGTCTGAGGCGTGTTCATTTTCCGGAGTGTTAATGCGCCTCTAAATGGCCCCTTTGCTATAATCGCGCCATGATTAAAACATTTGCCCAACTCCTCGCAGAGGAAAAAATCGACACCATTGAGAGCGCCCTGAACGTCGCCCTGGACAACGCGAACGAATCGCCGTTCTGGTCGCAAAAGGTCACCCCCCTGGCGCATGCCGTTCTTTCCGTCCTGGTACCGCTGCGCGATCAAGGGCTGCTTTTCAATCCGGAAGGCAAACCCCAGCCCGCTTTGACGCCCGCACTCGTACTGCGCTGGTGCGACCTTGTCAGCCTCAAGACCCTGGCCTTTACCCTGCAAAAAAGCAACGAAGCCTCTCGGCTGCTCCGCACCGCTCTTCCCGACGAAGCGTGCGCAGCCTATGCGCCCGTCGACCTGACCGTGCTCGGCACCTACCTCAGCGGCTACACAGTCAACCTCGAAAACGAAGCGCTCGACTTCCCGATCGCCCACTACAACCTGCACACGGGCATTGCCGGTGCGCTCGAACCCCTGATGAAATAAAGGCAGAAGATGATGACGCAGGAACACCCGGCCCTCAAAACCGAACAGTATCTCAACCCGACGGAAATCGCCGCGCACCTCGAAGGCGTCGAATACATCGTCATGGCAGCCCCTGCCGTGCGTGACGACGCCAAAGCACCGATCCACTTTACGCTCTTTCTCAATACCGCCGACAATCTGCCCGCCGACATTCAACAGGCCGTCCTCGACAAGTTCGCCGACCAGTACGGTTTCCGCGATATTGCCGACCTCTTCAGCCAACCCGACCGCGTCGCCTTTGCCGTCACAAACCAGGAGACACCGATGCCGCTGCACGTCTTCAAACCCGAAGACAAAATGCGCCTTCCCTCGACTGTGATGTTCATAATGGATTTTGAAGCCGATTCGGACAACTTCCCGGAGGTCAAAGAGAAACAGCTGACGGGCTGGACCTACGCTTACGAAACGGCCTAACGCGGGCCGTGCCCTTATCGGGCCTCAACGTGATATAATTTTGTCACTACCACGACAAAGGAATCCTCTTGTACAAACGCTTCATGATCCTCGCTGCCCTTATCGTTCTCGTTGGCGGCTGCAGCAAAGTCACCAAAGAGAACTACGACAAAATCGACTCCGGCATGAGCTACGACGAGGTTGTCAAACTGATCGGGAAACCCGAAGGGTGCTCGGAGACCCTCGGCATCAGCAGCTGCCAATGGAAAAGCGACGGCGCCGTCATTGACATCAAGTTCATCTCCGACCAGGTGACATTCACCTCGGCCAAAGGACTGAAGTAACCCTTCCCCCTCTGCTTCCTATGGGAGCAGAACATCCCTGACGATTCTTGCTTCGTCTCCGTAAGCTCTTTTCAAACGCTACCGTATAAACAAAACGCCCGACACGGTCAATGACATTACAACCGTCACCGGTCTGTTCACGAAAAATACAAAGAGGTGGAAAAAAAAGGGGAAAAATAGCGTGGAGAAGAAGGTGGGGAGCCGCCTGTAACGGGCTCCCTGCAGATACGCGGGGGCGTTACATCATCCCCGGCATACCGCCCATACCGCCCATGCCGCCCATATCCGGTGCGGCCGGCTTCTCTTCCGGGATCTCGTGGATCGTCGCTTCCGTCGTCAGCAGGAGGCTGGAGACGGAGGTTGCGTTCGTCAGGGCGACGCGCTCGACTTTGAGCGGGTCGATGATGCCTGCTTCGAACATGTCGACATACTCGCCTGTTGCCGCGTTGAAACCGACGTTCTCGCTCGCAGCCGTCTCGATACCGTTGACGACGACGCCCGTGTCAAAGCCCGCATTGGCAGCGATCTGCTTGACCGGTGCTTTGACGGCGCGCAGGATGATCTCGTAGCCGATCTTCTGGTCGCCTTCGAGGTCGAGCTGCACCTTGGACGCGGCACGGATCAGTGCGGCACCGCCCCCGATAACGATCCCCTCTTCCACGGCGGCTTTTGTCGCGGAGAGCGCATCATCGACGCGGTCTTTTTTCTCTTTCATTTCCGTCTCGGTCGCGGCACCGACCTTGATGACGGCAACCCCGCCGGAGAGCTTCGCCAGGCGTTCCTGGAGCTTCTCTTTGTCGTATTCGGAAGTCGTCGCCTCGATCTGCGTCTTGATCTCGTTGATACGCGCCTGGACCGCCGCGCTGTCGCCGATACCGTCGACGATGGTCGTGTTGTCCTTGTCGATGACGACGCGGGACGCCTGACCGAGGTCGGCAAGGTTCGCGGATTCCAGCGTACGGCCGATCTCCTCGGAGATCACCTGGCCGCCGGTCAGAATCGCGATATCCTGCAGCATCGCCTTGCGGCGGTCACCGAAGCCCGGTGCTTTGACCGCGGAGATGTTGAGAATGCCGCGCAGTTTGTTGACAACCAGGGTCGCCAGTGCTTCGCCTTCGACGTCTTCGGCGATGATGAGCAGCGGACGGTTCGTCTTCTGAATCTGCTCGAGGACCGGCAGCAGGTCTTTAAGGTTGCTGATCTTCTGGTCGAAGAGCAGGATGAACGGGGTTTCAATCTCCGCGATCATCTTCTCGCTGTTGGTGATGAAGTAGGGGCTGAGGTAGCCGCGGTCGAACTGCATCCCTTCGACGACGTCGAGTTCGTCGCTGATACCCTTGGCCTCTTCAACGGTGATAACACCGTCCTGACCGACTTTTTCCATCGCTTCGGCGATCATGTTGCCGATTTCGCTGTCGGAGTTCGCGGAGATCGTCGCGACCTGGGCGATCTCGGTTTTGTCCTTAATGGACTTGGAAATGGCTTTGAGCTCGGCGAGGATCGCTTCGGTCGCTTTGTCCATGCCGCGCTTGACCTCTACCGGGTTTGCGCCGGCGGTAATGTTGCGCAGGCCTTCCTGGAAGATGGCGTTGGCAAGGACCGTTGCCGTCGTCGTACCGTCACCCGCCTCGTCGGCCGTGTTGGATGCGACCTGCTTGACCAGCTGCGCGCCCATGTCTTCGAGCGGATCTTTCAGTTCGATCTCGCGGGCGACGGAGACGCCGTCTTTGGTGATATTCGGAGAACCGAAACTCTTCTGGATCAGGACGTTGCGTCCGCGCGGTCCCATAGTGACCTTGACCGCGTCTGTCAGCTTTTGTACGCCTGCGGCGAGGGTATTGCGTGCTTCATCCGAAAAATGAATCTCTTTTGCCATTTTCTGTCTCCTCTAAAATTTATTTGATAATTCCAAAAATGTCGTCGGCATCCATGATGAGATACTCCTGACCGTCAAGGGAAAGCTCGTTGCCGGAATACTTGCCGAAGACAACGGTATCGCCGACAGTGATGGTCTCGACGTCGCCGCCAATTGCTACAATCTTGCCCTGGGAAGGTTTCTCTTTTGCGTTGTCCGGGATGATAATCCCCGAAGCGGTGGTCTGAGCGTCTTCCACGCGCTCGACAAGCACACGGTTACCAAGTGGTTGAAAGTTCATGTGTTCTCCTTTGCGTTACAAAGCACAATGTGCCATATTTTTTACGCGCTAATTTTACTTTATAGGTATTGAATTGTCAAGAAGTTTAGTCGATTTGGCTAAAGAATAGTTAGCCTTTTAACATATAAACTGTTTAGCTAAACTATTGCCGAAAACAAGAGGAGCACTTTTAGGAAAATCTAAGGACTCTGCAACTATAATTTCGGTCTTTCAAACGGATGTCAAGGTAGCTCAGCTGGTTAGAGCGCTGGTCTCATAAGCCGGAGGTCGAGAGTTCAAGTCTCTCTCTTGACACCATCCACCTAGAAACTCTCTATTTACCGAGCTTCCAGATTTAAGAATTGGTCACTGTGCCCAAGCTGTGCCCAAACGTGTCACTTCAAGAGAACTTTTTATTTAGAAACGTGCCATGTTTCACGCCGTCTTTCTTGATATATCTGGTGTACCGTCTCAAGGTCATTTCTGGAGTTGTGTGCCCCATCATACTACTGACCCAAAGTACATTTTCGCCGTTCGTAATCATCATACTCGCAAAGGTATGACGCATCTGATATAAGGTTCTATACTTGACACCAGCTTTTTCAAGCGCGTTTTTCCAGTGTGGAAGGCGTATTTTGCTCGAATCAAAATAGTGCGTATTCGCTTCGTTTAAAAAGACAAACGTGCCCCACTCCCCTGTCTGCTCGTACTGGTCACGCAGATAAGGCATAAGCACATCGAGGATCTCGATCTCCCTGATACTGCCCGCCGTTTTGGGTGTCGTAATCAATCCACGCCCCACTGTCGCCTTGATACTTATCGTAGCAGTGTCAAAATTTACGTCTTCCCATCTGAGCGCCAAGATCTCGCCGATCCGCATCCCTGTAAAGAAGCCCACGGCGAACATATTGGCAAAGTGCCCTTCGGCAGTATCCAGAATCGCCCTGATCTCCTCAAAGGAAAACGGCTCAATCGCTGCGGCCTGCTGCATGGGGAGCTTCGCCATCTTCCGAGCGGGGTTTGATCCAATCAACTCGTCATTGACCGCGTCTTCCAGAATGACACTCAGCACGGAGCGGATATCCCTGATCCGTTTCGGGGAAAGCCCTTGCTTCTCAAGCATCTCCGATTGCCATAGCGAGAGCATGGAGGGTTTGATCTGGTCGAGCTTCTTCTTTCCGAAACGGGGGAGAATGTGCTTTTTGTAATTTGACATCATGCGTACAAGCGTCGAGGGCTTTCGGGTGTTCCGGTGCAGCTTGAAACTGACCTCCGCGAACGCTTCGAGCGTAGGCATCTTGTTTGTCTCTTCGGTTTCAAAGAACATCCCATGATTGAGTTTAAAAACAATCTCGGGAATGATTTGTTGCTCGGCTATCTTGCGGTTGCGTTTCGTATCATCGAGTTCGAGGCTTCGTCTATACCTCTTTGATTGATGATAGAACGTTATCCACAATCTGCCGCTGCGACTGGTGAGCTTCATCGGTATCCTTTCCGACCACCCAAGAGTCAATCGCAACTCTATCAAAGAGTATTTTACCCGTTCGGTTATGAAAGTGGACTCCCTCGATAAAGTATTCATCCTTGATCTTGTAGATACGGTCTCTGGAATAGCCGAGATACTCGGCGAGTTCTTTGACGTTGAGCCACCGTTTGGCAGCACCCTTGTCCATCTCCTTTTTCATCAGCTCGATGATCTCAAGAATCCGCGGGAGCATCTTGAGGTGTTCAAGTTCTATCTCCATGACACACCCCTTAAAAATCCCGTCTCAGACCGCGACGGACAAACTCGTTGAAGACCGCGGTATAGTGGTAGCTCAACTCCTCATAGTAGAGATCTCCAATCTCGGTCTGCTGCATCTCAAGTTCAAGCCGTCTTTCCAAGCTCTCAAGCGCATCCCTGTTCAATGCTTTTAACTCCTCCTCAAAACTCTCCGGCGGGTATTTCGGGTGCAGCTCTTTGGCGTTGCGTCTGAGTTCGAGTTCATCCCGTGCCTTTTGCAGCACATCGAGGAAGTAAAAAAGTGTCGGGTGATTGCCGTGTACGAGTAGGCGAGTAATGATGCGCTTAATCGAGCGTTCGGCATCTTCCAGACTGTAGCGGCTGCTGATCTGTTCGACCTTCTCCAAAGGGGTGTCAACCTGCATGAATGCGTCAATGCTATAGCCCTCTTTGATCTCTTGCCAGATCTGCAGTGTCTTTGCCCTCTTGCGGTTCGCTTTGAGTTCTGACGCGCTCAGAGTGTCGGGGTCGATAAGACGGATTAGCTCACACGCTTTAGTGAACAGTTGTTCTGCGCGGGCAAGTGCATCCTCTATCGTGTCGATTCCGTATTGCCGGAGATATTCGCGGTGCATCTCGAACTCGACATTGAAGATGGGGCCTTTGAGATCCAGACCGTTAACGCCGAAATGGTTTAGCATGATCTCACGTTTGATCTCGCTTGCGCTTTTCATCTCCGCTTTCTTGTTGTAGATCCGGAGCAAGAAGGGTTTTTTGCCGACATAGTAGGTTTCCAATTCATAGCCGCTTGAACGCTCCGAGATATTAGCGCTGTGGTTCTTCTTCTTTGAGAGGATGTACTCCTTTCGCAGATACTTGAAATCGTGCTGCACAAACGTATTGAGGTCGATACGCGTGATCGGGTAATAGCCGCTTGTGACCTCATCCAACAACTTCGAGTTGATGTACTCGATCAGACTCTTTATCCCTAGCGTGTAGATCCCTACGGCGTTGAGCTGGATACGGATATTGTGGATGGACGGGTTTTTCTCGCTGTCTTTGAAACCTGCACGGAAGAACTCGTGTCCGAACCACTGAAAGCCGTCACGCCCTGCCCCGCTGTAGATCATATCGATCCCGTTGATAGGGATGATAATGTCGCTGTTCTCATAGGCAAAGTTCAGAGAGTCAAAATAAGCCTTTTTCTCCTCGATCTTTTCCATGATGCTTTCAAAGAAGCGATCATAGAAAGCACCGCTTTGGGCGAAGTAATAGAGTGCATCGATCCCGCTGAGCATCGGTGTAGGATTAGGCCCTTGCATGGGAGCCTCCTCTGCGACGTTCAATGTCAGCGTTTAAGAGAGTACTTTGACTTACGTGAGGGGGTGTTACTATAACCCCCTCCCCTTTCGGCAGCCCTCCGGCGACACCCTTTCGCGTAATGCCGCGCAAGGGCTTTCGCCGGAAGCTGTCGTTGATGGTGTGGTGGGTCGCCGGCATAGCCGGCTCCGGTTGGTCTGTACATTGAAAGCAGACGTTTTGAGTTCTTACTTCCATGTCACACCCCGTAAAAGGTGCATTGACCGAAATAGGAAACATCGACTTCGACTTGCTTGCCTTCCATGCCTTGATACTTGGCAGCTTTTTCGGAAGGGATGGTCAAATCGAGCAGTTCGGACTTGGTTCCGTTTTTGACTGACTTCTCAATCAGTACTTGGATGCGTTTCTTCTGAACGGGGGTTCCCGTTTCTTTGTCGGTGTATGAGCTTTCATACTGTCCGATGAGGACACCTTTGATTCTAATGGACATGGTCAATTCCTTGAATTGGATTAACCAAAGCGCTTTGGTGTTTATAGGTTTTGCAACAGTTACATGGAAAATTTTAGGGAAATATATGATTTGTGTTTAGTCGACTAAGTAGGGTTTATAAAAGTCTCTATAGTTTAACTTTTTCTGAATTTGTTTAATTCTTTTGTGACCTCTAACATGTATCTCTCTGTAAAAGCGATCTCTTCGTCTGACCGCTCAATCTTTAACCGTTTATCTGTAAATTCATATAAACGTAACCCTTTGAAAAATGCTCTTTCTCGTATAGGCACTTTCGCTTTTGCGGTATTAACCAATGGTTCTTTTCCTATTAACTCAGGAAAAACAATCATAGAAGATAAATGTGCCACTTCAATCACCTTCCCCAAAGGAGCCGTGTAATTTGAAACCTTATTAAATATACCGACTACATACGCGTACCAGCTAATGTAGAAATCACGCTTAGAAATAGTCATATCACTATCAATATAAGGCTCCAACTCGCCAAATGCTCGAATATAGGGGATATCACCGTGTTCTTGAACGATCTGTGAAAAATTATATATTGCACGACTTATTAGTCGAAAATCATCAACATATAGATTAATGATTTTGTCTTTCCATTCAACTACTTCATTCTTTGCAAAAGGGTTAATCACAGCAACATCATCTTTTAGAAATTTGATCTTGTCTGCATACGCAGTATTAGTATTTAAGGCTATGTCGATATTCCTCTCTTGAGGCTTTGCCTCCGCGAGAAGATCCCGTTTTGCCATTGCATCAGCATGCATCTTTCCCCAGTGAATCAAGTTTACCAACGACCAAAGTTCTGTTTTCTTCTCGACAATAATAACTCTGTCATATTCTAAAAGATCATAAAGTAGATATATGAGATTAGATAGATATTGATCCTCCTCATCACCAGATGATTGGCACTCGTCTAGTATTTCTCCATAAGTCGCGTCAAACAATACTCGTGCCTCATTCATATCAACAAATTTTCTATCATAAATTCCAAGTTGCTTACGGTCCAGGTACGGTTTCAACAACTTTCCCAACAATGTTTTGACTACATGAAAAGGGATATTGGGTTCAAGCCTGTGGAAGGCTTGTTTTATTGCGAATGTGATTATTGCTGGAGAATTCACCTTACTATCGATTGCATTCAATGATTCATATAAATCTGTGACCACCTCATACTTCAGACCAGACAATTCGTACATATCTTCATGCTTCCCAAGATTTTATTCAACAGATCTGTTCTTCTCAATAGTTAGAGTTCAAAATACTTCTTAATATCTTCAACAAGCTTCTTCATCGACATAAAGTTTGTCACATCAGCAACGGAACAGATATAATGTGCCGCTTCTAGTTTTTTTTCTTTTTGCACAGTCTGGAAAAAGATAAAATCCTCAGTCTGCAAACCTTTATCGATACAATAATCATTGAAGCTAATATCCAAATCTCGAAATCTATTGTATTCAACAACATCATCTTTCCGCTTCAACCAACCTTGTGAAGAGAAATATTCCCAAAACTCAGAATCAAACATTTCTTCTATGGCGAAGGGAATCTCAATCCCCTTTGAAAAAATCTTTATTAGATGTGCAGGCTTATAATCTGCGAGCTTCATGACTTTAAAATTATTGCGGTTTCCAACATATCCGTTGATTGACCCAATTGCGCTCTGTGTGGCCCGATCAAAATCAAAGAGACCAATAGCTTTTTTATTCTGACGTCCAAAATGCCAACTCAACAACATATCTTTTACCCAGTTATAGCCCCCTCCATTCTGTTCTGCACATTGAACATCAACCAATGACAAAATTTCAGGTGCATATAATTCAATAGCCTTATGAAGTATCATCTTATCCGTAGGACCTTCGACGAATACAGTATGTTTCTCTGATTGTTGTATAAACTGTAGTGCTTTTTCTTCGAAAAGCCTTGTTTGTTCATACACTTGAAAAGCACTTTCAAACTCTCTAAACCGTTCAGAACTTATTTCCATTCCGTAAGGCATATCTACAATCATCACATTTTCTGCACCTAACCTCGACTCCATTCCAAGTACAAAAAGTGGTGAATGAGTAGTAATGATGAACTGTATTTTTGGGAAAAGAGCAATTAGATTAGGGAGCGTTTGAGACTGGAGATCAGAATGTAAATGTAAATCAACTTCATCGATTAAAACAATACCCTCTATTTCATTCAACTGTGTATTCTCTCCGTGATCACCATACCTCATGACTGTAAGAAATACATTTAATAGAACTGATTGTCCCATTGAAAGATTCGTTATTGAAGGCACAATAGTTTCAATCCAACTACCTGTCTCGTCGACTTTGCCTATTGAAATTCTGTTATAAGATCCTTTCGTTCTATGTCCAATACCAAACCTACAATGTTCTACTCCAAGAATTGCCCGAATAATGCTATTCACACTTGCCCAAATATTTGAATCCCCATATAGATGACTATCTAGAACAAGATCCATCAACCAACTGCGGTTTTTTTCCATGGAAGAAGCAATCAAAATTGGCTTCTTCAACTTATCAACAAATTGACTTTCGAACTTGAAATTTTCATCCGAATATATCTCTGAATTCATCCAATGTGGTACTTCAAACCTATTAGAGGGGAAAAAACAATATGTATTTTTTTTGAAATCATCCTTTGAACCTGCCACGTCATCACTGATAATTTTAAAAATCTCATCCGTCTTGAATGGCAGGCTAAACACATTGTTCGTTTTAGTCTTAATATCAACAAGTGAAAGTTGTCCATTTTTATCAATATATTGATACTTTGTACCATTGTTCTCAAATTCGAAAAAGCATAACCCGTATGGGCGTCCTGTCTTGGTATTGACACTCCCAGAGATTTTGAAAAACTTATGGCCAGTAGCTGTTCTCGTTAATACATCATCAAATGACTTTGCTGCAAACTCCATTAATGCATCAGCAATAGAAGAAAGCAATGTAGTCTTACCACTTCCATTTTCACCAACCAATATTATAGGGGTCGGGTGACCAACACTACTAAATCTAGCCTCTAAGTCAATTCTGTCAATGGGTCCGTAATTTTCAACTACAATTTTTTTTAAATACATTTTGGCACTTTCACACTATTTTTGTTTAAAGAACATTATACTACGAAGCCCTATTCTTCTTGCACCTCTATACTGTTGGTGTGGTCAAAATGTCAATACGGACCTTCCAAGTTTTAAAGTATTAATCATCCTTATGACAAAATACATTGAGTTCAAAGCCACCAAATTTTTGCGCTAGAAAAGTACCAAAATGGAAAATAGATTAAAATCACTATTGACTACTTCTGAAAAATTAGTAAAGTTAAAAACAGAAGTAGAAGAAGCTTTTGGAGTTCCAGCATTATTCTATATAAATCCAACATTATCACATTTAGGAGGCTATGATCATATAAGGGCACAACCAACATTTGTCTTTCACCCCGATCACATTAATGAATCAAATATAGCCCACGAAATGATTCATGCATTACAAAAGAAATCTGGTTTTCCAATAATCATCAAAGACTTAGTAAATGACAAACGTTTTACTGTTATTCAAGAACTAAATTCGAATCTCTTACATATTAACCTTGTTGAGCAGATGTCGAATAGGGGTATTGATGTAAAGCCATATATTTCATCCACCATCACAAAGCTACAGAACTTCATACATAATAAAAGTGATGTAAAAAAAATGAGGAGCATCGGCATCCCCAGAACACACTACGATGCAATAGTATTGTTACGCCTTAAATATGAAGCAGTCTATATTCCTGAGAGTAGGAAACGAAAGACCTACCGGCTTTACAAATCCAGATATCCAGAGGCTTATGACCTTTTTACAGAACTCGTCAACATAATTGACACATACAATATGCATGCCCCTGAAACAACGAAAGAAGCCTTTAAAAAATGTCTGCAACTCTTACAAAAAGAAGCTGACTATAGCATGTATATAAAATTACTAAATGACTAATTGATTTACATAATATAGTCATTTATTACAATACAAAAAATGTACCTATACTGTGCCCAAAAACGACTATTTTTGCAGAAATGAAGAAATTTGATAGAGGTGCGATGCCCTATTTTGCGGTCTTTTGTATTTTATTTAAGTCTTATTTAAGCTTCTCTCTCTTGACACCATCCACCTAGAAACTCCCTATTTACAGAGCTCCCAGATTCAAGCACTGCTCACTATGCTCATACGTGTCATTTCGAGAGAACTTTTTATTTAGAACCGTGTGATGTATCACGCCTTTCGATCGGGACGATCTTTTGCTCTACTTCTCTCTATTTTCAAGTTTCATGATGGTCTCAGTCAGATAATTTCGTATCTCCTTTAATGAATCACGCACCTGTACATATTTTTCTCTTATTTCCGGTTCATCAAAATAGAAATCGTCGCGATCGTACGTACCGATTTTGTTCAGGTTTTCGGCAGCCATGTCGATATGCTGAATACGCTGTTCAATACTTCTTATGAGTATTTTTTGATGATGGTTTGACATTGAGTTTCCTTTGATTTTAATATGCGAATCATTTAACTGCAGATTATGTTCGAAGCGTGCCCATCTACGGCACTGGCGTTCTGCCGGTATCTATATTAGTGCGTTTTCCTGATATAGAAAGCCGCGTAGTTTTGTTCCGTATTTCTTGGCGTTGTATGGACAAAATCTTCGGCTTCGATAAGCTCCAACCCTTCGGGGAGTTCTGCCGCCATCCTTTCCCGATCATAGCGTATCGTACTCAAACCGGCACATTCGGTTTCCCCGTCAGCGGCAAAGGTATTGATGATGGCGGTTCCGCCGGGAAGCAGAGAGGCATGCAGGACCGCAAAATACTTTTGGCGCTCAGTCGCCTCCTGCAGAAAGTGGAACATCGCCCTGTCATGCCAGACCCGGAACTGCTTCTGAGGGTTGAAATTGACGATATCCGAACAGACATAATCGGGGATGTCCGCATCCAGCGCCAGTCTATCCCGCACGATCTGCAGCGAGGCTTCGGACGCATCCAGCAGACAGAGGTTACGGTACCCCTTCGCAATAAGATTGTCGACCAGCAAAGAGGCGCCGCACCCCACGTCGATGACGGCATCCTCCGCGCCCGAAAATCGCTCTATCTGTGCAAGGGATTTGGCGGGAGTGGTTTGATGCCATAAGACATCGGTATAGGTTTTTGACCTGAAAAGGTTGTCCCAGTGCTCCCGGCGTACAGCATCGGGCAGAATCTTGTTGACGTCTTTTATTGTGTCCCCCATAGGTTTCCTTTGGCACTCCACTTTTGAAGCGAAAAAAGTCTATCGTACGGAGCGTTAAGAAAGCCCCAGCTCTTTGTCGATGCTCTTCTGGTCGAAGCCACAGATCCAGCGGTTGCCAATGAGCACGACCGGGACGCCGCGGCAGCCGTGGCGCATGCAGTCCTTGGCCGCCTTGGCGTCTTTGGAGATGTCGATGGTGCGGAACCTTATGCCCTTGCCCTTGAGGTACTTTTTGGCCGTTGCACACCAGGAGCATCCCGGCGCCGTAAAGAGGGCCACGGGCTTCTGGCTTTTCGGTTTCGGCTTGCCGCCGGCTTTTGACGCGGCTGGCCTGGCGTTTCCGGGCTTTTTCCCCTGCGGTCTGCTTTTGGGTTTCTCCGCCATCGCTTTGTCGCCCTACTCTTTCGTCACGATGTAGAGCTGCTCATGGTTATACTTTTTGAGCAGGTCCATGACCGTCACAAAGTTCTGAAAGGTCGCATCTTTGTCGCTGCGCAGCACCACCGTCTGGTCTTTGGGGATCTCCGCAATACGCTTTTCAAGCTCCGCGACGCTGATCGGCGCTTTGTCCAGGTGGTACTTCCCGTCCTTGGTAACGTAAACGTCGATCTCTTTTTGGTCCTCTTTCTTGTCCGCGGACTTGGCGTCGGGCAGTTCCACGGGCAGGATCCCCTGCTTGATGAACGTCGCCGTCGTCACAACCATGACCAGCAGCACGAGGAGGATGTCGATCAGCGGGATGACATTGATCTGATCAAAGCGTTTACGCTGCATCCCGCTGATTCCCTTTTTGCGTGTTAACGTCCCAGTAGGTAAGCAGACGCTCCATCTTGCGCAGCAGCGCGGTATAGAAGACGATGGAAGGGATCGCGACGAGGATACCGAAACCGGTTGCCTTCAGCGCCAGCGCCAGCCCCGTCATAACCTTTTTCGTATCGACCGCACCGATCTCGCCAAGGCCGTAGAAGGTGATCATAATCCCGAGGATCGTTCCCAGCAGACCGACGTAGGGCGCATTGGCACCGATCGCCGAAATCGTGGAGAGGTTGTCGCTCAAATCAAGCTCCAGCAGCTCCTTGCTGTCATAGGATTTGACATCGACGCCCCTGTAATACATCAGCCGCTCGATGAAAAGCCATAAAGCGATCACACTCATCACCAGCAAGGTGCCCATGACTCCATAGTCCAACAACTGTTCTGCCAACTCCAACCAATTACCCTGCATCTTCTGCTACCTCCGCTAAATTTAATGTTACCGTCGTCCCCTGCCCCGGCGTCGAATCGATACTGAGCCCGATCTTGTGCCGGTCGCAGTAGCGTTTGACGAGATCGAGACCGATCCCGTAACCCGGCAGGGAGTCGTCGCTTTGATAGTAACGGTCAAACACTTTGAAGAGTTCGACCTCGTCCATACCGCGCCCTTCGTCGCTGATCTCCAGGCGTTTGGCCTTCAGGCGCAGGCTTATCGTCGTCCCTTTTGGGGAGTTCTTGACCGCATTGTCGATCAGATTGTCCACGACTTTAATGAGGCCCATTCTATCGAGTTTCAGACTAATGGGCTCTAAATCACACGCCAGCGTCACACCGGGGTAGATCTCCTGCAGCGCCTCGCAGCGCTCTTGCAAAAGCGGGGCGACCGCAACGGTGTCGATCCGCTCTTTTTGCATCTGGCTTTTGATCAGGTAGTCCAGTTCGTCGTAGCGGGCCTCAAGGAGTTCGCAGGCCGAGGCGATCCGTCCGATCCGTTTGCGCGCCTTCTCATCCGTGCACCCCTTCTCGAGCATCTGGGCGTTCGTTTTGATCGTGCTGACAGGGATGTTCAGCTCATGCAGCGTCTCCTTGGAAAAGCGTTCCAGGGTTTCAAAATGGCTGATAAGCGGTTCGATCGCGATCTTGGAGAACATCCACCCCAGCAGCAGCGCAAAGGGCAAGGCGATGAAGAGCAGCGAGACGATGGAAAAGATCTCGAACTGCAGTTGGAGGACAAAGACCCCGGCGACGATTGTCAGTACCGAGACGACGTAAAAAAAGGCGATTGCCAGGAAGAAGTTACGAAACAAGGCGATACCCTACTCCACGGATATTTTCGATCATCTCCGCGCCGATCAGCTGTTTGATCCGGTTGATGTAGACGCGTACGGCCCCTTCGCTCCCCGCTTCGCCGGCGCTCCAGAGCACCTCCTCGATCATCGCCTTCGTGACGGTCTTGTTGCAGTGACGCATCAGCAGGGTCAGCAGGTCGTACTCTTTACGCGTCAACTCGAGGGGATCGCCGTCAAAGAGGACGGTATGATGCTCCGCGTCATGGCAGAGACGCCCGTTGCAAAGCCCCTCGAGCCGGCCGCTTCGGCGCAGCAGCGCGGTGATACGCCACAGCAACTCGTCGTTGTCAAAGGGTTTGGTCACGTAGTCGTCCGCTCCGGCCGTGAAGCCGTCTTTGCGTTTCTCTTTTTCTTTGTGCGACGTCAGGAAGATCGTCGGCGTCGTATCGGCCGCGGAACGCAGTTCGGAGAGCAGCGTCAGGCCGTCGACCTGCGGGACGTTAATGTCGAGCAGATAGAGGTCGAAACTCTCTTCAAACGTCACATCAAGCGCTTCCTGACCGTTACGGCACCACCGTACGCGGTAGCCCTCATCCTCAAGCAAGTCGCCGAGCGTCTCGCCCAGCAGCAGATCGTCTTCAAGCAGGAGGATGCTGGCCGTCGTCATAGCACGTCTTCGATACTCCAGCCGAGCGTTTCGCCGGCGAACATCGGAACGACGTCGCCGTATTTGGCCGGAACGGTGAAGGGGGTGTCGGAGAGGGTCACCTCTTTAAACTCGGGGCAAATGCCGTAGATACTCTGCGCATTGTCGCTGACAAACGCCTGCAGGTTCTCCAGTTTACCGTATTGGTCGAAGAGCTCGCACAGTGCCTGCAGCGCGATAGGCGCCGTAAAGACGCCGGCGGCACAGCCGCAGGCCTCCTTTTTATGCTGCGGGTGCGGCGCGGAGTCGGAACCGAACATGACCTTCGGATGCGCCTCAAGCGCCACTTCAAGCAACGCCTCGCGGTCTTCGGGGCGCTTGGCGATCGGTTTGCAGAAGAGGTGCGGCCGCATCAGGCCGCCGGCAACGTCATCGAGGGTGATGAGCAGATGATGCAGGGTGATCGTTGCGTAGAGATTGGGGTACTGCTCCAGCATGTCCACCGCCGCCTTTGTCGTAATGTGCTCCATCACGATTTTGAGGTCGGGGAAGTTGGAAGCGAGCATCTCGTAAACGTTCATAAACTCCGCTTCGCGGTCCATGACGAAACCGTCGGTCTCGCCGTGGATCAGCAGCGGGATCTCCAGGGCGCTCATCGCCTCGAGGGTCGGACGCATGGCATCAAGGTCAAAGCTGCTGACACCGCCTTCGGAGTTCGTCGTGATCCCGGCGGGGTAGAGCTTGACGGCGAAGATGTCGTCGCGCACCTCTTCGAGGAAATCGCGCTCATAGTGCTGGTAGAAAAGGGTCATCATCGGCTCGAAGTAGTCCGCGTTCGTCGTTTCAAACAGATCGTCCTCGTCGCTCAGCGGCGTTCCGAGGGCCGTGAAGATACGCTCTTTATAGGCTTGAACATCCTCTTTTGTCGTGACCGGCGGGACGAGGTTCGGCATGACGACCGCCCCGCTGAAGCTGTAGGCGCTGAGCGGAGCGACCGTCTCGAGCATTACTCCGTCACGGAGGTGGAGGTGCATGTCCAATGGCATTAAAAGCGTATGTGTTTTCATCAAAATCCTTGAAGTCTTAATCAATACTTTATTCTAACATTTCACGGATTTATTTGAGCACAAAGCGGATCGGGACATGCAGTGTCAGCGCGTGTTTCGGGTGCGGCAGACGGCCTGAGAGCGACGTAATCGTACGAACAGCGGCCCGGTCCAGAATGGCGCGGGCATGCCGCTCGACCGAGACGTCATGAACCGTGCCGTCCGTTTCCACCCTGAAGCTGGCGATGACCTCTCCTTCGATATGGCGTTTGCGTGCCATCCGCGGGTAGTAGAGGTGACGCTGCAGCAGCTGCGCAATGACAGCCAGATGCTCATTCATGTAACTTTCGCTGCTCTGCTGCGCAGCAGTATCTGCCGCTCCGGTCTGCGCCGCAGCGGGCGCTTCGGCCGTGCTTTCCCCTTCGGCCGCCGCGACGGGCTCGGCTTCCTCTATCACTTCCACCGGCGTATCGGGCTGTGTCTCTTCAATGACCGGTGCCGGTTCCACCTCCGGCTCCGCTTCGACAAGCGGTACCGGTTTGACCGCAGGGGCCTTCATCACAACCGCCGGCTTGACGACCTCCCTACGCTTTACGACCTTCTTCGGCTCTCTCTTCCGGACGGGGGCAGGCTTTGCAACAGCTGGCGCCGGCGTTACTGCCTGCTCGCTCTTCTTCGGCGGCAGCGTCGGCGCCACCCGCGACAGTGAAAGACAGTAGTGCGGGGCCTCAGACGAAACCGACAGCGGAATTTTCGGCAGCACGACGATCAGCAACACGATGCCGATCACCAGGTGCAGTGACAGTGAAACCAGAAATGCCTGCGGGGAACGTGCCATGCCGTATCCTAACCGAAAAGTATTACAAAAGTATTAATCTGCTTCTGCTATGATTGCGCGATGTACGAGAGACTTAAACGCCTGATACGGCCTGAAAAAAACAGCTCCGAACCGCTGACGACCGACCTGCATTCGCATCTTGTTCCCGGCATCGACGACGGGGCCAAAGACCTTGAAACATCACTGAGCCTCGTGCGTTCCCTCTACGACCTGGGGTACCGCCGCCTGATCACGACGCCGCATATCATGATGCACCGTTTCCCCAACTCCCGCGACACGATCCTGCACGGACTCGACACGCTGCGCACTGCGGTCGACGCCGAAGGGATCCCCGTGAGCATCGACGCGGCCTCCGAGTATTATGTCGACGAGCACTTCCGTGAACTGATTGAAAAAGAGGAACTGCTCACCTTCGGCGAAAATGAAGTACTTTTCGAGCTCTCCTATGTGATCCCTCCCATCGACCTTGAGACCATCGTTTTCGAACTCCAGGGCCGCGGCTACCAGCCGGTGCTCGCCCACCCCGAGCGCTATCTCTATATGCACAAGGATGAAGAGGCTTATCCCCGCCTCAAGGAGAAGGGCGTCCGCTTCCAGGTCAATATCAACTCCCTGGGAGGGTACTACTCCAAACCGGTGCAGAAAGCCGCCCGCCGTCTGATGGATCAAGGATGGATCAGCTACCTCGGATCCGACACCCACCACCGGCGCCATATCGACGCCCTGACCAAAACGCTGCATACCGACGTTGTCGCCAAGGTGCAGCGTAACAATACTCTCCGCAACAACACTCTTTAAACGGCGCGTTTACGTATAGTACTTGTCGCCGCCGTACTTGTAGCCGTAACCGTAACCGTAACCGTAGTTTTTCTCAATATCTACGCCGTTAAAGATGATACCGACATGATCGATCTTGTGCTCCTGCACCAAACGGTCCAGCCCGCGGACAAACTCTTTTTTCGAATAGCCGTAGCGTGTCACCAGCAAAGACACATCCGCCTGGTGCATCAAAATCGCCGCATCCGTCACGAGACCGACCGGCGGGGTATCCAGGATAATGTAATCATAGCGTTCGCGCAGCGTCTGCATCATCTCTTTGGCATAGTCGGACATAATCAGCTCCGACGGGTTGGGCGGGACAGGGCCGGCGGCAATCACGTCCACACCATCCTGCTCGGAGTGCTGAATGATTTCATCCAGATTATGACGGTGACTCAGCAGGGTGCTTAGTCCCTTGTCATTCCTGAGATCGAAATATTCGCTCAGTTTCGCCCGCCGCATATCGAGATCGAGCACGACAACTTTTTTCCCGCTCTTCGCATAGATCGTCGCCAGGTTTGCGGAGACCGTCGTCTTCCCCTCCCCCGAAACTGTCGAGGTGACGACGACCGTCTTGTGCGCCTTGTCACTGCGCATGAACTCCAGATTGGTACGCAGGGCCCGGAACGCTTCATAAAAAATCGAATTGAACTTCTTGCCCTTGACCGTCGGAATCATTCCGTACACAGGGATATGCGTCAGGCGTTGAATGTCCTCCTGGCTTTTAACCGTGTTGTCAAGGAACTCACGCACGAAGGCGTAGAAAATCCCGAGGATAAAGCCGAGGATCAGACCGACGACCGCAATAAGCGCACGCTTCGGTTTGACCTGTTCATCCGATTTCGGCAGCAGAGCCGAGTCGATGATCCGTGTTTTGGAAACCGTCGAAGAGCGCAGGATCGCCGTTTCGGCCCGTTTTTCCAGCAGGAAACTGTAGATCTTCTCATTGACCATCGTTGTCCGGGTCAGGTTGACGAGCTTCTGCTCCTGTCCGGGCAGTGCTTCGAGCGACCGCTTGTAATCATTGACAATCTTGGTCAAGGCATCTTTTTGCTGCTGGATCACTTTCAAGGAGCTGTCGATGGTGAAGAGAATCGATTTGCGCATTGAACTGATGGACTCGGAGAGCTTAACGACATCGGGGTGCAGCTCCGTATATTCGACCAAGAGGGTTTTGCGCTCTACCATTTTCTCTTTCAGGTCGGAGATCATCGCTACAAGGTCCTGATTGGCGAAGCCTGCCGATCCCAGTGCAATTCCGGAAATATCCGCATTGTTCAGCATATACTGCTGCAAGTTGGCGAGAACGCTCTCTTGAATATCGAGTTCCTGGAGTTTGCTTTCGTATTCGCTCAATTTATCCGTCGTGATCGACGCTTTTTGCGAAATATCGACGACGATGTTACTCTGTTTGAAGCGCTCCAGATTCTTTTGCGACGATTGCAGCGCTTTGTTGATGGCGTTGAGCTGATCGTCGATAAAAGCGAGGGTATGGTCCGCCTCGGCCGTTTTGCTTTCAATCTCCTGATCCAGATAGGCCCGTGTGACCGCATTGGCGATCTCCTGGGCACGCAGCGGGACGTTATCCTCATACGAAATGATCATAATCGAACCCATTTTGGATGCCAGGGATGTCGTCAGATTCTCCTGGAGCATTTCCCACATCTCTTGATTCGGCGTAACACTGAAGCTGTACTCATCTTCTGTCAGCTCCGTAATACGGTTCACCTTGAGTTTAAACCACGGTGACGAGATCAGCTCGCCGTATCGATGCGTTCCCTCATAAATGACGGGCGCATGCTCCGGCGACGGCAAGAGGCCGATTTTGCGCAGAATTACCCGGGGATTCAGCATCGAAGGGGGATCGATTTTCAGTTCGAAACGCTCCTGATCTATTGGAATCAGCTTTATACGGGCCCCGTAGGCATCCTCATCAATAAAGGTTGTCGTAACGATAAAAGGCGAATTTTTGTAAAGCTCTGTTTCCCGGAAATGCTTGTTCGTAAAGTATCGGGTGCCGATATCGAGGTACCCCAGCGCTTTTTGCAGCAAGAAACGCGATTTGATCACAAGCTGTTCATTGTCAAGGTTGACGCCGCTGATCCCGAAGGCCTGCGACATAATATCCATATTGCCCAATCCGCTGCCGAACTTGTTGCTCTCCTCCTGGACTTCGATCATTGTGCTGACCCGATAGACGTTGGGGGTGATATAGGCGAAAATAGCCGCCACAAACGCGATAACGACCGTAAACGTCATAACCGCAATTTTGCGGCGCCAGATTGTTGCAAAAAGCGCTTTCAGATCGATTTCATCATCTTCAATAGTTGTCATGTTATCCTGTGCCATATTACTTCCCAAGATTGTTATCCAGATAGACGATATTTACGAACGGCTGCAGCATGGCCGAGAGGAGCTGGAAGGGCGGTGCGATCTCTTTAAAGGCCATGTTGTAGCCTTTCATTGCTCTTGGCTGCACGTAGACGATATCGTTGGGCTTGAGAAAAAGGCTTGTCAGACGGATCGCCGACATCTCCGTCAGATCGACAACGCGCACTTCAGGTGAACGCAGATCCCCGCGAATGATCTTAATGTTGGTCCGGTCTGCATAATCAGTCAGGTCATGGGAGCGGGCCAGGGCCTCGACAAGATTCATCATCCCGTTCGTCACCGACACGACACCAGGATCTTTGACCTCACCCAGTACGAAGATGCGCTGGTTCATGATCTCGACAGTCACATAGGGGTTGCGCAGGTACTTCTGATACTGCGTAATCAGAAAACTGGCCGCCTGATCCTCCGTCATCCCCGTGATCTTCTGCCGGCCGATCAGTGGGAGACGGATCGTCCCCTCCTGGGTTACCAGCAGCCCCAGCGTCTCGTCCCTGCCGGCATACATGGCGGAGCTGGCTCCTCCCCGGCTGCTGACCATCGAGGTCATCTGCCGCGAATCTGCCGAAGACTGGTTGTAGACCATCACCGACACCCGGTCATTGGGCGCGATGATATTCTCGAATACCATTTCGGCGTGGTACTCCTTCTCTGAAATCGCCGTCGTTTCATCGGAAACGTTTTCGTCCTGAAAAAGGCGGTACTCCTTCATCGAGCATCCGCTGAACATCAACAGCGAAAAAAATATCAAAATCGTTAACAGTCGCAGGGACATAGGATCTCCAGATCGTTCTTTAAAATGCGAAGGATTATAGTCTATAGATGGTAACAAGAAGCTAAACAGAGGAAAACTGTTGTTAACAATTGATGAAGAAAACGCCGCGAGGGCGTCTGTTTTAGTGGCAGCCGCAGCCTGTGCCGCAGCTTTCGCCGCTGCTCTGCTCGCTCTGCTGCGGGGCCGCTGCCGTAGAGCAGGCGGAGACACCCGGAGGGGTATTGGGCTGGATCGCGTTGTTGTCGACGCCGCCCTCTTCATTGATCTTTTCGATCTGTGCCCAGATATCCTCGGCCGCTTTCATATAGCGCTTCGCCGTTTCGGATTCCGGTTTCGCATAGGTGACCGGTTTGCCTTCGTCGCCGCCGATGCGGACCGCAGGCTCGATCGGGATCTCTGCGAGGATGTGCGTGCCGAACTCCTGCGCGAGGGGCGCCGTCGTTCCCTTGCCGAAGATGTCGTACTCAACGCCGGTGTCCGGCGCGATGAAACCGCTCATGTTCTCGACGATACCGCCGATGGGGATATGCAGTTTCTTGAACATGTCGAGTGAACGGCGGGAGTCGTCCAGGGAGACCGTCTGCGGTGTCGTGACCGTCACGCCGAGGGTGACGGGAACGCTCTGCGCCAGGGTCAGCTGCGCATCACCCGTTCCCGGAGGCATGTCGATGACGAGACAGTCCAGTTCGGACCAGAGGATATCGCGCAGGAACTGCTCGATCGCCTTCATGATCATCGCGCCGCGCCAGATCAGCGACTGTCCCTCTTCCATCAAAGAACCCATAGACATCATTTCGATCCCGTACGCTTTGATCGGCAGGACTTTGTTGCCTTCGATCTCCGGTTTCATATCCTCGACGCCGAGCATACGCGGAACGTTCGGACCATAGATGTCCGCATCGAGCAGACCGACCTTCTTGCCCTGCATCGCCAGCGCGATCGCCAGGTTGACGGAGCTGGTCGATTTGCCGACGCCGCCCTTGCCGGAGCTGACCATAATAAAGTTCTTCACCTGCGGCGCGATGTTTTTGCCCTTGGAGGAGCTTTCGCGCGGCATCTTCGGTGCCGCGATGTTGACGGTGACGTTGGCCGCGCCGGCGCGTTTAAGTTCCGCCGTCGTCTCTTCGGTGATCTGCTGCGCCACTTCCGGCGCGCTGGAGGTGATGTCGACCGTGACGCTCACGTCGCTGCCGCTGACACTGATCTCTTTGACAAATCCGAAGGTTACGATATCTTTCGTAAAGCCCGGGTACGTCACGTTAGACAATGCCGATTTTACAATTTCTTCTGTCATAACTGTTTCCTTTTAAAGTTTAGTGCTGTGCCGCCGCCGCTTCTTTGGCGATGGCTTCGATAGCTTCGGGGTTATCCATAATGTTCTGCGTGATCTTGTACGAACAGAACTTCGGCCCGCACATGGAGCAGAACTCCGCCTCTTTAAAGACGTCCTGCGGCAGGGTCTCGTCGTGGTACTCGCGGGCCCGTTCGGAGTCGAGTGCCAGCTCGAACTGCTTTTCCCAGTCGAAGGTGTAGCGTGCATCGCTCATCTCGTCGTCGATATCGCGCGCCCCTTTGCGGCCGCGGGCGATGTCCGCCGCGTGCGCCGCGATCTTGTAGGCAATGATCCCTTCGCGGACATCTTCCGCGTTCGGCAGTCCCAGGTGCTCTTTGGGCGTCACGTAGCAGAGCATGGACGCCCCGTGCCAGCCGCCAACGGCCGCGCCGATCGCCGAAGAGATATGGTCGTATCCCGCCGCGATGTCGGTGACGAGGGGCCCGAGAATGTAGAAAGGCGCTTCGTGGCAGAGCTCACGCTGCAGCTTCATATTGCGCTCGATCTGGTTGAGCGGCACATGCCCCGGTCCCTCGATCATCACCTGGACGTTTTTCTCCCAGGCGCGCAGTGTCAGTTCGCCCAGGACTTTCAGTTCACCCAGCTGGGCATCGTCGCTGGCGTCCGCCAGACAGCCCGGACGCAGCGAGTCGCCCAGGGAGAGGGAGACGTCGTGGCGCGCACAGATGTCAAGGATCTCGTCGAACGCCGTGTAAAACGGGTTCTCGCGGTGGTAGTGCATCATCCATGCCGCCATCAGCGAACCGCCGCGGCTGACGATCCCCATTTTACGCTTGGCGACCTTCGGCATCGTCTCGAGCAGGAAGCCCGCGTGGATGGTGAAATAGCTCACCCCCTGCTGCGCCTGGCGTTCGAGCACCTCGAGCATCTTCTCGATGGTAAGGTCCTCGATCTTGTTGTTGACGTCGTGCAGGATCTGGTAGATCGGCACGGTCCCGATCGGGATCTTCGAGTTCTCGATAACCGCCTTGCGGATCTCGTCGAGGTCCCCGCCCGTGGAGAGGTCCATTGCCGTATCCGCTTTATAATGTTGGGAAACCTGGACCTTGTGCACCTCTTCTTGGATGTCGGAGGCCAGGGCCGAGGAGCCGATGTTGGCGTTGATCTTACACTTGGCCGCGAGGCCGATGGCCATCGGCTCGAGGTTCGTGTGATTGACGTTGGCCGGGATAATCAGGCGGCCGCGGGCGACTTCGGAGCGTACCAGCTCCGGCGACAGATCCTCGATTTTGGCGACGTACTCCATCTCTTCGGTGATGATGCCCTGCTTGGCATAATACATCTGCGTACGGACTTTATCGTTTTGACGTTTCTCTACCCATGAGGTTCTCATAGCGAACTCCTGTAGCAATTCTTTGGCGTAATATAGTCACCGCCGATAAAAAGCCAAACGGCATATCGAACGAGCGACAATCTTTCAAAATAAATTAAGAGAAATTTACTCCGAATTGCAGCAATCTTATTTGTGGAATCATACATTATCCGCTGCAATTTTCCGCTTGCACCGGCAGCCTGAAAAGAAAAAGTATTACGATTCTACACAAGGCGCACAAAAGCTTTGGCCCTGTATAATTTCGTAACATTTTTCCGTAAAGAGGATAGTTTTTGTCTGATTTAACGCTTATCCTGCTTGCTGCCGGAGATTCGCGCCGTTTCCAGTGCGGCGTGAAAAAACAGTGGCTCCGTATCGGTGATGAACCATTGTGGCAATTTGTTACGAATCGTTTCATCCGCAGCAAACAGTTTGCAGAAGTGATCGTCACCGCGCATCCCGAGGAAGCCGCTTATATGCGCCTGCACGGAAACTACCATGTCGTTAACGGCGGCAGCGACCGGCAAAGCTCCCTCGGCAATGCCCTGGCCGCGGTCAAGACGCCCTACGTCATGGTCACGGACGTCGCCCGCGGCTGCATCGATGCGGCGCTCATTTCCCGGCTGATTGCGGAGCGTGACAAAGCGGACTGCATCGTGCCGGCCCTCGGCGTGCATGATACCGTTACCTTCCACGGCGAGACGATCGACCGCGGCGCGCTGCTGCGTATCCAGACCCCCCAGCTCTCCAAAACAGACGTGCTCAAAACGGCCCTGGCGACCGATGAAACCTATACCGATGAAAGCAGTGCCATCGTTGCCGACGGCGGCAGCCGCCACTTCGTCGAGGGGGACGAAGCCGCCAGAAAGCTGACGACGCTGGCCGACCTGCGGGCAATGGCGTGCTTCGAAGGACCGGCGGCGACCGTCCTCACCGGCAACGGCCTCGATGTCCACGCCTTCGATACCGAAGGGAGCATGGTCCTCGGTGGCATTGCCATCGACCACCCCGTCGGTTTCAAGGCCCACAGCGACGGCGACGTCGCCATCCATGCGCTGATCGACGCCCTGCTCGGCGCCGCGGGCATGGGAGACATCGGGATGCTTTTCCCCGATACGGACGATACCTACGCAGGGATCGATTCTGCCGAGCTGCTCGAAACGGTCGTCATGCGCCTGAAGCGCTACGGCTTTGATATCGTCAATGCCGATATCACGATCGCGGCGCAGACACCGCGCCTCTCGCCTTATAAAGAGGCGATGCGACAGCGGCTCGGCACCCTGCTCGGTCTGCCGCCCGTACGGGTCGGCGTCAAAGCGACGACGACGGAAAAACTCGGCTTCGTCGGCCGGAAAGAGGGGGTCGCCGTGATCGCCACCGCAACGATAAACTATATGGATTGGACACAGTTATGAGAGTATTGATTATTGAGAATGAGATCTATTTGGCACAGAGTATCGCCAGCAAACTGGGTGAACTGGGCTATCAATGCGATATCAGCAGTTCCATACAGGACGCTTTCAAAGGGGTCGCCTATGACGTCGTGCTGCTCTCGACGAATATCAGCGGCCAGGACATCTACCCCGTCATCGAGGCGTTCCGCGACGCCGTCGTCATCCTGATGGTCTCGTATATCAGCAACGACACCGTCACCAAGCCGCTGGCCGCCGGGGCAAAAGACTATATTCTCAAGCCCTTTATGATCGAAGAGCTTATCCGCAAGATCGAGCATTTCCAGGAGTTCAACCGCCTCAAACTGGCCAACGAGACCTATAAGCGCTACCTCGACCAGCACTTCAAAGGCGTCAAGATCACCCAGGATCTCGATAACGTTACCCCGCCGGTCTTCATCGCCTCGAACTTTCAGAAATACGCCGACCGTTTCGCCTTCGATTATGCGAAGACCAACGGTCGGGAGCTGGTCTACATCAGTCTGGAGAACAGCAACGCCTTCAACGATATCTCCAAAGCCCCCGCCGCGTCGCTGCTCTACATCACCGACTTCCAGTCGCTGAAAAAAGCCGACCGCAAGCCCTTCCTTGAACTCATCAACGCGCGCAACGTCATCGTCTCCAGTACCGACTCCGTCGATGTCGAAGGCGTTCAGGTGATTGAGATAAAAAGTGACAGCACCGTCTTCGAACAGGGCGATATCCTCCCGATCGAGGACTATGTTAAATATATCGTGTTAAATTATCAGCATAAATTCCCCGATACGGAACTCTCCAAAAAACTGGGAATCTCGCGTAAAAGCCTCTGGGAGAAGCGTAAAAAGTATGGCATCATCAAGAAAAAATAGCGCCCTCTTTCTCGACCAGGAAGCCCTGTCGGCCCTCAGTATTCTCCAAGCGGGTATGCTGTCGCCGGTGACGGAGCTGATGAACGAAGCGCAGATGAAAGCGGTCCTCTCGACGGGCCGTTTCAATGACACGACCTTTCCCTTCCCTTTCATTCTCGCTCCCGCCGGCAGTACGAATGAAAAAATTCTCGCAAACGCCAAGCCTGATGAGACACTCGACCTGATCGTCGACGGCGAACGCTCCGGGACGCTCGTCGTCGGGGAGGTCTTCGAAATCGACCCCAACGAGCGCGTACGCCATATCTACGGGACGGACAACCCCTCGCATCCGGGCGTCAGCTCTACCCTGAAGCGCCTCGGCAGACGCGCCGTCAGCGGAGCGCTGAGCTTGGAAAAAGATCCTGTCGCGCCGATCCTGCAGAACATCGAAGAGGCCAAACAGCGTATCGGTGCCAAGCATACAACGGCCATCATGATGGCGGCCAACCCCCTGCACCGCGCCCATGAACGCCTTATCCGCCAAACACTGGACACGACCGACCTCGTCGTCATCTTCCTGCTCAAACCCTACAACCAGGCAGACCTCAGCTACGAGATCCGGGAGCAGGCGCTCACCTACTTCGTCGAGAACTACCTCCCCCGGAACCGTGTCGTCATCATCCCGCTGGAGTACAGCTACATCTTCGCCGGCTACAACGAGGTCATCATCGACGCCATCGTCGCGAAGAACTTCGGCTGCGACCGCTTGATGATCGGCCAGAACCACGCCGGGGTCGGCATGTACTACGACCACAACAGCAACCAGTCCGTCAAAGACCGCATGCACGGCATCGACATCGAGGTCGCCATCGCCCGCGAATACGTCTACTGCAACGAGTGCAAGACGCTGGTGAGCACCCAGACCTGCCCCCACGGCAACCATCACCACATCTCCTACCACGCCGACTCCATCCTGGAGCTCGTCAAGACGGGCCTCATGCCGCCGGCGGTACTGATGCGCAAAGAGATCTCCGCCATCCTGCTCTGCCGCCTCTTTCCGGGTCGCATCAAGAACATCGAGAAGCTCTACTACGACATCATGCCGGTCAACGGTCTGCTCGAAGAACACACCGACCGCGACTTCTACATCAAACTGATGGAACTCTACCAGACGACATCACTGACCTAAGTAGGGTATTGAAAGGACACTATTTGAAACTCAACTGGATGTTTCTGACCGTAGGCTACAGCGGTCTCTCCCCCAAGGCCCCCGGTACCGTCGGAACCCTGGTCTCTTTGCCTATCGGGATGGCCATCCTGCTCTTCCTGGGTCCGCAGACCCTCTTTTTGGCCACGATCCTCATCACGCTGATCGCCGTCAAAACGATTGATGCCCACGAGCAGGCCGGCAACCCCCATGACGACCAGCGCATCGTTATCGACGAACTGGCGGGGATGTGGCTCGCACTTGCCATCGCACCGGGGATGATGATCGCGCCGGAAGCCCTGACGCAGTGGGAGAACGGCTTTCTTGTCCAGAGCCTGCTCGGCTTTGCATTCTTCCGTCTTTACGATATCAAGAAACCGTCGATGATCGGCCGTATCGACCGTGAAGCAAAAGGGGGAATCGGGGTGATGGGTGACGACCTGCTCGCCGGCGTGCTCGCGGGGATCTCCGCGGCACTCGTCTGGCAGGTCATTCTCAAAGCAACGGCGGCATTCGCCGCCTAGAAGAACTCCATCAGCAGGTGGGGTGACCACTCCGGGATATAGATCCCCGCATCTTCATAATATGCCATATGGTGTGCAAAGGCGCTTGAGGCCAGCGCACCGACAATACCGAACGCAATCATCAGCTTTTTCATACTGTTTCCTTTGAATGAAATCAGCGCAATGATACGGGGAATGTGTGAGCAGAGTGCGAGCGGCCGAGGGCCGTTCAGGAAGGGTTCGGCGCCAGGGCTTCCGCAATGAGTTCGATAGGGTTTTTGAAGACCGTTTCCGCCTCCGCCTGGTGCAGGGAGTTGTTGATCTGCATCCGGCAGGCCGAACACTCCGCGGAGACGACCTGGGCGCCGCTGGCTTTGATCATCGCCGCTTTGGGCTTGCCCGCCGCTTCGGCGAAGTGGTACTTCTCCGTCTGCATCGTCACCCCGCCGAAACCGCAGCAGGCGTTCGGATCGCTCATCTCTTTGATGGCGTAGCTCTGGCCGATCAGTTTGCGCGGCTCCTGGTAGACCCCCTGCATTTTGCGGGCATGGCAGGGGTCATGGTAGGTGACGGTGAGATCGCGCCGTCCCCTGGAAGCGAGCAACTCGGAGAGGTGCGTCTTCTGCTCCAGCCACTCCGTCGCCATAAAGACTTTATTTTTCAGCTTCTGCGCCCGCGCTTTCCACTCCGGCTGGTCGTGGAAGAAGTGCTCATAGTCGATCTTGATCATCGCCGAACAGGTCGCTTCGGGGATGATGATCGCCTCGACCTCGTCGATGAAGCTTTCGAAGTACTCGATGTTCTTCTTCGCATTATGATCCACCGTCGCGAAATCCCCCGTAAAATAGGCCGGTGCCCCGCAGCAGAGCTGCTTTTTGGGGATGAACGCGTCGATCTCCAGCACTTCCAGGATCTCCATCAGCGATTTTCCGATGCCCGTATAGTTGTAGTTGGCCAGACAGCCGATAAAGATGGCGACTTTGCGCTTGCCGCCGTTGTCCGTCATCTCCGGGTAGGAGTTCAGGAAGGACTTTTTGCCCATGGAGGGCAGCAGGCGCTCTTTCTTGATCAGCGGCAGGGAGAAGCGCGGCTGCATGGAGGAGGTCTGCTCTTTGATCTTGAAGCCGCAGGTCTGGAAAGCGTACCCGGACTTCATGAAGAAGTCCATCAGGCGGCGGTGGCGCAGCAGGAAGAAGAACGCCTTCTTGAACCAGGCGATGCCGAACTTGTCCGCAATGTCGGCGCGTACCTGCTCGATGACCATGTCAGTGGGCAGGGATTTGGGGCAGACGTCGGTACAGTTGGTACAGAGGAAGCAGCTCTCGAAGATATCCTTGGCCGTCTTGTCCAGCTCCAGCTGGCCGCGCTCGTAGGCACCGAGCAGGTCGATGAAACCACGGGGGCTCGTCACCTCGTCCGCGTTGACGTTGTGGATCGTACAGACGGGGATACACTTCCCGCACTTAATGCACTGGTCAGAGGTGGCCGTAAAATTGAAAATCTCTTCCGTATACCGTTTAGTCATGGCGCAATTTTAGCGAATGTTTTTCAATTCGTTTATATTTTTGATCATTAATACGAATCAGACAGTTTTCGAAAAAGTCTTCTTGTTGCCGGCATGTTTTTTCATGTAGGCGTCGAAGGCCATCGCGATGTTGCGGATGAGCAGCGTGCCCGTCGGGGAGCACTCAATCTTCTCCGGCGCGATCTCGAGCAGCTCTTCGTGGACCATCGGCTGCAGCTCGTCGAGGGCATCGGCGAAGTACTCGTCGAACTTCACGCCGAACTTCGTCTCGAAACGGTTGATGTCGAGCTTGAAGTTGCTCATCAGTTCCATGATGACGTGCTGGCGGATCAGGTCATCGGCGCTGTGGGTGACGCCGCGCTCGAACGGCAGGCGCCCCGCGTCGATCGCCGCTTCGTAAGAGGGCATATCTTTGAAGTTCTGCGCATAGTAGTCCACGCCCTCGCCGATGGAGGTGAGCCCGACGCCGACGAGGTCCGCCCCGCCCTTGGTCGTATAACCCTGGAAGTTGCGGTGCAGCTCCCCCTTCTCGATCGCCTTGAAGAGCTCGTCCTCGGGCTTGGCGAAGTGGTCCATTCCGATCATACGGTAGCCGTTATTCTCCATAAAATCGATCGTCTGCTGCATGATGGAGAGCTTTTCGTCCGGCTGGGGAAGGGTCGTCTCGTCGATCTTGCGCATCGTCTTTTTCAGCCACGGCACGTGGGCGTAGTTGAAAACGGCGAAACGGTCGGGGTTCAACGTCACGGCGAGCTTCAGCGTCTCCATGAACGTTTCAAGCGTCTGGTGCGGCAGGCCGTAAATAAGGTCGACGTTGACGCTGACCATATTGTATTTGCGCGCCAGGTCCATCGCGTTTTTCGTGATGTCGTAGGGCTGGACACGGTGCACCGCGACCTGCACCTTCTCGTTGAAATCCTGGATCCCGAAACTGACGCGGTTGAATCCGGCCTCGCTCATCACCTTCATCTGCGCCTCGTCGATGTGGCGCGGGTCGATCTCGCAGCTCACCTCTGCATCGGCGGCGAAATTGGGGAAGTGGCTCTTGATGGCAGTGATGATCTCATCGAGCTGTTCGGCGCTGAAGAAGGTCGGCGTCCCCCCGCCGAAGTGCAGCTGGATCACCTCCCGCGACGTGTCGAGGTGCTGGGAGAGAATATCCATCTCCCGCTTCAGGTAGTCGATGTAACGGATCTTTTTATCCTCTTTGGAGGTAAAGACGACGTTGCAGCCGCAGAAGTAGCAGGCGTTGCGGCAGAAGGGCAGATGGAAATAGAGGGAGAGCGGACGCTTCTTGTCCTGCCCCTTCAGCTTTTCGAGGTAGGTGTCATATGCGAAATCGGTGCTGAACTCCAGGGCTGTCGGGTAACTCGTGTAGCGCGGTCCCGGTCTGGAATATTTGGTGAATTTTGCGAAATCAAGCATGCTCTGTCCCATCAAGGAAAATTAAGATGCTATTATGCCCGCAAGGGGCTTGCGGGGGGATAAAACAGGCCTTAGTAGGCGATCTTGAACTGGAGGCTGAACTCCTGCCCCGGCGTCGTAGAGGCGGTTGTAAGATCACCCTGTTTGTACTCCAGCTTGCTGTCGAGCAGGTTTTTCGCCTTGAACTTGACCGAATAGATCAAGTCGCTGTCTTTGAAGAAGTAGTTGTTCAGTTTCCACTGGGTGACGAAATCGAGCTTCGCAAAAGGCTGCTCGTAGACATCTTTGTTCTTTTCCGTCCCCAGCGAGACGATGCGCTCACCGATCTGGTTGAACAGGAAGAGCGCGCTGTCGCCCGTATCCGCGTTATCGTATCCGAAGGTCAGGTTCACGACATAGGGCGACTGTCCCTGCATTGCACGTTTTTTGGACGTCAGCGTATTGATGTAACTATAGAACGGATCGGTCGCATCGGTTTTGGGAAGCTTGATCTCCGACTGGATTAGCGCCACGTTCGTTGCGAAAAGCAGGTTGCTCAGCGAATCGCTGACAAAACCGAAACGTTTGCGCAGATCGACCTCGACGCCGTAACTCGTCGCCGAGTCGGCGTTGATGTACGTCTCCAGGAAGGTGTTGTCCTGGGAGTCATCGCGCTTGATAACCTTTTCGATCGGGTTGTCGAACATCTTCGCAAAGAGCGCCATCGAGAACATCTCGTCCGCTTCCATATACCACTCGTACTTGAGGTCGTAGTGGTCGATATAGGTTGCGTTGAGACCCGGGTTACCGAAGACGATGTTCTCCGTCACCGGGTCCTTGTAGCGGCTGTTACTGAACTCCCGGAAGTCCGGGCGGCTGATGCTCTTGGCATAGGCAAAGCGCAGCTGCATCGCGTCGTTATCGAACCGGTAGGTCGCGCCGAGGCTCGGGAAGAGGTCGGACGTCTCCAGCGGTGCGTAGCTCGCCGCCGCGTCAAAGAGCTGCTGCGACGAGTCCTCCTGGCGGACCGAGGCGACGATGTCAAAGTCATGCGTGACCGAAAGCAGCTGCTTCAGGTAGAACGCCGTCACGTCCTGGGTCGCCCGGTAGGAGTCCGTCAGGCGGTAGGAGGCGGAGAAATCCAGATCGTTGGCGTACTTCTGGTAGATCGTGTCCATATCTTCGGGCATATCGCTGAAGTTGGAGCTGAGCATCTTGAAGCGGCGGCTGTCGAAGTCGCGCTCTTTCGAGTAGACAAACACCCCCGCCTTCGTATAGTTCTCGTTTCCGTTGAATTCGAACGGCAGCGTGAAGTCGCCGCGGACATTGTCCACCGTATCGTTGAGGATAAAGTAGTAGTACCAGTTTTTGCGGTCCCAGTTGAGCCCCGAGGTCTGGTGCAGATAGTTGTACTCCACCGTCCCCGGCTCATCACGGTACGCTTCCGCCGTCTCGTAGGCCCAGTCGATTTTGAGGTTATCGAAGTACCCGTCCGTGCCGCTGCCGAACCGCAGTTCGTTGCTGCCGCTGATCTGGTGCATCGTCAGCCCCGTCTCGACGTATTCGTAGTAGGTCTTCTCGCGGTCTTCGCTGCTTCCGGTGTAGTCGACGGAGGAGAGCGTCGTCTTGTCGCTGGTCTGCATCGTCGCAAAGAAGGTGTACTTGAACTTCTGGTTCTCCAGGTAGTTTACGCCGAGATTGACCATTCCCGACAGCTCCTCTTTGAAGGTCGTCACATCGGCCGTCGTATGGTTGTCGTGGTAAATCGAACCCGTATTGATATCGTAAAAGAACTTGTTGTACTCGGTCTTGTCGTTATCCGACGTATTCTTGTAATAGACCGTCCCGGAGGCACCGACGGAGAGGTCGTCGCTGAAGGCGTAACTCTTTCCGGCCGCAACTTCCAGCTTGCCGCCAGGCGGCAGTGTCGTCGATTCACGGTTCAGCGAACGGCTGTGCAGCACATCCTGTGTCACGGCCCAGCCGCCGACGTTGTTTCCGCCGCTCAGCGCGCTGGAGGGGAGCGGAACGCTGTTGTCGCCGTTGGTCGTCGCTTTGCTGCCCGTATTGCTGTTCATGATCGCTTCGACGGCGATAGAGGCATACCCCTCGTTGCCTGCCGGGATCTCTTTGCTCTTGATCAGGACCGTTCCCCCGCCGAAGGAGGCCGGCAGATCCCCGGTATAGGACTTCTGGATCGTAATGCTCTCGACGACGGAGGTCGGGAAGATATCAAGCGGGACGACCCGCTTCGTCGGTTCCGGCGACGGCACGTGCAGATCATTGAGCATCACCGTCGAGTAGCGGTCCCCGAGTCCGCGGACATAGACATATTTCCCGCCGACGATCGTGATACCGCTGACGCGTTTCAGGGCCGCGGCGACACTGCTGTCACCGCTTTTGGAAAACTGTTCGGAGCCCAGGACGTTCCCGACGGCGTCGCTGTTGCGCTCCTCGGTGATCGCGGCGGCGACCGAACCTTCGATATGCGGCGCCAGGACGACAAACTCTTCCAGCTCCATCGCCGCGGGACTCAGCTCGACCGTGCGGCTGACCATCTCTTTGGGCAGCACCGTCACCTTGACGTTCTGGGAGGAGTAGCTCGTATGGATGATGGAGAGTGTCCGGTTCCCCTCCGGCAGGTCGATGACGACATGGCCCTGCGCATCGGAGACGGCATTGATTTTGATCCCCGGCACGAAAACGCGGGCGCCCGCTACCGGTTTCTCATCTTCGGAGGAGAGCAGCGTCAGTGCCACGGTCCCGTTGACCTTGACCACGTCCTGCTTCGCATCGCGCTGCGTCACATTCCCTTCCGGCGCTTCGACATCCGCAAAGAGCAGCGTTTTGTCCGATTTCAGCGACAGGATGATCTGGGTCTGTTTGTCCGCGGCGATGAGAAAATTCTTCTTGACGAACGCCTGCGGCGCGCCGTCCTCCGTTGCCAGAAGCTGCAGCTGGTAGTTCCCCTCCGGGAGGATCGTTCCCAGATACCCCTGGGCATCCGTCGTGAACGTCATCGTTTCAGGCTTGGCCGCTTCCGCTTCTGCCGCGGAAAGGTTCATGATCACGACCTCCTGCGTCGGCAGCGGTTTGCCGTCTTTCAGAACATAGAGCGCCAGTTCGCCGCCTGCGGCGAAGAGGCTCATTGTCAGCAGTGAAACCAGAAAAAGTATACGCGTCATTGCTGGCACTCCCATATATTGTTTTTGCATTTTTCCATCTTCTTGCGCAGTTCGACGGCCTTGGCGAAGAGCTCAGGCTGAGAGAGGGTCTCGAGCAGCGCTTCCGTCTGCTCGAACTCTCCCTCCATGTAGTAGGCGTACGCCAATGCGTAGCGCATGCCCTCCTCTTCCATCAGGCCGCTGCGCGCCATCGCCTTGCGGGTGACGATGATACGCTCATAGTCCCCGTACTCCAGGAAGATCGCGATGCGCTGCTTGTACTTCTCTTTCGTGTCGAGCATCTGCGTGTTCTTGAGCAGCGCCATCACGTAGTCGCGGGCGCGGCGGTACATCTCGGCCGACTCGTTGGTGTACTTCCCGTCCTCGATGGAGGCCTCGTTAAAGAGCTCCGCCGCGGCACCGATCATCTCTTTGTCGATGTAGAGGTGCGCCAGCATCACCGTCACTTTGGCGCTGCTCGGGTAGCGCAGGTTCGCCTCTTCACCCAGTTCGATCGCCTTCTCCGTCTGGCCGCTCTGGCGCAGGGCGTTGATGAAGTTGATCAGGATCGTCTCGTTCGCCTTCGCGTTTTTCAGGTAGACCTGCGCATCATCAAGCGCCGCCTGGAAAAGCCCCAGGGAGACGAGGTAGTAGAAACGCTGCTTGTAGGCGTCCCAATAGGATGGGAAACGACTGTTCACATCCCGCAGGACCGCCAGTGCCGCATCCTTGTCGCCTTCGCGCCAGAAACACTCCGCCTTGAGGCCGAAGAGTTTCGGGTTCTGCGCCATAAGGTCGGGGACCTTGTCCAGCGCCGCGATACACCCTTTGTACTCCTTGAGCTTGAAGCTGTTCTGGGCAATGTAGAGGTAGAGCGGCTTGGACGCGTTCGTATCCTCGTTCAGTTCGATCGACTTGTAAAAGTGGACGTTGGCCTCTTTGTAGAAGCTCTTTTTCGTCTCGACCAGCCCCTTGAGCATGTAATAGCGCGGCAGGTCGAGCTCTGTGTCGTTAAGATCGACCATGTTCAGCGCATCGTTTGCACGCTCGACATGACCGTCGCGCAGCATCATTGCACCCAGTTCGACATAGTCGACATCATCGGTTTTCGCCGCCAGCTGGACGGAGAGAGCCCCGACCAATGCCGCTATAATCCAAAAACGTTTCATCGGTTCTCCTCCTTAATTGAGGTCGAAGCGGATCTTCTGCTTCGCCCATACTTTGACCGGCTGCCCCTGGTACTGCGCCGGCTTGAATTCCCAGGTTTTGACGGCCGCGACCGCGACGTCGTCGAAGGTGTCGGCCGGATCGCTCTCAAGCACCCTGACCTTTTCGACACGCCCCTGCTTGTCGATCAGCAGGTTCATCAGGACATACCCCGTGACGCCCATTTTGCGCGCCTTCTTCGGATACTCGATCGGCGTGCGGCGGGAGGGCTGCGGCGCCTGGTCGACCGTATCGTCGGTCATGACCATATCGTTGCCGACATCACCCAGCAGCGCATCGTCGCTGAGCAGATCATCGGCCTGGAACGCTTCCAGGCCCGTATCGAGGCCCGAGAGCTGCGAACTGAGATTCGGCGTCGGCGCGCTGCGCTTCGGCTTCACCTTTTTCGGCTTCGGCTTCGGTTTGGGCTTGGGCTTCGGTTTGGGCTTGGCCACCTGCTGCATATCGAACTGCGCCGAAGCCATCTTCTTCTTCGGCGGCTCCGTCCACCCCTCGTTGTTCATCTCGATCACGACGATAAAGACGAAAAAGAGGCCGAAGACGCTCCACAGGAGGGCCAGCGCGTGTTTTTTCAGCGGGGAAGCGTTGCGCACCTTATCCGACCTCTTTGTTCGTGGCGACCGCGACATCCTTCGCGCCGGAGAGGCGACACTGGTCGACGACTTCGATCAGTTTCTCCACCGCGATCGTGTCATCGGTCACGACCAGGACGGACTTCTCCGTCGAGGTGCGCAGCATGTCGCGCAGTTTGCTCTGCAGCGCCCAGACCTTGATGGGCTGGTTATCGATGTAAGCCTGGGCCTGGTTGTCGAGGTAGACCTTGATCACCTTGCTCGATGCCCGCGTCGCCGAAGAGGCTCCCGGACGTTCAAGGTCGAGCTTCATGTCTTTGACAAAGGTCGTACTGACCATGAAAAAGATCAGCAGAATAAATACCATGTCGATCAGCGGCGAAATGTCGACGGCCTGATCCAGCTCTTTTTTCTGTCTAAAACGCATTTACTTTCCTTCTTCTTCCGAACAGACGATATCTTTGATCTGTTCCAGTTCGAGTTCCATGATCTTCGAGCGGCGGTCGATCAGACGGCCGACGACCAGACCCGGTACGGCGACGACGAGCCCCAGCTGCGTCGTGAACAGCGCCTGGGAGATCCCCCCGGCGATCCCGCCGCCCTGGCTGTAGAGCGTCATGCTCCCGAGCGAATCGAAGGTCTCGATCATCCCGGCTACCGTTCCCAGCAGACCGATCAGCGGCGAGACCATGACGATGGTATTGACGGTTTTGCGATACTTTTTGAGCTCCTGATAGTAGGAAAAGAACGCATCCTCGATCAGCTCGCGCCCGATCGTGCCGCGGTACCCCTCGTTGACGATCTTCAGGGCATCGACGATCGCGCCGTCGATGAGCCCCCGGGGGATTTCACGCTTCCCGGAGTCGAACTTGCGGATCAAAACCCGCACGCTCTTTTGCGACCCGCGCTTGATGGCGTGGAAGCGGTAGCCCAGCGCGTACCACAAAACGATGACCAGCACGAACAGCGGCCACATGACAAAGCCGCCGCTCTGCATGTAGACCAAAAACTGATCGAAAAGGTTATGGAGTGCCGGTTGCATTATTTCTGCTTGTTATACTCGTTGATCAGGTGCAGCGCGGACTGCTCCATGCCGTCTTTGATGCGCTCCGCCCAGCCGTTGAGCATGTTGCCCAGCAGCAGCAGCGGGATCGCCACGATCAGACCCAGTTCCGTTGTGACCAGCGCGATCGAGATCCCGCCGGAGAGCAGTTTCGGATCGCCCGTACCGAATTCGGTGATGATGTCGAAGGTTGCAATCATACCGGTCACGGTGCCCAGCAGACCCAGCAGCGGCGCGACGGCGGCGACGACCATGATGGCCGAGCCGTAACGGTCGAGACGTTCGCTCTCGTGCATGATCGCCTCGGCAACGATGTCCTCGACATGTTCACGGTCGCGGTCGAGGTTGCGCACCGTCGCCTTCATGACGCGGGCCGCCGCCCCTTTGCGGCTTTTCAGGAAGTTCAGGGTCGCTTCGACGCCCTTGGACTGCAGCTCGACCAGCGTCTCTTTCGCTACCGGCAGCGTTTTGGACGCGGCACCGCTGAGGAAGAAGCCGCGCAGGACGACAAGCAGGAGTGCGAACAGACCCATCACGACGATAACCCAGCCGATGATACCGCCGGATTCAATGACGTCCATAACGCCCTTGTCCGCCTTGTCCTCAACCTCTTTGGAGACGTTTTCATAGACGAAGATCTCCAGTGATGCGGGCATCTGTCCTGCAGCCAGGGCCGTCGCCGTCGCCGCGGACGCCGGTGCGTCCCACAGTTTCAGCTTGTCGCCGCCCGCCGGGACCAGTACACCGGACGCGCCTTCGGCAACGCCGTAGGTCGCGATGTTACCGACCTTGACGAGTTTGCCTTTCTGCTCCGTACCGTCTTTGAGGTAGAAGCTCCCCTCGGTGACGTTGACAGACGAGAGGTTACGGCCGAGCTTCAGCGTCTCCGCAAAGAGCTGGTTCAGTGTCGCCGGGTAATCGTTCTTGTCGATGGCAAGCTTGATGCCGTACGGTGCGAGGGAGGATTGCCCCTGCAGGGCGACGGATTCAAGCAGCGCCGTATCGTCGCTGATGTTCTCCGCATTCTGCTGTGAGCGGAAAAGCTGTTCGCCGAGGCGGTCGGATGTCTGGGTCTTGACCAGAACGTCATTCTGCAGCGACGCGATCTCTTTTTTCGCAGAAGAGACGCGTGCCGCATCCTCTTTTTTCACCTGGGAAAGACGCTGCTGCAGCATCTCTTTCTGGGCTTTCAGGAACGCAATCTCTTTGGCATAGGCGCGCTGCAGTTCTGTTTCTGTCGCGGCAGAGAGGGAGAGGACCGCCATCATCAGGATAAGGACAATACGTTTCATTATTTCACCTCCGTCGTCGCAATGGCATTCGGCAGGGTAAAGTAGCCGGTGCGGATCTGTTTGTGCATCGCGTCAAACAGCGCGATGATCTGCTCTTGTTCCGCCTTGTTCACGGACTCTTTGTAGTACCAGCCGTTGGCGTCTTTGGCCACGTAGCCGACACGATCGTCCGGCGTCATGAAGTACATCATGACGGTGCCCAGACGTGCGATCTCCGCCAGGCGGTCTTCGCCGTCGAGCTTGATCGTCTGTTTGAAAAGGCCGTTCTCCTTGGTCATGCGCACTTCGTCCGCGTAACTGTTCCAGACCTGCGCCAGCGCCTTCTGCGGCGTGATCAGGCCTTCGTTCATCTGTGATTCGATACGCGCGACATCGTCAAGGCGCTCCGCCGTTTTAAAAGGAAGTTCGGAAGCGATCTGCGTTTTAAGTTCGGCGATGGCGGCAACGACGACGGGCTTGATCCCCTCGCTGTTCTTGCTCGCCGCGGCGATCTGCTGACGGACCTTGGCGATCTCCTGCTCGATCTGCTTGATCTTCAGGTTCTCGCGTCCGATCGTCGCATCGAGTTCGTTCTTTTCGATGACGAGCGAACGCATTGTCGCTTTCGTGTCATCTTTTTCTTCCTGAATCTGCGTGTTCAGTTGTTCGACTTCGGCGCGCAGCTTCATCAGCGATGCCGCCATGTTTTCTTCGGTACTTGCTGCGAGTGTTGTCGCTGCGATCAGCGAACCGGCCAGCCAGAGTTTTATCGTATTCGGTACCATACATACCCCACATAAAAAAGATAGGCGAAGGGTACAGGTTTTGTGTTACGCTACCGTCACCGGAAGATTACATAACGGAAACATTTTTGAGTGTAGAAGGGGGGAGAGACCGGGGAAACCCCGGTCGGGGGGAGAGTAAAGGTTACTGTTCCAGCGGATCGTTGGTGCCGGCTTTACCTTTCCAGACGTTAGCTTCGGTCACACCGAGGCATGTTGTATTGTCATCGACATTGAGATAGGCTGCGTCAATCGCTGCAAGACCTGTCGTACCGACGTTTGTGACAAAGTAGGCGTATGCCGTATTCGCCGTCGCATCCTTGGAGTTTGTGTCAGAGTACGTCGTTGTATCTGTCAGCGCCACGCTCGTATCTTTGAAACAGACATCGCTGGAGATATGCTTTGCACCTGTCAGGTAAGCATCCTCGCCGCGGAAGAAGACCATTGCCGTATCAACTGTCTTGTCGCTGACGAACTTGACGTTGTCCCATTTGAAGCCGGCATCGTACTTGTTGTAGAAACCGCCGCCTTTGATGTACGCCGTATAGTTGATGATATCCGGCTGCGTCGCATTCGTATCATCCGTCGTGATCGTGTTGTTGTCGTTACCGAACTCCATACCCGCAGAGTCGTGATCGTTCGTGCTGTCGACGTTGACCTGCTTGACCAGGACGTTCTGGATCGTACCGCGGTAACCGAGGTCCGTGTCGACAGAGTCGTCGTGAGCGTTGTAGACATAGAGACCGTCGATGTTTACGCGGCCGCCCCAGATCTCCAGACCGTCATCCAGACCGCCGATGATCGCGATGTTTTTCAGGATCGTACCCGAACCGACACCGGCGAGGGAGAGACCGTTGAGCTCTTTGTCTTTCTCGACTTCGTAACCGCTGTGCTTGACAGCAACATACTCCAGGTGACCGGAAGACTGTGTATTGTCACAAGCTACCGTTACACCGCCGTCACAACCGAAGGCAACTGTTTCGTCCGCTTCGTAGTGTGCAACACCGTAGTGTGTGTAAGCGTTACCGGCGAGGACAAGACCGCCCCATTCACCCGCTGCGTTATCCTGGGAGTTGCCGTCGACATCCTTCTTGGAGGTAAAGACGATCGGCTCCGCCTGCGTACCGATAGCGATCATCTGCGCACCCGCCTCGACGACCATGAAAGAGTTCGGCGTGACGCCGGCCAGTGTCGTACCTGCCGGGATTGTCAGTACTGCCGGCGCTTTGACGTTAACCTTGCCGTCGATCGCGTATTTGACCGTTTTGTCAAGGGTCATGTCGCTTGTGATCTCGCTCGGGAGCGCCGTATAGATGACCGGCGGAGTCTCCAGCGGATCCAGAGAGCCTTCAGAACCTTTCCAGATTGTCGCTTCATCGGCACCCGTACAGACCGTATCCATTGTCGTCGTGTTCGCGTCAACATAGATCGTGCCGCTGCCCGCATAAAGCTTGTTCGTCACAAAGTATGCGTAGGCAGTGTCTGCCGTCGCGTCTTTGGAGTTCAGGTTTGTATACGTGCTGTTGTCATCCAGTGTCAGCGCCGTGTCTTTGAAACAGACCGGACCGTCGATGTGTTTTGCACCTGTCGTGTAAGCGTCCTGGCCACGGAAGTGAACCTGCGCTTCGTCCGCCGTCTTGTCGCTGATGAACTTGACGTTGTTCCATTTGAAACCGGCGTCGTACTTGTTGTAGAAACCGCCGCCTTTGATGTACGCCGTATAGTTGATGATGTTCGGCTGTGTCGCGTTGCTGTCGTCCGTTACGATCGTGTTGTTATCGTTACCGAACTCCATACCCGCAGAGTCGTGGTCGTTCGTGCTGTCGACATTGACCTGCTGAACGAGGACGTTCTGGATCGTACCGCGGTAACCGAGGTCGGTGTCGACAGAGTCGTCGTTGGCGTTGTAGACATAGAGACCGTCGATATTGACCGTACCACCCCAGATCTCCAGACCGTCATCCAGACCGCCGATGATCGCAATGTTTTTCAGGATCGTACCCGAACCGACACCGGCGAGGGAGAGACCGTTGAGCTCTTTGTCCTTCTCGACTTCGTAACCCGTGTGGACGACACGGACATACTCGAGGTGACCGGAAGACTGCGTATTGTTACAAGGAACCGTGACGTCGTCACAACCGAAAGCAACCGTTTCGTCCGCTTCGTAGTGTGCGACACCGTAATGCGTGTAAGCGTTACCGGCGAGGATAAGACCGCCCCATTCACCCGCAGCGTTCTGGCTGGAGAGTCCCTGAACATATTTCTGGGAAGTAAACGTAATCGGAGCCGCTTCCGTACCGACAGCATCCAGCTGGGAACCCGGCTCGACGACCATAAAGGAAGCCGGAGCACAACCCGCTACCGTTGTACCGGCAGGAATCGTCAGAACAGCGTTGTTCGTAACGTTAACCTTGCCTTCCAAACCGTAGACTTTTGTGCTGTCCAGGGTCATATCGGCATCGATGACAGCCGGAAGGACCACGTCGATGACAGAAGCGTCACAGACGGCAGTCGTACCGCCGCCGCCACCGCCGCCGCCACCACAGCCTGTAAAAGAAAGTACTGCAGCGGCTGCTGCGCTCAGGGCAATTGTCGAAGTTCTATAAAAATTCGCCATACACTTACTCCAAAGTTGAAAAGTTGCCGCAAGTGTAGGACGCTTGTGTTACTAACGTTGCACAGTAGTGAAACAGTAAGATTACAAAGAAATGATTTGGTCGTAATTTTTGAGTAACCAAAACGTAACATGCTTTCTATACTGTTCTGCCATAAAACACTATCTATAAGGTATCTGGTATGAAAGCTACTATCGCCGTCGTCGAGGATGATACGGATCTTCTTGAGCTCCTGGAGTACAGGCTGGGCAAAGAGGGCTTCGACGTTGTCGGTTTCACCAATACGAAAAACGTGAAGCAGGTGCTGACCGAGGAACCGGTCGACCTGATCATCATGGACCGTAACCTTCCCGATGTCGAGGGGAGCGAATATATCGCGATGCTCCGCTACCAGGGGCTGAAAACCCCGGTCATCTTTCTCTCGGCCAAGGACAGCAATGCCCAGGTCCAGGAGGGATTCCTGCGGGGCGGTGACGACTATATCACCAAGCCTTTTGAAATCGACGAGCTGATCCTGCGGATCAAAGCCGTGCTGCGGCGTACCCGCGGCGAAGAGGAGGAGCAGGTCGTCACCTACCGCGACATCGAGCTGCACCTGCATTCGCGCGAAGCCTTTATCAGCGGGTTATCCGTCGAACTGACCAAACTGGAGTTCAACCTGCTGCGTACCTTCATCGAGAACCGCACCACCGTGCTGCGGCGCGACTACCTGCTCAAAAGCGTCTGGGGGAAAAGCGACAGCTACCAGGGGCGCACGGTCAACGTCGCCATCAACCGCCTCAAAGAGAAGATCGACCCGGACAAGAGCAAAGACTACATCAAAACCGTCCGCGGCATCGGCTACATGATCCGCTAATCGGTGCGCCCGCACCGGAAACAACGACAAAAAAATCAAAAAATATTTTTAGACAAGAAGTGAAACGAAAGGTAGCGCGGTTCAACTGCGCGCGCCCTGGAAGAAGTACCCGCGGGGTGTGAGCTCTCTACTGAGGATGCAGCGCAGCGGAATTTCGCAACGCCGTGAGGACAAACACAGCGTTAGCGTAGGTAATTCGGGCTTAGCCCGTATACCGTCAAGAAAAAGGTGATCAGCCGAACTTGCCGCTGATATACTCCTGGGTCAGTTTTTCCGCCGGGGTGACGAACATCTCGTCAGTCTTGTTCAGCTCGATCAGCTCCCCAAGATACATAAAGCCCGTATAGTCGCTGACGCGCGCGGCCTGCTGCATGTTGTGCGTCACGATGATGATCGTCACGCGGTCGCGCAGCTCCATCACCAGCTTTTCGATCCCCTGGGTGGAGATGGGGTCCAGGGCCGAGGTCGGTTCGTCAAAGAGCAGGACATCCGGCTCCACGGCGATGGCTCGGGCGATACAGAGACGCTGCTGCTGGCCGCCGGAGAGCCCGTTCGCGTCATGTTTGAGACGGTCTTTCACCTCGTCCCAGATCGCGGCGTCGCGCAGCGCTTTCTCGACACGGTCGGCAAGTTCCGTTTTGTTTTTCAGTCCCTGCAGGCGCATGCCGTAGGCGATGTTGTCGAAGATGCTCATCGGGAACGCCGTCGGCTTCTGGAAGATCATTCCGATCTTGATGCGGAGGTTAATCAGGTCCTCCTTGCTCTCGACGATATTGCGCCCTTCGAACATAATCTTGCCGTCATACGCGTTCCCCGGGTAGAGGTCGTGCATCCGGTTAAAGGAGCGCAGCAGGGTCGTCTTCCCGCATCCGGAAGGTCCGATCAGCGCCGTGACCGAATTTTTCGCGATCGGCATAGAGATGTTTTTAAGGTTCGGTGACGTGGCACCGGCATAGGTGAAACTGAAATTGTTGACTTCGATCGCCTTCTCGGACGGAATGTCGATAACGGTCGCCATAGGCTATCTCCCTTTTTTCTTGAGTAGGATCAGACGGCCCAGAATGTTGAGGCCGAGAATAAACATCGAGAGGATGAACGCCGCGGCCCATCCCATCCGCTGCCAGTCCTCGTAGGGACTGGTTGCGTAGTTGAACATTGTCACCGTCAACGACGCCATCGGTTCATTGAGGTCGTAGTTGAGGAAGTTGTCGTTGAACGAGGTGAAGAGCAGCGGCGCCGTCTCTCCCCCCACGCGGGCGATCCCCAGCAGGACGCCGGTCAGCACCCCCGCCTTCGCGCCGCGGTAGACGACCTGCATGATCACCTTGTATTTCGGGGCGCCCAACGCAAAGGCCGCTTCGCGCAGGGTCGAGGGGACAAGCTGGAGCATGTCGTCGGTAGTGCGCAGGATGATCGGGATCATAATGATCGCCAGCGCGATAACGCCGGCCCATCCGCTGAAGTGCCCCATCGGCAGGACGACAATGGCGTAGACAAAGGAGCCGATAACGATGCTCGGCGCACTCATCATAATGTCGGAGATATCGCGGATGATCTCGGCGAGCTTCGACTTCTGGCCGTACTCGCTGAGGTAGGTCCCGGCCAGGATCCCCAGAGGTACCCCGACGAAGGTCGCGACGCCGACAAGGATGAGCTGGCCGATCAGCGCCTGCCGCAGCCCGCTCTCCTCGTAGCCCGGAGGTGCCCCTTCGAAGATGAAGATGTTCCAGTTGATCGCTTCGATGCCGTTGGCGACGAGGACGTAGAGGATCCAGAAGAGAAATCCTATGCCCACGAGGGCCGAAAGGCTTGAAAGCCCCAGCACGATTTTATTGATAAGCAGCCGTTTTTGAATCGCGGTCATTTTACCTTCCTTGTACGGCGCAAAAAGTAGAACTTGGCCATCGCGATGATGACGAAGCTCATCACCATCAGGATCAGCGCCAATCCGAAGAGGCTTGAGAAGTAAAGATCCGTATCCGCTTCGGTAAATTCATTGGCCAGGGTGACAGGAATCGACGTCGCGGGCGCGGTGATGTCGAGGGAGATCTTGTGCACGTTCCCCATGACGAAGGTGACGGCCATCGTCTCGCCGACAGCGCGCCCGAGGGCCAGGATCAGCGATCCGATGATCCCCGCTTTCGCGTAGGGGATGACGACGTCCTTGATGACGTCCCACTTCGTCGCGCCGAGCGCGTAAGCGGACTCTTTGAGGATGTCCGGCGTCGTGTTCATCGCGTCGCGGGTCACCGCCGCCATGAACGGCAGGATCATGATCGCAAGAATGATCCCCGCCGTCAGCATCCCGATGCCAAGACCACCGAAAATATCGCGGATAATCGGTACGAAATAGAAAAGCCCCCACATCCCGTAGATGACCGAGGGGATCGCCGCCAGCAGCTCGATGGAGACACCGACGGGGGATTTCAGTTTGGCCGGAGCGATTTCGCTCAGGAAGATCGCCACCCCGATGGCGACCGGCACGGCAAAAAGCATCGCCAGGAAGGTCGAGATCACCGAACCGGCGATCGCGGCGAACCCGCCGAACTTCTCCAGGTTCGGTGCCCATTTGTCCTGCAGGACAAAATCGAAGCCGAAGGCGGCGAACGCTTCCATCGAGTGCTGGAAAAGCACCGTAAAGATCCAGGCGACGAGCAGCAGTATGGCCACGGCAATAATGCGGGTCGCGTTTGCAAACAGTTTGTCAATCAGAAGTGTCAAACTTTCTTCTCTCTTCATCGGGTTTGTAGGCCCTTAATATAGTGGGCGCAATGGTAAGTTACAAATGTTACAGAATAATTACGACAGGGGTAAAAAGGCCGGCTAAAAGGCCGTCACCCCTCCTCGGATTCCTCTGCCGAGAGTGCGGTATCCGACGGCTTCTGCAGCAGGGGAGTGATGCCGAAACCAAAAGAGGAACCCTCTCCCTCCACACTACTGATCTGAAGCTTCGTGCCGTGCAGTGCAAGGATATAGCTGACGATGGAGAGCCCGAGCCCCATCGAATTGTCCCAGGTATTCTTTTCGACGCGGTAGAACTTGCTGCTAATACGCTCGATCTCCTTTGCGGCGATCCCGATCCCGCGGTCGTGTACCCAGAGCATCCCTTCATGGATCTCAAGATGTACGGCCGATTCGGAGTACTTCATGGCATTGTCAAGCAGATTGGTAACGACCAGGTCGATCATCGTACGGTCCGCTTCGACGAAGGTGGATGCACAGGAGACTTCCAGCGTGCGGTCTGTGTACTTTTTCGTAATGTTGTTCGCGCACTCCGTTGCCAGTTCGCAGAGGTCAAACCGGCTGTATGAAGGGGCAAGGTCGTTGTTCTCGAGTTTGACGGAGAGCGACAGGCGGTCAAGCATCGTCGAGATCTTCTGGGCGTTTGCCGTGATCTTCTGCAAGAAGCGCTGGCGGATCCTGCCGTCTATTTCCGGGTCGTCATAGAGGGTCTCCGCATACCCGACGATCGAGGCGATCGGGTTTTTGAATTCATGGCTGATGGCGGAGAGGATATCGTTGCGCTGCTTGTTGATCAGGCGGAGGCGTGCCGTGTACTTGCGCTTCTGACGCTCGCGCTTGGCCAGTTTTTTGACAAGGTTTTTGAGCAGCAGCGATATCTGCAGGAACTCGGTGAAGTAGCGGGGTTTCACCACCGCCTTGTAGTTCTTGTCGCTGATCTCTTCGAGATAGGCGGAGAGCTGGGCGATGTCGTAGCGGATCTTGCGGCTCATCCGTATCGCGAGGTAGACCACGACGAGCAGCAGCAGTCCCAACACGGTTGCGAGCCGGAAGAGCAGCGTATAGAAGTCGTCCAGTACCTTCTGAAGACTGACCGCAAGGCGGAGCGTATAGGGGCTGCCCTGCCAGACGACGCGCTTCGCCACATAGAGAAAGTCGATCCCGATCGTATGGGAGAAACGGACGGCCTGGCCGTACTCGCCCTTGGCCGCCGCCATCACCTCTTCGCGGTTGGCATGGTTTTCCATCTCCTCGCGGTTCGCATCGCTCTCCGCCGCCACGGTGCCGTCGGAGGCGATCACGGTAATACGCTTGCCGATCTGCGGCGCCGTCTCCGCAATATAGCGGTCCATATCCGTGACGTACTGCAGGGTCGACTCGATCAGTCCGATCTCCTGCTTGAGACGTACCTCGTAATCGCTGATAACGGACTCTTTGAGGGTGAAGTAACCCACAAAGGAGGCGATAATTCCCATCAGCGTGAAGATGCCGAGAAACTGGAGGATAAAGGAGTGGTGGATCTTCAGCAAAGTGTGTACCCTACTCCGCGTACCGTTTTGATGTACTCTTTGCTTTTGTCAGGGTCGATCTTCTCTTTGAGGCGGTTGATGGCGACATTGACGGTGCGGTCCTGGTACACCTCATCGCCTCCCCAGACATGCTCGAGGAGGTAATCCCGGTCGAGCACGACGTTCTGGTTTGAGATGAGCGTATGCAGCAGATCGAATTCGAGTTTGGTCAGCGCGATGGGCGTCCCCTCTATGGTCACCTCCCGCGAAGCGAGGTTGAGCAGGATATCCCGATAGGCGACCACTCCCTCGGAGGGTGTGCCCTTGGTCCGGCGGAGGATCGCGTTGATGCGCAGCAAAAGCTCTTTCATATTAAAAGGCTTCGTCATGTAGTCGTCCCCGCCGCGCAGGAACCCCTCTTCGATCTCGCTCTCTTTGTTCTTGGCGCTGAGGTAGATGACGGGGATCTGGACCCCCTCCTTGCGCAGTGAAGCGATAAACTCGCTCCCCTCCGCCCCGGGAAGGTTCCGGTCCATGATCATCAGATCGACGGACTCCTCGTCGAGGACGCGGCGGACGTTCTTCGTGTTCACGAAACCGATCGTCTCGAAGCCCTCTTTTTCCAGGTTGTACTCGATGAGTTCGAGCAGATCCTCTTCATCTTCAACGATGACTATCGTCGTATGCATTGCGTTTCCCACTCCCTTGTCAATAGCTCTGAAGTTTTCCGCCTTTTTGTTCGAACATCAGCAGGTTGGCGACGTTCACGGCACGATCACATACCCGTTCCAACTTGCGCAGCGTTCCGAGCATACGCACATATTCGGCGGAGAGCTCGTGTTCGGAAATGATCATTGACATGATATCTTTTTCCAGGATCGCGAAGAGGTCATCGTTCTTGCTCTCTTCGACCATGACCTTGCGGTAGGTCTCTTCGACATCGCAGTTCGCGATATCCGACACGCAGGTGTGAATACAGGCCAGGGCGTTGACGACGCTCTTGTGCAGCTGGACGATCGCGTTGTCAAACGGCTCGAGATCGCAGTCGCTCTGCAGAAGCTCACGGATGCGGCGGGCATACTTTTTCGTTCCTTCCGCGATGCGCACCAGCTCGTTCGTCATCTTGAGGTAGGCGACCAGCCCCCGCAGCTCCTGGGCTTCCGGACCGAACAGCGCAAAGGTCTTGACGATCTCGTTATCGACGGTATTGCCGTCGTTTTCGATCATCTTCAATGTGTCTGTCGCCGCTTCGAAGCCTTCTGCACTCTTGGCCGTATACGCCTCAAGGGCCATACGGTTCGCCGTGACCTCTTTTTGAATGATCTCGGCAATCATCCCCTGAATCTCGCGCAACTTTGTTTCGTAGCGTGGAAGCATGCTTATCCTTACTTTCTTTCAGATAGTGTATCACAACTCCGACCCGCGGCGGTATCACCGCTGCGGGGCAGCAGCTATGCAATATATTTATAAATGACGGCGCGATTATACGAACGCTTGGTAACATAAAGGTTACAATCCCCGCCGCCGTCCCCCCTGAAGCGTAATCATTTTGTAACCATACGATTTTACAATGCCGACATCACAACACGAAGGATCGTTTATGCTCAAACGCATTGCAACTGCCCTCACGCTTGCATCGCTTGCACTGACCTCCGCCGCTGCCGCCGACAAGATCAGCGGCGCCGGCGCCTCATTCCCTGCCCCGCTCTATTATGACTGGGCTTTCAACTACGGCAAAGAGACCCACAGCCGCGTCAACTACCAGTCCATCGGTTCCGGCGGCGGGATCAAGCAGATTACGAACCGTATCGTCGACTTTGGTGCTTCCGACAAACCCCTCAAGACCAAGGAGCTGAACAAAGCGAAACTGCTCCAGTTCCCGGCCGTCATCGGCGCCATCGTCGTTGCCTACAACCTCCCGGGGATCGCCGACGAGCAGCTCAAACTCTCCAACAGCATTGTCGCCGACATCTTCGCCGGCAAGATCACGATGTGGAACGATCCTGCCATCGCAGCAGAGAATAAAGGGCTGGAACTCCCGAACCAGAAGATCATCGTCGTCCACCGCTCTGACGGTTCGGGCACGACGTACAACTTCACCTACTACCTGACAAAGAGCTCTGAGAACTGGGCGAACAACTACGGTGCCGGCAAGGCGATCGACTGGGCTGTCGGTATGGGCGGTAAAGGAAACGAAGGTGTCTCCAACCTCCTGAAACAGACCCCGTACACGATCGGCTACATCGAAAGCGCCTACAAAGAGAAGAACCACCTCGCCGCGGCAACGCTGCAGACGGCGAACGGCAAGTGGGTTACGGCGCGTGAAGAGAACTTCAAGGCGGCGGCACAGTACGCCAGCTGGACAAAAGAAGACAACTTCTACGCCCTGCTCGCTCTCCAGCCCGGCGACACTTCCTACCCGATTGTCGCGGCGACTTTCATTCTCCTGCCGAAAGAGAAACCGGCCATGGACAAGAAAGTGACCGCTTTCTTCGACTATGCCTTCAAAAAGGGTGACGAAAGTGCGAAAAAGCTCGGATACATCCCGCTGCCCGAAAGCACAAAGCAGATGATCCGCGACTACTGGACAGCCAACATCAAATAACCAGGGGATTCCCCCCTCTCTTTTTTTGCGGCGGCTTCGTGCCGCCGATTCTCCTTACAAAGCGCTCCCTGCGGGCCGCTTCACTCCTTTAAAAACACCACTTCAATCGTTTCTGCCCGAAAGCACCGTGTGCTATACTGAACCCGATACGGTTCATTGCTGCACAACCGCATCCGGTTACACGACAGTCGCGCTTTGGTTACACTAGGACACAGCATTGTAATCTTTATGTAACCTACCTGCTTTACAATTCCCGCAACTTATTTAAGAGGAACCGAAAAATGAAACAGATCGTTTTCACGACGATTATCGCACTCCTGCTGGGCACCGCGGCTGCGAACGCAACCCAATTCTATGTTGACGGCAAGGGCCAGGTCTTTACCGAACCGGCCGAGGACAGAACGGCACTGGAAACGGACACACCGGTTTTTGCCAAATCATCCAAGCTCGAGTTCAGCGGCCTGCACTATCTCGGCTACACCTATGAAGACAAAAAAGCCCTTCCCGAGGACAACCTCGAAGAGCTGCAAACGGGGAACTTCGAATTCAGACGGAACTACATCCAGGTCAAAGCCTTCTTCTTCGACGATCCGAAAAGCTACCTCCGCGTTACCCTTGACACAACCTATGACGCGACCAACAGCTCGACCGGCGGTTATGCAAACATGTACGTCAAGTACGCCTACATCTACCTCAACAACATCCTGCCTTATACGGGTGTCGAATTCGGTATGGCGCACCGCCCCTGGATCGACTACGAAGAGCACAACGGCTGGTGGTATCGCTCTATCTCCAAAACCATGGTGGAATCGGCACAGGCAGCCGACCTGACCAACTCTGCGGATGCCGGGATCAACTTCAAGACAAAACTGCCCTATTTCACTTCTGAAATCGGTCTGTTCAACGGTGAAGGCTACCACGGGACACAGGGCAACAACGACAAGATCGGTACGGGGAACTCCATTGAATGGCGCCTGACGGCTGCCGCGCTCGGAGACGGCGATGTCAAACGCAAGGCGACCAAGAACACCTATCTGGATCTTTCATTCTTCGGCCAGTACAATATGCTCAACGACGGCAACGAAATGAACGGGACGGCGCAAACCTATGCGTTCTACGGCTTCCACACCGTCTACAATATGCCCTCACTCCTGCTCTCCGCGCAGTACGTTATCGCGGAGAACAACAATGACACGACCTATAAGAAGAGCGGTTCAGGCTTCTCTGTAAACGGAACGTACCGCTTCGGCGACGCCTACGAGTTCGAAGTGCTGGCCCGTTACGACAACTGGACGGCAAAGATGGACAACAATCCGGACCTGAACACCGAGAACTACATCTACGGTGCGGCATGGAGACAGAACAAAAACCTCAAATGGCTCCTGACCGGCGAGACCTATGTTGCCAACGACAAGAAAAACTATGCCGGCAGCTATACCCAGGACTTCACCGCTGCTATGCTGACGGCGGAAGTCAGCTGGTAAATCCCGGCATCGGGCGGGCTCTGCACGCCCGATAACATCTCCCCTGAAGACAGAACGACTCCGGAACGCTTTTGAGCTCTACGAACGGCTCACGCAGCGGCCATCTCCCCTCTTTTCCTGAAGCTCTATCTCACACTCCATCGCCATCAAAACAGAAGACGCAACATTGACAACATTTTTATTACAGTTACGTAACCCTTTTGTAATCTTTTGCCTCTACAATGCCGCCACCTATTTTGAGGAGTAACCCAATCATGAAAAGCACATTGATTTCATCCTTGGCTGTTGTCACTTTGAGCACAGCTGCCCATGCGACAAGCACGACACTCTATACCGACCCGAGCACCGGCCAGGTCTTTACCCAAGAGGGCGAAAACCGCGTCAAAATGGGAGAGTTCATCCCTGCACAAAGCGCGAACGCCGACAATCATACGGCAGCGCTGCAGGGCCCGACCGTCGAGAACGGCGATTCGCCGGAGTTCCTGCTGGGCAAAGAGACGGCGCCGAACATGAAGTTCACGGCGTCGGACAATCCGGACATGTGGCTTAAACTGGGTGTCCGTATCCAGGGAACCTTCGAGAACTACCAGCGCGACTACGAAGACGCGGCGAAGAGCGACAGCAATAACTGGGACGCCTACCTCCGCCGTACGCGTTTCGAAGCCGCCGCGGGCTTCGGCAAGCACGTCTCGTTCACGATGGACATCCGCAACGACAAGGCCAACTACCAAGACGACGGCGAGCAGAAGTTCAACGTCGGCGACGCCTACCTCAAGATCAGCAAACCATTCGGGACGTCGCTGGTAAACTTCCGTCTCTACCGCGGCAAGATCGACGTGTCGCGTACCGAGACCGTCAAATCCGCCTACGTGCTGCACTACGACCGTCCGCACGTCGCCGACGAAGCGGCGCAGTACATCACCCACAACCGCCGGGGGACCAATGCGAAAATGTACGGTGACTGGAAGAAAAAGATCTCTTACGAAGTCGCCTTCGGGGACGGTGTCTACTCCGGCAAGTTCAAAGACGCGAGCGGCAGCAGCTTCGACGGGGATGATTTCAACCAGAAGAGCTTCTTCTACGGCGGGAAAATCGTCCTCTCGCCCTTTGACGGCTGGGAAGAGACCAAGCGTACGGAGACCTACTTCGGCAAAGGCAAACACTTTGAAATCGGCGCCGCTTACTGGAACAGCCCCGGGATCGAGTATGCCGACGGCAATGTCTCACAGACCATCGACCACGAGCTGATCAACCTCGAAATGTCGGCGCACTACAAAGGCGCCTTTGTGCAGGCGGAGTGGTTCCGGTTCGACGGTGTCGTCAAGAACTGGAGCGAGGCCGAGACCGGCAAATCCAGCGGCTGGTACGTGACCGGAGAGTACGTCATCGAAGCCCTGAATTACCTCGCACCTTTTGTCCGCTACGAAAACTGGGACAAGTACGACGGGAAAGGGGACTGGAAACTCGAATCGAAAATGGCAGGGGTCAACTGGTACCTCAGAGGCAACTCGACCAAAGTCGGTCTCGTCTTCCAGGAAGACACCTACGGAAAAGATCTCGGCGACTACACCGATACGCGCTTCAAGCTGACGACGCAGTGGTTCTTCTAAGAACCGCCGCCCCCTCCTCTACACCTCAATCCTCGATGTAATACCCGATACCCGAAGCGTTCTGGATAATGTCCGTGGGCAGCTTGTTGCGCAGACGCCAGACCAGGGTACGCACGCTGTTCTCCGTCGCCCCCTTCTCCTCCCAGACGTAGTTGATCGCCTGGTCGAAACTCACCACCAGCCCCAGCTGGGCCACAAGCAGCCGCATGAAAGCGTTCTCTTTTTTGGTCAGCTTGATCTTCTTGCCCTGGTAAAAGGTCTCGCAGACGCTGATGTCGAGGTAGTAGTCTTCCCCGAAAGGGACAATAGGCTTGTCGGAGAGCTTTTTGTTATAGAGCAGCTTCTCGAGGTTGAGTTTGTCGTTCTTCAACCCCTCGAAGTTCTCTTCGCGCTCCTTTTCGACATGGAACTTGTACATTGCCATCTGGATCGTCGCATGCAGCGACTCCGGGTCGAAAGGTTTGACGATATAACCGTACGGCTCGGTCTGTTTCGCCTCGTCGATGATGTCGGCATCGGAGTGGGCGGTGAGGTAGATGAAAGGGAGGCAGTGCCTCTCACGGATATACTTTGCCAGTTCGATACCGTCGGCATCTTCCTGCAGGCTGATATCGACGAGGACGATATCGGGCTCATAGACCTTGATCTTATTGGGTGCCTGGATCGAAGAATCTACTGTGGCAGCGACTTCATATCCCTGGTTTTCCAAAGCGATCTGCAGGTTCATCGCTGTAACGGGATCGTCCTCGACGATCATGACTTTGTAACTTTCCATCCCAACCCTTAAACAATCTCGATAATGCCCCTCAAAAAGTGCATTAAAAATAATTATAGTGAAAAAGGACTTTATTACAAAGTTATCATAGAAGTGTCACATAAAACAAAATTCACCAAATAATGAAAATGTTTCGAAACGAATCAGCTTCCCTCCCCGATGAAGGCATTAAAGCAGCCGCGCATCGATCCGAGCATCCCCGTATAATCCAATGCCGTGTTGCCGGCGCGCGCCTCCCACTCCATTTTTTCGGCCAGCTTGGTCATGCTGTCGAAACGGAAATTGCTGCTGGAACCCTTGATCGAATGGGCGAGCAGCGTCACCTGTTTGAGATCTTCCGCGTCAATGGCCGCCTTGAGCTCCTCAAAACTGCTCTGCATCTTTTCGCGGTAGACGCCCAGCAGCATCTGCAGCTGCGCTTCGGTGACCTGCAGGATCTCGCGCAGCTCCTCATGCTCGGGGAGTACCGTCTCCGGGGCCGTCTCCTCGGCAGCGGCATCTTCCGCGCGGGGGATGAAGCGCTCGAGCGAACTGATCAGCGTGGCCATCCGGATCGGCTTGCCGAGAAAATCGTCGTAGATGCGCCGCTGTTCGATCCCCCCGAGCACGTTTGCCGTCAGGGCGATGATGGGCAGATGCTGCCGCCCCTCCCGGTTTTCGATGTGCCGCATCGCCTGGACCGCATCCCGTCCGTTCATGACGGGCATCTGTTCATCCATCAGTACAAGGTCATAATGTTCCGTCCGCATCCGTTTGAGCGCTTCCGCCCCGTTGCCGACGATCTCGTAACTGACACCGAGGTTACCCAGCAGCGTGCCGATCAGTTCCTGGTTCGCTTCGTTGTCCTCCGCGACGAGCAGGTGGGCGTTGAAACGCACCCCGGCAGTATCCGCCCTCGGCTCCGGCTCCGTATCCCCCATTAGCGCCGTCTCGATCACCTCCTGGAGTTTTGAGCAGTACAGGGGCATGACGAGCGGCGTCACGCCGCTGATGTTCTCATAGGTGTCGTAGGGCGCATCCATCAGCGCCACCTTGGGCGACCCCTCCGCCAAGAGCGCCTTACGTTGCGCCTCCCCAACACAGTGCTCCGAGAAAAAGAGCAGATCGTAACTGCCGTCAAGCACTTCCACCGATTTGATTTTCACGCCGAAGCTCTGCAGGTAGCGCACCAGGGAGGCCGCCATCGTATCAAACTTCTGTTCGGGGCAGTAGAGGGCGAGCCGGTGCTTGCGGATACACTCAAGGTCCGTCAGCAGCGGCCGGGTCTCATCCCCCACGATGACGGGAAGGGTAAAGGTGAACGTGCTCCCGATCCCGGGGTGCGAATGCAGCGTGATCTCCCCGCCCATATGCCGCACAAGCTGGGCACTGATGGAGAGCCCGAGGCCCGTTCCCCCCGCTCCGGGAAGATCCTCGTTCCTGGCCTGGGAAAAGGGGTCGAAAATGTACTGCTGGTCCTTGGCCGCGATCCCGATGCCCGTATCGATGACGCTGATGCTGATCCGTCCCTCGGTGTAGAAGGCCTCGACGGTGATTTCGCCCCCCGGCGGGGTGAACTTGATGGCGTTGCTGAGCAGGTTCGAGATCACCTGCTGGATCCGCAGCGGGTCGGCGATCAGCTCGTAGGGGATGCGCGGATCGATAAAGCTTGTGAGGGTCAGATGCTGCTGGTTGACGCTGGGCACGAAGAGCTCCAGGGTGTGGCTGATGGTGCTGTGCAGGTTGAAAGGGGCCGGCTCGACGGTAAATTCGCCGCTGCGCAGTTTGGAGAAGTCGAGGATGTCGTTAATGATGCTCAGCAGGTTCTCGCCGCTGCTGTAGATGATGTCAAGGTAGCGGCGGTCCTTGACCGTCTGCGCCTCGTCCTTGAGCAGGGCGACAAAGCCCAGGATGGCGTTGAGCGGCGTTCGGATCTCGTGGGACATGTTGGAGAGAAAATACTCCTTCGCCTCTCCCGCCGCGATCGCCTCCTCCTTGGCCACAACAAGGTCGGTCACCTCGTAGCTGATCGCCATGTACTCCGTCACTGCACTGTGGGTATCGGTGATGGGGACGACCGTCGTATCGATATAGAAGGTGTGTTCATCCTTCGCCCTTCCCTTGATCGTCCCTTTGAACACCCCCTCTTCGCCGATGGCCGCCGCGAGGCGGTTGAAAAAGTTCCCCGGCATGTCGGGGTGGTAGAGCAACGTATGAGGACTGCCGACCAGCTCCTCCTGACTGTAGCCGCAGATACGGGTCAGTTTCGCATTGGCATAGGTAATCGTCCCCTGCGCGTCGGTCTTGGCGACGATGGCGCTCTCGTCGATGGCGCGCCGGTACTCTTCGAGCAGTTTGACGTTGCGCTCGATCTCCCGCTCTTTCTGGTAGATCGTCTCGGTATAGCGCTTGAGCACCCCGGAGAAGTTCAGGTCGAAGACGTAGCTGATCTCGTCGTAGACCTCCTGGGAGTTCACCCCGAGCTCGTAGGAGATGTCCACCATCGCCCGGCGGAAATGGCTGCAGAGCATAAAGAGTTCGTCGGAGGTCACCTCGTTGTCTTTGAGGTATTCGAGCAGTTCCGCCATGACCGGGCAGTCGCCGATCTGCATCTCGCCCCGGATGACCATCTCGAAATAGTCGTAGACCCCCGAGGCGTACTGGCGAATAAAAAAGTCGGTTTCGATCCCATGGCGCTTCAGCACCGATTCGGCTGTCTCGTAGGAGACCCAGCGCTGCAGAATCGTCGCCTTGGCCTCCTTGAAACGGTCAATGACACGTCGAAGCTGCGGAACGGACGGCATGCGCTCCTCCTGCGATGTTTAAATGAAAAAAATCGATTTTAGCATATGGAAGGAAACGGTCAAGCCTAGGGGAGCACCCAGGCAAATACGCCGACGGCCAGCAGGGCGAGCTGCCCCAGCGCGATCCCCGCGGTACCGATGATATTTCCGGTTTGGCAGCTGGTGCACTGTTTGTATTTTTTCGCCTCGTATTCGGCATAGAAAAAGTAGGCGATGATCAGCACGAAGATCAGCCCGAGGGCGGCCATGTCCGCCACGGCGATCGTCTGTATCGTTGCCGCTTCAGCCATGAACGGTGCGATGAAGCTGAGCAGGACGCCCAGCATCACGAGACGGTAGGCTTTCTTGATGTAATCGCGCACGAATACCGTCGGGCAGCTGCCGCTCGTCTGTCCGGGCATCCGACTCTCTTTGACAAGTCCCTGATCCAGATAGGCGTCGATCTGCTGCCGGACCGCCTTGGGGACGCGGTCGACGAAGGTACTGCCGAAGGCGTAGTCGAGCTGGTGCTGGAAGGTCCGTGCCAACGCCCCCTCCACGTCACGCGAATGCATCGCTCCCGTCTCATCCTCGTAGATGACCGTGAGGGAGGTGTAGCGCTCCACTTCCGCCGTAAAGTCGTAATAGGTCGAACGCTCCACCGCGGCCGCTTTCCCCTGCTCTTTGAGGAAACGGGCATTGATGTAGGGGGTGTACTCGCCCTCCTCTTTGAGGACGATGACGTTGTACTGGATGCCGATCTGGATGGCGGAGAGGGCATCGAGGCCGTTGGCCTCCATCGTGTCGGTCATATCTGCGATAATGTCTTTGAGGGTCTCGTTGAAAAAACGGACATTACCGGAAATAAGACGTATGCGCGGGTCGGGGTATTTAAGCAGAGGTTGAATCATTGATGGGTTCTTTAAAGTGGTTCAGTTGGTGACGTGACGGCCCGAGGGCCGCAGGTGTTATCCGTGGCTTTTACGGACGACGATGATCATCTTGATGTTGATGATCACAAAGCGGATGAACTGCCAGATTTTGCACGTACGCATCATCCGGGCGAAACGGCCCGGGATCATTGAGGTGTTAAACTTGTCGTTCAGCGCGAAATTTACTTCTTCTTGTCTCATATCTATGTTCCTCCTTTCTTATTCCGGAATCAGCGTCCAGCCCGGCTTGAGCTTCGCTTTGTAGATAAAGAGGTAGTGCAGGATATGCTTGATCCAGTGTCCTGCCAGACCGATCTCACCGAAGGTATAGTCCGTATCGCGGCCCGTACCCGGGTACTTGTCGAAGTCCGGAACGACCGGGTAGACGGTCATTGCCGCCGCCTGGCCATTGAGCCACCCTTTACCGGCAGACGCGACACAGGCCGCGCCCATTTCCGCCATGGAGGCTTCGTGCAGATGCGCGTTCTCGCCGCGCGTCATCAGGTCGACGACGGAGTGCGCGACGGCCTTGCCCATAATACCCGAAGGCATACCCGTCCGCGGCGGTGTCGGGTTGATCACCGTGCCGTTGGGCGATTTCATCGGTTTGGAGATGATATGCGGCGGCGCAAACGCAATACCGGCGGCGAACATGTTCTTGTACGTCGGGTTCTGGTAGGTACGCGGCCAGTCGCTCGCTTTCCACTCTTCATACGGTTTCGGCGTGTAATCCGCGTCAACCTTCATGAAGCCGTTCGGTGCGAAGACCGTATCAGTGATCTCTTCGCCCGCTTTGTTGTAGGCTTTGAGACCGACACCCGCAAACGGCGGGATCAGCATCGCGAAGTCGAAATTCTCTTCGCCGGTGGAACCGTCAAGCAGTTCGTAGCCGACTTTGCCTTTTTCAACGTTGTTGACATGCGCACCGATCACATAATCGACGCCGCGTTCGGCAAAGAGAGACTCGGTAAAGATACGGGAGCTGACGACGTAGCCGCCGACTTTCATATGCAGACCGCCCATACCGAAGTCGCCGAGGAACGATTCATTGGAGATCCACTTGATCTCTACGTTGTCGCGGATCCCCGCCTTGCGCGCTTCGTGTTCGATGTTGAAGATATATTCGAACGCCGCCCCCTGGCAGGTACACATACCGTGCCCGGTCCCGACGAGGATCTTCTGCTTTTCGCCCGCTTTCGCTTTTTCAAAGATCTTGTTCAGTTCTTCGCTCGCGTGTACGGCGTGATCGGCGGTACAGACGGAAACGGTGTTCTCACCGATCTCGCTGCCCTCGCCCAGACCCGGAGTCGCACCGAAGTTCAGTTTCGGCCCCGTGGCGTTTACCAGATAGTCAAAAGTGACATCCTCATTCTCGCCGGCTTTATCCTGGCCGGTATACTCAATTGTCACAAAAGGCTTGTCCGAATTCGCATCCCCCTCGGGATTGATTGAGACCGCTTTCGCTTGTTTATAGGTGATACCTGCTTTCGCATACACCGGTGCCAGATCGAAAGTGACATCATCCTTTGTCATCTCACCGACACCTACCCAGATGTTCGACGGAATCCAGTTCCATTTGGAATTCGGTGTCACAACGACGACTTCATGCTCTTTACCCAACCACTTTGCGGCGAATGTTGCCGCCGTATGGCCGGCAACACCGCCGCCGAGTACGACTAATCTTGCCATGCTTACTCCTTCTCATCTCATCGTAAAAACTAACGAAGATTTTAGTGCAAAAAAATACATTCATGACAATTCTACGACCCAGGAGTCACAAAATTATCACTTTGATAAGTTCTGCTTAACTTATTCTCTAACATGTTTCATAAATTTACATTTAATCTTTAAGGAAAATGACGAAGAAATGAATAAAATAATCATTAATTATAATTATTCTAATTTTATCTTATTTTAATTTTGACGATAGTACTATTCATTTTCACCATTTTCATCGTCAAAGGAATAGAATGACAACTTTCGGAAAACTCACAACCTCCGCACTGCTGGGCCTTGGCCTCCTTACTTCTGCACTGCACGCCGATGCAGGAAAAGGCCAACGCCTCTATCAGAAAAAGCTCAAAGAGACCTGCGGTATGACCGGTGCCGTCTTCGCGGCAAAGCATACGCAGATGGAGTGGGAAGAGGCCAAAGAGAACGGCAATCTTGCCGAAATGATGACCGAAGCCTGTCCCGAAGGCAAAAACTTTTTTGAAAGCGACAAGTTCGAAAGCAAATTCAAAGAGCACCTCTACGATTTCGTACACGACTTTGCAAGCGACAGCGGCAACATCCCCTCTTGCTGATCGCCCGCCCCTTTCTCCGGAGGGCGTTATCCTCCGGACCCCTCGCCGATAACCCGTTTAACACCAAAAGGAAAACCATGCGAAAAACCCTCCTTTCGACTGCGGCACTGACGCTGTTCTCCAGCGCGCTTCTTGCCGATGATGCATCGATGCAGGCAGAGATCGACGCCCTGATGCAAAAAGTGGAAAAACTCGAGAAGCAGCAAAAGCGCACCAACAAGAAACTGAGCCAGGTCAATGCGCAGAGCGCCAACGACAACGTCAAGTTCGGCATCGACTTCAGAAATGCCGTCGACGTCATCGACTACCGCAACAATGAGAGCGACACCTATGCCACCAACCCCTCCTTGCTCTCCAGCCGCCTCTACCTCACCATGGGCGCGGCGCCGATGAAGGGATTGACCTTCCAGGGCAAACTCGCCGTCTATGCTACCTGGGGCAGCCATCTTTACGTGACCGACCCGGCACTGAAAGACTGGGCGGCCAGTTCGAAAGCCTCCGATACGGTCATGCGCGTCAAGGAAGCCTATTTTGTCTACTCCGACGAGCTCGGCGGACAGCCGATCAGCGTCTCGGTCGGCCGGCGCCCCTCCACCAACGGCTTCCTCGCCAACTACCGGGAGAACGAAACCGATCCCGGCTCCCCGCTCGCGCACATCACCAATATGGAAGTCAACGGGGCCATGGTCCGTCTCGACTGGGGCCGCTTCATCGACGGGGCCTATACCAAATTCGTCTTCGGCCGCGCGCACAGCGGCGAGATGCAGGACATCTACGGCGACGTATCGGGCGCGCGCACGCCCTATGCCTTGAGCGGCGGTGACGTCAATACGACGCTCGAAGACACCAGCGTCGACTTCCTCGTCATACCGGGGAATGCCTATGATGACGGGCAGTACCAGGTGATGTACCAGTGGGCGCACATCTTCAATACCAAAGGCCGCAAGCTCGACGGGAACATTCCCAAAGCGGCATCCGGGACGGCCGACCTCTTCTCCGTCGGTCTGAAGGTCACCGGCATCGGCGAAGAGATCAGCGACTTCCTGGATGAGACGACCCTCTTCGTTTCAGGCGCGTATACGCACTACGACGCCAAGAGCGGTTACACGCTCATAGGCTCTTCCGACGGCGGCGTGCGCAGCGGCAGCTCCCTCTGGGCCGGGGTCATCATCCCGGACATGCTCACCGAACGCGGCAGACTCGGGTTTGAATACAACCGGGGTTCAAAGTACTGGACGCCGATGACCTGGGCGGAAGATACGGCAATAGGCTCGAAAATCGCCGTGCGCGGCAGTGCCTATGAGGCGTACTGGAACTTCGACCTCTTCGGCGTCAAATACCTGCCGTCGCAGATCCGCTACACCTATGTGCAGCATGACTATACGCCCAATATCAACTGCGCCGGATGGGTAGCGCCCGTCGAAACGGACATTACGGCGACTGACCTGCGTTTTGCCGTCAGCTACCGATACTGACAAGCCCGTCTAAACGACACCCCTGCCGTTTTGGCGGCAGGACCATAAGGAGTGGAATAAATGAATATGAAAAAACGGTTTAACAACCCGGAGCTGAAAACGCCTTCGGTCAACCTGTCGCGCCGCGAGGCGCTCAAACTGATGGGGATCTCCCCTATTGCCGCCGGGGTGCTCGCTTCCGCCGGAAGCAGCAGCGTCACCGAGGCCCGCGCCTCCGGCGCGAAGGGCAAAATCGTCATCGTCGGCGGGGGTGCGGGCGGCATCATGGCGATGGCGCGCCTGCACCGCGCCCTCTCCGATCCCGACATCACCCTGATCGCCCCGAACGAAAAACACCTCTACCAGCCGGGGCAGGTCTTCATGGCCGCGGGCGAATACACCTATGACGACATCGTCAAAGAGAACCGGGAGTTCATCCCCGACGACGTCAACTGGATCAAGGACGAGGTCAAAACCTTCGACCCGGACAATAACAGGGTCATCACCCGTGCCGGCGAGGAGGTCTTCTACGACTATCTCGTCGTCGCGACGGGCCTGCAGTACCATTATGAATGGATCGAGGGTCTCGGCGCCGACATGATCGGCCAGAACGGCATCTCCAGCGTCTACCTGAACGACCCGGAAAAGGGGACGGCAGACGGCGGCTCCCTCACCTGGGAGTGGTTCAACGCCCTCAAAGCCGCGGCCAAAACGGGCAATCCGAAGGTCATCTGCACCCAGCCGGGCACCCCGATCAAGTGCGGCGGCGCCCCGCAGAAGATCCTCTACCTCAGCGACGACTTCCTCAAGCGCGACGGTCTCAGCGCGGAGTTCACCTTTGCGACAAACGGCGGCAGCCTCTTCGGGGTGCCGGAAGTGAACAAGACACTGGTCGAAGAGGTGCAGCCGCGCTACGGCAACATCACGAACAAATTCGGCCACAACCTCGTCGCCATCGATGCCGCCGGCAAAGTCGCGACCTTCGAACACAAGTACGAGGTCCAGGGCGAGTACGACGAGGACCTCGAAGAGTACGACATGATCACCAAGGTCGACCGCGTGGAAATGCCCTATGATTTTATCCATATCGTCCCGCCGATGAGCGCGCCGGACGCCGTCGCCTCCTCGCCGCTGGGGTGGCAGAAAGGCTCCGCCAAAGGGTGGCTCGAAGTCGACCGCTACACCCTGCAGCACCTGCGCTACCCCAATGTCTTCGGCATCGGGGACGTCTGCGGCATCCCGCTGGGCAAAACAGGCGGGAGTGCGCGCCACCACGGGCCGATCATGGTCGCCAACCTCCTGGCGCAGATGGAAGGCAAGGAACCCAAAGAGAAGTTTGACGGCTATACCGTCTGTCCCCTCAAAACGCAGTATGGTAAAATCATCCTGGCCGAGTTCGACTACGACGGCGCCGCGCCCTCCTTCCCGCTCGCCGTCGGCGAGCAGCGCTGGGCGTGGTGGGCCTTTGACCTGTACATGCTCAAACCGATGTACTGGTACCTGATGATGCGGGGGCTGATGTAGCAGATGCGTAAACCGATGCTAAGAGAGGGTGCGATCTTCGCGCTGCTGCTTATCGCATTGTCACTGCTTCTGCACCCGGACCTGCTCAGCGATCCGGGCACGCGTCTTTCGCAGATGACCGGGAGGGGAAACTATCTCCACCCCCTAGTCTATACCCTGCTTGTCTATCTTGTCGTGCTCCTGCTGCGGGGGGTGATCCGCCTGTTCGCACGCTTCTTCCGCCGCAGCGGCAGCGCAGACTGAACGCTTTTATCCCGCCAGAATCTTTCCGACGATCTCGTAAACGTTTTTCGAAATACCCCGGTGCGCCTGCACCTTCTCCAGCGCATCGCGCATCTGGGCACGGCTGTGGGCGTTCAGACGGTTGTAGGTCTTGAAAGCACCGGAAAGCCCCGCCGCGATCATCGGGTTGATCGCATCCAGGGCGATGATCTGCTCGGCAACGAAGGCGTAGCCGCTGCCGTCATAGGCGTGGAAGTGGTACGGGTTGCGGGCGAAGCTGCCGATCAGGGAGCGCACGAGGTTCGGAACTTTGATGTTGAAGACCTCATCCTCCATCGCCGCGCGTACCCGTGAAAGCGTATCGGGCTGCGGGGAGGAGGCGATGACACTGAAGTACTTCGTCATCACCAGCATGTCGCCGCTGTAGCGCTCGTAGAAGTCGCGCATCGGCGCCTCCGCCGCCTCCGGTGCCCCGTGGTGCAGCAGCTGCAGCGCAGCCAGGCGGTCCGTCATCGTATGACTCTCTTCATACTGTGCCATTGCGCTGTCGATGCTCTCGGCGTCCTGCTGCGCCATTAGGTACCCGAGAAGCCGGTTTTTCAGCGCGCGCGCCCCGATGCTCTCCGCTTCAAGCCCCATATGTGCCGGACGGTGCAGGAGTGCGTAGAGATGGCGCATCGTCGCTTCGCAGGCAACGGCGATCTCGCGGCGTAGGGCGTCGGAGGCTTCAAGGATGGCGTGGACGTCGACGGTCTGCTGCGTCTGCATCAGCATCGTCACCGTCGGCAGGGAGAGCAGCTGCGCCTTGAACTGCAGGTCAAGGGACTCATCTTCGAGGATATGCTTGAAGCTCTCAAGGAACTGCGGGCTGACCGCCTCCCCGCGCATCATCGCCTCCAGGGTCGAGCGTGCAAAGGACTGGGCCGCTTCGTAGCGGACGAACCCGTCGCTATCAAAGCGCATCAGGTTCATCACGTCCTCCTGGGGGTACTCCATGACAACCGGGGCGCCAAAGTGGCGGTTGAGCGACAGCGCAGGCTCGCTGGCCAGCCCGCCGAAGGTGAAGCTCTCCTCGTCGCGGGTAATGAGCAGGATCCCCCGCTCCAGCAGCGGCTGTGCCCCGGTATCGCCCTCGAGCTGCAGCGGGAGTTCCTCGCCCGCATGCCCGAGCAGCGCGAGACGCAGCGGCATGCAGTAGGGCTGCTGCTTCCGGCCGTCCACCGCGTCGGGAACGATCTGCTCGAGCTTCAGCGTCAGCCGGCCCGACGCCGGATCGTAGGAGTGCTCTGCGCAGAGCGAGGGGGTACGTTCCTGGGAGTACCACAGCGCGAACTGTGCGAGGTCGATCGGGCTGTGCTGCTGCATCGCCCAGAGAAAATCCTCCGTGCGCACGGCCTGGCCGTCGAAGGTCTCGAAGTAGAGGTCCATGGCCGCGCGCCACGCCTTCTCCCCCAGGATCGTGTGAAGCATACGGATCACTTCCGAGCCCTTCTCATACACCGTCGCCGTGTAGAAGTTGTTGATCTCGATGTACTGTTCGGGCTTGATGGGGTGCGCGGTCGGGCCCGCGTCCTCGGGGAACTGCCGCTCGCGCAGCATGTCGACGTCCCGGATGCGCTGGACAACCTCGGACTGCATGTCGGCGCTGAAGCTCTGGTCGCGGAAGACGGTGAGCCCCTCTTTGAGGGTCAGCTGGAACCAGTCGCGGCAGGTGATGCGGTTCCCGGTCCAGTTGTGGAAATACTCGTGCGCGATGACGCTCTCGATCCCCAGGAAGTCGGCATCCGTCGCCGTCTCCTCGTCGGCCAGGACGTAGTGGGAGTTGAAGATATTGAGCCCCTTGTTCTCCATTGCCCCCATGTTGAAGCTGTCCACGGCGACGATGTTGTAGACGGAGAGGTCGTAGCTGCGGCCGTAGGTCTCCTCGTCCCAGCGCATCGACGCCTTGAGCGAACGCATCGCGTGGTCGGCGCGCGGCTCGTTGCCCTTGTCGACATAGATGTGCAAGGCGACCTCGTTGCCCTCCGCCGTCGTAAAGTTGTCGCTGATACGGCCCAGGTCCCCGGCCACGAGGGCAAAGAGGTAGGAGGGCTTCGGAAAGGGGTCTTTCCAGAGGGCGTAGTGGCGCCCGTCGGGGAAACTCCCCTCCTCTTCCAGGTTCCCGTTGCTGAGCAGTACCGGGCAGACGGACTGCTCCGCGATCACCTTGACGGTGAAGACGCTCATATTGTCGGGGCGGTCGATAAAGTAGGTGATGCGGCGGAAGCCGTGGGGTTCGCACTGGGTGCAGTAGATGCCCCCCGAACGGTAAAGCCCCTCCAGGGCCGTATTCTTGTCCGGATAGATCTTCGTGACCACCTGCACCGTCGCCTCGGCACCCGGGTCGAAGAGCGTCAGCGTCTCTTCGTTCCGTTCGTAGGCGTCCGTGGGGATCTTCACGTCATCGACCTTGACGCAGAGCAGCTCCAGGTCATCGCCGTCGAGCAGCAGCGGGACCGGAACGTCACCGCGGCGCTTGATCGCCATGCGGTTGATCACCAGGGTATGCTCTTCGAAAATCTCGAACGTCAATTCCGTACTCAGGATGTGGTATGCCGGGGCTTCATACTCTTTCAGATAAATCGTTTTGGGTTGGGACATGCTTTTTCCGTTTCTCGTAAATAGGCTGTGCAATCTTAACGTAGGCAGACCTGAACCCTATTTAAGAACATTACGTTCCATTTTGGGGTAAGATTGAGGAGACCAACAGAAACAAATAGCGAAGGGGAGTTCTTGAGAATGAAAACGACACACACTTTTGCACGGCAGCCTATTTTGGATACCGAAAAGAACATCTACGGCTATGAGTTTTATTACCGCAACAATGTCGGCGAAAGCGGCTTCGAGAACGCCCGGGCCGCGACCGCCTCCCTGCTCGTGGCGCTGCTCAACCAGATCGGGTTGCAAAAAGCCTCCGAGAACCGCCCGCTCTTTATCAACATCGATTCGTCGGTCCTGCTGACGGACCTCCTGCTGGCGGTCCCGCCGAAGCTGTTTGTTTTCGCCCTCCCCGCCGACGCGCAGCTGGGAACCCGGGAGGCGGAGGTCCTCAGAAAACTGCATCACAGCGGCTACCGCTTCGCCCTTGAGAACATTGATACGCAGCAGGGGCTCACCGGCGTTTACGACGTCCTGCTTCCCTTTATCGATTTCATCAAGATCGACGCCAGTGCCACCGACAACGATCTGCTGCCGAAGATCGTCGATCGCTTCAAAGGCAAACAGCTGGTTGCCGAACGCGTCGAGATCGACGACGTCTTCGATGCCTACCGAGAAAGTGGCTTCCGCTACTTCCAGGGATTTGCCTGCGGTGCGCCCGTCCTGATGGAGTACAACCGTGTCGACCCCAAGCACATGGGAGTCGTCAAGATCTACAACATGCTGCTTGACGGCACCCCCATGGACCAGATCGCCAAGGAGATGCGCAATCACAACGAGCTCTCCATGCAGCTGCTGCAGTACCTGCACTCCCACTCCCTCAACAACCCCTTTCCCAACCGCTCCATCGAGGAGATCATTGTCAAAATGGGCACCGAGCAGCTCAAACACTGGCTCTCGCTGATCATCTTCGCCAAAAGCGGCCAGACAATCCAGGAGGGCAAAAGCCCCCTCTCAAAACTGATGGAGCAGCGCATCGACGTCATGCACTGTACCATCAGCTGCATGCAGAGCGAGGATGAACAGCTCTTTGACAGCGCACGCCTCATGGCCCTGATCTCCCTGATGGAACCGGTCCTCGGCCTCCCCCTCAAAGCGGCGCTCTCCGGACTGCCGGTCGACAACCATATCGAAGATGCCCTGCTGCTGCATTCGGGCCGCCTCGGGAAGATCTTCGGCCTGGCCCTGGCCCTGGAAAAAGATGACGCCGCCTCGGTACGCCTGCTGATGGACGAGCTGGGGCTGGAGCCGGAGATTCTCCCGACACTGAAAAACATGATCAAAATGTAAATGCGCCTCTTTCTCGCCCAGGCGGCGACGCTTTACGACTACCCCGGTATCCAGGCAGCCTTCACCCCCTGTATGCAGGGCCGGTGGCGCCCGGAATCCTCCCTGCACGCGACACTGCTCTTCCTGGGGGATCGCTTCCCTCCCGAAAGGGTCATCGACCTTGTCCGCCGCTGCGATCTCCCCATGGCCGATGCCTATATCAAAGGGATTGAACGCTTTTCCCACAACCGCATCCTTTATGCCGCGAGCGAGCACCCGACACTGGTGGAGGGGCACCGGATGCTCAGCAGCGCTTTTGAAATGCAGCCCCACGGGCACTACATCCCCCACGTCACCCTGATGCGCTACAAAAAGATCGAGACGGCATGTTTCGAAAAGGAGAAGACGACTGCCGAGGCGGTCATTGCGGGGAAAATAGAAGGGGGGTTAAAACTGATGCGCAGCACGTTGACGCCCGCCGGCGCCGTCTACGACACTCTTTACGCGTTCTGAGCGCAGCGCGCCTCGATCGCCTCGACCGATTTGGCCACCGCAACACTGAGGTTTTCGCAGCCGCTCTCCGTCACGAGGATATCGTCCTCGATCCGGATGCCGATGCCGCGGTACCGCTCCGGAAGCGACTCGTCACCCTCCGGCAGGTAGAGCCCCGGCTCGATGGTGAGCACCATCCCGGGGGCCAGGGGCAATTCGTTGCCCTCCGCGTCGTGGTAGGGTGCCTGGTCGTGCACGTCTATGCCCATCCAGTGGCCGATGCCGTGGGGGAAGTACTTTTTGTGCGCTTTCGCCTCGATCAGCGCGTCCACCTCCCCCTGCAATATTCCCAGCGCAACCATCTTCTCGCAAAGCATCCATTCGGCGTTTTTCTGCAGTTCGCTCTTCAAAAGCCCCGGCCCGATCTGGGCGATGACGGCGACCTGCACCGCCAGGACCGCCTCGTAAACCTCCCGCTGGGCCTCGCTGAAACGGCCGTCGACGGGGAAGGTCCGGGTGATGTCCGTAGCGTAGTGGCGGTATTCGCACCCCGCGTCGATGAGGACGAGGTCTCCCGCATTAAGCGGCGCATCGTTTTTGATGTAGTGGAGGGTATTGGCATGGTCCCCGCCGGCGATGATGGTCGTGTAGGCGTCGCTGTAGGCGCCGTTCTTTGTGAACATGTACTCATACTCCGCCTGGAGCGCATACTCCATCATCCCGGGGGTACAGACCGCCATGGCGTGGTGATGCGCCGCCGCCGTAATCTCCAGTCCCGCACGGATCGTGGCGATCTCCTCTTCGCTCTTGCGCAGCCGCATCTGCCGCACCATCTGCGTGACGTCGATCATCTGTGACACCGGCCGCTTCGTCTCCCGCTTGTGGCGCAGCGTGTCCGCCGCATTCCGGGCGCTCTCGAAGCGCTCGTCCGCCCCGAAAATATCGCCGTAGAGCCGCGGCAGGTTCTGCAGCAGTTCGGGCAGCTTCTCCTCGAACTGCTCGACGGAATAGACCTCGTCGAAGTCAAAACGCTCCTTCGCTGCGTCGACGCCCGTGCGCTTGCCCGTCCAGAGCTCCATCTCCTCGACTTTCGGCTGGACAAACAGTATGCTCTTGTTTGTGTCGCCGCCCTTGACAAGCACGAGCGCGGCATTGTCCTCCTCAAAACCCGTCAGGTAGAAAAAATCGCTGTTTTGCCGATAGGGGTATTCCGTGTCGTTGGAGCGGGTCTTCAGGGTCGCGGTACCGAGCACGGCAGCGCCCTCTTCCATCTGTGCCAAGAGCCGGTCACGCCTCTGTTTATAGGTCAATTCGTTCATGCCGTAATTGTAGCCCGTTTCGCTATAATTGCACAACTTTTACGGCGCAAAAAGCGGGCAGTCGCCCGCGGCCGCCCGGACAATACACTAACCAGGGACCCAGATGATCGACCTCAAACTGCTTCAAAAAGATTTCGAAAACGTCAGTGCCGCGCTGATGCGCAAAAAGGTCAGCCCCGACCTGATCGACGAACTCCGCACACGCAACGAAGCCCTCAAAAAAGCCAAAGTGGCTTTCGAAGAGGTGCAGGCGGCCCAGAACGAGATGAGCCGCCTTTTCGGGCAGTATAAAAAAGAGGGCAAGGATATCGCCGAGCTCAAGGCGAAGGTCGACGCGAACAAGCTCCGCATCGGCGAACTGCAGGAGGCGCAGCGCGAGGCCGAAGCTGCCCTCGACAGCCTCGCGATGGGGATCCCGAACATGCCCGATGCCGACGTCCCGGACGGCGAAGACGAAAACGACAACGTCGAGATCGCCAAAATCCTCGAACCGCGCCACTTCGCTTTCACCCCGAAAGAGCACTGGGAGCTGGGGGAAGCCAACGGCTGGATCGACTTCGAACGCGGCGTCAAGATCGCCCACAGCCGTTTTGCCGTCATGAACGACATGGGTGCGCGCCTCGAACGCGCCCTCATCAACTTCATGCTCGACTTCAACCGCGAACGCGGCTTTACGGAGATGAGCGTGCCCGAACTCGTCAACAGCCGCGCACTCGAAGGTACCGGCCAGCTGCCGAAGTTCGAAGAGGACCTTTATAAGACCGAAGAGGAGGATCTCTACCTCGTCCCGACGGCCGAGGTGCCGCTGACGAACCTCTACCAGGACGAGATCATCCCCGAAGAGGCCCTGCCGATCAAGATGACGGGACACACCGCCTGTTTCCGCAAGGAGGCGGGCTCCGCCGGGCGCGACACCCGCGGCATCATCCGTCAGCACCAGTTCAGAAAGGTCGAACTCGTCAGCATCACCAAGGCCGATGATAGCGACCGCGTCTTCGACGAGATGGTGGCCTGCGCCTCCGACCTCCTCAAGGCCCTCGAACTCCCCCACCGCCTCGTCACGCTCTGTACCGGCGACCTCGGCTTCGGTGCGGCAAAGACGATCGACCTCGAAGTGTGGCTGCCGGGGCAGAACACCTACCGCGAGATCAGTTCCGTTTCCAACACCCGCGACTTCCAGGCCCGCCGGGCAAAGATTCGCTACAAAGAGGGCAAGAAGAACGTCCTCGCCCATACCCTCAACGGTTCCTCCCTCGCCGTCGGCCGCACGATGGTCGCCATCATGGAAAATTTCCAAAATGAAGACGGCTCCATCGAGATCCCGCAGGTCCTGCACAAATACCTCTAAACCGGCGCACCCTGCGCCCCCTAAGCCAACGCTTCCTTTTCGCGGTAGAACATCCAGCTCTGGATCACGCCCCGGAAGAGGAAGAAGAGCATAAAATTCATCCAGAGCGCATCGGTAAAATCGATCTCCTTCGTCAAGTAAAAAAGCCCGAGGAAAAGTGCCGTGGAGTAGAGGATGGCATTGCGCAGCGCCCTTGCTGCCGTCATCCCGATAAAGACCCCGTCCCAGATAAAGGCGGCGAAGCTCAGCAGCGGTATGGCAACGACGTAGGGCATGAAGGGGAGCGTCGCGTCGATAATGGGTTGCTGATCCGTGTAAAGGTGCAAAATAGCCCCGCCGAAAAGGCCGTAAAAAAGCATATAGAGCAGGCTGAAGCCGACGCCCCAGGCGAAGAGGTAGCGGATGACGCGGTGAAAATCCCCCCACTCCTTTGCTCCGTAATAACGGCCGACGAGGGACTCCGCCGCGTTGGCGAAACCGTCGAGACTGTAGGAGAACCAGACGACGAACTGCAATAGAAGGATCATCACCGTCAGGGTCTGCTCGCTCTCTTTGGCCGCCTGGGCGTAGAAAAACGCAAAGACGAAGGTCAGCGCCGTCGTGCGGATGAAGATATCCTTGTTGACATGCAGGAAACGCCCCAGCTCGCTGCGCTGCAGCATCGCTGCAATACCGTAAGGGTGCAACCGCGCTTTGTACCTGAGCAAGAACCCCATGGCGAGAAGCAGCCCGGCGTACTGGGCGATGAGCGTGCCGTACGCCGCCCCCTCTATTCCCCAGCCCAACTCCATAACGAAGTAGTAGCTGAGCACGATATTGACGAGGTTGATGCAGAGGGTGACCGCGAGCGGGATCACGGCATTCTGCATCCCGAAGTACCACCCCGTCAGCGCATAGAGCATCAAGACCGCCGGTGCCGTCCAGATGCGCAGCTCGAAGTAGCGCATCGCCTCCTCGCTGTACCCCGCACCGACGTTCATCAGCTTAAACGCGGTGGCGGCCAGCGGCCCCCGAAAGAGCAGCAGCAATCCCGCAAACAGCAGCGTCACAAGCAAGGCGCGGTAAAGCGTCAGGGAGATACCCCGCGTATCGTGCGCTCCGAAGGCTTGCGCGGTCATGCCCGTCGTTCCCATGCGCAGGAAATTGAGCGAACCGTAGAGGAAAACGAAGATCATGCTCACCAGCCCCAGCGCCGCGAGTTCGGCGCTTCCCTGGTGCCCCATCAGCATCGTATCGACCGCCGAGACCAGCGGCACGGAGATATTGCTGATGATGTTCGGGATCGCGAGGGAGAGTATCTTTTTGTTCATGGGCTCGGCAGTGTCGGTGGTATGACGGCGCTATTGCAATATGGGTGCCAGGACACCCGGCTACTTTTTATGCCGGTGCCGGTATTTGCGCAGCAGGGTATAGCGCTGGTAGAAGAACCAGGTGGCGCGCAGCGGTCCGTAAAGAATGTAGATCGTAAACATCAGGGCGACGCCCTCGATGGGGTAGAGGAAGATCAGCGAAGCCGCCACCAGCAGCGCCACCAGAACCCGCTTGACGTGCATCGCGTGCATATCGATCTTTTTGAAACTGGGGTAACGGATGTTGCTGACCATCAGCAGCGCCGTGACAAGCGCTCCGGCCAGGATGATCCAGCCGTAGGCGGCATGCCCCCCGTATTTCGTGAACAGCAGCACAAGCACGGCCGAAAAAGTGGCTGCGGTCGGGATAGGCACCCCGATGAAGACCGAGGGTTCCGTCTGGGCGGTCATCACGTTGAAACGGGCAAGACGTATCGCGCCGAAAATGACGAAGAGCGCGCTGACAAGTACCCCGAAACGCCCGTACTCGTGCCCGGCATAAAGGTAGATGAGCATCGCCGGTGCGGCACCGAAGGCGATGATGTCGGCCAGGGAGTCGAACTCGGCGCCGAAGCGGCTGCAGGTGTTGGTCAGGCGGGCGACGCGGCCGTCGAGTCCGTCAAAGATGAGCGAAAGGAGTATCATCCACGCGGCAAACCCGAACCGTCCCTGCGTGGCGGCGATCATGCTGTAGACGCCGGCGAAGATGCTTGCGGCGGTGAAGAGGTTCGGAAGCAGAAAAGCGAGTGAGCGCGACGGTGCGGCCATGAATTACCTCATATACCCCAGCAGGGTCTGGGTGGCGTAGACCCGCTCACCCGGATTAACGGCGACCCGCGTCGAGGCCGGCAATGTAAGGCGTGTCACCCCATGGGTCAGTACGCCGTAGCGTTCGCCCCGCATGCGGCGCTTCCCGGGAAGATTGGTGTCGATCAGGAGCGCAAAGGGGGTGAGCATCAGGATATGCGTCAGGGTGACGCTCCGCCCCTCTTCGTCCTCAAACACGATCGCCCCCCGTTCATTGAGCGTTTCAAAAAGGGGAGAGCGGCGTGCCAGCCGGCTCCCCCGGGTTACCGTCTCGAAAGAGGGCACCCCTTCTACAAAAGGGACGGTCAGCAGCGCCGCATCGAACCACCCTGTTTCGATCTCGACCGAAACGCTGCCGTCGGGAAGGGTATCGATTGCCGTCACTCTTCCGTCGCAGGGCGCGGTCACGCTCCCTTTTTCAAAATAGGCCGCCGTCCGGGCAGGTTTGCGGTATTTCCACAGCAGATACCCCGCGGCGGCAATAAAGAACCACGACATGAGCTCCCAATCGAAAAGCGCGCAGAGGAGGGCCGCAGCCGCGGCGATGCCTATTGGCTTCCATCCCTCTTTGACGATCAGGTCTCTCAGGGCGTTCATGACCGTTCCGTGCCGTCCTCAGGCATCGCAGAGGCCTGCGACATATCTTCGGAGACTTCACGGTCGGCTTTTGCCGCCGCCGTTTCGTCCAGCAGAGTTTCCATGCCGTTGGCCGTTTCGAACGCCTGGATAATCTCGCGCACCTCGGCCCCGGTAATGTTCTCGCGTTTATACAGCAGGGAGACCATATCCTCGATCGCACCGCGGTAGGTCTCCAGGCGCGCTTTGACGTCCGTATAATGCTCTTCGAGCGTCTGCTTGATAAAGGCGTCCATATCCTGCGCCATCTTCTCGCTGTATTCCCGGGCCTGGCTCATCCCGCCGCCGAGGAAGGTGCTGCGCTGGCGCTCGAGGACCATCAGGCCCGCGACATCGCTCATGCCGTACATCTGTACCATGGCCTTGATGATGTCGGTGGCACGTTCGAGGTCGTTGCTCGCCCCCGTCGAGATCTCGCCGATAAAGACCTCTTCGGCCGCGCGGCCGCCCAGCAGGACGTCGACCTCGGCGAACAGTTCGTGCTTCTGCGCCAGGTACTTGTTTTCCTCGGGCGTATTGAGGGTATACCCCAGCGCCGCAAGACCGCGCGGCACGATGGAGACCTTGGAGACCTTCTTCGCACCCTTTGTCGTCTCCGCCAGCAGAGCGTGGCCGCTCTCATGGTAAGCGACAATCCGCTTCTCTTTCTCGTCGATGCGGCGGCTCTTCTTCGCCAGACCGGCGATGGCGCGCTCGACCGATTCGCGGATATCGCGCTGGTGGACGCTTTTCTGGCTCTTGCGGCCCGCGAGCAGCGCCGCCTCGTTGATGATGTTGGCAAGGTCCGCCCCCGCCAGACCGGCGGTCAGGCGCGCGATCTCTTCAAGGTCGACGTCCTCGTCGATCTTGATCCCTTTGACATGGACCTTCAGGATCGCGATACGCCCCTCGTAATCAGGCTTGTCGACAAGCACCTGGCGGTCGAAACGGCCCGGGCGCAGGAGCGCGGGGTCGAGGACCTCCGGGCGGTTTGTCGCGGCAAGGATGATAATCGGCGTGTCGGTGCTGAAACCGTCCATCTCGGCGAGCAGCTGGTTCAGCGTCTGCTCGCGCTCGTCGTTGCCGCCCATCATGCCGCCGGCGGCACGGCTCTTACCGATGGCGTCGATCTCGTCGATGAAGATGATGGAGGGGGCGTCTTTCTTCGCCTGTTCGAAGAGGTCGCGGACCCGCGCGGCACCGACCCCGACGAACATCTCGATAAAGCTCGAGCCCGAAACGGAGAAGAACGGCACGTCCGCTTCGCCCGCAACGGCCTTAGCCAGAAGGGTCTTACCTGTCCCCGGGCTTCCGACCAGCAGAACCCCTTTGGGGATCTTGGCACCCAGTTCGACGTAGCGTTCCGGGTAGCGAAGGAAGTCGACGATCTCATGGACCTCCTCTTTGGCCTCTTCCGCCCCGGCGACGTCTTCAAACTTCGTCTTGGGCTTTTCGGAGTTTACAAGCTTCTTGGCGTTGCCCATGCCGAGAATGCCGCCGCCCATGTTTTTTTGCATGCGGCCCGCCATGAACATCCAGATGGCGATGATGATCAAAAACGGCAGCAGCCATCCGAACATCTCCGTAAACCAGTTGGACTCGGAGAAGCCGCTGTAGTCGATCTTCTCTTTATCCAGCAGCGGTACGAGGGTATCGTCGTTGGCGACTTTGCGTGCCGTATAGGTGATCTTCTGACCGTTCTGCTCACCCAGGGCGCGGATGTAGGACTGGCCTATCGCCACCTTGGAGATGCTCTTGCTCTTGATGAGATCCTTCAGTTCGGAGTAGCTGACCTCCTGCGTCTTGCTGACGCTCTGTCCCATGACGCCGTTGCCGCCCTGCTCCCCGATAAGGGCTTTGAAGATCAGAATGACGACGACCGAAAAGATCGCGAAGGTGATCAGCGGGTTCTGGTTAAAAAAGTTCTTGTTATTGTTATCTTGGTTGTTATCTTGTTGCGCCATAAAATAATTATCCTTTTGGTGTCACGACAAGGGTGACCCATTCCTCTTTTGCGATTCGCTCCGCGACATCCATATCCGCGTAAGCCTCCACAATTTTAGCTTCATATTTATCCAATATGCCTGAAAGAATCAGCCTGCCGCCCGGCCGCAACAGCTTTTTCAGCTCGTCGGCGATGAAGACAAGGACGTCCGCGACGATATTGGCGATGACGACATCGTAGGTTGCCGTCGCCTGGGCCGCCGACCCTTCCCAGATGTGGCGGAGGTCTACGTCGTTGAGTTCGCAGTTCTCCAGGGTGTTGCCGACCGAGACCGGGTCCGTGTCGCAGGCGTCGACGTTCGCGCCGAGCTTGCAGGCGGCGATGGAGAGAATGCCGCTGCCGCAGCCGACATCGATGACGTCGTCCCCGGGTTCGACGAAGCGTCCGACCGCTTCGAGGCACGATGCCGTCGTGGGGTGGTGCCCCGTCCCGAAGGCCAGTGCCGGGTCGAGGACGATGTTCACAAGTTCGGGATGCGGATCACTCCAGGTCGGGTGGACGTAAAAAGGCGCCACCTCGACGGGGGTAACGCTCTCCTGGTAGGCACGCACCCAGTCCTCGGTCCGTTTCTTTTCCAGGGTCATCTCGACGTCGATGCTGCTTCCCAGCGCTTTCTGCAGCGCTTCGGCAAACTGTTCCAGCCCCCACTGCAGGGTGGAGAGGTCATCTTCGCTCCGGACGATAAAGCCCGTGTCGGTCTCTTCAAAGCCGACCGGGAGGGTGTCGGCCAGGAAATCGGCAAAGAGCTCGCGGTGTGACGAAGGGTTGACGGTCAGCTCATAGTAGATCTCATCCATTCCCGTACACCTTCATCACCTCTTCGAGGTCAATCGTCCCTTCATAAAAGGCTTTGCCGATAATCACGCCGGCGACCTCATCGGTCACCGCCAGGGCTGCGAGGTCGCTGTCGTCGCGGACCCCGCCGCTGGCGATCGTCGGGATGCCGGAAGCGCGGGCGATATCGAGGGTGAAATCGACGTTGACGCCGCCGAGGGTGCCGTCACGGCCGACATCGGTACAGATGATCGCCTCGACACCCGCATCGGCGAAAGCCTTTGCCAGGTCCGTCGCTTTCATCTCGCTCACTTCGCCCCATCCCTCGACGGCGACATAGCCGTCAATGGCGTCGATTCCGACGACAACGGGGTATTTGGCCGCCATCGCTTTGACGAATTCGGGGTCTTTCACGGCAATGGAACCGAGGATGACACGGTCGATGCCCAGGTCGAGGTAGCGTTTGATCGTCGCCTCGTCGCGGATCCCGCCGCCCAGCTCCAGTTTGACGCTGCAGTTCTGGCGAATCTTCTCGATCTGCTCGAGGTTTTTCGGCTCTCCGGCGAAGGCACCGTTGAGGTCGACGAGGTGGACCCATTCAGCCCCCAGTTCCTCGAAACGCTTGACAAGCTCCCAGGGCTGGGAGGAGTACACCTTCGCACTCTCCATAAGCCCCTTGGTCAGGCGGACCGCCTCACCGTCTTTCAGGTCAATTGCCGGTAATATCGTCATACGTTGCTTCCTCACAGGTTGATAAAGTTTTTCAGGATCTGCAGCCCGTTCTTGTGGCTCTTCTCCGGGTGGGGCTGGATGCCCATCACGTTGTCGTGGGCGACGGCGCTCGTAAAACGGTAGCCGTACTCCGTTTCCCCGATGATGTCCGCATCCTCACCGGCCACGGCATGGAAGGAGTGGACAAAGTAGAGGTAGTGCGCCTCGTCAAGCCCCGCAAAGAGGGGGTGTTCCCGGGTGAACATGCGGTTCCATCCCATGTGCGGCACCTTCAGCGGATGGTCGAACTTCGCCGTATCGAAGGCGATCACCTTCCCTTTGATCAGCCCCAGCCCCGGGTTCGGTCCGAACTCCTCGCTGCTTTCAAACAGCAACTGCATACCCAGGCAGATGCCCAGCATCGGTTTGCCGCTGCACGCATACGCCCGCAGCGCCTCGTCCATGCCCCGTTCGCGCAGGTGCTCCATCGCGTCTCCGTAAGCCCCGACGCCGGGGAGGATCAGCCGGTCGTACCCGGCGAGTTTGTCCGGGTCGCTCTCGACGGCAACGTCCTCCCCCAGCAGCGCAAAAGCATTTTTCACGCTGGCCAGGTTGCCCATGTTGTAGTCACAGATACCTATCATTCTTCAATCGCTCGTTTCGTAAATTTGATATAGAGTGCCAGTGCCACCAGCAGGAGGGAGACCCCGCCGATGATGTAGATGGCGTTGACCAGCATGGCCGGCTCGGTCATCGCGAACTTGAAGACAAGCATCAGGGCCTCGATGGAGAGGGCGATGATGATGGAGCCGAGGAAACGTACCATCGTTTTATGCGGGTCGGTTGCCCCGCTGTCCTGCCTGTGGCGCCCCAGAACCTCCTCTTCGAAGAGGGTCTTGACAAGGTCGAAGATGGCCAGGGCCAGGGTCAGGAGGATCGTCGACTCGAAAACCTCCTTGATCTCGATTTTACGCACGTCCAACCCGAAGTGCAGGAAGGTCGTCACCCCCTTGATAAAGAGCAGCAGCGCCACCATGGACAGCATAAAGGTAAAGGCAGCGTAACCATAACGGAAAAGACGCCCGTAGAAGGAGTGCAGCGCCATCGGGTGTGCGATCTGCAGCACCGCGTCCAGGGGCATATCCAGGCAGGCGACGTAGAGCAGCGCCCCGTTTTCGTCGAAGATCGGCTGCGAGGCCGTAATCGTAAGGTCCTGGGTGATCAGCGACGGGTACGGATCGGTGATGGTACAGCGCTTCTCCCGTGCCGCGCGGTAGTAGTAAGCGCGGTCCGAGCGGATACGCCCGAAATCCTCGTCCGTCTGTTTCCCTCCCGGCAGAAAGGTCGGGGTGACCTGAACGCCCTTCTGGTCCAGCAGGTAGATTCCCTCTGCATCCCGCAGATCGCCCATGATCTTCTGCATGCGTACCATGATCGCTTCGGGGGTGATCGACGGCAGGCGGTTGGGCAGGTTCTTGGAAAAGAGGTAGCAAAAATAGGCCCGCGCTTTCGTGCGGATCTCGGAAAAGTTCTGTATGTCGCGTGCGACCATGGCATTCCCGTCCTCAAATAGTAGTACGTGATTATACCTCACCCCTGATGGCAAAGCGCTAAAGGACGAAGGGGAGCACCCAAAAGGCTCAAGGGTTTGACGCTATAATAGCGCCATGAATCACCCCCGTATCGCCATCGTCCGTCTCAGCGCCCTGGGCGACATCATCAACAGCGCCGTCGTCTTGCAGTTTATCCGCAAACACCGTCCCGAAGCCCGCATAGACTGGATCACCGAGGCGCAGTTCGCCCCCATGCTGCAGGGGCACCCGGAGCTCGCTACCGTCCACGGCATCCCCCTCAAACAGCTCAAACGCGAGAAGCGCTTCGGGCTGCTGCGCGACACAATCGCTCAGCTACGCGCGCTGGGCCCCTACGACGTCATTATCGATATGCAGGGGCTGCTCAAATCGGCCCTCGTCGCCCGTCTGCTCGGCCCGAATGTCCACGGCTTCGATGCCGCTTCGGCCCGGGAGGGCGCCGCGGCGCTCTTCTACCGCACCAAAAGCCGCATCCCCTACGAGGCCAATATCATCCGCCGCAACTGCGACATCGTTGCGGAAGCCCTCGGTTTCACCGTCAGCGATGAAGAACTGCTCGCCAAGGCCCCGGCCCTGCCGGTCGGACCCCGCCCTGATTTCCTGGACGATGTCCCCTATATTGCCGTCGTCGTCGGAGCCTCCTGGCCCTCCAAGTGCTACCCGCCGGCGCAGCTGGCCGCCGTCTGTGACGCCCTGCCGTTTCCCTGCATCCTCGTCTGGGGTTCCGAGGGTGAGCACATGGACGCCGAGGCGATCGCCGCCGAGACTGCCAACGCCCGCGTGGCACCGAAAATCGGCCTGCCCGCACTGCGCGACCTCATCGGCCATGCGGCACTGACGATCGGCGGCGATACGGGCCCCACCCACCTTGCCTGGGCGCTGAACCGCCCCTCCATCGTCCTCTACGGCCCGACGACCCCGCGGATGATGTTCGAAACCCCGCACAACGTCGCGGTCGAATCGGACTCGGTGGTCGATATCCTCCGTATCGACAAAACCGACATGAGCATCGCGACGATCCCCCCCGCCTCGGTTATCCAGAAAGCGAAAGAGTTGCTATGATCCTCTACTATTTTTTCCGCGCCGTCGAGTTTTGCCTGATGCTCCTGCCCTACGCCCTGCGCAAAGCCTTCTTTACCGGCCTCGCCTCCCTCGCCTACGCGGTCGACCGCCAGCACCGCGCCGTCATCCGCCGCAACCTCGAGATCGCCTTCGGGGAAAACGTCGGAGAAGCCGAGGAGAAGACGATCGCGCGCTACTGTTACCGTAACCTGCTGCTGAACTTCCTGCAGGTCCTCGAAAACCAGCGCATGACCCCGCAGCGGCAGGCGGAACTGGTCACCTTTGCCAACCGCGACATCGTCAACCGCGCCCGGGAGGCGGGACGCCCCGTTATCTTCGTCTCCGGGCATTTCGGCAACTGGGAGCTCGGAGCGACGGCCATCGCCTCGCAGATCATGCCCACCGTCAGCATCCACAAGCAGCTCAACAACCCCTACTTCGACCGCTACCTGCTCGCATCGCGTTCGCGCCTGCAGATGCATATGGCGGAGAAACACGGCGCCGTCAAACACCTGACCCGGGCGCTGAAAAAAGGCGAAGCCGTCTCGCTGATGATCGACCAGAACATCCGGCCGCGGGAGAGCATCTTCGTCGATTTCTTCGGGACGCAGGTGACCCAGACCTCCGCGCCCGCCTTCCTGGCGCGCAAATACAACGCGGCGGTCATCCCCGTCTTTATCCATACCGAGAATGAGCAGCACTATACGGTCCGTTTCGAAGAGGAGGTTCCCGTGCCGCATACGGAGAACGCCGAAGAGGATATCCGCATCGCGACACAGCGCCAGTCCGATGTGATGGAACGGATCATCCGGGAGGAGCCGAAGTTCTGGTTCTGGTGCCACCGCCGCTGGAAAGGCGGGAGCAAGGGGATCTACGAGGCGTAGTCCTTAACGGGCACTCCGCTTTTTTCCGACGGCGTAAAAGAGCGGCCAGAGCAGCACTGCCGCCACCATCATCAGAGAACTCAGCAGCTGCCCCATCGTCATCCAGCCGCAGCAGATAAAGCCCAGCTGCGGGTCCGGGGCGCGCCAGAACTCCGCCGCGAAACGCATCGCCCCGTAGGCGAAGCCGTAGAGCAGGATCAGCTCCCCGCGGAAGCGGCGGTGCTTGCGGTAGAGCCAGATGATGGCGAAAACGACGACGCCCTCCAGTACCGCTTCATAGAGCTGCGACGGGTGGCGCAGCGCCCCGTGGACGTAGATCCCCCAGGGCACATCGGTCACACGGCCGATAAGCTCCTGGTTGAGGAAGTTGCCGATCCGCCCGAAGACGTACCCCATGGGGACGGCGACGGCGACAATGTCCATCAGCAGGCCGAAATGGATGTGGTGGCGCTTGCTGAAGAGGGCCGAAGCGATGAAGAAGCCGATGACCGCCCCGTGATAGCTCATCCCTCTGATACCGACGAACTCGCCGTTTTTAAACGGGTTGAAGATCTGCCACGGGTGCATCAGATAGTAGGCCGTATCGGGATCGTAGAAAAGGATGTATCCCAGCCGCGCCCCGAGGATGACACCGATCTCGACCCAGATGAAGTAGGCGTCCAGCGTCAGCGTGTCGACGGGGACCCTGTCGCGGCGCACGTACCATTTCGCCCCGTAGAGTGCGGCGAGCAGCGCCAGGACGTACATCAATCCGTACCAGTGTACCGGCAGGCCGAAAAGCGAAAAGGCGACGGGATTGAAATGTTCGTAAATGTGGTTCCAGTACTCCATGGCGGCTCTTTCAGTGAATTGGACGCAAGTATAACCAACTATATTTACAGATAGTAACTCAGCGAGGTCTTCCCGAACTTCTTGCGTTTTTGCAGGCTATAAGACCCGATCGCGTCGGGCAGCTCGAGCCCGCTCATATGCTCGATGGTGATGAGGCGTACCGCTTCGCGGGGCAGCTTCGCGATCAACGAGAGCATATTGTCGTAGATATCCTCATGCCCCTCCCGGATGGAGAAGGGGGGATCGATAAAGAAATAGGCGGGCTCGCCGAGCTGCTTGAGACGTGCCAGCGTCTGGGCGATCGTCTCGAAGGTGTCGCCGGCGATCACCTCGCAGGCCGCGGGGTCGGTCTGGGCGATATTGCCCCGCAGCACCTTCAGCGCGTCGCGGTCGCGCTCCATGAAAATGATGCGTTTCGCCCCCCGGCTGAGCGCCTCGAGGCCGATGGAACCGCTGCCGGAAAAGAGCTCGACGAGGACGCTGTCCATAATCTCGAACTGCAGGGTATTGAAATAGGACTCCAGCACGATCCCCTTGGAGCTGCGCGTCGTCGTTTTGGAGGGCAGCTTCAACAGTTTCCCCTTGTATTTTCCTGCCACGATCTTCTTTGTCAGCGGTTTCATCCTCGCACCTCGTTCATGTAATATTCTATGCTGTAGCGCAGATCCTCGTCCAGGTCCGGGAGGCTGCGGAGCATCCACTCCAGGTAACCCGGGTCGCGGCGGGCGACATCTTCGATGAATTTGCCGCCGTACTTCCCGAAAGTGAGCTTGTGCACCAGCGCCTGCTCCGTCGTCAGCGCCATCAGCCGCTCGTTGTCGGCCATGGCTGCCAGGTAGCGGTGCAGCAGCAGGGTATGCAGGGCGTCGCTGAGCGCATGGTGGGCGCTCAGGGGAATCCCCAGTTCGTCGGCGAGAGCCTGCTCCTCGCGGTAGAGCCGCAGCTCGTAGCGCAGGTACTGCAGGGAGAAGTGCTCGATATCGCCGCCGAGCAGGTGCTTGACGCACTTGAGCGTATCGATCATCCCTCCCTGCCAGGTGATCCCCTCTTTGGCAAGCATGTCCAGGTCAAACGCCAGGTTGTGGCCGACGAGGACCGTTTCGGGGGTATTGAGTACTTCAAGCCGCTTTGCCGCGCCGGTCGCGTCGAACTCCGGAGCCTCCGCAAGCATCTCGTTGGTCAGATGATGCACCGCCATCGCCGCCGGCGGCACCTTTTTCGGGGGCTGGACCAAGTCGTACAGCGTCTCGTACCTGCCCTCTTCTTCGAGGATCATCCCCACGGAACAGATGCGGTCTTTTTTTTCGAGACCGGTCGTCTCCACGTCAAGGTAACAGAGCATCAGAACCGTTGCAGGAGCGTATGGTAGTGTTCAAGGGTCCGGAAACTCTTCTCAAAGCGCCAGCGCAGCACGAAGGCGACAACGGCATCGCGCTGGGAAGATTCGAGCTTTTCGGCGCGCCCGAAATAGGCCAGCGAACTGTTCTTGTTCCTGACTTTCGCCTCGCGGTCGTAGGTGATGGCGATGATCTGGACATATTTGCCCTCATGTGGCGTCCCCAGCGTATCGTCGGCAAGGGAGATCCCGGCGAGGTTCATCGCTTTGAATTCGAAAAGATCCGCGAATTCGGGCACCTTTTCATCGACGCCGAGAGCGTGGTAGAGGGATTCGAGCGCAGCCATGTTCTCCTTGCGTGCGACTTCGTAGCTTGAAATCTTTGCCGTAAGGTTTTTCAGACGATCCAGTGCCGTTGACACGTCTGCGCTCCTTTCCATTGATACGCTCCGGGAGCAAAAGCCCCCGTACCTACGCTAACGCTTTGTTCCGCCCCGGCGGAGTGCCCGTACCCCAAGGGTACTTCCTCCGGGCGCGCGCCTTTGGCGCTATTAGAACGTCACCTTCGCGAGCTATAACATTAAGATGCTCGACACACAAGCCATCTTCTGCATTATCATAGCAGTTTAACCAACCGTGCTTTATAATCAGCAAAAACTTTGGCGCATCGCGCCTGTGAGGTGATATGGATTATTTCAAGATCAACGGACCGAAAACCCTAAACGGCAGCGTCGCCGTCTCCGGCGCCAAGAATGCCGCCCTGCCGCTGATCGCCATGACGATCCTTTCCGAAAAGCCGGTGACCGTCACGAACCTGCCCCACGTCGTCGACATCAAAACCCTGCTCAAACTGCTGACCAACCTCGGCGCGGCCTTTGAACTCGACGGTAACCGTGTCACCATTGATACCCGGCCGGTCAGCCATACAATGGCCACCTACGACATTGTTAAAACCATGCGCGCGTCCATTCTCGTCCTTGGCCCGCTGCTCGCGCGCTTCGGCCACTGCGAAGTCTCCCTGCCCGGGGGCTGCGCCATCGGGCAGCGGCCGATCGACCTGCACCTCAAAGCCCTTGAGCATATGGGCGCGGAGATCACCATCCATGCCGGCTACGTCCGCGCCGAAGCCCCCGACGGCCTCAAGGGTGCGCACATTCTCTTCGACAAGATCACCGTCACCGGCACAGCCAATATCGTCATGGCCGCCGCCCTCGCCAAAGGGAAAAGTACCATCACGAACGCCGCGCGCGAACCCGAAGTCGTCCAGCTCTGCGAGATCCTCCGTGATGCCGGGGTCGCCATCGAAGGGATCGGCAGTTCCGAGCTTGTCATTGAAGGCACCGCGGGCAAACTCGTCGACATCGCCTCTTTCGCCGTCATCCCCGACCGCATCGAAGCAGGCACCTACCTCTGCGCCGCGGCCATTTCACGCTCACCGCTGACGCTGACAAATGTCCGGCCCGACCACCTCGAAGCAGTTCTGGGCAAACTCGAAGAGATGGGCGTGGGGATCGAAACGACGGAGGACACGATCACCGTCCACCCTGTCCAGTCCCTCAAACCGGTCGACATCACGACCATGGAGTACCCCGCCTTCCCGACGGACATGCAGGCGCAGTTCCTCGCGCTCTGTACCCAGGCCGAAGGGACATCGACCGTCGAAGAGCGCCTCTTCGAAAACCGCTTTATGCACGTCAGCGAACTGCAGCGCCTCGGGGCCGACATCACCCTCAAGGGCAATACCGCCACCGTCAAAGGCCCCTCGGCGCTCTTCGGCGCGGATGTCATGGCCACGGACCTGCGCGCCTCCAGTGCCCTCGTACTCGCGGCGCTGGTGGCAGAGGGGGAGACGAACATCCACCGCATCTACCACCTCGACCGCGGCTATGAGGCGCTTGAAGAGAAATTCAGCCTGATCGGTGCGGACATCGCCCGCCTGAAAGAGTAGTAGGGAAAAGAAAAGGGGAGATCACTTCTCTTCGAAGATGATCATTTCGTAGATACTTTTTTTCGTCACCAGCGCCTTCTCGGGCGGTACGCTGGTGCTCTGCTTCGCCTGGGCCAGCTGGTAGCGCAGCTCGGCAATCTCCTGTTCCATCGTATCGATCTGTTCCTTGAGGCGCAATGCCACATCGACACCGGCAAGGTTGACGCCCATTTCGCGGGTCAGGCGGAGGATCAGCTTGATGCGGTCGATATCGCGCTGGGAGTAGAGACGAATCCGGCCGTCCGAGCGCGAAGGGGTAATAAGGTTCTCACGCTCATACTGCCGCAGGGTCTGCGGATGGATGTCGAGGATCTTCGACACGATGCTGATCAGGTAGACCGGTTCGTCATACGTATGCATGGCTTACTCCTTAGGTAGTTGCGCTTTCATCGCCTCGGTCAACTCTGGATCAAGGTCGTCCACGTTCGGCAGGATGATGTTCGCGACGAGGTAGAGGTCTCCGCGTACGTTGCTTTTGCGGTTCATCACCCCCATCTCTTTCACACGGAAACGCTGGCCGTTCTTCGTGTTCTGCGGCACTTTGAGGGTAATCTCCTTCTCCAGCGTCTTGACGCTCACCTTGTCGCCGAAAAGCGCCGCGTAGAGCGGGACGTCAAAGGTTTTGATCAGCGTGTCGCCGTCGCGCTCGTATTCCGGGTTGGTGGCAATGTTGATCTTGAGGTAGAGATCGCCTGCGCTGCCGCCCTGTTTGCGCCCTTTGCCGCGGACGCGGAGCTTCTCGCCCGATTTGACCCCCGCGGGGATCTTGATATCGAAGCTCTCCCCCTCCACGTTTACCTGGTGCTTGCCGCCGAGGATAGCCGTCTGGAACGGCACGGTGATGGAGGTCTCCAGGTCGAGGTTGACCGGCTGCTGGTAACCGCCGCCCCCGAAACCGCCAAAGCCTCCGAAACCGCCTGCACCCCCGGCTCCGCCTCCGAAACCGCCGAAGCCTCCCCCGCCGCCGAACATCTGGCGCAGGATCTCGTCGAGGTCGACGTTGCCGCCCTGGGCGCGCGCAAAGTCCTGGAAGTTCTGGCCGCCGAACATCTGGTCGCCGAAACGGTCGTACTGCGCTTTTTTCTCTTTATCGCTCAGCACTTCGTACGCGGCATTGATCTCTTTGAACTTCTCTTCCGCTTCGGGGGACTTGTTCACATCGGGATGGTACTGGCGCGCCATCTTCCGGTAGGCTTTTTTGATTTCCGATTCGTTCGCGTTTTCATTGACGCCAAGGGTTTCATAAAGGCTTTTGCTCATGCAGTGTTACCTAGTTATATATTTTATTTTTAGCAGTGATTATAGCATATAAGTTGAGTCGATGTCAATCAAGGTTTGTTTTGCAGCGCTTTAGGGAACTTTTAAGTTTGCGGTAGTATAATTTCGGCCCTCGGGGTGTGGCGCAGACTGGTAGCGTGCTTCGTTCGGGACGAAGAGGCCGCAGGTTCGAATCCTGTCACCCCGACCATCGAGAGACTTCTTTCCTACAACATTTCCAGAAAAAATCCATCAAAACAACATCGAAAAATCAAGCGTTTTTACGTGCTAAATACAGCGTATAACACGCCACCCTCTTGTCAAGTCATAGACGTTCATTAGCGTGTCAGCCGGATCACCTCGGCATGGCATGTCCCGCAAGCGGCAGCCTTTCGCACTTTCTTCTTTCGGGTTCGGTTTCTTCTTTGTGCGAGCAAAGAAGAAAGGGAACAAAAATTACCATGTAGATACATAACCATTGTATGCAGGCGGTCATTGTGTCCTGGATGATGTATATGAGGGATTAGGTTTACAAGAACATATGCGGCCGAAGCCGCAGAAGGTTTAGTGGAGGAAGTGGCGGACGCCGGTGAAGTAGAGTGCCATACCGTATTCGTCTGCCGCGGCGATCACTTCGTCGTCGCGGATGGAGCCGCCCGGTTCGATGACCGTCTTGACGCCTGCGGCCGCCGCAGCGTCGATGGAGTCGCGGAACGGGAAGAAGGCTTCGCTTGCCAGCGCGGCACCGGTGACGTCCAGCCCCATCGCCTCGGCTTTTTTCAGCGCACACTGCGACGCGTCGACGCGCGACGTCATCCCCATGCCGACCGCGACCATCGCCGCGTCCTTGACGTAGACGACACAGTTCGATTTTGTCAGCGACGCGACTTTCCACGCGATCTCCGCGTCTTTCATCGCCGCCGCATCCGCGCTCAGCTTGCTTTTCTGCTCGGCGTTGCTGATCTCATCCGCTGCCACCTTGTCGGCATCCTGGAAGACGAAACCGCCGTCGATGTGTTTGAAGTCAACGGCATCGTTGGCGAGGACAATCTTGTCGCTGCCGTATTCGAAAAGCTTGATGCGCTTCTTCGCCGCGAACACCTCCTGCGCTTCCGCCGTGATACGGCCGGCAATGATCACTTCGAGGAAGATCTCGTTCATCATCTCCGCCAGCGCCTTGTCGACGACACCGTTGACAGCGACAACGCCGCCGAAGGCGGACACGGGGTCGCATTTGAGCGCTTCGGTATAGGCGTCGAGCAGGCTGTCGCGGATGGCGAAGCCGCACGGGTTGCCGTGCTTAACAATACAGACGGCATTTTCGTCGCCGAAGGCCGCGGCGATCTTGACCGCGCCGCTGATGTCTGTCAGGTTGTTGAAGCTCGCCTCGCCTTTGAGGGTCGTAAAGTTCTTGCTGAAGTGCTCCTCGAACTCGTACAGCGCCCCCTTCTGGTGCGGGTTCTCGCCGTAGCGGGTATTCATCACCTTTTTGCCGACGACGAACTGTTTCGCCCCCATACCGTCGTTGAAACGCTTGTTCATATAATTGGCGATCATGCTGTCGTAGGCGGCAGTGTGCTCGTAGGCCTTGATCATCAGGCTGCGGCGGAACTCGACGCTGTTCTCGTCGTTCTCGATCGCGTTCAGGACCAGCGAATAGTCGGAGGGATCGGTGACGATCATGACACTGTCAAAGTTTTTCGCGGCGGAGCGGACCATCGCCGGTCCCCCGATATCGATGTTCTCGATGATCTCCTCGAAATCGTCCGTGCGCTCAATGGTCGCCTTGAAAGGATAGAGGTTGACGCAGACGAGGTCGATCGGCTCGACGCCCAGTTCCGCGGCCTGGTCCAGGTGCGACTGCTTGTCGCGGCGATGCAGGATGCCGCCGTGGATGTAGGGGTTGAGGGTTTTGACGCGCCCCTCGAAACACTCCGGGAATTTGGTGACCTCATCGATCTCGATGGCCGCGATACCGGCCTCTTTCAGCATCTTGAACGTCCCGCCCGTTGAGATGATCTCATAGCCGTTTTTCACCAGGGACGCCGCGAATTCGACGATATTGCTTTTATCGCTGACGCTCAGCAGTGCTCTTTTCATTCCGTTTCGCCTTTTTTCGGGCTTGAAGCCCATGTATTTCATTGACGGAATTTTAACAAAGGAGCGGTTAGGATTGGATCAAATTCTGATCACGCCCCGTGTTTTTGGCGTATATCCAGGAACTGCCAGAGGTTGTCGACAAAGAGCTCTACCAGTTTCGGATCGAAATGTTTACCGCTCTCTTCGGTAAGATAGGCCAACGCCTTGTTCACCTGCCACTCCTCTTTATAGCTGCGTTTGCTCAGCAGCACGTCAAACACGTCCGCCAAGGCAACGATACGCCCGAAGATATGAATCTCTTCCCCCTTCAGTCCTTTCGGGTAGCCGCTCCCGTCGAACTTTTCGTGGTGCTGGGCGGCGATGATCGCCGCGGCCCTCAGTACGGGCCGATCGGTGCGGCTGAGGATGTGGGCCCCCCACTGCGTATGGTGCTGTACCGCCTCGCGCTCTTTGGCTTCCAGCGGCAGAGGTTTGTTCAGAATCCGTTCAGGAACGATAACGTTGCCGATATCATGCATCGCCGAAGCCCTCTTCAGCATCTCGACGGCTTCCGGACGGAGTCCGTAGAGCTCGCCGAGCAGCGCACTGTATCCCGCGACTCTTTTGAGATGCCCCTTGTCCTGCGAACGGAGTTCCCCGACATACGCCAGGGTGTAGATCAGATCCTCCTCCGTCTCATCAGCATGCCGTTCACGGTGTTTTCGCAACTCCAGGTGCGTCCGGACCCGCGCATAAAGTTCCGAACTGTTGAAGGGTTTGACAATGCAGTCCGCACCGCCGGCTTCAAAACTGCGTTTAATCTCCTGCGCCCCCGGGATCATCCCGGTAAAAATGACGGGGATCTCCTGGGTCTTGGCTTCCGATTTCAGCCGCTTGCAGATCCCGTAGCCGTCGATGTTCTTCGCCGTTGCGTCAAGCAGGATCAGGTCGATATTCAGCGCGCCCGCTATCGCCATTGCCGCGTCTTCGTTCTCTGCCCCCAAAACGCTGCACCCCTCTTTTGCGAACAGTTCCCGGACGGTGACGATATGCTTCGGTGATTCGTCAACAACCAGGATTTTTGCCGGAAAAATTTTCATATTTACTCTTTTTAAAAACAATAAACAATATGATAGCACCGATATATTAATTTTTTATAAACTTTATTGTTATATAGCATTCTTATCACATTTGATCCGCCGGAGCAGATCGGCAGTGCGCTATAATGCCGCATGCGAACCAGACGCCTGCTGCTCTTACTGCTGTTCCTCGTCGCCCTCAGCGGCGAAGCACTGCACACCCTCAGTGCGCACCATGACGGGAGTCACTGTCCCGTCTGTACCGTCGTCGCCCACGCAGCAGCACCCGATATCGTCAAACCGTTCGAGCCGTTTATCCTCTTCCATGACACTGAAGAGCCTTGCCTGGCCGCCAAAGTCCACAGCAGCTTTGCCTTCCACTTCGTTCCGGCCCGGGCCCCTCCCCGCTTCGTTTAATCCCTACAAAAAAACCATAGCACTATGCAGCACCCATCACAAATCCAACCCGGGTGCACTGATTAAACGGAGTCTATTTAATGCAAAAAACTTTTATCTCCCTGCCCCTTTTCTACGCACTGCTCTTCGCGGATGCCGCTACGATCCTTCCGGTCGAAAAGCGTACCTTCGAACAGTCCAAGTTTATTCCGGATATCTCTCTGATTCTTGACGCTTCCTACGTTACCCGCAATAAGACAGATGACGAGATCGCCCACTACGAGATCCCCGGTGTCGCCCACGGCATCATGGGGGCCCACGCCCACGACGGGAACTCCCACGCCACCTACAACGCCTACAACGGCTTTAACCTCAACTACGGCGAACTGGTGCTCTCCAGCTCCGTCGACCCCTACTTCACCCTTGACGGCACCTTCCACTTCAGCGAAAACGGCGTCGAGATCGAAGAGGCCTATTTCACCTCGACCGCCCTCCCCTACGGCCTGCGTCTGCGCGGAGGGAAACTGCTCTCCAACTTCGGCCGCCTCAACTCCCAGCACCACCACTACTGGGATTTCGGGGACATGCCGCTCATCTATCAGGCCTTCCTCGGGGATCACGGTATCAATGAAAAGGGGGTCCAGCTGCAGTGGGTCGCTCCGACAGAGACCTACCTGATGTTCGGGGGCGAGGTACTCCAGGGCGAGAACGAGATGATGTTCGGCACCGCCAGCATCGCCGACCCGACCGCGACCGACCCCGATGCCGCGCCGCTGGCCGAATCGGCTGACGCGCCCGCCCTCTTTGTCGCCTATGCGAAAACCGCCGTTGATATCGGCGAGACAACCGTTATGCCCGGTATCTCCTACGCACGCGGCACCTCGCGGCTTGACCACTTCGAGGATGAAACGCCCCACGCTTTTTCCGGCATGAGTTCGCTCTACGGTGCCGACCTGACCGTCAAACACTACTTCGACTCCTACAGCTTCCTGACCTGGCAGAGCGAATGGATGATGCGCGACATGAAGGGCACCCAGTATGCGCAGCCCGATGCCAACACGACGACCTCCGCCTCCCTGCGCAAAGAGCAGGCCGGCTACTATACCCAGCTCGTCTACGCCTACAACATGAACTGGCGCGCCGGCGTCCGCTACGACAATATCTATCAAAACGACGTCACGAAAAACGACGTGCTCCAGGATATGGAAGACGGATTTGAGCGCATCAGCGCCATGGTGGAGTACCACCCCAGCGAGTTCAGCCGTTTCCGTCTTCAGTATAATCACAATACGGCCCTCTATAACGAGGATGGCCAACGCCAGAGCGTCGATACGATTATGCTGCAGGCCAACATTGCCATCGGGGCGCACGCGGCACACGATTTTTAAGACATCCGTCTGTACTCGCCAGGGCAAGCTCCGAAGGTAGCTCCTACGGGCACGCGCTCTTGGCGCTTAGTATGGGATGACATCCGATCTATAAAGGTTTGACATGAAAAAACTGCTTTTTATCCTTCTGCTGCCTGCCGCGCTCCTTGCCCACCTCAACATCGCCGTCACCTACCCCTACATCGGCGCGCTGACGCGGGCAGTTGGCGGTGACCACGTCACGACCGTCGTACTGGCCAAGGGCAACTGGGATCCCCACTTTGTCGTTCCCCGCCCCTCACTCATCGCCAAGATGCGCCGGGCCGACGCGCTGATCATGAACGGCGGCCAGCTGGAAATAGGCTGGCTCCCTCCACTGATCCGCCGCGGCAACAACCCCAAGGTCAATCCGGGCGCACCGACCTTTTTGAACCTGGCGCAGGGCATCGAGCTAATCAACAAACCGAGCGAGGTCGACCGGGCAAACGGGGATATCCACCCTGCCGGCAATCCCCATTTCCACCTCGATCCACACAACATCCCGCTCTTGGCGAAGCAGATCGCGCTGTTTCTGGCATCGATCGATGCGGAGCATAAAAGCATTTATGAAAAGAACCTGGAAAGTTTTAATGCGGAATGGGAAAAAAATCTCGCGCGCTGGACGCGGGTTATGGCCCCGAAACAGGGAATGAAAGTCGTGCAGTTCCACGACAACCTCGCCTATTTCAACAAGGCCTACGGCCTCATCAACATCGCCACGATCGAGCCGCTGCCGGGGATCCCGCCCTCCCCGCGTCACACCCTCGACGTGATCGGGAAGATCCGAGCCGAGCATCCCTGCTGTATTCTGCACGACGTCTACCACTCCACCAAGACCGCGGAATACATCCGGGACAAGACCGGGATCAGGGTCATCCTGATGCCCCATGACATCGGGGCGTTGGAGTCCATCGACTCCCTCACAGCCCTGTTTGACTACCTGACAAAGGCCCTCACCGATGATTGATATTTTCCTGCCGCCGCTGCTGCTCGTCTTCGTGCTCGTCATGATCCACGCCTGGTTCGGCAAAGGGGTGCTCGAGCGGGGCATCATTTTCACCGACCTCGCCATCGCCCAGTTCGCGGCGCTGGGCAGTGCCGTCAGCCTGGGCTATTTCCACGGCGACTATCTCTACCTTTTCACCCTCGGGAGCGCCCTCTTCAGTGCCGTGCTCATCGCGTTTGCATCCCACAGGAACCTGCACCTGGAGGCCTTTATCGGGATTCTTTACGTCCTGGGAGCCAGCGGCGTCATGATGGTCCTGGCCAACTCCGCCGAGGGGATGGAGCACTTCAAGGCGCTACTGGCCACCGACATTCTCTTCACCCCCCTCGAACACGTGCTCTACAGCAGCATCGTCTATGCCCTGCTGGGGCTGTTGATCTGGCAGCTCTACCCGCGTCTAACAGGGTTCATGCAGGAGCTGCTCTTCTTTGTCATGCTCGCCGTCACCGTCACCTCATCCGTTCAGCTTGCCGGCGTGCTCGTCGTCTTTACCCTGCTGATCGCACCGGTCTTCATGGCGTCCATGCAGAAGCGTTTCCCGCCGCTGGGCTTCGCCTTCGTTTTCGGCTGGGCTTTCAGCGCCGCGGCGATCGCCGCATCCTACACATTCGACCTGCCGACGGGGTACACCATCGTCTTTCTCGGTGCCCTCAGCGTCCTGCTCGGCACCCTGATGCTCAGCCGTAAGAAAGCGTGACTACTCGTCGAGGTTGTTCTCGTCCCAACAGGCGTCGACCTGCCGGTCGATGGCGAGGTCGGCGCTGGTCTGCTCATTGACGTCGCCGACGATGTCCCACGTGCTGATTGCCATAAAGGCAAAGGCCGCCACCAGCACCGCCGTCACAAAATAGATGTTCATATACTCTTTCTTGAAAAGCTTCACGGGACTCCTTTCCACTCCAATTGTCCCCATTTTATAGCATAAGGGTTAATAATATGAAAAGCCGTGACAGAAGGCGTCTTCTTTTAGGCTTATCTAAGGCGGGTATAATGTCGCCATCACATGCAAAGGATAATTTATGGAGCTCAAAGATCAGATCAGAAACGATATTAAAGAAGCGATGAAAGCCAAGGAGGTCCAGCGCCGTGACGCGCTGAGACTGCTGAGCAGTGCCATGAAACAGATCGAGGTGGACGAACGCAAAGAGCTCAGCGACGACGATGTCATCGCCATCATTCAAAAACAGATCAAGCAGCGCAACGACGCCGCGGCCCAGTACAAGGATGCCGGACGCGACGAGCTGTACGACAAAGAGATGGCCGAGATCGCCGTATTCGAGACCTACCTTCCGGCACAGCTCGACGACGCCGAGCTCGAAAGCGCCGTCAAGGCGATCATCGAAAAAACCGGTGCGAGCACGATGAAAGATATGGGCAAGGTCATGGGAATGGCCAGCAAAGAGCTCGCGGGCCAGGCCGACGGCAAACGCATCAGCGGCTGCGTCAAAACACTCCTTTCATAAACTTTCCCGTTCCGTCACTTCCCGGACGGAACGGTCCCAGCCCTCTCTTCACGACACCCTTTTGCCGTCCAGAGTTCCGAGCACGGTCCGATAGTATATTCACCAAGGAAAAGTCATGACAACGAAAATCACATTGGAGCTGAGACGCTACCTGCAGATCCTGGTCGGCGGTATCGTACTGGCGGCGGGGGTCACCCTCTTCCTCGTCCCCAACCATATCACCTCCGGAGGCACCCCCGGGATGGCCATCCTTGTCACCTATTTTACGGGGATCTCCATCGGGACGATCATGCTCTCCATCAACATCCCGATGGTGCTCATGAGCATGAAGTTCATCGGCCGGGGATACGCGTTTCGGACCGTCTTTGCCATCGTCGTCATCGCCATGTCGGCAGATATGTTTTTGGAAATGCTGAAGCTCCCCGCCCTGACGCAGGAACCGCTTCTGGGCGCCGTCTTCGGCGGGATGCTCATCGGCCTGGGCGTAGGGCTGATCGTCAAAGCCAGCGCATCGCCCGGCGGCCCCTCCATCATCGCCGGCATGATCGCCCACAGGAGCCACTGGAAGGAGGGGGATCTCATCATCGCGCTCGATGCCCTGATCGTCTTCTCGGCCGGATTCGTCTTCCCGAAACTCGACAGTATGCTCTGGAGCCTGGTCGGCGTCTACATCAGCGCCAGGGGCATCAACCTGATCCTCTCAGGCCGCCCCTCCAAAAAAGTGCTGCACATCTCTTCGGAGAACGCCGAAACCCTCAAAGCCCACCTCCTGCACAAACTGGGGCATGAAGGCGGCGTCATCCTCGAAGGAACGACACTCCACACGGGAGACGAACGGCGGCTGCTGATGCTGATCGTGGATAACAATAAAGTCCAGAGCGTCCGGCAGATCGTCCAGGCGTATGACCCTACGGGTGTCGTCGTGGTGATGGAAGCATCGGAGTTGATGGGCGGGTGACTTTAACGGCGACCATGCCCGTAAGCGGCATGATGCATTGAGACGTTAGCAGGATCTTTTCTTTCCGGCTCTCACCGGCACAAAAGCGGAATCAGTTCGGGCAGCCCTCGCCCGTTTTCAGGCAGTGCAGCGCGCTTTCGACGTCGTCCTGGCGCATCAGCGACTCCCCGACAAGGAAGGCGTCGACGCCCGCTTTGCCCAGATCCTCCAGCTGACCGTGCTCGTAGATGCCGCTCTCGGCCACGATGATCTTGTTGTTCGGGATGAGCGGGATAAGCTTGTAGCTCAGCTCCATATCCATCTCGAAGGTCTCGAGGTTGCGATGGTTGATGCCAATGATGTCCGCACCCGCGAAGATCGCCTTGGTCAGGTCCGCCTTGTCGTGGATCTCGACCAGCGCCTCCATCCCCAGGTGGCGGGTGTAGTCAAGCAGCTCTTTCAGCTCTTTGCGCGAGAGCGCCTTGGCGATCAGCAGGACGAAATCAGCGCCGTAGACGAGGGCTTCGACCAGCTGGTACTTGCTGACGATGAAGTCCTTGCGCAGGAGCGGAATGGCCGCATACCGGCGGATCTCCGCGAGGTAGTCCAGGCTCCCCTGAAAATAGTGAGGCTCGGTCAGTACGGAGATGGCGTTCGCACCCCCGCGCTCATAGGCCTGCGCGATGGCCACCGGGTCGAAGTCTTCGCGAATCACACCCTTTGAAGGGCTCGCTTTTTTCACTTCGGAGATGATGCGGTAGGGCTCCTCTTCCGTCGCTTGCAGATGCGGGATGACCGGCCGCGGTGCACGGGCATTGAAGGCGAGGGAGCGCCCCAGCCAATCCATGCTGTACTCCTTTTCACGGCGGGCGAGGTCCTCTTTGGTCTTCGCGATAATCTCATCCAGAATCATTGCTTTCCTTGTGTTGTTTTACGTAAGCGTTTCATACATTCCTCAATGGCTTTGACATGTTTGTCCAGCTCGGGGTCACGCTCTCCCCCCATCGCTTTGAGCGCTTCTTTCATCGTTGCGTCGGCCTTGCGGCACTGGCCGAGCTTGTAGTAGCCCCAGGCGAGCGAATCGAGGTAGAAAGGCGAACCAGGCTCCTGCCGCAGAGCCGCTTCGACATACTTGATCCCCTCCGCGGGATCGACGTCGTTATCGATGAGCAGGTATCCCAGATAGTTGAGCATCAGGGAGTCTTTTTCGCTCTTGACCGCCGTCTTCAATTTCTCCACGATCTCCGCGACCAGCTTCGGATCCGTTTTGTCCTCGGCCGCTTCAAAAGCGAAAATGGCGCTTTGTCCCAGGTAGGTCGCATCACCGCTCTGCTCGTAAAGCTTCTGCGCCAGTTCGGAGGCGGCGGTGTACTCCTTGGCGTTGATATAGAGCTTCAGCAGCATGGCATCATCCGAATGGTGCTGTTCCAGGAACTGTTTGAGGTGGAGCATGTCGTTTTGATAGCTGTAGATGCGGGCGATCGCATCGGCGACGTCCTGGGTGGGGTAGTTGCCGTAAAGCCGCAGATAGGTCCCCAGCATCCCCTCGACGTTGTTCTGCTCACTGTAAAGTCCCGCCAGTCGTTTACAGATGCGCTGGGAACAGCCGTGGAGGCGGATATGGGTCTCAAGCTGGGCGATAGCGTCTTTCTGGCGGTCAAGGTTGACGTAGAGGATGACCGCCATACGGTCGAGGACCGCCTCGTCGTAATCGAGGTCGTAGGCACTCTCCAGGTAGCGCAGTGCCGTGTTGTACTGCTTTTGGCGTGCGTAGATCTCCGATACCCCGATGTAATCCTGCTTTGCCTTCGTCTTCTCCAGCAGCGCCAGCGCCGCCTGTTCGGCCGTTTTGACCTCTCCCTTGCCGAGCAGCCCCCGGATCCGGTAACGCTCTATCTGGGCATTGAACCCCTCTTGCTCCTGGAACGCCTGGGCATTTTCAAGCACGTCGTCGTACTGTTTTGCATGCAGCAGGTTTTCAAAAAAGTGGTCGCGGTAGGGAAGCCGCGGCGCCTTTTCGTAGAGCACCGCATAGAGCTGCGCCGCCGTCGCGTACTGCCCGTGCGCCTCCGCGTCAAGGGCGAACAGGGCGTAGGCATCCTCTTCCTCGAACGCCTTCGTCTGCGGCGACAGTGTCGGTTCTTTCAGGCTGCAGCCTGCGAAAGAGAGCAGCAAAAAGGCCGTGCAGGCAATACGTTTAAACATCGACGATCCCCGGGCACTCCCGCTTGAGCTCATCAACGCGGGTCTTATAATACTCCCAGAAGGGAAAAGTGCGGCACTGGGAAGGGCGGGCCGTGTAGACGCGGCAGCCGTTCGTCTCCCGGTCGAAAAAGATGCAGTCATGCGACATCCCGACGATCCGCTCTTTGATCGAGAACTTGTAGCCGCGCTTTTCAAGGTAGGTGAGGCGGAACTCCGTCTCCGCCATTTCCAGGGCCGCGGCCAGCGCCAGGATCTCCTCGGGGGAGACGAAGATATTGCCGCTTTCACCGGTGCAACAGCGTCCGCCGCAGCCGGTGCAGGCGGAGGGGTCGAACGCATAAGGATAGCCGTCTTCTTTTATCATGGGGTGCATTTTATACTGTGCGTCCTTGCATCGCGGTAGACCTGCAGGCTCTTGGCGGAAAACTCATCTTCGTCAAAGGCGAAAATCGGCGGCCGGACGCGCATGAGCGAACGGGAGTTTTTCCGGGCGTGCAGCATCACCAGGGTCGCATTGCGATCCGGTTTCGAATGAACGAATTGTACATCAACCACTCTTAATTTGGCGCGTTCGCAGGCGGCGCAGAGGTGGGCGAACTGCTGGGGGTCGTAGCAAAGCAGCAGATGTCCCTGGGGGCGCAGAAGTTTTGCCGCGTGGGAGATGAACGCGTCGATGGGCAGGTGCAGGTTGTAGCGCGCCGTGTGCACCATCTCATTCTCCGAACGCGAGGCCCCCTCGTGATAGAAGGGAGGATTGGAAACGATGTAGTCAAACCCTTCCGGGTCTTTGAAGGCGAGAAAGTCCGTGTGATGGACCCGGTAATCAATCCCGTTCACCTCCGCATTCTTCGAAGCGTACTGCACGAAAACGTCCTGTTTCTCCACCGCCTCGAGCCGCACTTTCGGATTGTCGCGGGCCACCAGAAGCCCGACGACACCGCAGCCGGCACCCACGTCGAGCATACGGCCCCGCGGCGCGAAAGAGGAGATGAAATCGTACAGGAAGATCGAGTCGCTGTTGTAACAGTACCCCTCCTGCGGCTGGTAAAGCAGCATTTAGTCCCCCCGTCGATATAATTTCCGTCATTATACAGTGCCGTGGCGTCCTCGCCCAAAAGAAAGGATACACATGATCATCATCCCCGCCCGTCTGGCCTCCACCCGCTTCCCGCAAAAAGTCCTGGCGGATATCGGCGGACTGCCGATGGTCGTCCGCACGGCACGGCAGGTGGCCCACCTCGACGACGTCGTCGTCGCGGCCGATGACGAAAGCATTATCGACGTCTGCAAAGCCCACGGCGTCAAAGCGATGCTCACGTCGACGACGCACAAAAGCGGCACCGACCGCATCAACGAATGCGCCCAGCTGCTTGATATCCCCGACGATGAACTCGTCATCAACATCCAGGCCGACGAGCCCTTTATCGAGCCGGAGGTCCTGACCCTGCTGATCGACCGCCTGAATGCCCTCAAGGCGGAGGGTCGTCCCTTTGTCATGGGCAGCTGCTACAACGCCGTCAACGCCGAAGCCGCCGACGACCCGAACCTCGTCAAGGTCGTCGTGAACGCGAAGCATGACGCCATCTACTTCTCCCGTTCAATGATCCCCTACAACCGGGGCGGCGGGGCCACCTACTTCGGCCATATCGGCATCTACGGCTTCACAAAGAGGAGCCTCCATGCCTTCTGCGCCCTCGACGACGCGCCGATCGAGGACATCGAAAAGCTCGAACAGCTCCGCGCCGTCCACCACGGGCTGCCCATCAGCATGGTCAAGGTCGCCAGCACCGGCTTCGGCATCGACACGCCGGAGGATCTGGAACGGGCCAAAGAGATCTTCGGGGTCCAATAAAACGGATCCGTCACGGATTAAAAGCCCTGAAACGCCAGCGTACTGCATGGGCATATGCCATGGAGAGTGTTCAAAAAGTAATGTCGGTTGATTGAAAAAGTAAAAAAGAGGTCTCCGGCCGAAGCCGGAAAAGTAGAAGCTCGTTAGATGTTGTCGCGGATACCGAGATCGGCGACGAGTTTGTCGTATGCTACGCGGTTTGTGCGTTTGAAGTAACGCATCAGACGGCGGCGCTGACCGACGAGCTTGAGCAGACCGAGGCGTGACGCGTGGTCTTTCTTGAAAGTTTTGAGGTGTTCAGTCAGTTCAGCGATACGTGTGCTGAGCAGTGCGATCTGCACTTCTGAAGAACCGGTGTCGTTTTCGTTACGTCCGAATTTTTTAACAATCTCTTGTTTTTTCGCCGCATCCAAAGCCATAATAGCCTCCTGAGGGTATAATAAAATTTTCGTTCACAATCGAACAAGGGCGAAATTATAGCGAATGTTTTCTGTTTTGGCAATCTTCCCGGACGGCTCGCAGGCGCTTTTTACTAAACTTCTCCTCTATAGTCGTTTTTTTTGAGCTACGCTTTAGGGTAATCGGATATAATTTCTCTTAATTAAACCAGATCTCCTGCACCATGGGATCGGAAAGTGACGCCATGCTCATCACCCGTGCCAGCGAATACGCCCTGCTCTCGCTCATCGTCCTGGCCAAGGCCGAGAAGCCCCTCGATGCCGATACCCTCTCGAAGGAACTCGACATCTCCAAAAGCTTTCTCGCGAAGATCCTCCAGTCGATGGCACGCAACGGTATTCTCAACTCCTTCAAGGGCGCCAACGGCGGATTCGCCCTGGCCAAGGATATGCACGACATCACCGTCAGGGACATTACCTGCGCCGCCGAGGGGAAAAACCCCTCCGTTTTCGACTGCTCCAAATCCCAAAAAGACTGCCCCTCCGACAAGGCGACTACCTGCCAGATCTGGCCCGTCGTCAACCGGCTCCAGGACAAGATCGACACTTTCCTCGAGAAACTCACCCTCGCCGACCTGATCGAACAGTAACCCAAGAAAGGCCATTGTGACCATTTACCATCTTTCCCATATCGACCTCGACGGCTACAGCTGCCAGCTCGTCATGCAGCACACTCCCCACACCATGCATTTTTACAATGCCAACTACGGCGAGGAGGTCCCCGAGCGCCTGCGCCAGATCGTCGAGGCGATCGCGCACGAATCCGAGGCGATGATCCTTGTGACGGACCTGAACCTGACCCCCGACGAATCCCGCTGGCTCGACGCCGAGGTCAAGCGCTTCAACGAATCGGGCAAAAACGTCACCCTGCAGCTGCTCGATCACCACGGCAGCGGCAAAGAGAGTGCGGCCCGCTATGCATGGTATACGCTCGACACGGACCGCAGCGCCACGAAGATCACCTACGAATTTGCCAAAGAGCACGGCTGGCTGCAGGAAGAACCTGCGTGGATGGAGGCCTATGTCGCCGTCGTCAACGCCGTCGACCTCTGGCTGCAGGATGAAAGGGAGAATTTCGAATACGGCAAAGTGCTCATGCGCCTCGTCAGCGAGACGCGCGAGCTGGGGCGCACCCTCTTTGCCGAGCAGGACCGCGCCTACAAGCTGAGCCTGCTGACCGAAGCCGCGGCGATGATCGCTTTGCCCGACGCCCCGATCGTACTGGACGAAAAGATCCATCTGATGAAAAAGGGGTTTTTCCGCGAAGAGGAGAACAACACCCTCGACAACCTGGTGACGAAGTACATCGTCTCCCTGATGGGGGCGAAGCGCAAAGAGATGACGATCTACTACAAAGGGTACCGCGGCTTTTTAAGCTATGCCGTCGGCAACACCTCCATCATCGGCAACGGCTTCCTCGTCACCTACCCCGAGTATGACTTCATCGTCGACATCAGCCCCCGCGGGACGATGAGCCTGCGCGCCAACAACCAGGTCGACGTCTCCCTCATCGCCAAAGAGTGGGCGGGCGGCGGCGGACACCCCAACGCCTCCGGGGGCCGTATCCAGGGCTTCAAAGAGCAGTTCCGCTACGACAAGGTCAAAGCGCAGATCGAGTCGCTGATCGCCAAGCGCGAATCCGTCTCCGGGAAACTGCCGCAAAAAAGCGAATAGGCCCCTAGCGGTTCTTCGCGAAATAGCGCTCCACACCCTCCGCCAGGCCCCTGGCAAAATAATCCTGATACGTATTGCTGTGAATCCGCACCGCCTCTTTGGGGTGGGTGATAAAGCCTATTTCGACGAGGACCGCCGGCATCTGCGCACCGACCAGGACCCAGAAAGGCCCCTCTCTCACGCCGGCATCCTTCACCTCTTTGTAGCGAGCCCGCAGCGAAGAGAGCACACTCGACTGCAGGTCTATGGCCAATTTGTGCGACGCAACGATCTTCTCGGAATTGAGGACGTTCAGGAAAGTGCTCTTCCCGTAGAAATCCATATCCTCTACTTCCGCCTTGTTCTCCAGGGCCGCGGCGTTCGTCGCCCGCTTTGAACGCGACGGGGAGAGAAAGTAGGTCTCGATGCCGTACGCTTTTCGCGCCTTGCTTTTGGGTACTGCGTTGGCGTGCAGGGAGATGAAGAGGTCCGCCCGCTTCTTGTTGGCGTAGCCCGTGCGGTTGCGCAGTTTGATGAACTTGTCCTTGCTGCGGGTCATGTAGACCGTATACCCGCGTTCGCGCAAGCGTGAGGCCGTCTTCACCGCCAGGGAGAGGACGATCTCTTTTTCCTTGTATCGGTTGTGTCCGACGGCCCCGCCGTCTTTGCCCCCGTGCCCCGGGTCGATCACGATCACCCGCTCCTTGTTGCGAGCCTGGACCGGGCTCAGCGCCGGCACGCGCTTCGGCGAGGTCACCCCGGAGAGCCCGGCGCGTACGGTCAATGTCTTCTCATGCTTGGCAAAGCGTACCGGCAGCGCCTGGGAACTTTCAAGGACCAGACGGATCGTGTGCGGTTTGTACTGGGTGAGGCTGATGCGCTTGAGATCGCGGTGGGTCAGCGTGTGGGACCTGTCCAGTACCGCGTGAATGTCGAGAACGTATCGGTAGCCGTGCTTGCCGCTTTTTTTCAGTTTGAAGAAGTTGACATCCCTGTTCGAGAGCGGTTTCTCAAAATGGAACACGAGATTGCCGCTGTCCCATTCGACCTCGTCAAGGCGGTTCTGCCCCTTTATACTCGGTGCTTTCACTCTGCTTTTCGAAGCCGGTTCCGGCTTTGCGACCGGTTCCGGCTCCGTGGCCGGGGCCGGTTTGACGTCCGTTGTCGGCGCCGGCAGTGTTTTGAGCTTGTTGCGGTAGTCGCTGACGTCGATATGCAGTTTGTTTCCGCTGGCAACAATCCCCTCCAGCGCACGCCGTTTCTTGGCGGCGTCCCCTTCGACCGTTGCGTCCATATAGGCGGACTTGAACGTATCGTATGCCTGGAAAATTTCGGATTGTTTATTGGATTGAAGCGCCGTCTCCGCCTGGGAGAGGTTCATCCCACTGAGGGTAGACGCGGTCAGCGTAAGAGCCGTGACGATTGCGCGGAGCCGCTTCAACGTCATTACGACCTATTCGCCTTCGGTAAGCTTTTTCATCAGGTCGGCGACACTGATGAGTTCGGTGATCCGGTAGCCGTTTGTACCGGAGAAGAAGAGGCCCAGCTCCGTGTTCCCCTCATACGCGTCGCTGAGGCGGTCGGCGATGCAGAAACCGACCGCTTTCGCCTCGACCCCGCGCTCGCAGGGGGCGACACAGTTAGAGATACACTTGATCGCAGGCCCCGTGCGGGTTTCGACCAGGCTGCTCAGGTTCGTGCGCACGCCTCTGGCCGGGTAGCCGACCGGGGACTTCATGAGGTGAATATCCTCCTCTTTTGCTTCGAGCAGGACCTTCTTGAAGTTCGGGTGGGCGTCGCACTCGTAGGTCCCGATAAACCGGGTTCCCATCTGTACTCCTTTGGCACCGAGCGCCATCATCTCCTCGATGTCCTTTTTGTCCCAGATACCGCCGGCGGCAATGACGGGGATATCGCCCCAGCTGGCCGCCTCTTCGACGACCGGAGCGACCAGATTCTCGAGCTGGTGCTCCTCCATGGAACACTGTTCATAGGTAAAGCCCTGGTGGCCGCCGCTCTTGGGTCCTTCCAGGATCACGGCGTCGGGGAGGCGGTTGTAACGCTTCTCCCAGCGCTTACAGATGATCTTGAGCGCCTTCGGCGAGGAGACGATCGGCACGAGGGCGACATCGGGGTACCCTTCGGTGAACTCGGGCATATTCGTCGGCAGCCCCGCTCCCGTGATGATGATGTCGATTCCCGCTTCGCAGGCGTCCCGTACGACACGGCCGTAGTCGTTGATGGCGTAGAGGATATTGGCAGCCAGGGGGGCATCGCCGCAGATCTTGCGTGCATTGTTGATGATAGCCGTGAGTCCCTCTTTGGAGTAGAAGTTCTCCACATCCAGCGGGCGTCCGGAGACGAGTTTGTGCGCATGCTCTTTCTGCTCGTAATACCCGGTCCCGACGGCGCTGATAACGCCGAGGCCGCCCTCTTTGGAGACGGTGCCGGCCAGACGGTCCCAGCTGATGCCGACGCCCATACCGCCCTGAACGATCGGTTTATCAATGGTGTATTTGCCGATTTTCAGCGGTTCGAAACTCATCTATTTCACCTTTACGCGTGCAAACTTGCGCTTGCCCACCTGCAGGATGTACTCCCCGGCTTCGAGCTGAAGCTGTTCGTCATCCACTTTTTGCTGGTCCATTTTAACGGCTCCTTGCTTAAGGTCGCGCCGGGCCTGCGATGTTGAGGGTTCAAGCCCGCAATCCTGTAAGGCTTTGGCGATCCAGACCGGTCCGTCAAGCGTAAATTCGGGCATATCGCTGGGGAGTTCGCTCTTGGCGTGGACCCGGTCGAACTCCGCCTTCGCCGCCTCGGCATCCGTTGCGCTGTGAAAGCGTTCGACGATTTCCATCGCCAGTGCTTCTTTGACCTTTTTCGGGTGGGCTTTGCCCTCTGCGACGTCAGCCTTGAGCTGCGCGATCTCGGCAAGGCTCTTGTGGCTGAGCAGTTCGTAGTAGCGCCACATCAGGTCGTCCGAGATGCTCAGCATCTTGCCGAACATCTCCCCCGGGGCTTCGGCGACGCCGATATAGTTGTTAAGGCTCTTGCTCATCTTCTGAACGCCGTCGAGGCCTTCGAGGATCGGCATCATCAGCACCGCCTGCTCTTTGCCCTTCTCGTAGGCTCGCTGCAGGTGGCGCCCCATCAGGAGGTTGAACTTCTGGTCCGTCCCCCCGATCTCGATATCGCTGTCGAGGTGGACGCTGTCGAAGCCCTGAAGCAGCGGGTAGATGAACTCGCTGATGGAGATGGGCGTACCGCTCTTGTAGCGCTTTTCGAAATCGTCGCGCTCAAGCATCCGCGCGACGTTCATCAGGGTGGTGAGTTCCAGCATCCCCGCCGCGCCGATGGGGTTGATCCAGTCGGCGTTGAAAAGGACCTCCGTCTTTTCAGGGTCAAGGATCTTGAAGACCTGCTCCTTGTAGCTCTTGGCATTTTCGGCGATCTGCTCCGGGAGCAGTTTTTTGCGTGTCTCGCTCTTGCCCGTCGGGTCCCCGATCTGCGCCGTAAAGTCGCCGATGATGAACTGGACGCGTCCGCCGATGCGCTGGAAAGCGGCCAGCTTGTTGAGCAGCACCGTATGCCCCAGGTGCAGGTCCGGCGCCGTCGGGTCGAAACCCGCCTTGACGCTGAAGGTTTTTCCCTCGTCCAGGGCCGCTTTTACCAGCGTCTCGATACGCTCCTCGTCGATAATCTCCGCCGTTCCGCGGCGGATCTCAGCCAATGCTTCTGTTACTGTCATTCTTTCCCTTCACCTCTCACACGGAGCGATACGCGTCGTCCGTTCGAATAAACTGTATGATATGAATTTTTTGTTCAATTTTAGCGCGGAGGCGGTTAATATCCGCTTCCGAACTCTGGAACTCCAGCTCGCACAGCTGCTGGTGTTCCTGGCGTTCCTTGCCCAGTTCGATGCTGACGATTTCCGCCCCCAGCTTTGCCAGGAACGTGAGGAAATCCGCCAGGGCTCCCTTGGCGTTGTGCATGCTGACGATCATGTGGTAATGGAAGATACTCTCCTGCTTCCAGCGCACAAAGAGCATCGGCTCCTCATCCTCGATCAGCGTCGCGGCATGCTGGCACATCTTGTGGTGGATATGCGCCTTGCCGTTGCTGACGAAACCGACGATCTCGTCCCCGGCTTTGGGGTGGCAGCAGAAATCGAAAACGACGTCCGAGATCGTGTGGTTCGAGAAGAGCTCGATCGAGCCGAAACGGTAGAGTTTGAGCTTGAAGCGGTGCGACGCCAGGAAGGCGCCGAACTTCTTGTGCGAGCGCAGATCTTTGAGGTAGTGGTGCAGCACCTCTCTGAGGTAGTCCACGTCCCGGGCGATCATCCAGGCATTCTGCAGACGGTTGTGTTCGCGCATCCACTCCCGGATGCGGGTCACGTTGAGCTGCATGACGCCGCGCATGATCAGCAGACCGCTCCGGCTGTCGATGTCGCGGATGCGGTGGCGGCAGTTGATGCGGATATGCTGTTTCGCCCGGGAGGTCTTGACGGCATCCATCCAGCTGCAGCGCAGCAGCTTCTCCTCTGCGGTCATGATCCGGACGATATCGCCGTTATGCAGCTCGGCCAGCAGGCTCTTGCTCTCCTTGTTTACCAGGCACGACTCCGCCCGATCGCCTATTTCCGTATGGACGGCGTAGGCGAAATCCAGCGCCGTTGCCCCGCGCGGGAGAGTATAGGGTTTGCCTTTGGGAGAGAAGACGCTGATATCTTCGCTGTAAAGATCGGTCTTGGCCAGTTCGTAGAAGTCCTCGATCGACTCCTCCTGGTACTGCAGGTTCTGCAGCCAGTCGAGGTTGATATTGTTGCCGCCGCTCTTGTACTTCCAATGCGCCGCGACCCCCAGCTCCGCCGTTTTATGCATCTCGAAGGTACGGATCTGCACCTCGATGATGGAGGTGTCGTCGAAGACCGTCGTATGCAGGGTCTGGTAGCCGTTCTCTTTCGGGATCGCGATGTAGTCTTTGAAGCGCGACGTGAGCGGCTGGAAATGCAGATGCACGAGCCCGAGGACGCTGTAGCACTGTGTCGGGTCGTTGACGAGCACCCTGATCGCCAGCAGGTCCAGCACCTCGTCGATGCTGATCCCCTTGCGCTGCATCTTGAGGTAGATGGAGTAGTCGTGTTTGATCCGGCTGAGGATCTCGTAACTGCCCGGAATAATCCCCTGACGCTCCATCAGCTTCGCGATCTTCTGTCGGAAACCGTTGAGGCGCAGCTCGATGTCGTGGTAGTTCACCTTCAGATAATCGTCGATGCGCTTCTTCTCCTCCGCGAACACGTAGGAAAAGCTCAGGTCTTCGAGGAAGTTCTTGATATAGGAGATACCGAGGCGGTGGGCAATAGGGGCGTAGACGACGAGCGTCTCCTCGGCGATGCGGCGCTGTTTGGCCGGCGGCAGCGAGTCGAGGGTCAGCATGTTGTGCAGCCGGTCACAAAGCTTGACGACCAGGACACGGATATCCTTGATGGAAGCGAGCAGCATCTTTCTAAACGTCAGCGCCGAAACGACAAGCTTCTCGTCCGAGTGGGAGGGAATGAGCTCCTTGTCACGGATCAGGTCGATCTTGGTCAGGCCGTGCACCAGGTGGGCAACGTCGGAACCGTAGCGCAGTTCCACCGCTTCGATGGTGTTGGGCGTATCCTCGACGACGTCATGCAGCAGCGCGGCGATGACCATGGCCCGGTCGCCGGTAATGGAGGCCACCAGCGCGGCAACGAGGATCGGGTGGACAACGTAGGGTTCGCCGCTTTTGCGCGTCTGGTGCGCATGGGCATCTTTGGAGAAGAGCAGTGCATCCTCGATCTGTTCATCGAAGGGGATATTTTCGTGCAGCAGGGCTGTCGCACTTTCAATATCCCGGATGGCGCGGATCTGGTTGATATCAAAATTGTTTGCCATGGCTGCTCTTTGCGGTCAGATGTGGGAGCGCCCGACGGACGCAGGGAGGAAAGTTAGGCTTTCTGCTTGAAGCCCTTGATGAGCACGAGGCCTTCCGCGATTTCCATCAGTGCGAGGTCTGTCGACTTGGTCGTCTTCAGGTCAAGGTTGAGCTTGCTCTGGGCACCGTTCTCGAGCTCTTTCGCACGCTGTGCAACGGCAATCGCGAGCTGATAGCGGTCGATGCCGGCAGTGTTGAGGGCTTTGGCAGTGATCTCTTCAAGACGCATAGTTGTCATGGTGTTTTCCTTTGGTAATTTTCTTACTGCTGTACGATGGAGCAGTTGGTGTAATCGCCGCCGATAATCTCAAGCAGGTTCCCCGACTTGAACATGTCGCAGACGATAATCGGCAGTTTGTTGTCCTTGGCCAGCGCGATGGACGTATCGTCCATGACCTTGATGTGGTCGTGCAGCGCCTGGTCGTACGAAAGGACATCCAGTTTAACGGCGTCGGCGAATTTGTTCGGGTCGCGGTCGTAAACGCCGTCGACCTTCGTCGCCTTGATGATGACGTCCGCTCCGATTTCAACCGCCCGCAGCGTTGCGGCGGTATCGGTCGTAAAGAACGGGTTCCCCGTGCCCGCCGCGAAGATGACGACGCGTCCCTTTTCCAGATGACGGACGGCGCGGCGCTGGATGTAGGGCTCGGCGATCTGTTCCATTTTGATCGCCGTCTGCACCCGCACTTTCAGTCCGGCGTGTTCGCACGCCTCCTGCATCGCCACGGCATTGATCACCGTCGCAAGCATGCCCATATAGTCCCCGGCAGTACGGCGGATGATCCCGTCCTTGGCCGCCGTCACACCGCGGATGATATTGCCGCCGCCGATAACGAGACCGACCTGGATACCCGCGTCGACGAGGCTCTTGATCTCCTGGGAGATGTAGTTGAGGATCTGGGTGTCGATCCCGTGACCGGCTTCACCGGCCAGTGCTTCACCTGAAAACTTAACCAACACCCGTTTTTGACCCATCAAACACGCTCCTCTCTCACACCGGCGGCGCCTGTTCCGCACAAAAAGTGTCTTTATAAAATCCCGCAATTATATTTTACAGTCGCTTTAAAGGAGCTTTAAGAAAAGCAAACCCCCGCCGCACGGGGGGATAAAAGTTTCGTTAGGAAGCAGCGTATCCGCCGTTAAAACCACAATTCGTCGCCGTGGCGCAGCAGATCGACGTAATTGGCCCGCTCCAGGGCCGAAGGATTGGGAGCCTTGGCGTAGCTGATGGCGCCGCGCATCTGGTCGAACGATTCGTACTCATGCTCCGTCATCCAGCGTTCCGCGGCCGCCAGCATCACGGCGGCGTGGGCCTCCCCCCGTTCATGGAAGACCGTCGCGGCCGCCACCGTATTCGCTCCGGCCATGACGGCCTTGACGATATCGTTCCCTTCGGTCACCCCGCCCCCGGCGCAAAACTGCAAGGCGCTCTGGCCGTAACAGACGGCGACGGCGCGCAGGGCCGCGGCGAAATCGGCCGGGGAGCTTTTGGAGAGTGTGCGCGTCCACTCCAGCGCCTCCAGGTCGATATCGCTCTGGTAGAAGCGGTTGAAGAGCACGGCGGCCGTCGCCCCCGCCTCCTCCGCCGCCTTAAGGAAATGGGGCAGCGCGGTAAACGCAGGGGCCAGCTTGACAGCGAACGGCAGGGTCGTCTCCCGCCGGACGGAGGCGATCGCCTCAAGGTAGTGCGCCTCGATCTGTTCCGCGGAGGTCCATGCCCTGTTCGCCGGGTAGTAGAGGTTCAACTCCAGCGCATCCGCGCCGGCGTCTTCGAGCATCTTGGCGTAGGTCGTCCATCCGCCGGTACTGACCCCGTTGAGGCTCGCGATCACGGGGATATCCAGGGCCGTTTTCAGGGCGCGGAGCCGCCCCAGGTAGTTTTCCATCTCGTAATTCTCGAACGCCCCCTCCGGGAAGAAACTCAGCGCTTCGGAGAAGGCATCCCTGCCGTGAAAGAGCATATGGTCGACCTCGTGCAGCTCCGCGTTGATCTGCTCTTCGAAAAGCGAATGCATCACGATCGCCGCCGCGCCGTGGTCTTCCAGAGCGCGGCAGCGGTCGGTATGCTGGCTCATCGGCGACGCCGAAACGATCAAGGGGCTTTTGAGGGTCAGTCCGAGGTATTCGATACTCATTTGCATACGTTCTCCTTGCTAAAGGTCAGGTTCCCACTGTCGGCGAGGTCGCGGTAGCGTATCCAGTCCCGCTGCGCCTTGTCCGTTGCCGCCTCCAGGAAAGCACCTGCCCGTTCGGCATTCATCTTCAGCACCATCTTGAAGCGGGCCTCGTTGTACATGTAGCTCTTGACCGGCGTTTTGGGCTCTTTGTAATCGAGGGAGAAGGGGTTCTCGTCACTGCCGATCTTTCCGGGGTTGTAGCGCATCAGCGGCCACAGCCCGCTCTCCACCGCCAGCTTCTGCTGCTGCATACCGTAGCGCAGATCATACCCGTGGGCGATGCAGTGACTGTAGGCGATGATGATGGAGACCCCCTCGTAGGCTTCAGCCTCCACGAAGGCCTTGAGTGTCTGCGCGTCGTTGGCACCCATCGCCACCCGGGCAACGTAGACGTTGCCGTAGCTGAGCGCATGCAGGGCCAGGTCCTTCGCGTCGGCGGGTTTCCCCCCGGCGGAGAACTTCGCCACCGCGCCTATCGGCGTTGCCTTGGAGGTCTGTCCGCCCGTGTTGGAGTAGACCTGGGTATCCATGACGAGGATGTTGATGTTGCGCCCCGAGGCGAGCACGTGGTCCAGACCGCCGTAGCCGATGTCGTAGGCCCAGCCGTCGCCCCCCATCGCCCAGACGGATTTGCGGATCAGGTAGGAGCTCACCCCTTCCAGAAGCCGCGCCTCCTCCCGGTCGATGCCGGCGAGTTTCGCTTCGAGGCTTTTCACGTCCGCACGCTGGCGGGCGATCTCCGCTTCCGTTATCTGCGCATTGCCCGCCAACGCATCGGCAAGTTCGGACCCGACCTCATCGCGCAGGGTTTCGAGGAGCTCCCGGGCGAAGTGCGACTGCCTGTCGATGCTCGCGCGCATCCCCAAACCGAACTCCGCGTTGTCCTCGAAGAGGGAGTTGGACCAGGCCGTCCCCTGCCCCTGCGCGTTTTTCGCCCAAGGGGTCGTCGGAAGGTTGCCGCCGTAGATGGAGGAGCAGCCTGTCGCGTTGGCGACGATCATCCGGTCGCCGAAGAGCTGGGAAGCGAGTTTGACGTAGGGGGTCTCCCCGCAGCCCGGGCAGGCACCCGAAAACTCGAAGAGCGGCTGCAGCAGCTGCGCCTCTTTCACCTTGGTACGGTCAAGCCGGCTGCGGTCGACCTCGGGCAGGGAGAGGAAATAGTCCCACTCCGCCACCGCCGCGTCGTGGATCGGTTCGATCGACGCCATGTTGATCGCTTTTTTGGAGAGATCGGACTTGTTCTTCGCCGGGCACATCTCCACGCAGAGCGAACACCCCGTACAATCCTCAACGGAGACTTTGATCGTAAAGAGCTCGTGCTCCCCAAAGGTTTTCGATTTCGTCGTGACGGCGCTGAAGCCTTCCGGCGCCGCCTCCAGCAGCGTATCGTCAAACACCTTTGCCCGGATAACGGCGTGCGGGCAGACCTCCATGCATTTGCCGCACTGGATACAGACGTCCGGGTCCCAGACCGGGGCATCCAGGGCGATCTCCCGCTTCTCGTACCTGGTCGTTCCCAGCGGCCAGGTGCCGTCTGCGGGGATGGCGCTGACGGGAACGCTGTCGCCTTCAAACGCTTCAAGCTTCGCCGTGACATTTTCCAAGAACGGATCGGCGACGTCGAGCTTATAAACCGGCAGCAGGTCCGCCCCGGAGCCGACGGCGTCCGGCACGCTGATCTCGTGCAGGTTCTCGATCGCCTTGTCGACCCCGCAGAAGTTCATCCGTACAATCATCTCGCCTTTTTTGCCGTAGGTCTTCTCGATACTCTCCTTGATCTTCGCGACCGCCTGCTCCAGAGGGATCACTTCGGCGATATGGAAGAAGCAGGTCTGCATGATCGTGTTGATCCGCCGCCCCAGTCCGCACTCTTTGGCCACATCATAGGCATTGATGGTGTAGAGTTTCAGCCCCTTTTCGATGATCCGCTCCTGGGCGATCCGCGGCAGGCGCATCCACACCTCGTCGGCGTCGTAAGGGGCGTTGATGAGCACTTTCGCCCCCGGCTTCGCCTGCTTGAGAATATCGTATTTGAGAATGAAGACGAACTGGTGCACCCCGACGAAATCCGCCGTGTCGATAAGGTAGGTCGAACGGATCGGTTCCGGGGAGAAGCGCAGGTGCGAGATCGTCATGGAGCCGGATTTCTTCGAATCATAGACGAAGTACCCCTGCACATGTTCTCCCGTCTCCCCGATGATCTTGATGGAGTTCTTGTTCGCCCCGACGGTCCCGTCGCTGCCCAGGCCGTAGAAAAGCGCCTGCGTTACCCCCTCTGACGGCGTCTCGAAGGGAGCGGCCTCGAGGGAGAGGTGTGTCACGTCGTCGGTGATGCCGACGGTAAAGCGCGGTTTCGACTCCGCTTTTTTCAATTCGTCGAAGACCGCTTTGACCATGGCCGGCGTAAACTCCTTGGAGGAGAGTCCGTAGCGTCCCCCGATGATACGGGGCATCGATTTGCAGCGTCCCCTTGCGAAGGCTTCCGCGTAGGCGTGCATCACGTCCGAGAAGAGCGGTTCCGCATACGCCCCCGGCTCCTTTGTACGGTCAAGGACCGCGATCGCCTCGACGCTTTTGGGGATCGCTTCGAGCAGGCGCTCGGCATCGAAAGGACGGAAGAGGCGGACGGTCAGGACGCCCGTTTCGTATCCGAGCGTATTGAGCGCATCCACCGTTTCGCGCGCCGTCTTCGCGCCGGAGGTCATCAGCACAATCAGCTTTTTCGGGTTGGGACAGCCGTAGTATTCGTACAGACGGTACTGCCTGCCCGTCAAAGCCGCGAAACGGTCCATCTGCTTCTGGACGATGCCGGGGAAGGCGTCATAGTAGCAGTTGACGCTCTCGCGCCCCTGGAAGTAGACGTCGGGGTTCTGGCTCGTTCCCCGAAGGACGGGAGCTTCGGGGTCGAGGGCGCGCGCCTTGTGGGCGTTGACCAGTTCGGTCGAAATCATCGCTTTAAGCACCGCATCGTCGAGCGTCTCGACGTTCATCAGCTCATGCGACGTTCTAAAGCCGTCGAAAAAGTGCAGCACGGGCAGCCGCCCCTCCAGCGCCGCCGCCTGGGCGATCAGGGCGAAATCCTGTGCCTCCTGGGCATCGCAGGAGGCAAGCATCGCGAACCCCGTCGGCCGGCACTGCATGACATCGGTGTGGTCCCCGAAGATCGAGAGCGCCTGCGCCGCCAGCGAACGCGCCGCGACGTGGAAAACGGTCGGGGTGAGCTCCCCGGCGATTTTATGCATGTTCGGGATCATCAGCAGCAGCCCCTGCGACGCCGTAAAGGTCGTCGTCAGCGCCCCGGCCTGCAGCGCACCGTGGACCGCGCCGCTCGCACCCCCCTCGCTCTGCATCTCCATTACGTCCGGCACGGTGCCGAAGATGTTTTTCTCCCCATTCTCGGCATATTCGTCGGAGTGTTCCCCCATGGGGGATGAGGGGGTGATGGGATAGATCGCGATCACCTCGTTGGTTTTGAATGCGACGCGCGCAACCGCTTCGTTGGCGTCCATAACGATGCGTGACATACCGGGCTCCTTATCGTAATGCGTTGACGTTTGGACCCATTGTACTCCGACGCACTATAGACAACGATTAAAAAAAACGGTTTGCAACCGTAAGGAGATTTTCGGGGTGCCGAACCCCGTGAAAATGCGCAGCGGCGCTCAGTCGATCAGGTTGATGGCGGAGAGCAGTTCGCTGTCGATCGTGTAGGTGTGGGAAACGACGTCATCGATCTCCATGAGGCCGTAGGCCCCGTCGCGGTAGTAGACGACCTTGTTGGCGTCGCGGGAGTGCAGGAGGTGGTCGATGGCGTGGATGACGAACTCAAAGGCCATCAGCCTGTCCGTCACCGTCGGATTCCCCCCGCGCTGGATATGCCCCAGAATACTCACCCTGGTCTCCAGACCGATGGTCGACTCCAGCCACTCGGCGATCTCGGCGGTCTTGCCGGTTCCCTCGGCGACCACCGCCAGAATGTAGCCGCGCCCGCCGGCCACCTCTTCGAGCAGCTGCTTCTCTGCGACTTTGATATTGAAATCGGCTTCGGGGATAATGCAGATCTCCGCCCCGCTGGCCAGGGCGGAAACAACGGCAAGATAGCCGCACTCCCGGCCCATCACTTCGACGACGAAAGCCCGGTCAAAGGTCGACGCGGTATCGCGGATCTTGTCCAGGGCGTCGCGGATGACGTTGAGCGCCGTATCGACGCCGAGGCAGTAGTCCGTGCCGTAGATATCGTTGTCGATCGTCGTCGGAATGCCGACGAAATTGAGCGGGAACTCCTCGCTGAAACGCTGCATCGCACGGAAAGAGCCGTCCCCTCCCAGCACGACGAGCCCCGTAATGTCATACTTCTTGAGATTCTCAAAGGCCTGTTTGCGGTATTCGTATTCGAAAAAGCGTTTGGAACGGGAGGAGCGGATAATGGCACCGCCGCGGTGCAGGATCCCGGCAACGTCACTGTGGGAGGCTTCGGTGATCTCGCCGTCGATCATCCCCTCGAGGCCGTGGTGAATGAAGTAGTGCTTCTGCCCGCGCTTGAAGGCGTAATCGACAAACTTCTTGATCGCGGGGTTCATTCCGGGCGCATCGCCGCCCGAACACATGATGGCCAGTGCCATGCGCGCTCCTTTTTATTCGTCGACGGTGACGACGTCGCTCCGGATATCGTTGAACAGCAGGGTCTTGTGGTTCATACGACGCTGATAGAAGAACTGGTTGCGCTTCATGTTTTTGAGCTCGGAGGTGTTATAGTAGTTCGCATTGGAACAGCGTCCGAGGAAAAGGAAGGTAAACAGCAGTTTGAGCTGGGCATTCTCGAAGATCTCGTGGGGCTGCGACAGGAACGTGAGCCCGAATTTTTTCATATTGATCATGCTAAAGATATACATGAGGAAGTCTTCGAACTTCGTGTAAAAGCCGCCGAGCTGTGCGATCTCATGGAAAAAGTAGTAATAGTTGTCCAGCAGCTCCTGCTTGGAGATCGTCTGTGAGAGCCGGCTTTTCACATCACGCTTGTTGGAGAAGTGGCTCGGGTTGACCGCGAGGTAGATGTGCTTGCGCGCCTCGACTGCCTCGTCGAAGGCCGCGTCAAAGGCATCGCTCTCTTCAAACTGCATGTAGAAGAAGTGCTCGTCTTTGTAGCGCGCTTCAACCTCGTCGATGGCGGGGTCCGAAAAGTCCATGTAGAGCGTCGGGATGCCGCTGGCGATAACGAACTCGCGGATCTTCGAGGCGAGATTCGTTTTACCCGCACCCTCTTCGCCGAGGATGAGCGTATTCTTGTCAAGAAGGTCTTCGGAGAGTTTCAGTGACGCAATGCTGCTGTTGCAGTGACCGATAATGCTTTTCATCCGCGCTCCTTAGTGTTCACCGACGAACTTGGCCATGTCCATCAGACGCTCGGTGTAACCCCACTCGTTGTCGTACCAGGCCAGCACCTTGACGACGGTACCGTCGATGACGCTGAGCATATCCGGGACGAAGGTACAGCTGTAGGAGGAACCGACGAAGTCGCTGGAGACGCGCTTGTCGTGGTCGACCTCGACACGGCCCGCATATTCGCCCGCCGCGGCGGCTTCGAAGGCGGCAATGACCTCCTCTTTGGTTGTCGTTTTTTTCAGGTTGACCGTCAGGTCGACGACGGAGACATCCGTCGTCGGGACACGCATGGCGTACCCGTTGAGCTTGCCCTGAAGGTGCGGCATGACCAGGCCGATCGCCTTGGCGGCACCGGTTGTCGTCGGGATCATATTGACCGCCGCCGCACGGGCACGGCGCATATCTTTTTTATGTTTAACGTCGAGCAGGTTCTGGTCGTTCGTATAGGAGTGGATCGTCGTCATCAGACCGTTCTCAATCCCGAACGTGTCATCGAGGATCTTCGTCACCGGCGCCAGGGCGTTGGTCGTACAGCTGGCGTTGGAGATGACGGCTTCGCCCTGGTAACTGTCGGTATTGATCCCGATGACGTATGTCGGGGTATCGTCCTTCGCCGGTGCGGACATGACGACCTTTTTCACGCTGCCCTTGAGGTGTTTTGAGGCCGTTTCCGTTGTCAGGAAAACGCCGGTACACTCGACGACGACTTCCGCGCCCGCTTTGCTGAAGTCCAGGGACTCGGGGTCGCGTTCGCTGAACATCATGACCGGTTTGCCGCCGACCTCGATGGTATGCTCATCGATCACTTTCGTATCGATCCCCGTGTGAACGGAGTCGTATTTCAGCAGGTACTCCAGCATATCCGGTTTGGCGGTCGTATTGATCGCCACCAGTTCCATATCGTCGCGCTGCGCCGCGATCTTGATCGCGATCAGGCCGATCCGTCCCGTTCCGTTTACCGCTACTTTGATTGCCATAATGATTTCCTCGTAGGATAATTTATGCCGCCATTATAGTAGAAATGGTGTATAGATTAGGTTACACCCTTGCATAAATAGTGCCCATACTCCGTCGTCCCCGGGGCTGAAGAGGCCCTTCGTTGTCGTGGTATCGTGGTTCGCCTTGGTCTATCTTTGCCGGTGCTGCCATGTGACGCGACGAAAGATCCATCTCCGGGTGTCCATCACCAATACCGATCTTCTGCTACAATAGTTCCGAAACGATTGCTTGCCCGCAGGAACCCACCTGCGTATGCAAAGGGGAGCCATGAACCTTTTCGAATCCCTCCACGCCCAGCCGTGCAGCATCGAGGGGCTGCGCGAAAGTCTTCGGCAGCGCCATAGCCAGACCCATGAGCATTGCGAGCGGGTCGTCCTGCTTGCCGACGCCTTCGGCCGCGCCTGTTCCCTCTCTCCCGACGAGCAGGTTCAGCTGCTCTACAGTGCGATGTTCCATGATATCGGCAAAATCGGCATTCCCGACAGCATCCTCTTGCACCCGGATGCCCTTGCGCCCGAACAGCGCGAAACAATGCAGTTGCACTCCACCATGGGCGAAGCGATCGTCCGCCTGCTGCAGCTCCCTCAGGGCGACAGGATCGCCGACCATGTACGGCATCACCACGAACACTTTGACGGCAGCGGCTACCCCGACAGGCTAGAGGGCGAGGCGATCCCCCGCATCGCCCGGATGCTCTCCATCCTCGACAGCTACGACGCCCTGCGCGAAACGCGCCCCTACCGCGCGGCCATGCCGCACCACGATGCCATTGAGATTATGCAAAACGAAAGCGGTACCAAGCACGACCCGGAACTGCTGACAATTTTTTTGCAGCTGGAAGTGATGGATATGATTGAAAAACAGTATGGTGCAAATGAAAAGTAGTTGAGAAAGATTGGTGGAGCTGTGGAGAATCGAACTCCAGTCCGAAAACAAGCTACCTGCGGCGTCTACATGCTTAGAGAGGTTGTTTGGTTTAACCGGGCTTCACACAACCTGCAAAGCTAGACCGGGCGAGTCTCGAAGTTCTTCTGCAGATGAGACAATCTACAGATATATCTGGAGAAGGGTGATACTTCAAAGTCCTTCCTATCCAGAGTCGGAAGGCGAAGCAGTCCTAAATTAAGTTAAAACTTACGCTACAGCGTAAGCAGGACGATAATTTGTGTTGTTTGCAGTTATGCAATCTGAGCCGTATATCGGGATGCTCAGCCCGGCATGCAACCGTAGGCGACCTGCTCCCGTCGAAACCAGGTCAGCCCCGTGTTTAAGTAAACATTCAATTATACCATAATTCCGGAGACGCCGGAGAAAACGGCGCACCGGCAGGTGTGAAGCGGCTCCTTATTTCAGCAGCCAGACTTCGATGCGGCGGTTCGCCGCGCGGCCCTCTTTGGTACCATTGTCGGCGATCGGCTGGGACTCGCCCTTGCCTTCGGCGATGATACGATCTTCGGAGATGCCGTTGGCAATCAGGAGTGTTCTGACGCTGTTCGCACGTGCTTCGGAAAGTCCCTGGTTGTACTTGTCGCTGCCGCGGCTGTCCGTGTGGCCGAGAATCTTCACGTTGTATGCAGGGCTCTCTTTGAGGAACTCTGCGAATTCAACGACTTTGCCTTCGGACTCTTTTGCGATGACGGCAGAAGCTGTCTCGTAGCGGATCTTCAGCGTCTTGACAACAGGGCAGCCGACCATATCAACCTTGAAGCCTTCCGGCGTGTTCGGACAGTTGTCTTTCAGGTCGCTGACACCGTCGCCGTCGCTGTCTACCGCACATCCAAGCTCATCCACGCTGGCGCCTTTCGGGGTGTCGGGGCATTTATCGGAAGCATCGACCACACCGTCATGGTCGCCGTCAAGCTGGCATCCCATAGCATCGACTGTCGCGCCTGCAGGGGTATCCGGGCACTTGTCCGTCCCGTCGACCACGCCGTCGCTGTCACTGTCGAGTGCGCATCCGTTCGCATCAACGCTCACGCCGGCTGCCGTGCCGGGACATTTGTCCGCGTCATCTGCAACCCCGTCGTTGTCGCTGTCCGCCGGTGCATCGGCAACAGCAGGTGCCGGCTCCGGTGCAGGTTCCGCCGCCGGTTCGGAAGCGCCGAAAGCAACATTCACACCGGCAAGAACGGCCAGATTGTTATCCCAGCGGTCGTCATTGTATTTCAGCATATAGAGTGCTTCGAGTTTCAATGCAACCTCTTCGGCGATCGGGAACTTGAATCCGAGGCCGGCGTCGGCCATCACGCTGTCTTCATTGTCATACTTCAGCTTGGTCATATTTTCATACCCCAGACCGGCTTTCATATAGGGGATCGCCGTTCCGAGCGGGCCGTATTCATGGACACCGTTGAGCATGACACGGGTAATCGTCGTCTCGCCCCCTGCTTTTTTGTAGACGACATCCGGCGAATAGAGCAGCTCAAGCTCGGGCTTGATACTCTCAAAGATCGCATTGAACTGGACCGCTGCACCGATCGTCCCCTGCTTGTTCATCTCCAGATTGCCCTCCGGGATCACCCCTCCGACAATCGCAGTCACTTCATAATCTCCGGCTGTGGCAGTCGATGCAAGGACTGCAGCGGTAACCGTAGACATGAAAAACCCTAATTTGCGCATTGTTTCTCCTTTAATTTATAACGAAATTTCCCCTCACTTCATGGGAAGTTCGTCATTTTGCTGCATTATAGCACGTCAAATTCTCATATTTAATGACAAAAACAAAAAAATTGATAGCATTTTGATACAGAGAGGATACAAAAGGAGGAGAGATAAGGATTATTGATACGGGAGACCGGCCGAAGGGCCGATGCTTACTCCCACTCGATCGTTGCGGGCGGCTTGGAGCTGATATCGTAGACGACGCGGTTGATCCCGTCGACTTCATTGATAATGCGGCGGCTGATGCGCTCGAGCAGATCGTGCGGCAGATGCGCGAAGGTCGCCGTCATACCGTCGACCGCTTCGACGACGCGGACGCAGACCGTGTTGTCGTAAGTACGGTTATCCCCCATGACCCCGACGCTCTTGACGTTGAGCAGCACGGCAAACGCCTGCCATGTGCGGGTATAGTAACCGCTCGCCTTGAGCTCGTCGAGCAGAATGACGTCCGCTTCGCGCAGCAGGTTGAGATCCGGTTTGTTGACGTCGCCCATGATACGGATCGCCAGGCCAGGCCCCGGGAAGGGGTGGCGGTTGATCATCGACTCGGGGAGTCCCAGTTCGCGCCCCAGTTTGCGGACCTCGTCTTTGAAGAGTTCGCGCAGGGGCTCGATCAGCTCGAAGTCCATCCAGTCCGGCAGGCCGCCGACGTTGTGGTGTGACTTGATCGTCTCGGAAGGCCCTTTGACGGAGACGGACTCGATGACGTCCGGGTAAAGGGTTCCCTGTGCCAGGAACTTGATACCGGAGTGCTTTTTCGCTTCGGCTTCGAAAACCTCGATGAAGGTGTGTCCGATCGTCTTGCGCTTCGTCTCCGGATCGGTCACGCCAGCCAGGCGCTCCAGGAAGAGCTCGGAAGCGTCCGCCACGACGAGGGGCACTTTCAGGTTGACCTTGAAGACCTCCTCGACCTGTTCGCGCTCGCCCTTGCGCAGCAGCCCGTTGTCAACGAAGACCGGGATCAGCTGGTCACCGATCGCTTCGTACAGCAGCGCCGCGACGACAGAGGAGTCGACCCCGCCGGAGAGCCCGCAGAGCACCTTGCCCTCGCCGACCTGCTCTTTGATCTTCGCGATCTGTTCTTTGAGGAAGTGACCCATATCCCACTTCTCGGTCACGCCGCAGATCTTGCGGGCAAAGTTGCGCAGCATGAGGTACCCCTCTTCGCTGTGCTGGACTTCCGGGTGGTACTGCATGGCGTAGACGCGCTTCTCCTCATTTGCGATCGCCGCGAAGGGGGAGTTGTCGGAGTACGCGATCGGCGCGAAGCCCTCCGGGAGCACGTCAACGCGGTCGCTATGGCTCATCCAGACGATGCGGCCGTTCTCGCATGATTCGAACAGCGGGGAGACGTTGCCGTGTTCCTCATTGATATAGAGCTCCGCCTTGCCGTATTCGTGGTGATCGGAGCGGATGACCGAACCGCCGAAATCGACGGCAATCCGCTGCATCCCGTAACAGATCCCCATCACGGGGAGGCCGAGGTCGTAGATCGCCTTGTCCACTTCATAGGCATCTTCGTCGTACACCGAAGCCGGGCCGCCGCTGAGGATGATCCCTTTGGGGTTTTTCGCGGTGATCTCTTCGACTTTGGTGAAGTAGGGAACGATTTCACAGTAGATACGTTCCTCGCGCAGGCGGCGTGCAATAAGCTGCGTATACTGCGATCCGAAATCCAGTACGATAATGCTGACGTCTTTCACGGTAAGACCTTTATGAATGGTTGATTGATAATGAAAGGATAGCTTAAAAGGGGTTAGATTTGGGTTAGTGTCGGGCGGTGCGCCGGAGGGGTGTTCCGCCCCGGCAGGCAACGCCGGAAGACGGGCCTAGTAGAGCCCGAGAATCTCGAACTGGATGTACCAGAGGGCCAACGAGAGGAGATAGCCCGCCAGGATCGTCCAGGCGTATTTCATATGCGCACCGAAGGTGTAGATTCCGCGCAGACGCCCCATAACGCCGACGCCGGCGGCGGAACCGAAACTGATCAGGCTCCCGCCGATTCCCGCCGTCATCGTGACGAGCATCCACTGATCCAGCCCCATCTCCGGGCTCGCTTTGAGGATCGCGCTCATCACCGGGACGTTGTCGACGATCGCCGAGAGGAAGCCGACGCCGATGTTCGACGCCGTCGCACCGATCACCCCGTAGAGATCGTGGATGTAGTTGAGGAAACCGACATAGTGCAGCGCACCGACGGCGGAGAGGATCCCGAAGAAGAAGAGCAGCGTATCGTTCTCGATCTTCTGCATGTTGACGAAGATATCGAACGAATCGCGCTTCTGCTTCGTCAGACGGAAAGAGTAGAGCTTGAGCAGCGCCAGACCGAAGACCATGCCCCACATCGCCGGGAAGTGGAAGAACTGGTGTCCCAGGACCGCAATAACGATCGTTGCAGCCCCCAGGTAGACAACCGTCATTCCGCCGTCGCGCATCTGCGGTGCCGCTTCGCTGCTCGCGTCAAACGCCGGCGCTCCTGCCGGAACGAAACGGGCCAGCAGCCATGCCGTCAGGACCCAGCCGCCGATGGAGGGGACAAAGAGGAAAAGGAAGTCGATAAATTCGCCCTTCTGCGCCGTCCACGCCATCAGGGTCGTAATATCTCCAAAGGGACTCCAGGCACCGCCCGCATTGGCCGCCACAACGATATTGATCGCCCCCGGTACGAGGAACTTGTGATTGTCACGGTCGATCGTGAAGAGTACCGTCGAAAGGATCAGTGCCGTTGTCAGGTTGTCGGCTACCGGCGAGATGAAGAACGCCAGCAGCCCCGTCAGCCAGAAAAGTTTCTTGTAGCTGTATCCCTTGGAGACGAGCTTGTATTTCAAGACGTCAAAAACGCCCCGTTCAATCAGGGTCTCGATGAAAGTCATCGCCACGAACAGGAAGAAGAAGATCTCCGCGATCTCCTCGATCAGCGTGCGCATCTCCTCATGAAGCGGGTCCGGAGAGAGCCCGTTGAGCGCATAATAGATCCCGATCAGCATAAACGAGAACGTTCCGATGAACAGGGCCGGCTTGGCCTTGTTCAACTCATATTTTTCTTCCGTTGCAATAAAATAATAGCCGATGACAAAGACGGCCAGAACGGCGATCCCGACCCACGTCGAGGTCAGGTCAAGCATGGTGTCATGCATATAAAACTCCCAATTGAAATATATTTTACACCTCCGACGGTGTTATGACTCAGTTTTCGCGGTAATGGACCCCGACCGACTCTTCCCTGGCCAGGGCGGCGCGGACGATCTCGTGCGCCGTCAACAAGCGCAATCTCAGCATCCGGCCGATCGGGGAAGCGAGCATGGCGTCGAGCGTGGCCAGTGCTTCCTGGAGCCCTTCTGTCGTCCGGACAATGGAAACGAATTTCCACATTATACGGCGCAGCTGCTCCTTTTTCTCTTTGTCTCCCTCGACAAACAGGGGCTCATCTCCCGGGGCGAAAGGGGTGGAGCAGTTGCTCCCCGGTTCGCTCAGAAGCGCCGCGGTCGCGCGTTTGGCGAAGACCAGCCCCTCCAGCAGCGAGTTGCTGGCCAGACGGTTGGCGCCGTGGACCCCCGTCGACGCCGCTTCGCCGATGGCATAAAGCCCCTTGACACCGGCAACGTGCCCCTCCAGGTCCGTCTTGATCCCGCCGATGGCGTAGTGAAACGCCGGGGAGACCGGCACGCGGTCTTTGGGAACGTCAAAACCCATATCCCGCAGGTTGGCGCTGATATTGGGGAAGCGTTTATGGAAATAGGCCGGATCAAACTCCCGGAAGGAGAGGTAAATCTGCTTTTTCGTCTTGCGGCGGTAGTCGAAAAGCGCCCGGCTGACGATGTCGCGGGGGGCAAGTTCGCCCCGGGGGTCGTAATCGAAGAGGAAACGGTAGCCGTCTTCATCCTCGACCTGCGCCCCCTCGCCCCGCAGCGCTTCGCTAAGCAGCTGCTTCTGCACGGACTGGTTACCGAGGTAAACCGTCGGGTGGAACTGCATCATCTCCATATTGTCCAGGGCGATCCCTTTTTCGACACAGATGCCCTGGATATCCCCGCTAATGCTGTAGGCGTTCGTGTGGAAGCGGTACAGCGAGCCCACCCCGCCGCTGGCGAGGATCACCTGGTGTGCGAGGATCACTTTGCGCTCGCCCTTGTAAACGACCTCGACCCCGCAGATCTGCCCCGCTTCGATCAGGAAATCGATGACGGTGGCGTTGGCCAGCATGGGGTGGGGATTATTCAGCAGCAGAAAGTGGTGGAGATGCCGACCCGTCGCATCGCCGCCCGCATGCAGGATACGGTCGGCGGAGTGCGCCGCCTCTTTGGTATAGAGCAGACGACCGTTCTCCCCCGTATCGAACTTGAAACCGCGTGCCATCAGGTCACGAACCACGCTCTGCGAGGTTTCGCTCAGCACCCGGACCGCCTCTTCGTTGCACATGCCCGCACCCGCGTCAAGGGTGTCTTTGATGTGAATGGGGATATCGGCGTCGTTGCGCGCGGTCGTCACGCCGCCCTGGGCGTAATAGGTGTTGCACTCCCAGGGGCGGGTCTTGTTGATGAGGAGGACTTTTTTATCGGTAGGAATGTTCAGCGCGGCGTAGAGTCCGGCGACCCCGGCACCGATGATGAGGACGTCATACTGCATCAGCGCACCTTTTGCGGGGCTTCGTAGTAGGGGTTGCCCTTGTAGCCGCATCCAGAAAGGCTTAACAGGCAAACCGCTATAATCATCATATGAAAAATGCTTCGCATATTCTCGCTTCGCTGCGGCAAAAGCCGTCGTTTTCAAAATTGGCGCACTTCGAGTGCATCCGCCGCATCCAGGGGCTTTTCCCCCCGCACCTGCAGCGGCTCGTGCGGTACGGCTATTTTCACAACAAAATACTCTATTTTGTTCTTAGCCATCCGGGCGCCAAACAGGAGTTCGATAATATCATTGCCTCGATTAAAGCCCCTTTAAAACTCTATACGCCGCCGGAGTGCCGGGAGCACCTGCCCGAGGACATCCGCGCCTTCGTCACCCACCGCATCGAAGCGGCAAAAAGCGAAGACACGGGGATGATACGCGACACCGAAGCCCTCTACACCGAACGCTCGGAAGGCGCCTTCGGCAACGAGGCCCACCATCCCGAACTGCACCGGCTCATCGAACGGATCAGAGAACACATCCATGCTCGAACAGATTCAGAACCTGCCTGACCGTCCCGGCGTCTACCACTACTACGACGCCGGCGGCCACCTGCTCTATGTCGGCAAGGCCAAGAGCCTGAAGAAAAGGGTGAAGAGCTATTTCCGCTTTACCCCCGTGCTCGCCCCCAACCCGACCCTTTCCCCCCGCATCCGCAAGATGCTCGGCGAAACGGTCTCGCTGAACTATATCGTCGTCGAAAGCGAACACGACGCCCTGATCCTGGAAAACTCCCTGATCAAGCAGCTCAAGCCCAAATACAACATCCTGCTGCGCGACGACAAGACCTATCCCTATATCTATATCGACCGCGCGCTCCCCTTCCCCCGTTTCGAGATCACGCGCAAAGTCATTACCGGCAGCAGTATCGAATATTTCGGCCCCTATTCCGTCGGGGCGCGGGACATCCTCGACTCTCTCTACGACCTCGTACCGCTCGTGCAGAAGCAGAGCTGCCTGGCCGGGGGGAAGACCTGCCTTTTCTATCAGATGAAACAGTGCCTCGGTCCCTGCGAGGGGCTGGTGACGCCGGAGGCCTACGCCGACCTTATTGACGAGGCCAAAAGCCTCATCGATTCCAAACGGAAGCTGCTCTCCCGCCTCGAAGCACGGATGGCTTTTTACGCCGAATCGCTGCGCTTCGAAGAGGCGGCGAAACTGCGAGACCGGATCGAGCGCATCGAGCGCAGCGAACAGCTCTCCAAGATCGACCTGGCCAACGCCGCAGACTATGATATCTTTGCCGTCGCCCACAACGATAAGTATGCCGCCATCGTCCGCCTCTTCATGCGACGGGGTAAGATCGTCTCCTCCGCGTTCGACACGATCCGCGCGGGTGCACTCTTCGACCCCGGCGAACTCTACGAACGCACCCTGCTGGAGTTCTACGTCCATGACCAGCCCCCCATCCTCGCCCCCATCCTCGTCGCGGACGATTTCGAGACCCGCGATTGGGTCGCATCGGCACTCTCAAAACATCTGGGGCGCAAAGTACAGATTCACGTCCCCCAGCGCGGCGAAAAACGCAAAGTGATCGATACCGCGCGCCTCAATGCCGAGGAGCTGCTCCAGAAACAGCGGCATACGGGGGCCGAACGGACCGCGGAAGCCCTGCAGGAGCTCTGCGGACTCTCCGCCTTCCCCGAACGCGTCGAGGTCTTCGACAACTCCCACCTCGCCGGGGTCGCTCCCGTCGGGGCCATGATCGTGGCCGAAAAAGGGACGTTCCTGAAAAAAGCCTACCGCCACTACCACCTCGAATCGCGGGATGAGTACGCCCAGATGCGTGAAATGCTGACCCGCCGGATCGAGGGTTTCGGCACCAACCCGCCGCCGGACCTCTGGATCATCGACGGGGGGCGCACCCTGCTGCTGCTGGCAACGGACCTTCTCGCCTCCGCCGGGGTCAACCTCGACGTCATCGCCGTCAGCAAGGAAAAAATCGATGCCAAGGCACACCGTGCGAAAGGCAAAGCCGCCGACCTGATCCATACGTTCGAGGAGACCCTCAGACTCCCGACGACCGACCCCCGTCTGCACTGGGTGCAGCGGCTGCGGGATGAAGCCCACCGCTTTGCTATCACCTTTCACAAAAAGCAACGAGAAAAGGAGGCAAAAAGCTCAAATCTCCTGCAACTGAAGGGCATTTCTGAGGCCAAGGTCAAAAAACTTCTCAACCATTTCGGCACCTTTGAAGCCGTTTATGCAGCCCCCGAGGAGGAACTCGCCGCCCTCCTCAACATTGCTGATGCAAAAAAGATCAAAAACAGTTATCGATAAGTTGCATTTTGCGGTTAATATGCTATATTTATCCAGACACAAATTAAAACAAGGTCGACTATGCAGGTAGTAGAACCGATAGATGAAGAGTTTAAATTCGAAGGCCGTGCGATCGTGAGTGAAACGGATCTCAATGGGATCATTACCTTCGCCAACCGGAAGTTCTGTGAAATCTCCGGCTACACCAAAGAGGAGCTGATTGGACAGCCGCACAATATCATCCGCCACCCGGATATGCCGAAAAAGGCCTTTGAGATGATGTGGAATACCATCAAACAGGGTAATGTGTGGACTGGTCTTGTCAAAAACCTGCGCAAAGACGGACGGTATTACTGGGTCGAAACAACGATCACGCCGATCCAGGACGAGACCGGGGCAATCACCAAATATGCCGCAGCGCGCAAAGGGGCCAGCGAAGCGGCCATCGAAGAGGCCGAAACGCTTTACGAACGCCTGCGCGGCGAAGAAGCAGAATCATAACCTGAAGGAGGCATTGTGCTGATCTACAACCACAACAAAGAATTGGTGGGTATTGACGACGAAACACTACACCATCTCGGATACAAAACCCTTTCCGAATTTCTGGCGGAACACAGGGATGTGGCTGAAATGTTCGTCAAGAAACCGGGGTACATCCACAACTTCCAGAACTTCCCCTGGATCGACTTCGTCCTCCATGCCGACGCCGAAGACACCCGTGCCATTATCCAGAACGACAAGGTCCATTTCTCGTGTACACTGGCCCTGTCACCGATCTTCATGACCGATGCCCCAGACAACGAAGGGTATGTCGTTCATCTCAAGCAGGTTAAGGCCCTCAGCGGGGCGATGGAGCCCTTTGAACGTCCCTCCCCGGCAGAAATGCCGGCATTTGAAGAGCATCCGGTACGTCCCCACGAACCCGAAGCGCCGATCGTACCGCCTGCACCGGCAGAGGAGTTTGAATTTGAAGAGCTCCCGGCGATCGACCTGCCCGATATCAACCTTGACGGATCCCTGAGCGAACCGGAGAGCTTTGAAACCGAAAGCCCCGAACCCGAGCCCTTCGCACTGGAAGAAGAGCCTTATATGCCGGAAACCTTTGAACCGGTTTCCGCCCCCGAAAAAACCGAACGGCCGATGCTCGGCGATTATATCAACCAGGAAGAGCAGGCCTATCTGGACAACCTGCAGACGGATCATGACTACGTTTTCGACCCCAATATCGCTGCAAGCGAACTCGGTCTTCCCGTCGAACTGATCGAGGAGTTCATCGGCGACTTTATCCAGCAGGCCCACGAATTCAAAACGGGGCTCTTCAATGCCAACCATGAAGAGGATTTCGACGAAGTTCACCTCCTTTCGCACAAACTCAAGGGGGTCGCGGCCAACCTCCGGATCGAAGACGCCTTCGAGGTGCTGAGCATCGTCAACGCTTCACGCGACCAGGTCGAGATCGAAGCCAACTTGAAGCAGTTCTACCTTATCGTTGCCAAAATGGAAGGCAAACCGCTTCCGGAAATGACCGAAGCGGCGGCACCGGCAAGCGAAGTCTTCGAACCTGAGGCCAGTAAACCCGCTGTCTCAGAGCCGGCGGAAGAGGACGACCTCTATGACTTCGGCGACCTTCTGGGCACTTCCGCACCCGAGGAGTCCCCAGGCTTCAAGGAAGAGCTTAAACCGCCGACCGTCGAAGAGGAGCCGGCGTCTCTGGAGCTGGGCAGCCTGATGGATGACGATATCGAACTGCCGCCGATCAAAGATGAAAATGCCCCGGCAATCGAGGAGGAACCCCGCGAACCCGTCGAGGATGTCGAACCCTTCAGCCTCGACATCATCCCCGAGAAGGAACAGCACCTGATCGACGATGCCGAAGAGGGGGAACACTACCGACAACTCAGCGGCGAGGCTTCACAAGACACCGCGCTGATGTCTGGTGCCGAAGAGACCAAGCTCCATTACGACCTCACGCGGGCCGCGGCCGAAATCGGTCTGAGCGAATCCTTCGTCAAAAGTCTGGTGACAGATTTCGTCGAGGACGCCAAAAAGAAAAAAAGCGAAATCATGCAGGCGATCGATGACGGTAACCTGAAGAAAGTGCGCTCCGTGGCCTTCGAATTCAAAGGCCTTTCAGACAACCTCCGCATCGAGGACGTCTCCCGCAGCCTGACCAAGCTGCTTAGACATGAGCAGCTTCCGGCCCTGAAAAAGGAAGCGGAACACTTTTATTCACTCTTGAAACAACTCTAAAAAGGAAGCTATATGAATTTGGGACTTAAAAGCCAGTTGCGTCTGATCAGCCTCTTGCCGATCCTCCTCCTGCTGAGCCTTGCCAGTTTCTACGTTTATACCTCGTTCAAAGACTACCAGTCCGCGGAAGTCCTCCAAACGAAACTGGCAGAGAACAAATACCTCAATGAACTCTTTACCAACATTTCCCGCGAACGCGGGATGACCGTTATGTACATGGGTAACCACTCCGAAGCGACGAAAAAATCGTTGCTGGCCCAGCGCGACATCGTTGACCAGGGCCTGGCACAGCTCAGTGGAACGCTGAACGTCCAGGACAGCACCACGCTGCAAGGAACGGCCAACACCATCGAAGAGGTCCGTAACGCCGTCGATACCGGCAACGCAGAGTTTGAATCCGTTTATGCCGAAGCCTACGGCAGCCTGCTGACGTCCATCCTCGATATTCTCGGGCACATCACCCAGATTTCCGACGACAAGGCGCTCTCTTCCAGTGCCTCCGCCTACTACAACCTGCTCCAGTCGGAGTTCTATACCGCTTCCGAACGCGACTTCATCTCCTTCATTCTCGCCCGCTCCACCGCGCTTGAGACGGAAGAGGTCAACCGCTGGCTCTCGCTGATCGGCCGGGCCGACGCCATCAGTTACGATACCGCCCTCGACGCCGACCTCAAAGCCGCCATGGACGCTCTCTTCAAGAGCGAGGACAATGTCGAGCTCTTTGAGGATATCACCGCCGAACGCGCCGAGATCATCCAGGCCATCAACGACGGGCTCTACTCGACACAGTCCGGTGTCTGGTTCGCGATGCTCTCGGAAAAGACCAACCTTCTTTCCGAAGCCGAAACTGTTCTGATCGAGGCGATGGACAAACGTGCAGCCGTCGTCCAGACCCAGGCCCTCGAGATCCTGACCGCCGCCGTCGTCATCTGGGCCATCGCGATCATTATTGCACTGCTGGGCTACTTCCTTGCCAACGATATCGCCCGCAACATCAAGGACCTCGAATCGGTCCTGAAACGTGCGGCAGAGGGTATCGAGACCGAAAGTTCCGATATCAACCTCGAGACGGCGAAGGGTACGGCGCAGGCCTACGCCCTGCTTGAAGGGGTCATTGAACAGACCCGGATGGATAAGGTCTCCGCCCAGGAAGCGAGTGAAGCGAAATCGATGTTCCTGGCGAACATGTCCCATGAAATCCGTACGCCGCTCAACGGGATCGTCGGCTTTACGGAACTCCTCAAAGACACCGACCTCCAGGAAGAGCAGCGCGAGTTCATCGATATCATCGAAAAGAGCTCCGAGAACCTGCTGGAAATTATCAACAACATTCTCGACCTCTCCAAGATCGAAAGCAACAAGCTCGAGATCGAAGAGATCGCCTTCAACCCCCTCGAAGAGTTCGAGAGTGCCGTCGAAGTCTATGCCGTCCGTGCTTCTGAAAAGCATATCGACCTCGGCTGTTTCATCGACCCGAGCCTGGAACGTCCGCTCAAAGGGGACCCGACCAAGATCAAAGAGGTCCTTATCAACCTCCTTTCCAATGCGGTTAAGTTCACAAACAGCGGCGGCGCGATCAACGTCAATGTCCGCCGCGAAGCATGCGATACGCCAAACCGCGCCCGCATCCGCTTTGACGTCAAAGACAGCGGGATCGGGGTTACCGCGGAGCAGAAAGCCCGCATCTTCGAGGCCTTCGGTCAGGCGGACACCTCCATTACCCGTAAATACGGCGGTACCGGCCTGGGTCTGACGATCTCGAGTAGCTTCATCGAGCTGATGGGCGGCAAACTCGATCTTGAAAGCGAACCGGGACAGGGAACCACCTTCTTCTTCACCCTTGAACTCGAAGAGATCGAGACCCTTAACGAATCGCTTCAAAACAGTTTTACCAATATCAATGCGCTCATTATGAACGATGAAACACGCCAGAAGGCACAGACGGAATACCTGCTCGAGTACCTCAACTTCTACGGCGTCAAACCTACAACGTTTAATGACCTCCGCGAGCTGCAGCAGCTCCAGGAGAAGGGCAGTTACGACATTCTGATCGCCGACTTCGACTATTGTGACGAAGAGGTGCTGCAGAAGGTCAGCGCGACGCCGGAAGCCACCGTCCTGATCACCAAGTCCTACTACATGAAGAAGATCGAGAGTATGGAGCTTGAGCTTTTCAAGGTCCTCTACGAACCGCTGAACGGTACAAAACTGCAGGCGGTGCTTGAATCCTTCGACGCCGAAGACTACGTCGTCAAAAAAGCGCAGAAAAAACGTAAAAAAGTCAGCGCCGACAGCCGTTTCGATGCAAAGGTCCTCGTCGCCGAAGACAACATCATCAACCAGAAGCTGATCCGCCGTACCCTCGAAGAGCTCGGCCTGGAGATCACCATTGCCAACAACGGTCTCGAAGCCTTCGAGAAACGCAAAAACGGCAACTTCGACCTTATCTTCATGGATATCCAGATGCCGGTCCTCGACGGGATGGAAGCCACCATGGAGATCCTCGACTTCGAAGAGGACGAAAATCAGCCGCATGTGCCTATTATCGCCTTGACGGCCAACGCCCTCAAAGGGGACCGCGAACGTTTCATGGACGTCGGGATGGATGAGTATACAACCAAGCCGCTGGTACGTACCGAAATCCTCAATCTCCTCAGCCAGTTCATCGGCGACAAGATCGTCGATGTCCGCCAGGTGGAAACCGCCGAGGAGACTCTCCCGGCTGCAGGAGAAGCAGCCCCGGAGGAAACGGTCGCCGAGACTGCCCCGGAGATAACCTATAGCGCCGATATCCTGCTGGTGAAAAAAGGGATTCTTGAGAGCAAGCTCTTCGGGCAGCTTCTTGCCGATCTTGGCTTCACGTACGACACCGAAAGCGGTGCCGAAAATATGATGCAGGCCCTCGAAGAGAAGGCCTACAAACTTGTGCTGTTCGACCAGGAGATTGATGGGCTTGACTTAGAGAGCCTGCAAAAGACCCTGGAAAGCAAAGGGCATAAAACCGCGACCGTCATGATGGTCGACCCGGGCGTCGAGCCCGATGAATCCACACGCAGCCACGTCAACGACGTCATCAAAAACGTCATTAACAAAGACCTTCTGCGTCTGATCTTTGAAAAATACGTATAAACTCTAAAGGAAACTGAATGCCGAACAAACAACTGAAAGTACTCGCCGTCGATGACGACCTGATCAACCTGAAGCTGCTCAAATCCATGCTGATGAAAACAGGATATGTCGCTGAAGTCATCGAAGCCAAAAACGGTGCCGATGCCATTGGTGAGCTTAAAAATGCCACAGACATCGACGTCGTACTTCTCGACATTATCATGCCGGTCATGGGCGGCCTGGACATGCTTCGTGTCCTGCGTGCGGACGAGAACCTGAAGCAGCCGCCGGTCATCGTACTGACAACGGACGAGACGAAAAAAGCCGAGGCCCTCGAAGCCGGTGCGAACGGCTTCCTGATGAAACCGGTGCGCGAGAAAGAGCTCAGCGCAAAGATCTCCCAGCTGATCCTCTGATCGGCCGGGCTCCCCCTTCTTTACCTCTACACGCCTGAGAGAACGCGATTGACGGAATAGCGCATATCGTCGTCCAGGTTTTCCATCTTATCCATCATCCACTGCAGATACCCGCGATCATCCGCCGCGATTTCAAAGAGCGTCTTGCCTTTATACTTGCCAAAACGCATCGGCCCCTTGTAAAAGACGGGTTCCTTCGTCAGTGCGACCATCTTCTCGACAGGGTTTTCTCCGGGAAAACGCTCCTGGACACGCGCGCGCAGACGGCTCAAAAAGAGTTTCAGCGTCAGGACGTCGCCGATGGCGTCGTGCGCCTTGATCTCGACCCCCAGTTTCTGCGCTTCTGCCGCTTCCTCTTTGTAGAGCCCCATCTTATAGCGGAAATACTGCAGCCTGTGGGCCTCTTCCTCTTCGAAAACATGGCGGGCACAGCGCAGGGTATCGATGAGTTTCATGCCATTGGCAAACCCCTCTTTCTCCAGCATTCCCAGGTCAAAAGGGGCGTTGTGGATCACGAGGTAGTTCTCGTCCCGGTTCAGCGCCATAAGTGCCCGGTACGCCGCCGTCTCGGTACAGAGGGGTTTACCTTCGATCATCTCCGGCGTAATGTGGTGCACTTCCATCGCGCCGAACGCGATCGGCACTTCCGCGGAACAGAAATCGTTGTAAACCTCCGTCTGCTGTCCCGCTTCCAGGACAATGAACCCGAGCTGGATAATGCGGTCCGTCTCCCCCGCCCCCGTCGTCTCCGTGTCCAGCAATACGAATTTCGCCATGCCTATCGTTCCTCCTCGTCAAAAAGTTCGTTGAAAAGCCGCTCCATATCAAACACGGCCTTGGGCGTCTTCCACAGCAGATGCGGCAGCAGTTCGAGGAAAAAGTAGCCTACATAGATCATCGGATAGAAGACCTTGACCTCGTAATAGAGCTGTTTATAGGTGTGGTGCGCACGGATCCATCGCCGTGCCATTTTCGAGCCCCCCATCGCCAGGTTGACCTCGAAGGAGACAATGAAGCCCCAGACGAGATAGGTAAGAATCGTCCCGAAGAAGAGGTACCAAAAAGAGAACTGGAGTGAATAAAACATCCTGTCATTGTGCCATAGCAAACCCGTAACTAACCAAAAAGTGTCTACAATGTGTCCCATGATATCAAGCGTCTTCGGTTATCTCGGTATTGTGCTCCTGCTTGGCGGCGGACTCTGGCGGATCGAGACGCGCGCGCCCCTCAAACTCTTTACCTGGCTGCCCGCCATCGTCCTGATCTACCTCTTTGCCATTGCGCTCTCTCAAAGCGGCCTCTTCGCCCAGAACGCTGCACAGACTTTCGCCTACAAAGAGGTGAAATCCTGGCTCCTGCCGATGATGCTCTTCATCATGCTGCTCCGGCTGGACCTACATGCATTCCTCACACTGGGCAGCCCCCTGCTGCTGGCCTACGGCGCTGCCGTCCTCTCCATCGCCGGCGCATTCTTCGGGATCTTTGCCCTCTTTGATTTCGGACCGGAGGCCGCCGGCGTCTTCGGAGCGCTTGGCGGGAGCTGGACCGGCGGAACGGCCAATATGCTCGCCGTCGCCGCGGCCCTTGGCATCTCCGAAGCCCAGTTGGGGCCGGCGCTGGTCGTCGACTCGCTGCTCTATACGCTCTGGGTCAGCGCCCTGCTGCTTGCCGTCCCCTTTGCCCGCCGTTTCGACCGCTGGAACGGTGCCAATCCCATGGAAACGAATACATCAGAAACTTCAGAAGGCGAAAGCAACCTCCGCTCCATCCTCATCCTCACGGCTATCGCACTCCTCATCGCGTCTGCGCTCAGATACATTGCCGCACTGCTCCCCCTCCTGCCCGAAAGCACCTGGAGTGTCCTGCTCGCGACGCTTGCGGGTGTCGCGGGCAGTTTCACGCCGATGCGACGCCTGGGGGGCAGCAGCACGCTCGCTTCCTTTCTGCTCTATCTTCTCGTGGCGCTGATCGGGTCGCATGCCTCCTTGCATGGTTTCTCCGAGGTGCCGCGCTACCTTGCCGCAGCTGCCTCCATCCTCATCCTTCACGCTTTCTTTATGCTCCTGATCGCACGACTCTTCAGACTCTCGTTCTTCACGATCGGGGTCGCCTCCCTGGCCAATATCGGAGGGGTCGCTTCGGCCCCCATTCTGGCGGCCGCCTATAACCGTCTACTCATCGGTCCCGCCGTCATCATGGCCGTAATGGGCTATCTGATCGGCACCCTCGTCGGCCTGTTGATCGCCTCCGGCCTGCAGAGTATCGCCGCATGACCATCAGCAGTACGCGCGTCTATCGCGCATCCATTCCCCTCGCCACGCCCTTTGTCACGGCGCTTCGGCGTGTTGAGGATGTCACCTTTGTCGTCCTCGAATTACATACGGACAATGGTGCTCGCGCTTACGGCAGCGCACCAGCGACCAAAGCGATTACCGGCGAAACCCTCGAGAGCATCGAGCAGGCTTTACATACCAAAATCCTTCCGCTTTTACAGGGACGTCCTTTCGAACTGCAAACACTGCTGCATACCGTCGCCACTTGCCTGCCGGGCAACAGCAGTGCCAAGGCGGCGGTTGACATGGCACTCTATATGCTGGCGGCACAGCACGAGGGGCTCCCCCTTTACCGCTACCTGGGTGCGAAAGAAGCAACGCCCGTCACCACTGCCGTGACCGTCAGCCTCGATACACCCGAAACGATGCGAAACAAAGCCACCGAACTTTTCGAGTGCGGATACGACATTCTTAAAGTCAAAGTCGGCGGAGGGGACGGATTGGACGCACAGCGCATCAGGGAGATCGCCAATGCCCTCCCCAAAGCGCAGCTGCTCGTCGATGCGAACCAGGCCTGGAACCTGCAGGAGAGCCTCGCCTTTATTGATGCATGTGCCGATCTGCCCCTCGCTCTGATCGAACAGCCCGTGCCCGCGCAGGATCTTGAAGCGCTCCGTCAGATCACCGCCCGCTCTCCCTTTCCCCTCCTGGCCGACGAAGCCGTTTTCGATGCCGAAGATGCCCGACGCGTACTCGATGCCGGTGCGGCCGACCTCATCAATATCAAGCTGATGAAGTGCGGCGGTCTCGCCGGTGCCCTCGCCATCCTGGACGTCTGCCGAACCTACGGGACCCAATGCATGCTCGGCTCCATGCTCGAAGGTCCCGTCTCGATCACCGCGGCGCTCCACCTCGCCGTCGCCTACCCCGACCGTTTCGCCTGGATTGACCTCGACAGTCCCCTGCTCTACCGTACCCTGCCCTCCGACCTGCCGTTCAGCGTCCACGGCAACTGCTATCGCCTATAGCGCAATTCTTCCATTTCTCTTCACATTTCTCCATTTTCAATAATCCATATACATTTCAATAAATTTTTGTCAAAATGAACATTTTATACAGTATCTTTTCATTTTTTTCTGTTTTTAAGTTTTATCAAAATATTTCGATCTATACTTTGGATTATTTGAATGAAAATATTTAAAAAATAACAGTTTTGTTATCAACTCTATTCGAGGTTGGAAATTATGACAAGCAGTAAATCCATACGTTTGTTTGTCGCAGCTGCCACGACTTTTTTACTTTTCTCCCATGATGGTCATGCGGCGTGTGAAGATCAAAACAATCTAAATCAGTGCAACCGGACCGGGTATTGTGCCTGGGACACGGATGCTGGGGTCTGTAGAACCGGCATGCAGGAGGACCTCTGTTACGATACGCCGGTGACGGAGTGCTCTTTGCATGCTGTCGCGGGCAGCGTACTTGATATCGCGACTGATGTCCTGCCCATCCTCACCCCCATCCTTGACAGCCAGGGAATCGTCTACACCGTCGTCGACGGTGTCATCTACATCGCCTGCGATGTCGTCGACCTTGTCCAAGGTATTCTGGATGCCATCAATATCAATCTGCTGGGCCTTATCCAGATCAACCTGGGAGAAGGCATCCAGATCCTGCAAAAAAACACGATCCCGATCAAGCACGCCAATACGGACGGTGACCTTTCCGATGTTCAGGTCATCGCCGACAATTCGCTGCTCCAATCCCTGGTAGGGCTCGTCGACTTTTGCGGTGTCGACGGGAGCCCCGGAAACTGCCAGCGCGAAAGCGCGCTGCAGCTCAATCTGGGCTACCTCGGTCTTGTCGATCTCCTTGGCGACGCCATTGTGTACGACATGCCGAACATGGCCGTTGCGGACGGGAACCACTCGGTATTCGCGCTCACAACACTCAACATCGATATTCTGGCACTGCTAGGCAACTCATCGTCGCCGCTGCTGTACGGACGCTACGCTAAAAACGGCGAAACGTTCGGCGGCCTCATCGCCAGTTGTTCCGCCGCGGGAGGAGGAGGGAGCGGAGAGCCCTCCGTCCCCTCGACGGCAGACATCGTCGACACCGACGAATACCCCAATTTTGCGAGCCGCCGGGTTCTGAAAACGAAGGTGGCGGGGAACCCGCAGACCGCGCTGACGGTTGTCTACCTCGATCCGACGACGCATGCGCCCAAAACGTTCAACAGCAGCGGAGAGTTCAAATGGTTGCCGCCTCTTGAAGTTCTGCTTTACCGCACGGACAGCAGCTGTACGGACGAGCTTCCCCTCGCGGCACCGACGACGGGAAACCCCGCGGGCGAACCTGTCATCGCCTACATTGAAAGCGGCACGAGCTATGCGGATGCCAATACCTTTACGATGGCTGCCGTCGCCAACAGCAATACCCGTATCCTCGCCAAATACGCGGACTGGGGCGATCTGCTCAACGACCTCGAATCGGCCAGCAGCTGCTTTTTGAACTCCAACTGGGCCGCCAACTTAAACGGCCTTCCACAGTGTCTGAACAACCTGGGAAGTTCCAGTGGCATTTCACAAGAACTGATCGAGAAATACCCCAATATCGCCACGGTATGTCTCAACCCGCTTTTAACGGGCGAGCAGCAGCCGTGCAGCTCCTCCGCCTACGATAACAGCGGCTCCAAAGGCTTTATCCTGCCGGAAAAATACAATCACGCCTACGGCTGCCTGGCCTGTATCCTTGACAATGCTGCGGATGTGACGGCCTGTTCAAGCGACAATTTTGCCATCCGGCCGTCATCCTACACCTTGGAGCTCAGCGACCCCACTACCCCCAAGATCGCCGGCATGTCCTATACACTGGCATCCGACGCCCTTTACGTCGGCGGGGGAACGGCACCGACCAGCGGTTATACCACGACGCTTGACAATACCAACGACAAAAATGCCTCTTTCATTTTCAGTCCTGTAGCTGCCGCGACCAACTGCCCTTACGGCGATCACGGTTTCACGTTCAGCTTCACGGACGGTGTCGGCTCGGGTTCGATCAGTTACCCGAACGTCGGCGATGTCAATATCACCCTGGCCGATGCAAACTGGACGGGTGTGGATCAGAACAAAGTCGGATGGCAGGAGTGCCTTCCCGATTCGAACAGGACATCCCCTGACCCCGTAGGCTGTTTGGTAACGGCAAGAGTATCCGAACGTTTCATCCCCGACCATTTCGACGTCAACGCCTCGCTCGACAACGCCGGCAGCGGCTTCACCTATCTTTATGACATGAACAAAGACAACGACGTCAACCAGACAGGTTATGACTACAACCTCTCAACCGCCTCCCTGGAAATAGAGGTATCGGCGATGGGTGCGAACGGCATCGGTACCCTGAGCAACTATCTCGACAGCTGTTATGCCCAAGACACCAATATCACGCTGCAGACGGCGGGAACACAGATCAGCCCGCCGTCGGCGCTGGACTATTTTCTCTATTTCAACCCGACCGAAGCGGATCCGAATGTTTCTAACAGCGGTGAGGGAAAAACCGCCCTGCCCGCGAACGGTCTATTGAGTTCCCTGCCTATTACCAACGTCACGGCAAGTTTCCCGTCCCGGACGGCGCCGGACGCCAACGGAACGACGTTGATCGCATACCGGATCAACTTCGACCGTCGAGTCAATCAGCCTGTCAATCCGTTCCGGCTCTCGTTGTCCAGCGTCGACATTGTGGATACCGACGGTGTTTACGGTTCCGACAACAGCCCAAGCCCCGATACTGCCACCTTCCTCTACGGCCGGGTACACGCACCCCGCTACCGTATTGATTGCAGCAGCGCCGCGCTGAGTTCCTGCTCGTCGACACAACCGCTGCAGCTCTTTTTCGAGTTCTACAGCAGCGATAACAATCTGACGCTCAGACGACAATACGCCCTGGACAACGAGCGAAGCAAAGATGCGATCCTCTGGTTCCGCAACACGGACCACAGCGCCCTGCTTGAGGGGAACATTACCGTGCTCAGCCACCGCTACAACGGCTATAACCTCTATACGACATCGGCACCGCTGCATCAAAACGGCGGCATCGGCACTCCGGCGGCCGGGGCTTCCTCGGTGAGCATCGGTTATGACGGCAGCAGAGGCTATCCCTACAAATCATCCATCGGTCTGCATACGCAAAAGTGGCTGAACTACGACCGGTTCAACACGGATCCGGATGTCAACAGCTCTTTCATGATCGAATTCAATGCCGTCGGCCAGAAGACAGGCGAAGGCAACGTGCCCAATACGGATAGCGGGCCGGCCAATTCGAACAGAAGAATCATGTGGTAGATTGACCGCTGATCCATTTTTCAGCCCGTATAAAGATGCCGCAGGCGACAATGGCCTCATCGGAGCGGCTGTTGCGGTGAGGTCCATCCTGTGACCGAGACCCTTTCCGTGCTGCCCCCTGTCGGAGGAGATACCATGCCCTATAGCGTCTATATCGTTCAATGCAGCGACGGCACCTACTACACGGGGATCGCTACCGACCTTGAACGACGCCTCAACGAGCATAACCACTCTGCCAAAGGGGCCCGTTATACGCGTGCGCGCCGCCCCGTCACCCTCGTCTACACCGAACGCCACCCCGACCGAAGCAGTGCGCAGAAGCGCGAATACGTCATCAAGCAGATGCCCCGCAGCAAGAAGAGCGCCCTGATCGGGAAAAGCTAACCTTCAAGCCTCTGCCTGCAGAGGTATGTTATAGTTTTATAAATATCTTGAAAGGCCCCCAATGACCGAAGCTGAAGACCTTACCGACCTGTTGGAGAACGACGTGATCCCCGAGATCGAGTCCTTCATCGACGACCTTTATGAAAAAATTGCCGAAACCAAAAATGCAACAGACGAGGACAAGACGCAGCTGGCCGAACTGCAGGAGCTGAAAAAGGAGTTCGCCCTGCTGCTTGACGAGGTCAAAAACGGCGAACTGGACGAAGAAGAGTGTCGCGCCGTCATCGACGAGATCGACATGATGCGCGAAGAGGAGGAGTAAGCAGGCCATGAAAAAAACACTGACCTTTATCGGCAACGGCAATATGGCCGTCGCCATGGCCAAAACCCTGAAAGAGCGTTATCTCATCGAGGTGGTCGGCCGGGATCTTGCGCATCTTGACACCTTTGAAGCCGCCGTCGGTACCGACGTCACCAAGCACCTCCTCAACGACTTCGATATCACCGGGAAGACCCTGCTGCTCTGTGTCAAACCGGCCAATATCGTTGAGGTCGGTACCAAACTGCATGGTAAAGCCGAGGCCCTCTACTCCGTCCTTGCCGGCACAAAGGTTGAAATGCTCAAGAGCCACATCGCCGCCGCCGGGACCGTCCGCGCCATGCCCAATCTCGCCGCGACCGTCGGCAGATCCATGACGACGCTGACCGGCGACCGCCACCTCGAAGCCGAAGCCATTTCCCTGTTCGATGCGATCGGGATGACGCTCTGGCTCGGCAGCGAGAAAGAGCTCGATATCGCCACGGGGCTCGCCGGGAGCGGTCCCGCTTACCTCGCCCTTATCGCCGAAGCGCTCGCTGACGGTGCTGTCAAACAGGGACTTAAGCGCGATGACGCCATGACCGTGATGCGCGGCCTTTTCGCCGGTTTCGGGGAGCTGATCCAGCACGAACACCCCGCCTTGCTGAAAGACGGCGTTATGAGCCCCGGCGGCACGACGGCGGCCGGCTACAGCGCACTGGAAGCGGCCGGGGTCAGAAACGGCTGCATCCAGGCCGTGGAGCGTGCTTTTGAGAAGGCACGCTCCTCCTGAGCCGTGCGCTTTAGTGCAACCTCCCCGTCTTCTCTCCAGCGCTCTCTGCGGAACATTACCGACCCTCCAAAAAGGGCACGGTTCAGCGGCAGAGTTGCCCTCTCGTCCGCGGGCCGAAAAACAGCATCATACGCTTTTCATAACGGGAGACAGGCGACTCTGTGTCCTTGAGATTGTCCCATTTTTTCTATCTTTTTACTTTAAGAATAAATGAAACTATTTCAAAATACAATAGATGTAACAGGTATGAAATGTTTGATTTAAAGTATTTTTCCAAGATTTCAGACAGTAAAAGGACCACGATGTTTGGAAATGTTATTTTTCATTTTTCCAAAACAGCAAGCGCAATTTTGCTCTTTTCAATGCTGTTTTTTCTTCCCCAAACCCTTTCGGCGGCTATCACCGGTGTGCCCGGTGACTGTAGCAGCGTCACAGACACCGCCGTTTTCGATCAGTCCAATCTTTCCTATACGAACCAAACCTACGTGGGGGGAGACTCAGAGAAGTGGGATTATTACTACTTCTCCGTCGATATACCGGGCGAACTTATTATTACGTTAGAGACGAATTCCAGTCTGGATCTTCTCTACAGCGAATCCTCCTGTAGCACTATGACAGATATCTCCAGCCCCTATAGCATCAGCTATCTAAACCCGACGGATCTGATGGTCAAGGTCGAATCGGGCTCGGCAAACCAAAAAGATTATATTCTCAAAGTCACCTTTGTACCGGCGCCGCTTTCTCTCGTGAAAACGAATGTTCCAGGACAGATCCTGCAAAACAGCGCTACCAACGTTGATTATTCACTGATGGGGGTCAACAACCAGGCCTTTGATAGCGGCAGCATCACCATCACAGATACCCTTCCCTCCGAAGCGAACCTCTCCACATTCAACATCATCGATGACGGCGGCTGTACCTGTACGGCCCCGGATGCCTCCAGGACCTTCAGCTGTAGCTGTCCGGCACTGGCTGCGGGGGATTATGCGATTGTTGACTTCAACGTCACCCTTTCCGCGGGAGCGGCCCCGGATACGATCACGAACAACGCCAGTATGACGGACGGGACACAGAGTGCCGTCACCTCGTCGACCGTCGACGTCGTCGATGGCAAAGGGGTTGTCGAACTGAAAGTGGAAAAATTCGCCGAAGCCGATGCCATTCCCGTCGATACCGATTTCTCATACTACATCTTTATCACCAACTACGACAATGCCTACGCCTACGGTGTCCAGATCTGGGATCAGATGGACCCCAATATCTATTACACCGGCTACGACACTTCAAGCGGATGGATCTGTACCCCGCCGAACAGTCCCGCCGTCAAAGGAGACTCCTTTACGTGTAGCTACGTCGGGACAGACGGCACCGGTGGCATGGGCAAGGGGATCGTGTACCTGAAAATCAACGCGCGCACGGCCAGTGCGCTCGATACCGGCGTCACCGCCGACGTCAATGTCAGCACCTGGAACAACGTCGACCTCGCCGCCGCCAATACCCTTCACAACGACTCCATCACACATGCAAGCAGAGAGGTAAATATTACGTTGAACGACGTTGCACCGGGCGGCGGGGCCATCGGCGGTGTTTACATGAAAGGGGGGCTCGTCGAGATCTCCGAGAACGATCTTAGCGGCGGCAGAAACACAGCGCAGATCCGGACAAAAGTGGCTGCCCAAATCGGGAGAGCCAGCGCTTCTTATGCCGCTGGCGAAACGCATATCCCGACCTACTTTCTCAACGACAGCAGCGACGGCGCCACACCGACAGCCTATAACCCTACGACTGCCGCCGGCTCCAATCCCATTCCGCTGACGGTTATCATCAGACTCGCGAACGATCAGTGCCAGGAGGCGAGCCAGACTTACGTCACCTACACAAGCGATCCTGCCGTAAGCGGTGCACCGCTGAGCGCACTTTTCGAACCCGGCGACAATTCGCCACGTTATGCAGGCGTCAGCAGCAGCGGCATACCCGGTGATTTCAAACTGCGCAACATCGCGACAAAAAAAGCCCGCTTTATTATGAAGTACGTCAATATCAACGAGAAAATTGCCGACTCGGATGAAAAGTGTACGCAGACCTCTACAACCAATCCGGGGAACATCAAAGGGCTGCCGCAGTGTATGAACTCCGGCGGCTCGACAAGCCTTGACAACAACAAATACCTCAATGTCTTCGGAACGTCCGCATTCGTGCGCTGTTTCGGCCAGAACGGCAGCCCCTGCGATTCCAACAATCACGGCTTCAGTTGCGGCGAAGGCAATACCAACTGTGTCGGCTACAATGCGGAATACGACCACGAATACGGATGCTACGAGTGTACGGTCGGGGGACTCGGCTACTGTACGCAAGACAACTTTGCCATCCGTCCCAAAGCTTTTGATTCGAACATCACGACACTTGTCGGCGTCGGCGACCCTGTCAAAGCCGGTCTGGATTACGGTCTGGCGTTCAAGGGACTGACGGGCAATACGGCCGATCCGTCCGAAGCGACCCTCCTCTATAACGAGATCGAAGACACCCTGACCGACGGGACAACGTTCCAGATCGATCTTAACATCAGCGACCCGACGAAGGTCTGCCCGCAAACCAATGTCAATATGACCCCTGCGGTCCACTTCGTCGACGGCGTGGATTCAGGCCTCTTCCGCTTCGACAATATCGGCGATATCAATTTCAGCATCCACGAAACGAACGGAACGGAGTTTGCCAAAGTGGATGTGAACGATACGCCTTGGAGTGACAGACGTATCGAACCATTCAGCATCTCCTTCCGCATCATTCCGGACCATTTCGAGGTCAACGCGACGCTTGACGACTACGGCGACGACTTTACCTACCTCTATGACATGAACCTGTACGACGACTACAATGTCTCGACGGCAAAGTTGGCGCTGGACATCAAAGCGATGAGTGCCGACAACAACGTCACGAGCAACTATATGGAGACCTGCTACGCCAAAGACACCAATGTCACCCTGCAAATGCATGGCACCGCGATCAAACCGGCCGGTTCCGTAACGGAATTCCTCTATTACAACCCGGCGGAAAGTAATGGAACGGCAAACAGCGGGGAAGGTGCATACCTCCTGCCGGGCGGTACGCTGACCACGTTACCAATTGAAAACCTCACAACAAGCTTCCCGAACGACGCCGTGGACGGCAATGGCACGACCCATATTGAATACAAGCTCAACTTCAACCGAAAAGTCAACAAGGTTGTCGATCCGTTGCGCATCGCCCTTACCAAAGTCCAAGTCAACGACACTGAACCATCGCCTTTCACGGTGATCGGCTTCGACGATACGACAGATACGGCCACTTTCCTCTACGGTCGGGGGCATGCACCGCGTTACCGTGTCAACTGCGGTACAGTCGTCACCGGCCCCTGCCTGTCGCAGGATTTGGAGCTCTTTTTTGAATTCTATGCGGACAACGACTCCAACCTGACGCTGCGCAGAGGATATGCTCAAGACAATGAGCGGAGTAAAGATGCTATCATGTGGTTCCGCAACACCAAGCACGATTCCGGGGCGGACGGCAATGTCACTCATCTGAGCCACAAGTTCTTCGGCTATGACCTCAACAGCTCGACAAGCCCCCTCTATCAGGGAACGTCGATCACCGCCCCGGGCAACGGCATCTCAAAGGTGCGGATCGGCTACCGGGGCAGCGACGGTTATCCGTACAAGGCCTCCGTCAATCTTCATACGGATCGATGGCTCAAGTACGACCGTTTCAACGCCAACCCCGACGTCAATGCGTCGTTCCTGATTGAATTCAACGCCATCGGCGTGGAGGCGGGAGAGGGCAACCTTGACGGTACGGACAGCGGTCCGGCCAACTCAAATAGGAGAATCCGGTGGTAATGAAACGCGCATTTACGATGATTGAGATGATCTTCGCGATCATCATTATCGGCATCACGGTTGCCGGCGTTTCGCAGATCATGACGCGAAGCGGGAATACGATGGAGGGGGCGCTTTCGCAAGAAGCGGTCTTCCTGGCATCCATGGAAGCAGCCAAGATCTTTTCGCACCGATGGGACCCTAATTCGAAAGACACCTCGAGCGAACTCGCCTATTCAAAAATTCTCGATACAAACTGGGATGCCAACCACAAACGCACCTGTCTCGACACTGCAACGGGTTCGAAATATACGGTCCCGTGTGCTGCCGACGACATCCAGACCGTCCTGCGCTACGGCGGTATCGCCGAGGATAAACACCGCCGTTTCCACAGCCAGAGTACCGCCTCCTCACAACCCTATCCTGACGGTGTCCCGGATGGTACGACGGATATCAACATCACCAATGAGCACGGCTACAAACGCACCTATCAGGTCGCCGTCAACTCCGGGTATATCGGTACGGCTTTCGCTACGGGGACAGTGGGGGGACCTACCGATATCAAAATGACTGTTGTCTCCATCAATGATAAGAACAACGGCAACGCCAATCTTGTCCGGATGCGGGTCTATTCATACAATATCGGTGAAATCGACTATGCCAAGAGGACGTTCCAATGAGAATGTATTACAGTAGGCTACGGCGTGCGTTTACGATGATCGAACTGGTCTTTGTCATTGTCATCATGGGTATCCTCGCCAAGTTCGGAGTGGAGATTTTCCTGCAGATCTATGAAAGCTATACCCGGACGACCATCGCCGCCTCGCTCTTGAGCAAATCCGAGGCTGCCGTCAGTCAGATCGCCAACCGCCTAACTTATAGGGTCAAAGATTCCATCATCGCCAGCAGCGGTGCGGCGGCATCCTTCGTACCGCTCTCCAGCGTCACCGGCAACGAGACCGTCTTTGAATGGATCGGCCTGGACAGCGACGGTTGGGATAATGGCGACTTCAGCGGCATCATCGACCTTAATGACGGGAATACCACCTATACCCAGCTTCACAGTCCCGGCACCGCTACGTTACCGGCGAACGGCGCACTGCTCTTTATCGGCTCAAAAGTCAATGTACAGAACAGTTTCGGGTGGCATGATACGAATGTCTCTGCGAACAGCCACCAGGATCTTTATGTCTACGACGGTGTCGCATCGCAGAACATCAACTTTACCACCAACCCTTTTTCGGCAGGTGATGAGATCTTTGAGTTCTATCATGTCGCAGACAGTGCTTACGCGCTTGTGCTCGACACTGTCAATCACAAGCTCTATCTCCACCAGAATTACCAACCGTGGCAGGCTGAAATCTATACGGGCACGGGGGACCTGTTGACGGATAACGTCAAAACCTTTACGCTGCAAAAAGCGGGGGACATCATCCGAATCGAGCTTTGCCTCAGCAACAAAGATTTTATGGATGAAGGGGAGTATTCAATATGCAAAACAAAAATCGTGTTCTAAAACGGGGCGGCTTTGCCGTCATTGCCGCCGTTTTCATGATGCTGTTGATCACGCTCATGCTGTTGAAGATGCTCTCGTACTCCACGGACGTCTCTGCGCGTACCAGCAACGACTATCTCAACGAGCAGGCACAGCTGCTGGCGTTCAATGCCACCGAAGACGCCGTCTACCGCATCTCGGGAGAAAACCGCGATGCAAACCTGAGCTGTACAACTTCCTTCAATGACACCTACCCTTCAACGGGGACGGCCATGTTCAATATCAACGTGACAATCCAGTACATCTGGCAAACCGGCATGATCCCCGGCGGCACCGGATGTAACAACATCCTGACAACCGTTTCGACGGATACCCAGCATGGCTCCGCGCTGATCGACGTTTATGTTACATCACACGCTTCACTGAATCTGGATGAACCGATCCGATTCCACCGTCGCACGCTGCAAAAACTGTAAATTGATCTAGAGGGAAGAGACGGCAGAAAGCCGTCGGAAACGATTAATAGAGACCGAAACGACCGTCGTTTCGTTTGTAGAGAACTCGAGTCTTCCCGTCGTTATCCAGGAAGATCTCAAACTGCTTTTCACCCGTTTTCAGCTCATCCAGCACATCGGCGACTTCCCTCGGTTTATAACTCTCCAGTTCAACCGGGATGACTTCGTCCTCCTGTGCTTCGGCCGCCGCTTTGACGTCTGCCGATTCGCTCTTGGCATCGTTCATACTCTCATGGTGGTGATCGCTCAGCTTGTCGTGCATACGGCGCAGCGCCTTCTGTGCCCGCTCGATCGCGATGTCGATCGCAGCATACATATCATCGTCACTCTGCTTGATAACAACAGTATTCTTGCCGGCAAGATTGATGGTAAACTCCACCGAGACACCCTGCTTTTTCCCGATGCTTCGCTTGGCGCAAACCGCCTGTGCCGAAATGATGTCCAGGTTGAACTTCGAGAGCGATGCGATCGCATTTTGCAAATACTCTTTAATGGGATCGGTCAACTCGATCGCTCTACCGGTCAGTGAGATATTCATCATGGAACCTTTCCGGGCCTCGCCCTCTGTGTGAATTGTCGTAGGCAACGATTATAACACAGTAAACATGTCATTTTTCAAGCCGTAAAGCGACAAACGCGCTAAAATATCCCATGCAAATTGAACAGGCCGATATCGAAAAATTTAAAAAACTCGGCGTCTACTCGGCCGCAGAGCTCGCCATTCACGCCCCGGTCCGTTTTGAGGACCGCCGGCTTTACCCCAGGCTTAAAGAGGGCACCGAGCAGGCGATCGATGCCACCGTCGAATCGATACAACGCTCCCCCCGGACGGTGACCATCTCCCTCTATGTGCACAACTTCGGGCACCGAATCGAGGGGGTCTTGTTCAATCCGAAACCCTATATGCTGCGTTTTTTTACCGAAGGGGAACGCACCCTTTTCTACGGCCGTATCGACTGCAGACAGGGGCGCTGCCAGATGAGTCACCCCCAGCGTATCCCCGAGGCGGGCACGCTCACCCCCAAATACAAAACGCCCCTGCGCACCGACGTCATGGCCCGTCTCGCCGCACGCTACATCACCCGTGAAAATCTACTGGATGAGGGGCTGCCCCCCGCTGTTGCCGATGCACTGCTCGGGCTGCACTTCCCTAAAGAGGCTCCGCTGAAGGAACCCACACCGCAACAGCTCTACGCCCTCAAATACACTGAGCTCTACAGTTATATGCGTTCGCTCCAGGGGAAACGACGCTATTTTCATGCGCTGAAAAAACTGGAGGGCGACTGGCGTGTCTGGGCCATGCGTCTGCCGTTTCTCCTGACCGATGAACAGGCAAAAGCCATCGAGGCGATTGAAGCGGACTTCAAAAAGCCCCATGCCGCCAAACGGATGGTCGTCGGGGATGTCGGCGCGGGCAAAACGATGGTGATACTGGCGGCGATGCAGATGGCCTCCCCCCACCGCAGCATCCTGATGGCGCCTACGACCATCCTTGCCAACCAGCTATACGAAGAGGCGCGTAAGTTCCTCCCGGAAAAAAAGATTCTGCTCATCACGAATGCTACCCCGAAAAAAATGCCGCTGGGGGAGGCCGATGTCCTTATCGGCACCCATGCCCTGCTCTACCGCGACCTCCCCGAAGCCGCGCTCATCATGGTCGATGAGCAGCACCGCTTCGGGACCGCGCAGCGCCACCGGCTGGAGAAACTGCTCTCGGAGGGTACCCGTCACCCTCATTACCTGCAGTTCTCCGCCACACCCATTCCCCGTACCCAGGCGATGATCGATTCCGCCCATATCGACGTCAGCCTCATTACCAAGACCCCCTTTCAAAAAGACATCTCGACCGCGGTCATCCACAAGCCTGACTTCCCAACCCTGCTGCAGCACATCCGCGCAGAGATCGCACAAGAGCACCAGGTCCTCATCGTCTACCCCCTTGTCGAAGAGAGCGAGAATTTCGGCTATCAAAGTATTGAAGAGGCCAGAGGTTACTGGGAAAAACATTTTGAGAACGTCTACGTCACCTACGGCAAAGACAAGGAGAAAGAGGCGATTCTTGAAACGTTCAGGGAGCGAGGAGACATCCTTCTTGCCACAACCGTCATTGAGGTCGGCATCTCGCTTCCGCGCCTGACGACAGTTGTCATCGTCGGCGCCGAACGCCTCGGGCTGGCTACCCTTCACCAGTTGCGCGGACGCGTCAGCCGCACAGGCCTCAAAGGATGGTGTTTTCTCTATACGAACTTGAAGGAGAGCGAACGCCTCGATGCCTTCCGCCAAACGGACAACGGCTTTGACATCGCTGCGCTGGATCTGAAGTACCGCAAAAGCGGCGATCTGCTCAAAGGCAGTATCCAGAGCGGGAAAAAGTTCCTCTGGGCAGACATCGGCGAAGATGAGGGAATTGTCCGGGAAGTCAAAGCGGCACTATCGCGCTGAGTAGTGCTAAGTGCCAAGAAGCTTGTCAGCTTCCCTATTGCTGTCAAGGTCGAAACGTTCATTAGCGGGTCAGGCGGATCACCGGGGAATGGAGTGCCCCGAAAGCGGCAGCCTTTTATCCTTTTTTCTTCCCGGTTCGGCTTCTTTTTTGGATAAGCAAAAAAGAAGGGGAACAAAAAAACCTACTACTCCTCTGTTACAATTGAGAAAGTAAGCTTCTCGATCTCTTTATGCTTCTTGATAAAGGCGTTTAGCGTGGCAAGATCGAGGGTTTCGATCTGAGCGAGTTCGCGTGCGGACGCGCCGATCCCCTCTCCTTTATAGTACTCCAGGAAGGTACGCGAAAGGCGCTGGGAAAGGGTCTCGACCCGCAGCGGTTCGGAACCGAGCAGGAAACGCTTCGCCTGGTCAAGCTCCTCCTGGGTCGCACCCTTTTCTATAAACGTGTCGATCACTTCGCGCACGGTTTCAACGGCCTCTTTCTGAGAAGCGATCTTCGTCTGGAGGTAGCCGAAGAAGTAGCTGTTGGAACGGGCGATATTCGCACGGCAATAGGCGGAGTAGGCCAGGCCGCGCTTGACGCGGACCTCCTCCATCATCCGACTGCCGAAGCCGCCGCTGCCGAGGATGAACATGGCGACGCGGCTGATGTAGTGCTCGGCGTCCCCCACCTTCATCTCAAAAGGAGCACCGAAATAGACATAGGCCTGTTCCGTTTTTCGCTTGAACAGCTCCGTCTGTGCCGCCGCGCTGGCCGGGTAGTACCCCAGGCTTTCCAGCGCCCCTTTCGGCAAGGTACTGAGCAGCCGGCGCGCGGCATCCTCCGCGTCCGTTTTGGAGATATCTCCGCCAATCACGACAATGGCCCGGGAGGCCTGGAGGTGATTTTCGACAAAGGCTTTGACCGTTTTGAGTTCCATCGCCTTGACGCTTTCAACCGTCCCGGACGCCGGGGACGCCAGCGGCGTATCGGTGAAGAGCATTGCCCTCAGTTCACGGTTGGCGACATAGTCGAAATCATTCTCTTTGCGGCTCAGCGCGCCGACCATGGTTGTCTTCACCTTCTGAAGGGCCTCTTTACTGAGGTTCGGAGCGGTAAGCAGCTCTTCGAGCAGACCGACCGCTTCACCGAACTCCTCTTTGAGCGAACCCATTTCAAAGACCATCGTCTCCGTCCCGGCATGAACACTGAGATGGATGGCGCGTGCGTCGAGCGCCTCGGCAAAACCGACGGCCCCACGTTTTTGGGTCCCTTCGTTGAGCATTGAGGCACTCACCTTCGCCAGCCCCGCAAGCGCACCGTCCTCGATCGAACCGCTCTGGCGGAAGACCAACTGCATGGAGACGATCGGTAACCGGGAATCGTGCTCAAATATCATCGGCACTTTGATGCCGTTTACTTCTACCTGTTCCACCGTCGTTTCAGCCATTACAATCTGTCCTGTCAAAAAAATGAATAATAGTAGCGCTTTGAGGCTCACGCAAAAAGCTCCAGGGTTTCATACGCCGTATTCCGGATCGCCGGGGTCTCGCCGATATCGCGGATCAGGCGGACCATTTCATCCTTGGCCATACGGAAGCCCGCCCCCGCACTGCGGACAACGTTCTCCTCCATCATCGTTGAGCCCAGGTCGTTGGCCCCGAACTGCAGCGCCATCTGACCGATATAAGGCCCCTGGGTCACCCAGGAACTCTGCAGGTTCGGTACGTTGTCCAGGAAGAGACGCGAGACTGCCAACAGGCGGAGGTAGCGGTTGGCCGAATGTTTTTTCATCTCGGGGAACTCTTCGAGCAGTTTGGTATTCTCGCCCTGGAACGACCACATGATAAAGGCGCGGAACCCCCCGGTTTCGTCCTGCAGGCGGCGGACCATATCCCAGTGCTCGACGATCTCTTCGTCCGTCTCCATCGTTCCGTACATCATCGTCGCCGTCGATTTGATCCCGAGCTTGTGCGCCTTGCGGTGGATATCGATCCAGACGTCGGCATCGATCTTGCGCGGCGCGATGATGTCGCGGACCCGGTCATTGAGGATCTCCGCGCCGGCGCCTGGAATGGAGGAGAGTCCCTTGGCCTTCAGCCGGGTCAGGACCTCCTCGACACTGATGCGCGATACCTTGGCGATAAAGTCGATCTCGATGGCCGAAAAGCCGTGAATGGTGATCTGCGGGTATTTCGTATGGATATGCTCTACGAGCGCCTCATACCACTCGATTTTCAGTTTCGGATGCACCCCGCCCTGGAAAAGGATCTGCGTCCCACCGATGGCGAGCAGTTCGTCTATCTTCGCATCGATCTCGTCATAGGTGAGGACGTAGGCATCCTCGTCCTTCTCATGGCGGTAGAATGCGCAGAACTTGCAATCGACCCAGCAGATGTTCGTGTAGTTGATGTTGCGGTCAACGACAAAAGTCGTGACCCCTTTTGGGTGCAGCGCTTTTTTGCGGGCCGTCGCCAGCTTCCCGAGGGTTTTGAGGTCGGCGTTGCGGATCAGGTCAACCGCTTCTTCTTTGGTGAGTCTGCTCATAGTGGTTCCACTCCCTCGTACATGTTGTTCTTGGCCGCAGTATAGCCGCTCAAGGTTCAGCTCCGCCCCGCTCTCAGGAAACGGCAGCGTTTAAAAAGATTGATTTAAGCGCAGGCGGGGCTTAGGATGCGGCTTTCTCTTTGGCGATCGCATCGAGCACGCCGTTAATGAACTTGGGAGACTGTTCCGTCCCGAAGGCTTTGGCCACCTCGATCGCCTCGTTGATCACGACGGCGGAGTCCAGATCGCTGTGAAGTGCCTCGTAGGCTCCCAGGCGGAGTGTCGCCCGTTCAATGGAGCCCAGACGGTCGAAATCCCACTCCTTGAGGTGTTTGACGATTGCTTCGTCCACCTCTTCCAGATGCGCCATGACCCCGTCAAAGAGCGTCAGGGCAAAATCTTTCTGCTTGTTGCGGATCTTCTTCTCTTCGAGGATCTCGTCGGTATGGTCCGCGATCGCCCCATTACCGAGGTCATAGGCATACAGCAGGCTGACGACCGCCATGCGTGCGTGGTGACGTGTCGCCATTACGCCTGGATCTCCGCGTACAGGTTCAGCATCTCGATGACCGTGGTCATCGCTTCGAAACCTTTGTTCCCCGCTTTCGTACCGGCCCGTTCGATTGCCTGTTCGATCGTATCGGTCGTCAACAGGCCGAACGCAACCGGCTTGGCGTACTTGAGCGACACCGTCGCAATCCCCTTGGTTGCCTCTGCAGAGACATAATCAAAGTGCGGTGTCGCCCCGCGGATCACGGCACCCAGCGCACAGACGGCATCGTACTTGCCGGTGGCAAGCAGGCGTTCCGTCGCCATCGGCAGTTCAAACGCGCCCGGGACCAGGACAAGGTCCAGCTCCGCCTCGTTACCGCCGTGGCGTGCATAGGCGTCTTTGGCACCTTCGACCAGGCGGTCGGTGATCAGGTGGTTGAAACGTGCCGCGATAATGGCAACTTTTTTGTCCGTGGGGACTTGCAGTTTTCCCTCGATTACTTGCATCTTTCTTTCTCCTTGTTTTACTTTCTGCTGTGCCGCTTCGCCTAACGGCTGCAGGCCTCGATAGCGAGCAGCGTCTCCGTCAGCTGCTTCAGCCCTTCGAGCGTGACCATGTTCGGGCCGTCGCTCAGGGCGCACGAAGGGTCGAAGTGGGTTTCAAAGAAGAAACCGTCGACGCCGACGGCGGCCGCCGCTTTTGAGAGGTAGGGCACCATCGAGCTGTCACCGCCGGTCTTTCCGCCGCCGCTGCCGGGCATCTGTACCGAGTGTGTCGCATCGAAAACGACCGGAGCGAACTCACGCATGATCACCGGGGAACGCATGTCAACGACGAGGTTGCCGTAGCCGAAACTCGAACCGCGTTCGGTAAGAAGCACCTTGTGCTTTTTGGCGTTTTCATACCCCACCTCATCGCAGCCGCGGGTCTTAAGCACTTTGAGGACGGAATAGCGCATATCCGCGGGGTTCATGAACTGTCCCTTCTTGATGTTGACGATACGGTCCGTTTTTGCCGCGGCGACGAGCAGGTCTGTCTGGCGGCAGAGAAACGCCGGGATCTGGATGATGTCCGCGACTTCCGCCGTCGGCGCCACCTGGTAGGACTCATGGACATCGGTGACGATCTTGTAGCCGAAGTGCTCTTTCACCTTCTGCAGCAATCGGAGCCCCTCTTCCATTCCCGGCCCGCGGTAGCTCTCAAGGGAGGTGCGGTTGGCCTTGTCGAAACTCGCCTTGAAATAGAAATCGAACCGCGCATCCTCATGGTAGGGCTGCAACGCCTCGGCGATACGGAAAAGGGATGCTTCGCTCTCGATGACGCAGGGACCCGCCATTAAAATCATTCGATACTCCCGTTACCCTCGACCATCGCCTTTGATTCGACCGGCCGCATCTGCGGGGAGACGACCCGCTCTTTGTATTTGCTGTTCCCGACGGCATCGTCAAAATCATCGACTGCCTGCTCGCGGAACTCCGTCAGGGAGTGGCCTGTTTCATGCGAGTAGACGATATATCCCAAAACAACGAGGACAATAACCATCGTTTTCTTGGCGTTTGTCTGCCACTGCATGTACGCCAGAATCAACAAGACGACGATTGTCGCCGGATAAAGCCATGATGCGTCCATGATGTACCCTTTTGTGTGCCACGGCCGTGTCGCCGAAAATTAATAGGATTATACCAGAGGTTGTTAACAAATCCGGTATTGCGTTGCCGCCATAAGGCACACGGCTACCGCGACGCCTTGATCGTTTCATAAGCAGCATTGATCTGCTGCATCTTCCGCGTGGCCTCGGCCATATACGCTTCATCCGCCCCTTTGGCTTTCATAAGATCGGGATGGTACTGCTTCACCAAAGCACGGTACTTCTTCTTGATACTCTCCATCGCTTCGCCCTCTTCCGCGCCCAGCAGCGTGTAGGCCTCTTGCAGACTGGTGCGGGTCGGCCCCGCTTTGTAGATCTGCGCGAACTGGGCCATGATCGCCTCGACCTGTTCCGGGGCGATCTGCAAAAACACCGCGATCTTCGTCAGCAGATTCTCTTCGCTTCGGCTGAGTTCCCCGTCGACAAAGGCGAGATTGACGAGAAACGAGAACATCCCCAGACGCTGCTGAGGGTGGCGCACCGTTGCATAGGCGAGCCGCTGCGCGATCGCCTCGGCATTGAAGCGCTGCTCCTTTTCACGGTTGAAGATCGCCTTGAGCTCTTCACGGACAATCTGCGGATCGGGGAAACTGTTCGCGATGTCCGTAAAGGTGTTGCCGATCAGCTCCGCCTCCAGGGTATCGACCCGGCCGTCGGCCTTGGCCACCTTCGCCATCAGTGCGACAAAGAGCCCCAGTTCGGAGTTGCGTACGGCCTCGGGGGTGATCGTCCTTCCTCCCGCTGCTTCTGCGCGGTACTGGTAGCGTCCGTAGCTTCTGAAAACCCAGATAAGGAAGAGCCCCACAAACAGGTAAAAAATCAGTGATCCCATACGTTATCTCCCTCCATATCGATCTCGATGCCGACGATCCGCTCACACGGCACGATGCGCGTCTTTCCGGGCGCGCTGACTACAAAGAACCACCGGCTCTCCGCCATCAGTGCCTCGTCATACTCTCCCGTGCGTTTGACATCTTCGGTCTCCATCCGGCGCAGAACAACGCCGACAGTAAATCCCTGACGGTAGGCATCGGCCGCCGTATCGATATCCGCGAACTCCACCCGGTCGGCGGTGCGGACAAGGCGGCAACGGTTTCGGCGGGCCCAGCCGCGTATACCGAACCAGAGTACCCCCATCCCCAGAAGTGCCGCGCCCCCGGCCGCCGCCGTATAGGTGAAGGTGACGGCTGCGACAAGGATCGTCAACGCTCCCCATGCCACAAGCGCCGCCTCGTCGGTTTTTTCGAAAGCGATGACCCGGAATGCCAGTACGATCGTCCGCAGATACTGCAGCCACGCCAGCACTTTAGCCATCGAAACGGTCCCAGAAAAATTCGATCCACTCCGTCGCTTCCCGGCAGCTGAAATCGGGCTGCTCGCAGGCCGTGGGCTTGGACCACGGCGCGGCGCATTTGATCGCACTCTGCGGATAGCGCTCCCGAAGGTAGGCCTTCACCTGCTGCAGGGTTTTGCCCGAGTCAACAATGTCGTCGACGATCAGGATCCGCCGGAAAGTCCCGTCGGGGCAATCCCCGTCGACGGTGACCGTATCGCGCTGGGAATCATCGTCGTATGACGCCACCCGCAGCAGGCCGATATTACGGACATCCAGCCCGTAGCCGAGCAGTTGCGCCCCCATCATGCCGCCGCGCGCAAGCGCCACGATCATATCCGGCGCATAGGCACGGCAGGCGGGCAGCAGGGAACGCATGTCCGCTTCGAAAGCCTCATAGCTGTAATAATACATGGCCGCATTATACCACTAAAGCCCCCCTTTACCCATGCATTGCTACCATGACGAAAAGGGAGTTTTATGCGCTTGGATCTCTTGTTTCTTTTAACCGTCACCCTCCTCTTTTCGGGCTGCCTGACACCGACTACCCCCGAAGTCCCCGCCTGGGTCGAGCACCCGCCGCCGCCGACGGCGACCACGCTCTACGGTGTCTCCGTGGCCGAAAGCAAAGAGGCCGCGTATGTCTCCGCCCTCGGCAGTATCGCCTCCACCATGCTCAAGGGTGCGGAACCGCTCCTTGAGCAGCGCGTCCGGGACGTCAATGAGCGCAGCCAGGCTTCTGCCGCGATGCGCACGGTGCTCCAGGAGATCGACTATCCTGGCGTTGCCGTCAAAGAAGAGGCGGAGATGGGAGAGGACCATGCGGTCTTGATCACCATGCCGCGCAGCATCTTCGCGGCACAGATCGATGCCCGCCTCAAAGTGCACCGCCAAACGATCGAAGCGCACCTGCCTCCTGAAGACGCCCCTCTTTTCACGCAGTTGGGCAGATTGGGCGCCGCCCATGAAGAGAAACCGATGCTGCTGGCGGAGGTACTGCTCCTCGAAACGGCCGACCCGGCTGCCGACACGAAACCCTACTACGCGTTTGCAGAAAAGACGGACGCAGCGTACAACGCCCTGAAATTCGGTGTGGCCCTCAGCGTCATCAGCGATGCGGAGGCGATCGTCTACGTTGATACCGTGGAACAGGCTCTGCGCTCCGAAGGGATGACACCGACGGGCAACCGTATCGGTCTGCTTCTGCTGCATGCCGACAGCCAACAGGAACGGCGTAACGGACTCTTTAACGTGACCATGCGCGTCCGACTCGAATCCGTCGCGAAGGGCGAGCGGATTGCGCAAAACGAGTTTTTCCTCGAAGCCGTCTCGCCACAGAGTTTCAGCGACGCCAAACGCCGCACCGCAGAAGCGCTCAAAACACGTCTGCGGGAGCGGGGCCTGTTCCGTACACTCGGGTTTTAGTACCCGCCGGCGCCGTTTACTCCTCCGTAAAATAGCGTTCGCGTTCGGGCTCATCTGCCCGAAGACGGTTGAACGCCTCGTCGTTTCCGCTGCTTCGTGCGCTGTTCAGCGCTTTGCGCCACTCCCGCCAGGCCTGCATGTAAGCGACCCTGGACCGCTGCCGGCTCACACGCCGTTCTGCCGCGACCATGCGGTTATAGCTCCGCTCCTCTTCCGTAAGCGCAGGCACATCCGTGGACACGTCCGAAAGGATCTGCTCCGGCAAGACGCCTTTTGCCTGCGGGGGCGACGGCGCTACCGTCTCATACGAGGTCGGCACGGCGAGTCTCCCGTCCACCGGGGCGTTCGGAAGGCCCTCCATCCGTCCCGCTGCCAAGAAGGCAAAAGCTATCACACCTGAGGCCAAAACGATCCAGCGCATAGCTGCCCCCCTCTAGCTCGTCGGGTCGCCGTCGCAGTCCCAGTCTTTCGGGTCCAGCGGTCTTTCTGTCGCCCCGGGGTAGATCAGTTCGTTCGTGTCGTCGCAGTCCGGGGACCAGTCTTGGGTATAGAAGCCGTCACCGTCACTGTCGGTGCCGATCGGGACCAGGGCCGGAGCATACCAGGTCGTGGACGACCCGTTCTCCGACGTCACCTCAAGGTAATAGGTCTGCGTCGTCGCGATTCCCCCGGCATCCGGCGTACTCATCTCGATGATCCCCCCCGGGCCTTTCGAATCGGTTATCCCCAGTGCCGCCCCGCCGTTATCGAGCAGTGCGGTCTGTAGCCCCGCGGGCCCCTGGGAATAATCCACGACATAGGCCGCAGCGTGCGGCGGGAGCGTCACCTTGTAGTAGTCGGTGTCGTTTCCCGGATCGATCGTATGCGCCAGGGTGTAGAGCGCGCTCTGATAGATGATCTCGCCGATGGCGCTTTTGGTGCTGTAGATCGTTGTCGCGCCTCCCAGCGTTCCGTCCGGCTCGAAACCGTCGGTGCCACTCGGAGCATCCGCCCCCGAACAATCTTCATCGATCCCGTTACCGGCAATTTCGTTTGCGTACGGGTAGACGGCGTTATTGCTGTCATTGCAGTCATAGGTAGCGGAGTAACCGTCGTTATCACTGTCGACAAAAAGCCGCACGCCGAGCTGATAGCTGGCCATATCGTAGGCATAATAGGAGTAGACATGGATCAGGTAGTTCCCCGTTTCCGTAATCGTAATCTGATCGATATTGCTGTCAAAGGAGAGGAAATTGTCATTCGACGCTACCAGCGTCACCCCGTCGGCTTTGTAGAGTTCGATCACGGTATCGGCCGTATAGTTCAGGTTCGTCGCGAAGAGTTCGTAGGTTTTGCCCGATACCAAGGCAACCTTCACCCAGTCTTCGTCTCCCTGGGGATAGATCGTGCGCGTTTGCAGTCCCCCGACGAGGATACTGCTGGGTTGGTCTTTTGTATTGTCGCCGGCGCTGCCTTCAAATCCGTCGGCGGCCGTCGGGAAGGCGGCGGCGATGACAACTCCACCGCCGCCGCCTCCGCCGCTGCTTGCATCGGCTGTGTCGCTCTTGACCTTGCAGCCTCCGGCCATCAGTGCGATCGCCGCAAGCAGAACGATTCCTTTCTCTTTCATGGTTTTCATCACTCCCTCCTTCTTATGCTTAACAGGGAAAAACGTGAATTAAAACCATCTTACAACGCGCCGCCTTTCGCTTCACGGCGGAGAAAATAACTAGCTGTTAAAATTCAAATGCATTAAATAATCACAAAAAATAGTTTTTTTTGAAAAAAATTATTCCTGACCAAAACTCAGCGCCTTGGGGTGGACGAAAGCAAGGTTTGCCCAGTTCACGCGCGGCTGTTTCAGAATCAGACTGTGGGGCGAGATCGCCCGCGAGAGGGCGACGTAGAACTGCGAGGGGGCGAAGATCTCCGTCGTGTCGATGACCAGATCGCCGATACTCATCCCCTGGGACTTGTGAATGGTAATGGCGAATGCGAGGACGATCGGGAACTGGTAGAGGGTAAACTGCGGCACCTCGACCATCTGCTTCTCCTTCTCGACCGTGCGCTCTTCCCAACGGCTTTTCTCCGTGCCGACGCGTTCGAGTTTGACGACCATACCGTCCTCTTTGCGGATGTGGACACTGTCCTGTTCAAGCCGCACGACGATACCCCGCTGACCATTCACGTAGTTCCAGCTGTTGCGCGTGAAAAGCACCGGCACACCCACCTTCAGCTCCAGCACTTCCGGGATGCGGGCATCCGCCATAAAACGCTCCACCTCCCGCTGCTGCGTTTTGGCATCGTGGCAGACGCTTTGGGTTTCAAAGGCGTAGAGGTCCCCCTCGACCGCATCAAGCTGCTCGCGGTTGTGCTCGAAGGCTGAACGGTTCGTCCCGTAGAGAAAGGTGTATCGCGAGAGGTCATCCCCCGTCGGTTTGATCAGCTCATGCAGGTAGCAGTGCTCTTCCTCCGTGACCCGGGCATGCCGTACGGCGTTCAGGACACCGTTGAATTCGGCATCCTCACTGCGCCAGTTGTGCGTCAGCGTCACCGTCTCAAAGGCGAACTGTTCCCAGCTTGGGGCTTCGAAGGCGAAACGGATCGTGCCTTTTGTGACCGGCGGAAGCTGCAGAAAATCCCCCACGGCCAGGAGCGCGCCGTCAAACCCGCACTGCAGCAGGCGCAGCCGCACCATATCGAGCACTTCGGCACTCACCATCGAGATCTCGTCAATGACAACGAGGTCCATCGCACGCACCAGTTTGACGATCTTCTTTTTGGGGATGAGCTTCCCCCGGCGTTCGAGGTCGGTTTCGCTGTCGGCGATGCCCAGGTCGAAAAAACTGTGCAGGGTCTGTCCGCCGATCAGGGCCGCCGCCATGCCCGTCGAAGCGAGCTTGGCGACTTTTTTCCCTTCGGCGCCGTAGGCGGCGATGATCTGGCGCGTCAGGGTCGTTTTGCCGGTGCCGGCCCCGCCGGTGAGAAAAAGGTTCTGTCCGGATTGCAGGGTATCCAGCAGCGTAGAGAGAGAGGTCGTTTCCATGGGTACGGGCCGCTCCGGCCCCGGGAGGGCTTAGGCGGCCGGTGCGCGGCCGAGGCTGATCTTGGTCCCTTTGAACTCGAGGATCTCGACGTCGATGTCGTCCCCCTCGCTCAGGACATCGGAAACGTTGCGCACGTGCGAATCGGAGATTTTGGAGATGTGCAGCAGGCCGTCGACGCCGCCGGGCAGTTCGATGAAGGCGCCGAAATCGACGATCTTCTTGACCCGCCCCTTGACGATGTCACCGACGTGGTACTCGGGTTTTTCCATCTTCGGTACGGAGACGATCTGCTCGATATGCTCGCGCGCCCCCTTGACCCCTTCGCGGTTCTTGCCCGTCACCTTCACGTTGCCGGCTTTCTTGTCGATATCAATCGCGACCTCGAACTTTTCGATGATCTCTCTGATCGTCTTGCCCGCCTGGCCGATGACATCGGCGACACGGTCGGGATCGATGCTGAAGAAATCGCTGCCGGGCAGTTCCTCGCTCAGTTCGATCTTGTTCTCGGCGTCGGCCATAATATCGATGATGTGGGCGCGTCCCGCCTTCGCCTGATAGAGGGCCGTTTTGAGCAGTTCCAGGGAGATTCCGCCGAGCTTGATGTCCATCTGCAGCGCCGTGATCCCCTCTTTGGAGCCCGCGACCTTGAAGTCCATATCCCCGTCGTGGTCCTCAAGACCGGTAATGTCGGTCAGGACCATGTGCAGGTCCCCCTCGCTGACCAGCCCCATCGCCACGCCGGCGATCGGATCGGCCGTATCAAGGTCCGCCGCTTTGAGCGCCATGTAACCGCCGCAGACGGTCGCCATGGAGGAGGAGCCGTTGGACTCGAGAATCTCGGAGACGAGACGGACCGTCTGTCCCGGGGCTTCCAGGACCGGTTCGAGGGCACGCTTGGCAAGGTTGCCGTGTCCGAGCTCCCGGCGGCGCGGCGGCTGGACCGGTGACGCCTCCCCGACGCTGAAGCCCGGGAAGTTATAGTGCACCATAAAGCTCTCGTACTGCGCCGAACTGTCGGTAAGCTCCTCATACATCTGGGCGTCTTTGTTGCCGCCGATGGTCAGTGTCACCAGCGCCTGGGTCTGCCCCCGGGTAAAGAGGCAGGAGGAGTGGACGGAGGGAAGCACGTTGGTCAGGATGCTGATCGGGCGTACTTCGTCGAGGCGGCGGCCGTCGGCGCGGGTCTGCGTCTGCAGGACCTGCGTGCGGACCGTCTCGCGCTTGACCGCTTCGATCGCTTTTTTGAGGGCGTGCTCGTCAAACTCCGGTTCCGCGTCGAGGATCTTTTTACGCAGATTGCGCAGGGCCGTGGAGCGCTCGGTGCGCGCCATTTGAGCGATGGCCGCGGCGATATCGTCGCTGTGGTGTTCTCTGACGTACGCCATCAGATGCTCGTCCGGCTCCGCGGCGATGCAGGTCAGCTTGAAGGTCTCTTTCTTGAACGGAGCGAACGCCTTTGCATAGGAGCTGTTTGCCGTCGCCAGCAGCTGCTGGGCTTCGGAAAGCAGGACGATGAAATCATCCTCGCCCATCGCGTTGCTGCGGTAGCGGGCGATGGTCTCGGCGGCGAGCGCCGGATCGACGAGAGGATCGACCATCATCGTGTCGAGCAGCTCCGTCTCCACCGAACCCTGGACCCGCATCTCGATCATCAGCAGGTCCGACTCCGTTCCCGCGAGGAAAAGGTCCAGGGTGCTGTTTTTAAGCTGCGGCAGCGTCGGGTTGAATAAGACCTCGCCGTCGACCTTCGCCACGCGGACGGCGCTGACGGGGATGTCGATGTCGATGTCGGAGACATACAGGGCCGCCGAAGCGGCGTTGAGGCCGAGCACCTGCAGGTCGGCATCTTCATCCGCGCTGAGGACCATCACGGTAATCTGGACCGGGTTGGCGAAGCCTTTGGGGAAGAGCGGACGCAGGGAGCGGTCGATGATGCGCGAGGTCAGCGTTTCGAAATCGCTCGGTTTGGCCTCGCGTTTGATGAACCCGCCCGGGATCTTGCCAGCGGCGTACGCCTTCTCGATGTACTGCACCGTCAGCGGCAGAAACCCCTCTTCGACGAATTCGGTCTCGTCGATGACAACGGTGGCCAGGACAACCGTGTTGCCGGCCTTGAGCCACGCGCTTCCGTTTGCCTGTCGGGCCACGCTTGTAAGCGCATACTCTTCCGTTCTATTCTCGACGGCTACCAGTACATCATAATCCATTTAGTCCCCTAGTATCTTAATAATCATTTCATCCGAAACATCTTCTAGTTCTGAATAATAACATGATGTTTCTATATAATCCTCCAGCACGTGCGGGCAAAAGAGCGCATCGCAGAGCGGTTCGACGGCCGCATAGACCTCTTTGGGCATCACCGGTGCACAGGCATAGAGGGCATCGGGCGAGCGCGAAAGGACGGTTTTAATCGCGCACATCAGCTTCAATCCGCTCTCCGCCCCCTGATCGACAAGGAGGACTTTTTTGCCGCGCAGGGTTGTGAGCGGGCGCCCTTTGCGGTAGTGGTAGATCCGGGAGAGGATCTTCTCTTCGTGCTTGCGGTGCGCCTCGCCGTAGACGTAGTCGTACTGGATGCCGAAGGCCTTGACGAGGTCGTCGTTGATCACGATCTCCTCGGTCTCGCTCACCCTCCCCAGTTCGCACTGCGGGTTCTGGGGCGCCGTGATCGATTCGCCCAGCAGCCAATCGACCTTGAGCTTCATCCGGACGTTGAGCTCCTGGCACAGTGCGATGCCTCCCTCCGAAAGCGCGATCAAAATCCACGATTCGCGCTGCATCTGCGGCAGCGGCAGCAGCTCATTCAGCGCCGAAACGGCCGCTTTTCTATCTTCAAACAGTTTCATCACGAACCATCCAATGCATCACTGAGTTTGTAGTTGACCTCGGTCCCCCCGATCGGACGGAGTTCGATGGTGAAATAGACATACTTCTCCAGCAGCGAGTCGGCCTGGGCGTTGGTCAGGATCGGTCGGTTGTTCTCGACATAACGCATCCCGAATTTCCAACAGCGCTTCGTGTAGTCGAAGCCGATCTCGGAGAACTTCTTCACATTCGCCTCCAGGTCATAGGCGTACCGGCCGAAATAGCGATAGTGGTCATTATAGCGATATGCGGCGTCAAAGGTCAGGTAATTGACCCGCTGCGTCCCGTTGACGTCGGGCTGGTCTTCGTAGAGGTCCATCGCACCGACGTTGAGCGCGCCGTCGCTGTAGCGGATCCCGTTGAGCATCTTCGAGACCCGGTGGTTGTCATAGTTGTAAAAAACATCCGAATAGAGAGAGACTTCCGGGGTCACCTGCCAGTCCAGCTCGTTTTCCAGCTCGCTGAGCTGATCTTGGTTCCGGTCGAAGGAGAGGCGCTGCGAAAGACGGTGGTAGAGCACCTGTTCGCCCACGTCATTGACGAAGAACTGGCTGAACTTCAGATCCAGCGCCTCTTCGATCTCGTTGACGGCATAAAAGTCGCATTCGGGATAGAGCGCCGCATCGCTCCCGCTGCAGAGTGACTGCTGGGTTTTGTAGTAGCCCGTCGCGTCATCAACACCGGCCTTGGTATAGGCAAGGTCCAATCCGGCCGTGTGGCTGAAGCCCTCAAACGCTTTTGTCACCTGCGTCCCCGCATTGAAGACATGGTAGATCCGCCCGAAAAGCCCGGTCTCGTACTCGCCCCCCGCCGGAATGGCCGACACGGTCGTCGGCTCGTTTCCGAAGGTGATGTATTTTCCGTTCAGCCTCGCACTGTAGGAGAGCAGCAGGTAATCCTCCAGCGCAGAGGTCTGCAGCGTCACGGGGAGGTCCACCTCTCCTTCGACCGCACGCATCCCCGTTTCGCGGAAGATATTGTTACCGCGAAGATCGAAAGTGTAGTAGACGTGCTCATCGAGGAAGGTGTTGATATAGCGGTGGTAACGGAGGATCGGCAGGTTCTGCGGGGTATCTGCATTGCTCTGTTTGTTCAGGTCGAGATAGTAGCGGAGGTTCATGCCGTAATAGGCATCCTCTTCATTGTAAAAGAGGTTCACCCGCGAGAGCACCTGGTTGGAGGTGGCGTAGTTCACGGTATCGTTGGACGAGAGGTTGATATAGTCGATATCGTTCATCCAGCTAATGTCGGCATAGAGCCCCGACTGCCCGGGGAGGTCCAGCCCCAGCCAGCGCTGCAGCACCGCCGTATTGGTATAAAAGAAGTCGAAACCGTAATGGTTCGAATTGGCCAGGTCGTAGGTATCGACATAGGAGGACTTCTCCTGGAAATAGCCCGCCTGGACCATCCCCTCCGAGACGTTCGAATCGACAAAGCGGAACTTCCCGTAAACCCCCTCGCCCCGCTCCGTGCGCAGCTGCGGACGCAGCTCCACGTCCCAGGAGGGATCGATCGCAATATAGACGGGCTGTTCGACAAAGAACCCTTCCGTACTGGAGACACCGAAGGAGGGCACCAGCAGACCGCTGCGGCGGCGGTTGTCGAGGGAGTAGCCGAAATAGGGGAAGTAAAAGACGGGAATGCCGTAGATCTTGAGGTAGGCGTTATAGACGTTCATCCAGCGCGATTCGCTGTCGAAATCGGCGCTGGAGAAGTAAAGCACCCAGAAGGGATCGTTGGGATCGCAGCCCGAGACCATCCCGTCTTCGACCGTGAAGTCCTTGTCCTCCGCCCCCGAACGCGAGGAGCTCATCCAGACATTCGTATGGCGGTCGAGCATGAAAAAGGGGGAGAACTCCCGGCTCTTTTTGGCGATATCGAGCTTGGCATAATCCCCCATCGCGAAATACTCCGACCCCTGCATGGCGACGATATTTCCGAAGAGCTCCAACGTACTGCTGTTGCGGTCGAAATAGGCCTCGTTGGCACTCAGATAGTAGCTTTTGTACAGAACGAGGACGTCCCCGCTCGCATGGACGACGCTGAGGTTCGAATCGAGCCGGGTCGCGAAGAATTCGATCTGCTCTTCCGCCCGCAGCGCGGACAATACAAAAAGAAGAAGGAGCAGGAACCTAGGCATTGACGACAACGGTGCGCGCAGTGCGGTCATGCCACGCCTGGTTATTGGGGTCGAACATCGCCCAGATGAAGCCGAGGTAGAAGATGATCTCGCTGAGGATGCGGAAGACGGCGCGGTTGAATGCCGGCAGCCAGCCCGGGATCCCCCCGTCCTCAATCGCCACGACGCGGATACGCATCGCCATCTTTCCGAGCGACGCACCGTAGAGGGCGACAAAGAGCGTCTGGTAGAAGACCTTCATCCCCAGGTATTCCAGGGCGTAGGCGTTGGTCACAAAGAGGAAAGTCTCCATATCCTTGGCTTGGGAAATAGGCCCCCAGAGCATAATCGTAAAAAGCAGACTCAGCAGGAGTTCGTCGATCAGGAACGCCAGGGCGCGCTTCGGGATGGAGGCGAGTTGCAGTTCATGCCGATGCAGCAGCGTTTCGATCGTCTCGTTCACGGGTTAGAGGGCCTGGTAAGCGATATCGGTCCGCAGTTTTTTCCCGGCGAAGTGCACCTGGCCGCAGAGAAGGTAGGCGCGGTCGCGGGCTTCGCGGATACTCTTGCCCGTCCCGACGCAGACAAGGACCCGCCCGCCCGTCGCGAAGAGCTTGCCGTCACTTTCGCTGACACCGGCGTAGGCGATATGCGAATGTTCGGCCAGTTCGGTGTGGACGATCTCATCGACGACGATCTCCGCCGGCTCGCTGCTGCTGTAGGGGTAGTCGCGGCTCGCCATGACGACGCCGACGGCGTATTCGTCTTTGAACTTCACGTCAAGCGTATCGAGCTGCTTCGTCGCGGCCTTGTAGAAGAGTTCGCTCGCCGGGGAGCTGAGCAGCGGCATCAGGATCTCGCACTCCGGGTCGCCGAAACGGACGTTGAACTCCAGGGTGATCGGTTCGCCGTTCACGATCATCAGGCCGATGAAGAGCACCCCCTCGAAGGGTGCGCCTTCCGCCTGCATCCCGTCGAGCGTCGGGCGGACGATGTGTTCCTTGACCTTCTCGTAGATTTCATCGTTGACGAGCGGCGTCGGCGCATAGGCCCCCATGCCGCCCGTGTTCGGTCCCTGGTCGCCGTCAAGGAGGCGCTTATGGTCCTGTGCCGCCTGCAGCAGGATAAAATCTTCGCCGTCGCAGATGGCGAACATGGAGAGTTCGTAGCCGTCAAGGAACTCCTCGATGACGACCTTTTTGCCCGCGTCGCCGAAGGAAGCGCCGCTAAGCATCTCCGAAGCGGCCTTTTTCGCCTCGTCGTGACTCATAGCGATGATAACACCCTTGCCCGCGCAGAGCCCGTCTGCCTTGACGACGACCGGCGTCGGCAGGGTCTCGATGAACTTGAAGGCCGTCTCGATGTGGTCCGTCTCGATATAGCGGGCCGTCGGGATGCCGTACTTGGCGAGGAAGTTCTTCATATAGACCTTGGAGCCCTCGAGCTGTGCCGCCGCTTTGGAGGGACCGAAGATCGTCAGCCCCTTCGCTTTGAAGATGTCGACAACGCCTTCGGTGAGGGGCGCCTCCGGTCCGACGATGGTGAGGTCGATACTGTTGGCAATCGCGAAATCCGCCAGCGCATCATACCCCTTGATCGCAACGTTTTCGCCCAGCATCGGCGTCGCCCCGTTGCCCGGTGCGAAATAGAGCTTCTCTACCGCTTCATCCTCTGCCAGTACACGCCCGATCGCATATTCGCGCCCGCCGCTGCCGATAACCATTACATTCATTCTTTTGCCGATCCTTCTTGCTGTTTTCATTCAAAAAGACGGCATCTTCTTGAATGAAAGCGGCATCTAAACCCGGGCGGCCGTTCCGCAAGATAGCTTTGGTTCTCAAAGCCAAAATAATACGGACTGAGGGCTTCCTCAGGCGGCAGTCTCTCAGGCTTGCGCCTTCAAGCGAGATCACCGGCACACAGAAGCGGCTACACCGTCCATAAAGTAGATATGTAGAACCCCCTGAAATGCGAGAGCTCGCACCGCTCAGGCTTAGAAGACAATTATAGCCGATACGCCATAAAGAGGGGCTAAAAAACGGGAGGTTTCCCCCCTACTCGTTGATGCGTTCTTTGATTGTTTTGGCGATGCGACTGCAGTGGTTGATCTTTTCGGACAGCGAGAGGTCTTCGCGCAGCAGCACGTTGATGAACGCCGAACCGACGATGACGCCGTCGACCCCCTCCGCTTTCGCTTTCGCCGTCTCTTCGTTGACGCCGAAACCGACGTAGACAGGCGTCTGCGTATGGCGGCGGATCGAGGCGACGACCTCGCCGAGGTCTTCGCTTTTACCCGCACCGGTGATACCGGCGTAGGCAACGAGGTAGATGAACTTCTGCGCAGCGCTGACCACGGTTTTCACCCGGGCATCCGTATCCGTCGGTGCGACGAAGGCGATGTTGCTGATACGGTGCTGGGCGAAAGCATCGGCGTAGAGAACCGCCTCTTCATGCGGCAGGTCCGGGACGATCAAACCGCTGACACCGAGATCGTTCGCCTCGCGAAGGACCTTCTCCATCCCGAACTGGTAGAAAGGGTTGAAGTAGCCCATCCAGAGGGTATCGACGCGGGGCGCCACGGCGCGGGAGACGTCCATGACGTCTTTGAAGCGGAACCCGTTCTCCAGGGCGACGTAGTTAGCCGCCTCGATCACCGGTCCGTCGGCGACGGGATCGGAGAAGGGGATACCCAGCTCCAGCGAATCGACACCGCTCTCTCCCATCGAGAGCGCGAGGTCGATCGTAAAATCTTTGTCGGGATAGCCCGTCGTAATGTAGCCCACCAGTTGTTTTTCCACCAATTACCCTTTGAGCGGATCTGCCCGTGTTCGGGCGCCGCCACCCTTAGCAACGGGACGGCGGCCTGCCATATTTATCCGCAATTGTAGCATTTTTGGATAAAATCGCTCTCAATTGACTAGGGCGCCGGGAAGGGGATATCCCCCCGAATTCCGGCATGCCCGCAGGAGCAACCAATGGCTAATAAGCTGAGCGTCGGTGCCATCCGAAAGGCCAAAGGCGGGACACCGCTGATGATGATCACCGCCTACGACGCCCTCTTCGCACGCCTTTTCGACCCCATTGCCGACATTCTCCTCGTGGGGGATTCGCTCAATATGAGTTTCGCCGGGAAACCCGACACCCTCAGCGCCACGCTCGAGCAGATGATCTACCACACCAAAGCCGTCTGCAGCGGCGCGCCGGACACCTTTGTCATCTGCGATATGCCCTTTGGCACCTATACGACGGCCGAGCGCGCCCTGGACAACGCGATTGCCGTTTACCAGCAGAGCGGGGCCGACGCCGTCAAGATCGAGGGAGGCCGGGACAAAGCCGACATTATCGCCCACCTCACGGCCAACGGCATCGCCGTCTGCGGCCACATCGGCCTGCTGCCCCAGGCGGTGCGCGGCGAGGGGGGCTACAAGGTCAAAGGCAAAGACGAGGCCAATGCCCTCTCCCTGATCGAGGATGCCAAAGCCGTCGAAGCCGCCGGCGCCTTCTGCATGGTCGTCGAAGGGGTCAAAGCCGACGTCGCGACGCGGATCGCGGAAGCGGTCTCCGTCCCGGTCATCGGCATCGGCGCCGGCAGCGGCGTCGACGGGCAGGTGCTCGTCTTCTCCGACATGCTCGGCCTCTACGAGCCCTTCGTGCCTAAGTTCGTCAAGCAGTACATGCAGGGTGCCGAGGCGGTCAAAACGGCGGTCACGCAGTACAAGGAGGAGGTCGCCGCACGCACCTTTCCGGCAGAGGAGCATACGTATTGATCGCTAAAACCGTGTCCGTACTCATCTTGGGGATACTGTCCTCCGGCTGTTCCAGTGAAATGCGCTACGACATGGCGCATGACATCGCCAAACAGAACTGCCGTAATATCACCAACCCCGACGAGCGGCGCGCATGCGAGGCGCAGCACGACCAGCCCTATCAAGAGTACAAAGCTACGGAACAATATCCGGTGGGACAGTAACGATGGAACGTATCGTCGAAATCGAAAAATTCAGCGCCGAGGAAACGGTGGAAACCTCCCTGCGGCCAGAGGGGTGGGGCGATTATATCGGCCAGGAGCAGATCAAGAAGAATCTCGGCGTCTTTATCGAGGCGAGCAAAAAGCGGGGCGAAGCGCTGGACCACACCCTCTTCTTCGGCCCTCCGGGTCTGGGGAAAACGACCCTGGCGCTGATCATCGCTAACGAGATGGGCAGCAGCATCAAGGTCACCGCCGCCCCGATGATCGAAAAGAGCGGCGACCTGGCCGCCATCCTGACCAACCTCGAAGAGGGGGACATCCTCTTTATCGACGAGATCCACCGCCTCTCCCCTGCCGTCGAGGAGATCCTCTACCCCAGCATGGAGGATTTCCGCCTCGACATCATCATCGGCAGCGGCCCCGCGGCCCAGACGGTGAAGATCGACCTTCCCCGCTTCACCCTGATCGGCGCGACGACGCGGGCGGGGATGCTCTCGAACCCCCTGCGCGACCGCTTCGGCATGAACTTCCGCATGAACTTCTACCACCCCGAGGAGCTCTCCCGCATCATCATGCAGGCCGCGGAGAAACTGGGCAAACCGATCAAGCACGACGCCGCGCTGGAGATCGCCCGCCGCTCCCGGGGAACGCCGCGGATCGCTCTGCGGCTGCTGCGCCGGGTCCGGGACTTTGCCGATGTCGCCGACGAAGCGACCATCACGCATGAACGCACCGTCTACGCCCTCAACGAACTGGGCATCAACGCCCACGGCTTCGACGAGATGGACCTGCGGCTGCTGGAGCTGCTGGTCCAGGCCAAAGGACGGGCCATGGGGCTCAGCACCATCGCCGCGGCGCTGAGCGAGGATGAGGGGACCATCGAGGATGTCCTGGAACCCTACCTGCTCGCCAACGGCTACCTGGAGCGTACCGCCAGGGGACGCGTCGCCACCCCCAAGTGCTACGACGTGCTCCGGCTCACCCCGCCCGCGGAACAGAGCGGGCTCTTTTAGGAGGTACAGCGTGAAACCGCAGACGATCTTCGCCATCCTTCTCGCGGCATCACTCTACTGGATGTACCTGCTCTACAGCCCCTACCTGATGAGTATCCTGATCGCTTCGCTGCTGGCAGTCTCGACCTTTTCGTTCAAACGGCGTCTGCGGGAGTGGACCGGCTCAGTCTTCGCGGCATCAGCCCTCTCCACCCTGATGATGGCCCTGCTCTTTTTCGCCCCTTTGGGCTATTTTCTCGCCAAGATCACTATCTATCTGCAGCACTTTGACCCCACAACCCTCGAATCGGTCATGGACTACCTACAGGAGCTCATAGAACGCGCGCCGGGGTTCTCCGGCCACTCCAAGTCCTACGTCTCGAACTTTATCGCCTCGTATGATCCGGCCGAACTGACCAAGAAGGCCCTCGCCTACGCCGGGACCATCGGCAGCATCAGCGCGTCGTTCGTCAAGAACGCCTTTATGATTATCGTCTTCTACTTCTTCGCCCACCTCTACGGGCAGCGGCTGGCGGGCTATTTCAAACACATCATCAACCTTCCGCCCGATGATGCCCGCCTGCTGGGCTCGGAGGTCTCTTCGGTCATGAGCATCGTCTTCTACTCCATTCTGCTCACGGCGGCGCTGGAGGGGGCCCTTTTCGGGATCGCCGTCAGTTTCATGGGCTACAACGGGCTGCTTTTCGGCATCCTCTTCGGATTTGCTTCCCTCATCCCCGTGGTCGGCGGCGCCCTGATGTGGGTCCCCTTCTCCCTTTACGAGCTCTCCCTCGGCGATGTGGGCAGCGCCGTGTTCATCGCGCTGTACACGATCCTGGTCATCTCCGTCATCGCCGACACCTTTATCAAACCCGTCATTATCAAAAGCATCGACAGCCGCCTCTCCACGACCGAGAGCAAGCGTAACGAACTGATCATCTTCTTTGCCATTATCGCCGGTCTGACGAGCTTCGGTTTCTGGGGCATGATCCTCGGCCCCGCCATCACCGCCTTCTTCATGGCGCTGCTGACGCTGATGGAGCGGAAAAACGCCCTTGCCGACACGATAGCGAAAGCCGACTGACGATCGCGCGGGGATCACATCCGTCCCCGTCGCAAAACAGATCGGCGGCGTTTACTCGACGATGCACTCCGCCTCGACACGACGGTTACGTGCCCGTCCCTCCTCCGAGGCGTTGTCCGCCACCGGTTCGCGCATACCTCTGCCTTGTGCAACAATGCGCTTCTGATCGATCCCCGCCTTCACCAGCACTGTTTTGACGGCTTCCGCACGGCGCGCGGAAAGCCTCTGATTATAGGCGGGCGTACCCGCGTCATCCGTATACCCTTTCAATATGACCTTAGAGGCGGGGTTCTCATTCAAAAAGCGCACCAAAGCACGTATCTGTGTTTCTTGTGCTTCGGAGACCTTCGCAGAATCAAAGGGAAAATGCACGACCCGCGCCATCGTCAGCGGACACCCCTGCGCATCCACCCGGACGCCGCGCTTCGTGCCGCTACAGTGATCTTCCGTATCGAGCACCCCGTCATCATCGCTGTCCCTCTCCGGCGGTTTGTCGGCGGCGGCCGGTTCCGGAACGGGGACCGGTTCGATCGCCTCCGGCTCCGGTGCAGTTTCGCTGGAGTGCACGGCGCTCTGCGCGTCACCGACGCCGAACAGATAACTCACGCCGATCATCCCCAGCCATCCCGTTTCATTTGCATCCAGATTGAACCGTTTTTTCGCTTCCACGACGAGCTGCCATGAATCATTCAGGGGAAATTTGCACCCGAGGCCCGGCAGCACCTGCCACTGGTCCCGTCCGGTGACACCGCTGATGGTGCGATACCCTACGGCCAGCGAGAGGTAGGGCTTCACGGCGCCGGACTCCGGGAAAAGATCATAATCGATGCCGGCCATATAATCCGTCACGTTGACACGCCCGTGTCCGGGAAGATCATAGGCGGCATTGAAAGCCGCCGACAGCTCGGCGACCGCCGACCAGTTACCGTAAAAGCGATAGGCGGCGCGCACGCCCATGCCGGGGAACAGATCCTCTAGCGGATCGTTCTTCGCCTCCTGGTAGAGCGCGGCCCCCATGAACCCGATCTCGACCTTTTTCAAAGCGTCCGGGGCGGTATCTTGCACGCCTTCACATTCCGCGAGTAGCGCCGCCCCCGCGAAGAGCACGAAAAAGAGTCCCACAGTTGACATGATCTTTGCCATCATCACCCCCTTTTCTGAAGCACGTTTTTTGAGGCTTGTGTTGCGGTGAAGCCTCCCGCCGTCGTTCTAGGCTAGGCACCCGGATAGGATGCTTCGAGCCCCCCGTACAATTCATCGGGCGTCATATCGCCCTTCTCTTCCCAGAGCCGCTTCATCACGACGTTGTCCTCTTCCCCGTTCCAGATCTTCACGTAGTGCCCCTCTTTGTAACCGTGGTCCTGGCGGAACCGGTTGAGGATGTTCTTGCCGACGTAGAGGCGGTAGAGTGAAGTAAGATCAAGATTGCTCATCCGCACGAGTTCGAAGAAATCCGCCAACAGCTTGGTCAGGTCGGGCTTGCCCTCAAGGGCGTCTTTCATCACCGATTCCACCTGGGCCATCACCAGACGTTCGACGGCGAACCCTTCCGCGTCATCGTTAAGCATCTCGTAAAAGGGCATGATCGCGATCGCCCTCGCCGCGTCATCGAGACTGCCGAGATCGCGCTGCTTGTACTCCTGCAGCACCAGGCTCATGACGAAGTGCCAGACATCGACGACCTCGATCTGCAGGTTCGCCCAGTCGGGGTCGGCGGCGATGTTTTTCCAGTGCTTCCATGCGAATGAATCGATCATCTCCGCGCACTCCATGTAGATGCAGCGCTTCCAGTTGATCGCCTTGCCGTTCTTCGTCGTACCCGCTTCCCAGTCTGCTCCGTTCGTGGCATCGTTAAGCTGCTGTTGCAGCTGCAGCATCTGTAAAGCTCTGTTCATGGGTACGCTCCGTGTTTTTGACGATATTCTACCGGGAATTGCTTTGAGCCACCCTTCCCTTAGAAGGGCCCAACTAACCCTGCGATAAAAGTTTCTTATTTATGCACCGGTGGGATAATGGAAGCATGGTCCTGCGGACCGGAAGGAGTCTGTCATGCCCCCCGCACCCTTTACCATCGCTGCCGTTCAGGCCGAACCCGTCTTTCTGGATCCGGAGAGGAGCATAGCCAAAGCGTGCCGTTTTGTCACCGAAGCGGCAGAGAAAGGGGCGAAGCTCGTCGTCTTTCCCGAGGCGTTCATTGCGGGCTATCCCGACTGGATCTGGCAGGTCCCTCCGGGCAATATGACCCTCAACCAGTCCCTGTACGCCCGTTTCCTCGATGCGGCCGTCACCCTCCCCTCCGCAGAGGTGCAGATCCTCTGTGACGCAGCGGCGGCGGCGCAGGTCCACATCGCGATCGGCATCAATGAGCGCAGCAGCAGCGGCGGTTCCGTCTACAACACCCTGCTCTTTATCGGACCGGAGGGGCGCGTACTCGGACACCATCAGAAACTCGTACCGACCCTCGCGGAACGCACGGCATGGGCCTTCGGCGACCCCGCGACCCTGGAGGTATACGAGACGCCCATCGGCAGGCTCGGCGGGCTTATCTGCTGGGAGAACTACATGCCCCTCGTGCGTCAAAGCCTTTACGAGCGGGGCATTTCCCTCTATGCCGCACCGACCTACGACGAGGGGAGCGCCTGGCAGGCGAGCATGCGCCATATCGGCAAAGAGGGGCGCGTCTACATTGCCGGATGCTGCATGGTGCTGCGCAAGCAGAGCGTACTTGACGCCCTCCCCGAGCTTGAGCCCTATTACCGCGAAAGCGGCGAATGGATCAACAGCGGCAACAGCATGATCGCCGGTCCGAACGGCGAAGTGCTCGCCGAGCCACTCTACCAAAAAGAGGGGATCCTCTACGCCGAAATCAACCCCATGCGCCAGAAAGGGGCGAAATGGAACCTCGACGTCGCAGGCCACTACGCGCGCCCCGACGCCTTCAGGCTGGAGAGGGATTTTCTGAAAGGGGTGATGCCTAAGAAGGGGGAGTAGCTTCCCAGATGAGCTTCTTTCCGAAACCGAGCCGGTTGTCGGTCAGTTTCATCCAGGAGGGCTCCAACCGCCACAGTGTGGGACGCATCACTTTGGCATAGGGGAAACGTGCAAAGTAGCAGCGCGCGTCCGCCGCGTCGCCGATAACGATCCGGCCGCGGCACTGCAGCCCCCGGATCTTTCCGACCGTATCCGTTTCCAATGCGATGCCTGCCGCCACCGAAGGATTCGCTTTCATCTGGGCAGTATGCTCCGTCTCCTCAGACGAGGCGAATACGAAGCAGTTGCGCGCATCGTCATACGCGTAAAAAAGCGGTGTGGCGTAGGGAATGCCGTCGCGGCTCGTGGCGAGGGTCAGGACATGATGTCCCCGCACAAAGTCGGCGATGGTGTCAAGAGCGGAGCGCATCGCGACGCCCCGGGAAGAGAGGTAATAGCATAGAGGGATTATAGCGCGAAAATGCGCCGCATCCCTCAGGCGCAGCGTATCAGATTAACGTACCAGTCGTCGCGCATATAGCCGCGGCCGGGGATCAGAGAGAGCTGCATCGTCCCGTCGCAGCAGTGAACCTCGCTGATCAGCTCTTCTGGAACCTCGAGCTCTTCGCAGAGGTACTCTACCGCGACTTCGTCGCTGTCGATATCGGGCCAGCCCCAACCGTTTTCCAGATGATGGATTTCAAAGGTCGTCTCTTTCATTGCTCACTCCGGATGCAAGATGGCGCAATGATAATGACGTTTCATCTCCTCCTTGTTACGGCAACGTCTCATTTCCATTTCATAACGCTGCCTTCATTCATGCAAAAAGCGTTCCACAAGCCCCGTCAGCGGTTCGGCCGCCGCCACAGCGCCCATCTGGAGGAAGTCGGAGACGAAGGCGTCGATGTTCTGTTCGAAGGAGCCGAACATCGTCACGTACTCCTCGCGGCGGGGATTGACGAGCACGGAGTGTTCGAATTCCCGGGCAATGGGGACAATGTCTATCACCTGCCCGCTGGTGCCGATGGCGACGAAGAACTCCGCATCGTTCACCGCTTCATAGATCCGGCGGTACATCGGCGCGCTTTCGCCGAACATGACAACGTTGTGGCGGACGGCGGCGCTTTCGCAGCGCGGGCAGCAGTCGTCTTCCGTCTGCCCGGCATAGCCGATATCCCAAAGATGCCCGCAGCTTTCGCACCGTAGATCCCGCAGGGTGCCGTGCAGGTGGATCACCTCGTCGCACCCCGCCCGCTCCAGCAGATCATCGACGTTCTGCGTCAGGTTCCAGATCTGTCCGGGGTAGCGCCGCTGCAGTGCGGCGATGGCCCGGTGCATCGCATTGGGCGCTTTGTCCGCCAGATCGTGACGGCGGGCGTTGTAGAAACGGGTCACCAGTTCCCGGTCCGCTTCCCACCCCTCGGTCGAGCAGACCTGCATGACGTCGTACTCCTCCCACATCCCGTCGTGGTCGCGGAAGGTCCGCAGACCGCTCTCGGCGCTGAGGCCGGCACCGCTGAGGATCATCACTTTTTTCATAGCCGCTCCTTCGGTAACGCTATCGGGGAAAACGCCCCGGTGCATTTCGTCAGGATACCATGTCAGCCGTAAACGGAATCGTGCGCCGACACCCGCACGGCTCAGCGGCGCTCGGCGAGACGGGGCGCCATCATCTCCATCTGCATTTTGATCTTGTAGGTCAGCGGTTTCAGACTGCTGACCTCGGCATAACCGACCGCTTTATAGGCACGGTTCACTTCCTCAAAATAGGCTTTGTATGCCTCGAGGTACTCCAGCAGAGGCGCTTCCATCTCCTCGTCGAGGTAGAGTTCCGAGATGGTGACGCTGACTTGGGTCCACGCCGTATCGAACGCTTTGGCCAGTCGCGCATCCGGCTGCTTGACAAAACGCCCCTTGACGCGGCTGAGCTCCCGCCAGCCGTGCAGCAGTTCCCGCAGTCCGATACTGCCCAGGCGTCTGTTGAATTCACCCAGACCGCCGAGCAGCCGGCGGTAGTGCTGATGGAGCTCCGGCGCGCTCTTCTGCAGCTGCATGCCGATGCCCCGCACCGTCTCCTTGTAGGTATCCAGATCGCTGAGAAGCGTTTTGCGCTCCTGCTCCGGCAGGCCCAGCGTGAGCACTTCCGCCCGGATGCGGGCAAGGCCCTGCTCCTGCCCCTTTATCAACGCGTATTCGCCGCGCTTGGTGATCGCGCTGGCGTCGCTGGCATTCTCCTTGAACTGCTTCAGCAGTCCCATCCGCTGCGACGCCTTCTCGTGCGCATCCGTCTCGAACAGCCCGGCCTTCAGACCCGCGAACATACAAACCGAAAGGAAAAGAACTTTCATCATGCCTCACACACCCCCGTGGAGGCGCGACAGAGCGCCCCCGTTTTTTCCGCGAAGTGTAGACAAAAGAGATTACGGTCCCGTTACAGACCCGGTATCGGCTAGAAAGCGCGCAGTGCCCCTTCCAGCCTTGCAAGCGCCGCGTCCATCGTCGGTGTCGGTACGGCGAAGTTGAGGCGCATGAAACCGCTCCCTTCCCTGCCGAACGAAATGCCCGGGCTCAATCCGAGGCGTGCCTCGCCGATAAAGAACTCCCGCAGAGCTTTGTCGGAGCCAAATCCCATCTTCCGACAATCCAGCCAGGCGAGGTAGGTCCCCTCCGGCGGCCGGAAAGCGATCTGCTCGTAGCGTCCCAGCAGCTCTGAGAGCTTGTCGATGTTCCCCTGCAGGTGTACCAGCAGCCCCTCCAGCCACGCTTCGCCCTCCCGGTAGGCCGCTTCGAAGCCGGCATGGCCGAAGACGGTCCCCTGGGCGAAATGGATCGTGTCGTAGACCGCTTTGAACTCCGCCCGCATCGCGGCATCCGTCATCGCAACGGTCGAGATCGCCAGTCCCGCGACGTTAAAACTCTTCCCCGGGCCGATCGCGGTCAGTGTGATCGCGCGGACGGCCTCTCCCAGGGCGATAAAGGGGGTATGACGATGGCCGGCAAACAGCAGGTCCGAATGGATCTCGTCGGCAAAGACCCTGATGCCGTGGCGCAGGCAAAGTGCCGCCAAAGCTTCGAGCTCCGCGCGCTCCCAGACGCGGCCGACGGGGTTGTGGGGGGAACAGAGCAGCAGGAGTTTCGTCTTCGGTGTGATCTGCTTCTCAAGCCCCTCCAGGTCAAAACGGTAAATTCCCTCCGCATCCTGCCGCAGGGGGTTGGAGAGCACTTTGCGCCCGCTGTGCCGGATCGTGCTGACAAAGGGGGGATAGATCGGGGGCTGGACGACGACCTCATCGCCCGGCGCGGTAAAGGCGGCAATGGCGGCAGAGATGGAGGCGACGACGGAGTGCGAATACAGGAGGTCCTCCGGTTCAAGCGTCACCCCGTGACGGTGCGCCATCCAGCTGCACTGCGCTTCAAAGGCGCTGCGGGGCATCTCCTCGTAGCCGTACACGGGGTGTTCCGCCCGTTTCATCACGGCATCGCGGACACACAGAGGAGTCTCGATATCCATGTCGGCCACCCACATCGGCAGGACGTCTTCCGTCCCGAAGAGCTTTTGGCGCAGGGCGTATTTTTCGGCGTTGCCGCCGCTGCGCTCCGCGACGCGGTCAAAGATTGACATCGCTGCGGTCGACCTTTGCCTGCGTGTCGCACTGCTGCACCAGCCATGCGATCAGTGCGGTTTTAAATTCGGAGATCCCCTCGCTCCACCCTTCCATCGCGCTTCGTACATCCGAAACAGCGCTCTTGTGCCGGTAGGCGAAGGTCTTCTGCGCCAGGATACGCCGGCTGTACTGGTCGACGAGAACGGCATAAAGCATCAGCTCCGTTTCGCCCGCCCCCGTTTCGCCGATCGTCTGCAGCATCTGTTCGATGCGCACTTCAAGCAGCCAGTCGTTCTTGGCCAGGGATTTGTACGGCACGACCCCGACGAAGAGGCCGCTCTCAATCACGCTCTTTTCGATCATCTGCTGGATCTGCTGCACTGGGGACTGTTCCCAGCGTGCCTGCGTATAGCGGTAGAAGCGGTGGTCCGACCCGGCGTAATGGATCGCGGTCCCCCCCAGCCACTGCGGGGCTTCGATGAGGGCGATGCGGATCACGCGCTCCCGGCACCCCTCCGCACTGCTCACGACGATTTGCGCCCCGTCGTTGAGCCGGTAGCTCTGTACCGGCGGCGCTTCGCGCGTCAGGCTGCATCCGCTGACCAGCAGCGCCATCAGGACTCCCGTTATCCATTTCATCTCGCTTCTCCCGGTCCCACCTGCGGCGGTTGATGTTCAAAGAGCATATCCGAAGGGTTTTCGCCGTAGCGCAGCAGCATCTGGTTAAGCAGGGTCAGGCTCTGCTCCATCTGGCGCATCGTCACTTCGAACTGCGCCATGCCCGGCCCCATCGTCTCTTTGATACTGTAATCACCGTTCTTGTTCCGGGCATTGATCACCTCCAGCGTCTCGGCCATGGAGTCAAAACTCTCCTGCAAAGAAGCCAGGGAGACCTTGACCTGTCCCATGGCGGCGTCGCTGCTCTGCAGCAGCTTCGGGAGTGAGGACGTCCGGGCATCGAGCGCCGTCGCCAGTTTCCCGACATTCCGAACGGTCTCGTCCAGATGCGCGAACCGCGCCTTGGTCAACCCGGTGTCAATCTTTTCTACGATATTGGCACTGTGGTACAGCAGCCGGGTCAACTCCTCCTGGTTCTGTTCGCCGATCAGCTCCTTCAGGCGCAACAGGAGCTCTGAAATGTTCTCGGATGCCGACCCAAAGGTGCGTTCCAGGGTGACAAAAAAGGAGGGTTCGAAGGGGATCGTCGGCACGGCGTCCTCCTCTTTGGATCTGAGCAGCGGGGCGGCCTCGCTCCCGCGGCTCAGGTCCACGTAGCTCAGCCCCGTAATGCCCTGCGACTTGAGCTTGGCGATCGTATCCGTTTTCACCGGGGTCGTCTTCCACACATCGATGATGACCTCGATCTTCTCGATATTTTTGGGACTGATGCGGATGGCACTGACTTTCCCGACCGTTACGCCGCGAAACTTGACGGGGGAATCGACATTGAGCCCCGACACGGACTCGCCGAACTCGATACGGTAGCTCTGCAGCTCATCTTTTTTCGCCGGCTGAAGCATCCAGATCACAAAAAAAGCCATCAGCGCCAGCGACAGTAGCACAAAGATGCCGACGACCGTCTCGTTCGTTTTGGCGTTCACGACACGTCACCTCCAAAAAATGTACGGATAAACGGACTCGGCACCTCTTTGACCTCCGACAGCGTCCCCTCGGCGGCGATGCGCCGCTCGTCGATAATCGCCATCCGGTCGAGGGTCGTCTCGATCGAGGCGAGGTCGTGGGTGACCATTACTACGGTTAATTGTAGCATGTCCCGCAGCCGCATGATCAGGGCGTCAAACTCCCGGGCCGAAACGGGGTCCAGCCCCGAGGTCGGTTCGTCCAGAAAAAGCAGCGGCGGGTCCAGCGCCAGTGCCCGGGCCAGGGCCACCTTCTTTTTCATCCCCCCGCTGAGCTGAGAGGGGTAGAGCTTCCCCTCGTTGGGCGTAAGCCCGACGATGTCCAGTTTGAAGGCGACGATCTCGTCGATCAGCGCGGCCGGGAGCGCTGTGTACTCCTTGAGCATCACGGCAATGTTTTCGGCCACGTTCAGCGAGGTGAAAAGGGCATTGGACTGGAACAGCACCCCCCATCGGCGCCGCAGCGTCTGTGCCGCGTCGAAAGAGAGCGTATCAAGCGGTTCGCCGAAAAGGCGGATAGTCCCGCTCTGGATCGGCTCAAGAAGGATGATCTCGCGCATCAGCGTCGATTTGCCGCAGCCGCTGGGGCCGAGAAAACCGTAGATCTCCCCGGCATTGACGTGCAGCGACACCCCGTCATGTACCAGGCGCTCTCCGAAGCGCGTCACGACGTTATTGACCTCTATGACCGCCGCCATCTCAGAACCCCAGCTTCGTAAAGACGATCGAGAAGAGCGCATCGCAGATGATCACGGCAAAAATCGCCTCGACGACGCTTTTGGTCGTATTGATCCCGATACTCTCCGTATCGTTTTTCACCTTCAGACCGCGGTAGATCCCGATGGAGGCGATAAGCACGGCAAAGAAAGGCCCCTTCACCAGCCCGACCCAGAAGTGTTTGAGCGCCACCGCCTCGGTAAAGCGGTCCATAAAAAGCGTCACCGAGAGCCCCAGCTCCGTATGCGCGATCAGCATGCCGCCGAGCATGCCGAACCCGTCAGCGAAGAAGATAAGGATCGGCATCATGATGATCAGGGCGAAGAGGCGCGGCAGGACCAAAAAGGCATAGGGATCGAATCCCATGGTCCGCATCGCGTCGATCTCCTCGGTCATCTTCATCACCCCGATCTGCGCGGCGTAGGAGGAGCCGCTGCGTCCGGCGACGACAATGGCGGTCAGCATGGGGGCGAGTTCGCGCAGTATCGAGATGCCCAGCGCATCGACAATGAAGATGTTGGCGCCGTAGGTTTTAAGCTGTACCGCCGACTGGTACGCGACGACGACGCCGACAAGGAACATCGTCAGTGCGATGATGCCCAGGGCCTTGATGGCACTTTCCATGATCTGGTAGCCCGTCTCTTTGTAGCGGAACCCTACTTTGCGCGAAAGCAGGTGCAATAGCGCCAGGAACGTCCGGCCGATGAAGGCAACGATGCCCGCACCGTTGGCCGCCACCTCCGCCGCGTTCCTTCCCGTCTGCGCCAGGAGCCCGGGGACGGGGACGGCAAAATCGGTATCGGGGTGGCCGTAGCGCTGTGTCATTGCCAGCACCCGTTCGGTCTGGGCGTCCGCTCCCTGCACCACCACGACGTTGCCGCCCTCTTCCAGGCCGCGCCGGAGCCGCTGCAGCAGCAGGGCCCCCGCCGTGTCGATCTGTTCGATCGCCGAAAGTTCAAGGAGCACCTCGTACTCCTTCAGACGGGCCAGCTCCCCGCTGATCGCCCCGGCGGCCGCATCAAGCGTCATGGCGTGCCACGGGCCGCTGCAGTGTACCGTCATCCCGCGTTCGGTCTTTTCGATCTGCAGCTGCGCCATGGCTCCTACCCCTCGTTCCACTCCTGCGCGTGCAGGGTAAAACCGTTTTGCTCGTTCCTAACGATAGCATAGCGAAGATTACAGGCAAATGCGGCGGGATTGAAGTAGTGCACGCCCTCCACGTCGAAACTCTTCCCCTGGTGGTAGTGCCCCTCAATGAAAACATCGACGTCTCGCAGCGCCAGCGGGGCGAGATGGGCCCGCACGAACGCCTCGTACTCCGTCATCGTATGGCAGTGGTTCTTCCGGTCCAGGTAGGCCTCGAGCTTCGCGATGATCCCGTTGCCGGTCAGACGGTTGATGACGCCCAGCAGACGCAGCACCGCACCGTTTCGGATCAGCGCCGTATAGATCCGGTAGGAGAGCGGCTGGTTGAAATCGCCGTGGGCCAACAGCACGGCACGATCTTCGCAACGGCAGGCAAAGGGCTGGCGCGACAACGGCACGACGGTAGCTTCGGGGAAGAGCGCGGCAAGGTTGTAGTCGTGATTGCCTTCGAGGTAGAGGACGGGAATGCGCCGGCTGATGCGCTGCAGCACGGCAACGGCTTCGGCGTTCATCGCATGGGTCACCTTGATCTGCCCGAACAGCAGATCGAAGATATCCCCCATCAGTAGCAGCTGCGGAACCTTCACGGTGCCTGCATCCACCGCCAGCAGAAGCGAGAGCAGTTGCGGACGTGTTTCGGAGTAGTGGGCGTCGCTGATCAGCAGGGCGCCGGGCAGGATCTCATAGGGGTCACGGGACATAGGCGATGATCGGGATGCCCGTGTTCTCTTCCAGTCCCATCATCAGGTTCGCGTTGGCGACGGCCTGGGAAGAGGAGCCGCGGACGATGTTGTCCACACTGCTGTTGACATAGAGCTTCTTCCCGCGCACTTTGGCGTAGATGTCGCAGAAATTCGTCCCCGAACAGGCTTTGATATCGACCGGGTTTTCAAAGATGCGCACAAAGGGTTCATCGGCATAATACGCCTTCAGGACAGCAATCGGATCGATCTCCTCTTTGAGCAGGGCATAGGCGTCGATCAGCTCGCCGCGGGTCGCCGGGATCAGGTGCGGAACAAAGTTGATGTCGAAATCTTTTCCGCTGTCGAGGAGAAGCTTTTCACGGATCTCCGGTTCGTGGCGGTGTTCGAAGGGTTTGTACGCAAAGATATTCTCGTTGATCGAGACAAAATGGGTACTGGTCGTGCACTTCTTGCCCGCACCGCTCACACCGCTCTTTGCATCGATGAACACCGGAAAATCTTCATCAATGTATTTCGTAAAGGGGAGCAGGCCGAGAATCGATGCCGTCGGGTAGCACCCCGGGTTCGCGACCAGCCGCGCGGATCTGATCGCCTCGCGGTTGAGCTCGGGCAGGCCGTAGACGGCATGCTCAAGGTTCTCAGGGTCGATATGGGGCACATAGTGCGCCTCGTAGGTCTCGCGCTTCAGGCGGTAATCCGCGGAGAGATCAACGACCTTGACCCCCAGGGCCATCAGCTCTTTGACGAACCCCATCGCAGTCATATGCGGCAGAGCGAGGAACGCCAGCTCGCAGGAAGCGGCAACGGCCGCGGCATCCGCTTTGTGCACATCGCACTCAAAGATCCCCTGCATCGCCGGGTGCAGCTCGGTCAGACGCATCCCCCCTTCGCTGGTGGCCACGTATGCCAGTTCAAAGCGGGGATGCCCGGCCAGAATTTTGACCAGTTCCAGGCCGGTGTAGCCGCTGGCCCCGATAACGGCGACGTTAATCATGGCACTCAAAGATGATCTCCTGGTATTTGACTTCGATGACCTCGAACTCTTTCGTCCCGCCGGGCAGCTTGGCTTTGAGCTCGTCGCCCTCCTCTTTGCCCAGCAGCTGCTTGGCCAGAGGGGAAGCAAAAGAGATCAGCCCCAGCTCGGGGTTGCTTTCGCAGCCGCCGACGATGGTATAGGTCATCTCCTCGTCCGTCTCCATATCGCACAGCACGACCGTCGAGCCGAAACTGACGCGGCTGTGTTCCAGGGTAGAGGGGTCGACGAGCTGCGCATTGCCCAGCATCTCGGCCAGCTCGCCCAGACGGTCGTCGATCTGCCCCTGGCGCTCCTTGGCGGCATGGTACTCCGCGTTCTCCTTCAAGTCCCCCAGCGCCACGGCCTCTTCGATCGCCTTGACGATCTCCGGGCGTTCGACCGTTTTAAGATGGTTCAGCTCCGCTTGCAGTTTTTCGTATCCGAAGCGGGTCATCGGTTGTGGCTGGCTCAAAATCATTCCTCGTTTTTAGAGGAATTATAGCGCACATCGGTCCCCCTTGCCAGAACAAGCGCGCGGCACGAAACGGCAGGTTAATCGTTTTTTGTCTACTATTTTGTTTTCAAGCGTATCCAAAACGTCCAACAAACGGTCCCTACCCGACCCCAATATACCGGAGCTATTATCATGAAACTTTCCCGTAGAGACGCCCTGAAACTCGGAGGAACCTTTGCAGCCGCTATGGCGGTCGGCGGTACCGCTGAAGCCGCCGAAGCGACCCCGAAAGCCACCGCTGCCGACAGCCAGGCCCCGCTGCCAACCCCCAAAGGCCCCCGTGTCGTCGTTGTCGGCGGCGGCTGGTCGGGACTCAGCATGGCAAAGTACACCAAACTTTTCGCCCCCACGGCCGAGGTCGTGCTCGTGGAGCAGCGCGACGTTTTCATCTCCTGCCCCGTCAGTAATATGTGGCTGGTGGACAAGGTCGACCTGGAGTTTATCACCCACGACTACTACCAGGCGGCCCAGCACCACGGCTACTCCTACTTTCATGCGGCAGCGACGGGCGTGGACAAAGCAAACAACACGCTGCATACGACGCGGGGCGATATCGCCTACGACTACCTGGTCCTTGCCCCAGGCATCGACTACGACTACTCCTTCTGGACCGATGACCCTGCCGTGGAGAACCGCCTTCGCCAGGAGTACCCGGCGGCGTTCCGTCCCGGCTCGGAGCATATGACGCTCAAGCGCAAGATCCACAATTTCAAGGGGGGAACCTTCCTCCTCACCGTCCCCGGCGGGAACTACCGCTGCCTGCCCGCCCCCTACGAGCGCGCCTGCCTGATCGCGGACTATTTCAAGCACAATGGGATCAAGGGCAAGGTGCTCCTGCTGGACGAGAACAACGACATCACGATCAAAGCCCACGGTTTTCATACGGCGTTCGAGGAGCTCTACAAGGAGTACATCGTCTACGAACCCAACGCCGTCATCGAGGCGATCGACCTTGACAAGAAGCAGGTCAAAACGGAATTCGATACCTTCGCCTTCGACGACGCCTCTTTCTACCCCCATGTCCGGGGCGGTCGGCTTCTCGAGGTGTGCGGGGTCGCCAAAGACACCGTCTATAACCGGCTCGAGGGGGATATCGACCCGATGACTTACGAGGTCCGCGGCCATCCCAACATCTACGTCACCGGTGACGCCCGCCCCACGGGCTTCTCCAAATCGGGGAACACTTCGCTCAGCGAAGGGCAGAACGTCGCGAAAATGCTCGCCGCGAAGATCAACAAACAGGCCCCCCTCAAATGGATGTCGCCGGTGACGCTCTGCATCTCCGCCGTGTCCGCCTTTCCCGAACACGGTATCTTTATCCACTCAGAGTACGCCTATAACCCGAAACACAAGCAGTTCGAGTTCGCCACCCCGGTCACCGATGAGCACTGGAAAGGGAAAGAGGGGCTGGAGAACGCCCAGAACATCTACGGCTGGGCTAAAGCCTGCTACATCGATATGTTCGGGGCCGCCAAGAGCTGACGCTCAGGCAAACGGTCCCCAACGGCCGCCACATCGGTGAGGGTATCTTTCCCCCTACCCCAGCAGACGCATCATGACCGTCACCGTCACCATGCTGCCGAGCAGGGTGGCAAACACCAGCTTTGAGGCGAGCGCAACGTCGCAGCCGTAGCGCTTGGCGAAGGCGACGCTCAGCATGGCTGAAGGCATGGCGGACTCAATGACCAGCACCTGGAGCTGCCACGCTTCAAGCGCGACATAGTGGGCCGGCAGCGCGATAAGGAGGGGAGAGGCGACCAGCTTCAGGACAAGCACGGCGGCAGCGATACCGGCGATCTCCCTGAGGCGGTCGAAGCCGAGTGAGACCCCAACAAGCAGGGTGACTAGCAGCGTATTGGCCTTGGCGACAATCTGCACCGCATCAAAGAGCGGCAAGACCGCCATGCCGGTCACGGGCAATCCGGCAACGCTCCACGCGCTGCCCGCTGCAATGGCGATAAAGATCGGCGAGCGGAAAAAGGCCAGCGCCCCGGCCCCGCCGGATCCCGACGCTTTTTTGCCGCCGTAGTGCATGGCGATCATCGCTCCCAGCGTGAACAGCGGCAATCCCACCCCCAGTTCCGAGACCAGCGACGCTTCGGCCATCGCCTCCGCGTTTTTCCCAAAAAGCTCCGCCACCAATGCATACCCCAGGAGTGTAGAACTGCCGAAAACGGCCGCAAGGATAAAACTGCCCGTTTTCGGCGCGGAAAGGCCCATCACGCTGCTGACACCCCACGCCAGCATGAAAAGAAGCATTTCCCCCGCCATCATCAGTCCCGTGACGAGCAGATATTTCCATTCCAACGCGGCATGCGAAAGTGCATAAAAGATCAGAGCCGGCAGGGTCAGTTGCGTGATGAGGGAGGCGAACAGCGTGCCGTGATCGGGGCTAAACATGCCCGAACGGCGCAAGTAAGCGACGAGCAGAATGATACAGGTGAGCACCAGCATCGAGCTCAACGTGTGCACATAAATATCCATGATGCCCCTCCGCGTGCCTCAGGCGATATAGGTCTCGAAAGACATGGCCGACAGATCGTACCTGATGACGCGATGCGCCCCGCTCTCGGCGATATAGAGGCTGCACCCCTGCTTGCACAATCCTGCGGGTTCGTTCAGATCGGCCATCAGTGTCATCATCCGGCCGCTTTGAGGGTCATAGACCTTGAGCTTGCCGTTATAGGTATCGGCGATGAAGAGGCGCCCGCCGCCGCAGCCGTCCCCGATCCGTCCGCAGGCGATGCCCTGGGGGTGCTGCAGCAAGATCGGATCGCTGTCCGAATCCCCCCAAATGAACAGTCCCTCACCCACAGCAGTCTGCACGTGACCGTTCTCGATAGAACGCAGGGCGGAGCTCTCCGCGTCGACGAACCAGAGCGTACCGTCGTCGCAGCGCGTCAGGCCCATCGGCTGGGCCAGCTGCGCCGCCTCCCCCGCCCCGTCACGCAGCGCCTCGAAACGGTTGCCGAAGGTCTGAAGCGGCTGCAGCGTCTCTTTGTCGTAGACCGTGACGGTGTGCGCCCCCGCCTCGGCGATCGTGATCGTCTTCTCTTCCACAAGCAGGGCCGAGGGGGAGCGCAGCTGCTCGAACAGGACCGTTCGTTCCTCGGTGCGCAGATCGATGCGGCAGACGCTGCCGCCGGCGCGGTCGGCGATATAGAGCATCCCCTCCGAGAGGGCCAGTGCCGCGGGGGTCCGAAAGGGGGTAAACCGGCGGACAAGCTGCCCGGCCGCGTTGTATTCGCGCACATCCCCGCCCCCGCTGTTGGCTATGAACGTTTGTTCACACCGTACCAACACGGCTTCGGGAAAGCGCAGCGGGCCCGGCAGCGCCGGACTTTCGGCCGCGCACTCCCGCGGGAGCAGGCCCAGCTTCCGAAGCGCCAGGTCGATGGCGACGCCCTGCGCCTCCCCCCGGAACGTCGCCGCAATATACCCCTCCGCATTGACCAGTACCATCGTCGGCCACGCCTTGACCGCGTATTGATCGACCAGAGCACCCTCCGGGTCGTTCAGGACGGGGTAGCTGATCCCCAGCCGCGCGACGGCGGCACGGATGGCTTCGGCATCTTTCTCATGGGCGAATTTTCCGCTGTGCACCCCGATGACCTGCAAAGTGTCGCCGTAACGGGCCTGCAGCCGTATGAGCATCGGGAGGTTGTTCATGCAGTTGATGCAGCCGAAGGTGAAAAAGTCGAGCAGGACGGCCCGGGGACGCAGCTCGCGCAGCAGGTGCGGCCCGCCGGCGATCCACTCGCCGCGGTCGAGCTCGGGGGCGCGGACACTCATTTTGAACCGATGAGCCGCCGTACCGCCAGCGAGCACATGGTCAGACCGAAGGCGGCGGTCACCCCCATGAAACTCCCCTTGACCTTCACCCGCGGCGGTTCGCTGCTGAAGATGACGGGGTATTTCTTGCTGAAACGGCGCTTTTTGAGCTCGTAGCGCAGCTTGGAGGCAAAGCGGTCGCCGTGGGCCGTCCAGATGGTCCCCACCTCGATTTTCGTGGGGTCCAGCCGTTTCGCGGAGCCCGTCGCGCTGATCAGCTTCTTGTAGCACTTCTGCGCCAGGGCCAGTTTGGCCTTCGTATCGTCGATGGCGTCGAGCACAAGGTCGTAAGGCTCGAAGTCGAAGGCTTCCACCCACGCCTCGTCGATGCGCGTTTCGATCACGGCGATCTGAGGATAGTGGGCCTGCAGCGCCTGGACTTTCGACTCGCCGAGGTGGTGTTCGCTCCAGAGCTGGCGGTTCTGGTTGCTCTCGTCATAGGTGTCGAAATCGACGATGGTGATGTCATTCACCCCCGAACGGATCAGGCAGTCCAGGCAGAAGCTGCCGACACCGCCGACGCCCAGCAGCAGCAGTTTTGCTCCCTGCAGCTTCTCAAAATCCTCTCCCAGGAGCATGCGGGAACGTTCATAGCGCACGGTCAGACTCCCAGCCAATCATCGAGCGTCCGCATGGAGGCGTAGGCGCTCAGGTCCAGCATGATCGGCGAGACGGAGATGTGCCCCCGCATCACCGCTTCGAAGTCGCAGAGCTCTTCGCGCCCCTCTCTCGCTCTATACTCCAGGGGGTGCAGCCCCAGCCAGTAGTACTCCTTACCCCGGGGGTTGCGGTGCAGGTGGGCGTCGTTCGCGTAGAAGCGGTGGCCCGCGTAGGTCACTTTCGTCGCGGCCTCCGTCACCTCCGGCGGGATATTAACGTTAAGGAACTGGCGCGGCGGCAGGGGGAATTCGGACGCGAAGATCTTTTCCACAAGGTCAGAAATAGTCTCCTTCGCCAACGCAAAGTCCGGCAGAGGTTTCTCAAAATCCATCACTTGCGAGACGGCGATGGCCGGGACCCCGTGAAGCACCGCCTCCATCGCCCCGGCCGCCGTGCCGGAGTAGGTAATGTCCTCGCCCATGTTCGAGCCTTTGTTGATGCCGCTGACGACAAGGTCCGGTTTGCGCCCCTCGAACATCGAGTGCAGGGCCAGGTAGATGCAGTCGCTCGGCGTCCCGTCGTCGAGCTTAAAAAAATCGTCGCCGACGCTGATAAAACTGAGCGGGTGCGACAGGGTCAGGGAGTGGCCGCAGGCCGATTTCTCGCTCGAAGGCGCGACAACTGTCACCTGGCCGTGGGGCCGGAGTGCTTCCACCAGCGCCAGCAGCCCTTCCGATTCATAGCCGTCGTCATTGGTGACCAGAATTTGCTTCACGTTGTTTTTCCTTATGGGTTGTGATATTATTATTTTGTATAACTTGATTTTATTCTGAGATCGGAGTCCGTCCCATGCCTATGACACAACAGCATAACGGGGATATACACGTCCCGAAATCTTTTGCAAAACAAGAAGTCGACCTCACCAAGGTCTTTCCCATGCCGGAGGGGTATGAATACCTCTTTCTCGGACTCTATTTTATCACGATCCCCTACGTCGCCGGGCTGCTCTTTCTGTTTATCTTTATCGCCAAGGGGAGTTTCAACAACTTCTTCTCCCTCGATATCGCCATGTTCGCCGCCGTCTGGGCGATCGGGTACGAGGTCTGCGCCGCCGTCGCCCTGACGGTCATCTTCTATAAGATGTTCCGCTACCACCGAACCCACAAAAGCCTCGTCCGGACGAAGGAGCGCAAGACGAAACCCCTGCGCGAGGTGCATAACCTCTCATAGCGCGGTGATATAGAAGCGGTTGACCCCCTCGTCGTAGGCGTAGGCCAGCTGCAGATCGTGGGCGTGCAGGATCGCATCCACCAGGTAGAGCCCCAGCCCGAAGCTGTTGCGCGCCGGGTGCTCCTTCGTAAAAGGCTCCACGTAATAGCGCAGCGGGTGGCGCAGCTTCTCCCCTCTGTTTTCGAAGACGAGTTCTTTGCCCTCCATGCTTATCGCCACCCGTTTGTCCGGCGAATACTTCACGCCGTTGTCGATCATATTTTTGATGACCGTCGCCATCATCGTGAAATCGCAGGCCATCCGCTCGCTGCTGTCGACGTCGACGCTGATCATCTCCGGCTCCAGCATGGACTGGTCGATCGCCTCGTCGATCAGGTCCACCAGCCGGTAGGTCCCGATGTGCTTGTTGCCGAAGCCCGAAGAAGCCTCCTCGATCATCGCGAACTCGTTGATGAGCTGCTCGAGGCGCAGGAAGATATTGTTGAATCGCGCTTTCTGCTTGGGTTCGGCGAGCAGCTCCGCGGAGATCCGACCCTTGGCGATAGGCGTTTTGAGTTCATGCATCACGTTGCGCAGAAAGAGGGTCCGGGATTCGATCAGGGTATTGATGTTCTTGCGCGCCTGCTCGAGCTCGTTGGCGAGGATCGCGATCTCGTTACCCCCTCTCATTTCGAACACGACGTCCCTGTCGCCGCCGGCGTAACGGATCACCCGCTTTGTCAGGATGCGCAGAGGACGGATCCGGCGCCAGATAATGAAGACCGCCCAGGCGATGACGAAGACGATCGTCAGATAGGCGCTGAGCAGATGGGTCGGGAAATAGGGGCGGAGCTGTTCATCCAGCAGCAGGAACCTCCCCTGGGGGGTCTCCAGGAAAAAGTAGATCTTCCCCTCCGACTCCAGCATTGTCGCCCGCAGGTCGCTGACCCGGTCGAGGGCGTGCATCGCCTCGTTGGAGAAGTGCATGGTGCGCACCACCTCCTGGAACCCGACGCGTTTGAGAATATCGGCTTTGTCGAAAACGGCCCGGACCGCCGCGTCCCCCTGAATGTTCGACAACCCGTAGACGGCGAGGTTCGCCTCCAGGATCGCTTCGGAGGTATGCTTCATCATATGCTCGCGGTAGATCTGCGTGATGACGGTGTACTTGTTGAAAATGTTGTCGATGTACTGGGCGCGGTTGTTCTTGTAGAATTCCCAAAAGACGAAGGTGACACTGATCAGCGTCACCGCAAAGGCAAAGAGGATCGTCAGTAAGACGGCATTGCGCCTCATTTGATAAGCTTGTAGCCGATGCCCCGCACCGATTCGATCAGGGATTTGTCGCCGAGCTTGTTGCGGATCCGTCCGACCATGACATCGATGCTCTTGTTCGAGGAGTCTTCGTTGATCGCGTTGACGTTGAGGATGATATCTTCGCGGGAGACGACCATCCCCTCTTTTTTGATCATGAAGGCGAGGATGCCGTACTCCGCGTTGGTCAGATCCAGCGCACGCCCCTTGTAGCTGATCTGCATCGCCCCTTCATCGAGTTTGAAGTCGCTGTGGTGCTCCTGGGCCTGTTTGGCTTCCGTTTTCGCGGCGTACCGGCGCAGCACCGAACTGATGCGGGCTTCGAGTTCGCGTGGGTCGTAGGGTTTGGGGAGGTAGTCATCGGCACCCAGCTCCAGGGCGTTAACCTTGTCGGTGACATCCGAGCGGGCCGAGGAGATGATGATGGGAATGTCCTGGCGTTCGCGGATCGCTTCGCAGACCTCAAGCCCGTCCATCCCCGGCAGGGTCAGGTCGAGGATGACCAGATCGTAGGGTTTGAGTTTGAGAATGCTCAGCGCTTTGAAGGGATCGTCCTCCGTTTCGATCTCGTACCCGAACTGCTCAAGGTACTCGGTCAGGATCTCCGCAAGCTCGAGATCGTCTTCAATCATCAGTATCTTTTTCATGCGAGCATTTTATCCCAGCAGCATTAACTTTTAGCTAACGGTCCCCTAGTGCGGCAGCAGGGCCTCGGCCCCCGTCAGCATGAGGGTGAGATGGTAGGCGACAAAGGCAAGCGTATAGGCCGTCGCCGTCGTAAAGAGGAAAAGATAGATGAAATATTTGATCCCGCCCGCTTCCCGGGTAAAGACGACCGAAGCCGCAAGGCAGGGGAGGTAGAGCATGATCACGACGATGAAGGCGACGGCCGACGCGAAGGGGATATGCGCGCGGATGGCGCTGATGAGGGTCTTGTCCGTTTCCGTCACCCCTTCGCCGACGGCGTAAAGAACGCCGAGGGTCGAAACGACGACCTCTTTGGCCGCCAGTCCCGTCTGCAGGGCGATGGCCATTTTCCAGTCCAGTCCGATCGGGGTAAAGAACGGCTCGATCGCCTTGCCGATGCGTCCCAGGTAGCTCTGTTCGAGCTGGGCCGCATCCGCTTCGACGGTGAGGTGGGACGCTTCGGTCGTGTTGACGGCCTGTTCGATCTTCGCGCTGTAAGCCGCCTCGATCTCATGCGAGTGGGGGTAGCTGCTTAAAAACCAGACCAGCATCGATGCCCCGGCGATGAAAGTCCCCGCTTTGCGCAGGTACATCAGCGTCTTGGTCAGCACCGTGTGCCAGATAAGCTTGACCGACGGCAGGCGGTATTTCGGCATCTCCATGACAAAGGGTTCATCCTGGCCGCGGAAGGCTGTCAGCTTGAGGACCTTCGCCGCGACCAATCCGATCATCGCCCCGGCGATGTAGATGGCGAAAAGGACGTTGCCTGCGATGCTTGGCGCGAAGAAGGCCCCCGTAAAGAGCACGTAGACCGGCAGACGTGCGCCGCAGCTCATGAAGCCGATGATAAAGAGCGTCAGCAGACGGTCGCTGTCGTTTTTCAGGATCCGCGCCGACATATAGGCCGGGATGGAGCAGCCGAACCCCGTCACCAGCGGAATGAAGGACTGCCCATGAAGGCCGAATTTGTGGAAGACGCCGTCAAGCAGGAACGCGACCCGCGACATATACCCCGTCGATTCGAGCAGGGCGATCCCGATAAAAAGGATGATGATATTCGGGGTAAAGAGGACCACGGCCCCGACCCCGGCGATGACGCCGTCGACGACAAGGGAGCGGATATCCGCGTTGGGGATCGTCGCGCCCACCGTTTCACCGAACCAGCCGAAGAAGGCGTCGATCCACTCCATCGGGATATTGCCGATCTCGAAAGTAAGCTGGAAGAGCCCCCACATCAGGAAGAGAAAGATCGGGATACCCAGCACAGGGTGGATAAGGAGGTCGTCCACCCGCTCGGTGAGGCTCTTCTTCTCGATGGGCTGTTCGGTCTGGCGGACCGTTTCCGTGATAACCCCCCGGATGAACGCGGCATACTCCTCGGCGAAAACCTCTTTAACGTCATCCGTATCATGGTGGGTCTCGATGTGCTTGTCCGCTTCAATGAGCAGCGGCTGCAGCTCCGTCCAGAGCGGCAGGTCATGCAGGGTACGGTAGGTCTTCTTCTCATTCTGGAGCAGGTTGATCGCGATGTTGCGGTTGGAGATCGCCGCCTTAAAGCGGTGCTCGTCGAGGTAGGAGGCGATGATATCGATCTCCTCTTCCACGGCCTGGGAGAAGATCAGCTTCGGCTCCTGGTAGGAGGTCTCATGGGTCGCAATCACCGCTTCGATCAGTGTCTCGATCCCCATCTTGGCCGCTGCGGAGACCCGTACCGCGGTGAGGCCGAGCAGTGTCGAGAGGTAGTCGTAGTCGATCCGGATCCCCTCCCGGTCCGCCTCGTCGCTCATATTGAGCGCCAGCACCATCTTCTTGTTCATCGTCATCAGCTCGGCGGTGAGCTGCAGGTTTTTCTCCAGGTTCGTCGAGTCGACGACGTTGATCATCAGGTCATACTCTTCGTTGCACAAAAAGTCGTGGGTCACGCGCTCTTCGATGGAGTAGTCGGTAAAAGCGTAGGTGCCCGGCAGGTCCACGATGGTGAAGTGGTAATCCTTGTAGTCGAAAAAGACCTCGGATTTTTCAACCGTGACCCCGCTGAAATTGCCCACGTGCAGGCGGGCGTCGCTGATGGCGTTGATCAGCATACTCTTGCCGACGTTGGGCTGGCCGACGAGGGCGATGCGGATATGTTTTTCGGTAACGGGACAGACGGGGACGGTGTTAGGCATCGGCAGTGACCTCGATCAGTTCGGCTTCCTCTTTACGCAGGGCAAGGCGCATGCGCCCTATCTTGATCTCAACGGTGCTTTTGGCAGGCGCGAAACCCATCAGCTCCACCCGGGCCCCTTTCATGACCCCGAAGGAGACGAGACGCTGCTTCAGAGGCCCCTGCGCATGCAGCTTTACAATGGTGGCACTGCACCCTTTCATACACTCTGTCAATTTCACTGTTACCCGAGTCCCATCCTGATTGGTTTCTAAATGATAATAAAAATCAAATTAATTTAGACTAAATTAGCGCTGCTAATCCATTGGCCGTATTATACCTGCCCCGCCACCGATTTTTCCGCTTCGTCTGTTATAATGCCGCCATGAAATTTCTTTACCGTGCTGACAACCATTTCAATCTGGCCAACCTCTTTACGATGGTCAATATCGCCAGCGGACTCCTGGCCGTCTATTTCATCAGCCAGAACAACTTTTTTACCGCGATCATCTTTGCCTGGATCGGCGGGGCCTTTGATATTTTCGACGGTAAAATCGCGCGTAAATATGCCCTCTCGAACGAGTTCGGTATCCAGCTCGACTCCTTCGCCGACTTCCTCTCCTTTGTGCTGGTACCCGTCTTTCTGATCTTTCAGGCGGTGTACACGGGACTGGACGGCGCACTGTTGCTGCTCTCAGGTGCCGTCAGCATCTACTACGTCGTCAGCGGCCTGCGCCGCCTGATCCAGTTCAACATCAACGCCGAAGAGGGAAGCGTCGAAAAATACTTTACCGGCGTCCCGACCCCGCTCGGCGCCATTTTGCTCTGGCTGGCCTATCTCACCGCCGCCTATGGCTTTACCAACGCCTACATCGTCATGGGGGCGATGGTCCTGATCGGATGGCTGCTCAACTCGACGGTGAAGGTCCCCCACCCGTAGCCTCCTGCCGGAAGCGGCACTCGCCTACCGTCACCGTCTTCCCCTCTTTCGTCGCCTCCAGCACATACGCGAGGATCCCTTCCGGGTCCGCGCCGCCCATCTCCTCGCTGATGATCCGCAGCGCATCCTCACGCCGGGTCGGCACCCAGCGCGTCTCTTTGACAAAACAGGTCAGCAGGCGCAGGCTGCTCATTCCTCTTCCTCCGTCTGGTGTTTGCCGATTTTCAGGTAAAAGCAGGCGCCTTGTTCGATATTGTCAAAGCTCAGCTCGCCGTTGCAATGCTCCTCGACGATGTTGCGGGCCATGTAGAGCCCGAGGCCGGCGGCACGGTTGTCGCCCTTGGTCGAAAAGTAGGGTTCGAAGATCCGGTCGGCGATGTCCGCCGCCACCCCGCCGGCATTGTCACAGAGGCGGATGACGACGAACTGCCCCGTTTCATAGCACTCGATCTCGATGCGCGGCAGTGCGATCCGCCGTTCGACCAGGGCCTCCTTCGCATTATGAAGCAGGCTGATCAATACCCGGATAATCTCGTTCCGGTAGAGAGAGAGGGTCATCGAGCACTCCAGGCGCGTCTCGACCCGGATATCCGTTTCAGCCAATTCGAGCGCCAGCAGGGAGAGCGCGCTCTGCACGGCTTCGGAGAGATCCACGGCTTCGCGGACGGTATCGGGGCGGAAGAACTCCTGCCACTCCCCCAGGCTTTCGAGCATTGATGTCGCGATCAGTGCCGCGGCTTCCGCCTGCTCCGACCGGTCGCCACCTTTTTCCGGGAGCGTGGCGAGCCGTTGCAGCGGCTCTCGCCAACGGCTTGCGACCAGTCCGACCGTCTCGTCCATGGCATTCGTCAGCGAACGCTGCATCCCCAGGCGGTCGCTGCGGCGCTGCCCCTCCACCGCATCCTCTACCCTGGCATCTACCGTCGCATTGAACTCCTGCAGCGCGTTGTCGCGAAGGCGCACCTGCTCACGGTAGCGCAACAGCAGCGTGTACCCCCAATAGCCGGAAAAAAGAATGGAGAGTAGGACCGTCAGGGTGACAAAGGCAGTGCCGACGATCAAGGTATCCTGCTGCGGGTCGCCATCATACAGCGTATAGAGAATGCTCTCAGCAATGAAGGCGAAGAGCACAGGGATCGTCGCAATCAGCCAGGGGAGCACTCCGTCGCGTTTCATTCCGTCCCCTCATCCTTGCCCGGCAGTGCTTTTTTCGGACTGAGCCCGAGCTTCTTCATCTGTTCTGCGCGGCGGATCAGGTTCCCCTTCCCGCTGGAGAGCTTGTTCATCGCCGCCTCCCACTGTCCCTGGGTTTTGCCGAGCTGGTCGCCGATGCGCTCCATGTCCTCGACGAATCCGACGAACTTGTCATACAGCGCTTCCGCCTGCCGCGCAATCTCCGCGGCGTTTTGCTGCTGCTGCTCGGTCCGCCAGATATTCTCGATGGTGCGCAGCGTCGCCAGCAGGGTCGATGGGCTGACGATGATGATACGGGCATCGTACGCTTTTTTAAAGAGCCCGCTGTCGTTCTGCAGGGCCAGGTGGAACGCCCCCTCGATCGGCATGAAAAGCAGGACGAAATCCAGCGTCCGCATCCCCGGCAGGTTTTCGTAACGCTTTTCGGAGAGCCCTTTGATATGGGCATTGATCGAGACCAGATGCTGGCGGAGCGCTTTGGCTTTCTGCTCGGAGTCGTCGCTGCTCATAAACTGTTCGTAGGCGACAAGGGAGACCTTGGAGTCGATGATGACGCAGCGCTCCTGGGGGAGGAACACGACGACGTCGGGACGCAGCATATTCCCCTTTTCGTCCTTGTAGGTGCCCTGGGTCTCGTACTCGTGGCCCGGACGAAGCCCCGAGCTCTCCAGCACCCGCTCCAGCACGATCTCCCCCCAGTTCCCCTGGGTCTTCGTCTCCCCCTTGAGGGCGTTTGTCAGATTGAGCGCATCCTCGGCGATCCGTTCGTTAAGCACCTTGAGTCGTTCGATCTCGCTTTTGAGCAGGTGGCGTTCCTTGCTCTCTTCGACATATTGGCTTTGTGTCTGCTTGGAGAAAGCGTCGATCTGTTCGCGGAAGGGTTTGAGCAAAAGCTGCAGCTGCTGCTGATTCGCGGCGTCAAAGGTCTTCGCCTTCTGTTCGAAGATCTTATGCGCCAGCCCTTCGAACTGTGCGCCGAGCGCCTGCTTCGCCTCATCGAGCAGGCGGAGCTGCTCCGTATGCTGCTTCTGCGCCTCCTCGTAGCGGGTCTGCAGCACCGCAAAATCGCGTTCCAGGCGCTGGTGGGCCTGCCGGGCGTTTTCGAACTGCAGCGTCCCCGCTTCCACGCTGCCCTGAAGCCGCGCCTCCTCTTTCGCGCGCCACGCCAGCGTATCGTTCAGCCGGATAAGCTCCTGGTCGCGCTGCTGAAGCACCGCCTGCTGCGCTTCGGCGGCCTCCCGCGCCGCCTCCAGGGCCGCCCCCCGCCGGCGCAGAAGCAGCAGCATGTACAGCGCCGCAGCCGCCAGCAGCAGGGCTATCACGAGAGGAACAATCTGGTAAGGGGTCATAGTATCCACGGGCATGCGCTTTTTTTAGATTCTGAATTTTGATATTGATTATAGTGAGAAAATGGTTATGAAAGCGTAAATGAGGCAGCCCGGGGAGGGCTTATTCCGGCAGCAGCGTCAGTTTGAGCACCTCTTCGATCCGTTCGACCGGGACGATCGTCACCACTTCCTTGACCTCGTCCGGGATCTCGTCGAGGTCGCGCTCATAGTTCTTTTTCGGGATGATCGCCGTGTGCATTCCCGCCTTGTGCGCGGCGATCAGTTTCTCCTTGAGCCCGCCGATGGGCAGCACGTTGCCGCTGAGCGACACCTCGCCCGTCATGGCGATCCCGGCGCGCACCGGCTTGTTGCTCAGGATGGAGGCGATCGCCGTGCTCATCGCGATCCCCGCACTCGGCCCGTCCTTGGGCGTTGCGCCGTCGGGGACGTGGATATGGAGGTCGTAGCGCTTGTAGACTTCGCTGGCATCCAGCGTCGTCTGCTCCTCCTGCTCTTTGAAGGTGCGAGGGATAATGGCGTGGTCCACCTTGACCTTGCCGTTGTCGATCTGCGTCTTGACGACGCTCATCGCGATACGCGCGGACTCCTTCATTACCTCGCCGAGGCTGCCGGTGAGCTGCATCTGCCCCTTGCCCTTGATACGGATCGTCTCGATCTTGAGCACATCCCCGCCGACGGCGGTCCAGGCCAGCCCGTTGACGACACCGACGCGGTTGACGTTGTCGGTCTTCTCGATCTCGAAGACCGTCTTGTCCATGAACTCTTTGAGGTTCTTGACCGTCACCGAGACTTTGCCCAGCGTAGGATCTTCCAGGATCATCTTCGCCGATTTGCGGGCGATGTCGGCGATGCGGCGGCGCAGGTTGCGCACCCCGGCTTCCCGGGTGTAGCTGTGGATCAGCTCCTTCATCGCCGGTGCGGAGACCGTCACCTCCTGTTTTTTCAGCCCGTGTTTTTTGAGCTCCTGGGGCAGCAGGTATCGCTTGGCGATCTCAAACTTCTCCTGGGGCGTATAACTGCTCACACCGATAAACTCCATCCGGTCGCGCAGCGGGGCCGGGATCCGACCGACGTCGTTGGCCGTCGCGATGAAGATCACCTGGCTCAGATCGAGGTCGAAGTTGACGAAATAGTCGCGGAAATGGCTGTTCTGTTCGGGGTCAAGAATCTCGAGCAGCGCCGCCGTCGGGTCACCGCGGTGGGACATCCCCACCTTGTCGATCTCGTCCAGGACGACGACGGGGTTCATCTTCTTCGCGTCGATGATCCCCTGCACAACCCGGCCCGGCATCGCGCCGATGTAGGTGCGACGGTGCCCGCGCAGCTCATTGACGTCTTCAAGCCCGCCCAGGGCGATCCGGACCAAGGGGCGTTTGAGGGCGGTGGCAATGGAGTTCGCCAGAGAGGTTTTCCCCACGCCCGGAGGGCCCGCGAAACAGAGAATGGCACTGCCGCCCTTCTGCGCGCTTTTGCCCCGAAGCTCCATCAGCTCTTTGACGGCGAAGAACTCGGAAATCCGCTTCTTCGGTTTTTCAAGGGAGAAGTGGTCCGCATCGAGCTGGGACTCGACGTTCTCGATCTTGAGGGCTTTTTTGGCAAGTTTGCCGAAGGGGATCTCCAGCACCCACTCGAGGTAGCCCTGGATCATCCCCGCGTCGGCGGAGTCGGGGTGCAGGCGCGCATAACGGTCGAGCTGCTTGGAGATCTCTTTGTAAGCGTCTTCACCCATGTGTTCTTTCATCGCTTCGAGCTGCTTGCGATACTCGGCGATCTCCTCTTCGCGCTGGTTGTCGACGCCCAGCTCCTGCTGGATCTCTTTGAGCTGTTCTTTGAGGAAGTACTCTTTGTTGATCTGCTCCATCTTCGTGTTGACTTTGGTGCGGATCTCGCGCTGCAGCTTGCTCGCTTCGATCTCCTCGATCAGGTAGTCGATCAGCAGCAGCAGGCGCTGTTCGGTATCCGCCTCGACGAACATCTCATACGCGCGCTGTTTCGGGAGCTTGACCGTGCTGCAGATCAGGTCGGCAATGCGGTTGTACTCCTGGGTCTCCTCGATGGTGCGCAGCAGGTCCGGCGGGAAGAAGTTGCTCACCTGCGACAGGGCCCGCACCTTTTCGCGCACGACCTCGAGGATCGCGTCCATTTTGATCTCGTTGACAGGCTTGGGGTCGATGGTATCGACCAGCACCCGCAGCGGGTCTTCGCCCCGCGCCTCCATCGCCTTGCCCCGTGCCAGCCCCTGGAAGAGGACCTTCACCCGGCCGTCGGGCAGCGAGACCTTGCGCATAATGGAACCGATCACCCCGGCGTCATGGATGCTCTCGAGGGTGCGTTCGCCCTCCTGCCCCTCCTTCGTGGGACAGACGATGACAAGCGAGTCGTGTTCGATCGCATAGGTCACCGCCGCGATATTCTCATCGTCTTTGAGAAACAGCGGCGAGATCATGAACGGGTAGAGGAACAGCCCGTCTTCAAAAATGACCGGCAGTTCGGTCGGGAAACTAGCATAATGGTCCAGTTGCATTACTCTTCCTTCATATCGGTTCGGTTTTCATCGGCTACGTCATTGTAACTGTGGCGGGAGACAACGCTCTGGGTGTCGGGGATGATGAAGGCGTACCAGCTCGCATGGCCGTCGCCTTCGAAGATCCGCCGGTACCACGCCGTCTGCGCCGGGTCCACTTTTTCCCAGTCGATCCACGGCTGGGGTTTTTTCCCGCGGTAGAACGCGGCGGCTTTCGGTTTGTCAAGCCGGTCGTAGAGCTCCGCGATCGATTCGTTCAGGGCCGCTTCGGCGAGGTAGAGCCGCGTGACCATCGTATCGACGACCGGGGCGTACGTCGAACGGGGGTAGAGGCGCAGGAAACGCTCGCCCTCCGCGATCGCCTCGTTGATCAGCCCCTGGTCGCGGCGCGGGTTCGGCAGAGCCATGTATTTGGCCTTGACCTTCATATACTCGGCGTACTCGCGTTCGGCGGGGGTCGCGTAGCGCTTGATGTATTCGGTCAGGAAATGCTCGGCGAGCAGGTACTCCTCCGACTGCAGGTGTGCGATCGCCATGATCATCGTCGCCTCGGGCAGCAGCGGCGAGCCGATATGCTCGCTCTGCAGGGAGCTGTAGTAGTTGTCCGCCTTGTCGAGGTTGCCGTCGGAAACGGCCGCGACCATCTTCTCGTACCAGTACGCGGCCGGTTTGTTGTATTCGTCAAGTTCTTTGGTACAGCCGCCGAAAAGGACCAGCAGCGTTATCAGGGTTGCAATTGTTTGTTTTATCATTCTCTCCCACACGGGTTCCAAAAAGTGAAGCCATTTTAGCGAAAAAAGTTAAAGGGACGCGCCGCGGCGCTCCCACAAACCAGTACACACCGCAAAAGGCAAAAATTTCGCTATAATTGCATTTAAATTTACCGGGCCCGATCAAACTATCCTTCCTGCTTATTAAGCCGCTTCAGAAAATGCAACTCAATTTTTGATTCACTTCAGTCGCAACGATGGTTTAGCCGTGTCCGTTTCAAGAGAGAAAATGCAGACACCCCCCATCGAAACACAAGACGATACCGTCGCCGCACCAACGGCCTCCTTTGACGATTTCGGGCTCCGCCCGGAGATCCTCCAGAGCATCCGCTACGCCGGTTTCAAAGTCCCCAGTCCCATTCAGCAGCAGGCGATCCCGCTCGTCCTTGAAGGGCGCGACGTCGTCGGCCAGGCCCATACCGGGACCGGGAAAACCGCCGCCTTCGGCCTGCCGACGCTGAACCAGATGGCCCTTGACCGCGGCGTCGAGGCACTTATTATCGTCCCGACCCGCGAACTGGCCAACCAGGTCAGCGACGAGCTCTTCAAATACGGCAAGAAGCTCGGCATTCACACCGTCACCGTCTACGGCGGCAGCTCCTACAACCGCCAAATCGGCCTGATCGAGCGCGGCGCACAGGTCGTCATCGCCACGCCGGGCCGCCTCAAGGATATCCTCGAGCGCAACATGCTCGCCGATTTCGCCCCCTCCACCGTCATCCTTGACGAAGCGGACGAGATGCTTGACATGGGCTTCCTCGACGACATCAACACGATCTTCGACTTCCTGCCGACGGACCGCCAGACCCTGCTCTTTTCAGCCACGATGCCCAAGCCGATCAAGGCCCTTGCCGAACGTATCCTCGTCGATCCCGCCTTTGTCTCCATCACCCAGGAGGAGACAACGAACAAGGATATCGCGCAGCAGTATTACGTCATCGAAGAGAATGAACGCGACGACGCCATCATCCGCCTGCTCGACGCCGAAGAGCTGGAAAAGACCATCGTCTTCTGCCGCACCAAGCGCGAAGTCGACCGCCTCTCCAATGTCCTCTCCTCCGTCGGCTACAACGCCAAGGGACTCCACGGCGATATGGAGCAGCGCCAGCGCGAATCCGTCATCAGGGGCCTCAAAGAGAATGCAATTGACATTCTTGTCGCCACCGACGTTGCCGCACGCGGGATCCATATCAACGACGTCAGCCACGTCATCAACTACCATATCCCCTTCGATCCCGAGAGCTATGTCCACCGCATCGGCCGGACAGGACGCGCGGGCCAGAAGGGGGTCGCGATCACCCTGGTCACCCCGCTTGAGTTCAAAGAGCTGCAGCGCATCCGCAAGATCGTCGGTACCCAGATGGCCCACTCCTTTATCCCGACAAAACAGCAGGTACAGTCCAAACAGATGTCCCGCCTGGTCAACGAGATCGAAACACAGAAGATCTACGATGAAGCGACCGAACTCTTTAACGCGCTGTGCGATGACATGGACCAGACACAGATCGCCTACAAGCTCATCTCGCTGCTGATGAAGAACCTGAACGTCAAAGGACCGCAGACGATCGGTGTCCCCAAACAGCGCCTGGATAAGATCATGGAAGCGATGGAACGCAACGATAGAGGCGGACGTCGCGGCGGCGGCAAACCGCGTCGCGGCGGCTATAACAACAACCGCCGCCGCCAAGGCGGCGAACGCGGCCACGGCGAGTCGAATCAGGGCCGCTCCCGCGGCGGACGCCGCTAGGCCCTAACTGATATTCATCGAGAAGATCGGCAGCAGCATCGCGGTGACGATGAAGCCGATCACCCCCCCTACCAGCAGCATCAGCATCGGTTCCAGCAGCGAGAGGAAAAGCCCGATCTTATCCTTGTTCTCCTCGAAATAGAGTTCGGAGAGGTTCTGCAAAATCGCCGTCACCTCGCTCGTCTCCTCCCCCAGCGCGATCGCCTGGGCAAAAGAGGGATCGATCTCAAACCCCTCCCGCAGCAGGGCATTGGAAAGCTTTGAACCTTCAACGACCCGGTCCGAAGCACCGGCGAACTTGCGCTGGAGCACCTGGTTGTGCAGGACGTTCGCCGAGAGGTTGATCGTCTGCGCGAAGGGCACCCCCGAACGGATCAGCACCGACGCAATATAAGAGAAGCGCCCCAGCTCCGAGGTCTGAACGACCTGCCCGAAAAAGGGGAGTTTCAGCTGCAGCAGATGCACGCCGAACCGGAAAGGGCGGTTGTACTTCATCGCCGAGGCGAAGAGCCCGATCAGCGCCACTATCCCCACCACGAGCCCGATCCAGTGGGCAGTAAAGAAATCCCCCGTTGCAATGACGAACTGCGTGACCGGCGGCAGCTCCTGGTCGAGCTGGTCGAAGATCCCGGTGATCTTCGGAACGACGAAGGTGATCATGAACGCTACCATGAAGATCGAGACGACGATGATAAACGAGGGATAGGCGAAAGCGCTCTTGATCTGCTTGCTGATGCGGTCCTGCTCTTTGAGGAAGATCGCCATCTCCAGCAGAACCTCCTGCAAGATCCCGCTCTCTTCGGAGACGCGGATGGACTGCTTGTAGAACTCCGGCAGGGCCAGGATATTCTGCCGCTCCAGCGCCTGGTAGAAACTTTTCCCCTCGTCGAGCATCGTGATGATACTGCTGAGGAAATTCGTCATCTTCTTGTTTTTCGCATACTGGTTCCGGGCCAGCTTCAGGGCGTTGACAATGGAGATGCCCGATTTGATGTAGATGGAGAGGTCGCGGCTGAGGATGGAGAGCTCATTCGCCCCGGCGACTTTTTTCCGCGAAAAGTTCAGACGGCCGACGGCGGCGCGCTTCTCCGCTTCGAGCTTGGTATAGAAGATCCCCTGGGAACGGAGGCGCTTTTTCGCCTCCTCCAGGTCGGCGGCTTCGAGGACCCCCTTGGTCTTCTTGCCGTCTTGCAACAGGCCCCGATAGGCATATACCATTCTTTCCCCTTAAAAGTCGTAGACCCGTTTGTCGTCGGGTATCAGTTCCGTGCGGTTGTAGGCCGCCGCCGCGTCGTCGAGCGCCTCGAAGCTCCGCGTCGGTTCCCCGTAGGCGTCAAACAGATAGAAGCGCTCTCCCGATTCGACGATATAGCTCGAGCTGCTGTCGTTCGCCCGGAGCCTGAAGGCGAAGCAGACGTTCACGACATCCGTCTCCCCCCGGCGCACAGGGACGAAGGTGAAGGGTACAAACTGGCCGTACCGGTCTTTGCGGTAGACGGTGGGTTCCTGCTTGAAAAGGGTAATATCCGCCCCCTCCACCGGCTGGCCGTCGACAACGACGCTGCACTGCGCACAGGGCTCCGGACAGACGAGTGACACCTCCCCCTGCTCCGTCCGGAAAAGGGAAAGATAGTCGCGCAGCGTCTCCAGCGACACCGTCTCTCTCCCCTCCGTCGGGGCGCGGCCCGTTGTCAGCTTGTTGATGAAAACGCCGTAGAGAATGGCGATCAGTATGACAACCAGCAGCAGTTCAAAGAGGGTAAACCCCCTCCTACTGCTTGATGCACTCGGCATAGGTGATATCTTTGCTCTCCGCGCTGCCGCCCTCTTTACGGTCAGCCCCCAACGAGATCAGGTTGATCCCCTCTTCGCCCGGGACGTAGATGTAACGGTTCTTCCAGGGATCTTTGGGCAGGACGCCGTCTTGGAAATAGCCGCCCGCGCTGTAGTTGGGGTACTTCTCCGCATCCGGGTTCTTCGCCAGAGCCTCCAGTCCCTCCTCCGCGTCGGGGTAACTTCCGTTATCGAGCCGGAACATATCCAGGGCGTTCTTGATCCCCTTCATCTGGACGCAGACGAGTTTCTGTTTCGCCTCTTCGCTCTTGCCGATCAGGTTCGGCATGACCAGCGCCGCCAGCAGCCCCAGAATGATGATGACGATCATCAGCTCCATCAACGTAAACGCCCGGCGGGCCGCACCGCGGTAGACTTTTTTGCTCTGCATGCACATCCTTGGAACCCTTCGCAACATACGGTATCACCCCGCTTCACGAAAGATAATTTTTTCGGCGATTATAGTATACTTAAAATAAACAGAGATAAAATGCTGGTCCAAAGCACGGAAAGAGGTATGATTTGCACCGAAAAGGGATAGCGCTGCTGATGACGCTCGCCTTCGTTACCGCCATCGCAGCCCTGATCGCCGTCGGGGGAAGCATCCTAGAACGGGGCTATAGCCAGACGGAGACGAAAGCCTTCCTCGTGCAGAGCAACACCCTGCTGCCGAGCATCTATGCGATCCTGAAACAGAATACGGGAGACATCAACGACTCCGACACCCTCGATATCCTCTTGAGCGTGCCCCTCTTCTTCGAGAACAAGCGCAACGGGATGATGATGGACATCACCTTCGCTTCGGATGCCGGGAAAGTCAACATCAACCACCTCGTCAAAAGTAACAGCGAGGTTACGGCGGACCCCTATGCCCCCCTCCCCCTCGACCCCGCGGTAGAGGGTTACCTTGAACGTATACTGACCGTTTACAATGTTTCCGATACCATTCTGCTCATTTCCATGGTAGCGGACAGTATTGATATGGACACCAACGAACGTTTTCCGGGCTCTGAACTCAGCCTGAAAAGCCCGGATTTCACCCAGGGGCACCTTTACGACATGCAGCATTTCAAGCAGGTGCTCGACGCCTACAAGCTGCTGACGCAGGATTTCAACATCGACGACATCCCCTGGGAACACCTCATCGGCTTCCGCAATGAGGCCATCGACTTCAACCATATCGAACCCGACACCCTCCACTTCATCGACCCCGCCATCGACCCGGCGACTCTGGCGGAGATCACGACCAAGCGGGTCGCGACCTATGCCTCCCTCGACACCCTGCCCTTCGAACCGGAAACGAAACAGCTGCTGGAGGACCTCGGTGTCGCCTTTTACTCCCCGGACGTGATCGGCACCATGAACCTCCTGAGCAAAACCCGTAAGACGGCGTACACCTTTACCTATAATCTAGCCAACCAGAAAGTGAGCGAAATTGCAGTTTCCAATTAAGTTCCCCCGCTCGGAAACGCCCGTGACCACCCTGCTCCTTGACAAAGAGGCGCAGCCTGTCGACGTTCAGGGGAGGGTCGATCTGGTCCTCTCCCCGTCCCTGTACTGGTTCCGTTCCGAGGCGCTTCCCGTCAAAACGGTCTTCCAGGCCAGAAAACTCGCCCCCTCCGTCTTTGACGCCATTGTCCCGGAGGGCGTCTACAGCTACCATGTGCTCAAGCGCGACGACACTTTCTGGCTTTTTGCCTACAACGAAGAGCAGATCATCGATACCATCGCCCGGTCGGGTATCCGCCCCACCGACGTCCGGCACCTCTATTTCGCTCAGACCGAGTGCGCCGCCCTGGAAACCCCGCTGCGCCTCGGGGGGACACGGATCCTCTCCAGCGTCGACGGCGTCGTCACGGAACTGCCCGCCCGGTATGCCGCCGATGCCGAGGATGCGCGCCATTTCTTCGAGACCCATGCACGCAAAGGGCCCGCCGTCGGCATCACTCTCTACCACAGTGCCCTGCTGGACAAGAAGCAGTTCAAACGCCTCAGCATCGTCGCCGCCGTTTTCGCCCTGCTCTACGGCATCGAATATTTTACGGCCCGCGCCCATCTGGCCAGCGTGCTCGAGGAGCAGGCGAAGATCGCGGACACCTACCGCCTTCCCCAGACCTCCTTTGAGCGCAACGGGCTCATCAGCGCCCTGGAAAAGAAGCAGAAGCGTCAGACCCGGCTGCGGGAGACGGCCAAAGCCCTCTTTGACCTGCCCGCCGATACGGAGAACCACCTGGAACGTCTGACCCTGACCCCGCGCAACCTGACGGTCAGCGCCGTTTTCAAAGAACCGGCGAAGGCCGAGGCGTTCAAAAAAGCGCTCATGCGCATCGGAACCATCTCCTCGGACAAACGCAAGGGCGACACCCTCTACCTGGAGGTGGCGTATGAATAAGATCAATATCGTCTACGTCTTCGGCGCAGCCCTTTTTCTTGCCCTGCTGATGTTCGTACAGAGCAGCCGTACGGAGCACGCCGTCCAGAACGCCCTCAAAGAGAATGCGGAAACGGCACGGTTGGGCAAGCAGATCCGCACCGCGCAGCAGCAGTGGGATGACAGCAAGCAGATACAGCGTCGCATCGACGCCATCTTGATGCAGGGCGAGTTCAAATCTTTTGTGGACCGGAAAAACAAGAACGGACGTACCTACCAGGTACAGTTCACCCCGCTGCCGGCGCAGACCTTTGACCGCCTGACGACGAAACTCTTCAACACCCCGGTCACGATCTCGAAAATGACCGTCAGCCGGGGGAGCGACCAAAACGTCAGCCTGAGCGTGGAGTTTGCCCTATGAGCCGCCTGAAGATGCCCCTGTTCTACAGCGTTGCCTTCGTGCTCTTCCTCCTCGTTTTCCTGCCGAAGACGGCCCTCTACCACGCGGCGGAGGAGCAGATCAAGCCCTTCGGCCTCGCCGTCGCCGACGAAACCCCGGTAGACCGCGGGTTCGACTTCGTCCTCAGGGGCGGCAGCCTCTACTTCGAGGATCTGCACGTCGCAGACCTCGAACGGATCACCGTGACCCCCTGGCTGCTTTACAACACTGTCCGTATCGCCCCTTTTGCGTTCAGTCCGGATATGGAGGGGTTCACCCCGACCGGCGTCGACGGCTTCAGCGTCACCTACTCCGTGCTTGATCCGCTGCATATCCGCCTCGAGGGTTCGGGGGCATTCGGCAGCGTTACCGGCCAGGTCGCCCTGATGGAGCGCAAGGTGACGATGGACCTGATCCCCTCCGCCGCCCTGCGCGCCAAGCATCCCTTCTGGCTGAAACAGCTGCGAAGCATCGAAGGAGGGGCATACCGCTATGAAACAACGTATTAATCCGCTCTGGGTACGGCGCTTCATCGTTCTGGCCATCCTCGCCGCCGTCGCCAAAGCCCTGATGCTCGTACTGGCAACGCAGCTGCCCTACGGGGGCGTAGAGCCGACCGTCGCCGCGGGGGAGAGCCTCAGCTACTCCCGCTACACCCCCTCGCGTCTCTTCGGGATCGAAGCGCACAAAGCCGCGCCGAAAAGCGGCGGCAAGCAGACCGAGGTCTACCGCCTCGACGCTCTGACGCTCCGGGGGATCTACCTCGAGGCGCACAACGCCTTCATCCTCGTCGAAGAGGGTGTGAAGACCGAGCTGTTCTCTATCGGCGACCGCTACAAGCGCTACACCCTCGTCGACATCCTCCCCGACAAAGCGATTTTCGAAAAAGACGGGCAGCGCTATGCCCTTGCCTTCAAAGAGGAGAACATGGGGCCTATCGCAACCGCCCCCGTGCCGTCATCATCCGTTGTCACCCAAAACGGCTTCACCTCCATCAAACGCAAGGAAGTGCGCTACTACTCCGAACATTTCGACGCGATCTGGCAAAACATCAAAATCCAGGAGGTCTACCGGAACAAGAAGCTCACCGGCTTCGAGGTCAAATGGATCAAAAAGGATTCGATCTTTGCTAAAATGGGACTACAGGAGCACGACATCATTACCGGCATCAACGGCAAACCCCTCACCTCCGTGGCAGAGGTGCTAAAGCTCTACAAGAACATGGACCAGATCGACAACCTGACTCTGGATATCCAGCGAAACAACACAGAAAGGCAGCTTGACTATGCAATTTACGACTAAACTCCTCACCCTGCTCATCGCGGGGACCCTGGCATTCGGCACTGCCGCGGCCGCACGCGAACAGGTCAATCTGAAGCTCCAGGACATCAAGATCGAGGAGCTGATCAAGATGGTCGGCAAAGCCAACGGCAAGAATATCCTGCTGGACAAGCCGATCCCCGGCACCGTCAACTTCGTCTCCTCCACCCCCATCTACAAAGACGAACTCTTTACGATTCTGCTCTCCGTCCTGAACAGCAAGGGCTTCACCATGGTGCAGGAGGGCAGCTACCTGAAAATCGTCCGCCAGAACGTTGCCGTCAAGGAGAACCTGCCGATTAATGCCCGCAGCGGTTCGGCGCTGATGCAGACGCGCTTTATCTCCGCCAAAAACGAGAACATCGACGTGATCGCGGCAAAGGTCCGCCAGTTCCTCTCCCCGGCCGGCAAACTGCTGACGATCAAAGAGAACAACATGATGATCGTCAGCGACACCCCGGGCAATATCGGCGTCATCGAAACGATCGTCAAAAAGATCGACCGGGATCAGGCCAAAGACGTCCGCGCCGAATTTATCCCGCTCTCCAGTGCCAAAGCGAGCCGCCTGGCCGCCTCCATCACCAAGATCGCCAAAGCGATCATCAACCAGAAAGTCGAGAACAACAAGGTGGAGATCCTCAGCGACGACGCCACCAACGCCATTATTATTCTCGCGACCCAGGAAAACATCGACAAGTTGACCCCGCTCATCAGCCGCCTCGATGAAAAAGACGACTCGACCAATCAGCGTCTGACGATCATCCCCCTCGAGAACAGCGAAGCCAAGAACGTCGTTGCTTCCCTGCAGGCGGTACTGGACAAGAAAAAGTATGCCAAAGAGGCCGACAAGCCTACGGTGAGCGTCTATGACGAACTTAATGCCCTCGTCGTCTCCGGGCTGGAATCCGACATCAACGATATCCGTGCCATGATCAAAGTCCTCGACGTCGAAAAGCCGCAGGTCTTCGTCAAAGCCCGGATCATCGAGATCAACCAAAACATGGCCGACAGTATCGGTGTCAAATACGGTCTCGCGGGCGGGGCCGTCACCGATGCCGGCCTCTTCACCTTCGCCGCCGACCTCGGCGGCGCGGCCATCGCCTTCGACGGCGGCGGGCTGATCAATCTCAGCAGCGCCACCTTCGACTCGGGAATCGCCTTCGGCGCCACGATCGACTTCCTTGCCAGCAACGGCGCGGCGAACACCCTGTCGCAGCCGACCCTGCTCTGTGTGAACAACCAGGAGTCCTCCATCTACGTCGGGCGCACGGAGCCCATCGTCACCTCCACCGCCCAGGCCGCCGATACCACCTCCGTCGCGCGCAACACCTACACCCGCGAAGATATCGGTCTGACCCTCAAGATCAAGCCGCGCCTCTCCCAGGGGAACAAGGTGACCCTGATCACGACGGCCAAGCTTGAGGACATTCTCAACAGCTCCGTCGCGGGGCTTCCGAGCACGACCAAGCGCGAAGTCGTCACCACCGCCATTGTCGGCAACGGCGAAAGCGTCATCATCGGGGGGCTTATCTACGACAAGAACCGCGACGAAGCGCAGGGGATCCCCTACCTGCGCGACATCCCGCTCATCGGCGGCCTCTTCGACTGGCGATACAGTACGCACGAGAAGATCAACCTCGTCATCGTCCTGACGCCGTTTATCGTCCGCAACAGTGACGAGATGACGAAGATACGCAAACTGCTCCAGGAACTTGACGGTATCCAGGACGAATATGAGAAACTGATTGAGCAGAAACTCGAAGAGCGCAAAGAAGAGCTCGATAAGGATGCCTCCGACAGCAACACGAACGATGCTTCCCAGACATCCGCGTCCGACAGTGCCCTCTCCGTCATCACGCCGGCCAAGCGATAACCATGCTGAACATACCCGAACTCGAAGGGGTCGACCTCAAACCCCACCCGCTTGAGTCCGTCGACCTGAACCTCAGCCTGCGCAGCTACGTGCTCTTCAGTGAGATCGACGGCGAGGTCCATATCGTTCTCGGGCGGGCACACCTCTCCCAATCCTTCGATTTCCTGGCCAAGTTCGACCTAGACCTCCCCCTCGTCATCGTCGATGCCGACTCCTTCGACCGCCTCTACAACAAGTTCCTCGAGATCCGGACCGACTCCGAGCTCAGCGGGATCGAACAGGAGCAGGAGGAGATCGAAGAGGAGGAGATGTCGCTTTCGGACTTCCTGCACACCTCCTCGGACCTGCTGACCAGCGAAGAGTCCGCGCCCGTCATCAAATTCGTCAACGCCCTCTTCTATCAGGCCGTCAAACAGCGCGCCTCGGATATCCACGTCGAGGTACACGAATACAAAGGAGAGGTGCGCTTCCGCGTGGATGGGGCCCTCGTCAAGCACGCCGACATCGAGAAACGGGTCGCCAACCTGATCATCAGCCGTATCAAAGTCATCTCCAACCTCGACATCGCCGAGAAACGTGTCCCCCAGGACGGCCGTACCCACGTCAAGATCGCAGGGAAGACCCTCGATGTCCGGGTCTCCGTCCTGCCGACCTACTACGGCGAGCGGGTCGTTATGCGGATGCTGATGCAATCCGAGGATATCCCCCATCTCGAGGGGCTCGGCTTCGACCACGCACTGACACGGCAGCTTGACGAGATGCTCAAGCACTCCCACGGCATCATCCTTGTCACGGGACCGACGGGGAGCGGGAAGTCGACGACGCTGCACGCCTTTTTGCAACAGGTCGCGACCCCCGATATCAACATCATCACCGTCGAAGACCCCGTCGAGTACAAGGCCGACAACATCAACCAGGTCCAGACCAACGCCAAAGCGGGCCTTACCTTCGCCTCGGGACTGCGCTCCATCCTGCGCCAGGACCCCGATGTCGTCATGGTCGGGGAGATCCGCGACAGCGAAACGGCCGAGATCGCCATCCAGGCCGCACTGACCGGCCACCTGGTCTTCTCGACGCTGCACACCAACAACGCCACCGCCTCCATTACCCGTCTCGTCGATATGGGCATAGAGCAGTTCCTCATCAGCTCTTCGCTGCTGGGGGTCCTCGCCCAGCGCCTCGTGCGCAAACTCTGCCCCGAGTGCAAACAGCAGTGCGTCCTCGCCGACGAGTATGCCGAAGAGCTCGACCTGCCCCAAGGAGCCGTTGTCTTCGAGGAGCAGGGCTGCAAAGCGTGCAACTACACGGGGTACGCCGGCCGCCAGGCGATCGGGGAGTTCTTCGAAATGACCGATGAACTCGTCGCGATGCTCAAGGACCGGGTCAACGACCACGACCTCCGGGCCAAGGCGATCGCCCTGGGGATGACCCCGCTCTCCAGCCAGCTCAAAACCCTGCTGCTGAACGGAACGACATCCCTGCACGAGATCATCCGCGTCGGGGTCAAGGACGCCTGATGCGTCCCGCCTTCACCCTCGTCGAAGTGCTGGCCGCCGTCGCGATTGCAGCGATCGCGGGGGCGGCCCTGCTGAAAATGAACAGTTCAAACCTCTTCTTCCTCGGCCAGCTCGAACAGACCTCACGCATGACCGAAGATCTCGCCGTCGCAGCCCTGCATGCCGACAAACGCTTCCACCGCAGTGATAAGGCGTTGTATGACCTGCTACGCGACAGCTACACCATCGCGAACGACGATCTGCGTGCCTACCTGAAATCCCAGCAGTTCCGCTACACGGAAACCCTGGTCGATACCATCTCATTCGATACCGGGACACTGACCGAAGGTACAGGATCGGGCGAGGAGTTCGATGCCAGGGACATCGAGGCCGCCGGTGCCGTGCCGCCGATCCAGTTCGAACTTATCCAGGTGACACTCAGTGCCGAACGCCGGCACGGTTCCATGCTCACCATCAGGCCCATCTCCCAATGAAACGCACCGCCTTTACCCTGATGGAACTGCTGATCTCCGTCGTCCTGATCGCCATGCTGGCCCTTTTCCTCTACGGGGCCCTTGGGGGAAGCCGCGCCAGCAATCAGACCATGCAGCGCCATGCCGATGCGGAGGCCAAACGGCTCAAACAGTTTACCCTGCTCTACCGCGACTGCGTCGAGTCCTACGCCTTCGGCGTACTCTCCACCAACGACAAGCACTACCAGGTGCTGCAGTTGCAGACAAAGAACTCCCTCTACGGCATTGCCGCGCCGTATGTGACCTACTTCGTCCATGCGGAGACCCTGCAGCTTGTGCGCCTGGAAGCCGCCTTTCCCATTACCCTGCCCGTACCCTACGATGACAAGGAACGCATCCACATCAACGTCATCGACAGCGATGTGACCGACTTTAATATCTATACAGGGAAAGTGAAAGAGACGCAGGATCAGAATAGCACCACCGCAGCGGGCGATTCTGCGGCTGCCGCCGCGGGGACAGAGGGGTCTACAGCAGCACTGGAGGGGGGAGCCCGCACGATAAAATCCCACCTGCTCTATCTGAAAACCAAGGGGACGCAGCAACCGCTGCTGATGGAGCTTGCTTTCTAAGAGGCCTTACGCTTCCTGAAGGGTTTTGCGAATCCGCTCCGCAAGCTGTTCGGGGCGCAGCCCCAAGGACGCTTCCACTTTGAGCGTCGCGCCGTGGGTGATGAAGGCGTCTGCGTATTCGAAGCTTTGCAGACGAACATCTCCGATCTCTTCCGCAGCAAGCCACTCCAGCAGGGCACTTCCCACGCCGCCCGCGGCGGCAGAATCGCTGAAGACGTACCAGCGCTTGTGTCGGGCCGAGAGCATCCGGAGCAATTCCGCATCGAGGGGCTTGGCGAAGCGCAGGTCCAGCAGGGCCGCAGGCATCCCGAGCTGTGAGAGGGTCTGCGCCGCGCGGCCGACCCCGTTACCGTACCCGATCAGCAACAGATCGCTCTGCGCTTCAATCAGCAGCTCCGCCTTGCCGTATTCAAAGGGCGCCGATTCCGGCAGCTCCGCCTCCAAAAATGCGCCCCGGGGGTAGCGCAGACCCAGCGGGCGGTCAAAGGCCGCCGCGAAGGCCACGGCCTGATGCATCGACTTTTCGTCCCGCGGCGCGCAGAGCGTCATGTTCGGGATCGCACGCAGGAAACTGATATCAAAGGCGCCCTGGTGCGTCTCGCCGTCTTCGCCGACGATCCCCGCACGGTCCATCGCGAACACGACCGGGAGGTCCATCAGGCAGACGTCGTGGATCACCTGGTCGTACCCGCGCTGTAAAAAGGTGGAGTAGATCGTACAGAAGGGCTTGAACCCCTCTTTGGCCAATGCGCCCATCGACGTCACGGCGTGCTGCTCGGCAATCGCCACGTCCCAGAAACGGTCGGGATACTTCTCGAGTAGGGGCGTCAGGCCGGTGCCGCTCGGCATCGCCGCCGTGACGCCGACGACCTTCTCATCACGGTCGGCCTGATGCATCAGTGCCTCGGTGTAGATCTGTGTCGCACTCTTGCTTCCCCCGCTTTTCTTCCGCGAGATGCCGCTGTCGATATCAAAAGGACCGACACCGTGCCACTGTTCGTGCTGACCCTCGGCGATCTTGTACCCTTTGCCTTTGACGGTCTGGGCATGGATGATCACCGGTTTGCCCATTGCACGGGCCGTCTCGAAGGTCTCGACAAGACGCTTGATATCGTGACCGTCGACGGGGCCGATATACTCTATGCCCATCTCCTCGAAAATGATGCCCGGCGTGATCAGCTTGAACGACTCTTCAAAGCGCTTGGCCAGGTAGTGCGCCCCTTCGCCGAAATGGTCCACGAAGGTCTCCGTGCCGCGTTTGATCTTCTGGTAGAGCGGGCTCGCCATGGCGGAGCTGAGCATGCGGCTCACGGCCCCGATCGGCTTGGCGATGCTCATCTCGTTATCGTTGAGAATGATCACCATCGGGTATTCGCGCTCGCCCAGTTCGTTGAGCGCCTCATAGGCCATCCCCGCGCTCAGCGCCCCGTCGCCGATCATCACGACGGGAATCCGCTCGTGCTGCTCCTGCTTGAGCGCGATCGCCTTCGCCGCGCCGACGCCGAGGGAGATGGAGGTGGAGGAGTGTCCCGCGACATAATAGTCATGCTCGCTCTCCTTGGGCTTCGTGTAGCCGCTGAGGCCGTCGAACTGGCGCAGGGTGGCAAACTCCTCCCAACGCCCCGTCAGCAGCTTATGGGCGTAGGCCTGATGGGAGACATCGAAAATAAAGGGGTCTTTGGATGAATCAAACACCGCATGCATCGCCACGATCAGCTCGGTCGCCCCCAGGGTGGAGCTCAGGTGTCCGCCGTTGGTACTGACCACGTCCAGGATCCGTTCCCGGATCGCGCGGCACTGTGCCTCAAGCGCTTCATAATCGTGCAATGGTTTTTGATTCATCCTATCCTCGTACAATGGCCTCTCCCTGAAAAAGGGGGAAAAAGGTGAAGCATATTAGCGAAAAGGGGCTATTATCAACCTTCTCCGCCCCGGTGCGTATTCGCGGCTTCAGCTTCAAGTAATGTGATCAGCCCCTCGTGGGGGTGCCCGCGGCGCAATGCGTTCAGCAGTGCCGTGCGCGTCCCCGGAGAGAGGCTCCGGTAGATCGCGAGCATCTTCACCGTTGTCTCCGCGGGCCGCACCCTTTTTTGCAGCGCCTTCGCCTTCGCGGCAAAGAGCTCCGCCACCCGCATGCGAAGCCCCTCGTCACAGCTTCCGCTGAACGCCATCCGTTCCCAGACCCGGTCGCGTTCATGGGCACCCATCGCCTCCATGGCTGCGGCGGCTTCCGCCGTCGCCAGCCCGAGAAGGTAGACCGCGACGGTCTGGGGATGCTCCCCCTCGAACAGCCGCGCCGCTCCGAAGGCAGCACGGGCAGTCGGCACGGGGGCGGAAGGTTCCGGCGCCGGCCGCGTTTCAGTGTCCGCTGCAGCTGCCATGGGTGTCGCGATCGAGTCCCTTAGCAGCACAGCGAGCCGACGCGACACCAGTGCCAGCGCCCCCGCCGTCAGAAACAGCAGAAGCAACATGCCTCCCTGCGCCGCCCGGTCGGGCTGCGGCCGGGCCTCCCCCAATGAGAGCCCCTGGCGCTGGAGACGTGCCGCATCGCTTTCATCCACGAGGATGCTGCCGTCCTTCTGAACGCGGTAATCGGCGTCAAGCAGCTCCAGCCGTTCGATCAGCCGTGCCGTTCCGACCGGGTCCGCGATGGAACCGATAGCGATCTCCGTATGGATAAAGGTGCGGTAAAGCATCCCTCCTATCAGGAGAGATCCGCACAGCAGAAGCGCGAACAAAACGGCGGTTTTCGGGAGCGATGAAAAACCTTCCGCGCCCTTCATCCCGCCCTCCGGTCAGACCAACTCCGCGGCCAGGGCGAAAAAGCGGTCGTTCTCTTCGGGCTTGCCGACGGTCACACGGATCGCGTTGAGGCCGTACCCGGCCAGGTTGCGTACGATCATCCCCTGACGCAGCAGGGCGTCGGCGACCTCCGTGGAGCTCGTCCCCTCCTTCAGACAGAGGGTGACGAAGTTCGTATAGCTCTCGATCGCCCGGATGCCGTGCGCTTCGGCGAAGGCCTCGTAACGGTCCATCTCCTCGAAGTTCTTCGCGATGCACCTCTGCACGAACGCTTCATCCTCCAAGGCCGCGGAGGCGGCTTCGAGGGAGAGGGTCGTGATGTTAAAAGGCGGGCGGAGCTTGTAGAGCGCGGTAATGATATCGCGCTGCGCAATGCCGTACCCGACCCGCATTCCCCCGAGTCCGTACGCTTTCGAGAAGGTGCCCAGGTAGAGCACATTGTCATATGCTTCGATGAGCTCTTTGGGCTCCAGGGCCTTGGCGGAATCCTTGTAGCGGGCGTACTCCATGTAGGCGCCGTCGACGATGACGAGCGTCTCCCTGTCGATCTTGGAGAGAAACGCTTTCACGTCCGCCGCGTCGGCGCTGTCACCGGTCGGATTGTTCGGCGTGCAGAGGAAGATAATGGAGGGTTTATGTTCCAGGTAGAGGGCATAGAACTCGTCGAGATCATGCGCGCGTGATGCCGTGCGGATCACCTCCGCGCCCACGTGATGGGCGTAGATCTCGTACATCGCAAAGGTGATGCTGTTGATGAGGATCTTCTTGCCCGGCCCCGTCTTGGCGTGCACCGCGAACTCGATCACCTGGTCCGAACCGGCACCGATGACCACTTCATGCGGGTCGATGCCGAAACGTTTGGCCAGACCGTCCTTGAGCTTGTACATGGAGTCGTCCGGGTAGAGGGCCATCTTGGAAACGATCGCGCTGACCGCTTCTTGTACCTTCGGTGAGCACCCGAAAGGGTTCTCGTTGCTGGCGAGCTTGATAATGTCCTTGGGCTCGATCCCGAACTCGCGCACGACAAGCTCGATCGGCTTGCCCGCCTCATACACCCTGATGGCATCCAGTGTCTGATTGAAAGTCATTGTTCCCCTTCGACGTAGCTTCCCAGCCACGTCACTTCATCGGTATGTTTTTTCAGTATCTTCTGTACGTTTTTATCATCGATATGGCCGTAGAAATCGATGAAGAACCAGTACCCGAACCCCTCCTGGCTCTTCGCAGGGCGGCTCTCGATCTTACTGAGGTTGATCTTCGCCTTGTCGAAATCATGCAGGAAATGCACGAGGACCCCGGCGCGGGTCGTCTTTTTCAGCTTGGCGAGAATGGAGGTCTTGTCCTGCCCGCTCGGCGCGTTCTTGAAATCGCTGAGGATGATGAACCGCGTCGTGTTGTCATGGACATCCTCGATGTTCTCGAACATCATCGGCACGCCGTAGAGTTTGGCGGCGATATGGCTGCAGATCGCCGCGGCTTCCGGATCTTCCGAAGCCAGAATTGCCGCTTTTGCCGTCGACTCCACGGGGATCTGCTGTACGTTGAGCAGCCCGTGCTCGTTGAGGAAGTTCCGGCACTGCCCGAATCCCTTATCCTTGGAGTAGATCCGTTTGATGCCGTCCAGATGCGCCGCTTTGGTCGAAAAGGTCATGTGGATCGGCATGTAAAGCTCTGCGACGATCTTCATCGGGCTCGTCGCCAGCAGGTCGAGGGTCTCCCCGACGGCACCGTCCTGACGGCTCTCGATCGGGACGACGCCGAACTTCGCGCGGCCGCTCTCAAGCGCCTTGAAAACCCCCGCGATCGTACTCATCGGGAGGTATTCGCTCATGGCGCCGAAACGGCTCTCCGCGGCCTGGTGGGTGAAGGTCCCCTCGGGACCGAGGTAGACGATGCGTTCGGGCAGTTCCAGGTTGCGTGCCACCGCGAAGATCTCCAGGAAGATCGCCTCGATGGCACCGGCGTTGAGCAGTCCGTGCTGCTCGGCGTTGAGCGTCTCAAGACGCTGCAGGATCGCCTTTTCCCGTTCGGGGCGGTAGATCGGGGCCCCGCTCTTGTTTTTGATCTCCCCGACGCGTTCCACCACGGCCATGCGCTCATTGATCAGGGCCAGCAGCTCCGTATCGATGGCATCAATGGCGTCGCGGCACGCTTCGAGGCTGTCCAACGCTTTTATCGCTTCGCTTTTCACATCACACTCTTTCCGGGCGGAATCTCAGTAATGTCATTATACACCACCGTCCCCGATTCTTCCCTGCGCAACCGCGCTGTGAGCGCGTCTTCAGGGCGCACTTTGCCGCTGAGGACCAGGGCCGTGCGCATGCCCAGCGCCGCGGCACCGGTCAGGTCCCCCGCGTAGTCGTCGCTGACCATCGTCACACTCTCAAAGGCCGCTTCCGGGCGCTGCAGGCGCAACAGACGCAGTGCTTCGCCGTAAAAAGCGTCCGAGGGTTTTCCAACGACGGTAAAAGGGACGGAAGCCGCGTAGGAAAGCATCCGCAGCAGCGCCCCCACCCCTGGGAAGCGCCGCTGCTGCGTCGCGTAGAGCGTCGTATCGTGCATGCCAACCAGCCGTGCGCCCTGCATCAGGAAGGTGATCATCTGCGCAAACTCCTCCGCGCCGTAATCAGCACGGACGGAGAGCAGCAGGGTTTGCGGCTTTTCATGCTCCCGCACATACCCAAGGGCATCGAGCTGCGCCAGGAAGGTCTCGCTGCCGTAGGCGGCCACCCCCTGTTTTGGGACTTCCCGCTCCAGCAGCATCAGGGCGTCGAGATAGTGGGTCCGGGGAATGGCGAAACCGAGGGATTGGAGGTAGGCCAGGAAGTCGCTGCTGGCGCGTTTGGTGTTGTTGGTAACGACAAGGTAGGGAACGGCATCGCGGTTGAGGGCGTCGATAAAGGCGACGGCCCCAGGAATGGGCTGCTGGCCCCGATCATCGATCAGGGTCCCCTGAACGTCGATGAAATACATGGTTTCAGCCGAGGTATTTCAGCTCCGGCGCGACCAGGTCCTCGAAGGACTCCCGGTCCCGGATCAGACGGTCTGCGCCCGCTTCGACTGCGACTTCCGCCGCACGGCCGCGGGTATTGTAGTTGCTGCCCATACCGAAGCCGTAGGCCCCGGCGCTGTGGACGACAAGCAGGTCGTTGTGCGCCATCGGCGGCAGCGGATACTCCTTGGCGAGGAAATCCCCGCTCTCGCAGACGGGACCGACGATGTCCGCCGGCGTCTCGTCGCCTTCATGCGCCGTGGCGGGGGCGATGCGGTGGTAGGCGCTGTAGAGGCTCGGGCGGATCAGGTCGTTCATCGCCCCGTCGACGACGACAAAGCGTTTCGCGCCGTTTTGCTTCTCGTAGAGCACCCGTGTCAGGAAGTAGCCGGCGTTGGCCGTCATGAAACGGCCCGGTTCACAGACGACGGTGATGTCCATCCCCGTCAGGGTGGAGAGGACCGCCTGGGCGTAGTCGTACGGTGTGATCGTTGTTTCGTCCTTGTAGCGGATGCCGAGCCCGCCGCCGATATCGAAGAACTTCAGCTCGATGCCGATGGCCGCTTTGAGCGAACGCACGAGGTCGGCGACGATCTCGCTCGCTTCGCGGATCGGGTCGAGCTCGGTGAGCTGGCTGCCGATGTGGAAATGGATCCCCACGGGCTCCAGCCACTCCGAAGCGTTGGCCCGGATATACATCCGCTTGGCCGCGTCGATCTCGACGCCGAACTTGTTGTCGTGCAGGCCCGTGGAGATGTAGGGGTGGGTCTTGGGGTCGATGTTCGGGTTGACGCGGATGCTGATACGGGCGACCTGCCCCAGCTCCTGTGCGATCATCTCGACACGTCCCAGCTCCGCCTCGCTCTCGAGGTTGATGTAGAGGATATCCCGCTCGATCGCCTCGCGGATCTCGTCGTCGCGTTTGCCGACCCCGCTGAAGATCACCTTGTATTTCGGAACGCCCGCCATCATCGCGCGGCGCACTTCGCCGATGGAGACGCAGTCTGCGCCGGCGCCGAGGTCGGCGAACTGCTTGACGACGCTGAGGTTCGAATTGGCCTTGACGGCGTAGGAGATAAGGGATTTGCGCCCGCGGAACGCCTCTTTCAGCGTCTCGTACTGCGCACGCATCGCATCGAAATCGTACACATAAAGCGGCGTACCGTATGTCTCTGCCAGGGCGTTGAAGTCCATTGACATGCTTCCTTCTTTCGGGGCATCGGAAACGTTCTAGCGTCGTGGGATGCCCGGGAAAATTCTTGCGCGATAATAGCGAAAAAGGGCTAAAGGGGGCGTTAGGAGTGCGCGTCGACACCATGCCCGCGGTTGCGGTACCAGAGGATCAGCGCCGCCGTGAAAAGCGCCAGGACCGGCAGGACGATGCCCACCTCGCTGGGGATCGTCTTGTTGTTGGAGAGCTCGGTGAGCATAAAGAGAAACGACCAGGTCATCATCGTCGCCAAGATCGCGACGAAACTGAACAGCGTGATGTTGAGAAACCGGGGGCTGATCGGGACGAAAAAGAAGATCAAAATGATCAGGCTCGGCACGAAGAGCGGCGTGATGAAAATGCGGTAGAGCGCGCTTTTGATCTTATCGATATTGAGATTCTCGCTCCCCAGCAGCATCAGGGCGTCGATCGCATCAAGAATGGTGTAGTTCACCTTCCCCTCGTATACCTGGTCGAGGATCTTCGGACGGAACCCCTCGAGCAGGGTCAGGTCCTGCAGCTGCGTGACGGTGATCCCATCCCCCTCCAGGCTCAGCGTTTTGGGCTTCTGGAGCGACACGGCGTGGTTGAGGTGCCAGTGCTCGTCGGCGTAATAGGCCCCCTCGGCGGAGAGCACCTGCTGCAAAGCACCGTTTTCATGGGTAAAGATGCGGATGTCCTCGGCCCGTTCCTGGAGCGGGTAGAGCTTCCCGAAATAGACGTAGCGGTCTTTGAACGTGAAAAAGAGGTTGCTGGTCGGCTGCAGGTACTGCGCGGAACGGCGGATATTGTTCGCGTACTCGTCCGCCCGGGCAAACGAGGTCGCATGCAGGGCGATATAGAGGGTCATGATCGCCACGGCAACGCCGACGAAGGGCTTGATGACGTCGGTTTTGTTGTACCCCAGCGCATAGATCGCCACCAGGGCGTTGGAACGGATCAGGAAAATCTTCGTCGCGATCATTGCGAAGACCAAGGAGAGCGGCAGCAGCATATCGACGGCGAAAAACGTTTTGTACGTGAGGTAGATGACGATAAGGTTGGCCGACTGCAGCTTGTCCGCACTCTCCATGTAGTCAAACCCGACCATGAAAAAGACAAGGGCAAAGAGGATGACGGCGATGTACTTGAGGTAGTGATAGGCGATATACCGGAACATCAACATCGCAGGCCCCTGAAAAATATCGGTTATTGTAACGGAGTTTTTTTGACGGTGTACTTAGAGGCGACCTCGTCCATGCCCATACGCGTCAATGCCTCCACCGCGTCCGCGGCCCGCTCGATCCACTCGGGGAGGCATTCGGCCTCCTGCGGCGTAAAGGCGCTCAGGACATAATCTGCGACACGGTTGCGCTCCCCGGGGTGGCCTATGCCCATCCTCACCCGGACATAATCGGGTGAAATCGCCGTGTCGGTCGATTTGAGGCCGTTATGCCCCCCGTGCCCGCCCCCGCGCTTGAAACGCAGCGTCCCGAAGGGCAGGTCCAGGTCGTCATGGATGACGATGACCTCATCAATCTTGTAAAAACGTTTGACGTTGCCGATGGAACGGCCCGAAAGGTTCATAAAAGTGAGCGGTTTGAGTAAAAAATGGGAGGAAAATTTATAGAGGTCGCCTTCAAAGACGGCTTTTTTGACGGCATCGCATTGATGGCGCTGCAGGAGCGCATCAATGACCATGAACCCGACGTTGTGCCGGGTCTTCTCATACGCCGAACCCGGATTACCCAGTCCGACGATCAGCAAAATTACTTCGCTTTGATGATGGAGAGAACGGAAACGCGGTCAGCGTCTGTGAATGTAAACGCTTCGGATTTCTCCAGGTCGCGGATCAGGATGGAGTCACCGAGGTCGAGCGGAGCGACGTTAACAGTGATCGTATCCGGGATCTGATCGATCGCACCTTTGACGCGCAGACGCTTCTTCGCGATGTAGAGCATCCCTTTGTTCTTCAGACCAACCGGAGAACCTTCCGTTTTAACCGGAACGTTGTAGTGGGTAACGACACCCGGCTGCGCGACCATCAGGTCAACGTGCAGCAGGTTACCGGACACCGGATGAGACTCATACGCCTGAACGACAACGTTCATCTCCTGATCACCGACTTTTACCGGAAACGCCAGGGTGTTTTTGTTGCGAACTGTACGGATGAACTCATTCATCTTGAAAGCGGCGTGAACGTTTTCAAGCCCCTTTCCGTAGATGTTGGCAATCAGATAACCATCGCGGCGGAACGCTTTTGTTGCGCTTTTACCGGTACTCTCTCTAACAATACCTTCCAACATAGGTGTGTCCTTGTAATAAAATAGGACGGAATAATACTTAAATATTCTTTAAAAACAGCTAAAGAGCTGCTACTCGCTCTTGAGCTGGAAAATCTCGTCTTCGCTGAAGCGCGGCTTATCGTCATCCTCTCCTCTGGACTGCTGCGTACTGCCGTCTTTCGCGGTGACGCGGCTGGTGAGCCCCTCCATCCGGAGCTTGAGGTCAGCCGGCGACGTCGCATATTTGAACGCCTGCTCCGTCGAGATCCGCTTGGCGTTCCAGAGGTCCAGGATACCCTGGTCGAAACTCTGAGAGCCGTAGATATCCTTCCCCTCCTCGATGGCGTCACGGATCTCGCTATCACGGTCTTCCATAATGAGCTGCGCGATATAGGGCGTATTGACGAGGATCTCGAGTGCCGCCGTCCGTTTGCCGTCGACGGTGGGAATAAGGCGCTGGGAGATGACCCCTTCCAATACCGCCGCGAGTGTCATACGGACACGGTTCTGCTCGCCGGTCGGGAAGATGGAGATAACACGGTTGATGGTCTCCTTCGCATCCAGGGTGTGCAGGGTGGAGAAGACAAGGTGCCCCGAATCCGCCGCGTGCAGCGCCGTCTCGACCGTCTCGATATCCCGCATCTCCCCGACGAGGATAATGTCCGGGTCTTCACGCAGTACGGCGCGCAGGGCGTTGGCGAAGCTCTTCGTATCCTGCCCGACGCTGCGCTGGTTGACGATGCATTTTCGGTCCTTGTGGACGAATTCGATCGGATCCTCGATCGTGACGATGTGCTTGCGCAGCGACCAGTTGATCTCGTTGATAATCGCTGCAAGCGTCGTCGACTTGCCCGAACCGGTGACCCCGGTGACCAGGACCAGGCCACGCTCGGTATGGGCGAATTTGTGTACGACCTTCGGCAGCCCGAGATCATCGATGGAGACGATCTTGACGGGAATGACACGGAAGACCGCGGAGACCCCGTCCATCTGGAAAAAGATGTTGACACGGAAACGGGTATTCTCATCGAAAGAGTAGACAAGGTCGAGCTCTTTTTGCCGGACGAACTCGGCGAAGCGGGTCCGCAGCAGCTCCTTGGCAAAGGTGAGCGCCTCCTCTTTCTTGAAGATCTCGCCGCTGAGCGGCGTAATGTCGCCGTTGATACGGGCACGCACGACGGAGTTGGCCTTGAGGTGAAGGTCGGACCCCCCGGCATCCATCATCCGCTTCAGGTAGCCGCGCACCCGCCGCAGCGTTTCAAAGGTCAGGTTCTCAATATTGATATCGGTATCGACTTGATTTATACTCATAAATTACTCCAATTCCGCCAGGATTTCGGCAAACGCCGTTTTGAATGCTTCGAGGCCCTCGGCCATCAGTTGGGCGCAGACCGCTTCGAGATCGATCCCGGCCGCCGCCACGGCGTCGAAGTGCGCTTCGATCCGATCCGCTTCGAGGGGCAGTTTCGCCTCTTTGTCTCCATGGGCCACGAACGCCTCGATCGTCTCGATCGGCGCGGTGTTGACACTGTGCGCCGCCAAAAGCGCATCGACGTAGTAGGAGGGGCGCAAGCCGCCTCCCTTGACGCCGGTCGACGCAAACAGTGCCCGGCAGCGCGGCACCTCCAGCGCCTCGATCGCTTCATAGATCGCTGCGGCGTTATAGACTCCCGCCAAAGAAGGCTGTACCCCCTTGGACTCCAGGGCCGCATCGATAGCGCGGTCCAGGCGGCTGACGAAAATACTGATCACCGTATCGACCTGCGTGGCACCCTTCTCCAGTCCCCAGGCGAAGGAGTTGGCACAGGCCAAAGCCTGCGCCTTGGAGAAGATCAATGTCGCGTTGACGGGGGTACCTTCGCTGACGAGAGTCTCCATGGCGACATACCCTGCGTCCGTTGCGGGCACTTTAATCATCACATTGGGACGGCTGATCTCTCTGAAGAGGCGGCGCCCCTCCTCGATCGTGCCGACGGCATCGTCGCAGAGATAGGGGTCGACCTCGATACTGACATAGCCGTCATTGCCCTGATCGAACAGCGGCCGCAGCGCATCCGCCGCTTTCTGGATATCCGTAATCGCCAGGGCCTCGTACTTCGACTTGGGGCTATGATTCTGCAGCGTCTCGAGCTGCATCTGGTACGCCGGCGACGTCAAAATAGCGTTTTTAAAAATGGCGGGGTTGGACGTCGCTCCGTTGACAATTCCCTGTTCAACAAGCCGTTTCAGACCCGTATCGATAAAATCGCGTTCAATGAAATCGGCCCAGAGGGAAAACTCTATTTGCGGGATGTACATCGTCTCTCTTCTTTTCTGATATAGTCTACTGATTATAACCGAAAGCGGCACCGGTGTCTATAAAAGCATGTTAATAATAGTGCACGAATGCGGCGCTGAAACTGCGTTGCGCTCCCGCCGTTTTATCCGTGTAGTCGAAGGAAAGTTTCAGGGCGTTGTTTTGTGAGAGGCGGCTGGTGTGTTCCACCAGTCCCGTCCACTGGCGCATCCCGTCCGCATAGAAACGGTACCCCCCTTCCGCGGCCAGCTTGGAACCTCCCCCCACTTTGAAAAGGAGCCCGAGCGTCGTTTTGAGCGCGCCGTACCCTTTGTCCGTCACGAACAGTTCCGGCTCCGCCAGTACATACCCGTACCCCCAGGAACCTCCCGCCGCGACGCCCGCTCCCACGGCCGTACTGAAGACCGTGTCCCGGGTAACGAAGTTCTGGTCCCACCCCGCGTGCATCCGCCAGGAGAAGGGTTTGAAAAAGGCGCTCTGCGGGGCGAGGGACGTAATGGAGACGATGGTCGCCCGCTCAACCGCGGCACCGTCTTGGTCATAGCGCGCCAGAAGGTCCAAAAACTCAATCTGCGTTCCCGGCATGAATCCGATGTCACTGTCGCCGAGGTCGTGATAGGCCGGGCGGATGCCGAGCTGCTGATAGGGGTGGCCGTCCCGCCATCCCGTCCCCAGCCGCGCCCGGGTCGCCCGGTGCCCCTCGTCGGGATTGCGGGGCGTTGCCACCGGCAGCTGCTCCCCCTTCCCCAGCGACGCCCGGGCAGAGAGGATGGCGTGGAAACGCTCCGAATAGGTCGCCTTGTCCACTTCCCCTTTCATCAAGCGGTACTCGGCAAGCTCCGATGCGGCTTCAAGGGTGTAGCGTTTCATCTGCGTGGCATGCGCCGGGTCGTTCAAGACTGCTCTGGGGGCAAGCGTCCCGTCGGCCAGGGCCATGGCTTCGGCTTCGCCCCGGCGGTCCAGAACCTTTTCATAGGCCAGCAGCAGCGTCCGTTTCGACGGCCGGTAGTGCTTGGCCCGGACCAGCCTCTCCTCCTCGGTGGCATGCACGGTCTCCATCGGGATGATGTGATAGGCGAAATGGCCGCGCACATCGACGTCCGGCCGGGCAATCTCCATTAGCCAGAGCATGTTGTACGAACAGTTCTCGTCGAAGAAAAAATACCAGTTGTACACCCCCTTGAGCTCCCAGATATGGCGGATCATCGCCATCACCTCATCATGATGGAGGTCCAGATCATACTCCCAGACGTCGCGCTGTTCCGTATCCCGGTACTCTTTGAGCTTCTCATAATAGGGCAGCAGGGAGTAAAAACCGGGGTAGCCCCCGAAGAGCCCTTTGACCGCGAAGACGACACCGTTCTCTTTGTCGGGGTCTGCACCGGCAGCGTAATTGATGGCGTAGGAGAGCATCTTCGACTCATAGGAGGAGTCGATGCGCAAAAAGGTATGACCGAACATGGATGCCGGGGAGTTGATATGCGCCGAGGAGAAGACCAGCGTCACCGACTGCGGGTCCATCTTACGCACCAGCGTCTCGTAGGCGCTGCAGTGCAGTTCCGGCAACCCCTCGAGCCCCAGCTGCTTTTGCAGCCAAGCGCGGCGGGCGGGGAAACGGCATCCCGTCGCGTTGTCATCGAAACGGGTCTCGCCGTAGAGCGCCGTGAGCGTTGCGTTGAGTTCGGCTTCCGCATCGCTTTTGCCGCCCGGTGCGAGAAAAAATGCCGGGTCGTCGACTTCGCTGACGTCCCCGGGCATATGCAGCAGCAGATGCCAGTAGCGGCTGTGGGCCAGGCCCGTCGCCGCCGCCTTATCAAGGGCGTTTTCCAATACGTCTGCCTGCAGTATACACGGCAATATCATCAGCATAAGAAGGAAACGGTACAAGAAAAAGCCCTTTTGGGGAAGATGGGAGGATGGGCCGGGAGACCGGCCCGGTAAAAGTAGACTCAGCCCTCGACGGTTGCGATGTTGTCGAGAACGTCAGCCATCTTGACGTCGCCGGACGTGTAGATGCTGTTGTAGTTTTGCTGCAGGGAGGCTGCAAAAGCCGCTTTGTCGTCGACTTTGAGCAGTTCCGCGAGCGTATCGACGCTTTCGCCGCCACCGATCGCCGCCTCTTTTGCGAGCTGATCCATGTTGGATGCAACGAATTCGGCCGCACGGTCGTTCATCACCAGCGGCATGCGCTTACAGCCGGATGTACCGGACGTAATACCGAAGGTCTGGTTAGCAGAGGTTCCGTTCGTTGTCGCCTGCAGGGCGAGCATCAGCGCGGAGCTGTCATCTTTGATGATCATCGCGCCGAGACCGCAGCCTGTCTGGCTATTGACACCGGCGAATGCTGCCGAACTGAGTGCCGCAACCGCAGCAAGACTTACAAGTACTTTTTTCATAGTGACTCCTTCATCGTTTGATGATGGTTCAGTATAGGAATTGTTTCCTTAAAGCGGTCTAATAACCCACACTTTATCACCGCCATTAGCAGCGGCTATTCGTTGAGCTCGTCATCTTTCCAGTACTTCGTGCCCTGGATCGTCGCCTGCAGCGCCAGGCCCGTCTTGGTCAGCTGATAGAGGCGGATGCCGGGCGCCACGGTGATCGCCCCACCGAACGCCGCACCTTTATCATCCGCTTTGGCCGCAGCATCCGCCTGGGCATTGGCTTCCCACCCTTTGTTGATGAAGCCCTCGTAAACCTCCTTGTTTTCGAACAGGAAAACGCCGCGGAAGTCCTTGATGCCGATACCGAGGCCCACGCCGACGGTCCCCATATTCATATAGGTATCCTTGCCCGTCTTGTTGTCGTGCGCCACGCCGGAACCGCCGCCGGCGGAGACGAGGATGATATTCACCCCGATGTTGCTGAAGACCGCGTAGCCGTACGCTTTTTTAATGATCGCTTTCGCTTCCGGCGCCTCTTTGTAGAGCATCGCCAGCGTCTCCGTTCGCATCTTCTGCACCTCCTGGCGCTTCTCCTCGGCCGTCTTTCCGCTCCAGAATCCTGAAAGCAGCATGACGCCCAGCAGTGCCAGAACCGTTGCCTTGATCGTTTGCCGTTTCATGCCCGCTCCTTTTTATGCTTGCATGAAACCCATTATACCTTTATCACGTAACTGTTCAAGACGCAACAGAAAATAATTGCGGCTCACTTCGATCGCCCCCAGACTCTTGAGGTGCTCCGTCGGTACCTGCGCATCGATCATTTCGAAACCGCGGGCTTTCAGATGTTCGACGAGCGCGGCGAACGCGGCCTTGGAGGCGTCGCTGACATGGGCGAACATTGATTCGCCGCAGAACATACCGCCGACCTCGACCCCGTAGAGCCCGCCGACGAGCCGCCCCTCCTGCCACGCCTCGACGGAGTGCGCATGACCCATCGCGTGAAGGACCTCATAGGCCTCGACCATCTCCGGAAGGATCCAGCTCCCCTCCTGGCCCGGTCGCGGCGTCGTCGCACAGGCACGGACCACGTCGCCGAAGGCCGTATTGAAACGGATCTCGAAATGTTTAAGCCGCTTTCGCAAAGAGCGGCGCAGCACGAAGTCGTCAAGATTGAGAATGAACCGGGGATCGGGGGACCACCACAAAATGGGATCGCCTTTGCTGTACCAGGGGAAAATGCCGCTGCGGTAGGCCAGCAGCAGCCGCGAGGGCGAGAGGTCGCCGCCGAAGGCGACGATACCGGATTCGTCGGCGTCCCTCGGGTCGGGAAATGCCAGTTCGTATCGGATCTGCTGCGGAATCACACCGCCGCCTCTTCCTCCGCATGTTCGTCGTACGTGAAAACGATCTCGTTTTTGTAATCGACGTGGACCGTTCCGCCCGCCTTCAGACGGCCGAACAGCATTTCGTTGGTAAGGGGATCTTTGATCTTTTCCTGGATGATCCGGCCGAGCGGGCGGGCACCCATCGCTTTGTCGTAACCCATCTCCGCGAGGTAGCCGCGGGCTTTTTCGCCCAGGGTAATTGTAATACCCTTCGGCGCCAGCTGCGTATTGAGCTCGCCGATGAACTTGTCGACGATCCCCTCGACGATATCGCGGTCCAACGGCGCGAACTCGATGACGGCGTCGAGACGGTTACGGAACTCCGGCGTAAAGAAGGCCTTGAGCGCCTCGCCGCGGGCCAGGCTGCTGTCGGCATTGAAGCCCATGACACTGCGCTCCGTCGCGCCGACATTGGAGGTCATGATCAAGATGACATTCTTGAAGTTCGCCTTGTAGCCGTTGTTGTCCGTCAGCGTTGCGTTGTCCATCACCTGCAGCAGCACGTTGATCAGCTCCGGGTGCGCTTTTTCGATCTCGTCGAGCAACAGAACCGTATAGGGGTGCTTGCGGATTGCCTCTGTCAGCAGCCCGCCCTGCTCGTAGCCTACATAGCCCGGAGGAGCACCGACCAGGCGCGAAAGCGCGTGTTTCTCCATATATTCGCTCATATCGAAACGCTCGAAGTGGACCCCCAGCGTCTCCGCCAGGGACTTGGCCAGTTCGGTTTTGCCGACGCCCGTCGGCCCCGCAAAGAGGAACGACGCGATCGGCCGCTCTTCGGGGTTAAGCCCGGCGCGGCTGCGCTTGATCGCCAGGGCGACTTTTTCGACCGCCGCATCCTGCCCGATCACCCTGCTGCGCAGGTCGCGTTCCAGGTGTTCAAGCCGCAGCGTATCGTCTTCGCACACTTGCGAGGTCGGGATCCCTGTCATCTTCGCGATAACGTTTTCGATATCGAGGGCTTCGACGACGTTGCGGTCATGTTTTTTCAGATGGAACGACGCCCCCGCCTCGTCGATGAGATCGATAGCGACATCGGGCAGGAAGCGGTCGGAGATATACTTCTTCGACAGCGACACCGCCACTTCAAGGGCCTTGTCCTCGTAGGTCAGCTTGTGGTGCTTTTCATATTTCGGACGGAGTCCCTTGAGGATCTCGACGCTCTCCGCCTGGCTCGGCTCATCCACATCGATTTTCGCAAAGCGTCGGCTCAGCGCGCGGTCTTTCTCGAAAACGTTGCGGTACTCGGCATAGGTCGTCGCCCCCATACACTTCATCGCCCCTGAGGCCAGGGCCGGTTTGAGCTGGTTGGAGGCGTCCATGCTGCCGCCGTTGACGGCACCCGCGCCGACAAGAGTATGGATCTCGTCAATAAACATGATGGCGTTCTTGTGCGCCGTCACCTCATCAATAACCCCTTTGAGGCGCTTTTCGAAGTCGCCCCGGTACTTCGTCCCGGCAAGCATCGCCCCGAGGTCCAGGGCGTAGACGGGGGCCTCCTCGAGCAGTTCGGGGACCTCGCCGTCGGCGATGCGAATCGCCAGCCCTTCGGCGATGGCCGTCTTGCCGACGCCGGGTTCACCCACGAGGAGCGGGTTATTCTTTTTCCGGCGGCAGAGCGTCTGCACGACCCGCTCGATCTCATCGGTCCGGCCGATGACCGGGTCGATGCGGCCGGCGCGCGCCTGCGCCACCAGCTCCACCGTATACTTCTCAAGGTAGCTCTCCTCCGCGTCCGACACGGACTGCGGCTGCACATCCTTGTGCGAAATCACCTCCAGAACGTCGACGCGGTTGATATCGCTCTCGAGCAGTACCTGGCAGGCGTAGGTGTGTTTCTCTTCGTAAATCGCCGCCACGAGGTCACCGACTTCCGCCTGCTGCTTCTGCGCGCTCTGGATATGGCGGATCATCTGGTCGATCATCCGTGAAAGCGCAACGGTCTCGAAGGGCTCCTGAGTTACATCTTCAGGCAGGGGGTCCATCGTCATGGAGAGGTAACGGCTGACCATCGCGCGCATCGCCGCGACATCGCCGCCGCACTCCCGGATGATGGCGATCCCCTCTTTTGAACCGAGCAGGGCATAAAAGACATGCTCGATCGTCAGATATTCATGCCGCTGATCTTTGGCATACAGCAGCGCTTTTTGAAAGACGGCATTAAGTTCGGCACTGATCATCACGCTTCCTCCATCGTTGCCTTGAGCGGGTACCCATGCTCCCGGGCCAGGCGGCTAACTTGCATCACTTTGGTCTCTGCCACTTCATAGGTATAGACGCCGCAGAGTCCGCGGTCCTGGCGGTGGATATCGAGCATAATCTGCTCCGCTTCCTGATAATTTTTATGAAAAATACTCATCAAAACCTCGACGACGAAATCCATCGATGTGTAGTCGTCGTTAAGCAAAATCACTTTGTATTGTCCCGGCTCCTTGAGCAGCAGTTCACCCTCAAGTTCAAGCTCTTTTTTGGTACTCAAACCTTGTCCTTAAAACGTACATTCCACTGCCTCTGCGGTGAAAATGCATAAATCGATCTTGTTTATTACTTCTTTTAGTTACGTCAGTTAGATTAGCAGGGATTGTGTAAGCAACGACTTAAAAATGCAGATTAACGGCAGAGGCCCCGGAAAAGCCTGCCGCGCGAAGGGGCTCAGAGTTTGACGATGTCCCGGGTATAGTCGCTCAGCAGAACGGTTTCGGCACGTTCGGCCACTTTGGCTTTTGCCTTGCGTTTGCTTCCGAACTGTTCTTTCAGCTCGCGGCGGAAACTGCCGAAAAACTCGTGGAACTTGTCTTTGCCCAGGACGCCTACCGCCCAGAGGGTGTTGTCGCTGCCGACTTCGAGCACGATGGCCGCCAGCGGCTGCGGCGCCTTGCCCTCCTTAACCCGGCAGCCGCGCTCCGCGTCGTAGACGGAAGTATGCCCGTCGCAGACGATATCCCCCGCAAAACGCTCTCCGGGATTTCGGAACGTGATGAAACTGTCATTTTTGTTAATGTGCGTCAACTGGTGCGGGCAGATCCCGCTGTAGGCAACAATCGTTCCCTTGCTGCCGACGCCGCCCTTCCAGACGTATTCGTTCCCGAATTCGTCGGTCAGCTCAACGTCTTTCGCCGTCGGCATCGGCAGGTTGACCAACAGGCATGATGTGCCGGCATAGGGGTAGTTAAAGACATAATTCTCGCCTGTTTTCAGCGCATCGGCCTTCAAAGGAGCGCCGCTGCCGTCGACGAGCTGCACCTTGGCGTAACGTTTGTACAGAGCGCCGTCCTTGGCCATCAGGGTCTGCCCGATCGTGGAAGGGTTGATCGCGATCACCGCACCCGTTGCACTGAGTACCTTTAAAAAATTTCTGCGTTCCATTCCTTGCCTCCTATGCGTTGAACATGTCGCGGTACATGCCTTTGGCCCACTCCATCAGGCCACGACCGTTGTTGATGCCGACACGCCCGTCCCATGTCTCGTTGGTGTAGACATTGGCAAACGTAAAGCGTTTGGCCTTCGCATCATAAGCGTACCCGGCGTTGATCGAAATGGCCAGGACCGGATCGCTGGCAACGGCCGAGTAGCAGATTGTCAGCGGCGATTCCCACGGCGTTTCCTCTTCCCCATTGATTTTGGCGGCGATCCGTTTGGCGATGTAGACGCCTTCCGTATTGGCGGTATTGCCGGACTTGCTGAAGCCCATCGGGCGGACGTCGCCCCCGCAGTAGATCTCCGGATGGCCGTTGACCTCGTAGGTCAGCACGTTGATATCGGCCTCCATCTTGTTGAAGATACTATCTTTCGCGACCCCCGCGACCTCCAGGATCTTACCGCCGCGTACATGCGGATAAAACGCGGCATCCTCAAAGGCGATAACATCATCGTAATCGGTCATCACCTCTTTTTTGTCCAGATCGAACGTCGCGATCTTCGTCCCTGGGTGATACTCGATGTAGTCCTTATAGAGCTTCTCAAAGGCCGAGTGGAACCCTTCTGCCTTGATCGTGATATCGTCATTTTCATCGATCAGGACCACCTTGCCTTCGATGCCCTCTTTTTTGAAATAATCTGCGATGAGACAGGCCCGTTCGTAGGGTGCGGGAAGGCAGCGGTAGTTTCCGCCGGGCACCGTCAGGATGAAGTTGCCCTCTTCAAAATCAAGCACTTTGTTGCGCAGGGTGAGGTGTTCCGAACCCGGTTTGAAGCCCGCCGGGTACTCCGTACGGAGCCGACGTTCCAGCGCCGGGTCCTTCGTCCATCCCGAATAGTCGTAATCGATGCCGGGCGCAAGGACGAGGTAATCATAGGTAAGATCGCCGTCGCTCGTCATGACCGTGCGCTTTGCCTTGTCCACCCCGACGACCGTGGCGTTGAAAAAGGTGTAATTGTTTTCCCGAGCGGCCTGAAGGTAATCGTGTATCAGGAAGTCAAGCTCCACCGCCTCGACCAGCCAAAGGTTGCTGACCGGGCAGGACATGAATTCACCGCGCTGTTCGACCAGCACGACGTCGGCGTTCGGCGCATACTTTTTAACGTACTTGGCCACCGTCAGACCGGACCATCCCCCGCCGACGACGACCACCCGCGGTGCACCGGTTTTCGGCAGCGCCGCTTCCGTGCCGACACCGACGCTCCCGACATTCGTCATCTCCTCTTCATCCGGCCCGAGTCCCATCTGCGAGCACCCCGCAGCCCCTATCGCGGCAGCGGCGGCACCGGAAAGTTTGAGCAGATCTCTGCGTGACAATCCCATGATTCCCTCCTTGTACAATTCGTGTGGCATACTCAACCATTTTTGGTGAACACCCATTGTCACTTCTTCAAGCTTAAAGGAAGAAGAAACTATTACTGAAAATAATATATTACATTTTACTTATTATTTTAAATTTATAAATATTATTTTTAGTGATAGTAAGAATTGTGAGATGGCATGGAGCCCGTTCAGGGCTCGAGGATGAGCCTGAAACCGACGGTTTCGCTCCGGAAAGCGGGAATATTGGAATCGCGGTAGGAGGGCGAGAGTTCCTCTGCACTGCTCTTGATGGATCCCCCGCGGATGATCTTCATTGCCTCATTGTCGGAAACGAGACTCTCCGCTTTGGAAGGGGCGCTTTTATAATCGGGGGTTGCCCCGTCCTGACACCACTCGGCCACATTTCCGGCCATGTCGAAAAGACCGAAGGCGTTGGGCTGCAGCAGACCGCGGGAGTGCACGAATCCGTGGGCATTCGTTGCCATCCAACCATACTGGGCGGCATTAGAGGCACTGTCACCCCAGGCATAAAGCGTATCGCTGCCGGCACGGGCGGCGTACTCCCACTCCGCTTCCGTCGGCAGGCGGTAATGCTTGCCCGACATTTTGCTCAGCCACTCGGCATACGCGATGGCCTCTTCCCAGCTGACGTACGCCACCGCCGCACTCTCGTTTTTGAGCAGTTTTTTCTTGCGGTACTTTGCCCCCGATGCCTTCAAAAAGGCGCTGTAGGCTTTATTGCCGACTTCATAGGCACTCATTTTCAGCCCCGCTTTAACCGTCACCATATGCACGGGTTTGCTGTTTTCAAACTGCTCGGCACCCATCAGGAAAACGCCTTCGGGGATCGCCACCATCTCCGCCGGTTCAATGTATTGCGGAGCTTCCGCTGCGGCCGCTGTACCGTCGACCAGTGCCTTCTGCTCCGCTTTCAGGCGTGCGAGGGCTTCTTGCTGCGCTTTGAGTTCGGCTTCCACCTTCTCCAGCTCCTGGTTCTTGGAAGTGACCGCCCCTTTGTCGTCGGCAGCACTCTTCTCTTTGGCTTTGAGCGCATTGATGCGGTTGGCTGCCGTCTGCTTATATGCTGATTCGGGATAGGCGATCAGGAAGGCTTCATATCCGACGACACTGTTTTTGGCCTCTGCACGCTGCCACGCCTTGTCCGCGGGCGTCAGCAGCTTGGCGGGAACATTGAAATAGAAATCCGCCGCGGCAATACGGGAGTGGACCCCCGCTTTGGAGAGCTTGTCGGCCAGCGCATCCATATCGTCATGGCCTTTTCCGACCGTTTGCATGAGGTGGCTGAAAAACGGCGAACTGACCGATTTTCCGTTCCAGCGTACGAGGGTATCCGCCTCCTTGACATCCTTGACGGCGTCAAGAATCAGCTCTCCGTCCGTCGTATTCGCTTTGCCGCTGTAACGGAACGCATCGACGACGCCCAGGCTGACCCGGGGCGTGTGGCGCTGCAGCTTCTGCAGCAGAAAGTCAAAACTGACCGCGGAGAGACGCAGTTGGGGCAACCCCTCCAGCTTCATCCGAGCCGGCATCATCCACGCCTGTGAATCGTGTACGACCATCCGTCCGCTGTAAACAAGGGTGATGACGGCATTGGGGGTAATCCCTTTGTCAAAACTGCGGAAGGTTTTAATCAGCTCCGCCCGGTCAAGATTAAAGGCCGTGACCGTCGTGAAGCCCTTGGATTTCAGAAAAGACGCCAGCGCCTGTGCCGACGAAACTGCCCTGTCATCATTCGTCTCGGTGGTCAGTCCGTTCGCGATCACCAGCGCATAACGCTTCTCACTCTTCATCTGCTCTACGGTGGCGGAAAAGAGTAATGAAACACCCAGGAACAAAAAGAGGAAAATAGTACGCATCATAAGCCTTGCAGGGGTATCAAAAGGCCTATATTATCATTTCCTTAAGCTTACAACCTAATTAAATATAACAATCCATGTCTGCTAACGGCTTTTGTGACTCCCCTTGACGCACCCGCGCGCCGTTACTCGGCGGCCGCGATAAAGTCGCGGATAAGGTCATCAGGGTTCTCCAGCCCGACCGACACACGGATCAGCCCCGGTGTGATCCCGAGAAACGCGCGTTCATTGTCGCCGAAGTCACTGTAGATCGTCGAAGCCATATGCAGCGCCAGTGTCCGGCTGTCGCCGATGTTGGCCGTGATCGTCACCAGTTTCGTTTTGCGCAGAAAGTCGTAGGCGGCCTCCGCACTTCCCATATCGATGGTAAAGAGCGGCCCCGTCCCGTTGCCAAACTGCGTGGCATAGCGGTCGCGGTGCGGGTGGTCCCGCAGCGCAGGGTGATTGACATTCAGCCCCGCCTCTTTCAGCGCATGCACCACTGTTTCGACACTGTCAATGATCCGATTCAGCCGCAAGGGGAGCGTCTCAAGTCCCAGCATCGTCAGATAGCTGTTGAATGCCGACGGGCTCATGCCGAAGTCACGCATCGCCCGTTTTTTGCCGACCGCGACGAGGGCCATCGCCCCCATCTTGTCAATGAACTTGTGGATCGACGCATAGCGCGGCGTCTTGAACTTGTCTTTGCCCTCGCCGATCGCCCGGAAAACGGCGGCACCGCCCAGGGCCGACGCGTTTCCGGCGATCAGTTTTGTCGTCGAATAGACGACGACATCCGCACCGAGTTTCAACGGCTGGATGCTCAAAGGCGTCACGGTATTGTCCACCATCAGGGCAATCCCGTGTGCATCGGCGATCGCTGCGACAGCCTCAATGTCCGGCAGACGCATGTTCGGGTTCCCGACACTTTCGAGGTAGATCAGCTTCGTTTTTGCAGTGATGACCGCCTCGACCTCTTCGAGGGCATCAACGTCAAAAAAGGCGGTACGGATGCCGAAGCGTGTCAGGGTCTCCTCAAAAAAGGAGTACGTTCCCCCGAACAGACCGCCGATACTGATGATCTCATCCCCGCTCTCCAGCAGCGACATGACCGCCAGAGTCGTCGCGGCCATGCCCGAACTTGTTGCGATGGCACCGACGCCACCGTCCATCTGGGCCAGGAGGCTCTCCAGTTTCCCTGACGTCGGATTGCCCACACGAGCATACAGCGGCTTTTTCACACTGCCGTCAAAGATCCCTTCCGCCGTCTCCGGGTCTCCGTACGCAAAGGCCGCCGAGTTGGCGATCACGGGCGAGACTGCCCCCTCTTTCGCTCCCGCTCCTTGCACGAACTGTGTCGTAAACGCTTCAAAACGATTCATTGCTTTAAACCTGTTGATTGTAGAATTGGCACATTATAGCCGAAAGAGGATTAGTTGGCCCAACACATTTTTATCACAGCGACCAATACGGAGATAGGCAAAACTTATACGACAGTCAAACTGATGCATGCACTGAGTGCGCGCGGCCTTCATGTCGGTGTTGTCAAGCCGATCGAAACCGGTGTCACGACTGCCCCCGAGGACGGCACCCTGCTGCTGCAGGAGCTCAAACAGCTCAACCCCCAGGCGTGGCCCCTCGACATCGACGATATCGTTCCCGTACAGTTCCCGCTGCCCGCAGCCCCCTATGTCGCCAGGGGAAGTGCTTCCATCGACTGGCATGCCATTGACAGTGCCGTCGAAGCGATGGACGCGATCTGCGACGTCTGTCTGATCGAAGGGGCCGGCGGACTGCTGGTGCCCGTTGACGCCCAGACCGACATGATCGACCTGATCCCCCGGTACCGCGCCAAAGCGCTGCTGGTTGCCCACTGCCGTCTCGGCGGCATCAACGACCTGCGTCTCAGCCTCGAAGCGCTTGAACGGCGCGGCATCGCAGCCGAATGGGTGTTGAACTGCCGGGAAGGTGACGCGGGGTTCGATGAGACCTCCCGCCCCTGGTTCGATACCGTCGTGCCCGGATGGCACCGTCTCAAAGAGGATATTGAGCAACTTTGCGACGCGCTTTTGCTATAATTCTCCAAAAATAAAGAGGGTCCATGCAGCATCTCATCCGTACCGACGACTTCAGCACAGAAGAGATTCTTGCCCTCTACAACGATGCGGATCTCTACGCGCAGGGCGGATTTCACCGTATTCTACAGGACCGCATTATCATCACCCTCTTTTTTGAAAACTCTACACGGACCCGCAGCTCCTTCGAAATCGCCGCAAAACGGCTTGGGGCCGAAGTCGTCCACCTCGATGTCGGCAAAAGCTCCACGAAAAAAGGGGAGACCCTCGTTGATACGGCAATGAACCTTGACGCGATGGGGCCGGATGCCATCATCGTCCGTCATGCCAATGCCGGGGTACCGAAGATCCTCTCCAACCATACCCGTGCCGCCATCATCAACGCCGGCGACGGGGCCCATGCCCACCCGACACAGGCCCTGCTCGATCTGTTTACCCTGCGCAAACATTTCGGGGACGTGGGCGGCAAACGCATCGCCATCGTCGGCGATATCAAGAACTCCCGGGTTGCGAACTCCAATATTGAACTACTGCAGCGCTTCGGTATGAAGGTGACCCTCGTCAGCCCGCCCCAGTTCATGCCGCAGACCGACCTGCCTTCCACTTACCACCTGCAAGACGTGATTGACAACGTCGACGCCATCATGAGCCTCCGCACCCAGACGGAGCGCCACTCCCAGCCCAGCTACGCATCACTGCAGGATTATGCCAGCGACTTCTGCATCACCAAAGAGCTTGTCGGCGACCGTGACATCATTATCCTGCACCCGGGGCCTGTACACCGCAATATCGATATTGATGACGACCTTCTGGCCGATGAGCGATGCAAAGTCCTTGAACAGGTCTCCAACGGCGTTTCCGTACGCATGGCCGTGCTCAAAAAACTGATCCTTGATGGCAACCGCTAGTCTCAACGCCCTCTGCACGCAATCCGTTCCCTTCTTTTTTCTTTCCGATTTTGAAGGGAAGGATCTCGCCTGCTATCCCCTCGATACCCTGGCGGATGAGGACATCGAATTTGCATTCCATGCAACAGGCACCCCCCATGATACCAGGGTAGACAAACAGCCTGTCGGGTTTGAAACCTATAAAGAGAAGCTGCTAAGGGTTCAGGAGTACATTAGAAACGGCGAAACTTATCTGCTGAACCTGACCCAACCCACGCCAATCGAATGCAGCGATAGCCTGCATACCATTTACACCAAAGCCAACGCACCCTTCAAACTCCGCTTCAAAGATCAATTCGTCTGCTTCTCCCCGGAGAAATTCATTGAGATCATCGATGATAAGATCTATACCTACCCTATGAAAGGGACCATCGACGCGTCCATCCCCCATGCGGAAGCGACGATTCTCAGCGATGAAAAAGAGATGGCGGAACACCTAATGGTCGTCGATCTCCTTCGTAACGACCTCGGCATCGTAGCGACCAATATACAAGTCGAAAAATTCCGTTATATCGACAGAATTAAAGCCGGAGCCAAAACACTTCTTCAGGTCAGTTCCAAGATCTCGGGACAGCTGGAAAACACATGGCCGTCACGCATCGAAGAGATACTGCATTCACTGCTGCCCGCAGGGAGTATCAGCGGTACACCGAAAAAACGTACCGTGGAAATCATCAAAGAGGTCGAAGGATACGAACGCGGCTATTTTACAGGGGTATTTGGCTATTTTGACGGCACGAACCTCTACAGTGCCGTTTCCATCCGCTTTATCGAAAATACGCCGTATGGGCGCGTCTACAAGAGCGGCGGCGGCATCACAATAGACAGTGATGCACAAAAAGAGTATGAAGAGCTTATCGACAAGATCTATATTCCCTGAGCATGAGTGAGTACATTGATATTAAGTAGACAGATTGCTAAGATAATGTAGTTTGCATCCAGTGATTGTTTAGAAGAAAAAGGGTTTTAGTGATTGTGATTGATGTTGTAAAGGAGGTAAATCCGAGAACCAGGCGGCGACCTACGTTCCCAACCCTGAAAGGGTCAGTATTATCAGCGATGAGAGGCTTAGCTTCCGGGTTCGGAATGGGGCCGGGCGTTTCCCTCTCTCTATAGCCACCTGGACAATCGGATCTAAAGGCTCCGGAGAGCGCTTAGATCCGACTGTGTCGGTATTAAGATTGTTAAAGTCAACGGGTGCAACTACTTTGATTACAGCCTCTCATATTCAGTAAGGCAGTAAGACACTAATTTTAGGGAAAAAAGACGAACGGACTATTAGTACTGGTCAGCTAAACAGATTGCTCTGCGTACACACCCAGCCTATCAAGCATGTAGTCTTCATGCGTCCTTCAGGGAGAGTTCATCTTGGAGTTGGCTTCCCGCTTAGATGCTTTCAGCGGTTATCACATCCGAACGTAGCTACCCGGCGGTGCCCTTGGCAGGACAACCGGTGCACCAGTGGTTCGTCCAACCCGGTCCTCTCGTACTAGGGTCAGCTCTCCTCAACTCTCCTACGCCCACGGAAGATAGGGACCGAACTGTCTCACGACGTTCTGAACCCAGCTCGCGTACCGCTTTAAATGGCGAACAGCCATACCCTTGGGACCTGCTCCAGCCCCAGGATGCGATGAGCCGACATCGAGGTGCCAAACCTCCCCGTCGATGTGAGCTCTTGGGGGAGATCAGCCTGTTATCCCCGGCGTACCTTTTATCCTTTGAGCGATGGCCCTTCCACACAGAACCACCGGATCACTATGACCGTCTTTCGACTCTGCTCGACATGTACGTCTCACAGTCAGGCTGGCTTATGCCATTATACTCTGCGATGGATTTCCAACCCATCTGAGCCAACCTTTGTAAGCCTCCGTTACTTTTTAGGAGGCGACCGCCCCAGTCAAACTACCCACCAGACATTGTCCTGACAGAGGATAACTCTGCGCAGTTAGCTATCAGAATATTCAAGGGTGGTATCTCAAGGGTGCCTCATATACAACTGGCGTCATATAATCAACGGCTCCCACCTATCCTGCACATGAATATCCCAATAGCAGTGTCAAGCTATAGTAAAGGTGCACGGGGTCTTTCCGTCTTTCCGCGGGTAGGAGGAATTTTCACCTCCACTACAATTTCACTGGATCCCTGGTTGAGACAGCTCCCATCTCGTTACGCCATTCATGCAGGTCGGTATTTAACCGACAAGGAATTTCGCTACCTTAGGACCGTTATAGTTACGGCCGCCGTTTACTCGTGCTTCAATTCACCGCTTCGCAAAGCTAACGGATCCTTTTAACATTCGAGCACCGGGCAGGCGTCACACCCTATACATCCACTTACGTGTTGGCAGAGTGCTGTGTTTTTGGTAAACAGTCGGGAGGGACTCTTTGCTGCGACCCGCTTCTGCTCCACCCGCAGGGGTTTCACATACAACGGGCACACCTTATTCCGAAGTTACGGTGCTAGTTTGCAGAGTTCCTTAACCAGGGTTCTTCCACGCGCCTTAGAATACTCATCTCACCCACCTGTGTCGGTTTACGGTACGGGCGACTGTAGATATGCTTAGAAACTTTTCTCGGCACGACGGCATCAACGATTCTGTTTCTGCTCCGAAGAGCGTCGACAGCCTGTCAGATCTCGGTCTAGTGTGAAGCGGATTTGCCTACTTCACAACCTACATCCTTCGAGCCACTATTCCATCAGTGACCTCGTTTAGCCCTATGCGTCCTTCCATCACGCTCTACAGTCGGTATCGGAATATTAACCGATTTGCCATCGTCTACCCCTTTCGGACTCGACTTAGGTCCCGACTAACCCTACGATGACGAGCATCGCGTAGGAAACCTTGGGTTTACGGCGAAGCAGATTCTCACTGCTTTTATCGCTACTCATGCCTGCATGCTCACTTCCATCCGCTCCAGCACTCCTTGCCGGTATACCTTCAACGCTGAATGGAACGCTCTCCTACCACTTAGTAAAACTAAGTCTAGAGCTTCGGTGTACATCTTAGCCCCGTTATATTTTCGGCGCAGAATCGCTAGACCAGTGAGCTGTTACGCTTTCTTTAAAGGATGGCTGCTTCTAAGCCAACCTCCTGGTTGTTTCAGCAACTCCACATCCTTTTCCACTTAGATGTAACTTAGGGACCTTAGCTGCTAGTCTGGGTTGTTCCCCTCTCGACGATTGATTTTATCACCCACCGCCTGACTCCCGAGGTTAGGCATACAGTATTCGGAGTTTGATAGGGTTTGGTACCGCGGTGAGCAGCCCTAGCCCTGTCAGTGCTCTACCCCTGTATGCTAATAACTCGAGGCTATACCTAAATATATTTCGGAGAGAACCAGCTATCACTGAGTTTGATTGGCCTTTCACCCCTATCCACAAGTCATCCGGAGGCTTTTCAACGCCTATCGGTTCGGTCCTCCACCGGCTCTTACACCGGCTTCAACCTGCTCATGGATAGATCACTCAGTTTCGGGTCTGCAGCATCTGACTAATCGCCCTATTAAGACTCGCTTTCGCTACGGCTTCGCGTTCGCTTAACCTTGCCAGATACCACAACTCGCAGGCTCATTATGCAAAAGGCAGTCCGTCACCCCTCATAAAGAATGGGGCTCCGAATGATTGTAAGCTATAGGTTTCAGGTTCTATTTCACTCCGTTCACCACGGTTCTTTTCACCTTTCCCTCACGGTACTGGTTCGCTATCGGTCTGGTAGTAGTATTTAGCCTTGGAGGGTGGTCCCCCCATGTTCAGTCAAGATAACACGTGTCCCGACCTACTCGAATAACATGTAGATAGTTTTCGCTTACAGGGCTATCACCTTCTATGGCTCCTCTTTCCAAAGGATTCTGCTAACACACTACACGCTTTAGGGCTAGTCCCATTTCGCTCGCCGCTACTCTGGGAATCTCGGTTGATTTCTTTTCCTCAAGGTACTGAGATGTTTCACTTCCCTTGGTTCGCCCCCCGAAGGGTGACACGATTCGCACCGTGCCGGGTTGCCCCATTCGGAAATCCCCGGATCAAAGCTTCTTGGCAGCTCCCCGAGGCTTATCGCAGCCTAGTACGTCCTTCATCGCCTCTACCAGCCTAGGCATCCACCTATAGCTCTTAATATCTTTATTCTAATTAGCGCTTACTGCCTTACTCAATATGAATAAGACTGTAATATTTAATTGTAGTTGCAATACTCATGAATTTTACTTCATAAATATTTGTTGACTTTAACAATGATAATTCAATGAACGATTTAGACTCTTAGACACTAAGAAGTCTAATATGAATACTTCATCAAGTACTCGTATTAGGCTTCGTCCGTGGTGGAGAATAGCGGGATCGAACCGCTGACCTCCTGCGTGCAAAGCAGGCGCTCTCCCAGCTGAGCTAATTCCCCACATAGTGATCCTGGTGGGCCTAGGAGGACTTGAACCTCCGACCTCACCCTTATCAGGGGTGCACTCTAACCAGCTGAGCTATAGGCCCCTTCTCGGCATTTCTAATTCAATAGAACACAGATCACTGAAAACTAAGCAAGTAAGCGGACAGACACAATCTGAAATGTGAGATTTTCTCTTCGGGCCCTCAAACGAATGAGGCCCGGTTACTCTAGAAAGGAGGTGATCCAACCGCAGGTTCTCCTACGGTTACCTTGTTACGACTTCACCCCAGTCGCTGATTCCACCGTAAGCGGTAGCCAGTTTGGCATCCCGATTTCGGGTGAAATCAACTCCCATGGTGTGACGGGCGGTGAGTACAAGACCCGGGAACGTATTCACCGTAGCTTAGCTGATCTACGATTACTAGTGATTCCAGCTTCATGCACTCGAGTTGCAGAGTACAATCCGAACTGAGAGACGCTTTATGAGATTGGCTCCACCTCGCGGTATCGCAACTCTCTGTACGTCCCATTGTAGCACGTGTGTAGCCCTGGCCGTAAGGGCCATGATGACTTGACGTCGTCCTCACCTTCCTCCTCCTTGCGAAGGCAGTCTCCTTAGAGTGCCCAGCCGAACTGCTGGCAACTAAGGACGAGGGTTGCGCTCGTTGCGGGACTTAACCCAACATCTCACGACACGAGCTGACGACAGCCGTGCAGCACCTGTTTTCAAGCTCCAGTAAACTGGCACTACCGTATCTCTACAGTATTCTATCAATGTCAAGGCCAGGTAAGGTTCTTCGTGTATCTTCGAATTAAACCACATGCTCCACCACTTGTGCGGGTCCCCGTCTATTCCTTTGAGTTTTAATCTTGCGACCGTACTCCCCAGGCGGAATGCTTAATCTGTTAAGTGCATCACCGAAACTACAAGAGCCCCGACGACTAGCATTCATCGTTTAGGGCGTGGACTACCAGGGTATCTAATCCTGTTTGCTCCCCACGCTTTCACGCCTCAGCGTCAGTTATGTCCCAGCAGATCGCCTTCGCTTTCGGTATTCCTAGTGATATCTACGGATTTTACCCCTACACCACTAATTCCATCTGCCCCTTCCATACTCTAGGTTCCCAGTTTCAAGTGCAGTTCAATGGTTGAGCCATTGGATTTCACACCTGACTTAAAAACCCGCCTACGCGTCCTTTACGCCCAGTGATTCCGAGTAACGCTTGCTCCCTCCGTATTACCGCGGCTGCTGGCACGGAGTTAGCCGGAGCTTATTCATTAGGTACCGTCATTTTCTTCCCTAATAAAAGGAGTTTACACACCGAAATGCGTCATCCTCCACGCGGCGTTGCTGCATCAGGGTTTCCCCCATTGTGCAATATTCCTCACTGCTGCCTCCCGTAGGAGTCTGGTCCGTGTCTCAGTACCAGTGTGGCGGATCATCCTCTCAAACCCGCTATGTGTCATCGCCTTGGTGAGCTCTTACCTCACCAACTAGCTGATACAATATAGGCCGATCCCTCAGCGAAAAACCTTTCCCTGCGAACAGGAGTATCCGGTATTAATCACCGTTTCCAGTGGCTATCCCAGACTGAGGGGCACGTAACCTATACATTACTCACCCGTGCGCCACTCGTCAGCAAAGAAGCAAGCTTCTCCCTGTTACCGTTCGACTTGCATGTGTTAAGCACGCCGCCAGCGTTCACTCTGAGCCAGGATCAAACTCTCCATAATTGAAAAGACGCTCCATAAATGAAGCGATTACTGATCCAGCCCAAGATATAAAATCATTGGCTGTATAGTGTCTATACTTTGTCTCCAAAGTTATAGACGGTTATGTATTGTGTCTTATCTAAGTAAGACTTCCAGACCTTGTCTGTCCATCCCACTTGCTTAGTTTTCAATGATCTCAAACTCTCGCGATCTTCAACCCGAAGTACCGCTAGATCGGCTTCTTTCGATGCCTCTCATCGTTTGTGGACGGGAATTATAGGGGATTCCTAAAGCAATGTCAAGAGGTTTCTGCGCAAATTTTCGAATTTCGCGAAATTTCTAAAATTTGCCCGAAAAAGCGCCCCTATTTACAGGCCTGTAGCGTCTATTTTCGTCACTTTGACAAAACCGGTCTCTTTATAGACTGTGATCTCAGCACTATGCCCATCTTTGGTTCCCAGTGTTATCACACAATTGTTGTTTACTAAAAGGTTCCCTGCACTCCCGTATGGTCTGCCTAAATGATCAAACAGGATCTGATTGTTCGTTCCGCAATTCGTCAGTGTCAGACTGTCAACGCCGAACTTCTTCCACAGTAGCACATCGTCCGTTGTAGCCGTATTCTCATTACAGTTGATGTCCGAATAAAGGCGTTTACGCGTCAGTGGGTCAACCGCAGACTCGTTTTGATCCGCCTGAGTCCCCCCGGTAGCGTAGTCCTGGTTATTATAGACGGCATAACAGTTTTTGGTCGTCCGAAATGTAATGGCCCACATTCCTTTCCACCAGTCGCTGTCCGTCGTACTGAATTTGTCTTCCACCAATGCATGGTGCTGTGCCAGACGAATATGGCGCGCGATCTGATAAGCGGCTTCTCCCGCATTGTCACGTTCAAAACGCGGAATAAATACGGCAGCAAGAATACCGATGACAACGATAACGAATACAAGTTCCAGCATTGTGAATGCAGATTTTTTCATAGAAAACCCTATCGCAAATTTGTATGATAGGTCATTATAACATAAGAAAACAGAAGCGGGGATGGTGAAGATTCTGGGAAGAAATCCGGGGGAGCGCGCGTTGCGCTTCCCCGGGGCATTACATTTTGTCGAACGGTGCTTTTTAGAGCTCTTCCGCTTTTTCGACGTTGTAAAGAATGTCGTCCATCGGGTGGCGGTACATCGGCATACCGAGACGTTTTTCGTCCAGGATGTGACCGATAAAGCCGATAGAGCGGCCGACAACGAAGAAGGCGTTAAGGGCACCCGCATCGATGAAGCCGTCGATCTCTTCTTCGGAGTAACCGAGGGCACGCCACATGTCGACCATGAGGATACCGATCGTACCGTCGACGTTCAGGATCAGGTTGTCTTTCTTGGACGTTGTCAGCTTCTCGACTTCGAGGGCGAAGTCAAGCAGCGGAGTCGCCGGGAAGTTCTCAGCCGCGAATTTCTTCAGACCGGAAACGCGCAGGTCCGGGTTGCGGACAGATTTGATACGGTGACCGATACCGGAGATAGGCTTCCCTTCTTTTTTCATATAAGAGATGAATTCCGACGGACTCATACCGTTGTCGTTCGCATACTTGAAGTAACGCGCCGCGTCATCGATCGCACCGCCGAAACGCGGTCCGATTGTCAGAAGGCCTGTAACCAGTGACGAGATAACGTCTTTACCGGCACGTGCAGTGACTTTACAGTTATGCGCACCGGAAACCGCCGGGCCGTGGTCCGCAACGGTTTTCATAACCGTTTCGATGTAATCCGTCGCCCATTTCGGGTAGCGTTTCTTGAACCACAGCAGGGAGATGACGTCGCCGATACCGAAACCGGTATCCGGTGTTGCGACAGAGCTGATCGGGTGGCCGGCATAAGTCGCTTCTTCGCCGCGGTCGTCGGAAATCGTACAGATAAACTGTTTTGCGCGGCGGACTTTCGGCACTTCGCGCAGTGCAGGCTCTTCGATTTCACCGATAACGCCTTCAGCTTTAAGCTTCGTGTACACCTCGTTGATCTTCGCCGGAAGGTCGTTGAAGGATTCCGGTACGTAGATGCCGGCTTCCGCCATCGCTTTGTTTTTCGCCGCAGCTGTTTCAGCGTCAGCATTTGCAGAAGCACCAGCGTGACCGAACTGGACACCGGAGCTGAAGTGCTTCGCGATCGTACCGATACACCATGCGATGATCGGCTTCTTGATCTTGCCGGATTTAACCGCTTCGATTACTTTATACTCTTCCGTACCGCCGACTTCGCCGAGGAGGATCATATATTTGACCTGCGGGTTGTTCTCCATACGCAGGAGGTTGTCGATGAAGACGGAACCGACGAAACGGTCACCACCGATCGCTACACCCTCTGCAATACCGTCGGCATTGATGGAGATGATGTTGGAGAGTTCATTGAACAGACCGCCGGAACGTGTCACCAGACCGCAGGAACCTGCACGGTGCAGTTTGGAGTTGATAATGTTCTCGATCGTACCACCGACGTTGGCGATCTTAAATGCGCCCGGTGCGATACCGCCGACCGTTGCCGGCCCGATAACTGTGACACCTGCGTCACGCGCCGCCTGGTTCATACCGCGGGCAAGACGCTCAGGAATACCTTCAGCGGTGACCATGATCGTTTTGAACTGACCGTTCAGACCGATCGCTTCCATCGTAACGTCGTACGCCGTACGGAAAGAGGCGAAGTTCAGAAGAACGTCTGCGTTCGGATGCGCTTCTGCCGCTTCTGTAGTGGAGCGGTAAAGCGGTACCATGATCTCGTCCGGTCCGTAGAAGAACTTTTCGAACTTGTTTCCGGATGTCGGAGCGACGATCGCTGCGACGGAAGGTGTAGCGCGGTTGATAACATAGTCATAGTCCAGCATACGCTGGATCGCGCTTTTGTTGTTATTCCAGAAAATTGCCTGTGTGTCTTTTGTAAACAGTGCACCCATTCTTCTCTCCTTACTTCTCAAGTGCCATACGCACGATATCAGTGACGTGTGTTTCCGGCCCATAAACTTCGATGGACAGGCCGAGGCGGTCCGCCGCTTCTTTAATATCTTTAAGACCTTTTTCGTAGTTCGGTCCGCCGCGACGTACATAAATACGCGTATTGTGCGCTTTCATCTTCTCAGCATACTCTTCGAAAGACTGGATGATACCCGTAAAGGTCTTCGCAACGTCCGTAAAGTTCGCAATCGCACCGCCGATGATAAGGATCTTGTCACGACCCTGGGCATCTTTGTGACGTGTCATCAGGTCAAGCAGCGTATCGGCGTAGAACTTCGTTTCGCCCGTTGTCGGTCCACCGGAGTATTCGCCGTAGTTCGCCAGGTCTTTGACGTCGCCGGAAAGGTCTGCGATCGTATCGGCATACACAACAGAAGCACCGCCCCCGGCGACCATCGTCCAGATGCGGCCCATCGGGTTGAGGATCGTCAGTTTCAGGGATGCACCGGATTTCGCATCCGCTTCCGCGATCGCTTTCTCTTCCGGAGACTGGTCTTCCATACCGAATGCCGTCGGGAACTCGATCTCGCCCCAGGCATCCGCCATCATGAAGCCCGCTGTGTCATCGAGGCGTGCGACGAGGTCGAGGATCGCCATATCGTTGTCTTTAAGCATAACGATCGGGTTGATTTCAAGGTAGGCGAAGTTCAGGTCGCGGTAGAACTTGAAGAAAGCGATGGCAAAAGAGGTGAAAGACTCTTTGTTCTCTGCCGGGATGTCAGCAGGCACGTTGGCGCGGACCGCGTGTTCCATGTCCGCATCGCTCATCGTGATCGGGATATGAACTTCGTTGACTTTCTCGTCCCATCCCTCTTCGACTTCCATACCGCCTTCTGCAGACATGTACAGGACGTCGTCTTCGCCGACGGTCGTTGCAGAGATGTAGTACTCCTGCTCCTGGGTATGCGGAGTGAACGGCTCTACGACGAAGTGTGTCAGTCTGCCGTGCTGGCCGGAAAGCAGTGTGACGTCATGGGAGATCTTCTCGTCGATCCATGCCGCTGCGTCATCCAGCGTTACATCACCGGGTTTGTTCGTCTTAAAGAGAACGAGATCGTTTTTACCGCGCTTACCGAACAGCATATCCGGTTTCGCTACGAGCGGCTCCTGCTTCAACCACTCAAAACCGTGCTCCTCGGCTTTCGCTTTCAGTTCCGCACCGCTGGTAACAAGAACCGATTTGAATCCATAGTGAAAACCGCTGAAATATTTTTCCCAGTGGCGGGCAAAGATGGCTTTACCGTCGTATTCACGAATCGCTCTTTGAGCCATTTCAACTCCTTGAAAATCTTTTGGCTGGATTATATCACGTATGATCTCCCAGCCCGGCTTGAGACTTTCTCAGCGGATCGTGGAATTAATTTTTGGGTATATTTGTAACACCAAAAACAGCTACTGGAACATTATAGTAACGAATTGTTACATTTTGGGGGTCTGCTAGGCGCTCGGAGCGGACGACCGTCCCTTCGCACTCCTCCACACCGTAGAACCGTACCCGCAGCTGCATGGAGCGGTTATGCGGAAAGGTTGCGCAGGTGATATCCCGCGCCTTCAGGGCATCCGCCAGCTCCTTGGCGACATGAGCGCGGTAGGCAAAATAGCGGGAGGGCTCGTCCAGGAAAAGGTAGGCCGCTTTATTAAAAAAGACAGCCCCCGCATTGATCACAAGCAACGCGGTTGCAAGGGTAAACAGCAGGCGGTAACGTTTGCGGAAAGGCCGCAGCCGCACCCGGTAGGAGTGGTAGAAGGTCTGCATACCCAGCGGCAGGGCCGCCATCAGGAAAGGCGCGAACTGTTCGATCTCGATCCGTTGCCTGAAAGAGAGCAGCAGCGAAAGGACCAGCGCCGTCGCTGCAATAGAACAGAGCAGGTCAGCCTGCCCCGTCACGTAACGCCGGTAAAGCACGTAAACAAGGTAGACAAAAACGACAGGAGAAAAGACCGCGGCATAGAGCCCCATCATATCAAGGAACTGGTTCTGCGGCAGTCCTCCTGTATTGAAGCCCAATACCCAGACCGTGACCACGGTGAGGAGCAGATAAGCACCGACGTAGCGGTAGCGCTGCTCCCTGTAAGCCTGTACAGCCAATCCCATAAACAGCAGTGCAAACGCGACATCCATCAATGCCAGCAGCGGCAGCAGCAGGTCTGCCCGCCTGCCGAACCGCTGCTCCAGGAAGAGGTAGAGGAAAAGTCCGAGTGTCACCAGTGCGGCCTCGTCCACCAGGAGTGAAGAGCTGATCACCCCCGGCAGCAGCAGAAAAACCGCCACGAGCCAGACACGTTCCCGGGCATGTCTGCCGTAGGGTTTCGCCACGTTGTAGAGCAGCAGCGCACTGATAAGGTTCATCACGATCATCGGCAGGCGCAGCGCCACGTCGTTCTGCCCGAACAGCGCAATCGAGGCTTGAATGATCCGCGTCATGACGGAAGGCTCATAATCATACAGGAGCCTGGCTCCGTGGAAGGTCAGTGAGAGGGAGGAGGCTTCAAACAGGAGAATGGCGGCATCGATCCCGAGCAGGAGAAAGAGCGCCAGACGAGGGGTCATAGTTTGAGGAAGTTGTCCAGAATCTCGTGCCCGAACTCGCTCATGATCGATTCGGGGTGGAACTGTACGCCGTAGATCGGCTTGTCTTTGATCTGCAGGGCCATGATCTCACGATCGTCCTGGCTATAGGCCATCGGTTCAATCGACTCTGGCAGTCCCGCTTTTTCAACGATCAGCGAGTGGTAACGGGTAGCCGTGAAGTACTCCGGCAGATGCTTGAAGATCGCACATCCGGGTTCGCACTCCATCACCGACGTCTTGCCGTGCATCATCTTCCCCGCCCGCACGACTTTGCCGCCGAAGACCTGGGCAATGCTCTGATGCCCCAGGCAGATACCGAGGATCGGCACCTCATCCTTGAAACGGTCGATGACGGCGAGGCTTACCCCCGCTTCGTCCGGCGTCGCCGGCCCCGGGGAGATGATGATCTTCTCCGGCTGCAGCGCCGCGATCTCTTCCACCGTCATCTCGTCGTTTCGGATGACCTTCAGGTCTGCGCCGAGCTCGAGGCAGTATTGCACGATGTTGTACGTAAAACTGTCATAGTTGTCGATCATTAATACCATGGGCTGATTATACCTTACCAGACTTTCAGTTCGTTATAGAGGCTGTCGCGCTCGACAGGGGTGAACCCGCTCTCTTTAATCAGGTGCACAAACTCCTCGAGATCGACGCCGTTGGCGCTTTTGGCGCCAGCGGCGGAGTTGATGGACTCTTTCTCGATCGTACCGTCAAGATCGTTCGCGCCGAACTCCTGCGCTACCAGGGCCAGGTTCACCGTCGAGGTCACCCAGTAGGCTTTGAGATTGGGAACGTTGTCGAGCACGATACGGCTGATCGCCATCGTCTTGAGGATCTCGTTAGCCGTGATGAACTCCTTGACATTGAGGAAGTTGTTCTCGGACTGGTACACGAGCGGGATAAAGCAGTTGAATCCGCCGGTTTCGTCCTGCAGATCGCGGATGCGCATCATGTGGTCGATGCGGTGTTTGCGCTCCTCGACGTGGCCGAAAAGCATCGTTACATTGCTCTTTTTGCCCCGCTGGTGCCATTTGCGGTGGATCTCGAGCCACTGTTCGGAGGTGACTTTCCCCTTGCAGATATAGTCGCGGACCCCTTCGTCAAAGATCTCCGCCCCGCCGCCGGGCATCGAGTCAACCCCGTTTTCGACCATCAGGTCGAGGATCTCGTCGTAACTTTTGCCGTACTCCTCGGCGAGGAAATGCACCTCCGCCGCCGTCAGTGCCTTGACGTGCAGCTGCGGGTATTTCTCCTTGATCTTGCGGAAGACATCAAGATACCACTGCAGTCCCGTTTCGGGGTTGTGGGCCGAGACGATGTGCACCTCTTTGATATCACGCGAAACGATCTCATCGACAATCCCGAGAATCTCTTCGTGGCTCATCGTATAGGGGTTGGGGTTTTTGCGACTGGCACTATAGGCGCAGAATTTGCAGACATCCTTACAGACATTAGTCGGATTGATATGACGGTTGATATTGAAGTAGGTCTTGTCGCCGTGCAGCTCGCGCCGCAGTGCATCCGCGCTTTCGCCGAGGCTGAAAAGATCTTCGTCGTACAGTGCCAGCGCCTCTTCGAAACCGATGCGGCGGTTTGCAATTTTCGTCATGCTTTCTCTCTGCTTTTCTTTTCGCGCATTATAGCCAGATGAGCACCTCCAAAGGCTAAAAGCACTATAATAATAAGAATTCATCAGAGGAAAAGCCCCCTTGCAGACACTTGTAGAAGATATCGAGACCCTTATCGAGACGAACGCCAGCGATTTCGAGATTTCGAAACGGTTCAAACAGGCGATCAGCGTGTACCTCGATTCCCTGCCCGACCTCTTCGCACAAACCCAGGGGAAAGATTTCCTTGTCCGCCATACCAAAGCCCTCGACCAGTTCATCACCCAAATGTACAAAACGGTGCTTCGGCGGATGTTCGGCAACTATCTGCCGATGCGCAACGCCATCCCCATCTCCCTGATGGCCCTGGGCAGCTACGGGCGCGAACAGCTCTCCGTCTACAGTGACATCGACCTGATGATCGTCTACGTCCCCCTGGACGGCTACAATACCGAGGCGATCATCGAGAAGTTCCTCTACCTGGCCTGGGATGCCGGACTGAAACTCGGCCACCGGGTCCACAAGGTCTCCGAACTTTTCGATGCCGCCGACGAGGACATTACCATCCGGACGGCGATGATGGAGGCCCGTTTTATCGTCGGTTCCAACTTCACCTGGCACTCCACCCAGCGGGAGCTCGGACGTATCCGCCGCTATGAACCGCGCCGCTTCATCGAGGCCAAGCTCGCCGAAGCAGAAACGCGCCAGGCGAAATACCCCGTCTCCATGCAGCCCAACATCAAAGAGGGCGTCGGCGGAATGCGGGATTCCCAGCTGCTCTACTGGGTCGCCAAAACCCGCTATGACGTCACCAACCTCAAGGAGCTCGACGGCACGATTTTCACCGAGGAGTCCTACCGCGCCTACCGGATTGCGCTGGAGCTGATCTTCCGGGTGCGCAGCGCCCTGCACCTCGCCTCCGGCAAACAGAACGACCAGCTCAACTTGGAGTATCTGCCCAAGGTGCGGAAGATGCTGGGCTTTTCCGACGATATGAAACTCGCGACCCAGGTGATCGAAGCGATGTGGCGGATCCACAACTTCAGCAGCATCTTCGTGACCAAAATGATCCGGCCGATGTTTTACGACGCCTCACGTCTGCCTGCACTGCGGGGCCAATGGGTGCATCGCGGTGTCTTTGTCTCTGAAGACAAAGTACTCGCCTCCTTCCACCTCAAGGCACAGCCGATCGAATCCCTGCTGAACATCCTGATCAACCTCGATGACCGTCCCTACTGTTTTGACGACAGCTTTGTCAGCCAGTTTACCTATACCACCGTGCCGCACCCCCGGAGCAAAACCGTCAAACAGCTGCTCCGCAAGCTCTTCGAACGTGAACACACCTACGGTTTTCTCCGCCTCTTTTATGACGCCGGCGTCCTCGCGGAGCTGATCCCCGCGCTGAAAAAGGCACTCTTCCTGCCGCAGTTCGACGGCTACCACCACTACCCCGTCGGCCTGCACTCCATCCAGTGCGTCAAGGCCTTTGAATCCATCGATGATCCCGATGTCAAGGCCCTCTATGACACGATCAGCCTTGAAGACAGGACCATGCTCAAGATCATCGTCCTCCTGCACGACGCGGGCAAGGGACGGAAACTCGACCACAGCGAGGTCGGTGTCAAACTGATCCGCCCGGTCATGCAGAAGATGGGCTTCAGTGCTGACATCACCGATGACGCCGCTCTGCTCGTGCGCCATCACATCCTGATGAGCATCATTGCCCAGCGGCACAATATCCACAGCGAAAAGACACTCTACAAATTCATGTCGATCATCAAAACGCCGCGGCTGCTGACCCTGCTCTACATTCTCACTTATGCCGATATGAGCGGCGTCGGCCCCGGGACGTACAATGCGTTCAATGCGAAACTGCTCAACGAGCTCTACCACTCTTCCCTGGAGGTCGCCCAGGAGAAAGAGCGGATCACCGACGCCGCACGCCGCCTCAAAGTCGAGCAACGCATCCAGCGCCTCGACACCTTCAAGGCCCTCCCCCGCCTGTTGCAGAAAAAGATACTCTCCGTTGAATCGAATATCTTCTTCTCCCTTCACAGCCCGGAGGAGATCCTGCAGATCGCGCAGCGCGCCCGCGAAGTCAAGACCTACCAGTATGCCCTGGATTTCAGCACGGGGCTGAGCATCGAGATCCTCCGGAAGATCCCCCTGAACCTCACCTACCTGCTGGGACGGCTCGGCTACCTCGATGTCGTCTCGATGGAGGTCTTTACCCTCTTTGACGATGTCAAGTATTTCAAAATCGACTTCCTTCAGACGCCGACACCGGATATGTACGAAAGCATCCGGGAGGTCGTCGAGGAGTCCTTCGATATGCAAAAGAGCGTCTCTCTCGAAGCGCCCGACATCAAACCCGACCAGATCACCATCGACTGCGAACACTCCAAGAGCCTCGCCGAACTCGCCGTCCATACGGCAAACCAGCGCGGGCTACTGGCCTTTATCATCCAGTGCCTCGATGCCCTGGATATGCAGATTGTCACGGCCAAAATCCATACGACGAAGCGTCGTGCCCGCGACCATTTCTTAATCGAGAAGACACCGCAGATGTGCAATAATGCGGACCGATTAATCCCCCTGCTCTGTAAAGGAAAAGCATAATGTGCGGCATCGTCGGCTACCTCGGAAAACACGATACGAAAGCGATCCTGCTCGACGGCCTCAAAGAGCTCGAATACCGCGGCTACGACTCCGCGGGGATCGCCGTCCTGCAGGCGGAGGAGTTCTCCTACTTCAAAGCGGTCGGTAAGCTCGCCAACCTCGAAGCAAAAACGGCAGACTTCACAACCAGCGGTTTTGCCGCGGGCATAGGACATACCCGCTGGGCGACCCACGGAAAGCCGACAGAGATCAATGCCCATCCCCACCTGGGCGACGCCTCTTACGTTGTGCACAACGGCATCATCGAGAACTATCAGGAACTCAAGAACGCCCTGATCTCAGAAGGTGCCCATTTTCTGAGCCAGACCGACACGGAAGTGATCGTCCACCTTTTCGAATCCCTGTTGAACGGCGGGCTGAAGCCTTTCGATGCCTTCCGCGAAACCGTGAGCCGCCTCAAAGGAGCATACGCGATCCTGCTCGTCACCAAGCAGATGCCTGAAACGATCTTTTTTGCAAAGCACGGCTCCCCGATGATCGTCGGCGTGAACGAGAGCGATGAGAAGTTCTTCGGCTCCTCCGATGCGGCACTGATCGGCAAATGCCACCGTGTCATCTACCTCGAAGACGGCCAGCTTGGATTCGTGTCGCGCACGGGGATCCATCTCGAAGATGCGCATGCCGCTGCGGTCGTACCGCACTTTGCCTCGCTGCCGGAGTCGAAGCTCTCCGCGCAGAAAGAGGGATTCCGGTTCTTCATGGAAAAGGAGATCTACGAACAGAGCGAAGTGCTCTCCGATACTCTGATCGGCCGGCTCGCGGAGGACGCGATCCTCTTCGACGAACTCAACCCATCCCTGCTTGAGGGGATCAACGAGATCAAACTCTGCGCCTGCGGGACGAGTTACCATGCCGCCCTCGCTTCAAGCTACCTCTTCGAACGCCTCGGAAAGATCCGTACCTCCGTCGAGATCGCCAGCGAACTGCGCTACAAAGAGCCCCTGCTCTGCACCGACACGCTCTTCGTCGTTATCAGCCAAAGCGGTGAGACCGCCGATACCCTGGAGACGCTCAAGATGGCCAAGGCTGCAGGGCTGAAGACCCTTGTCGTCTGCAACGTCGACAACTCCTCCATGGTCCGCGAGGCGGACGCCGCCATTCTCACCCGCGCCGGGATCGAAAAGGGGGTCGCCTCCACCAAAGCCTTCGCGACGCAGATGGCGGTACTCTGGATGTTCTCCCTCTATGTCGCCCAGACCAAAGACACGATCGATGCCGAAACCCTGCGGAAGCAGATCGGTCTGCTGCGCGAAGTGCCGGCCGTCGTCCGGGTCCACGACGACCTGCACGAACGTATCCGCCGTCTCTCCAAGCGTTATCTGCACGGTCACGGCTTCTTCTTTATCGGGCGGGACATCTTCTTCCCCCTCGCCCTCGAGGGTGCGCTCAAGCTCAAGGAGATCAGCTATCTCCATGCCGAAGGGTACCCCAGCGGTGAAATGAAACACGGCCCCATCGCCCTGGCCGACCCGGAACTCTTTACGATTGCCCTGATGCCGAAGAACCTGCTCTATGACAAAACGAAGAGCAACGTCGAAGAGCTGAGTGCCCGCGATGCCACCATCTGCGCCATCAGCGATGTCCCCTTTGAAAAGGCGGACGATTTCATCCCCATCGCCGCGCATGACCACTATATGCTCGAATTCTTTGAAACGATGGTCGTCCTGCAGCTGCTCTCCATGGAGATCGCCATCCGCCTCGGCAACGACGTCGATATGCCGAGAAACCTCGCGAAAAGCGTGACCGTAGAATAAGTGCTATCCCCCAAGGGGACTTCCTCCGGGGCGAGTGCTAAGTGAAGCATGTCACTGTCCGCTTCATCTGTCAAGCCAGCAACGGTATTTAGCGTGTCAACCGGATCACCGGGGCGTGGAATGTCCCGAAAGCGACAGCCTTTCGCACTTTCTTCTTTCGGGTTCGGTTTCTTCTTTGTGCGCACAAAGAAGAAAGGGAACAATTAAAACAAAAGTATTCGTTGAGAACACCCTAAGGTGCAAGAAGGAAGGATCGCCTTCCCAAGCTATTGCCCGGGAAAGAGATCAAAATGCCCGTTTGAACTCCGGATAGGCTTCAAGACCGCATTCGGTCACGTCAAGCCCTTCAACCTGCTCATCGTCTCCCGCACGGAACGGCAGGAATCTATTGATGATATAGATCGCCGCGTACGACACGGTGAAAACGAACACCGCAACGACTGCGACCCCTTTGAGCTGTCCAAGCAGGGTGATCCCCGCTTCGGGCTCGGCGGCAAAGATGCCGACGGCCAGGGTTCCCCAGATGCCGTTTACCAGGTGGACCGACAGGGCACCGACCGGGTCATCCAGTTTCAGCCTGTCAAACAGCGGGACGGCAATGACAACCAGCGCGCCGCCGACGGCACCGATGATGATCGGTGTGTGGATATCGTAAAGATCAGGGCCAGCCGTAATGGCAACAAGCCCGCCCAGCGCACCGTTTAGGATCATCGTGATATCGAACTTGCGGTAGCGCAGATACATAAAGATCCCCGCGATCAGCGCCCCCGCCAGGCCGGCGGTATTGGTGTTCATGATCGTCAAAGCCACGGTATCCGCATTCTCTTTGCTCGCGATGGAACCGACGGAACCGCCGTTGAAACCGAACCAGCCGATCCACAGCAACAGTGCACCCAACACGACCAGGGGGATGTTCGACGCCGGGATGACATGGATCTTTCCGTCTTTATAACGCCCTTTACGGGGTCCCATGATCATGATAGCCGCCAGCAGCGCCCAGCCGCCCGTCGAGTGGATGACGGTCGAACCGGCGAGGTCGTACATCGTCAGATCCAGCACGGTCCCGGCCAGCAGATCCGCGCCCCAGGAGACGTTGACAACGAGCGGATAGATAAACCCTCCCATCAGAACGGTAAAAAGGGCTATCGGCAGAATCCGCACCCGCTCGCTCACCCCGCCGCTCATGATATTGACGGTCTTTCCGACGAAGGCCATCTGGAACAAAAAGGCGGCATAGATGCTCATTCCGCTGTTCTCCCAGCCGCCGAAGGCCAGTTGGTAGCCCACGAGCAGGAACATCACCGATGCAACAGCATAGATCATCGTATTGACGGTGAGAACGGAAGTGACGTTTTTCGTACGGACAAGCCCCGCTTCGAGCATGGCAAAGCCGGGCACCATAAAGATGATCAGCGTCATCGCAAAGAGGGCGAAGAGTGTGTCGACAATATAACCGAAATTTTCCATCGCGATGCCTAGATCGCTTCGGAACCGGTTTCACCCGTACGGATACGAATCACCTTTTCAATGCCGCTGACAAAGATCTTGCCGTCACCGATCTTGCCGGTACGCGCCGCTTCTGTAATCGTGTCAAGTACCTGCTCAAGCTGCTCGTCGCCTACGACCAGCTCCACTTTGATCTTCGGCAGGAAATCGACAACGTACTCCGCACCGCGGTAGAGCTCACTGTGCCCTTTCTGGCGCCCGTACCCTTTGACTTCGCTCACCGTCATACCGGTAATACCGATATGCGCCAGTGCATCCTTTACCTCTTCGAGACGAAACGGTTTGATAATCGCTTCAATTTTTTTCATGTATTCTCCTCATAAGACTAAATGAAATCTTATCAAGAAAACCATGATCTTTTTTTAGACAAATGATTATTAATTAATCATCAAACTCTTGACAATGGTACCGGATGTACAAAATCAAGGCAGAAAGCTCTGCCCTGATGGAAAAGGTTATACCGCTTCGGAGCCGGATTCGCCGGTACGGATACGGATAATTTTTTCGATATCGCTGATGAAGATCTTACCGTCACCGATCTTGCCGGTGCGGGCCGCTTCGACGATCGTATCGACGACCTGGTCGACCGATGCCGCTTCGACGACCATCTCCATTTTTACTTTCGGCAGGAAGTCAACGACGTACTCCGCACCGCGGTAGAGCTCGCTGTGCCCTTTCTGGCGCCCGTACCCTTTGACTTCGCTGACCGTCATACCGGTAATACCGATCTCAGCCAGTGCATCCTTCACATCCTCAAGCTTGAACGGCTTGATGATCGCTTCTACTTTTTTCATTCTGACAATCCTTTTTGTGCTTTGTATTGTAACACTGTTCGGAAGCCGAGGCTCCCGAGCCGTTCAATTAGAGGTTGAACCCGCGCTCGCCGTGGATGGATTCGTCCAGACCCATTGTCTCTGTCTCTTCGTCAACGCGTGCACCGCCGGTGATCGCAGAGGAGATCAGGTAGACAATGACCGTACCGACCAGGGTCCACAGACCGACGATCAGGACAGATTCGAACTGCACAAAGAGCTGACCCATACGGTCGCCGCTTGCTTTGAGCGGACCGTCCCAGAGGAGGTCCTGATCGTTCAGAGCGAAGATACCCGTTGCGATCGCACCCCACAGACCCGCGAGGAAGTGGATACCGAACGCGTCGAGGCTGTCGTCGTAGCCCAGTTTCTTTTTCAGGATCGCCACACCGAAGAAGCCGATGAGTGCACCGACGATACCGACGATGAAGGCACCGCCGACACCGACGAAGCCGGCTGCCGGCGTGATCGCGACGAGACCGGCAACGATACCGGAAGCGACACCGAGCAGGGTCGGTTTCTTGAACATGAACCATTCAATCAGCATCCAGGTGACACCGGCAGCTGCCGTAGCAATGGTCGTTGTCAGAACCGCCAGGCCTGCAACAGCGTTCGCACCGAATGCGGAACCGCCGTTGAAGCCGTACCAGCCGAACCAGAGGATCGCCGCACCGGCAGCGGTGAGGATAATGCTCGCCGGTTTCATGGCTGTCTTAGGATAGCCTGCGCGCTTGCCGAGCATGATTGCCAGGACCAGACCGGCCAGACCGCCGTTCATGTGGACAACCGTACCGCCGGCGAAGTCAAGGGCACCCTCATCGAAGAGGTAGGCACCGTCGCCGCCCCATACCATGTGCGTGATCGGTGCGTAAACCACCAGGCCCCACAGGACAACGAAGAGCATCCATGTTGAGAACTTCATACGCTCGATCGCGGAACCGGATGCGATCGCAACGGTGATCGCTGCAAACGTACCCTGGAACGCGATGAAGACGAAGGTCGGGTAGCTGCCGGAAAGGTCAGACCAGTTGATACCGGAAAGGAAGACGTTCCCGAAGCCGCCGAACACGTTCTGCAGTGCCGCGCTCTCGTTCGCGCCGAAGGCGATGGAGTAGCCTGCAATGACCCAGACCACAAACGCTACCACGAACGCACCCATTACCATTGCATAGGTATTAAGTACATTCTTTGTACGCGTCATCCCGGCGTAAAAGAGTGCCAGACCTGCCGGCGTCATCAGCAGTACGAACGCTGTTGACACCATCATCCAGGCCGTATCACCTGTATCGAGCGTATCCTCTGCCAGCGCCAGCGTCGGCAGAAGCATCATCATGGACAAAAGCCACTTCTTCATTGGTTAATCCTTTTTTCGCAGCCTTGACTGCGGAAGTTTCATGAAAATGGTATACAATTTTGTCGGTAATCTGCTCTATAAGATTGTTTAATTTTTAGGCACCCTTCTCTTTCCGTCGTCCATCCCCAGCGCCCCCGTCGTGTTTAAGTATATATAGGTTAATATAAGCGCCAAAAATCTTAGAACATGGGGCCTGCGGGCTCCTGTGCGAGGTGGGACAAGCCATGAGCGAACCGTTGGATAACAGCGAAATCGAAAATATCAATATTGAAGAGAGTCTGCAGAGCAGCTACCTCGACTACTCCATGAGTGTCATCATCGGCCGTGCGCTCCCGGACGTACGCGACGGTCTCAAGCCGGTTCACCGCCGTATCCTCTACGCGATGGACAAACTCAATCTCTCCGCAGGGGCGAAATACAAGAAATCCGCCCGTATTGTCGGGGACGTTATCGGTCAGTACCATCCCCACGGTGATACGGCGGTTTACGATGCCCTGGTCCGGATGGCCCAACCCTTCTCCATGCGTATGACCCTGGTCGACGGCCAGGGGAACTTCGGTTCCATCGACGGCGACAACGCGGCGGCGATGCGTTATACCGAAGCGCGTATGACCAAATACGCCGGGGAGCTTCTCAAGGACCTCGACAAAGAGACCGTCAATATGATCGACAACTACGACGCGACGACCCAGGAGCCCGAAATCCTGCCGACCCGCGTCCCGAACCTGCTGATCAACGGTTCATCCGGTATCGCCGTCGGTATGGCCACCAACATCCCGCCGCACAACCCCAAAGAGGTCCTGTCGGCCCTCGTGCACCTTGTCGATAACCCCAAAGCGACCCTGCCGGACATCATGCACTACATCAAGGCTCCGGACTTCCCAACCGGCGGTACGATTTTCGGCAAAAAAGGGATCATCGACGCCTATGAAACCGGCCGCGGCCGCATCAAGGTCCGTGCGAAGACCCATATCGAGCAGACCCGCAAAAAAGAGATCATCGTCATCGATGAACTCCCCTACATGGTCAACAAGGCGCGCCTGATCGAAAGCATTGCCAACCTTGTGAAGGACAAGCAGATCGAGGGGATCAGCGAGATCCGCGACGAATCCGACCGCGAAGGTATCCGTGTCGTCATCGAGCTCAAACGCGACGCGATGAGCGAGATCGTCCTCAACAACCTTTTCAAATCGACCAATATGCAGACGACCTTCGGGATCATCATGCTCTCCATCCTCAACCAGGAACCGCGCGTTTTCCCGATCCTGGAGATGTTGAACCACTTTATCAACCACCGCAAAACGGTCATTATCCGCCGTACGATCTTCGACCTTGAAAAGGCTAAGGCGCGTGCGCACATTCTCGAAGGTCTGAAGAAGGCGCTGGACCACATCGATGCGATCATCAAGCTGATCCGCGCCAGCAAAGACACCGAAAGCGCCAAAGAGGGGCTTATTTCCGAGTTCGATTTCAGCCCGGTCCAGGCCCAGGCGATCCTCGATATGCGCCTGCAGAAGCTGACCGGGCTTGAGCGTGAAAAGATCGAGAACGAACTCAAAGAGCTGCTTGAACTCATCGAGTATCTCGAGAGCGTTCTGCGCAGCGAAGATGTGCTCCGCGGCATCATCAAAGAGGAGTTCAACGAGGTGATGGAGGTCTACGACGATCCGCGCCGTACGGACATCGAAGACGACTACGACGATATCGATATCGAGGACCTGATCCCGAACGAGCCGATGGTCGTTACCATCACCCACCGCGGCTACATCAAACGCGTGCCGCTGGTGAACTATGAGAAACAGCGCCGCGGCGGCAAAGGCAAGACCGCCGTCACGACTTACGAGGATGACTTCATCGAAAGCTTCTTCACCTGCAACACCCACGATACGCTGATGTTCGTCACCGACCGCGGGCAGCTGCACTGGCTGAAGGTCTACCGCATTCCGGAGGGCTCCCGTACCGCCAAAGGCAAAGCGGTCGTCAACCTGATCCAGCTCCAACCGGACGAAAAGATCCAGTCGATCATCCCGACGGAGGACTTCAGCGAGGAGAAATCCCTGGTCTTCTTTACCGAGAACGGTATCGTCAAGCGTACCAACCTCAGCGAATTCTCCAACATCCGCAGCAACGGGGTGCGCGCCATCGTCCTCGACGACGAGGATACGCTCATTACGGCGAAGATCGCCACGACGGAGACGAAGTACCTCTTCATCCTGACCAAGTACGCGCAGTGCATCAAGTTCGAGATCGACAAGACCCGCGATCAGGGCCGCAGTACCCGCGGGGTACGCGGTATCAAGTTCAAGCATGACGGCGACCGTGTCGTCGACGCGAACATCATCGACAGTGACGAGCAGGAGATCCTCACCGTCAGCGAGAAGGGGATCGGCAAGCGCACGACGGCGGGCGAATACCGCCTGACCAACCGCGCCGGCAGCGGGGTCATCGCCATGAAACTCAATGCCAAGACCGGCCAGCATGTCGTCGGTTGTGTGATCGTTAACGAAAATATGGACATGATGGCGCTGACCAAAGCCGGCAAGATGATCCGCGTCGATATGGAGAGCATCTCCAAATCGAGCCGTAATACGAGCGGCGTCTACATCGTCAAGGGCGATGATGTCGTCAGCATCTCCCGCTGTCCGAAAAAAGAGCCCGTGACCGACGAAGAGGATGACGGTGAAGAGGGCGGATCGGAGAGTGTCCAGATCGAGCCCGAACAGCAATCTTTTGATTTAGAATAATTTTACAAGGTAGTAAGCAGTAATGAAACAATACAACGTAGCCGTCGTCGGCGCCAGCGGTGCCGTCGGCGAAGAGATCCTGCGCATTTTTGAAGAGATCGATTTCCCCCTGGCCAAGCTCGTACCGATGGCCAGCAGCCGCAGTGCCGGCAATACCGTTGAATTTCGCGGGAATGAGCTCGTCATCAAGGAGCTGACGGAGACCGTCTTTGACGAAGAGGAGATCGAGATCGCCCTCTTCAGCGCCGGCGGTTCGGTTTCGGCGAAATTCGCCCCCTTCGCCGCCGCGGCCGGTGCCGTCGTCATCGACAACACCAGCCACTACCGGATGGACGAAGAGGTCCCTCTCGTCGTCCCGGAGGTCAATCCCGAAGATATCCGCGAGTGGAAGAAGAAAGGGATCATCGCCAATCCGAACTGTTCGACCATCCAGATGGTCCAGGCCCTCAAGCCCCTCGACGATGCCTTCGACCTACTCCGCGTCGACGTCAGTACCTACCAGGCGACCTCGGGCGCGGGCAAAGCGGCAATGGAAGAGCTTGTGCAGCAGATGCAGGACTTCTTCGCCTTCCGCCTGGACGAAAGCGAACACAACAAGTTCCCCCACCAGATCGCGCTGAACCTTATTCCGCAGATTGACGTCTTCACTGACAACGGCTATACGAAAGAGGAGATCAAAATGGTCAACGAGACCAAGAAGATCATGCACAAAGCCGTCGAACTGAGCGCTACCTGCGTCCGGGTCCCTGTGCTTCGCGGCCACTCCGAAGCGATCACGATGACCTTCGACGGCGCCCTCAGTGCCGCCGAAGCTCGCGAGGTCCTCTCCAAGGCGCCGAACATCGTCATCCAGGACGAACCCCAGGAGGGTGTCTACCCGATGCCGGCGGCCTGTATCGACCGCAACGAAACCTTTGTCGGGCGCATCAGAAGCGACCTCTACCGCGACAATATGCTCCACATGTGGGTCGTCGCGGACAACCTCCGCGTCGGTGCCGCGACCAATGCCGTGCGCATTGCGCAGAAATGGGTAGAGATGGGGGGTGCCGATGTTTGAGAAGATGTTTGAATCCGGTCTCTGGAACAGCCGCCTTTTCACTCTGTTCGCCGTTGTCTTTTCGCTGATCGGCGCCATCATCCTCTTCGTCGTCGCCAGCCTCGACATCTGGGGCGTCCTGGTACTGGTATGGGACGTTGTCGCGCACCACGCCCACCCCGAACACCTGCACGAAGACGTCGTGGCGAGCATCATCGGGGCCATCGACCTCTACCTCATTGCCATTGTGCTGCTGATCTTCAGCCTTGGGGTTTACGAGCTCTTCGTCTCCAAGATCGATGCGGCCGAAGACGAGGACGGCAAAAGCTCCTCGGTGCTTCAGATCCACTCCCTTGACCAGCTCAAAGACAAGATCGCCAAGGTCATCGTCATGGTCCTGGTCGTCAACTTCTTCCAGCGCGTGCTACACACCCAGTTCAACGGGGCGCTGGAGATGCTTTACTTTTCGGGGTCGATCCTGCTGCTCGCACTCGCCCTCTACTTTCTGCACAAAGGCGATCAGCCCCACTGATCGCCGGCAAAATCAATACCCATAGGAATATAAATGAGTAAAATCTTCGTCGATGCCTGCCTCGGAAAAGAGACACCGTATACCCCTGTCTGGATGATGCGCCAGGCCGGCCGCTACCTGCCCGAATACATGGAAGTCCGTGCCAAAGCGGGCAGTTTCCTCAACCTCTGCCACGACCCGGAAAAAGCGGCGGAAGTTACGCTCCAGCCCCTTGATATCGTCGGCGTCGACGCAGCGATCCTCTTTAGCGACATCCTCGTCATTCCCGACGAGATGGGAATGGACCTCTCCTTCGTCAAGGGTGAGGGTCCGAAGTTCAGCGACCCGATCGAAACGCAGGCGGACGTCGACCGCCTCATCGGCGGCGAGGAAGCAGCGGACAAGCTCACCTACGTTTACGACACGATCAAGCTGCTGCGTCAGCAGCTCGACGAGCGCAGCGACGAGAAAGCACTGATCGGCTTTACCGGTGCCCCCTGGACCCTGGCGACCTACATGATCGAAGGCCAGGGCACGAAGACCTACAACATCTGCAAGAAGATGATGTACTCCAACCCGGAACTGCTGCACAGCGTCCTCAAAAAAGTCACCGAGGTCGTCAAGTACTACATGGAGAAGCAGATCCAAAGCGGCGTTGACGTCGTGCAGATCTTCGACTCCTGGGCCGCGGCGATCGAACCGGGCAAATACGACGAGTTCTCCTGGCAGTACATGGTCGAGATCGCCGAGTATCTCAAAGAGAAGTATCCGCACGTGCCGGTCATCATGTTCCCCAAGGGGATCGCGGCCTTCATCGAGCGCGGCCTCGTCTACGGCAACTTTGATGTCATGGGCATCGACTGGGGTACCCCGATGGCCCTGGCCAAGGAGAAGCTCGGCGACAAGTACGTCCTGCAGGGCAATATGGAGCCGTGCCGCCTTTACTCCAAGGAGGCCACGACAGCCTGCATCGAAGTGATCCAGAAGACGATGGGCGGCAAACGCCATATCTTCAACCTCGGCCACGGCATCCTGCCCGACGTTCCCGTCGAAAACGCCATCCACTTCGTCAACGAGTGCCACCGCGTCAGCACCAAAGCCTGACGCCTAAGAAGCAGGAGCAAGGGATGAGTGCGATCTTCGGCCCGGTCAACTCCCGCCGTTTCGGTACCTCCCTCGGTATCGACCTCTCCCCCGGTCTCAAACAGTGTAACTTCGACTGTCTCTACTGCGAGCTTGCCCCCGCTGCGCCTGTCACCGTACAGACTCAGCGCAGCGGTGTCGACGAGATCATCGCCGAACTGCGAAGCGCCCTGGCCGAACATCCCGGCATCGACGACATCACTGTCACCGCCAACGGCGAACCGACCCTCTACCCCGACCTGGCTACACTGGTAGACCGTATTGACGCCGTCAAAGGTAATACGAAGACCCTCATTCTGACCAACAGTGCTACCCTCACCGACCCGAAGACCTTTGCCACCCTGCTCAAGTTCGACCAGGTCAAGCTCTCCCTCGATGCGGTCACCCCGGAAGTCTTCCGCAAGATAGACCGCCCCGCCGAAGGGATCGAGATCGTTGCGCTCGTGGATGCCGTCAAAACATTCGCCACAGCGTACAAAGGTGACCTCTACCTGGAGATCCTCTTCGTCCACGGCCTCAATGACACGGACGAAGAGATCGCCGCGCTCAACAGCGTCCTGCACGACATCCCCTGCAAACGGGTCGATATCGGGACGATCGACCGCCCACCGGCGTACCCCGTACAGGGGCTTAGCTACGGCGAGCTGCACGAGGTCGCCTCCAAATTCGACCCCGACCTCCCGATCCACATCGCCTCGCGCACCCATGCCGAATCGTGCCAGGGACGCTACAGCGATGATGCGATCCTCAACACCCTCGACAAACGGCCGCTGAGCATGGAGGACATCGCCCTGCTCTTTGATGACGAGAGCCGGGAGCGGTTCCACTCCCTCGTTGAAACGGGACGTATCGTCGCCGAAGACAGCTCGGGAATCACCTTCTACATGCCCGCCAAAAACCTTCACCGTAAACGCGCCAAAAATCCTTGACTTTTCAGGGAGTTTTCCTTATAATTTCGGCCTCTTAACGATTCCGGATTAGCTCAGCGGTAGAGTAGGTGACTGTTAATCACTTGGTCACTGGTTCGAATCCAGTATCCGGAGCCATTTTCTTCGACGCTTTTTCCTTTACTCTTCGTTGTCAACAAGCTCATGTACATGAGTACACTTCACTTGTCTCCGCCTCGATTAAAGAAAAAATCGTCTTCGAAAATTTGCTTATCCAAAAAAACATGCATTTAGCATCTTTTTTATCGGTATATCGTTGTCGACAAGTTCATGTACAGCAGTACACTTCGCCTATCTGCCTCGATTAAAAAAAAATTGCCTGTAAAAGACTTATCGCTTCAGAACCTTTACCCTTCGTAGCTGCGGGCGATGCGCTGAAAATCCTCCGAACGCTCCATCAGCTCTGCGAAGCTTCCCGCGTCCGTGATCTCACCCGCCTTGAAGAAGTAGAGCCTGTCGGCGTGTTCGACAGTGGTGAGGCGGTGGGCGATCATGATGGTGATCTTGTCTTTCGTATAGGACGCCAGCGCCTTCTGAATGCGGAGTTCGCTCTCGTTGTCCAGTGCGCTGGTCGCCTCGTCGAGGATCAGTACGGAAGCGTTCTTGTAGATCGCCCGCGCGATGGCGATGCGCTGGCGCTGGCCGCCTGAGAGGTTCGCACCCCCCTCTTCCATCAGCGTATGGATCCCCTCCGGCAATCCCTGGGCAAAATCATAGGCATCGGCCAGCTTCAGCGCCTCGATGACCCTCGCTTCGTCCAGTTCCAGACCGTAGGCGACGTTTTCGGCGAGGCTGTCCTGCATGACGTAGACGCGCTGGGAGACGACGGCCATCTGCTTGAGCAGAGAACGGTGGTCATACTCCCGCACGTCCCTGCCGTTGATGCGCAGCTCTCCCTCTGATGGATCGTAAAAGCGGAGCAGGAGATTGACCAACGAACTCTTCCCGCCCCCGCTGTCGCCGACGAGGGCGATCTGCTCGGAAGGGTGGATGGAGAGCGACACATCCCGCAATGCGTGTGTCTCTCCATAATCGAGCGCGACATGACTGAATCCGATCTCCCGGATCGGTTCCTCCAGAAGCGCACTCCCCTCTTCTATCATGCTTTCGCGGTCGAGGACGCTGAAGATCCGCTCGCTGGCGGCGATGGCATTCTGGATCTTCCCGTAGATAGAGCTGACGCGCCGCAGCGGCTGAAAAGTGAGCCCCACGGCCGTCAGGAACGCCGTAAACTCCCCGACGGTCATCTGGTTGTTAAAGACCTGCTGCCCCGCGATAAAGATGACGGCGGCCAGGCCTGTGGCGCCCAGGACCTCCATCATCGGCGAGACGATCTCGTTCGTATAGACCGCTTTCATATTCAGCTTGAAGAACTTGTTGTTCTCCGCATCGAAGCGTCCCATCTCGTAGGCTTCGGTGCCGTTGGCCTTGATGATCTCCGCGTTGTTGAAGACCTCGGTCAGGCGCGTGACGACGTCGGCATTCTTCTCCTGCGACCGGTGCGAGAGGCGGCGCAGGCGCTTGGCAATGAGAATCAGCGGATAGATCGCCAGCGGCAGCACGACCAGTGAATAGAAGGCCAGTTCGGCGTTGAGGTAGATGACGTAGACGATCAGGCCGAGTGCCGTCAGAGACTCCCGGACCAGTTCGGGCAGCATGTTGGAGACAAAGTACTGCACCCGGTTAATATCGTTGGTGATGCGGCTGATCAGCTCCCCGCTTCGGTTGGCGTGCAGGAAGGCCATATCCAGATGCAGCATATGGTCGAGCAGCTGCGAACGCAGCCGGGTAATGATATGCTGGCCGATATAGTTCATAAAGACGGCCTGCAGGTAGCGCCCGACCGATTTGACGACGTAGATGCCGATCATCATCAAGGGGATGTAGTAGAGCATCTGCGGGTCTTTCTCGATGAACATCTTGTCCATCAGCGGCTGCATGATCTGCGCCGTCGCCACGGTGGCAAGTACCGTCATGATGATCCCGATGAGGACGATGAAGTAGTAGCCTTTATACCCCTTGATGTACGGCCAGAACCGCCTAAAAGTCTGTTTCATTCACTCCCCTTTTCCCATACGGGTTTCGCCTGTTCATGCGCCTGCCGCACCAGGTACTCGGTCACCGCCAGCGCGGCGTTGTACTTCTGCTCGCAGGCACGCTGCTGCGCATTGGCGGCATGGCCGGTTTTGAACGCTCCCCCCGCCGAGACGATGACCCCCGCGTCGTTATAGCCGCAGTGCAGCGCCGCAGGATCGTAGAGGTCCTCCCCGACGGCTATATAGGCCGTGTTGGAAAGGGTACGGCCGTAAAGCGTCGGGAAGAGGTCATTATGCGATGCGCTGACGTTGCGGTCGAACGGTTCGGTCTTCAAATACGGCGGCAGGTAGAGGTAGAACGGTACCTGCTTGCCTTCCTGTGGGGGGTTATCGTAATGCATGATCCCCTCGATGGTGTTGTTATCCGCGGTGATCGCAACGACAGTCCGTTCCCCCAGATCGGAGGCTTTGACCCCATCCATGAAACGCCCGGCCATATCGAGGGCGTACTGGTAATCCTGCAGCCGCCGGTGCGCCAGCTCCATATCCCCGGTAATGTGCGCCTGCAGTGCTTCCGTGAACTGCAGCGGCTTGGAGTCGTAGCTTTTGGAGAGGACATAGGGGGGATGGTTGTTCGTCGTCAGAATGTAGACGAACTGCGGCTTTTCCGCCTGCTCCAGCTTGTGCAGCACGAAGTCGTAGGTATACCGGTCGTAGACGCCGTAATCATGCTCCTCCGCCCCGGGATAGAGGCGTTCAATATCGCTTTTTCCTTCGACATGGTCAAACCCCTGCTCTTTGAAAAAACTGCCGACGTTGCGCCACGAAAGGTCCCCGCCATAGACGAAATTCGTCTCGTACCCCGCCTTTTTGTAGACCCGCGCCGCCGCCTGGGGGAAAGCGGTACGCTGGTAACGGCTCTGCCCGTAGGCGATACTGCCCGGGCGGGCGACGACGTTGAGCAAGAACGGTTCCATCGACGCGATCGTCCCGTTGCCGCCGGAGATGAAATCGGTAAAGAGGATATCCTCGTCAAAGTGCCGCTTGAGCCGGCGCAGGATGTCGAACGTAGGGCTTTGGTACTGCAGGATCGGCGCCCCGAAACTCTCCACCATGACAACGACGACATGGGGCGGTTTCGCCGCTGCCGCTTCATTTTGCTGCGTCGTACGCACGAGGTTCGACGCGAGATCGGCCGTATTGATCCGGTCCCGACCGAGATAGTCCCTAAAGGCTTGCGGCACTCTGCCTTTGTAACCGCTGCGCTTGATCAGATCGTAACCGCCGTTTTTATCCTTCAGATACTGTTTGAGCGCTTTTTCGAAGGCAAAAACGCCGCTGCGCGGGATGGCGTTCACAAAAACGTCCGTCGAAACCTCCGGGACATCCTTGAGCAGGGGAAAAAGCCCGAGGCTGCCCCGCGCACCCACCCCGACCAGCAGCAGCAGCACAAGATAGACGGCTGCCGTTTTCATCGAACCGGTCTTGGCAACGGAAGGACGGAGCTCACGGAAGAATCGGCCGACGAGCCAGACCAGCGCAAGGGTGTAAATGAGGATCAGCCCTGTGATCAGGGTGACATTGTAGTTTTTGAGCCCGATCTGCACGAGGGCCCAGGTATCGTCGTCGAAGAAGCCGAAGAGCATTATTGTGATGTGTTCGCCGAAATAGGAGTAGAACCCGAAATCGATCCCGACCAGGGCACTTACGATCAGGTAGACGGCGGTGAAGTATCCGCGAAAAAGCCGCGGCAGCCACGGCAGCGGTACGACATTGCGGGCCAGGTGGTTCAGGATGATCACCAGCAGCGGCAGTGCCATGAGGTAGCAGACAAGCACCAGGTCGATCCGCAGCCCCAGGAAGAACGCTTCCGCCAACTCCCGGCCGGGGAAGGAAGCCTTCGAAGGCGAAAACTGCCAAAAGAAAAGCAGACGGGAAAGGGAGAGCAGCAGCAGGAAAATCAGCTGGAGTTTCACCGTCTGCCGCAGCAGACCGAAATAGTATTGCGCCGGCGAGTATGTCACGCGTCTATGCCCTTTTTAAGGCGTATTATACAGTGTTGGCCCCCTCTGGTATACTTTCACAAAAAAGTGACACCATGACATCGCAGCATCTTGCCCTCTTTTTCAAAGCCAATCTGCTTCTGACCGGTCTGCTCTCACTGGCTTTTGCCCTCTTCAACAGCCACTACACCCCCTCTGCCCTGCTCTTCACCGCGGCGGCCCTGCTCTCGACGGCGGCGACGCTTTACCTGATCTACTGGCTGCTTCTGCGCGCTTTTTTCCGCCTGACCCGTCTGGCGGTGGTGCTGCTTCTGCTGCTGTTCTTTCTCACCGATCTCCTGCTCATGACCGACTTTGCCATCTACCGCATCTGGAACTTCCATATCAACGGCATGGTGCTCAATATCCTCTTTTCGCCGGCCGCCTACGACAGCCTGCAGATGACGGGCCAGGCCGTCGTGATCGTCTTCATCGTCATTGCCGTCCTGGCGGCGCTGCTGCTCCTTGGACTGAAACGGATCGCCCGGATTCCTGCCCAGAAGGCATTGCGGGTCAACCGCCGGCTGAACCGCAGCCTCGTGCCCCTGCTCTTCCTCGTCATCGTCGGCGAAAAGCTGACCTACGCCGTCGCCAACCTTCACCTGGACGGCAACATCCTCGAACGCACGAAGGTCGTCCCCCTCTACCAGCCGCTGCTGATGGACGACCTGCTCATCGGCACTTTCGGCATGAAAAAAGCCCAAAACGACGGGATCAGCGTCAATATCAAAAAGATCACCAACATCCGCTACCCGCTGCACCCCATCAGCGTCACCCATCCCAAAACGCCCAACATCTTCATCTTCGGCGTCGACGCCCTCCGCCCCGATATCGTCAACGACGACAACATGCCGAACATGGCCGCGTTCAAACGCGAGGCCGTCGATTTCGAGCGCCACTACAGCGGCGGGAACAATACCCGTTTCGGTTTCTTCTCGATCTTCTACGGCATCAACTCCAGCTACTGGTTCGGCTTCCTCAATGCCAAAAAGGGGCCGGTACTCTTCGAGACCCTCAAGAAACTGGGCTACCAGATCAGCATCGACTCCAGCGTCAACACGGCGTGGCCGGAGTTCCGGCAGACGATCTTTTTCGACGTCCAGGACGAAATCAAGGATGACTACAACGGCACCAAGACCGAGAACGACCTGGCGACCGTCACCTATTTCGACGACTGGCTCGGAAAACAGGAAATGGACAAACCCATGTTCGCCTTCGTCTGGCTCGATTCGGTCCACAGCCGCGCCTACGACGACGCTTTCCGGAAATACACCCCCGACCAGGTCAGCAGCCAGTACCTGACGGCGACCGCCGAGGAGAGAACGGAGCTCTTCAACATGTACAAAAACGCCGCCTACGAAGTCGACGACCGCTTCGCGCGCTTCATTGCCGCCCTCAAAGCAAAGGGGCTCTACGACGACGCCGTCATCATCGTCCTCTCCGACCACGGGCAGGAGTTCTTCGAACACGACCACTACGGGCACAACTCCGCCTATGACCGCGAACAGGTCGGTACGCCGCTGTATATCCGCATCCCGGGCACGGCACCGAAAAAGGTGACCCGTCTCACCTCGCACCTCGATATCGCCCCGACGCTGATGGCGATGCTGGGAGCGGACAACCCTACAAGCGACTACGCCCACGGCTACGACCTCTTCGCCCCGGACTATAACCGCGAATGCGCCTTCGTGGGGAACTGGAATGAAAACGCCATTATCTGCGGAAAAGAGACCTTCGTCATCTCCGACGTCATCTCCAAAGCCTTCAACAACGAGATACGGGATACAGAGACCTACAAAAAGATCAAACTGAACGATAAAAAAAGGATGAATGAAATCCTGATCAAAAGTCTGGAGGAGAACCGGCAGTTCAGCCGGTAATACGCGGGACTGGAGGTCTAGTCACCGTAGAAGGATGTGACGACGTCGATGACGCGCTGACGCGTCGCCTCGCCCATCCCGTAATAGAGCGGCAGGCGGACAAGACGCTCGCTCTCGACGGTCGTAAAGCGGTCTTCGCCGTGGAAACGGCTGAACCGTTTACCCGCCGGCGATGCATGCAGCGGGATGTAGTGGAATACAGCCAGTATCTCTTCCGTTTTGCAGTGCTCCAAGAAAGCGGTACGCTCCTCGAACGAAGTGCACTTTAAGTAGAACATATGGGCATTGTGCTCGCAGTGTGCCGGTATCGCCGGCAGGTCGATACCCTTTTTTTCCAGTGCGGCAAACGCGTCGTAATAGTGACGCCAGCTTGCCAGACGATCCGCATTGACGGCATCGGCCGACTCCAGCTGCGCATAGAGATAGGCCGCGTTGATGTCCGCCGGAAGGTACGATGAACCGATATCGACCCAGGTGTACTTGTCCACCATCCCCCGAAAGAACTGGCTGCGGTTTGTCCCCTTCTCCCGGATGACCTCCGCCCGCTCAGCGAAACGCTCGTCGTTGATGATCAGCAGTCCGCCCTCGCCGCCGGCGGTGTAGTTCTTCGTCTCGTGGAAACTATAGGTTCCGATGTGCCCGATGGTACCCAGCGCACGCCCCTTATAGGTCGCCTGCATCCCCTGCGCGGCATCCTCGATGACGTAGAGGCCGTGGCGTTCAGCGATCGCCATGATCGTATCCATCTCGCAGCCGACGCCGGCATAGTGGACCGGCACGATCGCCTTCGTTTTGTCGGTGATCGCCGCTTCGATCTTCGTCTCGTCGATATTGAGCGTATCGGGACGGACATCGACGAAAACGATCTTTGCCCCTCTCAGGACAAACGCGTTGGCCGTCGACACGAAGGTGTAACTCGGCATGATCACCTCATCGCCCGGCTGGATCTCTATCAGCATGGCCGCCATCTCCAGGGCATGGGTGCATGACGTCGTCAAGAGCGCTTTGGCACACCCGAGCTCCCGCTCGAACCATTCGTGGCACTTCTTCGTGAACAGGCCGTCACCGGATATCTTCCCGCTCCGAACCGCTTCGAGCATATAGGCATCTTCTTTGCCGGTGTACGCCGGTACATTAAAAAAAATCATGAGGGTCTGTCCACCTTTTCAAATCGGGATCGAAACTGTTTCAGGGGCAATACGCTTTCACCCGTTTTGCTCTTTCGGGCATCGAGGATCCTGAGCAATCCCCGCTTGCAAACAACGACCGGGTACCCCTCCGCGTAAAAGACCACTTTGCCGATATGGCTGTCGCGGTCCTCAATCGTCACATCGGAGCACACTTCGACGCTGACCAGCGTGATCATCTCACCGTTCAGCGACAGCTTGGCACCATCGTACGGCGAACCGAGGGCGTCCACTTCGCGTTTGATGCGTTCGGCGTCTTTATGCAGGTCAATACAGTAATCTTCCGCATCCCGCCAGAGGCTGTAGGTGGCTTCCGACTCCCTTTGCGGCGTCCCCGCAACCCCTTTGCCGCCGATAATGGCCGCACTGATGGTGTTAACCAGCTTGGAATAGAGCGGCGCAACCTTTTCAATCGCCTGCTGGATGGTCATAGGATAAACGATATCGATCGCTTCCTGAGCGACGATATCCCCTTTGTCATACTCGTCTGCGGCGAATATGGCCGTGACGCCGAGACGCTCTTCCCCGTTGATCAGGGCGTTGACGAGCGGCGCGAACCCCCGGTATGCCGGCAGAAGAGAGTCATGGAAGATGATCAGGTTCGCCGAGGAAGGCAGCAGCCAGCGCCAGCCGATCGTAAACGCATAGGTCTCCGCCGCTCTTGCCGGCTCTTCACCGCGTGTAAAAAATGCGATGCCGTGTGTAGCGCAGAGTTGCCGGATCCTGTCAAAATAATCCGTCTCCATCTGTGCATCCCTCGCCGAACAGACATAGGTGATCTTCTCTGTGCCGTATACTTCGACAAAGTTTTGAAGGGTGACATACCCTTTTTCCGTCATAAGGTAAAAGACGATCATCGCTGTTCGCTTTCCTGAAAAATCTCTGCCCACTGCGTTTGCAAGACGGCATCCGAGAAAAGCGTTTGGATGCGTTGGCAGTTCGCTGCTTCTGTCTCAGCGGGCAACCGCTCAATCGAAAGCGGACCGCAGCTGTCAAACAGCCGCACCCCTTTCTCCTCGAAAAGCCCCCACGTGGAGATGTCGCTGCGCAGATAGACTTTCTTGCCAAGGCCAAGCAGCGTGATGATGTTTCCCATTGCCTGCTGCCGTTTATGGTTGAACACCGCGATGTCAATCTCGGCAAGGGAGTTCAGGTACTCTTCATAGGGGAGAAACGTCATCAACGGCTGGAACTTGTCGCCGAACCACGCTTTTCCCGTCGCCGCCACCTTCTTTGCATGCTGTTTGCTTCCGTACGAAAGCGGACAGATGATTTTGATCTTTTCATCGGCATAGGGGCGGAGCTTCTGCAAAATCTCCAGATGGTTGTTCGTGGGGTTCGCCGAATTCCCGACCTGGATACAGACCTCCTCTTTCGCCGTTTCGGGAAGCGGGATCGCCTTGTAGGTATTGCTTTGGTACATCAGACATTCATGATAGCTGCCCTCGGCGCCGTACCAGCGCCTCGCAAGCTCGTAATCGCCGCGAATGTAGGTGATGAGACCCGCAATGCGCTTGATCACCTGACGCTTCTTATACAGATAAAATTGCCGCTTGAGCTTCTTTTTCTTGGCGGGGTAGTCATAGAGGTCTCCCCCCCATACGACCCAATACGCTTTGGTGCAGAACCGCAGGTTGTAAAAGAAAAAGTCGATGATCCCGCGGATCAGCAGACTGTGGATGATCACCTTTTCCGCCTGTTCAAAATAGGGCTTCAGCTGCTTGACGGCCGAGAAATAGCGCAAAGGGCTGTTCATACTCTTGATAACGATCACATTGGGATGATCCGGTACCGGGTGCTTCTCCTGCGACACGCCCCCCAGGATGATGAACAGATGTTCATCGGGGTTGAAATGGGTGTGGATGAAGGTGATGAAAGAGGCGATGAACTTCTCGTTCTTCATGATGTGCAGGTACTTCATGCCGACGTCTCTTCCTCTGCTTCATTCTCCTGCATCTCGATCAGGATCATGTATTTCATATAGGTGTTGAACCCGGAGATGATGGAGACGGTCCAGCCGGGCATGCCGTGGAACATCCCCCCTTTGACGACCAGCTTTTTGAAGAACGTCAGTCCGCCGTGCAGGAACGGGTCGTACCATCGGGCCCGCTTCCCCTTCGCGTGCAGCATACGCGCACCGCGGGCGGCAAACTTTTCGATGTTGTTGATCATCTGCCCGTAGCTCTTATAGGAGTAGTGCAGCAGGTCCGCGTCAAGTTCCTTGACCTTCTCCGCCTCGACTTTCGCATGGCCGATCGCCTGCGTGAACCCGGCGCTGTTGCGGTTGTAGAGCCGCACGAGCCGGTCCGGATACCACAGCTTGATGAAGTGTCTTCCGATAAAACTCTTCCGGCGGAAGGCGTAGGCGTCATACCCGCTGTTCGCCAGGTCAAGGCCGGCGATCGCTTCGACCGCATTTGCGTCAAGCCGCTCATCGGCATCGAGGCTCAAGATCCAGTCGTTCGCCGCCAGCGGTGCGCCGAATGCTTTTTGCGGTCCGTCCCCGAGGTAGGGCTGGACGACGACCTTGGCCCCGAGGGATTCGGCGATCTCCCTCGTTTTGTCCGTGCTTTGCGAATCGACGACGAGGACCTCATCGCAGACGGCCTGAACGGAACGGATCGCATCCGCTATGTTCTCCTCTTCATTCAGTGTAATGATATTTGCTGTAATTTTCTGCTTCATTCAATCCGTTCTTCGTTAATTAGGTAGTGCTTTTTTATAGGCGACGGGGATACCCGCGTAGATGCCCGCATGCTCCAGCGGACGGTTGACGACCCCTTTGGCCGCGACGACGCTGTTCGCCGGAAGCACGCTCCCTTTGAGCACATTGACGTCGTTCGCCAACCAGCACCCCTCTCCGATCTCAACGCTGCCCAGCGTATAGTCGCTTTTCGAGACCTTCCCGCCGGCAAGCCTGTGATCGTGGTCGTAGATCTTGACGCTCTCCCCGAAAAGGCAGTCCGCCCCGATACAAATCGCGTCGCGGCAGACGATCGTGCAGTTGCGGTTGAAGAAACACCCCTCGCCGATACGGAGCGAAGCGTTTTTGCGGACGCCGATCAGCGTGCCCGACTTCAGGGTGATGTCGCCCTCAATCGTCAGGGTCGCCCCCCTGGCGACTTCGATCGTAAAAAAACCGTTTGCGTGTATGCGCCCCATAAGCTTCACCCTCTTGGAATAGAAGAGCTTGAGATAATATGAATAAATAAATGTGTAGAGCCGTGCAATCGATTTCAATCGGTGTCCCAGTCTTGTATAGTGATAGCTAATTTTATCAGATTACCGGCCCAACAATCCTTGCGCAGGCCCTTGTGCGTTGTGAAAACATTCGGATTCAATATTCTTTTCCCCCCCGGTTGTTATAATGCTGCCCATCGTCCGTTATTTCCATCGCGGCCCCGCTGTGACGCAAGTCAGAAGCACATCACCATTCCACTCACCTACAAAAGGGTTGCCGTTGTCTGTCAGCTATACGATCCATCCCGACTATGCCGAGTTTGAAGCAGAACTGCTCTCGGTCGAAGCGCAATTCTCCTCCTCGGATGAGAGCATCCACAAAGCGCGCAACGAACTGCGGATCGTCCCCATGCACGGTATCAAGACCGTCATCAAGGCCTTCAAGGTCCCCCACCTGCTCAACCGTTTCGTCTACGCCTATCTGCGCGATTCGAAGGCGAAAAAGTCCTACAACAATGGCGTCCGGCTTCTGGAACTGGGCGTGCCGACCCCCCAGCCCATCGGCTACATCGAGTTCTTCCGGGGCGGACTCTTCGCGCAGAGCTATTTCATCTCCACATACGAGCCCTACGACTTCACCATCCGCGAAGTGCTGCACCACCGTGTCGGCGACGTTGAGGCCATTCTGAAGGCCTTCACCGCATTTACCCATATGCTGCATCAAAAAGGGGTTTGGCACGAGGACTATTCGCCGGGCAATATCCTTATACGGAAGACGGCGGAGGGGTACGGTTTCATGCTCGTCGATATCAACCGGATGCAGTTCCGTCCGATCCCGCCGGCGGAGGGGATCAAGAACTTCGGTAAACTCTGGGCCAAGGCGCCCGAACGCGCCCTGATCGCCCGGGAGTACGCACGGCTCAGCGGGATGGATGAAGCCGCGACTCTGCAGGCCATTGAGAGCTGCACCCGCAAAACCGAGGCCGCCGTCGCCCTGAAAAAGCGGCTCCGGGGCAAAAAGAAAAAAGCCTCCTAGATCCCCAGGGCGGCCAGACGCGGCCGCTTCAGACGCCATGCCGGCCGTGACCTTCTGCGCGGATGCGGCGTGCCCGCTTCCAACTGTCCCGAACGCTCGAAATATTTCTCCATCACCGACAGGGATACGACCGCTTCGCGTTCCGCATCCCGGAAGCGTGCGACGTGGCGGTGGGCATTGGCAATGATCGCCTTCGCCTCCTCCGGATGGGCGCTGTAGTAGGCGATCTTCTCCTCCAGATCGGAGTAGTCGTCTTTGAGCAGCACATAGTGGTAATCGGGGATGAGGGTCCCCTCCATAAACCAGGTCTCGTACTTCGGGCGGGCCATCAGCGCCAGGGAGTTGGAGGACATGATCCATTTGAGGTTCGACGCGACGTCGTTTCCTTCGATGGAGATGACGAACTTGTACCGTAGCTGTTCTTTGAGCGTCATCCGTCCCTTCTGCCACGGCACCTCTGTCTCGAACTTCGTATTCGTCTGCCCGATATCGCAGCGCGGATGGTTGTAAAAGCGCTTGACAAAAGCCCTACGGTGTTTACCGTACGCCTTCCCCCGCCAGACGGCCATGTTTTTTTTCGCCTCGAAGGGAAGCGCATCGTTCACAAAGACGAAATGGCGCACTTTATTGAGATTCATCAGGACAGAGTTGCGGTTGTCCCCGGCGATGGGACGGCTCTTGACCAGCGTCGGCTGCGGCGGCACATGGGTGATGTCGCCGAAGAGGTAGGCGCTGCGGCACTCGGGACGGAAATAGCGCCACCAGCCGTAAAGGTCGAAAAAGTAGGTCTTTTTTTTCACCTTTCTGAAGGCGTCCAGCGACTGGGCTTCACTGCCGAGACGAAACGCGGCATCGCACCGGTTGTAATAGTGCAGTCTCTCTTGCACCTCCCTGTCCGTTTTCCCTTTCTCCAGCAGCGCGTCCCGGCGCGGCCGGAAAAGCACCCCCGGCAGCGGGTAAGCGAGCACGTTTTGAAGATAATAGGTAAACTTGCTGTTCCTGTCCACGTCGATCCGCAGATAGCGGGAGTTCCACATCGCCATGCACCCTTCGGCCCCGGCGCGGGGCATCGTGATTTTTGGCAATGTTACAGTACCATACGGCATCCTTCCGACACGAACCGGTTACTGTTCGGATACGTCGGAAAAGCGCCGACGAGAGGACTTCCAACCATGACGCATTCCGCCACCGGCATGCTGATCGCCCACGCCAACTTTGCCAAGGGGTTCCGCGGCGGCGAGCGGCAGACGCAGCTGCTGATCGAAACACTCTCGCAGCGGGGCTACCGCCAGCGGCTGCTCGTGCGTAAAGGTTCGGAACTGGGACGGCGCTGCCGGGGCATCGAAAACCTCTCCGTCATCGAAATCGGCAAACCCTACGCCCTCCACCTGGGCCATCTCAAAGGCGCGGGAGTGCTGCACGCCCATGAAACAAAAGCGGCGCAGTTCGCCCTCTTTGGCAAATGGCTTCTCGGCGTCCCGTACATCGTCACGCGTCGGGTCGACCACGCCATCACGAACAACGCTTTCAACCGGGCGATTTATGCCTCCGCCACGCAGTGCGTTGCCCTCTCCGAAGCCATCAAAACGGAGATCCGAAAGATCGTCCCGGAGACCGATGTTGCCACCATCCCCAGCGCCTGGAGCAGGCTGGAGACCGATGAGGCACGTGTCCGACAGCTGAAAACCCGGTTTGAGGGGAAATTCGTCGTAGGGCAGATCGGCGCGCTTGTCGACGCCCACAAGGGGCAGGCCATCCTCATCGAAGCGGCCCGCATCCTGGAACGGAGGCACCCCGATATCCAGTTTATACTGCTCGGGGGCGGCAGCGACGAGGCCATGCTGAAAGCGGCGGCGGCCGATCTTGGCAATATCACCTTTGAAGGGTTCGTCAACAACGTCGGCGACTATCTGGCATGTTTCGACCTCTTCGCCTTCCCCTCCCGCTACGAAGGGCTTGGATCCATCCTCTTCGACGCCATGCAGTTCGATGTGCCCATCGTCGCCTCGAACGTCGGCGGCATCCCCGATATCGTTCATCATGAGGACAACGGTCTGCTCGTGCCGCCCGGCGATGCCCGCGCCCTTGCCGAAGCCATCAAGCGCCTTTACGGCGATGCTGCCCTGCGCGAACGGTTGAGCGCCCGTGCCCGGGACGAACTCGACGCCTACTCGCCCGCCGCCATGACCGAAAAGTACGAACGGCTCTATCGGCGCTAGGCGCTGAAAATCAGCGAACCCCAACACCCTTTACTGTATGATTATCACCACAAAAGCAAGGAAATACTCTATGTTCGGAAACGTCAAAGCAAAGCTCGACCTGCTCAAAGACTACTTTTATACGAAACAGGCGCTGAAAGCCGAGCCGCACCTTTTTGACCATGTCGAAACCTACTGCATGTTCGTCGGCTATCCGCGCAGCAGTCACAGCCTGATCGGTTCATTGATCGATGCCCATCCCCAAACCAATATCGCCCACGAGCAGGATGTGCTCAAGTATATCAAGTACGGGTTTTCGAAAGAGGCCATCTTCCACCTGCTGCTGCGCAACGCCAAGCAGTTCACCGAGGCCGGCCGAGAGTGGACGGGCTACTCCTATGCGGTCGAAGGCCAGTACCAGGGAAAATACACCGACCTGAAGGTGATCGGCGACAAACGCGGGGGGAACAGCTCCAGGCGTTTCAGCCGCAACCCGGAACTGCTGAAGAAGCTGAAAAAGACGATCGACCTCCCGATCAAGTTCATTCACGTCATCCGCAACCCCTACGACAATATCAGCACCATGGCCTACCGGGCCGTCGGTTCGGACAAGAGCAAAGTGACGCCGGAGGCGCTAACGGGGGAACTCGAACACTACTTCTCCCTCGTGGAGACGGCGAATTCGGTCTTTGAGCAGGTGGATGTAGCGGACGTCATCCATGTCAAGATCGAAAACTTCATGGAACACCCGAAAGAGGAGCTGAAAAGAATATGCGATTTTCTCGGCCTTGAGACAACCGAGGAGTACCTCGACGCCTGCGCGGCGATCGTCTATACGAAACCGCATAAAACCCGCAATGACTATACATGGGACGAGGCGCTCAAAGCGCGGGTAAGTGGGGAGATCGAAAAGTACCCCTTCTTCGAAGGCTACAGCTTTACGGCTTGAAAGCGTAGCCGAGCTCTTCCATCTTTTCCCCGGCGATCTCCCAGAACTGCTCTTTCCAGTGGCGCGGCCATTCGTCATACTTCGGGAAGAACTCGATGCGGTTCCGGTTGACTTTCTTCTCCAGCGAAGCGCGGACCTTTGCTTCGTCATAGACCAGGCCGTCAAATTTCGCCAGGATGTCGAAGATGAGCTCCTTGTTCGTCTTAAAGAGCTCTTCGAACTTGATGATCATGTCCGGCTGGGTCTCGATGGCGCGGGTATTGACCGTTTTCCAGTACCAGGCCAGTTTCTGCAGCGCGTTCCAGTTCTCCCACAACGCCTGCGCCGGGTCGCCGGGAATATGGAAAGGGGTCATATGGTCGTTCGTGATATAGCGGCCGCGGTTGAGCCATGACGTGACCACGTCCCTGCCGTCGCGGACGATGTGGAACACCAGCGCGTCGGGAAAGGCGTCCCGGATCAGCGGAATGGCGGCGAAGAGGTGGTAGTTCGTTTCAACGTACCACTCTTCCGAATGCTTCATATGCCACCAGCGCCGCGGCAGCGCAAAGTAGTATTTTTCCCACATCGTGTGGGGGCGTGACATCAGCTGATGCCCCCGCTTTCTGAATGCGGGTTTCGGTTCGTGCAGGCTCCAGGAGTTCTCAACGACATTATTGAAAAAATCGGTAAAAAAGTCGGTCCCGGTCCGTCCCGTAGAAACAAAAAAAGCTGTCTTCAAGCTTTCTCCTTCTGTAGTTTTTTTCTTATCGGAAATAACGTTCTCAGACCCCGATCTGGAAGTATTCGAATCCGAGACGCGCCATACGCTCCTTGTCGAACTGGTTGCGGCCGTCGAAGAAGATCGGGCTGTTGAGGCGTTTGTCGATCTCGTCGAAGTCGGGGCTGCGGAACTCCTGCCACTCGGTGACGAGGATGAGCGCATCGGCGCCGGTGAGCGCGTCGTATTTGCTGTCGACGTATTCGACGCGCTCATTGCCCTTGAGGTAGTAGCTCTCCGCCTCGTGGCGGGCTTTCGGGTCGTAGGCCTTGATCTTCGCGCCGCGCGTTGTCAGGGCGTTGATGATCGTGATGGAGGAGGCTTCGCGCATATCGTCCGTTTCCGGTTTGAACGCCAGGCCCCAAACGGCGAAGGTAAGGCCCGAGAGCTCCTCGCCGAAACGTTTGATCACCTTGTCCGCCATGACCATTTTCTGATCGTAGTTTACCGCTTCGACGGCGTCGAGGATCCGCGGGGTATAGCCGAAATCCTTGGCCGTTTTGGCCAGGGCCTGCACATCCTTCGGAAAGCAGCTGCCGCCGTAGCCGCAGCCCGGGTAGATGAAGCTGTAGCCGATGCGGCCGTCGCTACCGATACCGTGGCGCACCTTGTTGACGTCCGCGCCGACACGTTCGCAGATATTGGCCATCTCGTTCATAAAGCTGATCTTCGTCGCGAGCATCGCGTTCGCGGCGTACTTGGTCATCTCGGCGCTCTTGATATCCATTCCGATAAAGCGGTCGCTTTTTTTCATGAAGGGGGCGTAGAGGTCGTGCATCACCTGCATCGCCGTCTCGCTCTCGGCACCGATGACGACGCGGTCTGGGTGCATGAAGTCCTCGATGGCCGCGCCCTCTTTGAGGAACTCAGGGTTGGAGACAACGTCAAATTCCAGGTCGACGCCGCGCTTGTCCAGTTCTGTCTGGATCGCGGCTTTGACCTTGTCGGCCGTACCGACGGGAACCGTCGATTTGTCGACGACGACCATGTAATGCTGCATATGCTCGCCGATGCTTTTGGCGACGGCCAGCACGTACTGAAGGTCCGCGCTGCCGTCTTCGCCCATCGGGGTACCGACGGCGATAAAGGCGACATCCGTCGAAGCGATCGCCTCCTGGATATCGGTCGTGAACGCCAGGGTGCCCTTCTCATGATTCTCGAGGACCATCGTCTCCAGACCCGGTTCATAGATCGGGATGATCCCCTGGCGCAGTTTCGCGATCTTTCCCTCATCGATGTCCACACAGGTGACGCTGTTGCCCATCTGCGCAAAACAGGTCCCGCTGACCAGGCCGACATAGCCCGTGCCGATGACGGATATTTTCATCTCTTCGCTCCTCGCGGTTTTCTTGGAGGTGATTGTACCCAATGGGGTATTAGAAATAGGATACAATAGGGTTACATTCTGACAACAAAACAGCGCATTCCGGGGAGAACGTCCCCCGTACTCCCCCGATGCCGGTAACCGGGGAGAGGGTAGTCCATGATTTTTTTGCGCAACTACTTTACGCTGTTTGCACTCGCCTATCTGCTGCTGGCGGCGACCAAACTGCTTTTTCTCGCCTTCTACGCCGATCGTTTCGGCGGCTACCCCATCGCATCCCTGCTGCACGCCCTTGTATGGGGGTACCGTTTCGATTTCGCCGCCGCCGCCATCGTCACGCTGTTTGCGACGCTGGGGCAGTTTAATGCCCGGCTTCTGCACATCGGCGCCGCGCTGCTTCTCGGTTCGCTCGTCATGCTGCAACTCTCCGACATCCTCTACTTCGAGGATGCCTCCCGCCATATCGCCTACGAGATCACCGATGTTTTCAACGATGCCGGCGGACTTTTTATGACGGCGCTCGGGCAGAATACCCTCTTCACCCTCACCGCACTGACCGCCGTGCCGCTGATGGTATGGGGCTTCTACCGTTTTGGCCGCGCCCGGCTGCACCCGGTTCCCCTCGACCGCTACTACCTTCCGAAAACCCTGCTGCTGTTGGGCCTTTCCGTCTTCTTCATCCGCGGGATGTTCGCGCACATCCCCCTGACCCCCTGGCAATCAAGCCAGATCGGAGACGCCCGCCTGGCGCAGCTGGCGCTTAACGGGAGCTACAGCGCCCTCTTCTCCCTCGTCGACACGGAAGGGCGTCTCCTCCCCCGACGCGTCGCCAAGCTTTCCCCACGGGAAGTCAAACGGGGATTTGCCGAAATCTATGACGACGGCCGTACCGTGACCGGCATGAACGCCACCCCGAACGTCATCTTCTTCTTCCTCGAAGGGTGGAGCGGCGTCAACATGCAGCCCTACGGGCATGCACTCCAAACAACACCCTTTTTTGACAGCATCCTTCCCCGCTCGCTCCGTCCGAAAGCCGCGATCGCCGGCGGTCACCGGACGACGGAAGGGATGTTCACCACCCTGGTCTCCTATCAGAACCCCCTTGCCAGGAGTGTCGCGAAAACTCAGCTGCAAAACTTCCGCTACCGTTCGGTCATCGACCTCTTTAATGCCCGCGGATACCGCAGTATCTTCTTCCAAGGGACGGCCAAAGAGACCAGCGGCACGGGCGCGCTGGCACAGAAACTGGGCTTTAGCGAAAGCTACGGCAAGGAGGACGTTACCGAACGCCGATTCGGGACCAATTTCTGGGGCGTCTACGACCAGGACCTCTACGCCTTTGCCTTACAGAAGCTCGGGGAGAGTTCTTCGCCTTTCGTGCTCGGTATCAACGGTGCTACAACCCATGACGACAAGCTCCCGGAGGGGGTCGGGAAAACCCGTTTCGCCGATGATGAAAAACAGAACAACCGCCTGAATGCGCTGCATTTTGCGGACGCAGCCCTGGGAGAGTTCGTCGCGGCGGTGCAGGCACACTACCCGAACACGCTCTTTGTCTTTTTCGCCGACCACTGCGGCGGAGGCGTCGACGGCACCTTTGAGAACTTTATGATCCCCCTTGCCTTCTACGGTGCCAGCATTGCACCGCACTACCTCGACCATTATGTGTCGCAGCGCGACATCGCCCCGACCGTCGTCGACATCGTCTTCGGGGATTACAAAAAACTGATGCCGGATTTCAGCGGAAAATCGCTTGTCAGCGATCAGCATTTCGTCGCCGATTATTACCGCAACGGCATCCTGGGATGGGTCGAGGGGATGCAGGCCGTCGAGTACCTTGCTGACACGGGAGAAGTCACCTGCTATGACGTCTCCCGATACAGGGCAAAGCCCGCAGCGTGCGAGCGCAATTCCGAAGACTATACCCTGCGCGCCGCCGCCTTTACCGACGTCTCCCAGCGACTGCTGTTTGCCGGAGAAACAGGCCGTTTCCATACCTACCGCGCAACCCGGCCGGCGTACGCCTCTTTGGCGGGCAGACGCTGACACCCGCTTCGCTATAATACGTCCCATGAAACCGCCGTACGCATGGGATTTCCACTCCGATCAGCCTTATCAGCTCAAAGACCGCCCCCTCAAACGAAGGCTGCGAAAAGCACAGCGTGCCTCCCTCGTCAAAACGGCGCTCTCGGGCCTGCTGTGGCTGCCGCTGGCCCTCCTGGCCATGCCCTTCCTGCGCCGCCACCCTATTGACGCCCCCCACTTTGCCGGGCTGATCGTCGACCCCCTGCGCGCGCCGGACGCTACGCTGGAGGCACTTCCTTCGCTCGACGTGGAAGAGCTGCTGATCCGGGTCAAACTCTGGGAGCGCAGCGAACTGGATGCCATTGTTTCCTTCGTCAGGCAACTTGAGGGGAAACGGCTCTTTTTCGTCCTGATGCAGGACCGCGAACACATTGAGGACGCCGCGCTGCGAAAAGAGACGCTCGAACAGACCTTTACCGCCCTCGCCCCCTTCGGGAACCGCTTTCAGATCGGGACCACCCTCAACCGTGCCAAATGGGGGTTTGCCAGTGTCAACGAATACCTGGATTTTTTCAAAACGGCGCAGCAGCTCCGTGACGATGCTTTCCCGGAGCTGCAACTTATCGGCCCGGGTGTCATCGATTTTGAATACCACTTCGCCGCCCACGCCCTTTTCAACCTCCGCGGTGTCCGTTTCGACGCCGTCAATGCCCTGCTCTACGTCGACCGCCGCGGGGCGCCGGAAAACACCCAGGCCGGGTGCGACCTCCCCTGCAAGATCAACTTTCTCTCCTCCCTGACGATGCTCTCCCCCCGTGCAAAGCGTCCCCTTTACCTCACTGAAACGAACTGGCCGCTGACGGGGACGGCCCCCTACGCACCGACCAGCGAAAAAGAGTGCGTGGACGAGGAGACCTACGCCTCTTACATGGTGCGCTACTACCTGCTTGCCCTTGCCACGCAGCAGGTCGCGACCGTCTACTGGCATCAGCTTGCCGCCCCGGGCTACGGTCTCGTCGATACGCGGGACGGTTGGCGGGAGCGCCCGGCATTTCACGCCTTCAAGACCATGACCTCCTTGTTGAAGGAGGCGCGGCACATCGCCCTTCAGCAGCGCCGCGAACGGTTCGAAATGGTGCTGCAGCGCCCCGATGGCCTGCTGCGCATCTTCTGGACGAACGACGAGGCATATACCCAGCACTTTGCCGAGCCCCGCCGCTTTATCGGCCGCGACGGCCGCACCTTTACGACGGATGCCCTCGCGGTCTCCGGCGCCCCGGTCTATCTGATTGAAAAGGACGAAGCGTGAAACTGCTGATCATCCTGCCCAACTGGCTCGGCGACGCGGTCATGGCCACGGCCGCCATCGAATCGCTCTGCGAATGTTACCCCGAGGCACGTCTCACCCTGGTCGGATCCCATGTCGCTATCGAAGCCCTTAAACACCACCCGATGTGTGTCAATGCCTACGTTGACGAGACAAAAAAGGGCGGGAACCGCCTCGCCAATACCTACCGCTTCGCCAAAACGATCGGCCGCCACGATGCCGCGGTCAGTTTCCGCAACCAGCTGCACGCCTCGCTGCTGCTGCGCTGGACGGGAACCCCCAGAAGCGTCGCCCGTGCGAGCTGGCATGCGCGGCTGCTGCTCAGCGACGCCGTCGCCCTTTCGCGCGAGGAGCATCTTACGCAACAGTACCAGCGGCTGGCCGACCGCCTCTGCGGCACCGAAACCGCGCCGGGGCCGCTGCGCCTCTTCATCCCGCCCCGCACCTTTGAACGACCGACGCTCGGTATCAATCCCGGGGCGACCTACGGTTCGGCCAAACGGTGGTACCCCGAAAAGTTTGCCGCCGTCGCCGCCCATTTTTCAGACCGCTACGACATCGTTATCTTCGGCGGTCCCGGCGAAACGGCCATGGCGGAGGCGATCGAAAAGGATCTGCAGGCACGGGAGGTCGAGAACTACCGCAACCTTGCCGGAAAAACGACCATCACCGAACTCTGCGCCGCTGTCGGGGGACTTTCGCTCTTTGTCACCAACGACAGCGGTCCGATGCACGTCGCGGCCGCCTACCGCGTCCCCACCGTCGCGATCTTCGGCCCGACACGCCACAAAGAGACCTGCCAATGGGGCAATCCTAAAAGCGCCATCGTCCGCCACGACCTGGAGTGCGCTCCCTGCATGAAACGCGAATGTCCGCTCAAACATCATGAATGTATGAAATCGATTGAAGCGTATGAAGTCATTGAGGCAGCAGAAAAACTTATTGTCTGATTCTGCCTTGTCAAAGGCTAGCTTCAGCGCCACAGCGGCCAGCGTAGCTCATGGGACTTGGTTCCATGGGCGTTTTCATCAATGGTGACACCATGAATGTATGAAATCGATCGAAGCGTATGAAGTCATTGAGGCGGCGGAGCGTCTGATCGTCTAGCCCCGCCGAGAAAGAAAGTGTTTAAAAGCGGAATTTGACGCCGACGTACCACGCCTCGTTGAAGGTAAAATCTCCGCCGGAGAGATCGAAATCCGTATCGATTTTCCGGTAGCCCGCCGTCACCGCGGCGCGGTCGATGATCCGGATATCGAGGGAGAGGTCGTATTCGAGGTAGTTCTTCGCATCCTGCCACGCCAGCACCTCCGGTGCGTAATAGAGCGCCCCGCCCACGATAAAGGGAACCGGTAGGTTCAGCGGCAGCTCGTAACGCGCAAAAACACCGATCGGCAGGGCGTCAAAATCGTACCCTTCGATCGAGGTATAGACGAATTTCACCCCGAGCCCGAGGGTCAGGGCATCGTTGCCCGAGAGACGCTGCGCTACGGCAAAGTGCGCATCGAAGAGATCGTGGTCCTTGTCGCGGAGTTCGTCGCTGTGATGATAGGAGCCGCGGAGGTAACGGGCCCCGAGAAAGACCGTCTCCGGATCGACGGCATCGTTGAACTGTCCCATGTCAAAGTCGAGCTTCGCATTGAGATCGTAGTTGTTCAGGTTCAGTTCCGCTTCGTGCATCGCGAACAGCGAGCAGCCGAGCGCCAGCGTGGTTACCAAAGTTTTCAGCATGTTGTTCCCTCCTGGATTCTTGCTATGGTCTTCGTCGTACTTTTGCCTTCGACGAAATCGACGAGTTTCAGCTCGCCTGCAAATTCGGTTCCGACGACGGCTTTACCCTCATAGTCCCCCCCTTTGACGAGGACGTCGGGGCAGAGCATCTTGATCAGCTCGTAGGGCGTATCGTCGCCGAACTTGACGACATAGTCCACCGACTCCAGCGCGGCGAGGATGTAGGCGCGGTCATCTTCGCTGTTGACCGGGCGCGAGGGGCCTTTGAGGGCGCGGACGGAGGCGTCGGAGTTGAGCCCGACGATCAGGATGTCGCCGAAGCTCTTGGCGACCTGGAGGTACTTGACGTGTCCGACGTGCAGAATGTCGAAACAGCCGTTGGTAAAGACGATGCGTTTCCCCCCGGCCCGGCAGCGGTTGACGATCCGGTCGATCTCCTCGAAGCTCTTGATGTGCGCATCGGAGCTGCTCTGGTGCAGCATCGCCTCGTACTCTTCGATCTCATCCAGGGTCACCGTTGCCGAACCGATCTTGCCGACGACGACCCCGGCGGCGAGGTTCGCGAAACGGGCCGCGTCGTCGATGCTGAGACCCGAACTCAGCCCAAACGCGATGGAGGCGATCACCGTATCGCCCGCCCCCGTCACGTCATAGACCTCCTGGGCCACGGTCGGGAAACGCTTGAGCTTCTCGTCGAAGATCGCGATCCCGTCCTCGGAGAGAGTGATCATGGAGCGGTCGAGGCCGCACTCGCTTTTCAGCCACAGCAGCGCTGCCTTCAGGCTCTCGTCGTCTTTGATCTCGATGCCGGTCGCCTCGATCGCCTCTTTTTTATTGGGGGTCAGCAGGTGCGCGCCGCGGTACTTCGTGTAGTTGCGCCCTTTCGGGTCGACGAGCACCTTCTTGCCCCCCGCGCGAGCCCGGGTGATGACCCCCTGCGCCAAGGCCGGGGTGAGCACCCCTTTGCCGTAGTCGGAGAGAATAATGATGTCGTAGAGGAAAAGGTCCTTCTCCACCGCGGCGAGGATCTTCGATTCGGAGGCTTCGGTAATGGCATCCTTGGACTCTTTGTCGTAACGGAGGATCTGCTGGTTCGCGGCGATAACGCGGCTCTTTTTACTCGTTTTGCGGCCCGGCTGCGTCACCAGCCCCTCCGTCTTCACCCCGATGCTTTTGAGCATCAGCGTCAGCTCCTTGCCGTTGGCGTCATCCCCGATGGCCGAGGCGACGCTGACGGAGGCGCCCAGGGCGGTCAGGTTGTTGATGACGTTGCCCGCCCCGCCCAGCACCGTCGTCTCGTTGGCAACGTCGACGACCTGCACCGGCGCCTCGGGGGAGATGCGTTCCGCCCGGCCCCAGAGGTAGTGGTCGATCATCAGATCGCCGATGACGAGGATATTGGGACGGCTGTTACGCAGCAACGGGATCATTTGACCTCTTCTTCAAAGAGGCGCTTGATCTCGGGAATGTAGGCTTTGATCCCGTCTTCGAGCTCATAGCGCGGTTTGTAGCCCAGTCCCCGCATCGTGCTGCCGATGTCCGCTTCCGTATGGAACTGGTAGCGTCCGACGAAGGGGTTCGGAATATACTCGCACGGCAGCGCTGTGCCCAGCTCTTTTTGGAGCGAGTCGACGATGGACTGGAAGGAGCGCGCCTTCCCGGTCCCGACGTTGTAGATGCCGTTCTCTTTTGGGTGCATCGCCAGGACGTTCGCCTGGATGATATCCTCGATGTAGATAAAGTCGCGCACGATCTTGTCCGAGCCTTCGAAGAGGCGCGGGTTTTTGCCGGCGAGAATCTGGTGGCCGAACTGTACGACCATCGAGGCGGTCTTGTTCTTGAAGAACTCCCGCGGCCCGTAGACGTTGAAATAGCGCAGACCGACGATGCCGATCTTCTCGCGTTTCATATAATCACGGCTGAGATGGTCCATCATCAGCTTCGAAAAGCCGTAGACGTTCTGCGGTGCTTCGACCCCGACGCGCTGCGGCGAGGAAGCGTCGCCGTAGGTCGCGCCCGAAGAGGCGTAGATCATGTTTGCCCCCTGGCGCACTGCCATGTCGAGCAGGTCCTTGTAGGCGTTGAGGTTCGTACGGATCATCAAGTCCTGCTCCAGCGCCGTCGTGTCGGAGATCGCCGCCTCGTGGAAGATGTAATCGAAATCGTAATCCCCCTCCAGCTTGGCCAGCAGCGCCTTGTCGTTGATGTCGCCGCTGATCACCTCGCCGCGGAAACCGATCAGGTTTTTGAAGTGGCCGAAGCTCTTGAGGTTGCCGTTTGAGAGGGTCTCGCCGCTGCGGAAACTGTCGAGCACGACGACATGGGCTTCGGGATGATTCTCCTGAAAGTAGAAGGCCAGGTTCGCGCCGATAAAGCCTGCGCCCCCCGTGATCAGAATCGTCTTGTTTTTCAGGTCGTCATCAATATAGCGCATCGTTTTTCCCTACGTTAAAAATTAGGGGATTTTACCATTTTGAACGTAACAACCCTCTAAGGGCCAGTTTTTGTTCAACAGAAGTGAACATCTCGTTAAGTGAAACTAATAGGAATGATTAACAATGTTTAAGAGTCAAATCTGTATAATGAACCCCGAAATTTTCACTTGGAGACCTAAAAATGAAAAAAATCGCTCTGACTCTGCTTGTTGCTAGCGTATCTCTGATGGCGGCTGACGGTGCTGCTCTGTACAAAAAATGTGCTGCGTGCCACGGTGCAAGCGGCGAGAAAAAAGCCCTCGGTAAATCTGAGATCATCAAAGGCTGGGATGCTGCTAAAACTGCTGCAGCTCTGACTGACTACAAAGCCGGTACACGTAACATCCACGGTATGGGTGCACTGATGAAAGGTCAGGTTGCTCCGTACTCTGAAGCAGACATCAAAGCTGTTGCAGCTTACATCGCTGGCCTGAAGTAATTCCGGCCCCGTTCCGCATCCCTGCGGGACACCTCTTTTCTACACGCAATTTTCCACCCTACCCCGCTTTCACAAAACGTTCAACCGTATCCATACGAACGCTATCCATTATCACGTCGTTCTGACAGCGATTACACCACAGCAGTTTCAGCCTCAACGGCCTACCGCACCCACTGGTCCAGAATGATGAGCACCAGGAAAACGATCCCGAGGTAGCCGTTGACGGTAAAGAAGGCGCGGTCGATCTTCGTAAAATCCTTGCGGACAAGGTAGTGTTCATACCCCAGCATCAGCGCACTTGCTGCCACCGCCATCCAGGCGAAGAACCCCAGCTCTGCCGCCCAGACGAACATCCACCAGAACAGCACCGTATTGAGGTGAAAGAGGGTTGAGATGAAGAGGGTCGCTTTCGGACCATAGACGGAAGGCACGGAGTGCAGCCCGTGAAGCTTGTCGAATTCGATGTCCTGCAGCGAATAGAGCAGATCAAAGCCGGCCACCCAGAAAAGGACGCCAAGGGAGAGCAGTACCGACCATTGCGGCACGCTTTCGCTCACCGCGACCACCCCGGCCAGGGGCGCAAGCCCCAGGGAAATGCCCAGCACGACATGAGCCAGCTCGCTGAAACGCTTGAAATACGAATAGCTTCCCAGCACCGCCAGTACGGGAATCGCCAGCATAAAGGCCAGATCATTGATCAGATAGGCGACAATGATAAAGACGAGGGCGTTGACAACGGAAAAGAGCAGGATCGTCGTGCTGTCGAGACGGCCGTCGGCGTTGGGGCGCTCCTGGGTCCTCGGGTTCAGCGCGTCGATATCGCGGTCGGCATAGCGGTTGACCCCCATGGCGAAGTTGCGCGCCGATATTGCCGCCAGAATCCCCAGCAGCAGCAGCGAAAAGCCGAACCAACCCCCGGCGGCGACGATCATCGCAATGAAGATGAACGGAAGAGAGAAGATGGAGTGCTGGAACATCACCAGCTCATTGAAATCATGCAGTTTGGCGACGATGCGTTTCACCCGGCTACTCACTTTTTTGTTTAATTGTATCAAAAATCAGCATAGCCGAGGCATCCTTGTCAAAGAGAGGCCTGCGCAGAAACGACAAAAAGCGCTGCCGCACCCGGGGATGGGCGAAGGCGTTGATATGCCCGGCACTCGTTATGAGCCAGAAGGCGCGCGGCCGCGCCGACGCATCAAAGAGCTGCCAGCTGTGGTTGGGGGAGATGATGCTGTCTTTGGAGCCGGCGAGGTAAAGCTTCGGTACCGCCAGCGACGGAGCGATCCCGATGGGATCGTAACGGTCCGTCAGGGCCAGCGACGCGCTCCACTGTACGGGCCACCCCACGACGGAGCGGTCAAGCGCCTCCCTACCCGCCTGGGGCAGCGAAGCAAAGGTACTGTCCAAGACGGCCAGCGCGATCCTCTCCGTCCCCTGCCGCGCCAGGGCATTGAACAGAAGCGCGCCTCCCAGCGACTGCCCGATCACGGTCACCTTCCCGCTGCGCCGGGCCAGCACGTATGCCAGGGCGGCTTGGGTATCTTCCACCGCACCCTCCAGCCCCGGGGTGCCCTCCGAGGCGCCGTACCCCCGGTAATCGAAGATAAACACCTCGTATCCCGCCCGTACTAGCCAGTCAAAACCGGTAAAGTGCGCCGAGATGTTCTGCGCGTTTCCGTGCACGATGATCACCGTGCCCAGCCGTGCGGACCGGGGTTCAAGCCACCAGCCCGACAGCCGCGTACCGTCTTTCGAATCGAAATGCGCTTCCCGGTAACTGATGTTGAGATCCGACGGCGTCGCATAGAGCCGTGAATCGGGCTGAAACACCATCGCTTCGCACCCCCACAGCGCCAATAATACCGCGAAAGCAACCGCATAGCCCGTCCATTTCATCCCGCTTCTCCTTGTGCCTTTTCTACACAACTTTAACAGCGATTGTAGCGTATACTGTCGTCATGAAAACGATCGCCCTCATCGGACCCACGGCCTCGGGCAAGAGCGACCTTGCCCTGCGGGCCGCCGCCGTCACGGGCGCGCGTATCCTCTCCCTTGATTCCCTCAGCATCTACAAGGGGATCGACATCGCCTCGGCCAAGCCCACGCTCGAAGAGCGCAGGGAGATCATCCACTACGGCATCGACGTCCTGACACCGGACCGGCCCTTCGACGTCACGACCTTCGTCGATCTCTACCGACAGGCGCTCAGAGACTGCGAAGCCGCCGGTGTACCGCTGATCATCGTCGGCGGGACCTCCTTTTACCTTAAGGTGCTTTTCGACGGGATCTCCGAAACCCCCGCGACCGATGACACCACCCGCGAGAAGGTCGCGGCACTGCTGCAGGAGCAGGCAAAGGCGTACGCCCTGCTGCAGCGCGTCGATCCGGAGTATATGGCCGGGATCGACGCCAACGACCGCTACCGCACCGAAAAGATGCTCACGATCTACCTGCAGACGGGCACGCCCCCCTCGGCATGGTTTGCGGCCCACCCCCCCGAACCGATCCTGACTGATGCCCCCCTCTTCGCGATCGACGTCCCCCGCGACCTGCTGCGCGAACGCATCACCCTGCGCACCCACAAAATGATCGCCTCCGGGCTCATTGACGAAGTCGCCCGCCTGGAACGGCAGTACGGCCGTGCACCCAACCCCATGAAAGCGATCGGCATCATCGAGGTGCTGGAGTACCTTGACGGGAAGGTCTCCACAGAGGAGATGACGCAGCAGATCATTACCCACACGGCGCAGCTGGCCAAACGGCAGCAGACCTTTAACCGCAACCAGTTTGCGCGGCAAACCCTGCTGCCCTACGAAGCGCTGCTGGAGCCCATAATTTCCGCCCTTTCCGATTAACGTTTACGCCCCCTTTCACCTTAATTCCCTCCGTGTTATAATAGATAAATATACACTTAATAATATCGATCAATCAGGGAGTGCAATCAATGAAGGGCAAAATCGCCTTACTCGCAGGCGGATGGATTTTAGTCGTCCTCTTCTCATGGACATGGGAGTTTTACCATAACAAAAACCTTGAGGAGGACGCCATGCTCAAAAGCGGGCGGGCCTTCTTCCAGCAGATCGTGCTGACCCGCGAGTGGAATGCACGCCACGGGGGGGTCTACGTCTTCGCCGACGAAACAACACCGCCCAATCCCCACCTCAAGAATGTGCGGCGGGACATCCCCCTGCCGGACGGGCAGCTGCTGACCCTGGTCAACCCCGCCTATATGACCCGACAGCTCTCCGAACTGGCGGAAAAGTACGACGGCCTGCAGATCCATATCACCAGCCTGAAACCGATCCGTCCCGAAAATGCACCGAAGGCCTGGGAACGCACGGTACTCGAATCCTTTTACCACGGGACAAAAGAGTACGGCGCCTTTTTCGACGGCGGGTACCGTTACATGGCCCCGCTCTATACGGAGAAAAGCTGCCTGAAATGCCATGAATCCCAAGGCTACAAGGTCGGTGATATCCGCGGCGGTGTCAGCGTCACCATTCCCCACGTTATCGCCCCGCAGCTTCCGCTGGGCGGCGGTCATCTCCTCATTGCCCTGAGCGGGCTGGGGATCATCCTGCTGGTCGGCTGGCGCCTGCGGCGTGCCTACCAAACCGTCAAAGAGCAGAGCATGATCGATCCGCTCACCGGCATCGCGAACCGCCGCCACTTTATGAAGCGTCTGAAAGAGGAGTACCAGCGCTCATTGCGCGAACAGCATCCCGTCGCGCTGATCATGGCGGATATCGACTCGTTCAAAGCCTATAATGACACCTACGGCCATATCGAGGGGGACCAGTGCCTGCTCAGCGTGGCTCATACGATGCAGGAGTCCCTCAAACGCCCCGGCGACTGCATCGCCCGTTACGGGGGCGAGGAGTTCATCATCATGCTTCCCAATACTCCCCTTGCCAACGCCGCGCATTTTGCGGAGGAGCTGCGCCGTCATATCGAAGCACTGAAAATCCGTCATGAAAGCTCCGCCGGCGGTGATATCGTGACCGCCAGTTTCGGGGTCGCCGAAACGGAAGCCGGCGACGCCGACTATGAAGCTGTTATCCGGCGGGCCGACGCCGCGCTATACGCGGCAAAAAAGGCGGGACGGAACCGCGTCAACGCTGTCGTCTGACGATGCGCCATCCCCAGACCGCCATCGCGGCAAGGGCGACCCCGAGGGCACCATAGAGGGCATAGCGGTGCGCCTCGGCGAAAAAGAGCGCCACGGTATGCCCCAGCAGGTAACCCGCCAGTGCAACGGCAACGGCCCAGAGCGCCGCACCGGCGGCATTGAGCAGCAGAAACTTTCCCGGGGCGATCCCGCTCGCGCCGAGCAGAAAAGGGGTGACCGTCCGCAAACCGTAGAGAAAACGGAAGCCGACGATCAGCGCGTTCTGTCGGCGATGCAGCAGCGAACGTACCCGTTCGGATTTTGCCTTCCAGCGCGGGCGTTTCTCCAGCAGCGCCATTCCCTGCTTCCGGCCGATGAAAAAATAGAACTGATCCCCGACAAAACTGCCTGCAAAGGCGGATACGATCACCCACGGCAACTCCAGATAGCCTGCATGGGCAAGGTAGCCGCCGATCACGAGGACCGTCTCCCCTTCCAAAAAGGTGCCCGCGGCGATCATCGCATAGCCGTACGTCATCACCAGCGCTTCAAGCATCCTCTTCTCCTAGATAATAAACGCCACACCTACGGTCGACATCCCGAGCAGCAGCAGCCACAACGCGGCAATCCGGCCGGCGGCAAAGCCCCCGAACCAGACGGCATAGATCGCCTTGAGCAGATTGTTACTGCCTGCGGCGATCATCACCGATGAGACGATCACCGGCGTTTTCAGCGCCTCATGGCCTGTCAGCAGCGACAGGACAAAAGGATCGATGTCGGTAAAGCCGACGGCAAAGGAGAGCAGCTGCAGCCCACCCGTGCCGAAATGGGCCGTGACGAGCTGCGTTGCCGCCATCATCACGACAAACAAGACGGCAAAAAGGAACGCGGTCCCCAGTTCCAGCGGGTTTCTATCCACACTCTCTTCCACCTTTACCGTCTCCCCGCTTTGCCGCAGGGCATACGGTGCGGCAATCGCAAAGGCCGCCAGGGCGAAGAGCATGAAAGGGAGCAGGAGGGCCCGCGCCACCTCCGGGGTGAAAATCAGGGCGATCACGATAAGGCGCAGGTACATCATGGCCGAGGCGGCGACGATGGCCCCCGTCATCAGACGTCTGTTCCCGATCTCGGCGGCCTTGCGCGAGAGCACGACCGTCGTCGCCGTACTGGAGTAAAGCCCGCCGATCAGCCCGGCGATCAGGTACCCCCGCTGGCGGAAGATGTATTTTTGGGCCAGGTAGCCGCCGTAGGAGATCGACGAAACGATCACGACCGCGCTCCAGAGCTCGAAAGGCGACAGGGGCAGAAACGTCCCGATGCGCTGATGCGGCAACAGCGGCAAAATGACGGCCGAGAGCAGTACCATTTTGCCGACGGTCTCCAGCTCAGTGGCATTGAGGCTTTTAGACAACGCCTGCAGGCGCGGTTTGGCGTTGAGCAGAAAGATCATCAGGACGAAAACCAGTGAAGGCAGCCAGATGGCAAAACGTTCCGACAGCGGCCCGAAGGTATAGACGAGCAGCGCCGCAAGATAGAAAAGAATAGAGGGACGCCCCTTGGAGAGCTGCTGGACGTAAAAAAGTGCAAACAGCAGGGTAACTCCCGCCATCGCAACAAGGTAGGGGGCTATACCGAGCAACCAGCACAGATAACCGAGAATACCGAGAAACGTATACGTCCGCGCCGAGCCGAACGTATGCTCCTGGTCCGTGGGATGGAACCGCAGCCGGTAGGTCTTGATCTCCAGGCCGATCAGGAAACTGAACATCGCCGTGAGGGCAAAATCCGCCAGCCGGCTGTCAAAATACTCTTCCATCTCTCGACTCCTCAAAAAGGCATCACCCCGCCTCAGCGTCCGGTGGTCCGTCTGTTTGCCCCTCAGATCACCGCGATGCCGAACCGTTTACGATAATAGCGCAAAACCGCCATTTTTACGACATCGTTGAAGATGAACCAGATGAAAGCGTATGCCCCGACAGCCGCGGCGGCACCCCAACCGATCGGTACCATCACGCCGAATCCGTAGACGCCGACGACGATCCCGGCGGCGGCGCTGAGCAGCGATGCCGACAGCAGCGGTGCCGAGGGGAAGGGACGGCGGAAAAACCACTCATCGATGCGCGTATTGAATATCGTGCCGTGCCCGGCGATGATGAGCTTGACGAAAAAGAGCGACTGTACGAAGTCAAGCGGCAGATGCATCAGCGACATCGTGATCCAGAAAAGGGTAAACGAGGAGAGCACTCCGGCAATCCCCAACCAGGTCGCCAGAACGAATACCTCGCGCATATCCCACCGTACCGGTTTCTGCCTTACTTTCGTATTGTCGTAGGCGATGGTCATGATCGGGATGTCGTTGAGCAGCGCCAGGATAATAATCATCAGCGCCGTCACCGGGTAGAAGTCGTAGAGCACGATGGCCAGCGTCATAAAGATGATGACGCGGATCGTCTCGGCGATGCGGAAGATCGTATAGCTCTTCATCCGTTCGAAGATCTGCCGCGCCTCCTTGATGGCGTCGACGATCACGTGCAGGCCAGGCGCCGTCAGCACGATATCGGCCGCGGCGCGCGCCGCATCCGTCGCCCCGTCGACCGCGATGCCGCAGTCTGCCTTTTTCAAAGCCGGAGCGTCGTTGACCCCGTCGCCGGTCATCCCCACGATATGGTCCGCCTTCTGCAGCTCATCGACGATGAAATATTTATCTTCCGGGTAGACCTGGGCAAACCCGTGCGCCGCCTCGATCAGGGCGATGATCTCCGATTCGTGTTTCTTCACCGCCCCCTTCGGTATCGGCATGTTGTAAAGCTCACGCTGCACCTTCTGCAGGATTTCCCGTACTTTCGTATCCACTTCGGCCGCAGCGGCATGCGGCATCACCGCCTCGGTGATGGCCGAGGTCAATACCTTCGAGAGGTAGAGATACTCTTCGATCGATTCGCCCTTCAACGCCCGGACATCCTCGATCTGTTCCCCGATGGTAAGCAGCCGGGCGATATAGGTCGCAACGGCGATATTGTCCCCCGTCACCATCTTGACATCGATCCCGTTCGCCTCCGCCTCCGTGACGGCCAGTTTGGAGTCGCTTCTCGGCGGATCGAAAAAGGGGAGAAGCCCCACGAAATGGTAGACATCCTCTTCGCATTTGCGGAAAGCGACCCCCAGGGTGCGGAACCCCTTTTCCGCGAACAGCCGTACCCCCTCGTAGGCATGCTCACGGTCGAACTCATGCGCATCGCTCTGTTCGATAATGATCTGCGGTGCCCCCTTGGTGACGATCAGCTCGCACTCCCCACCGTCGTAGATCCCCTCGGTACGTTTATGGACGGGATCGAACGGCAGAAATTTCTTGAGCTGCCACGGCGTCAGCCGCTCCCGCAGCCCCCGGGTGTCAATCATGTCGAAAATAGGACGTTCGATGGGATCGCCGTTCTCCTCCCTGCTTGCGAGGGCGGCGTAGACGTACAGCGCCTCTTCGTCGAAACCGTCGGCGATGTAGGGGTCAGCCAGGCTCATGCGGTTCTGCGTCAGCGTCCCCGTCTTGTCCGAACAGAGCACATCCATGCCGGCAAGCTCCTCGATCGCGGCCAGCCGACTTACGATGGCCTCTTTCAGCGCCAGGACATGCGCCCCTATAGCCATTGTCACGGTGAGGACCGCGGGCATGGCCACGGGGATGGCCGAAATCGTCAGCACCAGCGAAAAGATCAGCAGTTCGACCGTCGGTTCGTTATTCTGCACTCCGTGGTAGACGATGACGGCGATCATCGCCAGTGTCAGCAGAATGAGGAAGTTCCCGACGCGCACGACCATTTTCTGAAAGTGGCTCCGCCCTTCGCGTTCCGCCTTGGCGACGAGCCCGACCGTTTTTCCGAAATAGGTGTGCGATCCGGTGCCCGTGACGTGGGCGATCAGCTCCCCCTGGCGGATGATCGCGTTGGCGTAGAGGTCGTCACCGACCTCTTTTTCAACGGGGAGGGACTCCCCCGTCAATGCGGACTGGTCGACCTGGATATAGTCGCTTCCGCTGAGCAGTTTGGCGTCTGCAGGGATGATATCGCCGATTTTGATCTTGATGATGTCGTCGGGGACAAGCGCTGAAGCATCGATCGTTTTCCATGCGGCATCCCGCAGGACCAGTGCTTTTCTGGCCAGCTTCTTCTTGAGCACCTCGATCGCATTGAGTGCTTTCGACTCCTGGTAGAAGTCGACCGCCGCGTTGACGATCAGCATGACCATGATGATGGTGAACTCTTCCCATCGCCGCACGCTCAGCGCCAAAACGGCGGCGGTCTCGATCATCCAGGGGATTGGACCCCAAAAGCGTTTGAAAAGACGCGCCGCCCAGGAAGCCTGCTTCTCCTCGATCGTATTGGGTCCGAACTGCGCAAGACGGGTTTCGGCCTCTTCGCTGCTCAGGCCGCGCTGTAGTGAGTCGGGCGTCTCCGTATCCATCGTAGCTCCTTTTCAGGAATTCCGGTTGCCCCAAGCATGCCCATCGCACATTCAGAGCCTTATGGCATCATTGTAGCACTTTAATAAAATCGGTAGTAAACGGAAACAGAACGGCGAAGCGCCGACAAAGAAGAAAAGATGGCGGCCGCGCCGCCCCCGGGATCAGTACCCGGAGTTGTAGACGAGGGTCGCGATAAATTCGATGAGCGGGTTGACCGCGATAACGGCGAAGATCGTCGCAAAAGCGGCGATCCCGATGATCGTCTTGAGCGAGAGCGAGGCGTTCATCATGTAGTATTCGTGTACGCCGTGGATGACCGGCTCTTTCATGAACATATAGATGATCAGTTTCAGGTAGTAGTACCCGGCAATGGCGGAGTTAAGCGCCATGATAAGCGCCAGGACCGTATAGCCGCCGGTGACCGCGGAGCTGATCATATAGAGTTTACCCCAGAAGAGGCCGAACGGCGGGATACCCGCCAGCGAAAGCATGAACAGACCCATCAGGACCGCTGCGAACGGCATGATCTTGACCATGCCGGCGAACTTCTCGTACGGATGATCCGAACTCTGACCCGGCAGCAGATGCTTCTGGCGGTTGACCCACAGCATCGTAAAGGCACCGAGGTTCGTGAAGCTGAAGAGCACCCAGTAGAGGAAGAGCGCCGTATTCGCCTGTGTCGTACCGATCAGGATCGCCGCGAGGACGAAACCGGCATGGGAGATGGAGCTGTACGCGAGCATCCGTTTGACGTCGGTCTGCACCAGCGCCCAGATGTTCGCCGCGGTCATCGTCACGACGACGCCGCCGTAGAGGATCACCTGCAGCCAGACGACTTCGCTGTGGACCATGAACTCGAACAGACGCATGACGACGACGAAGCCCGCGATCTTCGGCACGATGGACATGTAGCCCGCCAGCGCCGCGCTGGAACCCTCATAAACGTCCGGTGTCCACGTATGGAACGGAACCAGGGAGACCTTGAAGCCCAGCGCTGCGAGCATGAAAACACTGCCGATACTGGCATAACCGATATTGGCAAAGCTGTCCGCCGCCATCACTTCGGCGATCGTATGGATCTCGACCGAACCGCTGATCGCGTAGAAGATCATCGCACCGAAGGCGTAGAAGCCGGCGGCGAGCGCACCCATTGTAAAGTACTTGACCGCCGCCTCGAAGGACTTGGAGCGGTTATGCAGGGCGATAAGCGTATAGAGCGCCAGAGACGCCGTCTCGAGACCTACGAAGACGAGGATCAGGTTGTCCGTCGCGACCATGAACTGGAAGCCCGCGATCATGAACAGGAACAGCGAGAAGTACTCCGGGTAGTTGTACTCGTGGAAACGCTTCGACGTCAGGGCCAGCGGGATGAAGAGCATCGACGCGCCGACGATGATGAGCTGCGACAGGATGGAGATCCCGTCCATCAGCATGACATTGAAGAACCCGAGCATCGTGCCGTTTTCCGTGAAGATACCGGCGAAATCGACAAGCGAGCCGAAATCGAGCAGCAGGAACAGCAGGGAGACCATGACGTAGAAGGACTTGTGCAGCCCGCTCTTCGCCAGATCGACGACCAGGATCGCGAGTGCGCCCGTGATCGCGATGAGCATCGGGGCGAGGGTGGCGAGGTTCAGCTCACCGAAAGATACATTGACAGCTTCCAACATTATTCTGCCTCCCTTTCAACGTCCACTTCGACTTCCGTCACGGAAGCCATAGCGATTTTTGTTTCGGCCGGGTTCGGGATCGCCGCTTTTGCCTCCGGCGTAATCGCCTTCTCGTGCATCAGCTGAACGATGGATTCGACCGAGTTATTGATCGGCGTCAGGACCGGTTTCGGGTAGACACCGAGCCAGACCGCGATAATGGCCAGCGGAATCAGGGCGACCAGCTCTTTCTTGTTGACGTCTTTGAGGTTCTTGTTCTCCTCTTTGGTGACGTCGCCGAAGAACGCCTTCTTATAGGCGGAGAGCATGTAGATCGCACCGACGATGATCGCCGTACCGGCAAGCAGCGTCATCATATGCGACTGGGAGTAGAAGCCCAGCAGGCTCAGGAATTCGCCGACGAAGTTGATCGTGAGCGGCAGGCCGACGGAGGCCATCATCATGATCCCGAAGATCGTCGCGTAGCGCGGCATCACCTGTGCCAGGCCGCCGAACTCGCTCATCAGCTTCGTATGGCGGCGGTCGTAGATGACGCCGACCAGGAGGAAGAGCGCGCCGGAGACGACCCCGTGCCCGATCATCAGGAAGACCGAACCGCTGATCCCCTCCACGTTCATCGCGAAGGTACCGAGGATGATGACACCCATGTGGGAGATGGAGCTATACGCAACGACCTGCTTGATGTCTTCTTGCGCATAGGCGACCATCGCCGTGTAGATGATCATGATGATCGCGATGACCGCGACCGGGACCATAAAGAAGACCGAAGCGTCCGGGAACATCGGCAGGGAGAAACGCACAAACGCGTAGGTCCCCATTTTCAGCAGGATCGCCGCCAGGATAACCGAACCGATCGTCGGCGCCTGCCCGTGGGCATACGGCAGCCAGGTGTGGAACGGGAACATCGGGACTTTGATCGCGAATCCGATGAAGAAGGCTACGAAGAGCCAGAGCTGCAGGTTCTCCGGCAGGACCAGGCGGTACCACTCGAGGATCGAGAAGCTCCACTGGCCTGTTGCCTGGAAGTAGAAGTACGCCATGAAGAGCATACCGACGAGCATGACCAGCGATCCCGTAAAGGTATACAGGAAGAACTTGATCGACGCGTAGATGCGCAGCGGCCCGCCCCAGGCACCGATGATATAGAGCATCGGCACAAGGGAGAGTTCCCAGAAGACGTAGAAAACGACTGCATCAAGCGCCGCAAAAACACCGACCATCGTCATCTGCAGGAACAGCAAGGTGATGATCATGTCCTTGACACGGCGGGTCTCCGTCAGCGACGCAATACCGATCAGGGTAAAGAACGCCGCCAGGATGATGATGAACAGTGAGATCCCGTCAACCCCCAGGAGGTAGTTGATGCCGAAGGCGGGGACGAGGGCGAACTGTTCCATGAACTGCATGCCGCTGACGGCAGGGTCATAGACGTACCACATGACCAGGGAGAGCACGAACTCGATGGCGCTGACCGTGATCCCGTAGGCGCGGATGCTCTCTTTGGACACGATAAAGCCCAGCATACCGGCCAGTGCCGGGAAGAAAATCAGAATCGAAAGAATATGATCAAACATCGGTTAAGCTCCTAAACCTGGGAATACCATCTGCATCAGCGCAAAGATGTCATAACGCTTGATGTAGAGGACTGCAAGCACCAGGAGGCCAACGGTACCGATGACCATCCAGCGCAGCATGGATGAGAGGTTCCCGTTTTGCATCGTGTGCGTCCCCTCACCTGTTTTGTAGATCGTTGTCGCAATCAGGTCGACGGTCGCGTCGACGACTTTGAGATCGATCTGTTTCCAGAAGAGCTTGGAGAGTTCCGCATACGGCTTGGAGAAGAACTCATCGTAAAACTTCGGAATGTAGTACTGGTTGAACAGCATCTTATACACCGCCGTCTGTTGCAGTTTCGGGTTGAGCAGACCCTTGCGGTAAAGCAGGATCGCGACGACGATACCGCCAATGGCCATCAGCGAGGTGACGGCGATCAGCATCATCTCGACGTGGTGCGTATGGAACGTGAACGTCGGCAGCAGCTCGGTGACAAAGTGGACGAACTGGTGCTCGAACCAGCCAGCAATGACAGCCAGGACCGCCAGCGGTGCCATCGCCCAGAGCATAAACTTGTACGCTTCATGCGGATGGAAACCGTGCTCTTTGTAACGCTCTTCGCCGGAGAAGAACGTCAGCATGATCAGACGGAAGGAGTAGAACGCCGTCAGACCCGCCGTGATCCAGAGGACCGCCCAGATGACATAGTGCTCACTGCTGAAGGCGACTTCGAGGATCTTGTCCTTGGAGAAGAAGCCCGCCAGCGGCCAGATACCGGCCAGGGCGACGGAAGCGAGGATCATCAGGATCGCCGTCCACTTCATCACTTTGTAAAGCCCGCCCATCTTGAACGGGTCGAGTTCGTCACTCATCGCGTGCATGACGTTACCCGCACCGAGGAAGAGGAGCGCTTTGAAAAAGGCGTGCGCCATCAGGTGGAACAGTGCCACCCAGTAGGCACCCAGGCCCGCCGCGACGAACATGTAGCCCAGCTGCGACAGCGTCGAGTAGGCGATGATGCGCTTGATGTCGCGGTTGACCAGCGCCATCGTAGCCGCGAACATCGCGACGAAGGCGCCGAGGCCGGCGATGAAGTAGCCGACGTCCGGGATCAGGCTGTAGAGCGGGTTGGCACGGACGACGAGATAAACCCCCGCCGTAACCATCGTCGCCGCGTGGATGAGCGCGGAGACCGGCGTCGGGCCCTCCATCGCATCTGCGAGCCAGGTGTGCAGCGGGAACTGCGCCGATTTACCCATCGCACCGATGAAGAGGAAGATCCCCATCATCGTGACAACGGCAGTGTCGAGGTTCGGCACCGCAGCAAAGACGGCATCATACTGCAGGCTGCCTGTATGCCAGTAGAGCAGGAAAATACCGATGAGCATCCCGAGGTCGGCGATACGGTTCATGATGAACGCTTCGTTCGCCGCCCACGTCGCGGACTCTTTGTGGTACCAGAAGCCGATCAGAGCCCATGAACAGAGACCGACGCCTTCCCAGCCGATGAACATCCCCGCGAAGTTGTCGCTCATGACGAGGATCATCATGGAGAAAACGAATGCCGAGAGCCATGCGAAGAAGCGGTTGAACGCTTTGTCGTGGTCCATGTAGCCGATGGCGTAGACGTGAACGACCGTCGAGACCGTCGTGACGACGATCATCATCGTCGCGCTCACCTGGTCGACGACGAAGCCGAACGGGATGTAGAGGCTTCCCGTCTCCATCCAGGTCATCAGTTCCGTATGGATCGGTTCACCGCCCTGGAGCAGGTAAACAAACAGTGTGACGCTGGAGACGAACGATGCAAAAAGCAGCGCCGAGGTGACGACCCCCGTCCAGAGCGTTTTCGGTGACGCACCGAACAGCGCCGCGAAGAGCGAGCCGACAAATGGTGCGAACAGTGCAATATAGAGATACATTTCCATTCTTATTACCCTCGCATCGATGTCATAGTATCAAGATCGATCGTACCGGTACGCTTGTACCAGATGATCAGCAGGCCGAGGCCGACCGCGACTTCGGACGCCGCGATGGCGATGACGAAGAACGCGAACATCTGCCCCGTCAGGTCGCCGTAGTAGTGACCGATGGCGGCAAAAGCGACGTTGACGGCGTTGAGCAGGATCTCCGACGCCATAAAGAGCATCAGCAGGTTCTTGCGGCGCATCACGCCGACCAGCCCGATCGCGAACAGGATCGTTGCGAGTACCAGGTAGTGTGTCAGTCCGATTTCCATCATAATGTCACCTTCTGCTCAGTCTCTTCTTGGCGGATCATCGTGATCTCCTCCTCTTTCATCTTCGTCAAGCTGCGGTCCATCTTCTTGCCGGCCATAACGATACCGGCGATCATCGCGACGAGCAGCATGACGGCGGCAACCTCGAAGGGGACGAGGTACTTCGTAAAGAGGACGATACCGACTGCCTGCGGGTTCGCAACACCCTCCGGTTCCGGGAAGGCCGCACTAATGTTCTCCGCTGCGATCGGCATCGCAAAGATCGTGATAACGAGCAGCGTCGCCAGGACGCTGAGTGTCAGGACGATCACCTTGGAGGTGTTATGCTCTTTGACCGCACGCGTCGTATCGAAGAACATCATACCGAAGGCGTACAGGGCCATGACCGCACCGGTGTAGACGATGATCTGGACGACGCCCAGGAAGTCCGCGTTCAGCAGGAAGAAGAACGCCGAGATCATGATCATCCCCGCCGCCATGGAGCTCAGTGCGTAAAGGGCCTGGCTGCTCATAACGGTGTAGGAGAACATCGCGATGGTCAGGACCGCGAAAAGGTAAAATGCAATTGTTTCCATTCAGGCTCCTTAATACGCCAGCGGCGTCTTCTTGACGCGCGCATCTTCGTTCGGGGTGACGGCACCGAATCCCGGGTACTCTTTCTGCTCGCCCTTGATCGCCATGTCAATCGGGGTCAGCATATCCTCGAACAGGATGAAGTGCTCGCGCTGCTCCGAGGTGTTCTCGTAGCGCGGCCCGTGGACGATCGCCAGTTCCGGGCAGACTTCGGCGCAGTAGCCGCAGAAGATACAGCGGCCGAGGTTGATCGTATACTCCGTCACCGCTTTGCGGCTGTTCTCGTCGATACGCGTATCCATGCGGATACAGTCGGAGATACAGATCTTCTCGCAGAGCCCGCAGCCGATACAGCGCTCCGTACCGGATTCGAAGAGGCGCTGCATCTCGTGGACGGCGCGGTAGCGCGGCCCGATCGGCAACTTCTCTTTCGGGTACTGTACGGTATGGATGTCAAATTTGATCATCTCGCGCATAACGACCCAGAGGCCGACGAAGAGCTCACCGCTGAGCCCGCGTTTGACCACCTGTTTGAACCGGTCCCATCCTGTCTCCGGATAGTCCTCGATATCGACTTTGAAGTAGTGCTGCTGCACGTTTCTGTCAGTAAATTGTTCCAGACTCATCACGACCCCTTAAAACATCATCACAATGCCGGTAACGACGACATTGATAACCGCGAGCGGCATCAGCACTTTCCAGCAGAGCCACATCAGTTGGTCCGGACGGACATCCGGCCATGCCGCACGCGTCCAGAGGAAAAAGAAGAAGAAGAACGCCACTTTGAGCAGCAGTCCCAGCGCGCCCATCACCGTACCGTCGCCGTAGCCGCCGAGGAAGACGATCGCCATGACGAAGGAGATGAAGAACATGTTCGCGTACTCCCCGATAAAGAAGAGGCCCCAGCGCATCCCCGAATACTCCGTACCGAAACCGTCGATGATCTCGTGGTCGTTGGCAACGAGGTGGAACGGCGTACGTCCCGTCTCGGCGAACGCCGCGATCCAGAAGAGGATAAAGGAGATGAAGCCCATCGGGTGCGCGAAGGCCATCCAGCCGTTCGCGGCCTGGTACTCGTTAAAGTCCAGCAAGGAGAGCGACCCGATGATCATCAGCGGCACGAGCAGCGCCAGACCGGTGACCACCTCGTAGGAGATGAAGATCGCCGCGCCGCGCGCCGCGGAGATGAGCGACCACTTGTTGTTCGACGCCATACCCCCGAGCAGCGGACCGTAGAGGCCGATCGCCATCACGCCCAGGATATAGAGAATCCCGATGTTGACGTCGGCGATGATCGGGTGAACCGTGTAGCCGAAGATGGTGAACTCCGGCAGGAACGGGATCGCCGCCGCCGCCATGAATGCCGTTGCCGCCGTGATGACCGGTGCAATCTTGAAGATCGGTCCGACGACGCCCGACGGCACGATATCCTCTTTGGTAAAGAGCTTGATCCCGTCGGCCGCGATCTGCAGCAGGCCGTACGGACCGACATGCATCGGTCCCAGACGGCGCTGCATAAACGCGAGCACTTTACGTTCGAAATAGGTTCCGAAGCCGGCCAGTGCCGAGAAGACCAGCAGTACCACGACGATCTTGACGAGCGTCTCGATAATGAATGCTGTATCCATTTACCCCTCCTTATGAATGGATGCTGTCGCAAAGCGGTATGCGCCGAACAGCTCCTCTGTTTTGATGTTTGGATCGAAGGTCGTGACGCACATGACGCTTCCGTCGATCTTGTTGTCCTCGACCACTGTCAGGTTCTGTTCACCCGATGCCGTTGTGACAAGGACGGCGTCGCCTGCCGCCAGTCCCGTCGCTTCAAGCTGCGCCGGCGAGAGGTAGATACCGCTCTGCTCGTTCAGCTGGTGCGGCTTCATCGTGAACGCCGTAAACTGGCGTACCGGGTTGGCCGCGTAGATGACGTTTTCGCCTTCAAGCGTCAGCGCCTCGTCGATCTTCAGGGCAGAGGCTTCGCCGGCGGCAACGGCGACGTTCTTCAGCGCGTAGCCGCGGACTTCCGTGCCGTCGTTGTCGAAACGGTTCGGCAGGCTGTCGAACTCGCGCGCCTCGAATCCGGCTTCAACCGGGAGCTGCGCCGTGTAGTCGATCGTATAGCGCGCATTGAGACCGAGGGCATTGGCGATGTCGTTGAGCACGTATCCGCCGTACGGCAGTGCCGCATTGGTCGGGTTGACGCGCTTCTCGATGCCGGTCAGCGTTCCCTCCTGCTGGTTCATCGCCGGCATGTCGAGGTCGCCATCGCCGAGCGCGCTGAGGACAAAATCGCCCGCCGTGTTGTAACCGATGCTGTAATCGCCCGCTTCCGCGTCCAGGTCGCAGATCAGTGCGACGCCCAGCGTATTGGAGAGCGGCGGGATCATCGTGAGGCTGAAGTCCGTAAACTTCTCGACGAGGGCCAGCAGGCGCGCCAGGTTCTTCGCGTTCGGGTGCGTATAGAGATCCGGACCCGCGATGAGGGCGAAAGCATCTTTTTTCTTGAGGTTCTTGTCCAGGAATGCCGTCCACTCGTCTGCATCGATGTCAAGCAGTTCAAGCAGGCGGTTCTCGTCGACCTCGACCTCTTTGGAGACCTTCTTCGGCACCATGGTCGTCTTCTCTTCCTCGACCTCTTCCTCTTCGCCCGTCTCTTCGTTGACCTTCTTGACCATCACCTTCTCGACGACCTTCTCTTTGATCGTCTCTTCGACCGTCATCGTTTTGAGGGTATGGAAAGAAGCGAGGTACTCCGCAACGTCGGCAGGCATTTTCTCTTTGTCACCGAAAAGATCGAGGATCAGGTAGAGCGCCGCCTCTTCGCGCAGCGGTTTGTGGTAGGCCGGGAAAACCCCCTTGCCGATCCCTTCGATGACCGGGTCCGCGAGCGGGTGGAAATAGATCCCTGCACCCTTGTTCATCTTGATGGCGTTGTTGAAAGCGTAGCGGGCGTTCGGGTTGTCCGATTTGAGGGCCGTACCGACGGAGACAACGAAGTTCGCGTCGTGCGCCAGCTTCAGGTCGCCGCCGTAGAGCTGCTGGCCGCTGACTTCGGCGTAGTCGTCGAGGAACGTTTTGAAAGTACGCGCTTCCTCGTTGATGAGGCGGTACCCTTTGCGCTCTTTGAGCTTCTGCAGCATCAGCGCCTCTTCGTTGCTGATCGTGCTGGTGAAGCGGATCGTGTCCGCTTTCTCGAAGGCAGAGAGCGCCGCGTTGAACGCGGTTTCGTCTTTTTCGACGTCGCGGTTCTCGAAGTCGTAACCGTAGCGTCCGGCGCCGCAGAGGGAGACGTAGTTCCACTCGTTGCTTGTACGGTAGATCTTCTCCTCGTTGCTCGCCACGGAGGTGTGCTTCACTTCGTAGTTAAGCTGACAGCCTGCTGAACAGTGCGAACAGGTCGCCGGAACCTTCTGCTGCTCCCATGCATTGGTCGTATAGACGAAGTCCGTATCCACGAGGGCGCCGACCGGACAAACCGCCGCACACTCGCCGCAGGAGGTACAATCAAGCATCTCTTCGCCGGAGGTGAGGCCGATGATCGATTTGTTGAGCTTGTTCCACATGGAGTAGGCATCTTTCGGCATGCTCTCTTTGAACGCCGCATCGATCCCCTCGCCGCCGCGCGGGACGGTCTTGAGGCTGTTGTCGCCGATCATATCCTTACAGACGGTGACACAGCGCTCACAGACGATACAGAGGCCCGGATCGTAGTGGAGGTGGCCCCAGTCTTTGATGGGACGTTCGACGTCGGCGATGGTGTAGCTTTGCGAATCGACGCCCATTTCCAGGGTGTAGTTCTGCAGCTCGCACTCGCCGGACTGGTCACAGACCCCGCACTGCAGCGGGTGGTTGACGTCATAGACCTCCATGATAGAGCGGCGTTCCGTCTCGATGTTGTCGGTCGTCGTCGTGATGTCCATGCCCTCTTTGGTCTTGGCATTACAGGCGTAGACCTGTTTGCCGTCGGCCTCAACCAGACAGATACGGCATGCCAAGGTGGGGCTGCAGCGCGTCAGGTAACAGATGGCGGGGATGAAAATACCGTTTGCCCGGGCGGCATTGAGGATATATTCGCCCTCTTCGCACTCAATCGGCCGCCCGTCGATGGTGATAGTGATTTTACTCATCATTGCTCGCTTTCATAATATTGACTTTCTCAAACCTGTAGGCCCCCGGGTCTACGGAGAGACCGCGATCGAAGGTCGGTTCAAGGGCAATAGTCCCCTTCAGGCTGGAATCGATGACAAATCGGCGTTCGCGGGCCGCATCACCGCTGCCGATCACGACAAGGTCGCCGTCTTTGAGGCGTGCCGCAACCGCAAACTGTTCGCTGCCGCGCAGCTCCGATGTTTTCTCCAGCTGCGCCGTACGCGCCGTAAACTGGTTGAACTGCAGGACCGGGTTGCAGGCGTAAACGACTGTCCCGTTGAACTCCGGAAGATCCTCAACCTCGTCGCACTGCTGCGCCGCCGGTTTCTTGACCTTCTCCAGACGGTACCCGCGCGTGTCCTCGCCCAGTGGAGAGTAGAAGTTCTCCAGGGCATCGAAGGCAAGCCGCTTGAACCCTTTTTCCGCCGGCAGTTCCGGCGTGAAATCGATGGTGTAGCGTTTGCCGACACCCAGGGCGTTGGCCAGGTCATTGAGCACGTAGCCGTCGAACCCGACGGCGACGTTCATCGGCAGGAGCTGACGGTCGAGGTTGACCACCGTTCCCTCCTGCTGATTCATCGCCGCCACCGTCAGATCCGCATCGCTATCCGCCGCAATGACGAAATCGCCCGCCGCGTTGTAGCCGACGACGCCGCTATTGCTGCCGCTGTCTGCATCCAGGTCACAGATCAGTGAAACCCCGACGCTATTGACCTCTGCCGCCGCGACGACGACTCTGTAGCCGCCGAAACGCGCCAGCAGACCGGCCAGTTTCGCGATGTTTTCCGCGCGCGGATGGGCGAAGAGGTCACTGCCCAGGACGAGGGTTTTCGCCTTGGCGCGTTTGAACTGCTTGCCGATCAGGGCCAGTTCCTCTTCGCCGACGTTGCTCTCCGCACTGAGGTAGCCGTCATCGAGCGCCGCGAGGAAGGCCTCGGTCGTCTTGTTCGTTTCGGCATCCGCGAGCAGCGCCTGCGCCAGCAGCGCCATGACACCCTCTTCGGTTCCGACTTCGTACTTGATGAACTGCGTCACAATGTTCTGCATCAGCGCATCCTCGAGCGGATGCATGTAGACGATCTTCGCCCCGCGGTGGCGGGCCGCCGTCGTCATCGCGTAGCGCAGCGCCGGGTTGTCGGTCCCGATGCGGCTGCCCAGCACGATGATGCCGTCGCTGGCCTTGAGGTCGGCCATTGTAGCGAGTTCGGCCTTGCCGTCCGCCGTCGAACCGAAGGCGTTGACAAAGGCGCCGTAGCGGCGCGCATCCTCGTTATAGAGCTTGAGGCCCGTCTTCTCCTTGATCCGCTGCAGGATCAGCGCCTCTTCGTTGGTGATGATCGAGGAGAAGCGGATCGCCTCGGCGCTTTTGATGGCTTCCAGGGCCGCCACGAATGCTTTGCCCTCTTTTTCGCCTTTGACATCGAAGTCGAAGCCGAAACGTCCCGCCCCGCAGAGGGAGGCGAATTCAAAGTTGTTCGTGACGCGGAAGATGCGCTCTTCGCCCGGCTTGGCGGCGCCAGAGGTCTTCACTTCGTACTCCAGGGCGCAGCCCGCGGAACAGTGGGCACAGGTGGAGGGGATACGTTCCAGTTCCCAGGCGTTGGCCTTGTACTGGAAGTCCGCGCTCACCAGCGCGCCGACCGGACAAACGGCGATACACTCGCCGCAGAAGGTACAGTCGAGCTGCTCGCTGTTTTTCGGGATGATCGTCGATTTGTAGCCGCCGAATTTGAGTTCGATGGCATCGTCGCCAATCACCTCGTTACAGACGTGCGTACACTTCTCGCACATGATGCAGAGGTTCGGATCGTAGTTGATCAGCCCCCAGTGCTCGATCTTGCGCGACTGCTCTTTCGCCGTAAAGTTCTGCGAGCCGACATTGAACTCCAGCGTCTTGTTCTGCAGGTCGCACGCACCCGATTTGTCGCAGACCCCGCACTCAAGCGGGTGGTTGACGTCGTAGAGGCGCATGATGTTCGTACGCTCTTCGTGCAGGACGTTGTTGTTGGTAATGACGGCCAGCCCCTCGGTCGGAGGCGTCTGGCAGCTCAGGACCATCCCGTCGACGCCCTCAGCTTCCACGACGCACAGACGGCATGACGCCGCCGGGTTCGTTTTTTCCAGGTAACACATCGTCGGGATGTAGATCCCCTCGCGGCGGGCGACCTTGAGAATGGTTTCGCCCTTTTTCGCACTGACGTTGCGGCCGTCAATGGTAAAGTTGATCATTTCACTCATCCGGCCTCCTTAGTTCGCGACCATCGCGATATAGTAGCAGCGCATACAGCGTTCAGCCTCGCTGATCGCCTGCTCCTGCGTGAAGCCGAAGTTGACTTCCATGTTGTTGACTTTGCGGATATCGACGTCGACGACCTCACTGTGCTGGCGCGGCAGGCCCGGCAGCCAGCCGGTGACCTTTTCGTTCTTGTCGTAGACCCGCATTTTGCGCAGCTGGTCTTCCATTACCTCTTCGTCGGTGAGCGTAATCTCGCCGTTCTGGACGTAGCGGGCAATGACGGAAGCGGCGCGTTTCGCCTGCCCGACGGCATTGACGATGGTCATCGGGCCGTATTCGCAGTCGCCGGAAGCAAAAATGCCTTTGTGTGATGTCATGTAGTCCTTGCCGTTCGTCTTGATCGTCGCCCAGGAGGTCATCTCGATCTCCCACTCTTCGGGGAGCAGGTCGAGGTCGGCGCTCTGCGAAACTGCCGGGATCAGGTAGTCGCACTCCATATCAAAAGAGGCACCTTCGATCTTGACGAGCTGCGGACGGCCGCCGTCGGGATCGGGGACCAGTTCGAACTTGTCGACGACGAGAGATTTGAGCACATCGTTCTCATCGACGATCGCATTGACCGCGGAGTGGAAGATAAACTCGACACCCTCTTCGACCGCTTCGTGGTACTCCTCGTAGGTCGTGTTGCGGATGATCGTCTTCTCGTCACGGCGGTAGAGCATGACGACACGCTTCGCGCCGGCACGGATGGAGCAGCGGACGACGTCCATGGAGGTGAAACCGCCCCCGACACAGACGACGGTTTTGCCCGTCAGGTCGACGTACTCCTTGTCGATGGCGTACTCTTTTTTCTGCTCCTCGGTGAGGGTGATCCCAAACTTGACGTAAAGGTTCACGCGGTCGAGGAAGTCGATCGCTCCCCAGTAGCCGGTAATCTCCGGGCGCTCGTTGTCGCAGCGCACCTTCTTGGAGATCCGCGTACCCGTCGCGACCATCACCGCATCGTACTCCTCTTCGAACCGACGCATCATCTCCGCGCTCACGCGGCTGTTGGTGATGAAGTTGACGCCGAGGTCCTTGACGGCCTCAATGTCCTTTTCATACTTGTCCCACGGCATGCGGTACTCCGGGACGCCGACGGTGACTTCGCCGCCGAGAACCGGCAGCTCTTCGTAGACGTCGCAGTGCACCCCTTCTAGGGCCAGGTAATAGGCGGTGGTGAGGCCCGCAGGGCCCGCACCGATAACGGCGACCTTCTTGCCCGTGGCAGGTTTCTGCTCTGAGGGGTGGAAGAAGCCGAAACCGTGGTCCGTCTCGTAATCGGCGCCGAGGCGCTTGAGCTCCATGATCGCGATCGGTTCGTCCAGGTTCGTACGGCGGCACTCGTCCTCGCACGGGTGCGGACAGACGCGGCCGCAGGTGTGTGCCAGCGGCATCGTCTGGCGCGTAGCCATCAGGGAGTCGTCGAAACGGAGGTCGCGGACACCCTCGATGTACGCCGGGATGTCGACGTGCGCCGGACAGGCATCCGTACACGGCGCCGTGATCTTGGCGATGTAGCCGACCTCCTCGTTGTAGTGCTTTGAAGGCTTCTGCCCGTCGATGCACTCAAGGAAGTCCGCTTCGAAATGCGTCATCAGGTCCAAGAGAGGGTTCGGCACGGTTTTGCCGATCTCGCATTTGGAGGTGAGCTGCATATTGCGCGCAACCTCTTTGAGGTGATCCATATCACTGAGCGCACCTTCGCCCCGGGCGATCTTGTCCAGCAGGTCGTACAGGATCCGTCCGCCCCAGCGTCCGGGGGCACAGCGCCCGCACGCCTCGGAGTAGACCTGGTACTGCGCGGCATACTCGGTCGCCAGGCGTACAACATCCACCTCGGGATCGTACAGCGCCACGCCGTCCCAGCCGATAAAGGCCTTGGCATCGCTGTGCTCGTTGTACTGCATCGGCAGCTTGTACGCACTCTCTTCCCACGCCGCTTCGGATTTGCCGATATTATTGATCTGCTCCGATTTCCACGTGGAGAAATAGACTTTACTCAACTCTTCTTCCTCTTATTTACGGACAACCAGGGTCCAGTCGACTTCGTTGAATTTCAACGAATTGAGCAGTTCGTATCCCTGCTCTTTCATCAGGTCGGCACTGCGCTGTACCGGCGAGAAGTCACCCACTTCGAACAGGAAGATGATCACTTCGCCCGCAGGAGCCGTTTGCATGATCTCCATCATGCGGCCATCAAACTCATTATGCAGATGTCTAAGGTCGTAACGTAACATTCATGCGCTCCTTATTAACGGTCGACTTCGCCGAAGACGATATTGGTCGTTCCGATGATGGAGACGACGTCCGGGATGTAGTGGCCCGGGAGAAGATCGGTGAGGATCCCCGTGTGCCAGAACGACGGCGCGCGCAGTTTCAGGCGGTACGGGTATGCGCCGCCCTGGCTGTTGATGAAGTAGCCCAGCTCTCCCTTCGGAGACTCGGTCGGGACGTACACCTCGCCGACCGGCGGGCGCATCCCCTGCGTGACGAGGACGAAGTGCTGCATCAGCGCGTAGTTCTGCGTCATGATGTCGAGCTTCGGCGCGGAGATGTACTGCGGCGCGTGGGCCATCAGTTCGGTCTGGTTGTTCTTGACCGTCTCTTCGTACATGTCGATCGTCTGGTAGAGGATCTTCGCGGATTCGCGCATCTCGGCCATGTAGATCTTGTAGCGCGCGTAGTTGTCGCCTTTGTCGGACCACGGGACGTTGAACTCGACTTCGTCGTAAAGTTCGTACGGCTCCTCTTTACGGATATCCCACTGGACGCCCGAAGCGCGCAGCATCGGTCCCGTACAGCCCCAGGAGAGGGCCATCTCCGTCGAGATCGTCCCGACGTTTTCCATACGCATCTTCCAGATACGGTTCTGGTCGAGCAGGTCCTCGTAGTCTTTGATGTTCTGCGGCAGTTTGTCCAGGAACTTCTTCAGGTCGCCCAGGAAGTTGTCCGGAATGTCGAGCGGCACGCCGCCGATGCGGATCGCCGCGTGCGTCAGGCGCGCCCCGCAGTAATCCTCGACGAGGTCCATCAGGTATTCGCGTTCGCGGAAGGCGTAGAGGAAGACCGTCATCGCCCCGATGTCCAGCGCCGTCGTCGCCAGCCAGAAGAGGTGCGACATCAGGCGGTTGACCTCAAGCAGCATCATACGGATGACTTTCGCGCGGCGCGGCACTTCGAGGCCGATCAGTTTCTCAACCGCCAGGGCGAAGCCGTAGTTGTTGGAAGAGGACGCGATATAGTCCATACGGTCAGTGGTTGGCATGAACTCGTTGTAGATCATGTTCTCCGCCATCTTCTCCATCCCGCGGTGCAGGTAGCCGACATCCGGGTGGGCCTTGACAATCTGCTCTTGCTGGAGGTGCAGCATCAGGCGCAGCTGTCCGTGTGCGGAGGGGTGCTGCGGTCCGAAGTTGAGCACGAGTTCGTTGTCGTCACGCTCAAAGGTGATGTTTTCAAAAAACGGTCGTAATCGGTTCGTCTGTTGCATTGCTCGCCTTATCTGTCTCTGTCTTCAATAACGACAGATTTTTCTTCGTGGAATTTCGAAATCATGAAGACGCCGCCATCTTCTTGGAGTTCGAGGCCCCGTTTCGTTTCGCCACCGGAGATATCCGTCCCTTTCGGCACTTCGTAGCCGAGGCGGGCGAAACGCGTCGTATCGTAGCGGTTGACTTCCGCCGGGTCGCGCAGTTCCGGCCCGATGACGTCGCGGTACTCTTTGCCGAAGATCTTATCGACTTCGTACCATGCCGCGAACTCATCGCCCTGCAGCGGGTAGGTCTTGCGCAGCGGGAACCCTTCCCAGTCGTCCGGCATCAGGATGCGTTTCGGGAACGGGTGGTTATTGAGCTTGATGCCGAACATGTCGTACATCTCGCGCTCGCTCCAGTCAGCGCTGCGGAAGAGCTTCTCGACGCTGTTGACCGCTTCGGTCTCGTCGATGAACATCTTGATGCGCAGGCGCTTGCGCTTGGACATGCTCAGCATCTGGTAGAAGACCTCGAACTGCCCCTTTTCCGCCAGCCAGTCGATGGCGCTCAGCTCGGAGAGCTGGGTATAGCCCAGCGCATCGCGCAGCAGTTCGAGCACGCCGTAGTTGTCCTCGGGCTTGATGTAGACGACCATCTGCTCGACCTGAATATAGGCCTCGCTGACGTCGAATTTAGCCTTGATCGCTTCGAGGTCCGCCGCGAAGATCTCATCTTCGCTGACGTCGCTTTTGGCGACCTGCGGTGCGACCCAGTAACGGTCCGTATAGTAAGGCTTAGCCTGTACGTCGTCTTTCGGGGTATAGCGTCTCATTACAGCAGCCTTTTCGGTTTCTGAGCTTTGATCGCCTTTTCGCGGCGGATCTTCTTCTGCAGCATCAAGACCGCGTACTGCAGCGTCTCCGGACGCGGCGCGCAGCCCGGCAGGTAGAGGTCAACCGGAATAACGCGGTCACACCCCTGCACGGTGGCGTAGGTGTTGAACATCCCGCCCGTATTCGCGCAGGAGCCCATGGAGATGACCCATTTGGGTTCTGTCATCTGGTCGTAAAGACGGCGGATAAACTCCGCGTGCTTCTTCGTCAGCGTTCCCGCGACGATCATCACTTCCGACTGGCGCGGCGACGCGCGAAAAATCGTACCGAAGCGGTCGAAGTCGTAGCGTGACGCCCCTGAGGCCATCATTTCGATCCCGCAGCAGGCCAGACCGTATGTCAGCGCCCAAAGCGAGTTCGAGCGCCCCCAGTTGACCACCTTGTCGACGGTCGTCAGTGCGACGGGAAGCCCGCCGTCTTGCATGAAATTTACTTGATGTTGTGCCATTCAAGCGCTCCTTTCTTCCAAGCGTACACGAAACCGATGGCCAGCAGCAGGATGAACAGCATCATCTCCGCAAAGCCGAACCAACCGAGCAGTTTGAAGTCAATTGCCCACGGGAACATGAAAACGATCTCCACGTCAAACAGCAAAAACAGCAGCGCGAACAGGTAAAACTGCGGCGAGATTCTGTTGGGCTGTTTGGTCACTTCCGGTCCACATTCGTAGATGGAAAGTTTGATCTTCTCCGTATCTTTTGCCGCCATTGCGCGGCTGGCCCATCGCGCCAGGACCGTCGTTCCGTAGAACGCACCGAAGGTCAGCACGAAGAGGATAAAGACCCCAAAATAGGGGTGAGCAACACCTACATGTTCCATGTATCCTACCTTTTCTAGTGGTATCAAACCGGACAAATCCCCGAAAATCAGGGCTTTCTCCAAGCCAGATTCTATATCAAAACAGTTGCAAGCAATATAGCGAAAAGGTCATTAAATCCCCTAAATTCGGCCTTCCCAATTGGAGGGCATGTCACCGATGGAAACAGGTCAAAAATGGGGGTGCGGGAGGTGTTGTTTCTTTTTGTAGCAAAGAAAAAGCGGGGGATGATGAAAAATTCACCCCTGCAGGAATCCCATCGCTTTTTCCGTATCGAAGGTACCCCGTTTCTCTTTTTCGATCTCCTCGACGAAGGCCTCCAGGGTAAAAAGAGGCTCCTCCATCGTCGCGACGTTGAAGGCCGTATTCTTGATGACGAGGCTGATCTGCCCGCCGCTGAGATCGTACCCGGCGAGTTTATCGATATCGAAATCTTCTGCATAGGGCGCTTTCACAGGCAACATCTTCTCCCAGAGCGTACGGCGCTGTGCTCGGTCGGGGCGCTTGAACTCGATCTTGTAGTTGAAGCGGCGCGAAAAGGCGCTGTCGATGTTCTCCAGCAAGTTTGTCGTCGCGATCAGAATCCCCTTGAAGCTTTCAATCTGCTCGAGAAAGATGTTCTGCATCTGGTTGTGCATCTGTTCGGCGCTGCTGCCCGTGCCGGAGGAGCGCGCGCTTAGAAACTGGTCGGCTTCGTTGAGCAGCAGAACCGGTTCCGTCTTCGTCTTCTCCGTCAGTTCCTTGTAGGTATCGAAGATCTTTCGCACGTTCTTCTCGCTCTCGCCGACGTACATGGAGAGAATCTTCGAGCAGTCGAAGCTGAGTACCTGGCGCTTGAGCGACTTCGAGAGGGAGTAGGCCGTCATCGTCTTACCGGTGCCCGGGGGGCCGTAGAAGATGATGCGGGCATCGACGCCCTGCTTCTTGTTCTTAACCCCCCACTCCACAAGCCGCTGCACGACCCGCTTATCCATCTGGTGCATCAGATTGTCGAGCACCCGGCGCGTCGAAGGGTTCAGGACAACGTCGTCGAGGGAAGTGACCGGATCGATCAGTTCGAAGATCTCCTGCTCCTTGATGAGCATGTCGAGTTTGAGCTTGTGCACCTTCTTCTTTTTCTGGGGGTGCATGATGTTCTGCAGCACCTCATCGACGATGTAGAAGGCCCGGGCGATCCCGCCGAAAGGGTTGAGCATCTCTTCGTAGTCGATGATCTCCTCGGTGAGCAGCTTGGAGCCCTCTTCGAGCAGGGCGCGGTTGCGGATGCGGTCGTATTCGTCACTGCTGATCAGGTCGATCAGCGCCGTCATCTCCCGCAGGGAGTTGTCGCCGGCGCTGTACTCCTCTTTGAGCAGGGCCAGGAAGATCACCTCTTCTTTGCCTTCGAGCTCGCTGGTACGGAGGTACTTCTCCAGCGCGATCTCCGACGTCGTCTGCGCGATCCGCTCTCCGATCCGTTTCTCCAGGATCTCCAGCTTGTTCTGCAGCCGGTGGATGGAGAGGGACTGTTCGTTGCCCTGGTGGCGCACCGTGCCGATCTTCTGGTAAAGCTCGATACGGAAGAACTGGTCCTGGAGGTACTCCAGGTGGTCTTCGTAGGGTTTGATCTCGGGCAGCGTCATCTCCAGCGAGCCCAGTTCCAGCAGCCGCAGGAACGGGGTGCTCAGCGCAACCTGCGTATTGAGCAACTCCAGGTTGCACGCCTCGCTGACCTTGAGCGGCGTGAAGCTCTGCTGGGCGATCCAGCCGAGTTCCAGCAGGTTCTTGATCTGATCGAGGTGGGCGAGGTAGCCGTACTCCTCCTCCCCGAAAAGCTCCTGTAGCAGCTCCAGCACCCCGCTGTCCTCCTGCCCCGTAATGTAGCGGCGCGCCATCGTCTGAAGGATCTTCGCCTCCTCGACACCGCACTTGAGCTGGGCGAAGATGGCGCTCTGCTCCACCTCCCCGCGTTCGACGAACTCCACCAGATACTTCACTTCAGTCACTTCCTTTGTTGTGTTCGGAACCTAGAAACGGTACTCCGCGCCCAGTGTCACCAGGATAGCGGCCGTATTCGTGAAGGTCCCGTCGATATTGTTGTCGTTGACGGTGCCGTCGATTCTGCGATCCTCTTTGTGGTCATAGAGGATGCCGCCGCCGAGGTTCCACGCGTCGTCCAGGTGGTAGCGCGCCCCGGCGGAGAAGATGATGGCATTGGCATCGGGCAGCTCGAAATTGAGCGTCTTCTCGGGAATCGGGGTCTCGTCGATTGCGATGCCCGCCATCAGCGTCCACGCGTCCAGCCCCTGGGTGACGCCCAGGCGGTAGACGTTCGTATCCTTCCAGTTCTTCGGGATCGGGTCATCGAAGTACATGGCCAGCGCCCCGATGTCGGTGTCGTAATCAAAATCCAGGTCCTTGAAGGCGGACCAGTAATCTTTTTCATACACGAATTCGACCGTCGTTGACTGTGCACTCCCTTCATTGAAGGTGTATGCCGCGGCCACCTGCAGCACCGCCGGCAGCGGCAGGCTGACCGAACCTCCGGTGTCGTAAAGCAGGGTACCGTTATAGGCGCCGTCGTCGGGGAAGTAGAGTTTCGCATCCCCTTCGATATTGAATTCGATGCCGCTGCGGTAGGTCGCCGCGAGTTTGAGCGCCTCCGTCGGACGGTAGCTCAGCGCCAGGTTGTACCCGAACGCGAACCCGTCGCCCGCCATGTCCCGCGAACCGATGGAACCGCTTTTCACGACGCCCTGCACGTAGAGCGCCCGCAGGCCGCCCCCGACGGAGAGTTCCGGCGTGATGCGGTAGGCCACCGTCGGATTGAACTCGATCGTCTGCACGGTCACCTCCCAGGCGTAGCTTCGCGCCGGCTGGTCGTTCCAGCGCTTGGAGAGCCCGCCCGGCGAGAGCATGGAGGCACCGAAGCGCCAGTCGCCGAAGGCCGGAGAGACATAGTGCAGCGTCGGGACGAAGAAGTTCTCGCGTTCCGCATCGGAGCCGCTCGTATCCGTGCCGACGACCCCCGCCTGGGGCGCAGAGCCGTTGAAGTGCACCCCGGTCAGGCCGATATAGGTCAGGGCTGCCTCCGCCTTCTGCACGGCATCGTCAAAGACCATATTCGCCGGATTATAGTAGGTCGCATCCGCCCCGTTGGCGTTGGCGGCATAGGCCGCGGCCAATGCCAGGCTGTTGATTGAGTTTTCGGGAATGCGGTATCCCCCGGCCGTCAATGCCGTAGCTGCCGTCGCCAACAGAAGCGCTCTCTTCATCCTTCTCTCTCCTGATCCCTAGAGTCTATCTATAAGCTTATGGTATCCAATTGCCCCAAAGAATTGTCATAATACCGTGGTGCACCGCCGTTCATCGTGGCTCACCGTTTTGATGCGTTTAATCTCATTTTATAGCGACCTCATCTATAGTAACAGCAGCACTAACAACGAAGAGAGGGAATGACCTATGGGAAGATTGCGTCTCCATCCGCTTTACAGCGCCGCGGCGCTGCTGCTCGCCACGGCGGGCGCACACAGTGCCGGGTTCGGCATTATTGAGAATTCAGCCTCGGGCATGGGCGTGGCCTATGCATCGGGCGGGGCGGCGGCAGAGGACGCCTCGACCGTCTGGTTCAACCCCGCCTCGATGACGCTGCTGGGAGGCCAGAACGTCGTCGGGGCGATCAATGCCATCCTCCCCTCGGCCGATTTCAGCAACAACGGCTCCACCTTCGCCGACGGCAGCGCATTGAGCGGCCCCGATGCGAACAGCAACACCCCCGCCCTGATCCCGACCTTCTACTACAGCGGGCAGATCGATGATCAGCTCTTTGTGGGGCTCAGCATCAACGCCCCCTTCGGGCTGGTGACAGAGTATAACGACGACTGGGTCGGACGCTACCACGCCGTCGAATCCGACCTCAAAACCGTCAACATCAACCCGGCGATCGCCTACAGGATCAACGAGCACTGGAGTCTCGGTGCCGGGGTCAGCGTCCAGCTGCTCGACATCACCCTTACCAGTGCCGTCGACTTCGGTGCCCTGCTCGGGACGCCCGGCAGCGCGGACGGCTTTGCCGACCTGACCGGCGACAACTACAACGACCTGGCCTTCGGCTGGAACGTCGGGGTACTCTACAACGTCGATGAGCATACCCGGGTTGCCCTCGCCTACCGCTCCGCCGTCGACCAGCATGTCGAGGGCAAAGCCGACTTCCGCGTCCCCGCGGCGGCCGCCCCCGTCGTCAGCACCGGCGCCTTTACCGATACGGCCCTCAGCGCCGACGTCACCCTGCCGGCCTCCGCGTCGCTCAGCCTCTTTCACAACTTCGGGCCACTCGACCTGATGGCCGATGTGACCTGGACGCAGTGGAGCAGTTTCCAGGAGCTGCGCATCAAGTACGACAACCCGGCCCAGCCCGACTCCGTCACAACCGAAGATTATCGGGACCAGTGGCGCATCGCGATCGGCGAGCGCATTCATGTCAGCGAGAAGTTTGTGCTCCGGACGGGCTTCGCCTATGACCAGAAGGCCGTCAAGAACCGCTACCGCCGTACCCCGCGCATCCCGGACAACGACCGTTTCTGGCTCTCGATCGGGGCGGGTTACGCCCTGAACGGCATGCTTAGCATCGACGCGGCCTACAGCCACCTCTTCGTCGCGAGTACGAAGATCGAGAACACCTTTGAATCCAGCATCCCGGAACTCAACCACACCCTCAAAGGGACGTACGATTCCAGCGTCGATATCCTCAGTGTCCAGCTGAGCATGAAATTTTAGGAGGCAACGATGCGCCATAACCGACTTACCCTGACCGCGGCGGCTTTCATGCTGCTGTTCGCCGGATGCGACGGCGACAAGAGCACGGATCTGCAGGACAGCCTGAACGGCCAAACCGTCGACGACCTCATTGCGGGCTATACGCTCTTCGACCCGACGACGGGAACGATCCCCTATCCCAACAATATTCTCTTCGCCCCCAACAGTAGTGGGGCGGACGATTACGACTTCGGCCAGACCCTCAACATCCCCTATGAACCTTCTGACGCCGACGCCAATGTCAAGCGCCAGCTCAATACCCTGACTGGCTTCTCGACGACAATGCCGATTACCGCACCGATCAGTGAGGGGGTCACGCTCGACGCCAGCTCCCTGCCCGTCGGCGTGCAGCTCTACAAGGTCGACGTCAATACGACGACCGGGGCGGTAACCGGTATCAACACCACCCTCGTCTACGGTGTCGATTTTGCCGCCGCCCAGAGCGGCAGCACCGTTGCCATCGTACCGATGAAACCGCTGGAGTCGCTGACGAATTACATGGCCGTCCTCACCAATGACCTCAACGACAGCGACGGCCGCGTCCTCGCCCCGGATTACGCAACAGCCCTGACCCTCTCACCGAACCCTGTCGAGGCCGGCGGCGCGATCGACGCCGAGAGTGCCGCCGCCCTCGAAGCGATCCGCCAGGGCAACCAGGCCATGCTCTACGCCCTGGCCGTGGCCGGCAAGGACCCGACCAAAACGGTGCAGATCTGGACCTTCCGGACTCAGATGATCGGCGCCGTGCAGAGCAGTATCGCCCAGTATGCGCAAAATGACACCAACGCCGCCCTCGCCATCCAGGATGTCAATATCACGACCAAGGCGCTTTTTGCTCAGCTGGGGATGGATACCACCCTCATGACGGGCAGCGCCGAGATCTTTGCCGGGACCCTCGCCAACCTCCCGCAATACATGCCGCAGGGGTCGCCGCTGAACCCCCTGCCCGTCCTGGCGGGCGAGTTCAGCTACAGCGCACCCTTTGTGCCGATCATCGAAGCCAACATCACCGTACCGGTCGTGGCGACGGTCCCGAGTGCCGCTTCGGGATGTACGAAACCGGCGGCCGGCTGGCCGGTCGTGATCTACCAGCACGGTATCACCCGTGTGCGTACCGACCTTTTCGTCTACGGCGAAACGCTGGCCTCGGCCTGCTACGTCGGCATCGCCATCGACCTTCCGCTGCACGGTGTCACGGAATCCAATACGACGCTCAATCCCTTTTACATGGGAGCGCTGGAGCGCACCTTCAATGTCGACCTGGTCACGGAAAACCCCTACGGCACCGTCGTCGCCTATGCACCGGACGGCGTAATTGACTCGACGGGGATCCACTTCATGAACCTCGCCAACGTCACGACCACAAGGGACAATCTGCAGCAGACGACTTCGGACCTCATCGAACTGACGAACAGCATCGCCTCGGCGGTGGTCTTGGAACTGAACGCGACGCTGAGCAACCTTGATGGTTCACGCATCAGTTTCCTGTCACACTCCCTGGGCAACATCGCCTCCATCGGCTACCTCAACCAGACGGGCGCGCTGCAAAGCGCCGTCATGATGATGCCCGGACAGCAGATGATCCCCTTCCTGATCAGCTCGCCCGTCTTCGCGCCGGAGATCAATGCCGGGCTGGCCGTCTACGGCATCATGCCGGGTACGCCGGAATACAGCGCCTTCCTCCACGCGACGCAAACAATCATCGACGACGCGGACCCGGCGAACTATACGGCAGGCATCGGGGCAGCCAACACCTTCCCCATCCTTGAAATGCAGGCGATCGGCGACGGCACCGAGGGGAGCGGCGACCAGCATATCCCCGCCGCCGTGGCGGGCTACCCGCTTGCAGGCGGCAACCCTTTTATCGCCTTCACCCAGGCCAAAGACCTCAATAAAAGCGCCCTTGTCGGGCCATACTATTTCCCCGATACGAACAGGACTGTCACCCGGGTCACCGCAGGCGAGCACCGCTCCCCGCTTGACCCGCAGTACGGCCTCGACGCCTTCTTGGAGTACCACACCGAGCTGATCTCTTTCATCTACAGCAACGGTACGGCGATCCAGGTCAACGATCCTTCGATCATCAAGTAGCAGCGTGCTATCCCCCGAGTGGACTTCCTCCGGGGCGAGTGCTAGATGCTAGGTGAGAATGTCAGTATCCGCTTCATTTGTCATGTCAGAAACGGTCATGAGCGTGTCCGCTTGATCACCGAGGAATGGAGTATCCCGAAAGCGGCAGCCTTTCGCATTTTCTTCTTTCCGGTTCGGTTTCTTCTTTGTGCGAGCATAAGCGCTAAAGCGCCATACATGCGAAGCACTAAATGCCGAGTCGTAAAGAAGAAAGGAAACAACACCTCATGCTTCTTCAAGCAAATAGAATGGCAATAAAACATCCTGTTCATTCTTTTCTTTTTCATCAGAAAAGAACCAAAAGAAAATCGTCGTTGCGCGAAAGGCCGCTTTTTGCGCTACTTTTTCTAAAAAAGTGGCAAGAGAGGTATAGGGAGAATGACACTGATGATTGACGTCAGCGCTCTTCCAGGGAATAAAGCAGCTTGATCTCCTCCGCCCAGATCGTCTCGTCGATCGTCTCGAGGATGAGCGGGATGTCGTCCATACGCGGGTCGTTCATAATGTAGCGGAACGCCTCCAGACCGATCTTGCCTTTGCCGATGCTGTCGTGGCGGTCGACATGGCTGCCGAGGTCCGGCTTGGAGTCGTTGAGGTGCATCCCGCGCAGGTACTTGAAGCCGACGATGTTCTCGAACTCCGCCATGGAGACGTCGTAGGCCTCCTTGGTGCGGATGTCGTAGCCCGCCGTGAACATATGGCAGGTGTCGATGCAGACGCCGACGCGTGACTTGTCCTCGACCTTGTCGATGATGTGGGCCAGGTGTTCGAACTTCCAGCCGAGGTTGCTCCCCTGTCCCGCCGTATTCTCCAGCACAAGGGTCACGCCGCTGGTCACGTCCAGGGTACGGTTCATGCTCTCGGCGATCCGGTCAAGACACGCCTCTTCACCGATCTGCTTGAGGTGCGATCCCGGGTGGAAATTGAGCCGGTCGAGCCCCAGCTGCATGCAACGCTCGACTTCGTCCACGAAGGCGTCGAAGGATTTCTGGCGCTTCTCCTCTTCGGGGTGGCCAAGGTTGATCAGGTACGAATCATGGGGGAGCACGTGTTTTGGGGCGATCCCGCTCTCTTCCAGCAGCCTTTTGAAAGTGTCTATCGTCTCCGTGTCCAGATCCTTGGCCTTCCATTGGCGCTGGTTCTTCGTAAAGAGGGCAAAGGCCTGCGCCCCGATCGCCTCGGCATTCGTGATGGCGTTGTAGACCCCGCCCGAAGCCGACGTGTGTGCACCGACAAATTTATTGCTCATGATAAAAATTCCTGTTTTTAGGCAGAAGCATAACCAAACAGGAGTTAAAGGGGACGAAAGGAGTACAGGTAGTATCAGGGACTAAGTACTATTGGCAAATGGTCATTGGTTCTTGATAAACAGCACGCTTCAGTAACCTGAAGCGCATTAAATCAATAGAGAGCTGGCCCTGAGCGCTCCTTGTTAGCCATCCCGGAGGCATAAAGCCGGGAGGGATGAGCGTTTCGCGAAGGGCCGATTTTTGCGCTACTTTTTCTAAAAAAGTGGCATGAACATTCTTCTCTATCTTTTCTTTTTACAAAGAAAAGAAACAAAAGAAAATCGTCGTCGCGCGAATCGCACGCCCTTCTCGGCTTTATGCCTTCAGGGCGGCTTTCAAGGCACGCTTAACGACAGGTCGCCTATCGATTTTATGCGCTTCGGGAACCGAAGCTCATAGCACTGTTGGTTTACTGCAACCGTTTGAACTTGATCAGTATCCCGTGTTCGAGGTCCCGGAAGTATATCTGCTCCGCCGTGACCCGGTAGACGATCCCGCCCACCTGCTGCTCGAAGCCCTCGTCGGTATGCACGAGATTCCGGCGCTCCATGATCGCCTCGCCGCGCAGCAGATGATAGAAGAGGTCGTCGGGGTAGGCGGCGCTGAGGTATTTTGCATTGAAGGCCGATTTGGCGAGGCACCCCTCCCCCTCCATACAGACGAGGCTTTCGATCTGCAGTCGCAAAATACGCTGGCCCGCCTCGAAGACTTCCAGCTCCGCCACCCCGTCGCCCTTACGGATATAGCCCGTGTCGGCGAACCGCCACTGCGGCGTCTTGAACACGACGACATAGGCCGCCGTAACCGGAGGTTTTTTCATGACACAGCCACCGAGCAGTACGCCTGCAAGTATGGGTAAAAGCCACATTGTCAATCTGCTGATCGTCATCTGATCCTTCTTGTCGTCCAGTAGTGCCGTTGCCAATAGGGCTTATCCATACTCGAGATCATCACCCCGTACTTGGTGGAAACGTGCATGAACTTCCCCGCTTCGAGATAGATGCCGACATGGCGGTCCCGCCCGCTGGTGCGGAAAAAGACAAGGTCCCCGGCCTGAAGCTGCTGCCGGGATACGGCACTGCCGCAGCTTGCCTGCTGCCGGGTTGTCCGGGGCAGCCTGATGCCGAAGAGTTCCCGATAGGCCTGCTGCACGAATGCGGAGCAGTCGATCCCCCGCGGCCCCGTGCCCCCGTAACGGTAAGGGACATGGTGCCACTTCGTTTGGAAAGGGTAGAGTTTGGCCAGGGCCGGATCCTGGCTCACCGGCTGCGGCGCCGGAGCCTGCACTTCCTCCTGCAGCAGCCACACCTCCTCCATCGGCGGCAGCGCCGCAAAGGTCCTGTCGGCGGCATTGACAACCGAGGGCGGCGACGGTCTGCGCTCGACGTAACGGGTGGAGCAGCCGCCGAGCAGCAGTGCTGCGATGCCCAGGCCCACCAGTTGCCATACGCCTCTCAATTTCATCCTCGCACCGAACCTTTCAGCCCATCGGGTAAAGAATGTCCGCGTGTACCGCGTCGCAGGCCGCCATCACCTCTGCCGAGAGGGTCAGCTCCATGGCCGCGAGCGACGCGTCGAGCTGCTCGGGGCGGGTCGCGCCGATGATCGTGGAGGCGACAAAGTCGTGCTGCTTGCTCCAGGCTGCCGCCAACGTGACCGGGTCCAACCCCGCGTCGGCGGCAATCTTGAGATAGCGCTGCGTGGAAGCCAGGGTCTTGTCATTGACAAAGCGTGCGGCCATCAGGCGCTGACGGGCATTGGGGGATTTGAAATAGTCCGCGAAACGCCCCCCGCTTATCTCCGCCTGATTGTATTTCCCGCTGAGCACGCCGCCGCCCAGCGGCGAATAAGGCAGCAGGGAGATCTGCTCTTGACGGCAGAGGGTGGCCAGCTCGTCCATGAAACGGCGGTTCAGCATGGAGAAGTTGTTCTGAATCGACTCAAAGCGCGCCAGCCCTTTGTAGTGGCTAGCGGCCAGGGCCTTCGCCGTCCCGTAGGCCGTGTCGTTGGAGGTACCGATATAGCGCACCTTGCCGCTCTGTACCAGCCGGTCGAAAGCCTCCATCGTCTCCTCGACGGGCACAACAGTATCGGGCCAATGCATCTGGTAGAGGTCGATGTAGTCCGTCCCGAGCCGTCTCAAAGAGCCTTCGACCGCCCGTTCGATATGGAAACGGTCCATGGCCGTCAGCCCATGGCGTACCGGGGGTACGAACCAGCCCGAGGCCGCCCCGGCGACCTTGGAGGCGAGGATAATGCTCTCCCTCGGCTTCGTTTTAAGCCAGCGTCCGACGATCTCCTCGGTCTGTCCCGCCAGGTCCACACGCGGCGGAACGGGGTAGAGTTCGGCGGTGTCATAGAAGTTCACCCCCGCCGCGTAGGCCTTGTCCATAATGGCGAAGGCGCTCTTCTCGTCGCACTGCCCGGGAAAGGTCATCGTCCCCAGGCAGATCGGGCTGACCCGCAGGCCGCTTCGGCCGATGTAGCGGTATTCCATTGTTATCCTCCTAAAAGTGTGGCGTTCCCTGCACGCTACTCAATCAGTTCTTTCATCTCTTCCGCACAGACAAGCACCAGCGTATCACTGCGCATCGCGTCAAGCTCGTTGGAAAATCCCCGTTTCGCGAAAAGCCAGATCTGCTCCGGCTCGAGCCCGACAAGGGCGCACTTCTCCTGCAGCTTCTGCAGTTCGCCCCGGTTGACCTTGGTATTGGTCCATTTGCACTCGCCGACGATAAAGCCGCCGTCAGGGGCGCGGGCCAGGATATCAAGCTCGATCACCCGGTCCCAGTAGCTGCCGCAGCGCAGGTAGGGGTCGTTCCCCAACTGATGGCGCAGGTAGAGCTGGGAGATTTCCTCGAAGACCAGCCCGGTAAAGGCCGTATCCTGCTCCTCAAAACGCTGCAATACGCTTTCATAGTCCCCCTGCTCAATCCGGCGGTGCTGCGGCGAGACGAAACGGAACCAGAAGCGCAGGAAAGGCGAACGGAAGCGCAGTTTGTGCGAGATACGGTGGCGGGCGACCTCCCGCTTGAGCTTCTGCTTCGGGTAGCTCTTTTCCGGCGGCGCTTCCCGCGAGGCTTCCAGGTCGAGGATGCCGAGGGTACGCAGGTGGTCGACGAGCTCGCCCCCCTTCGCTTCGCTAATGTGCGCCCGGCGGCAGGCGGAGTGGATACGGCGGTCCCCCTTCGCCACGGCCTGCAGTAGCGCAATCACCTGCCGGTCCTCGAGAAAGCCTGTATGAATGCGGTTGTAGTGTTCGCCGTAGTGGTCCAGTATCTTCGTTTCGATCAGTTCGGAAAGCGGGATGGTCGTATCGATCTCGATGCCGCTCTCGCCGAATACGGCGAAATATGCAATGAGCGTCTCCATCGAATCGGGGAACGTCTCATCATGGAAACGGCGCAGTTGGTTCAGCAGCAATGGAGGCCCTCGGTCAGCATGGGGGCATTATAGCACAGGGCCCGGCCTCAGGGGAAGTGGTACGTTCAGCGCTCTTTGCAGATCTCGCCGTACATCGCCGGTCGGCGGTCGGCGAAGAGCGCCCAGTAGTCACGCTGTCTGGCGATCTCGTCCAGGTCATACTCGGCATAGATGACCCCTTCGCTCTCACGGTCGGCCTCGGCGATCTTCCTGCCGGTATAGTCCGTCGCGAAGGAAGAGCCGTAAAAGGTGAGCGTGCAGCTCTCCCCCGCCTCCTCGCCGATGCGGTTGGCTGCGATGACGGGGACGGTGTTGGCGGCGCTGTGCCCCTGCTGGACCCGCTGCCAGTGCTCTTTGGAATCGACGTTGATCTCCGGTTCGCTGCCGATGGCGGTGGGATAGAAAATCAGTTCGGCACCCAGAAGCGCGAGCGAGCGTGCCGTCTCCGGGAACCACTGGTCCCAGCAGATGCCGACGCCGATCTTGCCGAAACGTGTCTGCCATACTTTGAACCCGGTATCTCCCGGCACAAAGTAGAACTTCTCCTCGTACCCCGGACCGGAAGGAATGTGGGTCTTGCGGTAGTTCTCCAGCACCGACCCGTCAGCATCGATCATCACCAGGGAGTTGAAATAGCGCTCGCCGTCGCGCTCGAAATAGCTCAGCGGCAGCACGACGCCGAGCTCCTTCGCCAGCGCCGAGAAGCGGGCAATCATCGGGTGACCCTGGCGCGGTTCGGCCCACGTAAAATACTTCTCGTCCATATCCTTGCAGAAATAGAGCCCTTCGAAGAGTTCCGGCAGCAGCACGATCTGCGCACCCCCTGCCGCCGCTTCGCGTACCAGCGCTTCCGCCCGGTCCTTATTGGCCTCTTTATCCTCACCCATGCGCATCTGAATAGCGGCGACTTTCACCATGGTTTTCTCCCAATCAAACTAAACCGAATTATACCGCTTTCGCGCACTGCTGTACTGCGAAAGTGATTCATAATACAGTCACAGAGCTTCGGCCCGTCGAAGCGCATAGAATGAAATCAGACATTGGCCTTGAGCGCTCCTTGTAAGCCGCCCTGGAGGCAAAAAGCCGGGAAGGGCGAGCGATTCGCGAAAGGCCGCTTTTTGCGCTACTTTTTCTAAAAAAGTGGCAAAGCGATACTCTTCTCTATCTTTTCTTTTTACAAAGAAAAGAAACAAAAGAAAATCGTCGTTGCGCGAATCGCACGCTGCTCCCGGCTTTGTGCCTCCGCAGCGGCTTTCAAGGCACGCTTAACGACAAGTTGCCTATTAATTACATGCGCTTCGGAGGACCGAGGCTAATTGGGGAAGAAGTGACTTAAACACGTCGAAGCTTTTTTGACGGAAGAAGAAAGCAACGCATAGCACAGGATGACACGCCATGACGCCGGGGCAGCTCTGAAAACCCTGTACGGTGCCGAGCTTACAGGCATCAACCAACGAGGAGAACGGTTCCGCCGGTAAATGCCCTGGCACATCGCACAGGGTTTCCACAATCGCCCGGAAGCTTTTTGCCGGGAGTGCTCCCGGCAAAGCAAGGTCAGACCTCGAGCTCATCCTTGAGCTTGAGAAAGGTCTTTTCACCTACTCCCTTGACGTTCATGATATCCTCGATGCTGTTGAAGCGGTGCTCTTTGCGGTACTCAATAATCTTCGCCGCCGTCGCCGGGCCGATCCCCTTGAGACTGGACAACTCCTCCGCCGTCGCTGTGTTGAGGTTAACCCCCGCGAACAGAGGTATGCTGATCACCAGCGCGGCAAGCACCGCCGCGGTTTTCTTCACGAATCCCATTTCGACTCCTTTTTAATGAAAAGTTCCGGGTACCCTTCTGCAATCCTACTGAAATAGTATTAAATATTTTTTAACTGTTTATATTTCATAGTGCAATATTATTATTTTTTAGTATTTTATATTGATATTGTATATTCATCCATAATTCGGAACAAGGAGTAATTCATGTACCAGACCATGACCCAGATCGGCAAAACCTACGGCGTCGACGCCAAGGCCGTCGGCAAGATACTCTATACGTTGAAGATCCGCGACCCCGACCATCCGGAGCAGAGAGGTTTCCCTTTCGAGCAGGCCGTCGTCCACGGCATCGCCAAAGCCTATACGGGACGTACGGGGGAACCTTACTACCGTTACGACATCGAACGGGTGAAGGAGGAGTTCGAAGCGGAACTGAAGCGGCTGCCGCCTGAACACCAGACTCTTCCATCCCAAAAGACCATGGCGGGGGATGTATCAGGAAACGGGACGATCGAAGCGAAACTGCAGGAGATGCTAACGGCACTGAACAGCGTCCTGCAGACGGGAGAGATAGACGGTCTTCACCGTCTGAAAGGGGATATCGCGGATATCTATGGAATATTAGCGCGCATGTATGACGAACGACAGATGAAAAACAGCAGCGCACGAACATAACAGGCTGTCTCCTGTCGACCGTTCATGTGACTATTGTCCTCTCACCATGAACTATCGGTGGCATCAGCTTGGGGAATCCCGCTCACCTTGGTGCAACTACCGAGGGAATGAGACTCTGATGATGACCACCATCCCCTTTGACCCTTGCAAACAATCCAAACCCATTCCCTACGAGAAGAAGCATTAGTTTTGTGAATACTATATGCATATTTAAAAATTATATTATTGTCAAATGTTATTTTTTGGCTGTCCTTTTGTATTACGGTGTTATTTTTTATAAAAAAATAATCTAAAAAAACCTAGAGTGTCACTGAATGTTTGAAAAGGCTGCGCGCTTTCTACAGGCACGCCAGGTTATTACAATCCTCTCAATAAAAGGAACTTTGAATGATTTCCCAGCACTCCCTATGGAGAAAAACACTTCTCTCCGGATTAATTCTGTTTGCCGTCGCTGCGATCACGGCATGTAACTCGTCGAGCAATTCGACCAAGACGCCAAGCGTCCTATCGGCCCAGGATAGTATCGCGACGGTCAGCGTCGTTGACACCTCAGGTCTCCCGGTAACGGGTGCGAGCGTCACTTTTAACGGGACGGCCCTGGACATCGAAGGCAAAGAGATTACGGAAGCTTTGACAACCGACGAGACCGGTCTCATCGCGTTTTACAGCTCTGTCGGCGCCAACGTTAAAATCCTTGCAAGCAAGGCGGGGTATCTTACCACCGGGACAGAGATGACTATTAGCGACGGGGCCAACAACAAGATCCTGACGATGGTCGTCTTTCAAGACGGTGCAACAGTGAATGGCATCGCGATGGGAGAGCAGAACGTGACGACCTCCGGCGGGACGACGACCGGTCCCGTCGAAGTCACCCTCAACAATACGACCGACGGCAACGTCTCCGTCAGCCAGAAAATCACCATTCCCGCGGGCACGGTGATGAAAACAGCCGACGGGCAACCGGCGACCGGTACGGTGCACGTCCAGGCAACCAACTTCACCGCCGATGCGGTCGAAGCCTTCCCGGGAGGGATGTCTGTCGTAGCAGCCGGCGTGCCCAATACGGTGACGAACACCACGAGTACGCAAGCCGTCGACTTCGTATCGGCGGGCTTTACGGCGATCCAAATGACGGACGACGATGGCAAAAGTATCAAATCCTTCGAAAACAACCCTATCACGATTGAAATGCTCGTTCCCATCGGGAGCCTCAACCCGGAAACGGGCAATCCCATTGCCATCGGCGATATCATCCCTATCTGGAGCTACGAGGAGACCACGGGCGAATGGAGCTATGAGGGTCAGGGCGAAGTGCTGGCAAACGACGCGACGACGTACAAGATTGTCTATGAAGCCTCGCACTTGAGCTACTGGAATCTCGACTGGTATGGCGGTGAGCGCTGCAGACCGGCCTATGTCGACATCGCCGATCTTTCCCAGGGTACCGAAGTCATTACCTCACTCAAAGTCAAAGCACGCGGCCTCCATAGAGAGGTCTTCGATTACGCAGGCGACGGCTCTTATGAGCTGAACAACATACCGAGAAACCTACCGGTCACCTTGACGCTCTATTACGACGGCGAAAAACGGGACAGCACCACCGTTACCTTTAGCGATACGGGGTGTCAGGCCGCGTTGCATGTCGGGACGGTCGTACCGAAAACCCCCGTCAGAGTCCGCGTTGTAGAAGAATGCCGCAACGGCAGTAAGCAAAACCCTATCCCATCCGCCAGTATCATTATGCAAACCGCCGGAGGGGCCTGGACAGCCACCGGCGTCTCTACCGGGCTCGACGGTGTCGCCGGCATTCTGATCGCACCGGACCAGAATACGAATATCCGTGTCTATATGTATGGGACGGATCGTTACACCTCCACCTTCTCCTCGGTAAACATTAAGGCCGGTGAGACGCAGGATCAGACGATCGTCTTCACCCTCGGTTCCAAGTATGACGACTACTGCAACGGCGGTGCTACAGGCGCTACTGGCGGGACAGGCGGCACCGGTGGAACAGGCGGTACCAACCTCTAAAAGGGCCGCACGCACAAAAGGTGCGTGTTCCCTCACTCTTCTGACATTCCCCTCAGTGAACGAACGTCCCAACACATTACAACTACCTGTCGCGCTTCAATTGAAAACAGATCGATGACGCTTATCTTTATCAATCTATCCAGTCGGAATATACTTCCCGACGCACGAATAAACCTTTCAACGCTCCATACCTATGCATCTATAGTACAGGTTACTCTTGCCCAGCATACTTTTCATAGGCGTTCAGCATTCTTTCTAGATGGTACTTCAGGTATTCGGCACTGAGCCGGTTGCGGTTGCGAAAATAAGGCTCACCTTCGAAAATACTCCCCAACACGCTGCCGCTGCCGGGAACGATCCAATTTTTCCCATCGGAGCGAGCCACAGTCGTGCGCAGACCGTATTGCCAGCTGTTGACCCCTTTTAGCTGGAGGTAACGACTGTCCACAGGGCTCTTGCGCAGTGCCAAAGGGATCTCGACGGCGAGGGCAACATAGTGATTCACTTCTTCGGCCTGGTGAAGGGGCACACTCTGCGGACGGCTCTGCAGGTAGCCCAGCGAGACCGCCGTATCGCCGAAAAAGCGCTTCAGCGTTACGTCGAAACCGATGTCCTGGTACCAGTAGCGTCCCCCCTGCACCTTCAAAAAGAAGTCCCAGGGGACATAATGGTAGCTGTAGCCGGCAATAAAAAGTGTCTTTTTATCGTCCTCGAAACCATCCGTCATATTGAGGAAGTAGCCTCCTTTGAGCTGCAGCGTATGGCGCCCGACCGTATACATGAGCTGATCCATCGCCCCCGCGTAGTCGTAGACATACTGCCCCGCACTGAGGCTGTTAAGCACCCCGAACAGATTGAAGCTATAACTGAGTTCCGTTTTGTAGATACCGCCGTTGTCGTAGTAGCGCCAAAACATGCCGCCGGGGTCAAGTTCCTCCGAGTTGGCAACAGGCTCGTCGTACTGGATGCCGAAATCAAGGCCTTTAAAAAGAGTCGTTGTCCCGGTCAGACGCAACAAGAGCTGGTAGTCAAAGACCCCCGCTTCGGTGCCGACAAAGGTGGAGAGTTTTGGGCTCAAAGCGAGACGCGGCTTGAATAGCGTCCCGTTTTCCGTGTCCGTAACCACCACATACCCTGCTTTGTCGATCGGGTGCGATTCAAAGAGCGAATCCGTAAACACTGTTTTCGTCGTGTAAGAGGGAGTCTTGAAGAACGCCGCGGCGGCAACAAGGGAACCGTGAAATGCCGTCACCCGCACCCTGCTCTTGAGGGGTTCGACAACGAAGCGGCTATAGCGTCCGGCATAATGAGAGGCAGTGCCAATAACAATGCCGAGGGCATCAAGCTCATTCCACTCGTAGACACTGTTCTCGTAAGCAATGTAGAGCGTATCGCCCTTGGTCGCAACCGTCACATTCTCCAGCCCGGCATCCGACAACCGCGGCGCGAGGTCGCCCAACGGGCGCGGCGGTTCTGTCTGCTTGCGCTCTATACTGGCTGTCAGCTCTTCCACTGCAGGCAGGTCGGGAGCAGCGGTAGGTACGCTCTCCTCCGTCACCAGAACAGCAGCACTCCCCTCTCTCTCTACGCTGTCAGGGGTGTACCGCTCATGCTCGTAGAGTGAAAAGACAAGGTTAAAGGCCAAACTAATGCTGTTGTCATCGGAGAGGTTGGCAGCCACAATGCTGTTGAACTTTACCCTGTCGCTCCACGACCGGGGGGTCTCAATGCGGACGCCGGCATGCCTTTCCCTGCCGTCATACTCCCCCAGCAGGTAAAACCAGTCGAAGGTACGCACCTCGGCCCCGCCGAAAATACCGTCCATACGCTGGCTGATCTTGGCTCCATTCCCTTCAATATCACTGACCCCGTAGCCAAGCGACAGACGGACAAACCAGAGTTCCTTGTCCATGACGACGTACTTGTTGCCGTAAAAATTGACGGAACTCCCGATATCCTGATACCCCAGCGCGACATTGGGAAGATAGGGGTGAAGCAGCGGAAACGGCAGCTGCACTTTTACATTGCCCGAGAGGTCGCGGTGAAACCCCCTGGCTTCGGAGAGACGCCCCTGGAGCTCAAAAAAGGGGAGCAGCCCGCTGCCAAAGATGTAATCTTCCTGGTAACGGTAGTCCTGCTCATAATCATAGTTGCGCTGATGGTTGTCGAACTGGTTATTAAAAGAGAGCGTAATATCGCCTTCGTTCATAACCTGGGCGTTGGGGGTATTGATAATCCCCGTGTAGCCCTGCATGGAGAGCGAATGCGTCAGATCACTGCCGAAAAGCACAAGCGGGCATAACCATACACTAAGGGCGATGACCCTTTTATTGCTTTTCTGTTGTTTCCGCATCGCGTGTTCCTTTGACCGATACGGAGACCGGATGTGGGCCTGCCTAGCTTGCACCCTCACGGACAAGTACGGTCTTGATCGTTTTGAAGAAGATGACAAAGTCCATCCACAATCGCCAGTTCCGTGTATAGTAGACGTCCATCGCTACGCGGGAGTGAAAATCGACGTCACTGCGGCCGCTGACCTGCCAAAGACCGGAGATCCCCGGCTTGACCGCAAGGACCAGATCGATATCGGCGCCGATCTTCGCTTTTTCGTTAAGCATATAGGGCCGCGGGCCTATGAGCGACATCTCGCTGCGGAGCACATTGATGATCTGCGGAAGTTCGTCCAGCGAGGTACGGCGCAGAAATGCCCCGATCTTCGTAATGCGGGGGTCATTCTCGTATTTGTGGTAGACCTGGTAATTCTCGACCTCTTCAGGATGCGTCTGCAGATACTGTTCTAGGACCTTGTCCCCGTCTTCACGCATGGAGCGGAACTTATAGCAGACAAACGTCCGGCCGTTCTTGCCCAGCCGCTCTTGTTTGAAGAAGACGCTCCCCTTCGGCTCCTCCCGCTTGATCAAAAAGGCGATCAGCGCAAAAACCGGAACAAGCAGCGGCAGCAGCAGAATGCTCATGACAACGTCGGAGCTGTTCTTCAAAATAATGTTCGAACGTTTCTGCAGCGCGTTTTCCAAAACGATCATATTGGTGCGGGCGTTGAAGACATTGACGATCCCCGCACGCGTGTAGTCGAAACTGTTAAGCAGCGGGATAAAAATGATCTTCTTTTTCTGACGCACCAGTTTGGAGAGGCGTGCTTCGATGTGATCTTTCGCATTACCGGAGGTATCCATAAAAACGACATCCGAGTGCGCCGGACTTGTTTTGACATACCCAAGATAGCGGTTCCCGAAGATGATGTCCCCAATCTTCGAATTGCCCGAAATGACAGAGGCTTTTTTCGGCCACAGACCGAAAACGTTCCAGTAGCGTTTCAAAACAAACTTGGTCGAGGGAAGCACGAAGCTCATGAAGACGTAGGAGAGGATAATAATCCCGTCCGAATAGTCCGCTACCGATTTGTTCAGCGCCAGCACAGAGAGGACCATGAAAAACGACAAAATGAGCCCTTTGAGAATGAGGCGGGTTTCGTCCCAAAAGTCACGGCGATAACGGTAGAGTTTTAACGTGATGAATGTCAAAATCACCAGGATGTAGACGATCAATTTATCCGTATAGTGGCTGAGATCCCCAGGGACAGCATTTAAATCCTCTTCTAACCACCAGACAAAGACATAAGCAAGCACAATACTGACGTAGACCCCTGCGGCATCAAAAAGCATCAATACCAGACGCGCAGAATCCTCTCTCATTCAATACCTCTTATTTTTATCTATTTTTTAATATTTAAAAACTGAAAGGGCATTTATACAATCAATTCACTTAGTTTTCACCCATATAAACCACCACACTCATTTACGTCAGCCCCGCCAAGAAGGCTCGCACTTCCCATGCTTGTACAAATATAAAGTTTGGATGATGATTCGTAACGGGGTTGTGTAATGTGTATGAGTTCAGACCTATCAGCGGAAAAAGGCGGATTTTGCCAAAAGCAATATTGTCTCAGATCCCTCATATAGTATACGAGAAACAAGCCCAATAGGTACCAATTTATAGGCATATTCTGCTCCGACTACTCCAATTGAGCATTGAGTCCTTCTTGTCATCTCCCGGAACTATCTCTTCAAACTGATCCAAGAGAACTGCTCGTTCGGCTGAGAGGCTTACTTGTTGGCCAGTAACCCTTTAAAGAGTTCTTCATAACTATCTACAATATTAGGCCATGTATATATCGTCTCAATTTTCTTCACATTGTTTGCCAAGAATGTCCCATAATCTTCTTTTCTGATTGATTCCGCAAATTTAGTCACATCCTTGGAAGATGAAAAATAGAATGCATCTTCTTCCAAAATTGTTGAGTTGAACTTATTGTCATTTGCGCAAATCAATGCATTTGAAGCCATCGCTTCAAGTAACGAAGGATTCGTACCACCGACTGAATGCCCATGAAAATAAAGATTTGAAAAACCGCGCAATGTGTTCAGTTTTTCCATATCATACACCGCTCCTACAAAGCGAATGCGTGAATCAGAAAACTTTCCTTTCAGATACTCACCGAAACTTGTCTCATGTTTGCCGACAACGAGAAAAGGGATCTGTACTGATGACGCCGCAATACCCTCAAGTATCATTTCAATATTGTTTTCCGGTTCCAACCGGGCTATCAGCATGTTGTACTGATATTTCTCCAAATTAAATTCCCCGAGAGCCTGCTCATCAAAATTTTTCACAACATGTGCCCCATAAGGGATATAGGTCGATTCAGCCCCATATTTACTTTTTAAATACTCTTGAATCCCTAGAGAGTCTGCAATCAGATGGTCACTATGCCTGACACCAAGGGACTCGGCATACTGCAAAAACTTTTGGACTTTCTTGCTGTATTTCGATCGGCTCCATTCCAGTCCATCCATATTGGTAATCAACACTGCGTTTTTTGGAAAATACCAGGAAAAAACTGTGCTGCTCGTATACCCCAGCTGTAAGATGATGTCGAAGTTTTGTTTCCTTGAATCCCGAATGCTTAAAAAGTCATATACAAATTGACCCGCTGTGCCGATCCTGTTCTCCGGATCGTAGATATGTCTTATTTCAACACCCTTATACTCTGATTCCTGGTATGGGTGCGTGTGCGAGTTGTACACAACTACCTCATGGCCGGCCTCTACAAGACCCACTGATAAATACTCGGCAAATTGTTCAAACCCTCCATAATAGTTTGGAATTCCTCGGCAACCTATGAGTCCTATTCGCATTTAGTTCCTTTTCAATTTAATTGGTTTTTTTTGAAATAATGTAGCAAAACTTTTAATGTTTCTGTCGTTTTATTCCCATCAGATAATAATGACACTCGATCTTCAGGATCAAAAGATGGATTAAAACCATTCCATGCACCGTAACTATGGAAACACCAATCCCACCCATACTGCTCAAATATTTCAATACTATCTTTTACCCATTTTGCACTTCCAGGTGCCCAACGTACCACACCGAACTCACTAACGAAAATTCTAACATTGTATTTTTCTTGAAATCGACGGGCCTCTCTCACATACTTTATTAATAATTCTTTATCCCAATATCTTGGCAAACTTGTACTGAACATTTGAAGCCAACCAGGATAAGACAGTTTCCCTTTGAGTGCTTTCAGGTCACGTATGCCCTGATGCGTATATTCCCTTGGAGCATACATATGAACGCTATATATAATATTTGGATCTTCAAACACTTTCATTGATTCTAATGATTCGGGGAAAGCCCATGGGCCTGGTTCAATTATAATAGAAATTTTTTTATCATGATTACGGATCTTCTCAATAACACTTTGCATGACTTCTTCATTCCAGACATTCGAATCTGCCCTCTTATATTGTGGTTCATTATAAACATCATATGCTAGAATTGCCGGTTCTAAAGCATACTTGGCGGCAATCATTCCCCAGATTTCCAAAAGACGATTTTTATATCTCCTTATGCCTTCTCTTGACCAGTTATTTTTTTCTCGTCTCCACGGATCATCATCTAAACTAATAATCAAACCCAATTTATTTTGACGACAATATGGTAAGATTGAATCTATTTTTTTTAATACAGGTTCATAATCATTTTTAGGTTTTTGAAAAGACCGATTTTCCTTTCGCTTACCTGAGCCAATATTAATACGCAATACATTCACATTCCAATCATGTAACTTAGTAATAATGGATGGTGTCAAATATTCATGTGTAGTATTAAAGCCCCTGGCTCTATCAGGAAATGGCCAGTGCACACTCCTCGTTGTTCGGATCTCTTGTTTTGTTTCTGTATTACCGAACAGCATAACCGATAATAGAAAAAACGACAACACTATTATCTTTATTGGACCCACCACGACAACCCTCAATTCATTCTAGGAAAGTAAGCTCTTTAATACTTTGCAGCACATAACGAGCTTTCGTCGCTTCTTCATCAATCTTATGTCCACTCTTAACTAATATATTTACGCCTATGCCAGCTTGCAATCCAGCTTCAATGTCACTCTCTTTATCCCCCACCAAAACTGAAGATACCATGTCAATGTCAAAGGCTGCTTTCGCTTCTTCCAACATGCCAGGCTCCGGTTTACGACAACTGCATTCACCTGAAAAATCCGGATGATGGGGACAATGGTAAACAGCATTTATTGTAACCCCTTCATCTGCAAAACGCTCAATCATCCATCGAGTCAATTGCTGATAATCATCTTCGGTGTATTTCCCCCGCGCAATCCCCGCCTGATTCGTAATAACGATAATGAGATACCCTTTTTCCTGGAAAGTGCGGCAGGTTTCAAAGAGACCGTCAATGAATTCAAAATCCTCTATCTTGTAGAGGTAATTTTTTTCCTTGTTGATTACACCGTCACGATCAAGAAAAAGTGCTTTTCTCACACGTGCTCTTTCAGCTCGTCTTCTGCCCGGGAGTAGTCCTCCGGGATACCGATATCAATAAAGTAACCGTCAAAAACCACGGCACGGACACCTAACGCATCGAAGTACTCTTCCATAAAAGCTTCAAACGAGAATTTCTCGTCCAGATCAAAGCTCTCAAAAAGATCCGCAGATGCAAGATATACCCCGCCGTTGATATTGCCGCTTTCACGGTAGCCTTTTTCCGTAAAAGCCGTCACTTTTCCGGTGCTGTCACTTTCGACGCAGCCGTAACGGTCAAAACGGTGCATTCTTTTCAACGACAGAAGTAGTTTGCTATCTGGGTTTAATTGGTCATTCAGCGTTTGGAGTGGGACGTCGAAAAAAGTATCGCCGTTAATGATAAATACGTTTTCGCTTTTGACAGACTCGAATGCCTTTTTAATCGCGCCGCCGGTTCCAAGTGGCTCGTCTTCAACACTGTAAATAAGAGCCATGCCCTCATATTCCTCGCCAAAATAGTCCCTAATGCTCTCCCACTTGTAACCGACCGAAAGGACGATACGCTCAATGCCGTTTTTCTTTAAATACTGAAAAATATACTCCAGAAAAGGCTTGCCGCCCACGGGGGCCATGGGTTTCGGCAGCTCGCTCACTACACTCCTAAGGCGTGTACCGAGACCGCCGGCTAGAACAATGGCTTCCATTACGCCTCGAAGCCTTTGCCGAACAATTCCTCTTCGACCACGGAACAAATGATATGCCCAATAAGGATATGCGCTTCCTGAACACGCGGCGTTTCATTCGAAGGTACCTTAATGCAGTAATCGCAAAGCTCCGCCATCTCTCCGCCATTTTCACCCGTCAGGCCAACGGTCACAATCCCTTTTTCTTTGCAGGTTTTCAGCGCTTCTACAACATTCTGCGAATTACCGCTGGTTGAAATGCCGATAAACATATCACCTTCGACACTGTTCGCCTGCACCTGGCGTGAAAAGAGTTTTTCATACCCGTAATCGTTCCCGATCGCAGTCAAAATGGAAGTATCCGTTGTCAACGCGATCGATGCGAGTCCCGGCCGGTCAAAGTAGAACTTGCTCACGAACTCCCCCGCAATATGCTGCGCATCTGCCGCGCTGCCGCCGTTGCCCGCAATCAGTGTCTTATTGCCGTTTTTGTAGACCGCTATGCACTTCGCCGATACTTCACGTATCAAGTCACTCAGTTCTCTATCTTCCAAGATCGCCTTCTTGATCTTGTACGACTTGTCAATCTGATTATCAATAAATGTTTGCATTACAGTATTTTCCATCCTTTCGTTCCCTCTGTTACAAAGTGAAAATTCATCACTCTTCCGCCGTCATAGGCATTGAGCTTCTCAATAACCTGGAGTCGCTTGACCGGATTTACGACAAACATCATAAAGCCACCACCGCCTGCACCCGACACCTTCCCTGCGTATGCACCTGCCTCAAGCGCTGCGGAGTATATCTTATCAATATGACTGTTCGATATCGAAACTGCCGTCCGTTTCTTAGCTTCCCATGATTTACCGAGTGTTTCAGCGAATTTGGATATATCACCCTTTAGGACAGCCTCTTTCATAATATAGGCATCCGCTTTGAGCTCATGCATGGCTTGGATGGATTTCTCCTGTTTTGTTTCGGCATTTTTTTTCTGCTCATCGATGATTTTAGCCGACTCGCGCGAAGCACCAGTAAAAAAGAGTACCATCGACGACTCCAGCTCATCAATAATCCAGTTCTTTACACGCAACGGATTAACGATGACCCTGTCTTTTTCATAAAACTCCATAAAGTTAAATCCGCCGAATGTAGCGGCATATTGATCCTGCTTTCCACCACTAAGACCTATATCTTTTCGCTCAATGTCGTAAGCCAGTTGGGCAATATCATACTCACCCAAAGGAAGGTTGAGCCACTCTACAAAAGCTTTGAGGATTACCACTACCATCGTAGATGATGACCCAAGTCCACTTCCTGCTGGCGCATCTGAATATGTCGTCATATTGAAAGAGAGCGGTTGGTTGTCATTGAAGTCCCGTATTACCCGGTTATAAACACCTTTGTGCAGATCAAGCAAGCCGTCAATAGGAAGAGAACTTGTCGCCTTGTATTCAACTCTTTCATTCCGATCTGCAGCCTCAAAAACAATCTTCTCCTCATCACAGACCTCGATGGTACAGTAGGCATACATATCAATTGTCGCATTGAGCACCACCCCGCCAAACTCGTCACAGTAGGGACTGACATCCGTCCCTCCGCCTGCTAATCCCAACCTAAGCGGTGCTTTTGATCTTATTATCATTGATGTATACCTTTGTTCTTAGCGGCTCAAAGGGACACGACCGCTTTTGATCTCATCCCGCCAATGATTGAGCAAGTCTTCAAACATTTTTTTTGTAGGGATCTCAGGCTTCCAATCGATAAATGATCTAATTTTTGTATTATCAAACATCTGATAGTCAGCATCAATCGGCCGTAATCGGTCTGTATCAGTCTGAACCTCTATGTCATCTCTTGTGCTGAAACTCAGAAGGACATCAATAACTTCGGGCAACTTATATGCTTCCTCTCCTGCGATATTGAAAGCTTCTCCGCAAGGTACGTTCCCTATTTCACTTTCCAACGACAGCAAATAATAGGCCCTTACTGCATCGCGCGCATCCTGAAATGTTCTGACACTAGCCAAATTGCCTACTTTCACAATGGGCTCCTGAAGGCCCGCTTCAATAAGAGCGATCTGTTTCGCAACCGTACTTTCAAAAAACACATCGCTACGTCTTGGTCCGGTATGGGTCCCCATCCGCGTCACATAAGTCTTGATGCCATAAGCTTCACCATAAAACTGCCCTAAATAATCCGTTCCGATTTTACTAATGCTATAAGGACTTGCCCCGTGAAACTTTGTATCCTCGGCTAAAGCTTCACCGGGTTTAGCTCTACCATATACTTCACTAGACGAACAAACGTGTACAACTGGATCATAATCCTCATTTTCTTTCAACTGACGTATATTTTCCAATAGATTTGCCGTGCCGATAATATTGGTTTGGAGGGTTTCAATTGGGATGTTAAACGAAGTTTTTGGGAAAGATTGAGCCGCCAAATGGAAGATAACATCTGGACGAATATCCTTCAGCATTCTTGCCATTGCAGCATAATCATTCAAATCAGCGTAATATACACTTATACGCTCTTTATTATTGATTTGTTCCGTCAGATGATATATATTTTCCATAGGCTCTTGCCAACGCATCATTCCAACAACGTCATAATCTGTCTTTTCCAAAAGAAAATCTGCCATTTGTGAGCCGACCTGCCCTGTAAACCCAGTAATCAATGCTTTTTTTGTCATGCTATTTTTTTTCCTTTTACTATATTGTGTACCGCTTCACGTATCTTGATTGGTTTTCTACCCAAAAGTTGTTCAAGATATAGTGACACGAGCTCGATATTTTTTGGTCTTGCCATCCAAAAATTCTCATCCGGTTCAATTAATACATATTTCAAATTATTGCCTACTGCTTCATTGAAATAGTCTGCGATATCTTTCCTCGACACGTTTTCATTCCCACAGATATTGAACTTTTGATTTGGGAATGCATCCCATTTCTGCAATATTGCCTCAATGGCGTCCAAAACGTCCTCCATGAATACTATTTTCCGATAGAATGGATGAAACACCTCGGCTGTTTTACTCTCTTTCAGACAGTTTTGAAGGTATTGCAAATATTTATCACCCTGCGATAGTACGTATGACAATCGAAATACTTTGAAATTATCTTTACCCGCGAAAGCTTTTTCAACTTCATCTTTCATCTTTGCATATTCACCAAAGGGGTGTGTAGGAGCATCTTCATTAACCGGGTCTGTTGTATTGCCGTAAATGACATCGCTAGAGAAAAATAATACTTTCCCCCCATTTTCAAGTACTTTTTCAATGAAATATTTAGTACCAGTCACATTGACACTGTATGCGTTTTCAAAATCATTCTCACATTTATCCGGAGAAGAAATAGCTGCAAGAAAAATAACTTTTGTCTCACTGTTGATCTGTTGATAATCAAAAGACTCAGGAGCATACAAATCTAAAAAAAAACCTTCTTCATTTATCATCGAAGTAGTAAATGTATACCCGCCCCGCCGAATCAACTCACTAGCTATAAGACCGTTTCTTCCAATGATAAGATTCAAAAATTCCCTTTCTACAATTATATTACAATTAATTTTAGTGTTTTGTTATTACATATTTAATACAGATTCATATAAATCACAATATTGCTTCCCAATTGAATCCAATGCAAAATGTTCTTTAATACTAGCCCTTTCCTCAAGCGAGACCTGCTTTAACGATGTCATATCAGCCATTATTTCATGTAAATTTTCTGCCAAGCTTTCTACATTTTCAGCTTCAAATAAAAATCCATTCTTGCCAGGAATAATGAATTCTTTAAACGGTCCGAAATCAGAGGCGAGTACCGGTGTACCGAAGCTCATAGAGCGGATTAAAACACCACTGTTGTAAATCTTCCTGTATGGGAGAACAACAAGGTCGGCTGCATTGAAATAATGAGGCACATCGTCATTATTAACATACCCAATCCGCTGATCGACATAGTTTGCAAGTCCGTATTCCTCAATAATATTTTCATATTCAGAATAATCGTCTTTCCAAACTTTACCGGCAATGACAAGAAGAACTGAAGGTTCCTTTTTTGCCACTTCCGCCAATGCTTTTAGCAAGAGGTCAAGCCCTTTAACTTTTTTTATCTGCCCAAAAAACAAAATAATTTTTCTGTCTTGCGGCAGATTGAGATGTTCCCTGGCAACATTTTTTTCAATGAAGTTAGAGTCCAAGCTCTCAACATCAAAATCAGGGCCGTAAATGGTTTCTATTTTCTTCGCATCCACTATGTTAGATTTCAGATTTTTTACCAATTCATTCTTAGCATATTCTGTATGCAATACAGCTGCATCCAATAAAGTAAGGAATTTCTCATAGTTATGTCTTGAACTGTCACCTTTTGCATATTTTTCAAATGACTCTACATCATGCACAGTTCCTACGACACGAAAACCAAAAACTTTTTTAGCTAAAATCAAATTATAATATTCAAGAAATCCAAAATCGACAAAATGTAAATGCACGATTTTGGCACTTCTTCTTTTTGCATCCAACAACGCAAAAAGTGTCCCTTTCACATAGTTTAATCCACGAATAAATTTATTTGTTTCCCCATAAATGTTTTTGTAGACGAGTTCGACTGATTCGTATTCCGAAGTTTCATCACATGTATATAAATTGGCATCATAGCCATGCTGCATTTTGATTGAATTCAGCATATTAAAATCATAATAATCCAATCCACCGTGCCCGCCGACAGGCTCAATGACTGCAATAATATCTTTGCTTTTCACTGGCCACTCTCTTTAAGCCATTGGGGAAAATTGGAATGACTATATTTTTGTTTCTCAAGGAAATTTTTCAACAAGAGATTTTCCTCATTAAATAGATCAGAAACTTCTGTTGAGGTTTCAAAGCCTAAGGTTTCTTGATGGGTTTCTTTTTTGTTTAATGAAAAATACACTTTTTTTAAAAAGTCTTTGATATACAAATTTTTCCTAAAAAACGGTTCCAATTGTCTATTGATTGTCAATGCCATTTTATGTAACCACTCCCATTTTGCAAATTGTGTTTTATTCTGGACTTTGTACTCATAACTCTCATAAAATCCACTGGGAATATTCAACCACTCACAAATCTCCAGCATTGTTTCTTTAGGATACTCTTCCATGTTTTCCAAAAAAACAATTTTGATGTTTTTACTGTCAAGGACTTCAAACCATTCCTTCAAAAATCTATAATAAAGCCCATATTTTATGCCACTTAGAAAATAGTCATTTTCTATATTATTTTTGCCACTTCTATAATAATCCAATGATGCTCGACAGTAGCTCTCATACGTCATTTCGTTAATAAAAGTAATTTGATCCTGTTTCAATCTACTGGCATATGCATGGACGTAGTTTGATTTCAAGTATTCATAAAAAGAATATAGTCTACTTTTTGGTTCACGTAAAATAAAAATTACTTTAAATTCACCCAATACCTTTTGCATCATCCGGGCTACTTTTTGCCCGCCATAAAGATAACCCGGGCTAGCTTCTAAAATATAAGCAAAGTCATTTGGAGTTTCGATATGCGTAAAATACTTAGTGTATTCTTCTAGCGGTGGCAACCCTTGATCGAACTGTAATGGCACGAAATAACCCAATTCTTTTTTACTAGAAATCGCGATCTTTTGATGTGCCGACAAATATGAAAAAAGTGATGTCGTCCCGGCCTTAAAAACGCCACCGATTATTAAGTTTGGTAAGTTTTCTCTCATTTTTTTTCCTTAATTTATGCTTTTTTTGCCTATTTTATCTTGCCACTGCATTTTTAAAAATGCATACAATATAAGTAATGGAATCAAATACCTTATTGGTGTAAAGTAAAAACTTGCTTGCACTGATGCGATTAATGCATAGACTAATAAATATTTGAAAGTGACTATAAAGACATCCTCTGAGCTAGGAAGCTTCCTCAACACATTAATAGAAAATATGAATGGAATTAGATATAAAACAATGAAGCCAATGGCACCATACATGAATATGCCACCTAATACTCCAATATCTGAAGGATAAAAATAACCAAAAATAGAATCATATCCACCATCCCATTGATGACTCACTCTTCCTGTCCCCCAGAAAACACTCATAGGATGCATTTCGAAATATTCAAATACTATTAAACTTGCAAAAATCCGTGCATTAGCTGATGAGTCCATTGATTCTTGCCCAGCAAGAACAGTAAACATTTGGGAGAAAAGGTAACTCATCCGATCCAAATAGTCAGGCATAATTATTTGAAGTATTAGCAAGCCAACAAATAAAACAAACCCTGTCTTTATCACTATTACGAATAATCTACTCATTGAATAATTCATTATCAGATAAAATGTGTATGTTAATAAAATGGCTAAAATATAGAAGCGCCCTTGAATAACAAAGAATACAAACCCTAAAAAGAATGACATATAAATTAAATCCTTTGCATTCTTATCAATCATATATTTGACAAAATAATAAATTGATCCAAAGGTAATAAAATATTTTTGAAACTTAAAACGTAAGCCACGATCCTCAGTTAAATGGACAAAGTTAGCAATCTCTTCAGAACTCTGAAGCTGATTCGGATCAAATGTCAAAACAAAAATAGTGAAAATAAAAAGTGAAACCCACGCCATGAAAACAAAAGCCGACTCCATCGTCGAAAAAGAAATTTTTTTAGTAATCAATACATAATACAACCAAATCGACGTACCTAAAAGCAACCAAGTGCGCTCTGCAAGAACCCCATAAATAAATGGCTGTCCAAACTCTGTAGATGCTCGATATGCACTATAAAAAGGGATAGTCACTATTAAGAGTAGATAGTAAAAAATCATTTTGTCGAATTTTCTTCTTTTTATAAGTTTGGTAAACACAAAAAGCATAAGGAACACCAACACTATTCCCAAAAAAAAAGCCTGTGCCTGAAAGAAAAGAGTCTCAAATGGAGTAGATTGAAAATATTTCAACGAAAAGATAAACACAATGATTAATGAAAAAATTTGAAAATTCTTTTTTGTAGTTAAGTGACTCATAAAAATCTCTTTAGATTAATCATAAAAATATTAATTTTTTTCAATGTAGATGGTTTTAATCTATACTTAACTGTCTGTGAACAGCAAATGATATCCTTATAAAAATCAATCAGAATGCCTTCGCCATAACATTGTTGTGCGACATCAACATCTTCAGCCTCAGCCCAAGCTAATTTATTGTTGAAAGGCTCCTCTTTAATAACGTTCTTGTTAAAGACTATCATTCCACCATCAATATATGGATAGTAGTTTTTCATATAATATAAGTATTTTTCACTGAAGTAATCTGTACTTAGCGGGTTGCTGGCAGATGCATCAAAATTATAAGATCTTATCAGAATGTAAGAAAGATAATCATACAACTTACCGTCTTCAAGGCCCTGTACCTGCGGGGATATCATGTCAAACTGTCTATAAAAGATTTTATTTACAAAGTCTTCTTCCACCTCAATTCTAGCATGCATGATCGTGACAACGTTATAGCTTGATCGTTGCAACAGAAAATTCTTTTTTTTGCCAATCAGAAATCTACCATGTTCTACAGCTGCATCATATTGGAGATAGTGAAAATTTATACTATCTTTAAACATCTCTTGCAGGTGATGTGCAGAATACTCAGAAGGCCCACACACAATGATCTCACTAGGTATATTGGGGGATTTTTCACATGTTTTTCGTAGGCTCTCAAGACAATTTATTAAAACTGGTTCTTCGCTTTTCGAGCCAGAAAATACCACGCCGAATGTCACGCCTGTATTGGAATAGCTAGATGAACGTAATTTCTTGACTTCAATCTCATTCTCACTAAGCTTGAGAGGTTCAACTTCCCCACCTAACGTTTTGAACAATTCTCGCTTTGTTTGCCAAAAATCTTTTTTAATTTCACGTTCGGTATACCCATCGTACGAAGAGTCTTTTATAATAATGCTGCCGTTGCTCGAAACGTTCCAAAAAGCGTACTTAATAGCCCAACGAAGAACACCTTGTTTTTTTATCTTGGCTTTATCGATAACAACTTTATCAAAAGGTGCAAATTGAAGATATCTAAATCGTAAATTTTCGATATCTTCAATGGACTTGATTGTGAAGGTCATCTCACCCTACTTTGATAATTTATTTCAAAATCATTCAGTTCTTCCGGAGTTCCCAAAACCCAATGTTCCTCAGCCATGTTGATAATAAACTTCTTGCCTTCGCTTATCAAATCGTTATACATAGGGGCAATATAGAACTCTCCTTTTGTCAATACTTCGCTTTCTATATGTTTTTTCGCAACATCTACAAAATCCGAAGCCCTTTTGAAATGATACAAACCAGTCAGTGCATAATTTGAAATTGCAACCTTCTCAGCAGTTTCCACTACATAGCCATTCTCATCCAGTTTTGCAAAACTAAACCTGTCTTCGTTACTATGAAAAGCGCCCAACACACCATCGCAATCTTCTCGTAATAGATCGTATTTCAGACTCGGGGCATAAACATGGGTATCAATATTGAAAATAACCAGATCTTTGTCTGGCTCAAAGAACTCTTCACCCATCATAACTGTTTCAGCCTGTCCTCTAGTCACTTTATCCAGAAAAAGTATTTCTAGTTTTTTTACTCTGTCTGCATAAAGCTTTTTTATAACACTATCTATGGAATATTTTTCTTTGTGCTCTTTCAAACCTATAAAAATAAGTGAATCACATATTTCCAATGGCAAAGAGTCAACTGACCATTCAAGGAGTGTCTTGCCGTGAGCTTCAATTAACATCTTCGGCATCTCATAACCAGCTTTTTGAAAGCGGGAGCCTTTCCCGGCCATTGGAATCACAAAAGTCACTCGTCACCCCTTACACTTTTTTCATGAGACTGCGGAAGGTTCTGCCCATCTCCATCAATTTCTGTCCAGTTATTAAAGCGGTATGCATTATCATCGATGTAGATATCAGCCCAAGGTTTTCCGAAGTGTATTTCGTCGTACTCTACACCATGTTTTTCAAGCCATTCTAAAGTGACCTGAGCAACGCGCTGCTGCACAAGTCCTACATTACCCTGACATGTTTTCATATGCCGTGCCGTCAAAATAATGATGTAATGACCAAAACTTTTTAGTTCGTTAATTCTTTCAATTGCACCTGCTATAGGCTCTACATCTGCATATGTCTGGCCTGGCTGTTTGAGCTGACAGATTACACCATCCAAATCGATACATATTCGTTTTATTTTCATGTGTTTATCCCCAATGACTGATTTAAAAGTACAATGCCGTGCACATAGAATGCGACTTGCCTATCTGGGTCCTCATTATGAAGCGGTGGCATTGAAAGGAATAGGAGTGCAGTTAAAAACAGAATGTCATTTACGCTATAGCCAAGTTCTTCTATCAGTTTTTTGTTCAAATGCTCAAGCAGCTCATGAGTCTCCCGCTTATGCACACTGAAATTGACAGTGTTATCATCCTCAATATCAAGGGTGAAAAGTTTGGCGATAAAATAGTCATAACGCCCAATAATCGAATGCGTCAGTTTGGCCAAGTCATATTTGCTGTCGCCGTAAATTCCAACACATTCTGATCCAAAGCTTCCTCGTGCATCGATCAGCCGGATGATGCCACTTTTATGATCATAAAGAATATTATTAAAACAATAATCACCGTGCATAATACAAAAATCATTTTCATCATAGAGTTCTTCAAGACGTTTGGAAATAGTCTCTTTGAGTACAGGAAAATTTTTGTAGCGAACGTTGTTAATTGTCAACTCATCATTCTGAAGTATAAATCTACGATTGTCTGACAGTTGATGCATAAATTTGTCAACTCTGTCTAGTAGTTTACCCTCATAAAATCTTTTATAGGCCTTCATCCCAATCGAAAACGAGTGCTTTTTAAACTGTTTCAACGGCTGTGTTAACGCCTTAAAGGCTTTTTCCCACATCCCGTTGGAAAGATTCCAGTAAAGCATGTACTCAGCCATGGTCGGATAGCCGTAATACTCGATTTTAGCACTGGCACGCTCTTCAAAAAAAGAACTCCCGATAATCCGAGGGAAAAACACCTGAATCTCATGTGGTAAAAGATGCATAAATTCAATTTCATCTTTAAACTTCTTATTATTTGTGGAATGTTTTTCCAAAATACCTTTATCTGAATGAATTTGAATTGCATTAAATGACCTGGATGCAATCAATTTTGCCTTTGACTCATAAAAGTTTATTTCATGACCACAGTCGATCCAATCGACTGTTTGATATGTGAGTCCGTGTTTGCCTTCAATCATTCTGACTACTTCTAGCAGATCTGTCATAGTTGTAGAACGACTCAATGCATCAACCATCCATGCCTTTGAGGTTCTTAAGACCCCTGTAAATGCATGAGACTTTTCAAGTGGCAGCGTCCCTTTAACAAAAAATTCAATCGTATCACTACGAGGCGTGACCAATGAAAAGTCCGCATTTTCATAAGTTGCAATAGACAAAAACACTTCATTTTGTTCAGGAATTTTGGTCGGTATTGTCGTCACTGGGTTGATAATAAGATCTTCACTCATACTATTTTCATTGAGTACAATAGCAATTGTCTCATTTATACCGCTAGACTCTCCTATCTTCACCAATGAAACATTTTGAAGGTAATACTTTAAATGTGTTCTTACCTCATCTTCATCGTATTCATTTATCACTAGATAAATTCTACTTTCAGGAAGAAATTCTTGATAAAATTCAATGATATTAGATGCTGCTGTTCTAGTATTCACTGGGACAAGGGCTGGGGAACTAAATGCATAATCAAGAAAATGATTCTTATTTTTCAGACTCCCTGCAGCCAAAATAATTACTGATATATCCTTATAATTTTTGGTATGTTTCATACTATCTTCCATGTTGACAGATCCCTATCTATCATCTTTTCCAAATGCTCTATATCTTCTTTGAAATAGGGAAAGAATTTTATTTTATCGCTTGAAGACAGCATCGGTATATTGTGTGTCAACAAAAATTTTTCTTTTATCAGCTCTTTTAAATTAATAGGTATAACACCAAGTATTTTTTTATAAAATTTATTTTTTCTTGCTTTTGCAAATATCGAATATCTCATTACACTTTTTGTCTCATTATATTTTTTTTCAGTATCAATACTCATTCTTTCAACTTGCAAAAAATCAAAAATCTCATCCAATATTTGTTGCGTGTTTCTTTTTACATCATCAAACAAAATTATTTTGATTTGATCTTTTGGAAACAATTCAAAATATTTCGCAAGTTGTCGAGAATACAGTCCAAGTTCCAAATATAAAAAAGAATTTCCCCATTGTCTCTTTGCCACCTCTTGGTCTTGTTTTACAGCTTCAGAAAATGTTGCTCTCATGGCCCTACCATCTCTGAAATCCATTAACCAATGAGAAAAAGCCCTCTCAACAGGGTTTCTCAAAAAAAATACTAATTTTGCGTCAGGATTAAACTTAAAAATTTCTTCTGCGGCATCATGACTCCATAAATAAAATACACTACTTTCTCCTATAATTTTTTCAGAAGAAACTCCTTTAAACAAAGCCAAATAATCTTCTTCCTCTTCTATACAAAAAGCAGCGTGCTTTGATGGCAAAGGATCGTGTGATAAATACTCTTTAATATCAAAACAATCTTGAATCTTAAATCTTGAATCAAAATTTTTGCATCTAATATCTTTACTAAAATAGTGAGGTTCCTTGATAGGAGACATAAATATGGAGGGATGCTGGTCTAAATAATTATGAAATGAAGTTGTACCTGTTTTTGGTGCTCCACCAATGAAAAAGTTTGGTAATGAATTCATTTTCTTCCCCTTAAGCTTGGTATGTAAGAAATATAAAAGCCATGTTTTCTTTTAATATATACAGATGCAAGAATATTCCAAAATATCATACTGGTCATACTTGCAAAAGCAGCACCCTCTATTCCATGTGAAGGGATTAAAAGAAAATTCAGAATGATATTGAGTGCAGCAGCAAAAATTACAATATTTTGAAAGATTTTTTGATCACCAGTCATATCCAAAAAGTAGCCCACTGATCCTGCAGCAGCGTTAATAAACTGACCAATTGAAAGGAAAATAAGTGCATAATAACCTCTGCTAAAGGATTCTCCAAAAATTGACAATACATAATGCCCAGCAAATATGTAAACAAGAATTAAAGGTAACGTCATCCAAAAAATTAGTTTAGAAGACTTCTGTGCTACTTCTTTTAAATCTTCTAAATTATTTGAGTGATAGAGCTGTGAGAACTTGGGTGCTGCCATTGAATTGATGGCATTTAATATGAAGCTTGTAAGTAAAGCCATCTTTAATGTAATAGCATAGATACCTACATCAGTTTCATTCCTCATAATTCCAAGCATAATTATGTCTGTTTGAGAAATGACTAAATGCATCACAGCAGTTAAAAACATAGGAAAAGAAAGTGAAAAAATTTCAGCTTTCTTGATCTGGGGCACTGTGCTATGATTCTTAGAAACTCTGCCTTTAAAGGTTGACCGGATTATATAGAAGAGGATGAGTGCAGTTATTAGACTAGTTGCAAAAATAATGTATACAGGATTATCTCGATTATAAAACACTACCGTAGTCACAATCAATAAAATAAGGGTAATAATGGAAGGGATCAATTGCATTAAAGCGAATAGATCTATTTTTTGTATAGCTCTCAATGTATCCGTATTCAATATATTTAATGTTGAAATTACAATGAAAGGTGCTGCTATTAAAAAATATTCCTGCAAATAGTCTTTATGAAAAATATATTCGGCTATAAAAGAAGAGGATATAAACAATACTATCCCAGCACAAATAGAAATCATAAATACAATCAATCTTGTCTTATTGTAAATAATGTATGCTGCGGTCTCAGAATGCTTTTCTGTATATTCAGGAATCAATCGCAAAATTGATGTATTATGACCCATTAAGCCAACAATTCCAAAAATAAGTAAAATAGAATTAATTATTGCAACAATTCCCACTACATCTGGGCCGTAGTATCTCGCTATTATCAAACTTGATATCAAGCCAAAACCTGTTGCAAGTACTTTCGCAGAAAAGGCCAGAATACTTCCTCTGATTATTTCTTTAAAATGCTTGTTGAAGTTAAATCGGTTTCTCAATTTTAAATTCATAAAAATTCTATTTCCCACATTTTTGACAGCTAACTTCGTTAGACAATCCCATTACCAGGGTTGTTTATTTTTTTCTTACATTCATTTCGATATTTCTTTAAATACCATTCAACCGTCTTGATGATCCCACTTTCAAAGTCTTCATCTGCCCTCCAGCCCAATTCTGTTTCAATTTTTGTCGCATCGATGGCATAACGGCGGTCATGCCCGGCGCGGTCCTCGACGTAGCGGATCAGCTCCTTGTAGCTCCCTGCTGCTGTCGGCTTTAATTCATCCAGGATCTCGCACACCTTGTCGGCGATGTAATTATTGGTCCGTTCGTTTCGTCCGCCGATGTTGTAGACCTCACCATTTTTGCCCATATGGTAGACAAGGTCGATCCCCTTGCAGTGGTCCAGCACGTAGAGCCAGTCGCGGATGTTCTTGCCGTCACCGTAGATGGGGATTTCATCCCCTGCAAGTGCTTTGCGGATGATTGTCGGAATGAGCTTCTCGTCATGCTGCTTCGGACCGTAGTTGTTAGAGCAGTTTGTAATGACCGTGTTCATCCCGTAGGTGTGGTGGTAGCTGCGAACGACCATATCGCTGCCTGCTTTGGAAGCACTGTAGGGAGAGTTAGGCGCGTAAGGGGTCTCTTCGGTAAAGAGCCCCTCTGCCCCAAGTGTACCGTAGACTTCATCGGTTGAGATGTGGTGGAAACGGCACCCCTCATACCCCTCCTTATAAACAAAAGGTTTTTCCATCCACTGCTTGTAGGCGACATCGATAAGAGTGAAGGTTCCGTTAACGTTCGTTTGGACAAAGACGCCCGGGTTCTTGATGGAGTTGTCCACGTGGCTCTCAGCCGCAAAATGGATAACGCCACGGATATCGTAGGTAGTGAAGATGTATTCGACTAGTTCACGGTTGCAAATGTCGCCTTTGACAAAGGTGTGACGCTCGTCGCCCTCAACCTCTTTGAGATTGTCCAGGTTCCCGGCATAGGTCAGCAGGTCCAGGTTGACAATGTGGTAGTCGGGGTATTTATCCAGGAAATAGGGAACGAAATTTGAACCAATAAAACCGGCGCAGCCGGTCACCAAAATTGATTTCATTAATTTATACCTCTAGCTTTAATTTCATCAATACACTCTCTCAGTGAATCACGCCAATAGGGCAATTCAATATTGAAATCACGTTGTATTTTTGTCTTATCCATTACGCTATATGCAGGTCTCATAACGTTTGACGGGTATTCATCAGAGAGAATCGGAATGATATTACAGTCAATGCCCATCATTGCGACGGCTTCATGGGCCAGGTCATACCAACTGGCAACACCTAAATCACTTAAGTGATAAATTTCTGGTGTTGTATTGTCGAGTTTTGGAAGCATCTTTAAGACAGTATCTGCAATTGTTTCAGCATAAGTAGGTGTACCTACCTGATCATAGACGACGCGAAGCTCTTTTTTGTTCTGAGCATGGTGCAAGATCGTTTTCACAAAATTTTTGGCAAAACTGGAATAGATCCAGGCCACTCTCAGAACAACCCCGTTAGCTGTATGGTTGAGCACGGCATTCTCTCCGGCTACTTTTGATTGACCATATACGTTCAAAGGCTCTGTCAAGGTATTCTCCAGATACGGAGTGTTTTGCTTACCGTCAAAGACATAATCACTTGAAAAAGTAATCAAACGGAAAGAATTTTCTTGGCTCAGTAATGCAAGCTGTTTGACTGCATCAGCATTAATACGATGTGCCCGTTCACTCTCTTCTTCCGCTTTATCAGAAGCCGTATATGCCGCACAATTAATCAAGAAGTCAATTGGATTATTTTTTATAAAATCCGATATTTGCTGATTATTTTCAATATCAAAGGTACTTCGGTCAACAAAGAGAAACTCAAATTCTGAATATCGGCCAGCCACTTTTTGGAATGCTTGTCCCAATTGACCCGTGGCACCCGTTATAAGCACTTTGCTCATTGGTAATAATCCTTACTGTAATCGAACAAATAGGCATTACCAGATGCTATCGTCGGCAGCCCAGCATCTTTCTCCGATACGATGATCTCTTCGTAAGGCATATGCCAATCAATATTCAACGCGTCATCTTGAAATGATACCCCTCTCTCATGTTCGAAAGAGTAAAAATTGTCAACCTTATACTGAAAAATTGCTTCGTCACTCAGAGTGATGACTGCATGGGCGAAGCCCCGTGGTATAAACAGTTGTCTCTTGTTTTCTGCACTGAGTACAACAGCAACATGTTGACCGAATGTCGGGGACCCTTTACGTATATCTACAGCCACATCAAGGGCTGAACCTTGTACTACACGTGCAAGTTTACTTTGGCAAAAAGGAGGGATTTGATAGTGGAGACCTCGTAAAACACCCCGCCTGGATTTTGACTCATTATCTTGTACAAATTTTGTTTCGACCACACTTTCACAAAACTTATTATTGTTAAAGCTCTCAAAAAAATAACCGCGCTCGTCGCCAATCACTCTAGGCTCGATAATGACAACTTCCGGTATAGCCGTTTCAATAATATGCATACTATCTTCCTTCAACAATACGCATCAAATACTGCCCATACTGATTTTTCAGTAGAGGTTCGGCAAGTTTTTTCAGTTGGGCAACATCAATATAACCCTTGTGAAATGCAATCTCCTCCAAACAAGCCACTTTTAGCCCCTGCCGTTTTTCAATCACCTCAATAAAATTGCTGGCCTCCAGCAAACTTTCATGCGTGCCGGTATCGAGCCATGCAAACCCGCGTCCCATGACCTCGACTTTTAAAGCTTTTCTACCTAAAAACTCTGTATTCACAGACGTAATTTCAAGCTCGCCTCTCTCTGAAGGCTGAATGTTTTTGGCAATCTTCACTACCTCATTCGTATAAAAATATAAACCGATTACAGCATGATTACTCTTGGGTGATTTCGGCTTTTCTTCCAGGCTTAATACGTTTCCGTTATTGTCGAATTCCACAACGCCGTAGCGTTCGGGGTCATTTACATAGTAGCCAAAGACCACAGACTTTCTTTCTTCTTGAACGGTTTTAACACTGTTCCCCAAAAGTTCTGTCAGCCCTTGTCCGTAAAAAATATTGTCCCCGAGAACCAGACACACATCATCATCGCCGATGAACTCCTCGCCAAGGATAAATGCCTGTGCCAATCCGTCTGGAGAAGGCTGTTCAATATATTCGAAACGCATTCCTATCTCACTGCCGTCTCCGAGGAGCTCCTCGAAGCGGGGCAGATCTTTTGGAGTAGAAATAATCAGTACTTCGCGTATCCCAGCTAGCATCAATACAGAAAGCGGATAATAGATCATCGGTTTGTCATAAATGGGCGTCAACTGCTTACTAACCCCCCGTGTAATCGGGTAGAGACGCGTCCCGCTTCCGCCGGCTAAAATGATGCCCTTCATAGTGATCCTTTTCGCGAAGTGTATTGCAAATAGTTTTCCAAACGATTACAATCTATTTTAAAATTAACTTTATTTAACAACGAACCAGGGGTTAAGCAGGTTCTCTTTGTTGTAGACCATCGGCACTTCTACTTCAGAATCTGGCTGATACTGATAGGTCATCTTCCCGCTTTCGCGTACGACGGCATCCGCCGCGGCCGTATCCCACTCCATCGTCGGGGCAAGACGCGGGTAGACGTCGGCCTCGCCCTCGGCGACCATGCAGAGTTTGAGCGAGCTTCCCTTGGAGACCTGGTGGATCTCCTCCGTCGTCTTCGCCAACGCATCGATAAACGCCTGGGTCTCTTCCGAGAGGTGAGACTTGCTCGCGACGACATTGAGGTACATCTCCGGGGTCAGGTTGCGTTTCAGCGGCAGGCTCTGGCCGTTTTTAAACGCACCCTCCCCCTTTTTCGCCTTGTACATATCGCCCAGGGCCGGAGCGTAGACGACGCCGAGGACCGGGCTGTCTTTGTGGATGAGAGCAATATTGACGGTGAACTCGCCGTTTTTCTTGATAAACTCTTTGGTCCCGTCAATGGGGTCGATACACCAGTAGTACTCCCACCCTTTACGCTCCTCGAAAGGCACTTCCTTGTTCTCTTCCGACATCAAAGGGATCTGCGGATAAAGCGCGGTCAAGGCACTGCAGATAATCTCGTTGGAGAGCGTGTCGGCCTCGGTCAGCGGCGACTTGTCGTCTTTGTATTCAACGCCGAAATCTTTTTCGTAAACGTCCATAATGGCGTCTCCTGCCTTCTGGGCGATGGCGACAACGGCATCGAGATCAATCGTTTCAAGCATTCAGATGTCCTTTGGTTTCAAGATAGTCGATGACCTGCATCGCGGCCTCTTCGACGGGGATATTGTCATTGCGGATATGCACTTCCGGCATTTCCGGCGCTTCGTAGGGAGAGTCTATGCCCGTAAAGTTGGGGATCTCGCCGGCCCGGGCTTTTTTATAGAGTCCCTTCGGATCCCTGGTTTCGCAGACCGCCAGCGGCGTATCGATAAAGACTTCGATAAACTCCCCCGCCCCGACGAGGGAACGTACCTGTTCCCGGTCGCTTCGAAAAGGCGAGATAAAGGCCGTCAGCACGATCTCGCCGGCGTCGACAAACAGTTTCGCTACTTCGCCGATGCGGCGGATGTTCTCGATGCGGTCTTCGTCGGAAAACCCGAGCCCTTTGTTCAACCCGTGGCGGATATTGTCCCCGTCGAGCAGGTAGGTGTGTTTGCCCATCTCCAGCAGTTTTGCCTCGACGGCATTGGCAATCGTGCTTTTGCCCGATCCGCTCAGTCCCGTGAACCACAATACACAGGGCTTCTGCTCTTTGAGTGCCGCACGCTCGTTCATCGTAACATGGTGATCATGCCAAACAATGTTCTCCATTAACTCTCCTTGATTCAACTGCCGAACGGAAAAAATATCGGTACCAATGCCAGCACAAGCGCGCTGTAAAGTACCGAAACCGGCAATCCGATCCTGACAAAGTCCGCGAACTTATACCCGCCGGGACCGTAGACCATCAGGTTCGTCTGGTAACCGTAGGGGCTCATAAAGCTCGCACTTGCGCCGTAGGCGACCGCCATGATAAAAGGCATAGGGTCGGTGCCCAGCGCCGTTGCCGTTGCGTAGGCGACGGGGAAGCTGAGGGCAGCCGCGGCATTGTTCGTGATGATCTCCGTCAACAGGAACGTCATCAGGTAGACGGCGGCGAATGTGCCGTATATTCCTATGCTCCCTGTCGCCTCTTTAATCCCGTTGCCCAACATTTCCGCGACGCCGCTGTTCATCAGCACCTGGGCGATTCCCAGCGCCGAGCCGATGATCAGCACCAGTTCGAAGGGGAACGTCAATTTTACATCGCGCAGCGACAAGAACTTGAATATGATGAAGAGCCCCAGCAGGACAAAAAGGCCTTTCAAAAAGGGGAACACACCCGTCGCGCTTAAAACGATCACGCCGAGGAAAAGGCCCAGAATAAGCAGGCTCGTCCTCGTATCGAACTTATGGTTGAGCGACAGGTTCGATACGAAATAGAAATTCTTTTTCAAATTCTCGCGTTTGGAGAAGTCCTCTCCCGCCGTCAGCAGGAGGGTATCCCCCGCCTGCAACTCAATATTGCCCAGCTTGCCGGAGAGCTTCTCGCTCCCCCGCCGTACCGCAACGACCGCCGCATCGAACTTCGTGCGAAACTCTGCCGTCTTGATGGTTCGGCCCACCAGCGCCGATTCATGGGAAACGACGACTTCCGTCAGATTGTCCTGCAGTGGGCAGCGCTTGTTGTCGAAAATCGCCAGCCCTTTGAAACGGTTCAGCTCCTGAACGTCGCGCATATTGCCCGTAAAGATCAGGACATCCCCCGCCTGCAGCACCTCCCGCGGCGTGACGGGAGAGATCAGGCGATCGCCGCGCATGACTTCCGCCAAAAAGAGCTGCTCCATGCTGCGAAGACCGTTTTCCTGGATCGTCTTTCCGGCAAGCGGCGAATCGGAACCGACGCGTGCCTCCAGAAAATAGCGTTCCTCCTGGGCACGTCCCTTTGTCGCATAGGTCGGCAGCAGCTTTGAGCCGAACAGGCTCAAAAATAGCCCCCCGGCCACGGCCAGCGGGAGTCCGACATAGATAAAATCAAACAGAGACAGCGGCGTGAGGCCCGCATCGACAACGAAGCCGTTGACGATCAGATTGGTCGACGTACCGATGAGCGTCATCGTCCCGCCGAAGATCGCCGCATACGAAAGGGGGATCATCGCTTTGGAGGGGGCAACGTGTTTGTTGTTTTTGACCATGCTCATCATCGATGCGACAACGGCCGTATTGTTCAAAAAAGCGGAAAAAAGCGATGTCAGCCCCGTCAGTCGCAGCATCGATGCGAAACGGTTCGGCGAGAAGACCGCATGCGACAGCCACTCCACGACGGCCGTGCGCTCGATCACGCTTGAAATGACGATCAGCAGTACCAGCACGATCAGCGACGGATTGACAAAGTTGTGCAGCATCGCTTTGGTCTCGATAAGCCCGGTAAGGTAATAGAGCATCAACAAACCGAAAAAAAGCACTCCCGGACGGATGGTGCCGCGGATGAGCAGCACGATCAACCCTCCAAGCGAAAACAGGACCAGCATGACACTCATGGCGTTTTACTTAATTGTTCTCAAATACGGAAACGTCACGGGCACCCCACTCGGGGAAGTGTTCACGGATGTAGGCGTTGAGCGCCTTTTCGGCCTCGGTATATTCACGTACCGACGCGACTTTCTCATGCTCCCGCGCGGCGACGTCGACGATCATCCCCGCCCCGACGGTATTGTTCGTCACGCGGTCAACCACGATAAAACTGCCGGTCTGACGGTTGTCGCTGTAGTGGTCCGCCGCGATGGGACGGTTGAGCACCAGTTTGCACGAGGCGATGTCGTTGAGCGCCAGCGTATCGACCTGTTCACGCTCGTAGGTGTTGACATCGATCTTGTAGTTGATGTCTTCAAAGCGCCCGGTCGCGTCTGACGTCGCCCGCTTGATGTAATAGCTCTGCTCCGGCTGCATCGGCGTCTCGTCCATCCAGACGAGCATCACTTTCAATGCATTGGAGACGCGGGGAACGTCATCCGTGTGTACCAGCATGTCACCGCGGCTGATGTCAACCTCATCCTCCGTCGTGATCGTCACGGCCATCGGGGCATAGGCTGCATCCGCTGTTGCATGACGGTCCGCCTCGGTGACGTCACCGGAATTGATAATGCTTTTGACCGTCGTTGTCTTGCCAGAAGGTAGCACGGTGATGGCATCACCAACGCGGACGCTGCCCGAAGCGATCGTCCCGCAGAATCCGCGGAAATCGAGATTCGGACGGTTGACGTACTGCACCGGGAAGCGGAAAGAGGCCTTGTCACCGGCGATCTGTTCGGCATTGCGGTAGTCGATCGTGTCGAGCAGTTCGAGCAGCGGTTTGTCTTTGAACCAAGGCATACGGTCACTCTTGTCAACAACGTTGTCGCCATCCAGGGCGCTCATCGGAATATAAATCGTTTCCGGACGCGCCGCACCGTGCATCGGCAGCTGGTCAAGCACCTCTTTCTCATAGGAGTGCTTGATCTCCTCAAAGCGCTCTTCGGAAAAGTCTACAAGGTCCATTTTGTTCACCGCCACGACAATGTGACGGATCCCCAGCAGGTTGACGATGTAGGTATGGCGTCTCGTCTGGGTCAGAATCCCTTTGCGCGCATCGATGAGGATGATTGCTACGTCCGCCGTCGAGGCGCCGGTGACCATGTTGCGCGTGTACTGCTCGTGGCCCGGGGTGTCGGCGATGATGTATTTGCGCTTGTCCGTCGCGAAGAAGCGGTAAGCGACGTCGATGGTGATCCCCTGCTCGCGTTCGCTCTGCAGCCCGTCGACGAGCAGTGCCATATCGATCTTCTCGCCGGTCGTACCGTACTTTTTGCTTTCGCTCTCCGCGGCGGCGAGCTGATCTTCGAAGATCATTTTAGAATCGTACAGCAGGCGCCCGATCAGGGTGCTTTTGCCGTCATCGACGCTTCCGCAGGTCAAAAAGCGGAGCATATCTTTGTTCTCATGCTCCTTGAGATAAGCTTCGATGTTTTCTGCCGGTGTATGCGCCATTAAAAGTACCCCTCGATTTTTTTCTTTTCCATTGCCCCTTCCTGATCCTTGTCGATCAGACGGCCTTCACGTTCACTGCTTTTGGAGAGCAGCATCTCCTTGATAATCTCCGGCAGGGTTGCGGCTGAAGAGTTGATTGCCCCCGTCAGCGGGTAGCATCCCAGTGTCCGGAAACGGACCATCTCGTTTTTCGCCTTGGCCTTCAGCTCCTCGGGCACCCGTTCGTCATCGACCATGATCTTGGTCCCTTCGTACTCGACGACCGGGCGCTCCTTGGCAAAATAGAGCGACGGGATGGGGATCTGCTCAAGGTAGATGTACTGCCAGATATCCAGCTCCGTCCAGTTGGAAATCGGGAAGACCCGGACGCTTTCGCCCTTCTGGATCGCCGTGTTATAGACGTTCCACAGCTCCGGACGCTGGTTCTTAGGATCCCAGCGGTGCTGCTTGTCGCGGAAAGAGAAGATACGCTCCTTGGCCCGCGATTTCTCCTCGTCCCGGCGCGCCCCGCCGATGACGGCATCGTAACCGCCCATATTAAGCGCCTGTTTCAGCCCCTCTGTTTTCATAATGTCCGTATGAACTTTGCTGCCGTGTTCAAAAGGCGAGATATTCATACGCTCCCCCTCGGGGTTCGAATGAACGACCAGGTCAAACCCCAATTCCTTGGCACGGCGGTCGCGGAATTCGATCATCTCTCCGAACTTCCACTGGGTATCGACATGCAACATTGGAAAAGGCACTTTGCCGGGGGCAAAGGCTTTCATCGCCAGATGCAGCATGACTGAGGAGTCCTTGCCGACGGAGTACATCATCACCGGGTTTGAAAAGGCTGCGGCGACTTCGCGCAATATGTGCACCGATTCGGCCTCAAGCTGTTTGAGGTGTGTCAGGCGTTTCTCATCTAGCATCTATGTTTATCCTTCCTTGTGAATATATGGGTGTTTTTTCGATTGAAGAGCCACGATGCCCTTGTGCAGGAACCTCTCCAGGCTATAGCAGTACGATACTCACTTTAATCATCCAAGCAGCTGTCGGTGAAAACGTACTCGTATTCTCATTGCTGCTCTCTATAAAATCTTCGGATTCTACCTTTTCTCATATAAATAGTGCATTAACTAGTGGTTTAGTGTTACAAAATGCTAACAAATTTTTAGGGTGAAAGTGTACTCAAATAGCTTATTTTTTAAACAATATCGGTCAACATTGGTCACGAAAAGTCAGTGGTGTCCCCACGAGGACTCGAACCTCGAGCTAGGCCTTAGGAGGGCCCTGCTTTATCCTGTTAAGCGATGAGGACGTATCGGATGGAAAAGAAGATAGGTATTGTATCGAACGGAGCTTTCAATACTGGTAGACGCACTCTTTGTAGATGATGTTGACGACGGGCTGGACATTATTGACGCGCCACTGCTCCTCGATGACGCTCTGGCGCAACCCGCTGCGTTCACGGTCCGCCGCACAGAGCTTGCGCACGATTTCCGTATAGCTGTAGTTGCGCGGATCGTTGCGGCACCAGGCCATCAGTTCGGCTCCCTTGGCAATGTAGCGGTAATAGTAGTCGTAGCGCGACGTCGGGGATTGGATACGTTTCGCGGCGCGGTACTGCTTGTCGAGAGCGGTAAAATCGCTTTCAAGTTTTTCGCACGACAGCGCGCCAAGCAGCACCGGGAGGACAATCACTGCGATGATGGATATTTTCATGACATTCACTTCGGCAAGGGGTGAATACCCTGCTGAATCGTGCCGCAGCGTACTTCGGTCACCACCGGCGGATGGGTAATGGCGTAGCGTTTCAGCTCCGCAACGTTCTCCAGGTGGTATGAGGCGATGTCGGCCTGTTCGGAGTCGATCTTCTTACCCAGCATGTACCACTGCGTCGTGCTCATTCTGTCTTTGCAGACTTTATAGATCTTCCCGCCCTCGCTCCTGAACTGCCGTATCACCTTTTCGCTTGCCGGAGAGGGTATCTCGGCCTCTATCACCGCGTCATACGCCTTTTCAATTGGTGCGAAGGCTTCGACCATCCGGGCACACTCCTGCCGTGTCGCAGCAATGAGCAGCATGGGGACGATCAGGAAAAAAAGTTTCATGCGAAGCCTTCTTGAGTGCGCAGCATAAAGCTGGCAGCGGGTGTCACTCCTTGGCCCTATCTACTACGCGTTATAATGCCGCTATGTGGTACACCTTCGATAACGACGATCTCATCCTTCATCTGCGTATCCAGCCCAAAGCGAGTTCGAACGAACTGGCCGAAATCATGGGCGAGGAGCGCAAACTGCGCATCACCGCCCCGCCCGTGGACGGCAAGGCCAATAAACACATCATAGCACTGCTGGCGAAAATGTGCAAGGTTGCCAAGGGGGACGTCACGATAGAGTCGGGTGAGCTGGGAAGGAATAAACGGGTACGGATCAAAAGCCCTCGGTTGTTGCCCGAGGGCGTCGAACCGCCGGTGTCAGCGTAACTCGCGCTACATCTCACAAGAGCTTCGGCACACCGAAGCGCATCCAATAAAATTGGAGAACTGGCCTTGAGCGCTCCTTGTAAGCCGCCCTGGAGGCATAAAGCCAGGAAGGGCGAGCGATTCGCGAAAGGCCGCTTTTTGCGCTACTTTTTCTAAAAAAGTGGCATACATGTATTCTTCTCTATCTTTTCTTTTTCATAAGAAAAGAAACAAAAGAAAATCGTCGTTGCGCGAATCGCTCGCTGCTCCCGGCTTTATGCCTCCGCAGCGGCTTTCATGGCACGCTTAACGACCGTTTGCCTATTGATAGATGCGCTTCGACGTATCGAAGCTTTTCTTGTACATGAAGAAAGAAGGTAGTGAGTGGCGGAGTGAGCCCGAGGCCTACTTCTCGTCGGCGACCATCCGGTCTTTGGCCGTGATCCCCATCAGGGAGAGGCCGGTGCGGATGGAGAGGGCAACCATCAAGAAGAGTTTGAGCAGTTTCGCTTCTTCCTCGGTCCCCAGTACGCGGTAGTCGTAGTAGAACTTGTGCAGACGGGCCGCGAGGGACTTGAGGTACTCCGGCAGCTTCTGCACCTGGCGCGATGCGAAGGCGTCCTCGATCACCTCGGGCAGCAGCAGCGCTTCAAAGAGCAGTGCGTCGGCGTCGGCATTGAGCCCTATGAGCTCCGCCGCCATGATCTGCTCCTCCGTCAGCTCGCTCTTGGAGAGGATCGTCTGGATCCGCGCATGGGCGTAGTTGATGTAGTAGACCGGATTCGAGTTGTCCTGCTTCTTGAGCGTCTCGACGTCGAACTCCAAGGCCGTATCGCTCTTCTTGCTCGCGAAGATAAAGCGCAGGGCGTCCGCCCCGATCTCCTCGACGATGTCGCTCATCAAGATGACGTTCCCGGCCCGCTTGCTCATCTTGTACGGTTCGCCGTCTTTGAGCAGACTGACCATCTGCGACAGCAGAATCTCCAGCTTGTCGGCATCATACCCCAGGAAGCGGGCCGCCGCTTTCACGCGGGCGATGTAGCCGTGGTGGTCCGCACCCCAGATGTTGATATAGTGGTCAAATCCCTGTTCGAACTTACGGTTGTGGTAGACGATGTCGCCGGCCAGGTAGGTCGGGCGGCCGTCTTCGCGCACGACGACCCGGTCTTTCTCGTCCCCGTGCTCCGTCGAACGGAGCCAGAGCTTCTCTTCGCCCTCGTAAACGCCCTCGCCGAGCTTCTTCATCACCCGGTCCCAGTCGTCGTAAAGCGACGCTTCGCTGACGAAGGTGTCGAAGTGGATATTCGCGTCGCCCAGGTCGGAGACGATCAGAGCCATCACCTTGTCCTTCGCCCAGAGCGCGAGCTCTTTCTGGCGGTCAACGTTGGTGAGGATGTCGCTGCCGAATGCGCCGAGTGCCTCTTCGGCAAGGATCGTCATGTATTCGCCGCGGTAGTACTTCTCCGGCCACTCGACTTCCATGTTGAGGACACTGTGCTGCCCTTCGAGTTGCAAGGAAAGGCCCAGCAGGTCGATCTGGTTCCCGGCGTCGTTGACGTAGTACTCGGCCGTGATGTCATAGCCCAGGCGGCGTCCGAGGCGCAGCAGCGTGTCGCCGTAGACCGCGCCGCGGGCGTGGCCGATGTGCAGCGGGCCCGTCGGGTTCGCGCTGACGAACTCGAGCAGGATCTTGCCTTCGCGGTCGGCATGGCCGAACTGCTCCGGATTGGCAAGCGCCCAGCCGGCGTACTCGTCCATAAAGGCTTCGGAGAGTCGGAAGTTGATGTACCCCTTCGTCGCTTCGACCGCGGAGAACATCGCATGTTCGCCGAAGGAGGAAGCCAGTTCGTCGGCGATCACCATCGGTGATTTGCGCAGCTCTTTGGCCAGGGAGAAGGCAATGGGGGTGGCGTAATGCCCGAAAGAGCGGTCTTTGGGCTTTTCGAGCACGACCTCGCGCTCAAATTGCGCTTTGAGAAGCGCCGATACACGCTGTTTCAAATCGGTTACGCCTGTTTTTCGGATTCTTTGGGTGCTTCGGAAGCCGCCGTTGCGTCACCGCCCTCGACTTTTTTGGGGGCCTCGTTGCTTGCAACCTCTTCCGGTTCGTCTTTCATCTCATTCTTGAAGTTCTTGATTCCCTTGCCGATACCCTTGGCAAGATCCGGAATTTTTTTCGCACCGAAGAGCAGGACGATGATCCCGAAAATCAACAGCAGTTCAGTTCCGCTTGGCATACCCATAGTAAATCCTTAGGTGGTTTTTTTGGAAATGTAATAATAGCGAAAAAATGCAGGGATATTGGTTAGTAAAAACGTTTGCGGCGGCGGGAGGGGCGCTAGTGCGCTTCCCACGCCTGTACGAATGCGTTGATCTTGAGGGTCGGGACTTTCAGGCGGGCGGCCCTGGCGACGGAGACAAGCACCTCCGCCGCCTCGTCGAGGTCGTCGTTGATGATGATGTAGTCGTACTCGCTCATGCGCTGAACCTCGCGTTTGGCCATATCGATCCGGCGTTCGATCACCTCCGCCGCATCGGTTGCCCGCGCCCGCAGACGCTGTTCAAGTTCGCTCAGCGTCGGGGTCGTGATGAACGCGGAAGTCGTAATGTCGCCCATGCGGTTCTGAACGGCGTCGTGCCCCTGGACGTCGATGTCAAAGATGACCAGCTTCCCCTCGGCGAGGGCCGCCTTGACGGGCTTGAGCGAAGTACCGTAGTAGTTGCCGTGGACGACGGCATACTCCAGGAAGTTCTCCTCGTCGATATCGCGCTTGAAACTCTCCTCGTCGACGAAGTGGTAATGCACACCGTCCACTTCCCCCTCGCGCATCGGACGTGTCGTCGTCGAGATCGAGAAGTAGTAGGGTCCGATCGCCTCGGCCACTTTTTTGATCAGGGAACTCTTCCCCGCACCGCTTGGGCCCGACAGGACCAGGATCGCTCCGCCGTTTTTGTTCATGCCTTCTCCCCGAATGAAATATCAATGCGCACACCCATCGCCTTGAGCGCCTGCGCGACCGATTCGTCGCTGAGGATCGCCATCAGATCCTGCAGAGCTTCGACACCACGCGCATGCAGGTCGATGTCGCTGAAATCCGTCTCTTCCGGCGTGCGTTCCGGTGCATCGGCGTCATAGAGCACCTCCTCGATCGGCTGTTCCCACTCCCGCCGGTCGATGTGCTCCATCGCCGCTTCGATCTGATCGCCGTACGTCGGTTCTTCGGCCTCTTCGCCCTCCACGGCATCGAGCAGCTCTTTGAGCTCATCGATCTCCGCGCTGTCAAAGAGCGGTGCCGCCGACTCCTCCTCCCACGCTTCCGCCGCTTCATCGGCGTCAAAGACGTCGCTGCGTTCAACCAGGGCGCTTACGGCCATCTCGGCATCATCAAGGGCCCGCGCCAGCTCTTCGGGCAGGAACGGTTTCCCCAACGACGCGTCATACCCCTGGGGCATGGCGTCGAAGCGTGAGCCGATGAAAATGGCATAGTGTCCCTGCGTTTTCGCGGCCGCTGCGTCGTAGCGCGCGGCGACACTGTCATCGACAATGGCGACGTCCGCCCGCCGCCCGCCGGCGGCACCCGGTTGTAATAATGAATCCCCGCGTTTTTGTGCCAGACGTTCGACCAATTTAGCGACAATGGGAGTGGTGTTAAACAGCGCGATGGTCATAACGTCCCTTGAATGCGGTATGAAAATACCCGTAAAAGTGTGTTAACATTGTAACAAAAAAGCATCTCAATTCGAATGAAACCCCTCCTGATCGCCGGCCTGATCCTCACGGCCCTCTCTGCCGACAACGCGCTTTTGCTTCCGCACCGCTGGCAGGATGCCAGGCACACCCTCGGGGTCATGATTCGCAGCGGCGGCACCCCATTGGTCCTCGTAACAGAACGTCTTGATGACTCCTATCTCCGCCAGGCCCTTCGCCAAGCGCTCGAAAACGATAAGAATATGACGCTCATCACCTCCTCGCGGGAGACTGCATCAGAGTGGGCCATGTACCGTTCCCTTCACGCCTGTCTCCTGTCCCCCGAAACGGCCATGACCTTCAGCCTCCTCTGTACGTCCGAAACAGGCTGCGTCGTGAGCGGTACGCTCGAGACCGAGACGCTCCGAAGCGCTTTAGGTCTGATGCTCTGCAAAGAGCGCAAGGCATTCGATGAAACGGTTCAGCTGCTGCGGCAGGAGTGCAAAGCGTACTTCGAACGCTGAGGCGCTATTTCACGCGGACCAGCTGATGCTCTTCGAGCTTGTACACCCGCTGACAGCGGTCCGCTAGCTGCAGTTCGTGAGTGACGAGCAGGAGCCCGGCGTCGTGTTTCGCGATATAGCTGTCAAAGAGGTCCATCACTTCGCAGGCCGTCTCCAGGTCCAGGTTCCCCGTCGGCTCATCGGCATAGATAAGCCGCGGCTTCTTCGTCAGCACCCGGGCGACGGAGAGGCGTTGCTGCTGGCCGCCGGAAAGCTCTGTCACCTTCTGGTTGACGACATGCTCGATCTTGAGGGCTCGGAGCAGTTCGGGTTCAACCGGCTCGTTCGAGAGGATGGATGCGACCTCGAGGTTCTCCGCACCCGTAAATCCTTTGAAAAGATAGTGCGACTGGAAAATGATCCCCAGCTGCTTCCGACGCAGCTCCACCAGACCGCGGTTGGAGAGCCCTTCCATCGATTCGCCCATCAGCGTCACTTCCCCGCTGTCGGGAGTGAGCAGGGTTGAGAGAATGTGAAGCAGGGTCGACTTTCCGCTGCCGCTGACCCCGATGATGGCAACGGACTCATGGCTGTCGATCGAGAGATCCACACCGGAAAAGAGCGGGTAATCGAAATGGTGGGCAATGCCGCTGGCTTCTAGCAGTTTCATACGTGCAATAATAGTGCGTTTTGCGTTAGTTCTGGGTTAGTTTTGGATAGTGGGGGAGAAAAGCGGGCGACAGTGTCACCCGGAAGGGAGCAGCAGAGGGCTTACGCCATCTGTGCAGCGACTTCGGCAGCGAAGTCGTCTTGTTTCTTCTCGATGCCTTCGCCGACTTCGAGACGGACGAATGCGACGACTTCAGCGCTGCCGCCGACAGCTTTTGCCGCTTCGGCAACTGCGGCAGCTACCGTTTTCTTGTCGTCGAGAACATAGTTCTGATCCAGGAGGCACTGCTCTTTGTCGAGCGTCGTGTTATCCTCGATGTAGCGCGCGATTTTACCCGGCAGGATGTTCGGGATGATCTTCTCAGGCTTGCCTTCGGCGATCAGTTCCTCTTTCATCTTCGCTTCGGCCGCTGCCAGGACATCCTCTGTCAGTTGAGACATGGAGATGTACTCCGGCACGTTTTTGAGCGGCTTTTTCAGACGCGCGAGCTCTTCGTTCTCTTTCTTGATCGCTTCGATGCGGCCTTTGGTTTCGGCAGCAACGAAATCAGCGTCGAAATCTTTGTAGCTCAGTGTCGTCGGTTTCATCGCGGATGCATGCATCGCGACCTGCTTCGCCACGGCAACCATGGCGTCAGCCGTTTTCGCAGAGTCACACTCGATCGCAACGATAACGCCGATGCGCGTGTTGGAGTGGATATAACCGTTGACAGCGACGTTTTCGCTTCCGCTCAGTGCCGCGATGCGGCGGAGTTCGATCTTCTCGCCGATCTTTGCGACCGCTTCGTCGAAGTAGACGCTGAACGCTTTGCCTTCATACTCGGTTTCGCGCAGCGCTTCCGCACTGTCCGCTTCCGTCGTGAACGCCTGCTCTACCGTAGTAGAAACGAGGTTCTGGAAGCCTTCGTTTTTCGCAACGAAGTCTGTCTCGGAGTTGATCTCGACCAGTGTCGCACGCTTGTTGTCTGCAGAGATTTTCAGACCGATAGAGCCTTCAGCAGCAACGCGGTCCGCTTTTTTAGCGGCCTGAGCAATCCCGCGTTCACGCAGCCATTCTTTGGCTTTGTCCATGTCGCCGTTTGACTCGGTGAGCGCCTTTTTACAGTCCATCATCGGTGCGTCAGTCGCCTGACGCAGCTCTTTTACCATTGCTGCTGAAATTGCTGCCATGCTTATGCTTCCTCTGTCGTTGTTTCTTCTGCTGTTGCTTCCGCAGCTTCTGCAGCCGCTTCTACCTCTTCGCCTTCCGCTTCCGCGTTGTCGGCGATCATCGCTTTACCTTCGTTGACCGCTGCCGCCATCTCTTTACAGAAAAGCTGGATGGAACGGATCGCGTCGTCGTTGCCCGGGATCGGAAAGTCGATCACGTCCGGATCACAGTTCGTATCGAGCGGTGCGATAACCGGGATACCGAGGTTGCGCGCTTCTTTAACGGCGATGTGCTCTTTGACGGCGTCAACGACGAACATCATATCCGGCAGTTTTTTCATGTCGCGGATACCGCCGAGGTAAGACTCGAGCTTCTCTTTCGTACGTGCCATCATCAGCGCTTCTTTTTTGGTCAGCAGGTTGATCTGGCCGCTCTCTTGCATCTGCTCGATCACTTCGAGCTTGCGAAGGGATTTCTGAATCGTCGGGAAGTTGGTCAGCATACCGCCGAGCCAACGGTTATCGACGTAAGGCATGCCGCAGCTCTCTGCCGCTTCTTTGACGGCAACGCGTGCCTGCTTCTTCGTACCGACGAACATGATCGTCTTGCCTTCGGCTGTTGCGTCAACGACGATCTGGTACGTGTTGCGGAAGTAGCGCAGCGTCTTCTGCAGGTCGATGATGTAAATGTTCTTGCGGACACCGAAGATGTATTTTTTCATTTTCGGGTTCCAGCGGCGTGTCTGGTGGCCGAAGTGGACACCGCACTCGAGAAGGTCTTTCATAGTTACCATAATTATGGTCCTTTCTGCATCGTGCCTCCGGGGCACGATTAAATTAAAAAATACCGGTTCGCTTCAATGCCCCCGGCAGTCCTGCTCTATTTTTTCAGAAAAGGCTGCACCGGTTTTTGGGTTTGGCACCTGAGATCTTGTTCCCCGGCAATTCGGTCAGAACGCATGGAGAAAATCGCGGAATTTTACCTTATATAGCCTTAAGAAAGTGTTAAGCAATATCGCCTCCTCCTCCCTTTCACGGCCGTTAATTTCAATTTCTATTTATATTACTTCTGGTAGGCTGTATGATACATTTGTGATTAATTTGTTTTTCTTATGTTAAGGATTAGTTGTCCGGAAAAACAGACACAGATACAAGGAGTTAAAATGAAAAAACAGTTGATCCTTTCCGTTGCCGCCGCGGCCATGCTCAGTATCGGCCTCCAGGCTGATGAAACCACCGACCGCATGGAGGCGATGGAGGCGCAGATCGAGGCCCTCCAGGAGCAGCTTTCCGCGATGAAAGACGCCAAATCCGATGAGGAAGCAGCAACGGAAAACGATGAAGAAGGCAGCGAAGAGGAAGGCGATGAAACAGATGAGCGTCTGACCGACCTTGAAGAGCAGATCAGTACCATCAACCGCAACACCTCCGGAAGCCACCTCAAGTTCGGCGTCGATTTCCGTACGGCCGTCGACAACCTGAACTACAAGATGGCCGGGAACGCCTACAACCCCGATACGATGGCCTTCGACGGCGACGATACCCAGAGCAATGACGCCTTTCTCACCAACCGCCTCTGGCTCAACATGGAGTGGCTGGCGACGGAAAATATGAGCTTTACGGCCCAGCTCGCCTATAACAAGGCCTATGGATACCGCAGCGGGTTTAATGGGGGCTACCCGGGCTTCGAGACCTTCGACTGGATCACGAACGAAAACGCCTATGACGACGTTGTCCGCGTCCGCTCCGCCTACTTCTTCTACCGCAACGATACCTTCCTCGGCGCGGAGATCCCCTGGACCTTCAGCATCGGCCGCCGCCCCTCCACCAACGGCCACCTGATCAACCTGCGCGACGACGACCGTCCCGCGTCACCGATGGGGCACAACATCAACGTCGAATTTGACGGTATGAGCTCCAAGTTCAGCTTTGAGGATCTCACCGGCATCGACGGAATGTACATCAAATTCTGCGCCGGACGCGGGGGCACGAATGCCAACGCGAAGTTCTTTACGATCAATATGGATAGCAACAATACCCTGGGTATCGCCGCTCCCTACGCCAAGAATGACGCCGACCTCCCGGACATCGATCTCGGCGGCCTGATCTTCGTTCCTTACGATGACGGCCAGTACAGCCTCGGCGCGCAGTACTACTATGCCGCCCACCTCATCGACGCTTCCGTCACCCCGACGCCAAGCGGATACGTCTTCCACAACATGCAGGATGTCGGGAACATGCACGCGGTCACGGCGAACTTCATGATCAACGGTATCGGCAACGGCTGGAGCGATTTCCTCGATGACACGATCTTCTTCGCCAGCGGTGCCGTGAGTATCACCGATCCGAAAAAGGGTGCGGCCGATCAGGGGATGCTTGGTTCGAAAGAGAGCAAAACCGGTTCGTCTTACTGGGTCGGTCTCCAGGTCCCGACACTGTTCACCGATATGGGACGCATCGGCTTTGAATACAACCACGGCGACAAGTACTGGCGTTCAATTACCTACGCCGAGGATACGAACATCGGTTCCAAAGTCGCGGCGCGCGGTAGTGCTTACGAAGCCTACTACACAGACTACCTGATCGAGGATGTCTTCAGCTTCCAGATCCGCTATACGTACATCGATTACGACTACACCGGTTCCAACGGATTCTTTGGCTCCACGACGGGTACGCCGTATAAGATCGATGATCTCGCCGCCACCAATCCGGGACTGGCAAGCGCGACCGTCGACAAAGCACAGGACATCCGCTTCTACCTGCGCTACCGCTACTAAGCGCCTCCCCTTCGGGCGGTGCTAGTAACCTTTTACTTCAGCAACAGAAAATTCCTTTAGCCGTTCTGCAATTCCGCCAGTTTCTTTTTCACCTCTTCGACATGTACGATCTCGTATTTGACCCCCTGCTTTGAACGCTTCTGGCGTACTTTGACGTTCCCCCATGCAGCGGCAACCTTGCCCTCCGGGTCGATGATGTAGGTCGTGCGGACGATGCCCATATACTCTTTACCGTAGTTCTTCTTCAGGGCCCATACGCCGTAATCTTCCATCATCGTATGCTCCGGGTCGCTGAGCAGCGTGATCTTTAGCGACTGCTTCTCAATAAAGCCGCGGTGGACCTTCGGCGAATCCGCGCTGACACCGAAAATGGCCGCTTTGAGCCCCTGGAATTCCGGCAGCTGCTCGGTAAAGTCGCACGCTTCGGTCGTACAGCCGGGCGTATTGTCCTTGGGATAGAAGTAGAGCACGATCCATTTCCCTTTGAGATCGCGCGAACAGATCTCCACCTTGTCCTGGTTCTCCAGGCAAAAATCCGGTGCAACGGTTCCGATTTCAAGCATTATTTTGTCCTTTTCATTTTTGGGGAATCATAGCATAGGTACCAAGTGCAGCAACCATTCTTTCCCCGCAAGACCAATCGAAAGAGCTTCGACACGTCGAAGCGCATTCAATCAAATAGGCCCTTGGCCTTGAGCGTTCCTTGAAAGCCATCCCGGAGGCCCAAAGCCGGGAGGGATGAGCGATTCGCGAAAGGCCGCTTTTTGCGCTACTTTTTTTAAAAAAGTGGCAAAGAAATACTCTGCTCATTCTTTTCTTTTTCATAAGAAAAGAACCAAAAGAAAATCGTCGTTGCGCGAATCGCACGCTGCTCCCGGCTTTATGCCTCCGCAACGGCTTTCAAGGCACGCTTAACGACCGTTTGCCTATTGATTAATGCGCTTCGGTGAACCGAAGCTCTCTTTTTCCATTGTCTTTTGGTTGCGTTTCTTTGTAAAAAGATAAGGAAAAGAAGAAGTAGCCCTAAAAAGTATTCTCATCCGAAATATCAATGTCTGGAAACGCATACAGCAACAGGTCTGCAGCCACCCCGTTTCCCTTGGCGATCTCGTTGCCCGCTTCATCCAGAATTGGCGTCGTCCCGATCCCGCAGCTGGGAGATTTCGATTTGAGGATGATCTTCGTCGCATCCGGGTGCGCCTTGATCAGCGTCTCGGTCTGTTCGACGAGCACATCGGTGACGTCGGTACCGTCCGCATCTTTTTTCACCCGCAGGCCGTGATCCTCCGTCGCGATGATACTGATCCGTCCGCGGGGTGTCCCCAGGACCGGAGCTTCCGGGCAGAAGGGGACGACCTCTTTGTCTGCGAGAAAGGCGAGAACACCGTCATCTTTTTTAGTGGCTCCATCATATCGGCATTTTTCGCCCAGTAGACATGCAGAAACTATTACCTTTTCCTTTCCCATATTCCATCCCATTAAACTATCTTACTCAGAACAATCGTGAGGTCGCTCACGATTTTTCCCGAGATATCGTCATACCGGCACGCTTCTCCCCGCAGACAGGCGGAGACGATCACCTTCTCTTTTTTCATGATGCTACGCGATGACAACGGACTTGAGTTCCGTCATCTCCTCGATGGCGAACCGCGGCCCCTCGCGACCGACGCCGCTGAGCTTGACCCCGCCGTAGGGCTGGATGTCGAAACGCAGAGTCGGCATATCGTTGATGACGACCCCGCCTGCTTCAAGCTCGCTGATTGCGCGCTGCGTCAATGCCAGGTCGTTGGTAAAGATGGAGAACTGCAGCCCGTAGGGCGAATCGTTCATGCGGGGGGCAGCGTCGTCAAACCCCTCGACCTTCACCAGGGAGACGATCGGCGCGAAGACTTCCTCGCAGACGATCGCCATATCATCGGTGACGTCCGCCATCACCGTCGGGTAGAACATCGTGCCTTCGCACTTCACCTCCGTCATCGGACGCGCCCCTTCGTCAATGGCGCTTTGCACCCATGAAAGCGCCCTTTCAGCCGACTCTTCGTTGATGAGCGGTCCCATAAAGGTATCGTCTTCGTAGGGCGATCCGACAACGAGCTTCTGCGTCGCTTCGGCCATTTTCTGCGCAAACACGTCGTAGACGTCGGCATGGACATAGATGCGCTGCAGCGAGATGCAGACCTGACCGGAGTTGACGAAGGCCCCGAGCGCACAGCGCTGCGCGGCGAGATCGAGGTCGGCGCTCTTGTCGACGAAGGTCGCCGCGTTGCCGCCCAGCTCCAGGCTCACCTTTTTGATCCCCGCACTCTTGGTGATGATGTTACCGACGGGAACGGAACCGGTGAAGCTGATCTTGCGCGGGATATCGCTGCCGACCAGGGTGCTGCCGACTTCGGCATCGCCGTAGACGACGCTCAGCGCGTCTTTGACCGCATGGGGGCTCTCGATGAAAAGTTTGGCGAACTTGTAGGCCGTCAGCGGCGCCTCCGGCGTCGGTTTCAGCACAACCGTATTGCCCGCGACGAGGGCCGGGGCAAGCTTGTGCGCCACCAGGTTCAGCGGGAAGTTGAAGGGGGTGATTGCACCGATAACGCCGACGGGTTCACGGATATAGAAGGCCGTCGTTTTGCGGCCGCTAGGCATCGCATCGGTATTGATCGTTTCGCCGTGCATGGTGCGCATCGTCTCGGCGGCGAGGGTGACCGTCTCGATGCAGCGCTCCACCTCGACCCGTGAAAAAGCGATCGGTTTGCCGACCTCGTCCGTGATCGTTTTGGCCAGATCCTCTTTCTGCTCCCGCAGCTTTGCCGCCACGTCGTGCAGCCAGTCGCAACGCTGCGACAACGTCGACGCTTTGGCCGCTTTGGTGGCCGCTTTGGCGATCTTCAGCGCCCGCAGCGTCTCCTCTGCACCGCAGACTGGGGCCTTCGACACGACCCTGTTGTCATAGGGGCTGAGGCGTTCCGTCCAGCTCCCCGTCACCGCTTCGTTTGAGCCGAAAAATACCTTTGCTTCCACTACTATTCCTCTCTTCTTTCACGTTATCCGGGCAAAGCCCGGATACCTACGTTAACACTTGGTTCGCCTCGGCGGCAGGCCCACGCGCAGCGACCCGCGCTCTGCCCCAAGGCAATGCCGGTGCTCACAAAAATCCTGCAAAAAAGTGTATCTATTATACAAAGCGGGCCGTTAAGCCGCCGTTTGCCGCCCGCCATTAACACTGCTTTTAGAAAAAACCTTTTACAATCGAAACAAAAAATGCGGCATCCCCCGGGTGCCGCCGATAGGAAAATGATGCTTAACCTTGAAATCATCCCCGGCCAGCTCGGCGTCCGTCCCCCGGTGACAAAACCCCATCCCGGCTTCTACCAGCAGGTCGGCGAAGCGCGCTTCCGCAAACTTGTCGACGACCACTACGAACTGATCCGTGACAGCGATATCGCCTTCCTCTTCCCCGTCAACGACGAAGACGATTTCCAGCAGGCAAAAACCAATGCCGCCGACTTCTTCATCCAGATCTGCGGCGGTCCTGACTACTTCAACCAGCACCGCGGCGAACCCCGCATGGTCGGCCGCCACGCCCCCTTCCGCATCGACGAAGCGGCCCGCCGCCGCTGGCTGGAATTCTACGCCCAGCTGTTGCCCCAGCTCGTCGAAGAGGGCATAGACGAAGCGTACGTCCAGTCATTCTGGGACTACATCAACGTCTTCTCCACCTGGATGATTAACACACCGTCCGCATAACTGAATTTTGCGCACACCCTATCCCTGAGGGAACTTCCTCCGGGGCGAGTGATAAAAAAGCTTATCAATATCTATCTTCTTTCGTCTGGTCAGAAACGGTATTTAGCGTATCAGCCGGATCGCCTGGGAATGGAATATCCCGAAAGCAACAGCCTTTCGCACTTTCTTCTTTCGGGTTCGGTTTCTTCTTTGTGCGAGCAAAGAAGAAAGGGAACAGCACACCAACTAGAAAACAGCAACTTTCCAAGTAATCCCCCCTTTATCCCATCTATGCAAAAATGTATTCGATTGAAAAGAGGTGCAAAACCATGGTCATCGAATCCAACTATGTTGATATCCGCCGCCGCGAGATCTACCCCGCCAAAGTCATCATTGAAAACGGCGTTATCGATTCCGTCACCAAAATCGGCACCCCCTGCTCCACCTACCTCCTCCCCGGTTTCATCGACGCCCATATCCACATCGAAAGCTCCATGCTCCCGCCGAGCGAATTCGCCCGCCTCGCCACGCTCCACGGCACCGTGGCGACCGTCTCCGACCCCCACGAGATCGCCAACGTCCTCGGGATCAAAGGGGTCGAGTTCATGCTGGAGAATGCCCAGAAGGTTCCCTTCCACTTCGCCTTCGGGGCCTCCCCCTGCGTCCCGGCGACCCCCTTTGAAACGAGCGGCGCGACCCTCGGCGTCGATGAAGTGAAAACACTGCTGACCAAGCCGCAGATCGGCTATCTCAGCGAGGTGATGAACTTCCCCGGGGTCATTGCCGGCGACGCGGAAATGCTCGCAAAGATTGCAGCTGCAAAGGCGCTGGGTAAACCCGTCGACGGCCACGCCCCCGGCCTGCGCGGCGACGACCTGAAACGCTACATCGCTGCGGGCATCACGACCGACCATGAGGCCTTCAGCTACGAAGAGGGGCTGGAGAAGGTGCAGGCGGGGATGAAGATCCTGATCCGCGAAGGCTCCGCCGCGAAAAACTTCGAAGCCCTTGCCCCATTGATAGGCAAATACCCAGAAATGCTGATGTTCTGCAGCGACGACCGCCACCCCGACGACCTCCGCCGCGAACACATCGACGCCCTCGTACGGCGTGCCGTCGCAAAAGGGTATGACCTTTTCGACGTGCTGCGCATCGCCTGCCTCAACCCCATTGAGCACTATGGCCTCGGTGTCGGGACGCTGCAGCCGGGGGAGAGCGCCGACCTCATCGAAGTCGACACCCTGGAGGATTTTACCGTCCTACGGACCGTTATCGGGGGCCGTACGGTGGCCGAAAAAGGCAGCAGCCTGATCCCCTCCGTACCGCTGCCGGAGCTCAACAACTTCCATGCCTCACTTAAGCGGCCGGAGGATTTTGCCCTCCCGCCCTGCGACACCGCGGAGGTGATCGAGGCCGTCGACGGCGAACTGGTGACCCACGAGATGGTCGCCTCGCTGAAAAACGTCCCCGCCCACCGCATCGGTGACCCCGAGCACGACATCCTCAAAATCGCCGTCGTCAACCGTTACGAAGATGCCCCGCCCGCCGTCGCCTATGTCAGCGGTTTCGGGCTGAAAGAGGGGGCCATCGCCTCCAGTGTCGCCCACGATTCGCACAACATCATCGCTGTCGGCTGCAGCGACGAAGCCATTGCCAGGGCGGTCAACCTTGTGGTCGACGCGCAAGGAGGTGTCTGTGCCCTCAACGAAGCAGCTGAGCGTCTGCTTCCGCTGCGCATTGGCGGGATCATGAGCGGGGAGGACGGCTTCAAGGTCGCCGAGCAGTACGAAGCGCTGGATCGCTTCGTTAAAACGGCGCTGGGTTCGAAATTGCACGCACCCTTTATGACGCTTTCGTTTATGGCGCTGCTCGTCATCCCCGAGCTCAAGCTCAGCGACAAAGGGCTCTTCGACGGGCGGAGCTTCCACTTCATCAAAGGGTGCAAATTAGAACCATGAACCTCTTTCAACTCCGCGACCACGGCACGGACATCCGCACCGAGATGACCGCCGGCTTTACGACCTTCCTCGCCATGCTCTACATCATCCCCGTCAACGCCGCGATCCTCAGCGCGGCGGGTCTTCCCTTCGATGCCGTCATTACCGCAACGGCGGTTATGACCATCATCGCCTCTATCCTCAACGGCCTCTGGGCCAACACCCCGATTGCCATGAGCGTCGGCATGGGGCTCAACGCCTACTTCAGCTTCGGGCTCGTCAAAGGGATGGGGCTGGCGTGGCAAACGGCCCTGGGGATCGTCTTCCTTTCCGGCATCCTCTACATCCTTATCAGCATCACTCCGCTGCGGCGCTGGATGATCGCAACGATCCCCATCGATGTCAAACGCGCCGTCAGCGCGGGGATAGGCGCCTTCATCGCTTTTATCGGGATGGAACAGCTTCACCTCATCACGGACAGCCCGGCAACCCTGGTCACCCTGGGCAACCTCAAAGACCCCCACCTGCTCATCGGCCTCTTCGGCCTCGCCCTGGCGATCTTGCTTGTCATCAAGAAGGTCCGCGGGGCCTTTATCCTCTCCATCATACTGACCGCCCTGCTCGCCTGGGCGACGGGGGTGGAGCCGATGCCCGGGGCCTTTTTCTCCCTGCCCGCTTCCATGGCGCCGATCGCCTTCGAGCTCGACATCGCCTCTGCCCTGAGCCTCTCGATGGCGCCGCTCATTCTCATCTTTCTCATCACCGACCTCTTCGACACCCTGGGTACTCTGACCGGAGTCGGCATGCGTGCGAACCTCTTTCACGGCAGGGATTCCGTCCCCCTGCAGCGCACCATCGAGGCCGACGCCGCGGCGACGATGCTCAGCGGCCTCGCCGGGGTGACCAGCACGACCGCGTTCATCGAGAGTGCTGCAGGCGTCGAAGCGGGCGGACGAACGGGACTGACCGCCGTCGTTACCGGGCTGCTCTTCATTCTGCCGCTCTTCTGGCTCCCCTTTTTCCAGGCGATCCCCTCCAATGCCATCTATCCGGTGCTTATCGTTATCGGCGTCATGATGTTCGGGGAACTGCAGCATATCGACTATTCGGACGCGGCGGTCAAGTACAGTAGCTTCCTCATCGTCCTGGGGATGCCGCTCACCTACTCCATTACCGACGGGCTGCTGCTGGGATCACTCGCCTACGTCTTTATCCGCCTCATCCAGGGGCGTTTCAGGCAGATCGATATCGCGATGGGCGTCCTCGCCGCCGTCGCCCTACTCGTCTTTTTCGTTCTTTGAGCTCAGCCGAAAATGCGTCTGAGTTCCTCGTCCGTATTGGCGTTGAGCGCCACCTTCGGATCGTCGACGGCAACGGCCTCTGCGATGCCGGTAGCCTCGATCCATGCATCAAGGCGTCCCACGTCCGAGGCGAGCAGATCGCTTTTCATAACGGCGCTGATGCGCTGCGGCGGGGCGCGGTGTCCCTCGAAAAAAGCCGTCGCCACGGGGCTTTTGCTTCTTGAGAGTGCCTCGAAGACACCCTTGTCCGGTACAGGGCGGTCCACTTGGCAGAAGTAGAGTTCCGGTGCATCGAGCGTCTCGAATGCCTTCTTCACGGAGGAGAACATCCCCTCCCCGTACGCTTCGTTGCGGATGACGCGCACCCCCTCTGGAAGGGCGGCGCTGATCTGATCAAAGGCATGCCCCAGGACGACGGCGACGTCGTACCCGTAGCTGCGCAGCTGCCGGATCTGCCGGTTGATCAGGTACTCACCGTCCACCCTGTAGAGCGGTTTCATCACGGAACTGCGGGAGGATTTCCCCGCGGCGAGCAGGACGACCGTCATCTCTCCTCCGGCTGCGAGAGGGCTTCTTTGATCATGTTGAACGCCACCCGGAGGCGGTACGCCTTCGTCGAACGGTACCCGCCGGAGGGGTCCGCATCGTTCTCAAGGGCCGCTTTGATCGCAGCGTCGTCGTACACGCCCCCGTCCAGCAGAGCCTCGAGGGTTCGGAAGCGGACGGGAGAGGGACCCAGTGACGCCCCGCTGATGCGGAAACCCCCGCTGCCGTGCGTTAGGGCGATGCTCACCTTCGCGATGTTGAGCCGCTCCCTCATCCCCGCCTTTCGGTAGTACCAGCTCCCTGTCTGCAGCGGGACGGTGACGGCGGTAATGAGCTCATGGTCGAGTTTCGTGCATTTGTAGCCGCAGAAGAGCGTTTCCAGCGGCACGCTCCGCTCCCCGTCCTGCGACGCCAGCGTCACCGAAGCCTCCAGCGCCACCAGCGCGGCCGTCAGGTCCGCGGCGGGCGAGGCGTTGGCGATGTTGCCGCCGACGGTGGCGAGGTTGCGGATCTGGTGTGAGCCGAAGGTGTCAGCGCACGCGGCCAGCAGCGGCAGAGACTCCCGGACCGCATCGCTGTAAAGCAGTTCATTGAGCGTCACAAGCGTACCGATCCGCATGCGGTCGCCCTCCGCACTGACGCCTTTCAGCTCCTCCAGGGCGTGGATGTCGATGAGGGTGGCCGTTTCAGGTCGATGCCGTAACTGCAGCGCCGCGTCGGTGCTGCCGCAGAGCAGCAGTGCCTCCGGATACTCTTCCAGCAGTGCCGTCACCTCGCCGAGATTCGTCGCGCGCAGATAGTTCATGACTTCACCTTCGTGATCGCCTCGACGATCTTCTTGTATCCGGTACAGCGGCAGAGGTTGCCGTCCAGGGCCGCCCTGATCGCCTCTTCACTGCGTTCACCGCCATGGCTCAGGTAGTCGTAGGCGCGCAGGACGAAGCCCGGCGTGCAGAAGCCGCACTGCACCGCTCCGTGTTCGGCGAAGCTTTCGCGGATTGCAGCCGTCTCCTCCTGCAGTCCCTCCAGCGTCACAATCTCCGCGTCGTGTATCTGCGGGGCGAGCAGCAGGCAGGCGTTGACGAGTCTGCCGTTGACGAAGAGGCTGCAGGCGCCGCACTCCCCTTCGCCGCAGCCCGCCTTGACCGACGTCATTCCCGCGTCGCGCACCAGGTCAAGCACCCGGGTCTCCGGGGCGCAGTCGAAACGGTGGATTTTGCCGTTGATCGTACACGTTATCTGCATGCTTCCTCCACGGCTTCCGGGGTAATCGGCAAGGCGTCGAACGCGCTCCCAAGGGCATGGACCAGTGCGTTGGCGACGGCGGCGGACGGACCGTCCATCGGCAGCTCCCCCAGCCCCAGCGAAGGGCCGTCTGTGCCGAGGAAACGCACTGCAATTTCCGGTAGATCGGGGGCCATCGGCAGTGTATAATCGCTCAAATGCGGGGAGTAAACCCGCCCCGCTTCATACACCAGGCGCTCGCACAGGGCGTACCCGATCCCCTGGGCTACGCCCCCTTCGACCTGCCCCTCCGCCATCACCGGGTTAACGACCTGCCCGACGTCGTTGTAGGCGTCGAAACGGACGACCCGGACGCGGTAGTCGACGGGGTCGACTTCCACTTCGGCGATGTAGCATCCCAGCCCGTACGCCTCGTAGCCGTTGCCGTAAAAGAGGTCTTCATCCCAGAGAATGTCGGCGGGCTGTTCATAGGAGGCCCCGAACTGCAGCGGACCGCCGCTTTTGCAATAGCGCGCTACCGCCGCCCGGTACGCATCGGGAGTACCGTAATCGCCGAGCGCCGTTTTCAGCTTACCCGCCGCCTGCGCGAGCAGACGCCCGACGATCATCACGGTCCGCGAGGCGACCGTCGGCCCGCTGTCGGCAACTTCGGCGGTATTCGGGGTACGGCAGGAGACCATCCCGACGGGGAGGTCCAGTGCATCGGCAACGATCTGCGGCAGCGCCGTCAGCGTCCCCTGCCCCATCTCCACGCTTCCGACACGGATCTCGACGCTGCCGTCCGCCTCCAGGGCGATCGAGACGCTGGAAGCCAGCATGCTCTCCCCGACGCCCGTGTAGCCCGCCCCGTGCATGAAGAGCGCCATTCCAATCCCACGGTTCGGCGCCGGGGCGTCATAAATGGCATCAAAACCGCTCTCACGCCTTGCGGTCTCGAACAGATCACGCAGCCGGGCGTATTCAGCGATCGGCACCCCCGAAACGCCAACCGAACCCGCACCGGGAAGATTGCCCTCGCGGACCGCCGCCGGCGAGAGGCCGAGATGACGGGCGATATCGTCCATATGGCGCTCGATCCCGAAAAGGACCTGCGGGGCACCGAAACCGCGGAATGCCCCGTTGGGCGGCGTATTCGTCGCCACGGCGCGGGCATCGACCCTGATATAGCCGCAGTCGTAGAAGCCCGCCGCATGCAGAACGCAACGCGCAAGGACGACGGGCGAGAGCGTTACATACGCCCCGCCGTCGATCGTGACATCCACTTCAAGCGCATGCAGTTTTCCCGTGGCGTCGAAACGGCTCCTGTAGCGCAGTTTTGAGGGGTGCCGCTTGGTCGTGTAGGCGATATCTTCTTCACGGTCATAGACGATCTTGACATCCTGCCCCGCCTTCTTGCACAGCAGGTAGGCGTAGCCCGCAATGAGGGAGGGGTAGTCCTCCTTGCCGCCGAAGCCGCCACCGGTGGGGGCCTGCTCCACCTCGATCTTCTCGCCGGCAAGTCCCTCCAGCGCCGCCTCGACGAAGAAGGGGCACTGCATCGAACCGATGATCTTGACCCGCCCGCCGTCGTAGCGCGCCAGCATGCTCTGCGGTTCCAGGTAGGCCTGCTCCTGGTGCGGGGTCGTGTAGGTCTTCTCCAGACTGAATAGACCCGTCTTCTGCGGAGGGCTCCCTTTGACCGTATGGATGGCTTTGAAGACGTTATCCTCGCCGTAGAGCCGCTGCTTGAGCGCCAGGGACTCCTCCATGCTCAGTACCGGCTCCTGCGCGTCGTAGTCGATCGTGATATGGGCCATTGCCTCGCGGAGCCGCCGTTTGGAACGGTGCGCCAGCAGGAGGATCGGCTCCCCGATATGCCGGACCCTCGCCTCCGCAAGGAAGGGCTGGTCGTCGGTCAGAACGACGTTGGCGTTGCGACCCTCGATGTCTCTGTGGTCGACAATGATGATATCGGAGAAATCAAAGGAGGCGTCAAAGGTGATCGCACGGATCTTTCCATACGCGATCTCGGAGCGGACAACCGCCCCGTACAACCCCTCAAAAGGCAGATCATCCGTATAGCGCAACGTCCCGTCCGCTTTCGACGCGGCATCGACACGAACGACACTCTCGCCTACGACTCCCATCGCCTCCTCCTCGCACGAACGGCTCCCTCCGGAGCCACCTTAAACCATTATGCCCAAACATTCGCGAAAGCCCCATTAACGCAGCCTTAAACACCACTTGGATAAAATATCCGACTTTCGTAGAATTACCGATAATTTGGAGAACCAATGAACGAAGCCAAGTACATTTGGATGAACGGCGAATTCCTTCCCTGGCAGGAATCAAAAGTCCACGTACTGTCACATACGCTGCACTACGGCAACGGCGTCATCGAGGGGACCAAGGCGTACAAAACCGACAAGGGGTACGCCATCTTCCGCCTCAACGACCACACCGAGCGTCTGATCCAGTCGGGCAAGATGGTCCTGCTGAACATCCCCTACAGCGTCGAGGAGCTCAACAACGCGCAGATCGAACTGATCCGCAAGAATGACTTTACGGGCGACAACGTCTACCTGCGCCCCTTTGCCTTCCTGGGCTACGGCGTTATGGGCCTCTACCACAAGGATGCCCCTGTCGAGACGGCCGTCGCCGCATGGGAGTGGGGCGCCTACCTCGGCGAAGAGGGAATGCGCAAGGGTATCCGCCTCAAGATCTCCTCGTTCACCCGCCCGGCCAACACCTCCAACATGGGTAAGGCCAAGGCGGTCGCAAACTACCTGAACTCGCAGATGGCCAAGTTCGAAGCGGTCGAGTGCGGCTACGACGAAGCCCTGCTCCTCGACGACCAGGGGTACGTCGCCGAAGCGAGCGGCGCGGGCTTCTTCATGGTTCGCGACGGCAAACTCATCTCGCCGCCGAACGACAACTCCCTCGAATCGATCACCCAAAAGACGATCATCGAGCTGGCCCAGGATATGGGCTATGAAGTTGTCCGCCGCCGCGTCACTCGGGAAGAGGCCTACATCGCCGATGAAGCCTTCCTGACCGGCACGGCCGCGGAGATCACCCCGGTCCGCGAGATCGATGCCCGCGTGCTTGGCAACGGCGCCCGCGGTCCGATCACGGAAAAACTGCAGAGCGCCTACTTCGACGTCGTCTTCGGACGCAACCCGAACTACACGCACTACCTGACCTACGTCTAAAAGGAAAGCAAGCATGGCAACAGACATGAACGACTACTTCAACAAGAAAAAAAGCAGCTCCGGCGGCAGCGGCGGCGGGTTCACCCCGCCCAAGCCCCCCAAGATGGAGTTCAACATGGGCAAAGGCAAATCGGCACTGCTCCTTCTCGGCGTCGTCATCGTTGTCTTCCTGCTCCTCGCCAAACCCTTCGTTATCATTACCGAAGGCGAACGCGGTATCCTCGCGACCAACGGGAAGTATGAACCCAACGCCCTCCTGCCGGGCCTGCACTTCATCATCCCCGTGATCCAGAAGGTCTACCTCGTCGATACGAAGGTGAGGATCATCAACTACGCCAGCCGCATCGAGCGTGCCGGGGCCGAAGGCGAAGGCCTTGAAGTCCGTCCGGCGATCACCGTCTTGGATAAACGCGGTCTGCCCGTCTCCATCGAACTGACGGTCCAGTACCGCCTCAATGCGCAGTACGCGGCACAGACGATCTCCAACTGGGGCTTCAGCTGGGAAGAGAAGATCATCAACCCCGTCGTGCGCGACATTGTCCGCAACGTCGTCGGCCAGTACGAAGCGGAATCCCTGCCGACGAACCGCAATACCATCGCGAACCAGATCGAACAGGGCATCCGCCAAAGCATCGAGGGGCAGGAGAACTCTCCTGCCATCTTCCAGTCGGTGCAGCTGCGTGAAATCGTCCTGCCGCAGAAGGTCAAGGACCAGATCGAAAGCGTCCAGATCGCCAAGCAGCAGGTCCAGAAAGCCGAGCAGGATGTCCAGCGCGCCAAGCAGGAAGCCCTCAAACGGGCCGCCGAGGCCCAGGGTAAAGCCAATGCCGTCCGCATCGAGGCGGAGGGTAAAGCCAACGCGATCAAGATCGAAGCCGACGCGACCGCCCAGGCCAACAAGGCCATCAGCGCCTCACTCACGGACAAGCTTCTCCAGATGGAGCAGATCAAGGTCCAGGGACAGTTCAACGACGCCCTGCGCGAGAACAAAGATGCGAAGATATTCCTGACCCCGGGAGGCTCCACCCCGAACATCTGGGTCGACATGAAGAACCCGCAGCGCCAGAGCGCCATCAAGTAACCCCCTCCCTCTCGGAGGGTTGAATCAAGCCGGCATACAGCCGCTTTGATTCAATCCTTTTTCCTGGAAGAAACATGCAAGAAATACTCAATCGGGTCGATTGGCAAAAACAGGAACTGCTTCCCGTCATCGTGCAGGACGTCCATACGAACGAAGTCCTGATGATGGCCTATATGAACCGTGAAGCCCTCCAGCTCTCCCTGGAGACGAAACTCGCCCACTACTACTCCCGTTCCAAGCAGCGGCTGTGGAAAAAGGGCGAAAGCAGCGGCCACCTGCAGCACATCAAGCAGTTCCTCATCGACTGCGACGACGACACCCTGCTGCTCAAAGTGGAGCAGGAGGGTGTCGCCTGCCACACCGGCCGCAAATCCTGCTTCTTCACCGAGCTCGACAGCGGCAGCGAAACAATGCAGGTCGAGGTCGATACGACGGCAGCCTACGGCGTTATCGACACCCTCTACCACACGATCCTCGAACGCAAGAACGCCAACCCGGAAACCTCCTGGACGGCCAAGCTACTGAGTAAAGGGGAAAACACGATCCTCAAAAAGGTCGTCGAAGAGGCAGGAGAGTTCAGTTTCGCCGTCAAGGACGACGACGAGGAGGAGATCGTCTACGAAGCGGCGGACCTCACCTACCACGTCCTCGTCGCCCTGGGCTACAAGAACATCTCCCCCGACCGCATCAAGCAGGAGCTCGCCCGCCGCTTCGGCATAAGCGGCATTGCGGAAAAGGCCTCACGCCCTTCATAAACCAAGGGCTATTCTTCTTCTAAAGTGCATACTGCAGAATTCTGCGACAGTATCTACATCTTCTATAAAGTCAGAAACGGTAATTAGCGTGTCGAGCGGATAAATAGAGAATGGGATGTCCCGAAGGCGTCAGCCCTTTGTGCTTTCTTCTTCCCGGTTCGGCTTCTGCTTTGCACAAGCAAAGAAGAAGGGGAACAAACCCCTTAGTATTTCATCCCGATTGTCTTCAGCGCCGCATTGATATGCCGTACCTGCGTATTGCGGTCCCGGCACCACGCCGGCGCGATGAGGGTGTCGTTGTCGATCCCGGCGGTAATGCGCTGCACGGAGACACGCTCGGGCTTCATCTCGATCGCCTTGAGCAGGGTATCAAGGTACTCCTCCTCCGTAATCGGCGTAAACTCCCCCCGGGCGTACTCGTTGGCCAGTGCCGTGCGCGTCACGACGTAGAGGGGGTGGTACTTCACCGAATCGATCCCCCACTCGTACGCCCTCGCCGCCGTCTCCAGCATCATTTCCTGCGTTTCGCCTGGCAGCCCGAAAATGAGGTGGCCGCAGACATGCAGGCCCGCCGCTTTGCTCTTCTTGATCCAGTGCTCGACATTGGCGCTGTCATGGCCGCGGTTGATCCGCTCGAGGGTCTCGTCGTAGACGGACTGGATGCCGTACTCGACCCAGATCTCTTTCGTTTTGGCCAGTTCGGAGAGGTAGTCGAGGGTCTCGTCGGTGATACTGTCCGAGCGCGTCCCGATACTGAGCCCCACGACGTCATCAAAGGAGAGCGCCTTGTCATAGAGCGCCTTGAGCGTCTCGAAGGGGGCATAGGTATTCGTAAAGGACTGGAAATAGACAAGGAACTTCGTCGCCCCGTATTCGCGACGTAGTCTCGCCGAGAGGACGTCGAACTGCTTTTCAAGCTGCTCGAGCTGCTTGGGGAGGTAGGGGTTCTCTTTGCTCTGCAGGTTCAGGTGGAAACCCTTGAGCGGCTGGACTTTGTCGAGGCTCGGACTGAAGGAGTCGTTCTCGCAGAAGGTACAGCCGCCCCGGGCAACGGTGCCGTCGATATTGGGGCAGGTGAAGCCGGAGATGGAGATGGAGACTTTGAAGACCTTCTCGCCGAATTTCTCCTGGAGATAGGTCCCGAAAGTATAGATCTGCTTCGGCTGCAAACGCGTCCCTAGACGATGTACTCGCCGGTAAAGCAGGCGGTACAGTATTCGCTGCCCTCGGCCCGGACCGAACGCATCAGCGCCTCGGTGCTCAGAAACGCCAGAGAGTCCGCCTCAATGTAGTGGCAGATCTCGTCGATGCTCATATTGGCCGCGATCAGCTTCTCTTTGTTCGGCGTGTCCACACCGTAGAAGCAGGGGTCCGTCGTCGGCGGGCTGGAGATGCGCATATGCACCTCAGCCGCGCCCGCCTCTTTGAGCATACGCACGATGCGGCGGCTCGTCGTCCCGCGAACGATGGAGTCGTCGATGACGATGAGGCGTTTCCCCTCGATCAGTTCGCGGATCGGGGAGAGCTTCATCTTGACTTTCAGGTCGCGCATCTCCTGCGTCGGCTCGATGAAGGTACGGCCGATGTAGTGGTTACGCATGATCCCCATCTCGTAAGGGATCCCGCTCTCCTGCGAATAGCCGATGGCTGCCGGAACGCCCCCGTCGGGGACGGGCACGACCATATCCGCCTCGATCGGCTGCTCTTTGGCCAGCTGCACGCCCATGTTCTTGCGTTTCTGGTAGACATTTTTGCCGAAGACTTCGGAATCGGGACGAGCAAAGTAGACGTATTCGAAAATACAGTGTTTCGGCATCGCATCGAAGATCTTGAGCGACTGTGGTGCCTTCCCCTTTTCAAAGATAAGCATTTCGCCCGGTTCAACGTCCCGGATATAGGTCGCCCCGATCAGATCAAAAGCACAGGTCTCGGAGGCGACAACGTATCCTTCACCGATACGTCCCAGCGCCAGCGGACGGAAACCGAAGCGGTCACGGACAGCGAACATCTTGCTGCGGCTCAGGAAAACGAGGGAGAACGCCCCCTCGATCTGCTTGACGGCATCGATGATACGGTCTTTGAGTTTGCCCTGGTTACTTCTGGCGATCAGGTGGATCAGGTTCTCCGTATCCATGGAGCTCTGGAAGATCGCCCCCTCTTTAATGAGCTTGTTGCGGACTTCCTGGGCATTGGTCAGGTTTCCGTTGTGGACGATGGAGATCTGCCCAAGGTCGTAATTGGCATGGACAGGCTGGGCATCGAGGATGGAATCGTCTCCCGCCGTCGAATAACGGGTATGTCCGATGGCCATATGCCCTTTGAGCGTCGCCAGCTTCTGCTCGTCGAATACCTGGGTAACGAGCCCCCGGTCTTTGATGGTGTGCAGGCGCTCCCCGTCCCCGGAACTGATCCCCGCCGCCTCTTGGCCGCGGTGCTGCAGCGAATGCAGGGAGAAATAGGCGAGCTTGGAAGCTTCGACATGGTTGAAGATGCCGACGACGGCACATTTTTCATTCAATGATTGACGCATATGACTCCTTTTATTACAGTCCGAGGCAGTCGGCGATGGAATAGAGGCCGCTGGGTTGCGTATGCAGCCACTTCGCCGCACGAATAGCACCTTTTGAGAAGGTGTTGCGGCTGGTGGCGGTGTGGTTCAGTTCGATAAACTCGCCGTCGTTGTAAAAACCGACGGTATGGCGCCCGACGATGTCGCCGCCGCGCAGCGCCATCACGGCGATCTCGTCACCGGTGCGTTCGCCGATATTGCCGTTACGGCCGCTGACGCGGACCTTGTCGAGGTCAAGTTCACGGCCCGCTGCCGCCGATTCGGCGAGTGTCAGCGCCGTGCCGCTGGGGGCATCTTTCTTGTGGCGGTGGTGCATCTCGACGATCTCGATGTCGAACCCGTCGAGGGTCTTGGAGGCGAGGTTGACGAGCTTGTTCAGCAGCGCCACGCCCAGGGACATGTTCGTCGCATACAGCACCGGCGCCACGCCGCTCAGCTCTTTGAGCAGGTTGAGCTGGTGGACATTCAGGCCCGTCGTCCCGCTGACCAGCGGTTTCGGGGTTTTTAGCAGGGTTTCGAGCAGCGGCTGGGCCGCTTCGGGCAGGGAAAAATCGATAATGATGTCCGACGCCGCGACAAAGGCCTCCACGTCATTGGTCACCAGTGTCCCCTCCGGCAGGGAAGCCTCCAGGCTGTTACGGACATAGACCGCGGAGAGCTTCAGCGTCTCCTCCGGGCCCAGATCCTCGATCAGCAGTTTGCCTACACGGCCGGTCGCCCCGTAAATTCCGACGTTTACCATTCTCATCCTCTAAGCGTTTTGTTTTTCATCGACGTACGTGATCACCTGAAGCGCCGCCGTCGCACCGTCGCCTGCGGCGCAAACGACCTGTTTCGGTGCCTCGATGCGCAGGTCGCCCGCGGCGAAAACGCCCGGCGTACTGGTACGCATACTGAGGTCCACGATGACCTGTCCCCAGTCGTTGACGTCGCAGAGCCAACTGCCGTCTTCCTGTTTCAGCACGGCGTTGTTGACGTTATGGCCGACGAAAACGAAGACGCCCGGGATCTCCAGATCGCGGGTCGTACCGTCGCGGAAAGCGACCCGCAGCCCGGTCACGCCCATCGCGTCCCCGTAGACCTCGTCGGGGACGGCATCAAGCACCTGCTCGATATTGGCGGTGTTGCTGACACGCTCGATCGTACTCGGTGCGGCCCGGAAACGGTCCCGGCGGTGCACCAGGTAGACCTTGGAGCAGATCTTGGAGAGATAGAGCGCCTCTTCGAGCGCCGTGTCTCCGCCGCCGATCACGGCGACCTCCTTGCCTTTGTAGAAGAAACCGTCACAGGTGGCGCAGGTGCTCACGCCGCGTCCGAAGAGGAGATCCTCGCCTTTGAAGCCTGCACGCTTCGGCGTCGAACCGGTACAGACGATGACGCTGAGCGCTTCGTCGATTTTGCCGTCTTCGCGCGTGATGCGGAAAGTCCCCTCCGGTGTCCGCGCAACGTTGGTCACTGCGACCATCTCATGCTTAAGTCCGAAACGCATGCACTGCTCCGGCCACGGCATCATCAGGTCCATACCGGAGATCTCGCCGGTGACCCCGGGATAGTTCTCAATCTCGCTGCTGCCCGTGATCTGGCCCCCGGGCATGCCCTGTTCATACATCACGACGTTTTTCAAGCCGCCGCGCGTCGCATAAAGCCCCGCCGTCAGTCCGGCCGGACCGCCTCCGATAATGGCACAATCGAGCATGGAAAACCCTTTATTCCCTTACGGTAATTAATGGAGAAATAATATCGCTAACATACTAAAGATGGACTTTGACACAGAAGCAGTGAGAAGTTTAAAGTTGGGGTGCAGGCGAGCGCCTGCAAAGTATTAGAGGTGTGCGTTGATTTTCTCTTCAAACGCCTGCTTGGAAGCAGCACCGATCATCTGATCAACGACTTCGCCGTTCTTGAAGATCATGACCGTCGGGATGGAGCGGATACCGAATTTTACGGCGATGTCCTGCTCTTCATCCGTGTTCACTTTCGCGATGGTCGCTTTGCCTTCGTAATCTTCAGCCAGCTCTTCGATTACCGGTGCGATCATGCGGCACGGTCCACACCACGGTGCCCAGAAGTCAACCAGTGTAACACCTTCTTTTACAGTGTCCTCAAATGTAGCAGCCGTCAGTTCAACATATTTTCCCATTTTGAATTCCTTTCATGAATATCGTGTCTTCATTATACCTGCAAAATTTATAAAGTAAACTTCGCATGATAATTTTTATTAAGAAGCTTTGTCTCCGATATTTTTTAAATCGGAGAAATATTATCCTATTTAAAATAAGTGTATTCTGAAACATCCCTACAAGGTGATATTTTCAAGCAATTCGCACTCCCCGCCGCTGACAATCACGGCGTCAAGCACGTAGTCAAGCTCCAGGCGGTGCTTTTTCATATAGCTTTCCGCCGTCATCAGGATCTTGCGTATTTTCGCCGGTGTGACGTTGTTCGCCGCCTGTTCAAAGGTCGGGGAACTTTTCACCTCGATGATGTGCAGCACCTCATCCCGCATGGCCAGGATATCGATCTCGCCGAAACGGCTGCTGACGTTCCTGTCGATGATCCTGAACCCGCGTACGCGCAAGAAATCGACGGCCTGCTGTTCGGCGACGTCCCCTGCAGCCCGGCTCATACCGCTTCGGCCCGGACCTTGATCGATTTGAACGCCGCCGTCAGGATCAGTTCGTCCCGCTTGTCCCCGAAAAGCGCATTGATGCGCGAGCCCGCATGGTGGAACGTTGCAAAGAGCGTGCCAGGCTGTACCTTGTCGGTGATCTTGACCCGCAGCGGGGCCGAAGAGCCGTATTCGGTATGCAAGACCGCCTTTTCCGTCGGGAAGGCCGCCGCATCCGTTTCGCTCACCAGCAGAATATCTTCGTCATAACGCTTGTTCAGGCGCTCGGAAGCCTTCGTCTGGGCGGCGTTGTTGTAATGGGCCAACGTTCGCCCCGTCGTCAGATAGTAGCCGTCTTCAACCCGTTTTTTCGCGATGAGCTCGGGGACCATGCCGCGGGGCGCGTACTGGTGGTAGTGGAACTGCCCCAGACCGTCGGGCGTCCGGAAGTCGAGCAGGTGCAGTACCGGGGTATCTTCGGTGTAGACCGGCCACTGGAGCCCCCGCTTTCGGTGGCGCTCTAGGCGCATGTAGGAGGCGCCGCTGAAGCGGCGGTGGGCGACTTCGCGTACCTCGTCCCACACCTCGGAACTCTCTTTGTAATCGTAGCTGCCGCCCATCTTGTTATCGAGCATCTGGATCACTTCCCAGTCATCAGGCAGGTCCGATTGCACCAGCGGCTGGGAGAGGTGCAGACGGCGCATCGCGTTGACGTAGACGCCTGTCTTCTCGTAGGCGGACTTGACCCCGACGACGATATCGGCGCGCTTGGCGACGTCGTTCATCATGATCTCCTGGACCATCAGCAGCTCCAGCTGCTCGAACGCCCTGTCGATCTTGTTGAGGTTGGGATGGATATGAGTGATATCCTCGCCCATGTTGAGCACCGCCTTGATCTTGCCCTCAAGCATCGCGTCGACGAGCTGCGGCGTCATGAGCCCCTCTTCCTTGGGCTTTTGGTAATCGGGGTCGTAGTAGGGCAGACACCCCATGTCGCAGGCGCCCTGGACGTTGTTCTGGCCGCGCAGCGGCATCAGCCCCGCCCCGGTCTGGCCGATGTTCCCCGTCAGCAGTGCGAGGTGGGTGATCGCCATGACCGCGTAGGAGCCGTCGAGGTGTTCGGTAATCCCCAGCCCCCAGAAGATCATCGACTTCTTCACGGCGTATTCGCGGGCGATGTTCGGGATCAGCTTGGCGAGGTGCTCGAAACCGCTGACCTGCTTGAAATAGTCCGGGTCCGTATAGGGGTCACCCAGAATCTTCTCTTTGTACTCCTCGAACCACTTCGTGCGTGTTCCGATGAATGCTTTGTTGTAGAGCTCCTCTTCGATGATGACCCGGGCCATCATGTTGAGAATGAGCAGGTTCGCCTCGTGGGGGATAATCGCCTTGTGCTTGGCGAACTTCATCAGCTTGATGTCACGCACGTCGATGACGGCGAGGTTGTGGTGCTTCTGCGCCGCCTCGACGATGCGGTTGGCGACGATGGGGTGCGCCTCGGTCGTATTCGAACCGATGACGACCATAAACTCCGTTTCGTAGATGTCGTTATAGGGGTTCGTCGCCGCCCCCTCGCCGATCGTCGTACGCATCCCCTTAAGACTGGGGCTGTGGCAGACGCGGGCACAGTTGTCGACATGGGGGGAGTTCATCGTATGGCGGGTGAACTTCTGGAAAAGGTAGGCGCTCTCGCAGCTGGTACGCGCCCCGCCGATCGCGCAGAAGCTCTTTTCGCCGTGTTTCGACTGGATCTCCCGCAGCTTCATCGCCGCCGCACTCACCGCGGTATCGACATCGCACTCGAACCAGGTCTCGTCGAAGTCGCGCAGTTTTCCGCCGAACGCCTCGGCAATCGCCGGGTTCTTCGCCAAGAAGCTTTTGCGGATCCGCGGAGTGCGGAGACGGTTGGCGTCACTGACAAAATCAAAACCGTATTTGCCCTTGATGCAGAGCTTGCCCTGCGAAACATAGCCGTCCGCCGAGGCGCCGATCTTGACGATCTGGTTGTCCTCGACATGCCCTTCGATATCACAGCCGACGCCGCAGTAGGTACAGACGCTGTCGATCACTTTGACCGAATTGCCCATGTTCAATCCTGGTAAGCACACGTCGCTGACGTGCACCTGAAATTTTTAAAAAAGTCTAGCGGTTGGGGGCTTAATCTGCTGTACCCTGACCTCATATGACATATTGTTTCAACATAGTATAATAAATCCAAAAAGAGAGATACATTAGATGAATAACAGTCTGCAGGAACGTCAAAAACTTCTGGAGATGGGGGCCTTCGCCTACGCCGTCGGTATCGCCAGCCTCGCCGTGGTCCATCTCCCCCTGATACGCTACGGCGCCCTGCCGCTTCTCGCCATTTCACTGCTGGGAATAGGGTACGCTATGCTCTTCATCGCACGGCAATCAAGCCGGCAGGCAACGCTCTTCCAGGGGATCGCCCTGGTCGCTCTGGTCGCCCTCAGCGGTATCCTCTACACCTTCGGAGCCGAATTCGCCCACTACAAGACACTGAAACTGCATCACGCCCTGACCGGGGCGGACAAGGCGTCCCATATCAAAACCGTCTGGATGCTTGTCACAGTGCACACCGCCGGCGCCCTGCTCTTCGTGGCGGCACTCTGGGCGCGTACCCGTTCATTCACGCGGACACTCATCCCGCTCTTTGCCATTGCCTGGCTGAGCCTCCCTGTCGTCTACCTGCTTATCCAGCTCTTTGAGCGTCTCCTGCCCCTGATGGAGCAGAGCAGTACCCTCTTCCTCTTTCTCGCCTGGCTCGCCCTCACCGCCGGCGTCGGCTACGGCAGCTACCTTATGACGGGCGGCAAAAAGCTCTATACCGGCCTGCTGGCGCTGCTGACCTTCGTACTGCCGCCCGTCGGCGCGGTTGCCTTCGTCCTTTTTCTATTCGTTCGGGGACTGATGCTGCTTAAAGAGTCGTAAAGCGCACAAAGAGTGACGAGGGGCCACTTCGTGTTGAAAGCGGCTGAAAAGCAGATGGTAAAGGTTTAGACGATCCGGATCATGACCGGCTTCGCCATGACGAAGGAGAGCCCTTCGATCTGGGAGAGGACCTCTTTCATATTGCCTTCGACCGCGCAGTGCGTCGAGAAGAGCAGGTTCGCATAGCCGCCGGAAGCGGGACGCTGCAGCATCGTCTCAATGGAGATCTCAAACTCGCCGAAGAGCTGGGTGATCTTGGCCAGGACACCCGGACGGTCCTCAACGCGGATACGCAGGTAATACTTGGTCTCGATCTCGTCGCTCGGGCGCAGTCTCAGCCCATGTTCCAGCGGAGTGTTGTAGCCGAGCATCGGCGAACGTTTTCCCCCGGCCCGGGCGATGTCGATGATATTGGCGACAACGGCGCTCGCCGTCGCGTCTCCGCCGGCACCCGGTCCGTAATAGAGGGTTTCACCGACGCGGTCGCCGATGACGCTGACGCCGTTCATCACGCCGTCGATCTTCGCGATCATCTGCTCCTTGCTGATCAGGGCCGCATGCACCCGCAGTTCGACGGCATCGCCGTCGCGCTTGGCGATGCCCAGCAGTTTAACCGCGTATCCGAACTCCTTGGCAAAAGCGATGTCCTCCTGGGTGACGGACTCGATCCCCTCGATCAGGATATCCTCGGGTTTGACATCGATCCCGTAGGCAATGGAGGCGAGGATCAGCAGCTTGTGCGCCGCATCGAAGCCGCCGATGTCGAAGGTCGGGTCCGCCTCGGCATAGCCGAGCTCCTGCGACTCTTTGAGGATGGCGTCAAAGGCGACACCCTCCTCCGTCATTTTCGTGAGCATGTAGTTGCAGGTACCGTTCATAATCCCCTTGATGCTCTCGATGTGATTCGCCGAAAGGCCGTCGCGCAGGGCGTTGATGATGGGGATACCGCCGGCAACGCTCGCTTCGTACTCGAAGGCAAGATCCCCGGCCAGCTCCTGGAGCTCATAGCGGTGGTACGCCAACAGGGCCTTGTTCGCCGTGACGACCGCCTTGCCGTTCTCCAACGCCTTTTTGACGACATCAAAGGGGCCTTCAACGCCCCCCATTAATTCCACGACGATATCGATCTCCGGGTCGTTGACGACCTCGTAGGGGTCACTGGTGAGCGCAATATCGATCCCGCGCTCTTTGTTCAGGGTACGGACGACACCCGTTTTGACGACAACTTCCGTCCCGGCCCGCGCCGTGATCATCTCCTTGTTGTCTTCGAGGATCTGAACCACCGCAGTGCCGACGGTCCCGACACCGATCACGCCGACTTTAAGCATCGGCCTTCTCCTCGAACTGCTTCAAGAACTGCTTGATGTTCTTTGCCGCCTGGCGGATGCGCTTGTCATTCTCGATCAGCGCGATACGGACATACCCTTCGCCGTATTCGCCGAAACCGATGCCCGGTGCGACCGCGACCTGCGCCTCGACCAGGAGGCGTTTGGCGAATTCGAGCGACCCCAGGTGCGCCGCGCAGTCGGGGATCTTCGCCCAGACGAACATGGAAGCGCGGTTGCGGCGGACCGGCCACCCCGCCCGGTTAAAGGCATCGATCAGCACATCCTGGCGGATGTCGTACTTATGGGTGATCTCGTCCACGCAGCTCTGATCGCCGTTCAATGCGACGGTCGCCGCGACCTGGATCGGGGTAAACATCCCGTAGTCCAGCCAGCTTTTGATCTTCTGCAGGGCGCCGATCAGTTTCTTGTTCCCGACAAAGAACCCGACGCGCCATCCCGCCATATTGTAACTCTTGGAGAGCGTGAACGACTCGACCGCCACGTCCTTGGCCCCTTCAACGCTCATGATGGAAGGGGTTTTGTAGCCGTCAAAAGTGATGTCGCCGTAGGCGATATCGGAAATGACGTAGAAGCGTTCGCGCTTCGCCATCGCGACAATGCGCTCGTAGAACGCCGGCGTCACCGTTGCCGTGGAGGGGTTGTGCGGGAAGTTGACAACCACGTATTTCGGTTTCGGGAAGGCATCTTTGAAGGCCGTCTCGAGGTGTTCGAAAAAGGCGTCTTCGTCCACGTTGTAATCCTCGTCGAAGATCAACGGCATCTTCTGCACGCTGCCGCCGGCAAGGATGAAGGCGTAGGAGTGGATCGGATAGGTCGGGTCCGGGACGACGGCGACGTCGCCGGGGTTGGTGATGGCATAAGCCAAGTGGGCGTACCCCTCTTTGGAGCCCATCGTGGCAACCGCTTCGGTCTCCGGATCGAGCTCGACGTCATAGCGGCGCTTGTACCAGTCGCAGATCGCCAGGCGGAGCTTATAGATCCCTTTGGACTGGGAATAACCCTGGGTTTTCGTCTTCATGACCGATTCGACCATCTTGTCGCGGATATGTTCCGGCGTGTCGCCGTCAGGATTGCCCATACTGAAATCGATGACATCCGCCCCGGCACGGCGTTCGGCCATTTTCAGGTCGTTCACTTCAGCAAAAACGTACTTCGGGAGACGGCGGATGCGGTCAAACTGGATTTCGTCAAACATTGTTTTTTTATCCTAAATGCGACTATTGCGCTTTCACACTCAGGCCTGCATTCATGTTCTTCCGGCTGTAAAGATCCGCAATCTTCACGTAGGCGCAGCCTCGGGGAAGGTTGATGGTGATCTGCCGGGTTCGCTTGTCCCTTTTGTAGAGCTTGAGCAGGCGCAAATCGTCGTCGTAAAATGCAATGTAAGGATACCAGTTATTTCCTGACAGGCTCCAAAGGGTGAGGCTGCCCGCTTTGGAAACATCCAGCCAGCGCGGGTAGACCAGCCGCTTCATCCGGATCTTCTTTCCCACTTCCAGCGGTGTCAGTTCCAAATGCGCGGCACTCATATCGATAAAATAGCGCCACTGCGTATCACTGTTGCGTTCGATATCGAGGATGCCGCACCCTCTGCGCGACAGCGCCTGCTGCAGGGCGGTCGGATCGGTAGCGTATTCGGACTGCATCTTGATACGCCAGCTGTAGCCGGCGTTGGTCAGCATCGCCGAATCCGTCAGGTAGTGGGTATACCCCATGCCCCGGAGCGTCTCGTTCATCAGCATCATAAAGAACTGCGGGCTTCCGTTCGTTTCGAAGGTCAGCTCCAGCGTTTTGGGCCGCTTGTAAAAGAGCGAAAGCAGGCCGTTTTCCTTGAGGGTATCCACGACTTTGACGACATCGATCCGATCCCCCTGCACAAAGCGGCTGCGGTCGGCGAAGATGATCTTGACAAAGGCCTCGTTCCGGCTGTACGTCTGCTCTCCGATCAGCGAGCTCACCTTCTCAAGCAGCGGTGTCTGTGCCCACGCCGACAGGGCGATGCCCAGCAGAAAAACGATCTTTTTTACCACACCTGTCCCTTGTTGCGCGCCCTGAATTCCGTTTCGTCAAGCTCGCGGCATACACCCTCGTTATACTCCAGCAGGACCCGCTCGCTTTGCTTAAAGTGCAGCTCTTTCCCTCCGCAGTCGAGGGAAAAGTATCCGTGGCCCGTCACGATCAGCCACGCTTTCGTTCCGTCAAGCCGAACGGGCTCTTCGGTCGTATAAACGCTTCGCTTATGGGTTTGTGCGTCAATGACGCCAAGCCATATCGATGTACTGATAGGCCGAAGAATCACGTCTTCATAGACGCTGCTTTCAACCGGGAGCGCCTCCGCCGCTGCCACTGAAGCATTCTCCTCCGCAACGGTGGCATTCGGCTCCGCCGCGATGTTCTGGTGCGCCTCCTGGATCGCATCGGCTTCGGCGAGCGTACTCGGCGCCGTTGTCGTATTCATGGCGGCCATAGTCGCCCGCGCCTGATCAATCGCCGTATTGTTCAGTTCGAACTTTTCCGTTTTCCCGCCGGTGCCGAGAACAAGATAGGTCACGACGATCACGGCCAGCAGTGCCGCGACCAGTGCCGCGACCGTCAGACGATGACGTTTTTTGGACTTGGCCACGTTGGCAAAAGGGTCCTCTTCAGATGCCGCTAGAGGCTCCAATGGGGCTGGGCCGGAAGCGGCGAACTGCTGCCGCCACTCGGTCAGGTCAACATCAAACTCCCGTTCGATGATTGTGACGAACCCGTTAAACTGAATGGCCGAAAAAGCGTCGAAATCCCCCTCCAACAGCTTTTGCATATTGTCGGTCGAAATGTGGGTCCGCATGCTGAGATCGGCAATCCCGATCTGTTTTAGCGTTTCGATCACCGATACCGTATTCATGCCGTACGCATCCTCTCCATTAAAATTGCACCCGCCGCGCTGACGTTGAGCGAATCGAACCCGTGCGCCATGGCGATGCGCACCCCCTGGTCCAGCCGGCGGACGGCCCGGGCCGGGATACCCTCGCCCTCGTTGCCAAGCAGCAGCGCCCTTTTGCCCTCAAAGGCAAGGGTACGCACGTCTTCGCCCTCCATAACGGCGCCGTAAAGACGGTGCCCTCTGTTCTTGAGTTCGGTCAAAGCATCATACAGGTTCGTGGTCACGTTAAAGGGGAGGTCGAAAAGCGCGCCGGTCGAACTGCGCACGACCGGTTCCAGGGCGAGGGATTTGATCCCGGTGACGACGAGGCCGTCCGCACCGAGGGCATAGGCACTGCGGGCGATGGCACCGATGTTGCCGACATCGGTGATCCCGCAGAGCACGACAACGAACTCCTTTCCCGCCAGCGTGTTCAATGGCGTCGGCTCCAATGCAGCCGTTTCCGCCAGGAAGCCCTGATGGTTGCCGCTGCGGCTCATCTTTTGCGCCGCATCCGGGGGGATGCGCTTCACCGCAAACCCCATACGCATCAGACGGTTATACTCTTTCGCCTCCAGCTCTTTGGCGAGATAAAGCGTCTCGATCTTCTCGGGGTGCCGGGAGATCAGATAGTAAACCGGTTGCTTTCCATATATCAACATGCATGGATTGTAACCAATTTTCTGTTAGAAATGGATTGTTATCTGCGCAGAAATTAGCTTCGGGAAAGTGTGTGTTATTTACCGGTATCCAGTAACCTTTGATAACAGCTTTTGGGAGTTTCACCCGTCAGTTTCGCGATCAGCTTCGCCGCTGCTTTCTTCGGAAGGTCAAGAGCAAGAATCTCTTTTTCCGTAAAGGTCGCGTCACGGAGTTCCCCCGCCTCGATCACGACGACCCACTCCCCTTTGTAGTGACCGCCAAGGGTTTCGAGGAGTTCCGCCGCCGTCCCGTGCAGGTAGCGCTGATGCATTTTCGTCAACTCTTTGGCGGCAAAAATCCGGCGCGACGGCTCAGTGTCGGCGATTTCGTTCAAAAGCTTTTCCAAACGGTGCGGGGATTCGTACAGGACCGTCGTATAGCCGTTGTAGAGCGCCCGCGCGAGCGCCCCGGACCTGTCGCTGCCTTTGTGGGGGAGAAAGCCGAAAAAGAGCATCTGCGTTTCGGCAAAACCGCTGGCGGCGAATGCCGTCAAGACGGCATTGGCCCCCGGGAGCACGTCATAGGCGATGCCGTGGTCAATGCAGTAGCGCACCAGCATCTGCCCCGGGTCGCTCACCCCCGGCATCCCCGCATCGCTGGCATACACAACGTTCTGTTCAAAAAACGACGGGTCGGTTTTCTCAAGAAAACGGTGCTCGCTGTGGGAGTGGACGGATATGAACGACTGTTCTTTTCCTGCCTCCTTGCCGTAACGCTCTTTGAGCAGGTGCAGCAGCTTCTTCGTGACACGGGTATCTTCGCAGAGCAAGACGTCCGCAGTGACCAGCGCATCCATCGCACGCAGTGAAATGTCAGCAATATTTCCGATCGGTGTGGGAACAAGGGTAAGCATATTCAAGGACCTTTATCAGGTAAACAAAAGAGGGAAAAGCGCCCGAAGGAAGTTCCCTCCGGGGTACGGGGCCTGCTGTGCCAGCGGACCCGCTGACGTTGCAAGGCGTTGACGCCTGCAACGTTTTATTTCATATTGTAACGCTGCTTGAACTTCTCGATACGTCCGGCAGTGTCTACCTGGCGCTCGGAACCGGTGAAGAACGGGTGGCACTCGTTACAGATGTCGATACGCATCGCATCTTTCGTGCTTTTTGTCTCAAATGTGTTGCCGCAGGCGCAAGTGACCGTGCAAGCCATGTATTCCGGGTGAATCCCTTTTTTCATCTTAAAGCCTTTTGATACACGCTCTGTACGTATATCGGTATATTTTTTAAATCCGTACGGGTGCGGATTTTAAGACCGCAATTATACCGAATAAAGCCGGACGCTTCAAGTCCCGCTCCATACGCGCGCCCTTATAATTGTAAAATATGTATTTTTTAGTTAAAAAATAGTTTTATCAGGTATTATTGTGATAGATATCACTCCATAGAGGTAACCACGTGAAATTTGTCGCCTTTGCATTGATGTTCCTCCTCTCCGTTATCCTGACAGGATGTTTTACCAAACCCGTCCCGCGTGAGAAACTCGTGAAGCAGACGCGTCTTGCCGTTATCCCCCTTTTTGAGGAAACGCTTGTGTCCGAGTATTTCGGGGTAACGGTTTTCGAGAACACCTCCTTTGAATATGACATTTCATCCTGGGACCTCTATGACCTCGTCTATAAGAACGTCGCAAAGAAAATCGATCTGTACTCCCCGATGACGGTCGTTGACCTGCATCTCTCCAAGGGCAAGATATTGGACATGGCAAAGCGCAAATCGATCGTGGCCGAAAAAGGGTACTTCATCAACGCCGATATGCTCATGGAGAAGATTCAAAAGACCCTGTTGCAGAAGAAGATTGATTACGTGCTGATCATCAAAGGCTGGATGAACCCAAATTTCAGAGTCAGACAGATTCTACGATTTAAAGAGAATGATCTGTTCCTGCTCGACGGGCTTAACTTCGGGCTCTATGACACCAAAACACTGGAAGCGGTCAGAATCACCGATAACAACCAGGACCCCGATGCCATTTCAGGCTGTGTCAAATATTCGGAGGTCGCTTCTTCACCCTTGTGGCGGGACAAAAATCTTCCGCTGAGCTCCGGTGAACTCGGGCAGGTTCAGACAATATTGCGGGACTTTTTAACACAACTGATACCGGTTATGCTGACCAAAATGCATCTGCTTCAGGGAAGCGGCTACAATGAACTGCCGCAAAAGTACAACTATATGGGGGCCTGTTACATCTAGGGGGTTCCCCCCTTAAAGCAGGACCTTGGCCGCCACGGCGACGGCGGCGCTCTCCGAACGGAGGATGAACGGCGTATCAAAACGGAGTGTCCGGCATGACGCCAGCAGGGCCCGTTCCGCCTCGCTGAAGCCCCCTTCGCAGCCGATCAGCACCGTATCAATGCCCGCCGTATCCACCAGTCGCTCTTCGGTGAAATCCATGACGGCCGTCTGGGGGTTCGCCGCTATGAAACTTTCGAGCGAATCCGTCGTCTCCAGCGCCATCCACTCGCTGCGTCCGCACTGCTGCATGGAAGCCTCAAGGATGCGGTTTAAGCGCTCGAAATCGGGCCGGAACTGCCGCTGGCTGCGGTCGCAGGCGATAAAGGTAATCTTCCCCACCCCCATCTCGTTGAGCTGCGGCAACACCTTCTCGACGGATTTCGGGTCGATAGTACACCATCCGATATGCAGCGGACGCGCCGCCGCAATCACACGGGACGCTTTCGATACCAGCAGCAGCTCCGCCCGCCGGCCGTCGCTCTGTTCGAGACGGTAGGTGTACAGCGTCCCGCTCTTTTCGGGGTGGCGCAGAGCAACGCTGTCGCCGATGCCGTGGCGTCTGACTTTGACAATGTATTTGTAGGCCTCCCCCTTGAGGGTGAGCTGCCTCGCCCCCGCCTCGTCGTGGAAGAGGAATCTCACAGAAGGGACATCCAGAGCGTCATCAGCATCGTCAGGACGAACTCCGCCCCCAGCAGCTTCAGGGCGAATGGCCGGTAGAGTAAGAGCGCCTCGGGCAGTTTCGTCCGCAGCCGCCGGACGGTTTTGTAACGACGTGCTTCGAGCACGATCAGAACGACGGTGATCATGATCATCGCGATGTTCTCGAGGCTGAAAGCCAGATGCTTCGCCGCCATCATGACGACACCGGTGAACGCCATCGCCGCGATCGCCATCACCGAAAAAGGCATGACGATCCGTGCACGCCGGACGTAATCAGGGGCCTGCACCGCGAACTGGAGCATGGCGGCGTTGAAGACGATTATGCCGAGCCACACCAGGACAAACCCGAAATGAAGCTGCAGACTCATGCTGTACATTGTTTCCATAATCCGGATTTTACCCCACTTTATCTATAATCGAACCAAAAAAGAGTCTATCCATGCCCGTTACCGTCGAAGAAGCCCTCGCGCGCATTCACGCCCACCGTCCGAAGCTGCGCCGCGAATTCATTCCCATCGAGGAGGCCATCGGTCGGGTGCTGGCCCAGGACGTCACGGCCCGCTACAACCTTCCACCCTTCGACAACTCCGCCATGGACGGGTACGCCGTTATCTGCTCCGATGCGGGCAAACGCGTGCTCGCCGAGCATACGATCTTTGCGGGAGACCGGGAACAGATCCGTATCGCGGAGGGCCAGGCCGCACGGATTATGACCGGGGCGCGTATTCCCGAAGGAACCGAGTGCATCGTCCCCATCGAGGAGGTCACCGTCGAAGGCGAACACGTCACCCTCCCCTCGCCTTTGAGAGCGGGCCAGCACATCCGGCTCTGCGGCGAGGATATCCAGACCGACGACACACTGCTAACAACGGGCGATACCCTCTCGGCCTACCACATCACCCTGCTTGCATCCCAGGGGATCACCCACGTCTGCGTCTACCACCGTCCGAGGGTCGCCATTTTCGCCTCGGGGAGTGAATTGAAGATGCATCACGAGCAGGTCGCCCCCTACCAGCTCTACAACACCAACTCCCCGACCTTTGCGGCCCGGGCGGCGGAGCTGGAGTGCGACGTCCATTTCGTCGGGACGGCGGCCGATACGCTCGACGCCCTGCTCGAACATATCGACAGTGCTTTGCAGAGTGACCTCATCATTACCAGCGGCGGCGTCAGTGTCGGGGACGCGGACTACACCAAGGAGGCGTTCACCCACTTCAGCTTCATACCGCTTTTTGAAAAGGTCGACCTCAAGCCGGGGAAACCGACGACGGTCGGCACCATCGGCGACACGCTGGTGCTCAACCTGCCGGGTAACCCGATGGCGGCCGCACTCTGTTTTGAACTGTTCGGACAGGCCCTGATCGCCTCGCTCAGCGGGACAAACGCCCCCTTCCACAACAGCATCACGGCCAGGATGAAACACGCCTACAACGTCCGCCCGGGCCGCCGGACGCTGCTGCCGGGCTATTATGACGGAAACCACTTCACCGTCTGCGAGAAGTTCGCACCGGGGATGATCACGCCCCTGGCCCTCTCGAACGGCTTTATCATGCTTGACGAAGCCTGCAGTGCCGTCGCCCAAGAGGCCGAGGTACGCTTTATCCCGACACGCTTCGTCTGGCGGAGCGGCAGCGCCGTCTCCCTGGTGAGTACGTCGGAGGCGTAATCACTTCAGCCCTCCCGCGTCTCCTCCCGCTTCGTCTTTTTCAAAACCGCCGACAGGTAAAGCGCCCCCACGACGCCCGAAACCAGCGACCCCATCAAAATCCCGATCCGCTCGTCGACCAGCGAAAAGCAGACCCCTTCGCTGCATTCGAACGCCAGCGAACCGATAAAAAGACTCATCGTGAAACCGATCCCGCCGAGAATGGCGACTCCGAAAAGCTGTGCGTTCGTCACCCCCTCGGGGAGTTTACCAAGCCGCAGCGCCACGGCCAGACGGCTGAAGAGAAAGATGCCGATGCTTTTGCCGAAAAAGAGCCCCGCCGCAATACCGACGGTGACGGAGTGCGCAAAGTCGCTTGCGGAAACGCTGCCGAAACTGACCCCCGTGTTGACGAACGCGAAAAGGGGAAGGATGATGTAATTGACCGGCGCATGCAGGGAGTGCTCCAGATCGTGGAAACTCTCCCGGTTGCCGCGCAGGGGGATCAGCAGCCCCAGCACGACCCCCGCAATGGTGGCATGCACCCCTGATTTCAGCACGGCGGCCCACATGATCAGCCCGATCAGAATGTAAAACGTATTGTTCGTCACACCGCGGAGGTTCATAAACAGCAGGATCAGCGCCATCGTCATCGCGGTGCCGAGTGCGGCCAGGGAGAGTCCGTGCCCGTAAAAGAGCGCGATCACGATGATAGCCCCAAGGTCGTCGATAATCGCCAGGGCCAGCAAAAAGACCTTCAGTGCCGGCGGTACCCGGCTGCCCAGCAGCGACAAGATCCCCAGGGCAAACGCGATGTCCGTCGCCATCGGAATCGCCCACCCCTTCATCGCCCCTTCATCGCCGGCATTCAACATGCCGTAGATCAGGGCTGGGACAAGCATCCCGCCGAGGGCGGCGAAGGCCGGCAGCGCGACCTTGGAGCGTTCCTGTAGACTCCCCTCCAGCACCTCGCGTTTGATCTCGAGTCCCACCATGAAAAAGAAGACCGCCATCAGACCGTCGTTGATCCAGAGCAGCAGCGGCTTGGCGATCGCGAATTCGTCGAAACTGATCACGACGGGGATACTGAGAAAATAGCTGTAAAAACTGTGCAGCGGGGAGTTGGCCATCGCCAGCGCCATCACCGTCGAAACGATCAGCAGCACGCCGATCGCGGATTCGCGCTTCAAAAACTGAAGCAGTGTCTCATTTCGCATCATGCTCCTTTTGCGGCAGTTCGAGTATAAAGCAAGCTCCGGCACCGCGGTTCTGGACGCTGACGCCCCCGTTCATGCTCTTCTCCATAATCGTCTTGACCATGTAGAGCCCTATCCCCGTTCCCTGGGACTTGAACTTTGTCGTGAAGTAGGGATCGAAGACGCGGTCGATGATATCATCTGCCACCCCGCCCCCGTTGTCGCAGACAGCCACCATGATCATCGTCCCGCCCGTCTGTACGCGGATGGTGACCTGCGGCTTTTTCGTCCCGTGTTCGAGCATAGCGTCTTTCGCATTGTTCAGAAGATTGAGCATCACCTGGGAGAATTCATTCTCATGCCCCAGTGCCCCCGGCCGTCCGTCGCATTTGAGATCGATGCCGATATTGTAGCGGTTCAATGTCGGTCTGAAGAGCTCCAGCACCTTTTCGATGGCACCGCAGATGCAGAAATTTTCCCGCGCCCGGTTCGGCATGAAGAAGTTGCGGAAATCGTCAATCGTATGCGTCATATACTCCATCAGCGTCTCGGACTGCTCCTGGTAGGTCTGCATCTTCTTCTCGCTGAGGTTCCCCAACTGGTATTCAAAGAAGATATTGCTCTGGATCAGGGAGAGCTGGTTGAGGGGCTGCCGCCACTGGTGGGCGATATTCTCGATCATCTCCCCCATAGCCGCCTGCCGCGACTGCAGGATCATGATCCGGTCCTTCTCGCGGAGTTCATCGACCTTGAGGGCGATCTTCGCCTGGAGCTGTTCGTTGAACTCCCGCAGTTTCGCCAGGTGCTCATGTTTCATCATATTGATGCGATCCGCCAGGGCGAAGGAGAGCAGGATCATCTGGATCAGCGAACCGGCCTGCTGCGTATAGAGCATCACCGGGTGCGTCGGCACCACGCCGAGCTGGTTCAGCGCGACGAGGATGGTCGCCAGCAGAAACACGATCCAGCCGGCGAGGTAGTAGCGGGCGGCGTGGTAGTTGGGAAGTACTTTAATCCCGGCGTAGATCAACACCCAGGGAATGATCGCGCTCCACACCGCCGCCGCCGTAACCGCCGTGTGGTAATCGAGCAGCAAGACGGAGAGCACCCCCAGGAAGGAGAGGAACTCCGCAAACGCGATAATGCGTTCCGCCTGCGGGGCATAACGTTTCAGCACCAGGAAGTAGCGGGCGAAGCGGAACCCGAACATCGCCGAGAAAAAGATGAAAAATGCCAGGCCGCTGTTCGCCATCCAGACATTGCCCGGCCAGAGCCACTCCGGCCCCAATCCGTCGAAATTGAGCTGGAAGAGCATGTAACTGGCCAAAAAGGCGAGATAGTTAAAATAGTGGATCTCGCGGACGAAGATGTACAGCACCATGTTGTAGACAAGCAGCAGCAGCATGACCCCGTAAAAGAGCCCGAAAAGCAGGTTGGAAAAGGACTCGTCCCGATACGCTCCCGAAAGCTGCTCAACCGTCAGGGGAATCTGCAGGGCCCCCTGTGTCTTGACCTGAAGAAGGTAGGAGGTCGTTCCCTCCGTTAGGGGCAGTTTTTCCCAGAACAAACGGCTGGCATAGGCGCGCGGCGCATTGACCGTATCGCCGTCTCGGCTCAGCCGCGTCAAGCCGTCCGCATCAATGCGGTAGAGGGTATATTCGTCAATGTGGGAGTTCCCGATGCTGAGGATCCACTCGGTTTGGTCCTCCACGGGACGGGTGAGCGCGAACTGTATCCAGATGGGCTTCTCGACGAAACCGAAGTTGTAGATGGCGTTCCCTGCCGGTTTGAACCGCGCCGTCTGCTTCAGGATCGTTTCGGGCGAAAACGACGTGTTGGTTTCGATCAGGTACGTGCTGTGGGGAACAATATTGATCGCGCCGCGCTGCGAGGCATCCAATACGATACCGCCTGCAACGGCATGCAACGACAGCAGCAATGCGATGAAGATTGTACGGAGCATGCGTCCCTTCCCACGTGATAATAGGGGTTATTATAAGACGAAATGTTAAAAAGGGGGGTAAAGCGCCCGCAGGCGCCGGAAGTTATGAGAGCTGCGCGGTGACCGCGTCTGCGGTAAAGCCGAACTTCTTGAAAAGTTCGCCGGCCGGTGCGCTGGCGCCGAAAGAGTCCATGCCGATCACCGTATCGGCGAAGCGGTACCACTCCATGCCCCGGGCCGCTTCGATGGCAACGCGCTTCGTCCCCGGCTTGATGATACCGTCGATATAGGCGGCATCCTGCTCGAGGAGAAGGTCGAAACACGGGACGCTGACCACGTTGGCTTTGACACCCTTCGCCGCCAGTTGCGCTTTGACCTCAACGGCCAGCCCGACTTCCGAACCTGACGCCATCAGCGTCATCGTCGCATCGGCCTCCTCGCTCAGCAGGTAACCGCCCTGCGCCGCGCTCCCCTTTGCCGGGGCGTCGAGCAGCGGAAGGTTCTGACGTGAACAGACGAAGGCGGACGGCGCGTCCGTTTTGGCCAACGCCCACTTCCAGGCCTCGACGTTCTCGTTGCCGTCCGCCGGGCGCCAGACATAGAAGTTTGGCAGCGCGCGGAACTGTCCCAGGTGTTCGATCGGCTGGTGGGTCGGGCCGTCTTCGCCGACGCCGATGCTGTCGTGGGTCCAGATAAAGAACTGCTGGATGCCGCTCAGCGCCGCGATACGCGCCGCCGGCTTCATGTAATCGCTGAAGACGAAGAAGGTCGCGCTGAAGGGCATCAGCGGGCCGTAGAGCGCCATCGCGTTCGTGATCGCTCCCATCGCGTGTTCGCGGATACCGAAGTGAATGTTCTTGCCGCGGGGGAACTCGCCGAGGTCTTTGAGCTCCGTCTTGTTGGACGGTCCGAGGTCCGCCGAACCGCCGAGGAAACCGGGGATCGCCTTTGCCACGGCATTGAGGATCTTCCCGTTCGTGCTGCGCGTTGCGTCGGCCTTGTCGAATTCGGGCCACTGGATGCGGGTAAAGTCAGGGTTGCTCAGGGCGCTCAGCGCTTCGTTCTGCTCGACCAGCGGCAGAGTCGCGAGGCGGTGTTTCCACTCGCGCTCGGCCAGGTCGCCTGCTTCGACGGCACAACGGAAACGGGCCAGAACGTCTTCGTCGACCTGGAAGGCTTCATTGGGGTTGAATCCGCAGTTCGTTTTCGCCTCGCAGATAATCTCCTCGCCCAGTGGCGCGCCGTGGGAGTGGTGGGAGCCTTCCATCTCACACGCCCCTTTGGCGATCGTCGTATCGGCAATGACGAGCACAGGCTTCGTGCGCGTTTTCGCCTCGGTGATCACCGCATCGATCGCCTCGTAGTCGTGCCCGTCCACTTCAAGCACATCCCACCCCTGCGATTCGAAACGCTGCGCGACGTTCTCGCTGAGGCTGAGCTCCGTAGAACCCTCGATCGTGATACGGTTGGAGTCGTAGATGAGGATCAGGTTATCGAGCTGGTTGTGGCCTGCGATGGAACACGCCTCGTAGCTGATCCCCTCTTCCAGGTCACCGTCGCCGCAGAGACAGTAGACATGGTGGTCAATCACTTTGGCCGTCTCGGAGTTCACCTGCGCGCCGACGTATTTGGAGGCCATCGCGAAACCGACGGCGTTCGCGACACCCTGCCCCAGAGGGCCGGTCGTGATCTCGATCCCCTCCGTATGGCCGTACTCCGGGTGGCCCGGCGTTTTGGAATCAAGCTGGCGGAACTGTTTAAGGTCCTCGATCTCGAGCCCGTATCCCCAGAGGTAATAGAGCGAATAGATCAGGCCCGTCGCATGGCCGCCGGAGAAGACGAGGCGGTCACGGTTGAGCCACTTCGGGTTCTTGGGGTTGTGGTTGAGGTGCTCGGAAAGCACGACGGCGATGTCCGCAAGACCCATCGGGGCACCCGGGTGGCCGGAGTTCGCCTTCTGGACCATATCGGCCGCAAGGAAACGGATCGTATTCGCCATTTTGGCGCGCATCGTATTGTCGCTCATTGTCATCCTTGTTGAATTCATTTATGTCGATTGATATAGCTCAACGTTAATCTACTGTACACGTCACCGAAGCGAAACAAGGGTACCGCTCGCAAAGCGATGTTTCCTTGAAAGCCCCGGCAACCACGCTGACGCTGTGTCCGCTTCGGCAGCGGCCCTCGCGCAGATAAACCGCGCTCACTTTGCATATGTCACTTATGCCGATTGATGTAATGCAAAAGCATCGGTGAGAGTTCGTTATACAAACGCTCATCGAAGCTTTTGAGCCGTTCGGTCAGGTCGTCGGCCAGCTTGTCGGCCTCCGCCATGGCGCCGTCAAGGCCCAGGAGGGTCACGAAGCTGTTCTTCGCCTCGTCGTTGTTCGTCGTTTTGCCCGCCTCTTCGCTCGTTTGGGTCACGTCGAGGATGTCGTCCTGGATCTGGAAGAGCAGTCCCAGGTCGATCCCGAAACCGTACAGCGGCGCTTCGAGCGCCTTCTGGCCGGCAATGACCGCTCCCATCTGCAGGGCGCACGCGATCAGCTTCGCCGTTTTGTTCGTATGCAGGAACTTCACCTCATCCAGGGCGAGCTTCGTATGCTCGAAGGTGCAGTCGATCGCCTGCCCGAGCACCATCCCGTCGCTGCCGCCGTTCTTGGCGAGCAGGTTGATCAGTTTCACCCGTGTCCGGTCCGAAAAAGGCGCCTCGGAAAGCACTTCGAACGCATGGGTGTTGAGGGCGTCGCCGACGAGGATCGCCGTCACCTCGTCATAGCGGGTATGCAGGGTCGGGAAACCGCGGCGCAGGTCCGCGTCGTCCATCGCCGGCAGGTCGTCGTGGATCAGCGAATAGGTGTGCAGCATCTCGATGGCCAGCGCCGCATGGTTGGCCGCATCGATCAGCAGCGGGTTGAACGAGCGCACCACCCCCAGCAGCAGCGCCGGGCGGAAGCGCTTGCCTCCGGCGGTCAGCATCAGCGAGAGGGCGGTGTCATAGTGGGGGTGAAAACTCTCCGCGCGGGGCAGATTGTCCTGTAAAAAGCGTTCAAACTCTTCCATACGTCTTCCGTGCGGTTTAATAGCGAAATGGTAACATGATTTTATACAAAGGGAGGTTATGCCGGGTCAGTTGCCGGCATAGGGGTTTATGCCGCCGAGCATCCCCATAGCGGAGTGTTTTTTGTTGTCTTCGACCATCTTGACCGCGTCGTTGATCGCCGCGATTAGCAGGATCTGCAGCGAGGCTTTGTCCTCGAGCAGCGAATCGTCGATCTCAAGGTCGACGGCTTCGCCCTTGCCGTTCATCTCGAGCCGTACCATGCCCCCGCCCGTTTTGACGGTGAAGGTACGTTCGGCAAGTTCCGCTTCGAATTCGGCGGCCTTCGCCTGCATCTCTTCGAGCATTTTGCCCATCTCGCCGAAGTTCATTTTGTCAAACATTAGATCTCGTGCAGTACATCCGTGATGCCGTTGTCGTCGTCAACGAGGACGACAGTCGGCTTGTAGGTTTCCAACTCACGCTCTTCATACGTCGCATAGGCGACGATGATGACCTTATCCCCTTTGTGCACCTTGCGCGCCGCCGCCCCGTTGAGGCAGATGTCGCGTTTGCCGCGTTCACCGAGGATAATGTAGGTTGAGAAACGCTCACCGTTGTTGATATTGAGGATCTCCACTTTCTGGCCGACCCGCATGGCGGAGGCCTCAAGGAGTTCCTCGTCAATCGTGATGGAACCGACGTAGTTGAGGTTCGCATCCGTGACGGTGGCACGGTGAATTTTGCTGTAAAGCATTTCGATCGTCATGTATGTTTTATCTTCCCATCTGCTGCTGCATTGCTTCCGGCGAGATCGGTGCGTCCCACAGTTCGTCCGGAATAATGTATTCTGCGACCGGCGTCCCTCCGATGATGTGTTCATCGATGATGCGGTCGATCTTGTCTTTGGTCAAACCGTAATACATAAAGTGTCCCGGTTCGACCAGCATGACCGGCCCGGCATTACAGCGGTTCAGACACGCTGTACGTACCGGTTGTACAGTCGCAATTATACCCTTTTGCATCAAAGTCCCTGCTAAATGCTGGAAAAGGTCCTGTGTCTGCGGGTTCACGCATGACGGTTTCGGCATTCCCGGGGGAGAGGATTGCTCGCATTTGAAAATATAAAAAGCCGGCTGTGGTACACCCATGGTATTCTCCGTTTCGAATAGAATTTGAAAAAACTCGCGTATTATAGCCAACGGTCAAGCCGGCCGAATTTAGCGAAAAAGTTAGTGGGAAGGCTTAAGACAACGCCATTGGCGCTGCTTACGGCGTGACGGTGACCGTCAGCGATGCGTTGACGTCGTAGCGCGTCACGTTGATATCGAGGGTGCCGTTGGCATCCCCCGTGTAGAGGGTACCGTTCTGCTCCAGGGTCGCGTTGCTCTCCCCGGCGTTGCCCAGAATCCATGTCATGCTCTCGGTCACATCCAGCGTCGTGTTATCATCAAAAGTTCCCAGCGCCTTGAGTTGCAACGTCTGTTCCTGCGAAAGGTTCGTATCGTTATTCTCGATGGAGAGGGTGACCGATGCGAGGGCATGGACATGGACGACGGCCGTGTCGAAGAACTGCTTGTAGCTGCCGGTGATCTCCACGTCTCCGCCGAATTCGCCGCCGCTCAGCAGCCCCGGGCTGCTCGCCGCATCTGTTGTACTGAAAAAGGCGATGGAGCTGTTTGATTCACTCCACTCGACGAACTCCGTCGCGTTGCTGTCAGGTACGCCGTTCGTATAGGACGCTACGGCGCTCATCTGCACTTTCTGTGTGGCATAAAACGTCGTGGCATTCGCCTCCACGGCAAGCGAAGCGATGTCACCGGCAAGCGGGGTGTTGCTGTTCTCCCCGCACCCCGACAGCAGCAGTAGCGTCCCCAAAAGAATCCCTCTATACATTCCCTCTCCTAAAAACGGAAGTTGATGCCGATGTACGGCTCAAAGATCGACGACGTCGTCTCCGTCTGGTTGCTGATCATATCGAGGTCTTCCCAGCTTTTCCCCCGGTAGATCACGGAGGCTTCAAGGTCGAAACCCGCCCCCAGGGGAAGGTAGCCCCCCAGCCCGGCGAAGAAGCTACCCGAACTCACCGACTTCGTCACCGTGCGGCGCACCTCGAGTTCTCCTGTGCCAAACCCGAGTTTGAAGAAGGGGTAGAAGCCCCATTCTAAATCGAAAGCCTTGATCAGGCTGATATCGAAATAGACGTAATCGCTGTCGCGCTCGGAGAAAATGTTCTTATCGTAACGACCGTAGCCCAGGTCCAGTTCGACCGCGTAGGAGCGGATACTTCCGTACCCGAGCTTCAACTGGACGCCCTGCAGCGTTGCCGACGTTTTACGGTCGGATATTCCGGGGTTCTTGACGCGGAAATTTTCGCTCCCCGCAATCCCTCCGAGACCGACATGCAGCGTTGCTTCGGCATGCAGCACCCCGAGGCACAGCGCCATAATGACAATAAACCGTTTCACCCTACCGCCTTTTTTAACCGTAATGATAGTCAAACCTCACTTAACAGAGAACGAATGACCTCGCGATCGTCAAAAGGGAACTGCTTGTCGTAGATGATCTGATACTGCTCGTCGCCCTTGCCGAGCACGACGACGACCTCGTCGCCGCTGCGCGCACTCAGCGCCATGGCGATCGCCGCTTTGCGGTTTGGTTCGACCACGGCCTTCTCCGGATAGGTCATGCCGCCCAGGATGTCCGCGATGATCGCATCGGGGTCCTCGCTGCGGGGGTTGTCGCTGGTGACGAAGACCTTCTTGGCGAGGTTCTCCGCCACCCGTCCCATCAGCGGACGTTTGGAGCGGTCGCGGTCGCCCCCTGCCCCGAAGACGACCAGCATCTCCTTCTCTTTGAGGGCATTGAGGACCTGCGCCATACCGTCCGGAGTGTGGGCGAAATCGACGATAACCAAAGGAGATTCGCTCACCACTTCCATCCGTCCGCTCACCCCGGCAAAACCGCCGACCGCGTCGCACACGGCTTCGAGATCGTCGCCGGTAACGAGGTGGACCGCTGCCACGGCTGCGGTGAGGTTGTAGACGTTGAAGAATCCGTGCATCGGACTGTGGAAGGTGTGTATCTTGCCGAAATGCTGCACAACGGCGCTGATGCCGTCATTGAGCGAATAGGCCACCACCTTGTAGGTCGCCGGGTTCTCGGCCCCGTAGGTAAAAGCGTTTTTGATGTTGAAGTCCGCCTTTGCCTCGTCCTTGTTGATCAGCTTTTTCCCTTCATCGGCAAAGAAGCTGTTCTTGACGCGGACGTACTCCTCGAGCGTCTCATGATAATCAAGATGGTCCTGGGTGATATTGGTGAGGATCTTCAGCGCGAAATCGATCCCCTCTGCCCGCGCCTGGACGATCGCATGGGAGCTCACTTCCATGACGAAGTATTCGCACCCTGCTGCCACCGCCTGGTAGATGTGGCGATAGGTCTCCAGCAGCGTCGGCGTCGTCAGGCTTTTGCCCTCCACGACGGTGTCGTTCATGAAAAAACCGCGGGTCCCCTGCATCGCCGCTTTGTGACCAAGGTCCAGCAGGATGGAGTAGATGGCGCTCGCCGTCGTCGTCTTGCCGTTGGTGCCGGTAATCCCGATCACGTTGATGCGGTCAAGTCCGAACAGGGGAGCGACGTCGGCGGGGGAGATGATGGAGTGCGCACCGCGCGCCTTGGCATCGTCAAGGTAGCGGCGGTTGAGGCCCGTGAGGACGAACGCCGTTTCGGCGTCGCACTCTGCGGAGTTTTCCGTTACAAAACGGAACGGTTGATCAGGAAGCGCTATCTTCAACCGGTCGGCTCTTCAGAATGTCGCGCAGCAGGGCGCGCAGTTGATCGTCGTTGGGGTACATCGAGAGGGCCGTCTCGATGTAGTTCATCGCCATTTTGTGGTATCCGTGGCGGTTGAGCTGGCTGAGGAAGTCGATAAACTCCTCTTTTTCGGTGATAAGCACCCGCGTTGAGAACATGATGTTCTCGAAAATCGTTTTAAAATCGCCCTGCTCTTTGACCAGCTGGCGGAAATCGTCGTAAAGAATCCCGTCTTCGTAATCCAGGCGGTGGCGCAGCGGCTCGGAAAAAAGAGAGGTGAGCTGTTCCACCGTCCCGTCCATCGTCTGCAGGATCTCGGAGATGACTGTATCGGCCTGCTCCGCATCCTCTTCGCGCAGCACTTCGTAGTAATCGAACAGCGCCTCTGCCGCCTCTTCGCCGCTCATCGCCATCTCCGCGAGGATCGCCCCGTTAAAGGCCTCTTTGGACTCGGGATAATCCTGGAGCACCTGCGCATACTGGCGCAGCGCCTCTTCATAATTTTCCTGATTGAAACTTTCGTTAGCAAGGGCAAGCGTTTTATATTTGTTGACTGGTTTCATGCTCTTCCTTCTTTCAAAAATCGTATGCATTTCTCTCTCTCTAAGAGATAATCTATTATAACGTATTTTTTGTTATCTCACGGCGGACGCCTATACGGCGTCCATCTGGTTTTCCATGCCCATCGGCAGGTTAACGACAGAGAGTTCCGGGTGAATATCCATGCGCAGCTGGCGTTCGACACCGTATTTTAGGGTATTGCCCGAACTCCCGCACCCGACGCAGGCCCCGCCGAGCTGTACGTAGACCACGCCGTTCTTGACGCCCAGCAGTTTGATATCACCGCCGTCCAGCGCCAGAGAGGGGCGGACTTTTTCGATGACGTTCTTCACCGGCTCGTACAGTTCTTCATCTGTAAACGGGATCATATGTGATTGTCCTTTTTTCGACACCTGTCGACATTTTTATGATCATAAAATAGGAAAAATGCGCTTAACAAGTCATAAATTTAACAGGGACGCGGCGATTCCTCAGCCTGCGGGGAAGGCTTCGAGTATTGCGGCAACATAACGTGGTTTGCGCATGCCAAGCAGTACGACGTCGATCTCCGGCCGATTCACCAAAAAGGCCAGGGCACACTCCTGCAGGGGACGGTCGCACCCCTCCAGCTGCGCGCCGACGGCATCGCGTACTTTCAGGCTGCATTCGTGGGCGACGGCGGCGCCGTAGGCCTCCAGGAAGAGCACCAGTTGCTGCGCCAATGCACCGCGTTCGGCCTCGTCGAGTTTTTCAAGCACCTGCCGGATGTGCGGCATCACCTGGCCGTAGAGGAACGACTCATATTCGCCGACCCAGCCGAATCGGTGTTTGACTTCATCAAGCTGGTGTACCAGGTTGCGCAGCGACGCCAACGCTTCGTGATCGCACAGCTGGAGCAGTTCGTTGAGATGCGCTTCGTATGTCGGTGACGGGGGATACTCCGCCAGCCGAAACATCTGCTGACCGTGCTGGGCGTTCAGGGGACGGTTCGTCAATACCCGAAGCCCGTGTTCCCTGGCCCACGCCGCACACTTGAGCCCCTCCGTCTCCAGCAGGTTGACCGGCAGCTGCACCGTTGTAAAGTGGTTCTGGGCATTTCCCGCGCTTTCGGCCGCATGGATCGCCAGAGCCACCAGGTCTTCGTAGGGGAGAAACTCCAGGTCCGTCGCCGCTTTGGCAAAACTGTTCGAACTGACGCCGTAGCCGTCGATCTTTCCGGCAGCCGCGGCTTTTTCCAGCGCGACGAATGCCCGATAGATCCGCTCGTTCATCTCATCGAGTACTTCGCTACGCTGCCGCCCTTTGTTGAGGGCATCCAGCAGGAAATACTCCGGGTTGTGGATCAGATAGCACTCCAGCGACGCGGCCTGCAGCCGTTCCAGCGAACGCTCCAGCTGGTCCCACATGAAATCGGGGTGGATGCAGTGGAAGACGTGCGGGGCGTATTCGACGACCTCCTCGAACTGCTCCCCCGCTTCCAGGCGCGCCATCGTACTCCCCTGGATGTAGCCGAATTTACTGACGATCTGCACCTTCTCCCGCGCGTCGTCCTCCATAAAACGCAGCGCCTTTGCGATGGCACGCTCCGCCCCGCCGTCCATATAGTTGGTCGAGGTATCGATAACCCTGACGCCCGAAGTGACCGCCATACGCAACGCCTCGATATGTTCGGGGTTCTCGTCGCTGACGCGGTAGGTGCCGAAACCGATCTCCGCCATCTTTTCTCCCTTACCGGCATCCGACGCTCCCCACAACGGGAGAGGCGATGCCCATACTTTTCATAACCGAAGGATGCCATAGCCCCCTTTAGCCTTTCCTGCCTATCCGGCGACGGCCGCCTCGAAATAGGCATCAATGTCCCGGTTCCGCCCGCCGTCGCCGTCTCTCACGCTCAGCCGTGTATGGTCGAGCTCTTCGCGTGTTCGAACGCCCATCACCGCCATCAGCCCCCGGATCCCCTCGATCATATGACGGTGGTAATTGGCCACCCGGTGCGCCTTCTGGGCGATGAGGAAGGAAGCCCGCTTTTTCCGGTCCTGGGTCGCCAGCCCCACCGGGCAGTGTCGCCCGTTGGCCCCCGAACACTCCCGGGCGCGGATACAGCCTGCCGTCATCATAAAAGCCCGCGCAATGCCGACATAGTCCGCACCGAGGGCCAGCAGCAGGGTCGCGTCATCAGGGGTCAGCACCTTTTCACTCGCAATGATCTTCACCTTCTCACGGGCACCGATCCGTTTCAGGTCCCGATCGGCGACGTAGAGTGCCTTGTGCAGCGTCATCCCGACGCTCATCATCATTGCCAGCGGCGCGGCGCCGCTGCCCCCGTCCGCGCCGTCAACGGTAATAAAATCGGGATAGGCATCGGAGCCCGCCGCCAGCCGCACCTCGATCAGTGCCGCGTACGGTGCGAATGCCTCGGCGGAGGCCAATACGATCTTGATCCCGACCGGTTTCTCCGACAGCCGCTTGAGCTCCCCGACAAAGTCGAAGAGCTCCTCGAGCGTATGGGCATAGGGGAAACGGTTCGGACTGAAGATGTCTTTATAGGGCTCCACGCCGCGGTAATAGGCGATCGCGTCGGTCACTTTCTCCGCCAGGAGCTTCCCTCCCGTCTGTTTCGCCCCCTGGGCGAGCTTGATCTCTGTCATCCGGCAAAAACGCATCACCTTTCGGTACCGTTCGGGATCGAATTCCCCCTCGTCATCCCGCACCCCGTACAGGCCGCTCCCCATCTGGAAAATAATATCGGGCAGGTCCCCCGGTACGGTCTCGGGAAACGCCTCCATCGGTGCTCTCCAGTCGATGCGGTAGCAGTTAAGTGATACGGGGTCGAAAAGATAGGTCTCCTCCTCCTTCGGTGCAAGGATCATATGGCGGTAGACCCGCTCGGCGATAGCCGGATTGACGACCATGCGCATCAGACGGTAGATGCTCCGGGCAAAGACGGTCCCCCTCTCCGCTTCCATGTATCCGCAGTTTTTCGGATCAAACCGGTGCGTCATCAAAAAGTTCGACGTCAGCGATCCCTCTCCCGTATTGATAGGGAAATTGCCCAGAAACGCTCCCCAGGCGAACGCCTTCGTCCCCTCCGGCGAGATGGCGCCGTCGCTCATCGCCGAGCGACCCACGACCGATGCTGCGGTAAAGGGAAACCGGACGCTGCTGCCGAAAGTCACATTGAGATGTTCCGCCACCTCCTCTTTGTTCAGGACAAGATTGGCGTTTTTGAGCGTCAGGCGCGTGCCGTGCAGCGGCTGCCCCGGCGAGAACGAGGAAACGAGTCCCTTGTTCTCTGCCGCGTTATAGACCCATTTGACCTTATCAAAGGAGTCGAAAAAATCTTCGTCACCGAAGTATTGGCGCATGGGGTCCCGCAGGGCGTAAAAGACATAACGCAGCCGCCCGACAAGGGGGTAGTTGATAAGCAACTGGTTTTCGCGCTGGATATAGCGGTCATAGACCAGCGTCATCAGGGCCAGCAGAAGCAACACCGCACCGCTGCCCTGCAGTAGGAAAGCCATGATGGGGAAGGAGTATTCGCCGTGGATGAAATCAAGGAGCTGATCCATCTAATTTCCTTTGAAAATCAGGTGGTCCAGGCTGTATTTTCCGGGTCCATGGCTGAGGAAAAGACCAAGGAAAATGAAATAATAGAGCGGGATTTCGAAACCGTTTTTGCTGCACTCAAAGCCGTTGGGAAGGTGTACCGTCAGGATTGCCGTTACCATGATGACCATCAGCGGCACGGCGATGAGGCGGGTCAGCAGCCCCAAAGCCAGCAGGACGACACCCGTCACTTCGATGGAGGAGACGAGGTAGGCGGTGAAAAGCGGGAACGGGTACCCCAGTACCCCGAACCACTCCGCCGTCGCATCGATCGCCTCCCATTTGAGGTGGGCCGCCTCCGTGAAACCGACGGCGACCGCCCAACGGGCAGCAAGCAGAAAAAGGCTGCCGCCGTATTCGCCCAACCGCGAAAACTCGCCATAGAACTTACCGAACCGCATCACGACTCCTTCGGGTGTCATGCAACCATTGTAGCCAAATTCAAAAACAGCCCATTAACGGGAATGAAGAAGATAGAGAAAGAAATCGGTGAAAAAAAGGGGGAGGTACGAAGGGGGAGCCCCCTCGTGATGCAGTTATACCAGCTCGACGAAAGCCATCGGAGCCGCGTCGCCGCGGCGTGTTCTGGTCTTGATGATGCGGGTGTAGCCGCCGTTGCGCTCTTTGTATTCCGGTGCAACTTCGTTCATCAGTTTTTTGACCGCTTCTTTGCTCTGCAGGGAAGCGAAGACGGCGCGGTGCGCGTTGGAGTCACCTTTGCGTGCCGTCGTGATCAGCTTCTCAACGTAAGAGCGGAGCTCTTTCGCTTTCGGCAGCGTCGTTTCGATTTTTCCGTTTTCGATCAACGCAATGCTCATGTTTTTCAGCAGGGCGGCGCGGTGTGCGCTCGTACGACCGAGCTTGCGGTATCCGTGACGATGTCTCATGACAGTTCCTTATTCAGATTCAATTTTCTTTTTCAGTACGCTGATCGTTTCGTCGCTCATCTCCTGACCGACCTGGAAGCCGGCTTCTTCGAGCTTTTCAACGATCTCGTCATACGATTTTTTGCCAAGGTTCTTGACGTTTTTAAGGTCATTCTGGCTCATCAGGACGATCTCACCGATGTATTTCAGGTCAGCGCGGTCCAGGCAGTTGAAGCTGCGCGCGGAGAGGCCGAGCTCTTCGATCGGTGCCGTCAGCTTGCCGATCTCTTCGGAAGCTTCCGCACGCTCGATCGTTGCCGGGGACTGGATGCTGATCTCGCTGCTGAAGACCGCCATCTGCGCATGCATGACGTTCAGGGCGTTGCGGAAAGCGTCCAGCGGGCTGATCTGACCGTCAGTGACGATGTTCAGGACAACCTTCTCAAAGTTCGGGTTGTCTTCGACGAGGACGTTCTGAATCGCGTAGGTCGCTTTGCGGACCGGCGTAAAGAACGCGTCGAGGGCGATGTAGCCCTCTTCGATCTCGTCGCGGATGTCTTCACTCGGAACGTAACCGATCCCCTGGAAGATCTTCAGCGAGAAGTTCAGCGTCGCGTCTTCGTTCAGCGTCGCGAGAAAAGCGTCCGGGGTGACAACGTCAACGTCGTCATTGATCAGATCGCTTCCTTTGATCTCGCACGGTCCGACGAAGCTGTAATCGATCGTCGCCTCTTTGGCATCGTTTTTCAGTTTGAAACGGATGCTTTTGAGGTTGATGATGAAGTCAGAAATATCTTCGAGCATACCGCGCACAGAGTCGAACTCGTGCTTGGCGCCCTCGATCTTGATCGCGATCGGCGCATAGCCTACCGAGCTGCTCAGCAGGAACCGGCGCAGCGGGTGCGCCAGTGAAACCGCATAGCCTGTCTCGAACGGATAGGCAATGACATTCGCTTCGGTATCGCTGATCTGCTCGACGACGAACTCTTCGGGCAGAAGCGGAGCTGTTTTGATCTTTTTCATAAAGCGCCTTTCGATTAAAGATTATTTCGAGTAAAGCTCGACGATGAAACGTTCTTCCACTGGAATAACAACTTCTTCACGCTCCGGCAGGCGGGTAAAGATCCCGAACTTCTTCTCGCCGTCGACGTCGACCCACGGAGCCATACCTGTCTGGCTGGTCAGTTCGATCGCACGGACAACTTGAACGTTGTTCTTGCTCTTTTCGCGGATTTCGACCTTCTGGCCTGGTTTGACACGGTAAGAAGCGATATCGACACGTTTACCGTCGACCAGAATGTGACCATGGGTAACGAACTGGCGTGCGAAACGGCGTGTAGACGCGAATCCCATGCGGTAAACAACGTTGTCAAGGCGCTGCTCAAGCAGGTTGATCAGGTTGTAACCGGTGTTGCCTTCGCGACGCTTTGCTTCGGCGAAGAGAGAACGCATCTGCTTCTCGGAAACACCGTACATGAACTTCGCTTTCTGCTTCTCGTTGAGCTGCAGACCGTACTCGGAGACCTTCTTGCGGCGCTGGCCGTGCTGACCCGGAGCATAAGGACGTTTGTCGAGTGCAGATTTTCCTGCAAGGCGGCGTTCGCCCTTCATGTTGAGGCTGACGCCGAATCTTCTTTCGATCTTTTCTACTGGACCTCTGTATCTTGCCATCTATAGCCCCCTTACACTCTACGACGTTTCGGCGCGCGGCAACCGTTGTGCGGCAGCGGAGTAACGTCTTTCATGAACGTGACGCGAACACCTTCGATCGCACCAACTGATTTCACTGCTGTTTCACGGCCGGAACCCGGACCCTGAACCTTGATACCGACCTCTTTGATGCCGTGTACCATTGCTTTTTCCATAGCGGCTTCTACCGCCTGCTGCGCTGCGAACGGAGTGGACTTCTTGGAACCTTTGAAACCAAGGCTGCCAGCAGAACTCCAAGCGATCATGTTACCCATCTCATCGGTAACGGTAACGAGCGTGTTGTTGAAAGATGCAGAAATATGCACGATACCGCGTGCAATGTTCTTCTTGACAACTTTTTTACGAGTTACTTTACGTTTAGCCATTCAATCGCTCCTTACGCTGCGCCGACAGTACGACGCTTCCCTTTGCGGGTACGTGCGTTTGTCTTCGTTTTCTGACCGCGGCAAGGCAGTCCCTTACGGTGGCGGAGACCGCGGTAGTTACCGAGGTCCATCAGGCCTTTGATGTCCATTGCGACTTGTTTGCGCAGGTCACCTTCGACCATGTATTTTTCGCGGATCTCTTTCGTGATCGCGGCAACGTCGTCTTCGGAGAGTTCGTAGACACGCTTGTTATAATCGATGCCAGTCGCATCGAGGATCAGGCGTGACGTATGAAGGCCGATACCGAAAATGTAGGTCAGGCCGTACTCGACGCGTTTTTTCTTAGGAAGGTCTACACCAGCAATACGTGCCATGTTTATCCTTGTCTCTGTTTATGTTTAGGGTTCTTGCAGATGACTCTGACGATCCCTTTGCGCTTGATGACTTTGCAGTCATCACACATCTTCTTGACGGAAGAACGTACTTTCATTGTATGCCCTTGGTTGGTTTATATTGAAACACTCTCCCCACCCGGGGAAAAGTGGGTTCAGCCGCATTCCGCCGTGCGGAAACGGCCCACGATAACCAGCGATTCGCTTTACGCGTTTTAGGCGGGACTCAAACCCTACCAATACTTGCAGCTGCCTTGTCAAAAAACAGATGTAAATACTCAACGCTTTGTGTTTAAAACGGTAAAGTGGACGCGTATATTACTTAAAAAAAGCTGAATGTATTATTAAGAATGCCGGCAAATTCACCCTACAGGGGCACTTACTGTTCCCTGCCGTAGCGCAACGCCCTTTGCAACGCGCGGTCATTTTTCGCCAACGTCCGGATGGATACCCCTTTATTATCTTTTGCCCGCGTATCCGCACCTTTGAAGACCAGCACCTTGACTATCTCGATATGCCGCTGCTTCATGGCATAAAAAAGCGGTGTGCGCCCTTCGTCGTCCCTGGCATTGACGTCCGCTCCCCTCACAATGAGACGCACCGCTTTGTAATCGTCGTCTGTTGCCCCTTTGACCAGGGCGAAGAGCTGCTGCGTCACATCCGAACCCTGACCGGACGAAGCGCTTGCCGGTACGGGCGCCGACTGTGAGCCGCCGAACTCCATATGCGATTCGTAGCGGATGCGGTACGTTACATTCCCCTCATGCATGTTCATACCCCCATGCATAGCTCCTGTCTGTAGCCCCGTTTGCATATTCGGCTGCGACGACGAGACGATTTTTCCCATCTGCGACAACAGGCTCCCTGCCGCACTGGCGAAAAAGAGCATGCCGCCGATACTGGAGAGAAGCGTCACGATGAAAAAGAGGGTCGCAATGTTCCTGGCGCTCTTGTAGCTGCCCGTACCCTCGCTATCCCGATCAAGCACGGAACTTCCGACCGCCATGTCATGCAATGCATGCCGCTTTTTTGAAAACAGTATGACAAAAAGCGGCAGGACGAAGAGAAAGGAGAATCCTTTGATGATCTCACGGATAAACGCCCTTAAAAAAGCGATACGCCCACCGTCAGGGCCGACAATCCGCAGCCCCAGCGCCAGCTTTCCGACGGTCCCCTGATAGGACGAGGCATGCATCAGCGGCATATAAAGCAGCGCGGCGATCGAAAGGGTCACAGCGAGTACGATCGACATCCCGGAAGACTCGAACCCAAAGAGAAGCGGAAACGCAAAGAAAAGACCGAAAAATGCGTTGAGAACGATCATATCGATCCAATACGCCAAAAACCGGTTCCAAACAGATACATAGCGCTGCTCCATGCATTTCCCCTCCGCTAAAAATGTGTAGATTCTAACAAAAATAACTTCAATTTCTTTATGCCGCAACACTACCTGTAATCGCTGCGGACTGGCAGCATATCGCCTGAGGGTCAAGCAGAATCTCGGATATCATATCCGTCAGAACATTGCCAATGCGGGCTTGGTGATGGGGTATTATGAGAAAGGGGGTGCCGGTAAGGCACCCTTTGTCGCGGAGGGATCAATCCCCTCCAGGGCCGTTGTGGCAGTCGTAGCAGCTGACCGCGTGGCCGGCGGCGAAGGTCTTCATCCCACCCTCGGTGCTGAAGCTGCGCGCCGAGAAGGTCTTTGAGAGGAAACTGCCGCGGTAATCGCTGCCGTGGCAGACAGCGCACTGTGCGCGGTTGCCTTCGGCGGCATGCTCATGCGCACCCACCCAAGACTGTCCGACGCTGTGCATTCCGTGCGGCCCGCCGCTGGTCGTTGCCGGCACCGTATCATGACAGGCCGTACATTCGGCAATCGTCCCCACATGCCCCTGTACGGCAATACTCTGGAGGTTGTCCTCCGTATGCGAACTCGGGTAGATGGCATGGGTCGAGCCGTGGCAGGCCGAACACTGCATGTCGCCGTGGCCCGTGCTGAACCTGTAGAGGCTCACCCCAGACGCCGGCGTGTTCGGGTTCGTCGCGAAACGGGTGTCGAGCGCCGCACGCAGCGTCCCCGTCTGCATATCCGTCACCGCCGTCTCATACCGCTTCCCGTCCTGGTGGCATGCCTGGCAGTTAGGCTCTTCCAGCCAACCGACCCTGCCGTGCTGTCCGACGGCGTTCATACTGCCGTGACAGCTCTGGCACTGGATACTGCTGATCTTGCCCATCGCCCCGCGCAGACACTTCGTCGTCGCGCCCGGGTGGCAGCGGTAACAGGCGTCGCGGTTCGTCGAGCTGTTCAGGGGCTGGCCGTTCACCGGATCTTTGACCTCGGCATGCAGGGAGTGCAGCGCCTCGGTCAGCGGTTTCGTCCCGCTCACCCCTGCTGTCCCCAGGGCATTGGTACTGTGGCAGGTGGCACAGAGCACCGGGTTGCCGTTCTTGGCCGTCGTATAGAGCCCCGCATCGTCATAAGACATGTAACCCGCGACCTGTAGTTCCGCCTGGTGCGCGCTCACCGCCGTCGGATGCTCCTCATCGTGCAGCCGCAAAATATTCCATTTGAAATCCTTTTCCAGATCGGCATCGTTCTCCCATCCGGATGAAGGCATCGCCTCGCTATAGCCGCTGGCACTGCCATGACAGGCGCGGCAGTCCATCTCGTCGCTGACCGGTAGCACGACCTTTGTAGTCGCCAACACGTTCCCCGACGCATCCTTCGCCGTTACGTCGATCATCGGGTAGTAGTCCTTACTGCCGTCATCGTTATAGGGCGTGATCGGCAGCCCCGTCGCTTCCCACCAGTTTTCCCCTGCATTGTAATGTAGTGAATGCCCGGTCATCTCCGGCGTATGGTTGCCCGTCAGGCCGACATCAGGGGCAGGGCTTACAAGAAAGAGTCTGCCCACGTAGTCCCAAAAGTTCGTCTTGAGATTGTGACGGTTGTCGTAGACGCTCGTCGTATTGTATTTCCCGTCCAGTGACGGTGCTGATGCATAGGTGATAGTGACCCCGGAGGTCACGTGCTTTTCACCGCCGTCAGCTTTCATAATCAACTGCGCATTGAGCGTATTGTAGGGCGGCAGGATCGAAAAGACCGAAAAGTCCTTCCCGTCCATGCAGTGCATCCCCAAGTCGTTCCAGGCCAGTAATGTATAAGAAGCCGTACTCGTACCGCCGCTTCCACCTCTGCCTTTTTTGCCTCTGTGCCCATCGCTTTTCGCGTTGGCCCCCGTTACCATAGCACAGGCCAAAGCCACGCACACGACACCGGCAAGTACTCTTTTGCCTTTCATACCGTCCTCCTTATACAAACGTGAGGACTATTATGAAAAAAAGTTATGAAGATTGAATGAAGATTTCTCAGAAAGGAGTGGCCAGAATGGTTACAAATCTATGAGAGGAGACCGACGCGGGCGGCACCTCTCTGAGTGAAAGATCAATCCCCTCCGGGACCGTTGTGGCAGTCATAGCAGCTGACTGCGTGGCCGGCGGCGAAGGTCTTCGTTCCCCACTCGGTGCTGAAACTGCGGGCCGAGAAGGTCTTGGAAAGGAAACTGCCGCGGTAGTCGCTGCCGTGGCAGACGGTACACTGGGAGCGGTTCCTTTCGGCGACGCCTTCGTGCGCGCTCACCCAATACTGGCCGACGCTGTGCATACCGTGCGGCCCTTCAGCCGTTGTCCTCGGCATCGTGTCATGGCAGGCCGTACATTCGGCGATGGTGCCCTCGTGCCCCTGCACCGCGATGCTCTGGAGATTATCCTCCGTATGTGCGCTCGGGTAAATGGCGTGGGTCGAACCGTGGCAGGCCGAACACTGCATGTCTCCGTGGCCCGTGCTGAAACGGTAGAGACTCACCCCCGACGCCGGCGTGTTCTGGTTCGTCGCGAAACGGGTGTCGAGCGCCGCACGCAGCGTGCCCGTCTGCATATCCGTCACCGCCGTCTCATACCGCTTACCGTCCTGGTGGCAGGCCTGGCAGTTAGGCTCTTCCAGCCAGCCGTTGCGGCCGTGTGTTCCGACGGCGCTCATGCTGCCGTGGCAGCTTTGGCACTGGATATTGCTCTGCTTGCCCATTGCGCCGCGCAAACACTTCGTCGCCGCCCCCGGGTGGCAGCGGTAGCAGGCGTCCCGGTTCGTCGAGCTGTTCAGGCTCAACCCGTTCACCGGGTCTTTGACCCCGGCATGCAGGGAGTGCAGCGCCTCGGTCAGCGGTTTCGTCCCGCTCACACCCGCCGTCCCCAGCGCGTTGGTGCTGTGGCAGGTCGCGCAGAGCACCGGGTTGTTGTTCTGCGCCGTCGCCTCCAGGCCGGCACTGTCATATCCGTTGTAGCCGGCCGCTTGCAGCTCGGACTGATGCGCGCTCACTGCCGTCGGATGCTCCTGGTCGTGCAGCCGCAGGATATTCCATTTGTAATCTTTCTCCGGGTCGGCGTCGTTGGCCCAGCCCGCATTCGGCATCGCCGCCGTATAGCCGCTTGTCGAACCGTGGCAGGCACGGCAGTCCATCTCGTCGCTGACCGGCAGCACGACCTTGGTCGTCGCCAGCACGTTCCCCGACGCATCCTTCGCCGTCACATCCACCATCGGATAGTAGTTCTTGCTCCCGTCGTCGTTATACGGGGTAATAGGGAGGCCCGTCGCCTCCCACCACTGCTCCGCCGCGTTATAACTCAGTGTATGTCCGGTCAATTCAGGGGTATGATTGCCCGTCAATCCCGTGTCCGGTGCAAGTGTCGCGTTGAAGAGTGCTCCCACGTAGTCCCAAAAGTTCGTCTTCAGGTCATTACTGTCGGTATAGACGCTCGTCGTATTGTACTTCCCGTCCAGCGACGGGGCGGCGGTATAGGTAATCGTCACCCCGCCGGTCACATGCTTATCGGATGTCCCCGCCCGCTTGATCAGCTGGGCGTTCAGATTGTTATAGGGCGGCAGGATGGAGAAGACGGAAAAATCCTTTCCGTCCATGCAGTGCATCCCCAGATCGTTCCAGGCCAGTAGCGTGTAATCGGCCACGGTACCGTTCCAGGTCGTTCCCCCGCCGCTGACATCACCGACGACCTCACTGTCGCCCTCGGTTGTTGTCGCCATCTGGCATCCTCCCAGCCAAACGGCTGCGATAACTACACTCGCTGTCTTCCGCCAAAGTTGCGTTTTCATCTTCATCTCCTCTCATCACTGGGGGAAGCCCCCCGACATTTTTCTCCATTGCCAGTATGGAACATCTGTATGAAGATTTGATGAAGGGTTACCAACCCCTTGTATAATACGGATAAATACCAAGAAGGAGGCAAAGTGGATATCCTGATTGTCGAAGACGAACCCGTTGTGGCCCGGCAGCTTGAGGAGACCCTGCACCAGGAGGCGTACAAAACCGTTGCCGCCGGCAGCGTCGCCGCAGCAAAACACGCCATGCAGGAGCAGAACTTCGACCTTATCCTTCTGGACTGGAACCTCCCCGACGGCGACGGCATCACACTGCTGCACGGCTGGCGGTCGCAGAAAATCTGCATTCCCGTCCTCGTCCTTTCGGCCAACATCACCGTCGACGACCGGGTGCATGCGCTCAATGCCGGCGCCGACGACTACCTGTGCAAACCCCACTCGAGCATCGAGCTGCTGGCACGTGTCCGCGCCCTGCTGCGCCGGGACGCGCCGCTTAAAAGCTCCAAGCTGAATGCCGACGATGTCGTCGTCGATATTATTGCAAGGGAGGTAGGCGTGGCCGGCGCCCCTGTCAAACTCAGTCTGGCAGAGTTCGACCTGCTGACGCTGCTGATGCAGCACCAGGGCATCGTCCTGACACGCTTCCAGCTCAACGAACACATCAGCAAGGATTTCGACCGGATCTCGGTCAGCAACCTTATCGATGTCCATATCCGCAATATCCGCAAAAAGCTTGACCGCCCGGAACTGATCCAGACCGTCCGCGGTGTCGGCTATACCATTAAAGCATAACGGCATCCGGGCAGAGCCCGGCTCCCTACGCTAACGCTGTGTTCCCCTCGGCGGTGAGCCCATGCGCAGATGAACCGCGCTGTTTCCTTGACAATGCGGTATCCGGGCAAAACAAGGGTACCGCTCGCACAGTGATGTTTCCCGAAAACAGCCGAAAATCGTACGCTACAGCGTCGTCAGACAGAGACGCGCCGTGCTTCCCCGGCCCACGCCGTCGCTTGAAAGCGTCAGTTCCGCACCGATATGCTGGGCATAGCGCCGGCTCAGGGCCAGGCCCAGGCCGCTGCCGCCGCGTGCCCGATCCGTTTCCTCCGACTGTACAAAGGGTTCAAAGACATGCTTCAGCGTCTCGGCCGTCATCCCCCGCCCGGTGTCCTGTACCCGAAGGCAGAGGACAGACTCTGTCGTATCGAACCGGCAAATGACGCTGCCGCTGTCGGTAAACTTCACTGCATTGGAGAGCAGGTTGAGGATGATCTGCCGCAGGAAACGGCGGTCGGCGACCACGGTCGCGTCCGGCACGGACGCCGGCAGAAGGAGTGCCACCCCTTTTTGCTCCGCCAGGGGGGCGAGCAGCGTCCCCACCTCATCGAACATCTCGCTAATCTCCGTCGTCTGGAGGGTTTCCAGCTCCGGCTCGTACTTTCCGGCATCCAACCGCGCCAGGTCCAGCAAATCGTTTACCATCCCCAGCAGCTGCTGGGCGGCATGCTCAATCCCCCCGATGCGTTCAAGCGCGCCCGCTTCCAGTTTGCCGTAACCGACCAGGAACTGGGTCTGGGACAAGATGGCGTGCAGCGGGGTACGCAGGTCGTGAGAGAGATGGGAGATGAACGCCGTTTTCGCCGCCGAGTCGCGGCGCAACCTGTTATAGGCGCGGATCTGCCCGATCCGTGCCGCGATCATCGAAGCGACGGCACGGAAAAACGCCTGCTCTTCCTCCGCCAGCCCTTCGGGCAGGATAAGCGAACCGTAGTATTTGAGCGTTTCATGCTCGAAGTCGTACACGAAGAGCGTCGGCATCGCTTTTGCCGCCCCGGCACGGGCGAACCGTACATTGTACTCGGGGGCAAGCATTTTCAGTTCGGAGAGGGCCGTTTTCAAGCAGGCACTCTCCTCCTCCGTCTCCATCAGGCGGTGGAAAAGGGCGATCATCTGCGTCAGACGCTGCAGACGGAAAACGTTCTCCCGTTCCAGCGCCTCGAAGGCGCGGCGGATATCCTCCGCCATCGCGTTGAACGCCTGCGCCAGTTGCCCGATCTCGTCCGTGCGTCCGCTGTCGACCGGGAGACTGTACTGGCGGGTCCGCACCATATCCGATGCCTGGCGCTGCAGCGCCCCGAGCGGGGCGACGATGCGACGCGAGAACCAGAAGGCCGCCGCGGCGATCACCCCGACGCCGAAGATCAGCATCAGGCTCAAAAGACGGTTCAGGTCGCCGATCAGCGAGCGCTGGAGCGCCCGATCCAGGTGGTAGACGACGTACCAGCCCGCCAGTTGCGGCGCCAGCGAGCGGTAGAGCCAAAGCGTCCGCTTCTTCTCCACCACGCCCTTGAGCCCCTCCACCCTGAAGGGGGGCAAAGTCCCCCCGATGGTGCTGCCCGTCTCCGTATTGACAAAGAAACTCGATGCCGGGGCACCTTCCAGATTAAAACGCTGCAGGTTCGCTGTTTTGTACTCCATTACCAGATAGCCGATCACCCGCTCCGCCCCCAAAGCCGCGTGCACCGGGACCTCCAGCAGCAGAAGTCCGTCGTCCGCCTGGACGGGCGCACTCTGCCCCACGGCACGCTCGAAGGCGCGATACCGGGCGTAGGGCTTCCCTGTCAGCGCCACATCCGTCGCGGCGACAACTCGGCCGTTGAGCCCCAGCGCCAACAGCGTGATGTCAAGATCATACACCCCCTTGTAACGCTCCAGCAAGGATGCCACCCGGCGGTCGAGGTCGTTGATCAGCAGGTCGTCCATGACAACCGAACCGGCCAGAAAGTGCAGCTCCCGATAGAGCTGCTCGATATGGTCCTCGACATCCGAAACGACCTGTGCCATTCTCCCCTGATGTTCATCATAGAAATGCTCCGTATAGAGCCGCTCCTCACTCACGAGCGTATAGGCGAGGATCGCCGCATACGGCACGACGCCGATCAGAAAGATCAGCAGCAGCAGTTTCGCTGCCATATGCCGCCGGATCCAGCCGATCACTGCGACCTCCCCGCTTCATAATGCAGCACGGTGACATTCGCATCCTCCGCCATGGCGTAAGGGATGTAGCCCAAAGCACCCTCCACCTGCTGCACGTAGGCCAGAACCGCTTCGGCGGAACCCACGACCTTCGGCGGCCGCTGACCGAGGTAGTGGCGCCGGATCCACCACTCCCGCAGCGCCGCACGGGAGAGCTGCAGCGTCTCCCGTTCGAACTGCTGGCGCAGCGGATTCTCCGCCCCCAGCTGCAGCGGGAAGAGCCTCACGTCTCTGACATAACGAATTTTGCCGAGGTAGACATCGCGTATCTGTGCCGTGCTCAACGCGCTTAGGGGGGAGTCGGCACGGATGATGAGGGCCCACTCCTCGGCGTTAAGCGCCAGGGAGAGGAGCAGAATCAGTACCGGTTTCACCATCGTACGCATCCTAGAAGAGCATCGAGAACGACACAATCATCACGTCCTCGTTCTCCCGGGTATGAAACTGGTACTCGCCTTTGAGCGCCACGGGGAAAAGCGGACGATAGGTATACCCTACGACAGTAACCGTGTCATCGGAGTTGGCCACATAGTCCGTTGTGTACTCCAGACGCAGTACCGCGTAATGGTGATCACGGATCTGCCGGGTTCCCTGGAGGTACCCCCCCGCATTGCTGCGCGTGTTGTCATCATTCCGCCGGTAGCCGGCTTCGGCTATGATCCTGGTCAACGGTGTACGGTACTGACCCGATACATAGAGGTAACCCCACGCCTCCTCTTCGACCCGCTCCTCGTAGCGTCCGGCATTCACCCCGTACGACCAGGCCCCCCGTTCGCCGATGACACCGATCCCGCTTTGGCGCTCGATATCGAAGTTGTTATAGAGATTGTCACCGTTAAACGCCGCATCCAGGTCTTTCGTGATCTGCATCAGGACATTGACGCTGACGGACCCCGCCGTGATCTTGGCATCAATGCCCGTAGTAAAGCGGGGAAAGATCTTCTCCGTGATGCTGGGACTGGAGGTCGTATCGCGCAGAACATTGACCGGCATCCGGTTCCAGTAGCCGACCGGCGTATTGAACTTTCCGACCGTCACCTGCAGCCGTTCAGAAGGTTCATACTGGAGGTAAACGCGCTCCGTATGGGGGGTGCCGTCGATATCGGTCTGGGCATCGTACCCGTAGCGCCTCCGGTACAGATCGCCCCACTCAATCTCCGCAAGTCCGCTCCACGCTCCCTTTGTACCGTACAACATGACGGCCAGATCATCGAGACTGATCTCGCTTGATCCTTTGAAGTTGTTCCAGTAGGCCAGGGAGAAGTACCCGCCGAGGTAGAGCGGCGTTTTACCGACCTGCACCCCTTCGCCGAGACGGTATTCGTCCGCTGCCGCCCCCGTCAGTGTCAATAGTGCCAGGAGCCCCGCGGTCCAAACCCGTCCCATCATCTTCATCATGCCCCATTATACAATGACTCCTCATAACGGCGGAGGCTTTGGGCTATAATGTCGGTATGAATAGTACCCTTACCCCCACCCTTGACTTCGGTCGCGTCAACACCCTCCGGATCGACCGCTTTGCCGTGCCCGGTGCCTACCTGATGGCGAAGGACGGCAGCGACGTCCTGCTACCCAACCAGTACGTGACCGATGCCATGGCGATCGACGACCTCCTGGAGGTCTTTGTCTATACCGACTCCGAAGACCGTCCCGTCGCAACCACCGATCGGCCGACGGCGATGCGTGACGAATTCGGCTTTTTCACCGTCGTCGACGTCGCCAAATTCGGCGCCTTCGTGGACTGGGGACTGCCCAAGGACCTGCTGGTACCGAAAAACCGTCAGAAGACCCCCTTCAAAGTCGGTGAAAAGCGTTTTTTGCGGGTTGTCAAGGATGAAGAATCCGACCGCCTCGTCGGAGTGGAGCGCATCAGCAAGTACCTCTCGCATTCACCGAGGGGCTACCACCCGAACAAAGAGGTGAAGCTGCTCTTTATTGCCAAAACGCCCCTGGGCTTCAAAGTGATCGTCGACGATGCCTACGAGGGGCTCGCCTTCGATAACGAGATCTTCGAACCGGTCGCGGTCGGCGACAGCCGGACCGGCTATGTGAAACAGGTCCGTGCCGACGGCAATTTTGACGTCAGCCTGCAGCCCGTCGGGAAAACGGCCCGCGCCGGCAGCGACCAGGCGAAGGTCCTCGCCCCCCTCGACGCGGCGGGCGGCATGCTGCCGTACAACTCCAAAAGCGATGCTGACCTCATCACCAAAACCTTCGGCCTGAGCAAAAAGGCGTTCAAGAGAGCGCTCGTCCAGCTGCAGGAGAGCGGCGATATCGAGGTCAAAGAGACCGGGATCTACCGCAAATAGTGCGATGGCGAAGAAGAAACCGGCCGAATCCTATGCCGATCTGAAGATCGTTTTCGAACATGAACAGGAGCTTTGGCAGCTGCTGCGCCTCGACCCCAACAGCATGAACGTCGTCGTGCGTGCACAAGAAAGCGGCAAAGAGCGTACCCTCCCCTTCGCCCATCTCCCGAAAAGCGTCAAGAAAAAGATCCGCCCCCTCTAACGAACCAAACGCCCCTTTTCATAAACAGTGTATAATGGAATATAAGCAGTTCCTATTCAGGCGATCCGTTTTCTACCGATTACAGATGAAAGGAGAGCGTATGTCAGCCCCTGCATGGTTATCCAAAAAACTCGATGACGGCCGCATCCTCTGCGAGGCGTGCCACCAGCACTGCAAACTTTCAGAAGGCGAGTACGGCGTCTGCGGTATCCGCAAAGTCGAAGGGGGGCAGCTACAGTTGCTCACCTACGGCCTGGCCGCCGCCGTGAACGTCGACCCCGTCGAAAAAAAACCGATGTTCCACTTCCTGCCCGACACCAAGGCCTTCTCCTTCGGAACGGTCGGCTGCAACTTTGCGTGCAAATTCTGCCAGAACGCGGACATCTCCCAGTACCCCAAGGAGCACGACCATAAGATCGCGGGACAGCCGCTCAGCCCCGAACAGATCGTTGCCCTGGCCAAAGAGTACGGCTGCGACTCCATCGCCTACACCTACAACGAACCGGTCGTCTTTTTCGAATACACCTATGATACGGCCAAACTCGCCCACGAGGCGGGATTGAAGAACATCTACGTCACCAGCGGCTTCGAGACCCACAAGGCCATTGACACCCTGCTGCCCTACCTCGACGGGATGAATATCGATATCAAGGGGTACACGGAAGCGTTCTACGAGGACATCTGCGGCGCCAAACTCAAGCCCGTGCTCGATACGGTCAAATACGCCCACGACAAGGGGATCTGGATCGAAATAACGACCCTGCTGATTCCCGGGAAGAACGACAGCGACGAGGAGATAAGAAAGATCGCGCGTTTTGTCGCCGACCTCGACGTGAACATCCCCTGGCACGTCAGCGGCTTTTACCCCATGTACAAGATGCTCGACACCCCGCCAACTCCGCCAACCACCCTGATCCGCGCCTACGAGATCGGCAAGGAGGAGGGGCTCAACTTCGTTTACATCGGCAACTACGACGACGAGGACCGCGAATCGACCTACTGCCCCAACTGCGGCTTCAAGATCATCAACCGCAGCGGCCATATCGGCCAGTACGTACAGAACCACCTCACCGACGAAGGCAACTGCCCGCAGTGCGGGACGCATATCCCGGGGGTGTGGGAGTAAGGGCGCTTGCCTATCTCATAGGTGCTCCCATTGTCCCAATGAAAGTGCATACTTTCCGATCTCAAACAATTATAAAATGATCTACAATTTCCAATAAGCTATAATATTTCAAAAACCGCTGATTTTGGAAAAAGTATGAGACAATTAATTGTTATTTTTATGATTTCAATTTCTTTTTTTTGTTTGTCTGTACAAGCAAAAAATGAGTTAAATAGTTCACTGAAGTCGAGCAGTGAAATAAATTTCACCAAGAGCAATCAACCTAACACTCTTAAACTCCTGAAAAATGATAAAGAGAGGATAAAAAGAGAAGAAATATTTCGGGAAGAAGTCAGGAAAGAAATAGAAAAATCTCGTAAACCAACGACATGGTATGCCAGAATATTGAAATTTTTCAATACTCCGCTGGGTATCTGGTTGCTTTCTACCGTTGTTGTTGGTGTTCTCGGTTGGCTTATATCTCGGTGGCAGAGTAGATTAACTGAAGAACGAAAAAATAAAGCAAAAATGGAGGAAATCGATCTCCAAATAGCTCTTCGTTTAAAACACCTACATATAAGTTTAAAAAAACCTTCTCCCTGGAGTGAATATAAACATTACAGCATACAAGTAAAAGATTTCCTAACTGGCATACCTTACACTGCTTTGTCTCCTGATTTAAAAGATAGAACTACTATGTCATTACTCTTTGAACTAGGAAAAACTATACGTTCAATAGATGAGAAAAATAAAATTCAAAATTCAATCGATGCCTCAATGGCTTTGTACAATATTATGACTGAAGGATGGGGAGATAATACGGAAAAAAGCATGGAAGAAAACCGTAAAAAAGAACTTGTTGGAGCGTATAAAAAACATATTGCAAGTTTACAGCTTGATAGGTGGAGTTTTTCAGTCAACAAGTGAAGTGATAGGTTTTTTCGTTCTTTCTTCTTTCTCTCGTTCCCACCGTCTCGGTGGGAATGCATATGTTATGAAATCACCAGGTCGGATCGACGCTCAACAGTCCGGGTATGCCTTCATAATCCCTCGCGCTGGAGTACCGCCAGTGTGAAGCAGTATCAACATAGCCCCTTTTAACAGGATTGTTATGGATATACTCTATGCGCTCTCTCATCATTGCATCGCCAAGTAATTGCTTCGGGGCGATGCCTTCCTGCCACAACTGGAATTCCTTTCCAACCTTATGGGCCTTTTTGTAAAACGCCAACTGATCGAGGATCGTCGTCACTTTTTTTTCCTGAAGATGATCAATGATCTTTCTTGCCGTGTACGACTTGAAACGCGCCATGTCCTTGGCGATATCTTCACTGCGGGCGACAAGGTGCAGATGGTTTTCCAGTATCACGTAGGCATGTATTTTCAGGTTGGAAGTCTCTTTTAGATAGTTCAAGCTTTCAAAGACGATGTTGATTGTTTCGGGGCGGGTGAATATCGGTATCCAATGCAGTATCGTGCAGGTCACGAAGTGCGGAGCTGTCGGTTCATAAACCTTGTAGCGGCTTCTGCCCATTTATGCTTCTTTTACTCTATTCGATCTCATATGCATTCCCACCGAGACGGTGGGAACGAGGGAAAATATATGTCAGTTTTTCGTTCGTCAATTATTCCAGCAAATAAAGACATGTATCCACAAATAATTAGAGTATAAAAACCTAGATGAAGCTTTTTCATAATAACTATTCACTTAGTTCATCTATGTTTATTTGACAAGCAGTCAGGTCTGCTGGTGGTAAATCAAAAAGATTGCCACTGCATATTTTATTAAACTCAAATCTTTGTTCTATTCTTGCTCTAGTATTAAAAATTTGATCTTCAAGTTTAATTCCGAGTATTGTGCTTGCATTTTCTTTGGCCCATGCCATATACTCGGTAAAAGTCATCTCTTTTGTGTACTTTTTTTCAAAGTATCTTTGACAGCTAGTATATTTTTCTAAATAAATTCTGTTTTTTAAAATAGGAGCTTCTATGATTTTCTGCCAAGCCCATGCATACTGGAGAGATAAAGCTGTTTGTGTCTTTGGGAAATGAAGATTTTTAGCTTCTTCGACAATAATAAGCCGTTCAACATCATCTCTTATACCATTATTGTTATCATCAATCCCAAGTAATGTGGCATTATTCTTTTCTTTATCCGGTTCCGGCGGTAGGCGGTGGCCGTGGATAATCTTGTAGACCGTCACGTTCTGCTCCTGCGAATATTCCCCATCGACTTCTGCCCTAATAGTCGCCGTCCCTTCCGCTTTGGCAAACAGCTTCGTGCCGTTGATCTCGGTCACGTTTGTATCGCTGATATGCCAGACGATATTTTTATTGGAAGTGATATCTTGCCCGTCGTCCGTCTTGAGTGTCACTGTCGTATCGTTGTTCTCCGGAAGCTCAACAGTTTCAATCTGCAGCTCCAGTGTCTGCAGGGCGGGGTCGATGGTTTGCGTTGTATTCGTTTCAGTTCGTTGCTCCCTCTCGGTGCATCCCTGGAAAAGCACGACTGCCAGCAAGAGCATCATGAAAATATAGTAACGCATTTTTAAACCTTTTTAAACATATTTAGTTATATTATTGCTTTTCAAATAAACAAGCGCTGAAATTGATGCAGGTGGAATCAGCCGGACGGCTATCTTATTTGCATTCCTATCGAAACGGTGGGAACAAGGGAGCATCCCGCCTCAAGGTCGCCCGTAACCCATCCGCAACCCATCCTCTATACAATCCCTGCCCATGAAACGGGTGGCGATACTGTTGCTGGTGCTGCTGTTCTGTGCCCGGGGGGCCGAGGAGCATGCAAACGCATCGTGGGGCATGGCCTCGGTACTGCGCAGCGCCACCATTCCCTATGCGACGACACAAAACGACCCCCTGCTGAACAGCTATGTGCTGCTGCTCTACCTTGAGACGCCTTACTTTTTTTTAGACGGCACCGAAGCGGGCATCCCCCTCTGCGGCAACGACCGCTGGAGCGTCGCCGCCTACGGTGCCATGCACTTTGTCGATATGCCGCGACATGACTCAGACTACTTCAGCGACGATACCGCCGACCTCGGCGTAATGGCGCGTTACCGTATAGGAAAGTGGCACACCGACCTGCTGCTGCTCAGCGACCCGGCGCGGCGGGTCCATGCAAAACTGCGTGTCGGCACCGAACTGGAACGGGGGGCATGGTCGTGGCGCCCCTACGCCGCAGCAGGGATCAAAAGTGCGGAGTACAACAGCTACTACGACGGGCAGAACCGCGTCCGTGTCGGCACAGACGCCGAGGCCGAAGCGGGCGTAAACACGCGCCTGTACCTGACCGATGACATCGCCCTGATCGCCAACGCGAAGCTGCGCTACCTGGGCGACGAAGCGGCCAAAGCCCCCACGACCGATTCCGCATGGCAGAGCGAACTCTACCTCGGGGCGGGGATCTTTCAAAACAGGGGACAAACAGTGCACGGATTCGACCCCAAAGGCTACCTTCGGATCGCCTTCGGCGAAGCGACGCCTTCCTCTTTCAGTGAAAACCTTCTGGGCGAAGGGGTCCGGGATAAACACGGGCTCTACCTGCTCTCCCTCTTTTATGGCTTCCCCTTAGCACAGACCCTCTTCGGTGTGCCGATCCGCACCTACTTCACACCGGGTTTCGTCCACCATTTCGCCAACGACCTTCAGCCCCCCGCCCAGGAGTACGTCGGCGCTTTCAAGTTCTACTACCGGCCGCCGCCCTGGTGGCTCCGGTTCGGGTTCGGGACGGGACTCTCCTACATCACCCGTACAACCTATATCGAACGCTCCATCAATGCCAAGGACGGGTACGACCACACCTCGCATCTGCTGCAGTACCTCGACTTCTCTTTCGATGTCGAGCTGTGCCGTCTCTTCGGAAGCGGATGGAAAGCCCTCTGGTTCGGCTACGCCCTGCACCACCGCTCCGGCGTCTTCGAAGCCGCTCATCAATACGGCCAGATCAAAGGGGGCAGCAACTACAACACCTTTTACCTGCAGCTGCATTTCGGCGAATAGCGGCGCTACATCACCGTCCGGTTGCGGCCGAGCTGTTTGGCGCGGTAGAGGTTCATGTCCGCCTCGAAAACAAGATGGCGGGGGTTGTCGCGCAGCCGTTCACTGTATTCGGCGATGCCGATACTGACAGTAACAGGGGTACTGATGATGCACCCTTCCCACGTCCGGTTTTCAAAACAGGTACGGATTTTCTCGCAGATGCCGAACGCCTCTTCCGCCGTCGTCCCCGGCAGGATTGCCAGAAACTCCTCGCCGCCGTAACGGAAGATATGATCCGTTTTGCGCAGATGTTTTGAGAGTGTTTCCGCCATCCCGATGATGACGGTGTCGCCGTCCTGGTGACCGCAGGTATCGTTGACTGATTTGAAGTGGTCAAGGTCAAACATCACGACGCAAAAAAGCGTGCCGATCAGGCTGTGCAGACGGATTTCGCTGCTGAGGATCTCCATCAGGTCCCGGCGGTTCAGCAGACCCGTCAGTGCGTCCTTGGAGACGTCGTCGATCAGCGTCTGCTGGGTCACGTTGATATTGAGTTCGTTGTAGAGATACATCGACTGGCGGACCAGCATGATGTAGTCAATGAAGATCTTGTGGTAGTCCTCTCGGCGAATGGAGCGGTAGATGTTCTTGGTGATCAGGTGGATTTCGTGGTGCGTGTCGAGCATATCCTTGCGCACCATGGGGTCCGGGATGAACTTGACAAGCTCCTCGCTGTGCAGCCAGCTGCCGCACATGCAGAGGTGTTCGTCGAACTCTATCCGCGCATCGGGGTTCATCACCCGGATATCCTTGATCACCTCAAGGATCCACTCCAGGTGCTCTATGACGGCCGGGATGCCGATCTGTTGCTTGATCTGCCGTTCGAGCGTCTTCTGGTCGTTGTCGAGGCTCGGCTCCAGGTACCCGGCGGCACTGGCATTGATCGCCTTACGAACGTAAAGTTCAATCGCATCCGGCAATCCCTTGATATCGCTCACCCCCTCCAGCTCATCGATCAAAAAGGTATAGAGCGTATCGAAAGCCCCCCTGTACTCGACGTAGGGAAGCCCCATCTTGAAATGAAAGAGCCCCAGCTGCTTGAAGCGCGCAAAAAAAGCCGCATCCTCATCATAGACTGCAGCGAGAAAACTGGCAAGCTGGGCCTGCTTGAGATGGTCAAGATCCACCCCTTTTAAGAACTCCTCAACATAAGTATTCTTGATCAGATCTTCATAAAAACGGTCAAAAGCGCGGTGCAGCAGCCCTTCGAAAAGGGTGATATTCGATTTAATCATCACCTCTCCTTCAACCAATGTTTTATTTCATTGAACTGTGAGAAATTATTACATCATAGAGTCATTATACACCATTTTATTTCGCGCTTTCTGTCTCCTGCTCCTAGCTCAATTCCTTCAGCTGATGATGGCATCGTGCCACTGCACGAGGGTCAGCCGGTATCCGCCGGTGACGGGCAGGACTTCATGACTGTAGACCGGGTTGCTCGGGAAGATGACCATATCCCCGGCTTTGGGGCGTATACACACCGGCACCCCGTCGGCGCCACTGAGGTAATTAAAGCGCAGCTCTCCTCCGGAGAAGTGCATCCCCTCCCCCTCTTCATCCCGATGTGTCGTCGCGAAGAGCACTGTTGTGATCTTACGCGCCGGGGCGACCTGTGTAAACCCGACCGTCTCCCCCTCGCTGTTCACCAGTTCGTTCGAATCATCGGCATGCTTGATATAGAAGCCTCCATTCGTGTACTCCAGGGCCTGCACCTCCGTAGCAGTCGTCAGGGCCACTTTAAAATAATCTTCAATCTGTTTCTGGTGATAGGCGAAACTGAGGTTGTACCCTTCAAGCAAGGCTTCGGGCAGTTGATGGATCGCCGTCTTCCGGATATCCTCTTCCAATTCCGGCACGATCACGCCGAGTTGGCTGTGCTTGACCAGTGCCCGCTCGCCTTCGCTCTTTTCGGAAGTATACGCTGCGATCTCGGCACAGGCTTCGGCGGAGAGAAAGTTCTCGATGATAAGATAGGGGTAGTCGTAATAGGGGTTGGCCATCAGGCGGGTCTCATATCGGAGGTCGGCGATGAAGTCATCGCAGTAGACAAAATTGCTGATTTGCCGCAAGCAGTTCTCCGTGCCCGTAAAGGCGAAAGTGGAATCTGAAATAGTAACCTAAATTTTGAAAAAAAGTGTGGTGGAAAATGGTCGGGATGACAGGGCTCGAACCTGCGACCCCCAAGCCCCCAGCTTGGTGCGCTACCAGACTGCGCTACATCCCGACGAGGAGGGAAATTATATCCAAAAAGTTTAAAAATTCATGCTGGAACCGTACTGAAAAACAGTACGAATTCCATGGGGGAAGCACGTATTATTTATAGCGGTACGTAATGCGGCCCTTGTCCAGGCTGTACGGCGTCAGTTCGATCTTGACGCGGTCGCCCGGAAGGATCTTGATGTAGTGCATCCGCATCTTGCCGGCAATGTGGCACAGGATCACGTGGCCGTTCTCAAGCTCTACACGAAAAGTCGCGTTCGGCAGCGCTTCAACTACTGTACCGTCAACCTCAATGACATCATCTTTTGCCATTTATGCTCCTTGGGGTAATGATAAGATTTCCGCTTTGCCGCCGATGACAGCAACCGTATGTTCGTAATGCGATCCGCGCAGTCCGTCGCTGCTGACGACGTCCCAGCCGTTTTCCAGGATCACCGCCTTGGCCTCTTTTTGGCAGATCATCGGCTCGATGCAGAACACCATGCCGTTCTTGATCTTCGGACCCGCCTTGGGGTTGGAACCCTCCAGGTAGTTCGGGATCTCCGGTTCCTCATGGGGACGCTTGCCGATGCCGTGGCCGCAGAACCCGCGCAGCGGCACAAAGCCGCGTTCGAGAATGAACTGCTCAATCGCCATGGAGAGCTCTTTGAACCGCATCCCCTCTTCAATGATATCGATGGCATAGTAGAGCGAATCTTTGGCACAAGCGATCAACGCATTGTCCTGCTCGGTCACCGTTCCAACCGGGACGGTAATGGCCGAATCACCGTAATAGCCTTCGAGTTCCGTCCCGATGTCATAGCCGATGATATCGCCTTCTTGCAGACGGTAATCATTGGGAATGCCGTGGATGATAACTTCATTGAGAGAGGTACAGACAGCATTGGGAAATCCGTAGAGCCCTTTGAAAGAGGGACGCGCGCCGTGGCTGCGGATGTAATCCTCAGCCATGGCGTCGAGCTCTTTAAGGCTCAGCCCCGGACGGGTCTCTTTACGGAGAAGGTCAAGGGTACCGCCGACGATAGCGTTGGCGGCACGGAGTTTTTCGATTTCTTCAGGTTTGCGCAGCGCGATGGCCATGGGAGTTACAGACCAACCGCGCTGAGGGTTTCGTACTTGCTCATGTAGATCTGCGCTTCGATCTTGCGCATCGTATCAAGAGCAACCTGAACGACGATAAGTACGGCCGTACCGCCGAAGTAGAACGGTACACCCATCCCCTTGACGATGATCCACGGCAGGGTCGCGACCAGGCCGAGGTAGATCGCCCCGGTGAACGTCAGGCGGGATGCCGTTTCGTTCAGGAACTCCTTCGTCGCTTCGCCCGGACGCACGCCCGGAATGAAACCGCCCTGGCGCTTGAGATTATCGGAGATATCCTTCGCATTGAAGACGATCGACGCATAGAAATACGCGAAGAAGACAACGAACAGGAAGGTCAGGAAGTTAAAGAAGTAGCCGCTCGGATTGAGCAGGTCCGCTACTGCCTGAACATACGGGTTCGTACTGCTGGAGAGCACCGTCATCGGGAACATCAGGATCGCCGAAGCGAAGATGACCGGGATGACGCCCGACAGGTTGACCTTGATCGGGATGTAGTTCATCACGCGCTTGTTCTGGTTCGCCATCATCGTTTTCTTGGCATACGTCACGGGGATGCGGCGTTCGCCGAGTTCCACGTAGATGATGATACCGACGGTGACGAGGATCAGCAGCAGGATCGCAATGACCGTGATGAAGCTGATCGCACCCGTATTAAGCATCGTGACCGTCTGACCGATCGCAGACGGGATCGCAGAGACGATCCCGGCGAAGATGATCAAAGAGATACCGTTGCCGACGCCGCTTTGCGTAATCTGCTCACCGATCCACATCAACAGCATTGTACCGGCGAGCATGGAGATCGCCGCGACCATGACAAAAGTGCCGTGGTCCATCAGGATTGCGCTGCTGCCGTCTTTGCCCGTCATGCTCTGCAGACCGATGCTGACCCCGACCGCCTGCACAAGGGTGATGGCAATCGTGGAGTAGCGGATGATCTGCATATATTTGACCATGCCGTCGCGCTCTTTTTTCATCTGTCCAAGGTTCGGGAAGGTCGCTGCAAGCAGTTCCATAATGATCGACGCGGTAATGTAAGGCATGATACCGAGTGAAATGATGGAGAGACGTTCGACGGCGTTTCCGCTGAACATGTTAAACAGGCCGAGAGCATCGGAGGAGTGTGAATCGAAGAAAGAGGCGATGACGGCAGTGTCTACGCCCGGTACCGGCACGTAGGCCAGTAGCCGGTAGAGGAACAGAAACCCGATCGTAATGAGGATCTTGTTGATGAGCTGCTGGTTCATTACTTGCCGGTTGTTGTAACGTTTTCGTCTTTGATCTTGGAAGCAAGGTCTTTCGCAGATGCGCCGACCAGTTTGACCTTAGTCACGGCCTTGCTCATCTTGTGAACACCGCGGATCGCTTCGACTGTGATCTCGTCGAGTGCCGCAACCGCTTTCATGCGGTCGACGTTGATAACGTACGGTTTAACAACACGTGACGTGAACCCGATCTTCGGCAGACGGCGTGCCAGCGGCTGCTGACCACCCTCGAAGTTACGCTTTGCATTGTAACCTGAACGTGCCTTCTGACCTTTGTTACCTTTACCTGCGGTTTTACCGTTACCGCTACCCTGACCGCGGCCCAGACGCTTTGTATTGCTTGTGGAGCCCGCTGCAGGTGTCAAGTTTTCGAGTGCCATATGCTTATCCTTTCATACGCGCAAGCGCTTCGATCGTCGCGCGGACAACCGAATTCGGATTGTTCGAACCGATGGATTTCGTCAGGATGTCCTGGATACCCGCGAGTTCGAGAACCGGACGCATCGCACCACCGGCGATAACACCGGTACCTTCGGATGCCGGTTTCATCAGGATGCGGCTTGCGTTGAACTTGTGCTCGATATCGTGCGCAATTGTAGTCCCTTTAATCTTAACATCCGTCAAGTTTTTGAACGCTTCGTCTACCGCTTTGCGGATTGCGTCAGGAACCTCTTTGGCTTTGCCGTAACCGAAGCCGACGATGCCGTTCTTGTTACCGACGACGACCAGCGCGGTGAAACGGAAACGACGACCACCTTTGACAACTTTTGTGACCCGACCGATGTGTACGATCGATTCTTCGAATTCTTCTCTGTTGACAGTTTTCATCGATCAGTCCTTAAAACTTAATTTCATTCGCGCGAAGAGCATCGGCAAATGCCGCAACGACGCCGTGGTAGACGTAACCGTTACGGTCAAAGAAGATCTCGCTGACGCCGGCTGCTTTGAGCTTGCCTGCGAAATCCGCTGCCAGTGCTGCCGCACCCTCTTTGTTCGCTTTCGCACCCAGCGGCTTCGTGTTGGAAGCTGCCAGTGTCACCGCGCTCGCGTCGTCGATTGCCTGGACGCTGAGGTAGCGGTTAGAGCGGAAGATGCTGACGCGCGGCTTCGCTGCCGTACCGTTGATGTTTGCACGGATGCGGCGCTTGCGCTGAACACGTTTTGAAACTTTTGCTTTCAATACTTTTGCATTCATCTGCTCACCCCTTATTTCTTGGCTGTTTTACCGGCTTTGCGGACAATATGCTCTTCAACATATTTGACACCTTTGCCTTTGTAAGGCTCCGGCGGACGGAAAGCGCGGATCTCGGCAGCCATCTGGCCGAGTTGCTGGTTGTCAACACCCTTGAGTGTGATAACGTTCTTGTCGACAGAAACATCAACACCCGCAGGGATGTCGTAGTTGATGTCGTGGGAGAAGCCGAGCTGCAGGTTCAGGACTTTGCCCTGGACCGCGGCACGGTAACCGACACCGTTGATTTCGAGCTTGCGTTCGAAACCTTCAGTGAGGCCCTTGACGATGTTCGCTGCGAGGGCACGGTAGGTTCCCCAGAATGCGCGGTGCTCGCGTGCATCGGATTTGGATGCAAACGTCAGGGTGTTGTCTTCGATCGTGAAGTCAACGTTGCCTTTCGTGTCGAGGGTGCGCGTGTTGTTGCCTTTTTTGAAAGTGATAACTTCACCGTCAGCCGTTACGTTCACATCGGCCGGGAATGCGACCGGAGCTTTACCAATACGTGACATGCGTTATCTCCTTACCAAACTGTACAAAGTACTTCACCGCCGACGCCAAGCTCGTAAGCTTTATCGTTCGGGATGACACCTTTGGAAGTACTGACGATGATCGTACCGTAGCCGTTTTTGAAACGCTTGATGTCGTCACGGCCCTTGTACACGCGGCGTCCCGGTTTGGAAACGCGCTTCATCTCGTTGATGACGGTTTTACCCGCTTCATCATACTTCAACACAACGTTGATGCTCTTCTTGTTGCCGTCTTCGACAACGTTGAAGCTATCAATGTAACCCTTCTCTGCGAGAATACCAACGACTGCTTCGACGGACTTGGAGTGCATCAGCGTTGTCACGTCGAGGCGACGCATTGCTGCATTCCGGATACGGGTCAAAGAGTCTGCAATAAGATCATTTACCATTTTATTTTTCCTTGCTAACAGTCAGGAGTTTCAAGCTTACCAGCTTGACTTTCTGACGCCTGGGATCAATCCCTCATTTGCCATTTTTCTAAAGCAAACACGACAAATACCGAAGTCACGGAGTACAGAGTGCGGACGACCGCAGATCTGGCAACGTGTGTAAGCGCGAACCGCGAATTTCGGTTTGCGCTGCTGTTTTGCGATCATGGACTTCTTAGCCATTACTCTCTTCCTTTCGCGAACGGCATACCCATGGATTCGAGCAGGGTAAATGCCTCTTTGTCACTCTGCGTTGTTGTGACAATAGTGATGTTCATCCCGTGGATCTGCATGATGGAATCATAGTTGACTTCCGGGAAGATCAGCTGCTCGTTCAGACCGAAGTTGTAGTTACCGCGGCCGTCGAAACCGTTGCGCGGAATACCACGGAAGTCTTTCACGCGCGGCAGAGCGACAGCGATCAGTTTGTCCAGGAAGGTGTACATGTTCTCACCGCGCAGGGTGACTTTGACACCGACCGGCATCCCTTCGCGGACTTTGAAGCCTGCGACGGATTTGCGTGCGTCTACGACAGTCGCATGCTGACCGGCGATCAGGCTGATCGTGTCCTGGATGTTCTGGATCAGTTTGTTGTCTTTCATCGCGAAGCCGGTACCGACAGAGATGATAATCTTTTCGACCGCCGGGATCTGCATCGGGTTCTTGATCTCAAGCTTGCTCTGCAGTTCCGGTTTCATTGCGACATATTTATCTTTCAAACGTGCCATAACTTACGCCTCCACTTTGCGGACATTGGATGCATCGATCGGCATCTCTTTGCTCATGAATCCGCCCTTCGGGTTCTCTTCGGTCGGCTTGACCGCTTTTTTCGCGAGCTTGCAGCCTTTGACGAGGACCTTGTTCTCTTTCGGCATGACCATCAGAACTTCTGCCTTGGTGCCTTTGTCGTCACCGGCAATGATCTCGACCATATCGCCTTTTTTGAAGTTAAACTTTGCCATTACACAACCTCCGGAGCCAGGGAAACGATCTTCATGAAACCTGCATAGCGTACTTCACGGCTAACAGGACCGAAGATACGGGTACCGATCGGCTCTTTTTTCGCGTCGAGGATGACGGCGGCGTTGTCATCGAAACGGATCAGAGAACCGTTTTCGCGCTGTACTTCTTTTTTCGTACGGACAACGACAGCCTTGACGACCTGACCTTTTTTGACTTTTCCGGTCGGGAGCGCTTTCTTGACTGAAGCAACGATAACGTCACCTACAGAAGCGTAACGGCGCTTGGAACCGCCCAGAACCTTGATACACATGATCTCTTTCGCACCAGTGTTATCTGCAACGTTCAGACGAGTAAAGCTCTGGATCATGACTCTACTCCTGTGGCGACAACGCTTTTAAGTTCGAAAGACTTTGTCTTGGACATCGGGCGGCACTCGACCGCGATCACTTCGTCACCGACGTTCAGCGTGTTGTTCTCATCGTGGATGAGATATTTTTTGAAACGCTTGACCGTTTTGTGGTAGCGCGGGTGCATAACGCGGCGCTCGACAACGACCGTCGCCGTTTTGTCACCGGCTTTCTTGACGACTACACCCTGAATTTCACGTTTAGACATTCGGGTCTCCTTACTTCGCTGCGCTGAGCGCAGTGTTGATACGGGCGATATCTTTGCGCACGTTGCGCAGTTCGCTCGTGTTCTGCAGTTGCATCGTTTTTTGCTTCAGTCTCAGCGTGAAGAGCTCAGTCTTCTTCTCTTTGAGCATTGCGCTCAGTTCCGCTGAAGTCTTCTCTGCCAAATCAGTATACTTCATTGTCCATCTCCGCCGTTACAATTTTCGTTTTGAATGGCAGCTTGTGCATCGCAAGCGTCAGCGCTTCGCGTGCCAGGGACTCTTCAACGCCACCCATTTCGAAGATGATACGACCCGGTTTAATGTTCATTACCCACTGGTCGATTGCACCTTTACCTTTACCCATACGTACTTCAAGCGGTTTCGCCGTAAGCGGCTTGTCCGGGAAAACACGGATCCAGATCTTACCCTGGCGCTTGATGTGACGGGTTGCCGCGATACGCGCCGCTTCGATCTGACGGGAGTTGATACGACCCGCTTCGACCGCTTTGAACGCGATATCACCGAACGCAAGCTTGTAGCCGCTACGCGCTTTACCGCGGTTGCGACCCTTCATGTACTTGCGGTATTTCATTCTTTTTGGCATCAACATGATTAATCCGCCTTTCTCGGAGCACGACCGCGGCGCTCACGCTTATCTTCTTCTTTAGGTTCCGGCTGGATACCTTTGGAGAGGACTTCACCTTTGAAGATCCAGACCTTGATACCGATGATGCCGTAGGTTGTATGCGCTTCGGCAAAACCGTAATCGATCTTGGCACGGAGCGTATGCAGCGGCACGCGACCTTCGCGGTACCACTCGGTACGTGCCATTTCAGCACCACCGAGGCGGCCAGCGACGGCGATACGGATACCCTTGGCACCGGCACGCTGTGCGTTCTGCATTACTTTCTTCATCGCACGGCGGAACGCAACACGGCGCTCCAGCTGTGTCGCAACGTTCTCAGCAACGAGCTGCGCCGCGATCATCGACTTTTTCTCTTCTTTAATGTTGACGGCAATGTCTTTGCCGATCAGGTTCTGAAGCTTTGTTTTGAGCTTCTCGATATCAGCACCTTTTTTACCGATGATGATACCCGGGCGTGCTGCGACGATAGTGACGCGCAGACGCTTGACCGTACGCTCGATGATGATGTTGTTCACACCCGCATAGTAGAGTTCCTTTTTCAGGAAAGTACGGATTTTGTGGTCTTCGCCCAGGTTGGCCGGTGCGTTTTTGAAATTCGGATACCAGCGGGACTCCCAGTTACGGTTGATGCCCAGACGGAATCCGATCGGATTGACTTTCTGACCCATAATTATTTACCCTCTACTTCTACTAAGATGTGTGCCGTCGGTTTGCGGATCCCGCTTGCCATACCGCGAGCACGCGGACGGAAGCGCTTGAGAACCGGACCGTTGTCAACACGGCAAGAAGTGATCACACAGTCGCTGGCATCGTTGCCGCTGTTCGCGACAGCCGATGCGACGACTTTAGAGATGATCTTCGCCGCTTTGTTCGGCGTGAACTCCAGTGCAGCGATCGCTTCTTCAGCGTTCATGCCCTGGATTTCACGTGCGATGAGGCGAGACTTCGTCGGAGAGACGCGGATAAATTTCAACAGTGCTCTTGCCATGCGTTACCCTTTTCTCTGTACAGAGCCCTTGTGGCCCTTGAATGTACGTGTCGGAGCGAACTCACCGAGCTTGTAGCCGATGTGGTTCTCTGTCACGTAGACCGGTACAAACTGGCGTCCGTTGTGGACGTTGAGTGTCAGACCGATCATATCCGGCAGGATCACGCTGCGGCGTGACCATGTCTTGATAGGCTTATTGCTCTTCGCTTCTTTGGCTGCGAGCACTTTTTTCATCAAATGGTCGTCTACGAACGGACCTTTTTTTACTGAACGTGCCATCGATTAACCTTTCTTACGACGAGTGATAATAAGCTTATCGCTCGCTTTTTTACGACGCGTTTTCGCACCCTTGGTCGGTTTACCCCACGGAGTAACCGGGTGACGACCGGAGTTTGTCTTACCTTCACCACCACCGTGCGGGTGGTCAATCGGGTTCATCGCGGAACCGCGCGTCTGCGGACGGATACCCATGTGGCGTGTACGACCGGCTTTCGCGAAGACGATGTTGCTGTACTCTTCGTTACCGACAGTACCGACAGTCGCCATACACTCGCCGAGGACGTAGCGCATTTCACCGGAAGGCAGACGCAGGGAGACGTACTTGCCGTCACGACCCATGATCTGAGCGGAAGCACCGGCAGAGCGGACCATCTGGCCGCCTTTACCCGGCTTGAGCTCAACATTGTGGACGGTAGTACCGACCGGAATGCTCTTGAGCTTCATCGCGTTGCCCGGCTTGATGTCGAGGCCTTCGACTGCAGCTGCAACCGTGTCACCGACGCTCAGCCCTTTCGGCTGGAGGATGTAACGCTTCTCGCCGTCTGCATAAGTGATCAGTGCGATGCGGCAGTTACGGTACGGGTCGTACTCGATCGCGGCAACTTTGCCCGGGATACCGAACTTGTTGCGTTTGAAATCGATGATACGGTAGAGCTTCTTCGCGCCGCCTTGCTTGTGGCGGGACGTGATGCGTCCGTTGTTGTTACGACCAGCGTGTGCCGGCAGCTTGACCAGCAGAGAGCGGACAGAGGCCTTTGCTGTGATGTCACCGGAGTCGATGTTTGTATAGAAACGGCGACTCGGGGTAATTGGTCTGTATGTTTTAATTGCCATGATTACACCGCCATCGATTCGATTGCCGCGCCCTCAGGCAGCTTGACATAAAACTTTTTATAGTCGTTCTGCTTGCCCATGACACCGCGGAAGCGTTTTGTCTTACCGCTTTGGTTCAGTGAGTTGATACGTGTCGGGATGACACCGAAGTACTCGCGGAACACCTCTTTGAGACCGGTTTTGGTCATGCGCGGGGATGTCTGAACAACGACAACACCCTCTTCCTGCAGACCAAGCGTTTTCTCAGTGTAAACGATTGATTTAATATCTGTAATATCAGCCATCTTAGCTCTCTTTTGTCAGATTTTCCCATACCGCTTTTTCGATAACGACTGCGCGGTATGCTGATGCCAGGAATGCATTCAGTTCATTCTCTTCAACCAGGTAAGTTGACTGGATGTTACGGAAGGCCAGGAACGTGTTCTCATCAACGATGGACTTGACGAGCAGTGCGTCACGAACGCCCAGCTTGTCAAACATCGCCTTGGCATCTTTCGTTTTGCCTGATGCGATCTCGATCGAATCAACGATGAAGAGTTTGCCTTCTGCCGCCAGAGCGTCAAGGGCAAAGTTCAGCGCAAGCTTCTTCTGCTTCTTGTTGACTTTCTGGTCGTAGTTACGGCCTGTGTTCGGACCGTGAACGACGGCACCACCGACCCATACAGGTGAACGGCGTGAACCGGCACGTGCACCACCGCGGCCCTTCTGTGCCCACGGCTTCTTACCGCCGCCGCGCATCTCGGAACGAGTCTTCGCAGAAGCTGTATCGGCACGCAGACCTGCCTGGTATGCTTTCACATACAGGTAGAGGTTGTGCGGATTGATACCTGAAAAGCTTTCCGGCAGTGCGAGCTCGGATGCTTTTTCAAAATTTTCATTCAATACGATAGCGCTCATTTAACAACCTTTACACGACCCATTGCACCGTTTGCGCCCGGGATGGAACCCGCGACGACGAGGATGCCGTTTTCTGCGTCGTAAGAAATCACTTCGTTTTTGACGGTGACTTGCGTGTTACCGTACTGACCTGCCATTTTGCGGCCCGGCATAACGCGGCCCGGCCACTCACAGTTACCGATTGAACCCGGACGGCGGTGGAAACGTGAACCGTGTGCTGCAGGACCCCCTGCAAAGTTCCAGCGCTTCATAACACCGCTGTAACCGCGACCTTTCGTGTTGAAAGAGGCTTTGACCACTTTCGCTTCACCCAGGGAAGCAGTCTCGAGGTCACCGGCTTCCGTGTTGCTGACAGTCAGCGTCACGAAACGGTTAAACTCTTTGGGCAGATCATATTTCTTCTGCTGACCTTCGATGGACTTGTTCATCTTTTTGCCGTCATTGTATGCAACGATCGCGCGGCCGTTCTCGACTTCGCAGACCTTTGCCTCTTTGACTTTCAGAAGCGTTACCGGAGTGCTCGGAACGCTGATAGTACGGCTCATACCGATTTTTTCAACAATAAATTCCATTGTGCTACTCCTTACTTGTCCATCGAGCGGACTTCAACATCCACTTCCGGCGCCAGATCAAGTTTCATCAGAGAGTCGACCGTGTCCGGCGTAGCGGACACGATGTCGATCAGACGGGCGTGCATACGGATCTCGAACTGCTCACGGCTGTCTTTGTTGACGTGAACGGACTTAAGAACCGTATATTTACGGATTTTAGTCGGAAGCGGAATCGGGCCGCGGATTTCCGCGCCCGTGCGCTTAACTGCTTCTACGATAGAACCAACCGAACGATCCAGTACACGGTGATCGTACGCTCTAAGTTTCAAACGAATCTTTTCCATTATTTTTCCTCATAAAGAACTCGTTGGATCAGGTCCAACTATTATAAAGGGAGCGGAATTATACTGAGATCACTTTCCAAATTCAAGGGTTTTAGGGGGGTTCGGACGAATTTTATCCAAATTTATTTCCTTTTCAAAAGGAAGTGATAAAATCATATTGACAAAACAGAGGAGCAACGATGACCGAACTGCTGGAAAAATTCTACCGCCAGGACCTCCATGCCGGCGGATACGTCGAACGCAAATTCTCCCCACCGGAACACTCCTTCTACCTCAGCGGCATCCCCCTCAGCGGCAAGAGCATGCTGATCAAGCACTATCTGCTGCAAAAGAAGAAGGCCTCCTACCTCTACGTCGACTGCAGCGATATCCGCATCGACACGGAGCGCTTCAATGCCCAGATACGCTCGTTCTGTAATACCCACGAGATCGCCACCCTCGTGCTGGACAACTACCGGCCGGCGCTGCTGCTTCCCTCGGTCACGCAGCTGATTCTGATCGCCCGGGAGGTCCCCGAAGCCGAGGGGTTTCCCCACTACCGTCTCTTCCCCCTCGATTTCGAGGAGTTCCTGGCGTTCGAGCGCAAATACGATGAAAGCGCCCTCAATGACTTTTTGCAGCTGGGAGGGCTGCCGGTCATGCACAAAACCCCCTCCGAAGAGCGCCACCCCCTGCTGCAGCGCGCCTTTAAAGAGGCCCTCGGCGACATCGGTTTCGACCTGATGCTGCTGGCCGCGCGCCTGCACACCCAGAAGGTTTCCGCCTTCATGCTCTACGAGCGGCTCAAGAGCGAGCGCAAAATCTCCAAGGACATGCTCTACCGCCACTATGCCAGCATGCTCTCCGAGGGGTATCTGCACGCCGTGGCGAAGTTCGGCCACCCCCGGGCGACCAAAAAGCTCTACCTCTGCGACATCGCGCTCAAAAACGCCCTGGTGTTCCAGAAGCACTTCGGGCGCCTTTTCGAGAATATGGTGCTGACCGAACTCGCCAAACACCACGGCGAGGTATTTTACGAGGAGCAGATCGACTTCTACCTTCCCGAAAGCAACCGCGTCATTCTCTGCATGCCCTTCGGGACCAAGGAGATCCTCTTCAAAAAGATCGAACAGGCCGAAGCGTTCATCGTCACCCACGGCGTGCAGAGGGTCGAAGTCGTCACGATGAGCAGCGAATCCTCCCTGCACCACCCCTTCGTCGAGGCGGAGATGATCCCGTTCGCGCAGTGGGCGCTGGGCGAAGAGGAGTAGTCCCATCGTTCCATCACGATCTGTTGTATAATAGACTCAAAAACGAAAGGCAAGGATGAAGGGCATTTCACTCCTGCACCTCTCCAAACATTTCGACAAAGCCGATGACTTCCGGCGGCGCTTGCTGCGCCTGCTCTATGACAACCTCTCCGGGGCCACCGTCGTCATCTGGTTCAATGCCTCGCTTTTTGTCTACATCCTCTGGCCCGTGGCCGACCATACGCAGCTGGCGGTCTGGTACGCCCTCCTGACGGGGGTCACACTCCTGCGCCACCTGGACACCCGCCGTTTTTTCCGACAGGAGACCCCCCCATACGACACATGGTACCGGCGGCTCTTTATAGGCGTCCTCTTCTCCGCGCTCATCTGGGGGAGTGTGCCGCTGCTTTTCTTCACCGAAGTCACTCCCACCTACCAGATGTTCATCATTATCATCATCATCGGGATGAGCGCCGGGGCGCTCAGCACCCTGGCGGCGGACCTGCGCCTCTCTTTCATCTACCTGTTCGGTCTGCTGGTCCCGCTGGCCTACCGTCTGCTCGACGAAGGTTCCCCGATTTTTGTCGCCTCGTTTGTCCTCCTCCTCGCCTTTATCGCCGTCGTGCTGCATACGGCCCAGGAGTTCCACCGCAGCCTCGTCGAAAGCTACCGTACCCTGGAGCTCTACCAGAACACCAAAGACCGGCTCGGCAAAAGCGAAAAGCGGCTGCAGATGATGTTCGATCAGACGCCGATCGGCATCTTCTACTACGATACGGACCTCTTCATCATCGACGCCAACCGCGCCCTGTGCAACTTCCTCCAGGCACAGCGCGAGGAGCTGATCGGTCTCAGTCTCCGGGATCTCCCTGACCAGCGCCCGCTCCAGGGGGCCTACCGTGACGGCGACTACACCCGCCGCGCACTGTATGAAGGTCCCTACCACACCAAACTCCGCGGCCTGGACCTCTGGATCAAAGTGGAATTCACCCCCATCGTCGACGACCGGGGTGAGATGGTCGGCGGCATGGCAATGTTCACCGACAAGACCCAGGAGCACATGGCGATGAAGCAGGCGAAGTTCCTCTCCTTGCACGATCCGCTCACACAACTGCCCAACCGGGAACTGCTCAAAGAACGTATCCGGCAGCTGCTCAAAGAGGACCGGCGCCTTGCCCGCTTCTCGGCACTGCTCTTTCTCGACCTTGACCGCTTCAAACATATCAATGACACGGCCGGGCACCTCGTCGGCGACCGTCTGCTCATCGAATCGGCCAAACGACTTGACGCGCTGCTGCGTGAAAGCGACACCCTCAGCCGCCTCGGGGGAGACGAGTTCGTCATCCTGCTGCCGCTGATCGCCACCGACGAGGACGGCACCGTCCGCCATGCGTTTCAAGTCGCCGAAAAAATCCATGAGGCCCTGCGCCGCCCTTTCCATATCGAAGGGCATCAGCTCTACACCTCATGCAGCATCGGCGTCACCACCCTGGAGAGCGCCCCCGAAGATATCGACGAGGTGCTCAGGCGCGCCGATACGGCGATGTACCAGGCCAAAGCGGAGGGGCGCGACCGTACCCGGTTCTACGATCCGGAAATGGACCAGAAAGCCCGCGATTACCTCCGAACGCAGCGGCGGCTCCGGCACGCGATCGAAACGGGAGGCTTTACCCTCGTTTACCAGCCTATCGCCCACATCACGACCGACAACGTCGTTGCCGCCGAAGCCCTGCTGCGATGGCATGACGAGATCGGCAACGAAATCCCGCCCGCGCACTTCATTCCGGTCGCCGAAGAGTCGGGGCTGATCAAAGCGATCGGCGAATGGATCATCAACGAGGCGTGCCGGCAGATCGGCGCCTGGCAGAAAGCGGGACTATTCTGCCTTGATTACGTCTCCATCAATATCAGTCCGCGGCAGCTGATTGAGGGCGACTTCGCCGACCTCGTCGCCGAGAACATCCGGCGCCACGCCATCGCCCCCGAAACACTGCGACTCGAGATCACGGAGACGGCGCTGATCGAGAATTTCGACAAAACGAAAAGACTGATCGACACGCTCAATGCCCAGGGCATCAAGTTCATCATCGACGACTTCGGCACCGGCTACTCCTCCCTCTCCTACCTCAAGCAGTTCGCCTTTTCCGCCCTCAAGATCGATCAGAGCTTTATCCGCGATATTCTGCATGACCCCAAGGATGCCACCCTGGTGCGCGCCATTATCGATATCGCCCGCCAGTTTGACTACCAGGTGATCGCCGAAGGGGTCGAGGAGGATGCACAGCGCGAGATGCTGCGTGAGAACGACGACGCCATCGCCTACCAGGGCTACCTCTGCAGCCAGGCGGAAACGGCCGAGGCCTTCGAGAAGCATCTGCACAGGAAGTGCGGTTAGCCGAGGGGCTTCGATCCTTCAGTGCAGCGGATAACGCTCCATCGTGACGGCCTTGACGCCGGTCGGGGCACCTATGGCCACTTCCCGGTGCACATTGAGGGCCGGAGCAACGTGCACATCGCGTCCATAAATGTAGCTCTGGTCATCAACGATCACCTTGTAGGCCTTGTCCAGCATCAAAGCCCGCGCGGGCGAGGGGATGATCAGCCGGGAGACATCGCTGTGCAGCGCTTCGATCTCAGATGGTTTCAGGCTACCGTTCGCATCGAAAAAGCGCGCCATGACCTCATCGTTGCCGCGGAATTCGTCCCCGGCATGGTTGGCTTCGAGGTAGAGCGTGTACTCATAGCGGCCGTCGGCCAGCATCGGCTCCTTGATATGGGCAAAACCGCTGTCCGACTGGCTCCAGTGGTACCACCCCATCTGCTTCGCCCCCGCGCCGAATTTACGCGGGAATACAAAGGTGCTGTCAACAACGGCACCGATCCCCGAATGGCAGCCGATGCAAAAGAGCGTCTCCTCGTAGGTCTGGGGCCGCAAGTAGCCCTGCTTATCCTCGATGAAGCCCTGATAAACCCATCCCAGTCCCGTATTGAGGCCCGTCTCTTCATTGCCGGTGATCGTACGCAGCCGGTTGGGGAAGTCATCTTTGTCCTTGATCTCCGCCTGGGCCGCGTTGGAGAGCTGCGGGTAGGTGTTCCAGGCGCTCTTGCGTCCGTAACGCAGCTCTTTCATCCGCGGGGCCATCCCGACGCTGCCGTTGGCATCCACGTCGATATAACGCACCGTGTGCAGGAACTCCGTCTGTTCGGGGTAGAGGCCAGGCGCCATGTGCAGCGCGTTGTCGATCTGCGCGTCTTCGGCCCGCCCGACGTAGTACATGGAGTAGTTGTAAAAGCGCTTCGTTTCAAAATCGTACGAGGGCGCGGCCCAGCGGTAGACGACCTTTGTCGCCCTGTCGAGGGTACCGTTTTGGTTCAGGTCCACCCCGAACACCTTCTCGTCCACCGGCTCGATCGCAATGTCGCTGCGTTTGATCAGCGCCTCCACAACGGCGAGGTTGACCTTGTAGACCTCTTTGTCAAAGACGCCCTCCTCGTTCTGCCGCATCACTTCCGGCAGCCGGATCAGCACATCGTCCGTGGAGCCGTTCGTCGGCCAGAAAGTACCGAGGAAAGGGGAGTAGGCAAAGGCCCGCCAGCCGGTATAGGCACCCTTCGGGTCACGGTCGAACCCCTCCCCGTCGAACGCGAAGTAGCAGTCGGGGGTAAAGCCGCCCCACTTCCCGTCATGGTTGTAATCCCAGGCTTCCGGAACATGTTTCAGGATCTCGCCGAGCATAATGCTCCCGTTGGCGTCAAAGTAGTTGTCCCCGCGGACATAATCGAGGATCGCCGCATCGGACACGGCGGCGACGGCATCGGTACGGTCGCTGAAGAGGTTGGTCCACGGGTTCTTGTAGGTCGCTTCGCTGAAGCTGTAGCTCTCCTGCAACGCCGCATCGTCGATATAGTTGGGTTCCACCGAATTGGTATGGCAGCTGAAACAGGGGTTGTGCGTGTTCCCGCCGCCATCCTCCGTTTTCGTGTAACACTGCGACGTCACATAGGCGCCGTAACTGTTCTTGACGGTCATCGCCGTCACGTCCGTAAAAAGCTGTTCCGTTTCATAGAGACTCGCATTCACCTCGGGAAGAGGTGTTGGCGTCGCATTGGCGTCACCCGCCGGGGTATCGCTGCTGCAGCCTGAAAACAGTAAAACAAATGCCAGAAGATAAGAGGGGTATGTCATATTTCTTTCCTTGCAGACCGTACGGAGGAGGCGGTACGGTCTGCACGAAGAGAAGGCGGAAAGCCCTCTCTGATCGCCGGGGGCGATCAGAACTTGAACGGTCCAAAGACACCGACGAAGGACTCTTTTTGCGCATCCGTCGCCTGGCCGACGAGGCCGTACTCCGCGTCACCGGTAGAGACTTCACCGAAGGGGTGCTGCGTGACGACGGTGAGGTAGTCGTAACCCTTGACGTTGCGCTCCCAGTACGGAGACGTTGTCTCGGAACCGTACGGCGTGGAGATGATGCGGGTCATCTTTTCGCTAACGACATCATAGGCCCAGACAAAGTCATTCGGGTGGTAGCCGGTGTCTTCGCCGATCGCCAGGATGTTCTGTCCCGCGAGATAGGTCACGTTGTCCGGGTTGGCGATGCCGCTGGCCGCACAAGTGTAGCTTTCATAGGCGGAACCTTCCGGGTAGCTTGCCGGCGCACCTGCGACAACCCCGTACATGTTGCTGACGACATAGTTACTGTCGATCTTGCTCTGCACCGTATCATAGGCTGCCTGACTTTCGCCGTTGATGTTCAGGCCGTAAACCGCGCCGCACTTGTTGTCGCTGAGCTGGACGTCGCCCTCGCCATCCGTCATCCCTTTAGTGACCTGGCTCATTGCTACGAACAGGACACCGTGATCAGGGTCAAAGGTGATCCCCTCTTCTTTTCTGAACTCGGTCGTCGCGCCCTTCATCGCAGCGTAACGGCGTGTTTCGAGGAATGCTGCTGCTTTGTCCATACCGGTTTTGACCTGCAGACACTCTTTGCCCATCGCCGTGTTGACGTAGGTATAGCCCGGGTTACAGGCATCGGCAACAGGCGCTTCGTAAGCAAAAATGTCGCTGAAGACCGGCTCGCCGGCAACGATCGTCCGGATCTCCGCATCCGTCGCGTGCCCCAGTTTGATCCACATCAGGTCGGCTTTGCCGGCACCTTCGTCGGAGGTCTGGATCCATTTGGCCGCGTACAGTGTCCCCGCGCTCAGATCCTGCGCTGCATCGGCAATATACATGTAGAAGCCGACGTTCGTGCCATCGTCAGAGAGGTACGCCGTACGCTCGTCCGGCATGACGTAGGCAAGTTCCCATGCCGCGCGGCCCATGCTGAAGTGTTTTGTATAACCGAAGACCGGTGTCGCAGCAGACGCGTCAACCGTGACTTCCGGGATCCAGCCGTAGAAGTACGGGTTGTTGTCCGCCGTGGCGTTCGCGTTGTTCTCGTCATTCCAGTAGAACTTCGTCACCTCGTTGAAGCGGGAATTGCCTGTCAGCTTCGTGGAAGGATCGAGCGTATCCTCGATTTTTTTCGCATCGGGTTCATACTCTTCGGAGCCGAGGTGCGATTCCCACGGCGTTGTCATACCGGCACAATGGACCCAGCCGCCGAACTCCGCTTTCTGGCTGATATACTGCATGGAGTCCGGTTTGACGGAGAGCGTACCGTTGTTCTGCTGCAGCTCCATCCCGTACATGCCGCCGATGCCGCATTCGAACTGGTTGACCATGAAAATACGGCCGTTGGCGCGCAGAATAGAGGAGTGGTCCAGACCCGAACCGTCGCCGCTGTTCGTACCGTTACAGATATACGGGCTGCCGTCGGTAAAAGCGATCGCCGCGTCCGTATGGTCTTTGAGCAGGCCGAAAGTCTCGCCGTTGTTCACATCCGCCGTCGCCATCAGCTTCGTAAAGCCAATCGTCGCCGTCTTACCCGTTTCGAGGTAGGTCACGCTGTCTGTTGCGCGGAGTGAAGACTTCTCCTCATCGAGCACAGGAGCGCTCAGCTCCGAAAAAGAGAGCAGTGTCGCTTCGTTCGCGTTCGGAGTAATGCCGTCAACGCCGTTGGAGCCGTCTTCGGTACAGCCGCTGAGCATCAGCAGTGCTGCTGCCGAGGCGGATAACATGATCATTGTTTTATCAAACTTCATCGTCCAATCCTTGTTTAAAAAAGATGGCGAATTGTAGAAGGCGAATATTACGCCCGCGATGCCGATTGATATCGCCAGCGTTACGGCAAGGATACGTTTTGAAAACATTCGTTTCTCCCTAGTAGCTGGCCTGCCACTCCAGGTAGAAGCGCTCGCCGTAGGGACCGAACGCGCTGCTGTCGCTGCCGAAACCCAGCAGCATACCGGCCGTGAAGGTATTGTGGTCGTTCAGGGTGTAGGTCAATGACGGTGCGACGAAACGGCTGCTCGCCTCGTCGAAACTCTCTATATAGAGAAACGACCCGCTGAAAGCGAGGTTGAAATCGTATGTCAGAGTCGTCCCGGCGTAAAAAGGGGACTGCACCATATTCCCAACCAGTTCATCGGCGTAGTTGTCAAGCAGCTGCGTATAGGTGAAGGTCTCGGAACTGTAGAGTGCTTCAACGACCCAGGTGATGCCGTTCTCGAACCCGTAGTCGAACCCGGCGATCCCCTGGAAAAACTCGGTGTCCAGGAGGTCGCTTTTGAAATACCCCCCTTCGCTCCGCCACTCCGCCCCGGTACTGAAAAAGTTCCCTTCAAGCTCATACCCGATCATCAGGGTATCTTCGCTGCGGATAAAATCGAGTCCGACATCGGCGAAGGCCAGATACCCTTTGGCGCGGGCAGCATACTTGAACGTGCGGTCGTGGCGGACGGATGCGACGGCAGTGACGGTGCTGAGATCACTGGGGGCATAGCTGTAGGTCGCCGCCAATACACCGTACACCTCGTCGGGTTCCAGGGCATAGCTGTTTTTCGCGTTATAGAGGTCCGTCGGCGTCCAGATCCGCCCCACCCCCATGCTGATCTTCTGTATCCCGGCGGTGATCCGCTGCACACTGTCCTCGTAGCCGCCGTAGAGGCGGTAGATTCGTGCATGGGCAGCCCCAGGCCCGTAATGCTGCGCTTCGGTGCGCACTTCGAACGGGATATCCGGCCGGACCTCGTCAAACAGCGCGAATTCGTCGCTGTGCACATACCCATTCCCCAGGTAATTGACGACGTCACCGATACCCGTCAAGAAATAGGCCCCGCTGCGCCAGCCGCCGCTGAGCCGGAGCCGGTCATAGTCATAGGTGTACGCCGTGTTGTCGAGACCGGAGTGCTGCTGCTGCAGGAAATTCGTATTCTCGATCGTGAAGGTCGTTTCCGCCGCCTGCAGCGGCAGCAGGACTGAAAGCAGTACCGACCCAGCCCATAGCCGCCAAAGGGTCATGGCACGACTTGCCCGTCGCTGAGCTTGATGATCCGGCGGGCCTGTTCCACGACGTAATCGTCGTGAGAAGAGAAGAGGATCGTGATCTTTTCGACCGCGTTAAGCTGCTTCATCATCGCCATCAGGTGCTCGGAGTTGCGCGAATCGAGGTTCGCCGTCGGCTCGTCGGCCAGGATGAGCTTCGGTTTTGCCGCCACCGCCCGGGCCACGGCGACACGCTGCTGCTGACCCCCGCTGATGTGGCCGGGCATGGCATCGAGCTTCTCCTCTATCTCCAGAAGACGTGCCACTTCCGCCACCCTCTGTTCGATCGCTTCGGGCGCAAAACCGCGCAGCTTCATAATGAAGCCGATGTTCTCGCGCACGGTGAGGACGGGTACAAGGTTATAGGCCTGGAAGACGAAGCCGATCTGCTCCAGGCGCAGCCGCGAGCGCGCCCCCTCGTCCAGGCCCGAGAGTTCGGTACCGTCGATGGTGATGGAGCCGCTGTCGACAGCGTCGAGCGCCCCGATAGCGTTGAGCAGCGTCGTTTTGCCGCAGCCCGACGGCCCCGTAATGACCCCGTACTCCCCCGTCGCGACGGCGAGGTCGATATCGCGCAGGGCGTGCACCTCGCGCTCCGTATCCTTGTAAAAATATTTGTTCACTCTGCGCAGTTCGATCATACCTGTATCACCTCGATAGGATTAAGCTTTTTGAGCCTTCGCAACGGCATCAGCACCGAAACGATCGCCGCGGCGACAATGGCCAGGAAGGTGTTGGAGAAGTAGCGGCTCTTGATATCGGCATACACGACGGCGTTGTAGCCGAAGGCCTCCAGACCCGCCGCGTATTCGCGCAGGTCGAGCCCTTGCGTCTGCAGGTACCACAGGGCGGCGTAGCTGGTGAACGCCCCCAGCACGAAACCGACCACGCCCAGCACCAGCGCCTCCGCGGCGACCTGGGTGCGCAGCTGCGACTGGGGCGTTCCCAGTGCGATCAGGATGCCGAACTCCCGGGTACGTTCCAACACCGAGACGAGCATGACGCCGAAGATCCCGATCAGTACGACGAGCATGACGATGGCGAAGGTGATGGAGTTGAAGATGACCATCATCTCCTGCATCTGCTGGAGCACCGGATAGAGCGTCTGCCACGTCTCGACCTCCAGCCCCGGGAAGGCGGCCTGTAGCCGCGCGGCAACCGCTTCCGTCTGCGCAGGCACCGCCAGCCGCAGCGCCACCTGGGTCGCGCCGTTCTCCCCCAGTCCCGAAAAGGTGCGGCTGCGCGGCAGGGCGACGTAGATCGTCTGGTTGTCGATAAGCAGGTTCGACGTCTGTACGATCGCCGTCACATAGAGCGAAACGGCGCTGATATCCCCCTGGGCGTTCTGCGACGAGAAGACCAGGCGGTGTCCCACCTCGACGCCCAGGTCTTCCGCCAGTTTCTTGCCGATGGCACAGCCGTTCTGCCGCCGGCCCCAATCGATCTTCCCCGCTTTGACGAAGCCGGAGAGCTGCCCGAAGCGCTCTTCGGCCTCGAGGTCGATGCCGACCAGCCGCCCCATCGCCGACTTGCGCGCCGTCGAGGCCAATCCGGTCTGCGACAGCCGGACGGAGTAGGAGGCGACCGCCGGGTCCGTATCGAGCGCTGCCAGCAGCGGCCGGTCGTCGGCGATGGCGTACTCTAGGCTCTGGTAGAGCCGGAACTTCGGGGCATAGACGGAGATCTCGCCGCTGTCGCTGCGGATCGTGCTCTCGCGCATCGTTTTGACCATGCCGTCGTAAAGCCCCTCGATGGCGAGCATCGCCGTCATACTTCCGGCGATCATGAGGATGACGAGCCCGGAACGGCGGGCGCGGCGCCACAGGCTGTGCCACGCCATCTTCAGTGCCAATGCGAAGGTCGTTTTAGACATGGTGCATCGCCTCCACCGGGGTGTAGCGCTTGACGACCGCAATGGGGTAGAGGACAGCCAGCATATTGAGGGCAAAGACGACCCCCGCGTTCCAGCCGATGGTGAACCAATCAAAACGCATCGGGATCTGGTCGTCGACGATCCCGTAGTCGCGGTACGCCTCCGCGATCCCCTCGATCACCATGGGGTGCAGCTCGAAATACCAGGCGATCGGCGCCCCCACTGCCACGGAGAGCCCGACGGCCGCCGTCGCAATCAGCAGCATCTCCAGCAGTAGCAGTGCGGAGACGTTCCGGGGGGAGAGGCCGATGGCGCGCAGCATCCCCAGCTCCCGGGTCCGTCCGACGATGTTGAGGAAACTGAAGATCATGATGACAAAGAAGATGACGACGAAGAAGACCCCCATCGAGATGTAGCCGAAGACGCTGTCCACCTCCATCGCCTCCACCTGCGCATGCATCAGCACCGTCCACGGCACGGCCTCGAGCCCCTCTGCCAGACCAGCCTGCACCGCGTTGACCGTCTGCGGCAGCGCCGTGAGATCATCGACGGAAGCAACGATGTACGACGCCATATCCCCGCTCAGCATCAGGGTGTCGTAGTACGCCTTGTTTACAAACGCGGAGGAGGCGTCAAATTCGAAAAGGCCCGTTTTGAAAATGCCGACGACCCGGAAATTCTCCGCGGCGAAGGAGTCGTCCGTCGCCGTGCCGATGAGCGCCACCGTATCGCCGACCCCCACCTTCAGCCTGACAGCCAATTCGCTGCCGATGTAAAGCGCGTTGGTGTCGTTGTCCTCGAGGTAGCGCCCCTCACGGCGCGCTTCGGCCATTTTGGACAGCCGCCGTTCCCCTCCGGGGTTGATGCCCACGACCATCGCCCCGACGGAGTCACGGGGAGTGGAGAGCAGCGCGAAACTCTCCAGGCGCGGGGCATAGGCCGCGATCCCCTCCGTGCGCGCCAACAGCGCCTCTTCCGCCGAGACATCGGTCAGCAGGTAGTCGTAACCCCCCTCTTCACGGTACCCTTTTTTATAGATATGCAGGGCGTTTTCATAGATGTCGAGGGCGCTTTTGAGCATATGTGCATGCGAACCGTCCATCAGGGCGACGTAGACGATAAAGAGCAGGGAGCTGAAAAACGTCAGCGCAAAGGTGACGACGGTCCGCCCTTTGTAATGGAGGATGTTTTTCAGCGCCAGTCCGAACATCATGATCCCTAGCGCGAGTAGCGTTTAAGCGCCTGCTTCGTGAAATAGCTGCCGCTCACGCCCCGGTCGTAGACGACGTCGGAGAGAAGCACCAGCGTCTCGTTCTTCTCCTTGCCCTTCTCCAGCGGTTTGATCCGCATGACCGTCGGGACATGGTGGGTACCGAAGGTTTTGACGTCGCTGTAAAACATCTCCCGCACCTTGCTGCCGAAATCGTCGTAAAAGACGTCATGCATCTGGGTATAGGTCTGCCGATCGATCGTCGAGACGATCCGTCCCCACACGACAGCGGCATCGGGTTTCGGGGTGAAAGCGATGGTCACCGTCTCCGCCGTCTTTTCGAGGATCTCCGCATCGTAGTCGTCGACCATCGAGCTCTCCTTAACCATATCGTCGTTGGTAAAGTCGCTTCCCATCCAGCTCTGCAGCATCATCGATGGCGGGATCTTGACGATGCGTTCGATCTTCGGCACGTACTGCCATAGCTGCTTGTCAAGTTTCAGGAAGGTGATGCCGCGGTCTTTGGGCGGGTAAAGGATCTTCATAAAGCTCTTCGTCTTCCCTTCGGCCCAGCTCTCGATCCGCACCGTCCGCTTGTGCCGTGCCGAGGTGATGACCATCTCCAGCTTCATGTAGACGTCTTTACCGCGAAGATTGTCTTCCACTTTTTTGACAATGTCAGACGCCTCGGAACCGAACAGCAGGAGCGTCATCGAGAGCCAGAGCAACAGTAACCGCATCGCGTATTCCCTCCCCTCGTTTTACCGATTATAGCTATATTTGGGCCGGAACACCCTAAAATATCTAAATGGAAACAGCAGCACCCCTATGCGGGATCGACGAAGCGGGGCGGGGCCCCATCGCCGGTCCCCTCGTCATGGCGGGCGTCATTTTGCACGCACCGCTCGAAGGCCTGAACGATTCGAAAAAACTGACGGAAAAAAAGCGCGAAGCGCTTTACGCGCGCATTACGGCAAACGCGGCCTACCACATCGTGCGTTTTTCCTCGCAGCAGATTGATGATGACGGCATCTCTGCCTGCCTCTCAAAAGGGCTCAAAGAGATCATGAAAGTGCTGGGGGAGGCCGATTACCTCTTTGACGGCAATTCGACCTTCGGGGTGAGCGGGCTACGGACGCAGGTGAAGGCCGACGCCGACGTCCCCGAAGTGAGCGCGGCCTCCATCCTCGCCAAGGTCACCCGCGACCGGGAGATGGTCGCCCTGGCCGACACCTACCCTCAGTACGGCTTTGAAAAACACAAGGGGTACGGTTCGGCGGCGCACATCGAGGCAATCAAGACCCACGGCTACAGCGCCGTCCATCGCCGCAGCTTCCGCCTGAAAGCCCTGCAGCCTACGCTGTTTTAGCCGCGGCCTCTTTCGCCGATGCCATAAAGGCCCGGTACTGCTCCTCGATGTTCTCCAAGGCGAGCGGCTCGCCGATGTGGATGTGCACTTCGTATGGCTGCTTGAACGGAGAAGCCTGGTACACTTTTTCGAGCTGGTCGTCGATATAGATCGGGACGATCTGCATTTTGTTCGCCTTGGCGATCTTCTCCGCGCCCGGCTGGAACGGCCCCACCCCCTCGCCGCCGAAACGCTCCCCCTCGGGGAACATAAAGAGGTTCAGGTCCGGGGCGACCTGGAAAATATGCTTGATCTTTTTAAAAAAGGCGAGCATCCCCTTGCCCGCTTTGAGGTCGACAGCGATGCAGCCGCTGTATTCGAAAAACTTCCCGTAGATCCTGTTATCGAGCAGTGTCTGCTTGGCGATCCACATCCCCGCCTTCTGCTGCGTGGAAAAGAGCGACTCAATACTGATGATGTCGAGCAGACTGCGGTGGTTGGCGATATAGAGCACCCGGTTCGCCTCGGGCAGGTCGCCGTGCATCACCGGCACGACGTTGAGGTATTCCAGTACGCTGAGCGAATAGTTCTGGCGCTCCTTCGAGAGGGCGTGATAACGGTCGTGTTCATCCAGCTGCGTGTCCAGATAGACGTGGCGGAAGATAGGAATGAACTTCTTCCCGAGCCAGATCATATAGAGATATTTGCGGAGGTTTTTAAACATGGCGGGTATTATAGCAGGTAATAACACAGAGAATCCCCCAGTGACAGGGGCATAAAACTGTCTCGTACTACTCTCATCGCAGCAGGATCGGTTTGACCCACTCCGGCTCGGCGTAGTCCACCTCGGGAAGGGTGTTCAGGCGGTTGGTCTGGTCGATTACCTCCCCGGTACCGGCGGGGGCGAAAAGGTAGATGCCCGCCGATGCGTTCACGGTCTGCATCAGTGTCAATCCCTGCGCGGCGGCGAAGGCTTCGGGCCTGACGTCCGGTTGCAAACGGATCAGGACATTTCCCGTCGCGATAAAGCGGTTGCGTTCGCTCCGGCGCTCTGACGTGTAAAAGACCCGGCGGTATTCGGAGCCGGAAGAAGCCGTCTTCGCCGCCACCTCGGCCGGAACGGCCTTCACGACCCGCTTGGCCGAAGCACCGGGGGAGCGTAAGAGTGCCATTTCATCCTCTGCGCGGTAAAAAACCATCGAGGCTTTTTTCGTCTGCAGTACCTGTTTGGTCATTACCGGAACCTCGGCCGTTGCCGCAGCCGTCAGCAACCACCCCGCCATGATTATCATACGTACCATCATACTCACCCCTTAATGTCCCCGAACCTGCAGCGACCAGCTTTTAAACGTCCCCTCTGTACCGGCCCGGAGGTCTTTGACGGTCAGCGTCCATGTGCCGGCCGCACCCTCGTCAAGAGCGCGGACGGTGGAGAAGCGCCAGTTAGCGTAGGAACCCTCGAGGTAGTAAGCCCCGCCGTATGCCAGATGGCTTTCCGTTCCCTCCGGTGATGTCAGCCGGATATCAAGGTCCCCGGGACGGGCATGGTCGATGGTGACCCAGACATCGACATGTTCCACGCTCAATGCCTGCGTCTCGGTAATCGTGGACGTCACACCGGTGGCGTTCGCATCGGGAACCGTCGTATCCGCGATGTCGTTTGTCAGCTTCGGCAGCACGGTCTCCGCGCCGAGTGAAGCAAACCCTTCCGCCTTGGCGACGGCGGCTGCGGCATCCAGCAGCCCGAAGCCGTAGTTGTGGTTGATATGCCACCCCGCACCGTTGGTCGTCCAATCGCCGTCACCCGGATCGTTTTTTCTGGCTGTCGTAGCGAGGATATAGCGTATATCGCGGTAGGTCAGGTCCGGGTTCGCACTGAGCATCAAAGCGGCGACCCCGCTGACCATGGGCACGGCCGCCGACGATCCGTTCATATAATTGGTATAGTCGCCGTTCTCATTGCCCGGAACATCAAAATAGACCGGGAGATTCGTTTTGGGATCGAGACGGTACGTTTCAACGAAGCCGGTCGATTCAAACCCGTAGTCGTACCCGGTGTAATCCGTCGTCACAATCGCCGCTCCGTTTACGGCATCATACTGCTCACCGAACTCGCCGCCCGGCGCCGCGAGCAGAACATTCGCACCGAAATTGGCATAGGAGGAGTAACTGCCGTCCTTATCGGTGGCCGTCACGGTAATAACATAGGGGTTGTTCGCGACGCCGGCATTGTTGGCATTACCGATGTGCAACGGGGAGTAATCCGAATTGCTGCGGTCGTTCCCCGCGGCCATGACGTAGACGATCCCTTTCCCGCTGCGCCCCTGCTCCGCCCCTGTCTGTAACCCGTCGATCAGCGTCTGGTCACCATAGAGAATTTCGGAGGGGTCGCCCCAGCTGTTCGAGGAGATGTCCATCTCTTTGGAGAGCGCTTGGATCAGCGTAACGTCCGTCAGCGGCGACTGCGAGAAAACATTATAGCCCGCCAGCTTGACAAACGGGGCCACCCCTTTGACACCGACACTGTTCCATCCCGAAGCGGCGACGAGACCCGCGCAGGCCGTCCCATGCGCAGAGAGGTAGGGATCCGTAGCGAGCTGGTCCGCATCGGGCGACGGGTCGTTCGAGCCGTCAGACCAGCGGTAGCTCTTCGTCAGGTCGAGGTTCGAAGCCAGATCCGGGTGGACGGCTTCAATACCCGTATCGACCACGCCCACGTAAATATTGCGGCGGCCCGCGTAGGACTCCCAGACTGAAGCGACATTGATGTCGTTCGGTTCTGTCGCATCCAGATGCCACTGATATTGGGTGAGAGGGTCTTCATAGACCCCGGTATCACTGCTCATGGGGTCGGTTCCGGCAAAAAACTCGCCGTAATCACCCAGCGCATCCCCGTCGCTGTTTGCGGCTGCCGGATTCGTGCCGACCAGCAGTTCGAAATCATCAAAAAGGGCGTCGTTGTCTGCATCGTGGAAAAGATGGGTCGTTCCCGCGAACAGCTCCTGGATCGTTGTCGACGCCACGGCATCCCCATAGGACTGCGAATCGTTCAAGAGGGCCACATCCTCCATCGCACCGCCTGTGGTCAGTTTTGCCGGGTTGAATGCGCTGAGCGCCGTCGACGGGGATGCAAAAAGAAATCCGGAGAGGCGGGCGAGCACCGATTTTATCTCCGTCTCGTCCGTCAGCCCCTCTCGCCGGATCCACTCCGCCGCAATCGTGGTGAAGGCATTCACCCTGACATTGTTGTTTAGCAGATCCGCCACTGTCACGTAAGCATATAGGCTACCCTGGACGGTTTTGACCGCTGCAGCGTCATACTGTCCATCGTCGTTCGGATCGATATCCTCACCCCCTGCAGCCTTCACCAGTACCAGCTGCGTCGATGCCAGACCGGGGAGCGAGACCGTAAATTTCCCGACCGTCTGCTCTGTGTACGGCACCAACGTCACATTGTCATCCATCAGGTCTGTTGCGGCATTGAATGGTGTCGTGACTGTCAGGTATTGCTGCTGTCCCGCCAGGTCGGTTACGGTGACCGTTGCCCCGCCGATGGGGCCTAGAGCGACACTGTTTGCGACTGTCGTTGTTGGGTCAGGTGGAACGACCGGATCATCCGGCGTTGAGGAGCCGCCGCCGGAACCGCAGCCGTGAAACAGCAATGTCAGCCCGAGAAGCACTGCCCCGCTGCCTCTCATTACCCGATCAAAACATTTCTGTCTCACGTATCCCCTTTTCGCCATACTTTCAACTCATTATACTAGTCTCCTGGCAAATACCGTCACGGCCTCATGCCAAGGATCAGAGTGATGTTGATGATAGTATATTATTTTATTTATAATAAAAAATTAATGTATGGATCAAAAGAATTTATGAGAGAAGATGCCGCGGAGTTGCTCCGGCACCGCTTCCGGCAGGACCAGCCCCTGCTGTGGCGGTGCGACTGCCAAAGGGCACTGCTGCTCTCCGCCGACTTGGAGCGTTCGGCATCGAAGGAGAACAGGTCACCCTTACGGCGGCGGGATCAGGGCTGATAGCCGTCGGAGAGGGTCTTCAGGAAGGCGACGATTGCATCCTCCTGTTCCCCCGTCAGGTGAAGATCGCCAAGCTCTTTCGTATTAATATTCTCAGGAACTTCCGGCGCCGGCCAGCACCCCTGCGCCATGGCATCCGCTTCGGTGGTCATAGCGTCTCCGCACCGTGGCAGCACGTCACGCGTATTGTAGAAGTGAACGATCGATTTCAGGCTTTTGAAGTAACCGTTGTGGGTATAGGCCTTCACAAAGAGCGCGTCGGGCCGCTTGTCGACGTTGCGCAGCGTCGGCACCTTCTGCTTGCCTTCGTTTTCCGCCGCAAACGCCGCGTAATCCATGCGGGTAGCCAGGAACTCCCCGAGACCGCGGTCCGTCCATGCGTAGCCCAGCGGGTTGTACTGTGCGTCCTGGGTGTAAAAGGGGTTCTCCGGGTTGCGGGGCACACCGAGATTGTCAAAGGTGTAATCGGTCAGGAGCGGCGGCGTGCCGTCCGTCCCTTCGTTCAGCACGTGGCAGTTCGCGCATTTGCCCTTGCCCTTGAAAAGGTCAAGCCCTTTGCGCTCCTCCTTTGTCAGTTCGGCCCTGCCCTGTAAATAGTAGTCATATTTCGACGTGAATGCGTTGACCTCATTCGATGCCTCGTAGGCGGCGATGGAGAGCGCAATGGCGTCAAAGGCACTCTCGACGTTCTCCGGCAGACAGACGCTCTCTCCCCACACGGACGTAAACAGATCGGCATAGAAGCCGCTGCAGACCCCTGTCACAACGTCACCCGGTGTCGCAAGGGCCTGTTCAAGCGGGTTCAAAAAGGGACCCTGTGCCTGGTCCGCGGCGGGGTTGCCCAGCTTTTCACCCGTCGCACGGCCATTCCAGAAATTGCCGCCCATGAATACCGCCTGTTTCTGCTGCATGACATAATGCAGAATCGGGCTCAGGGTCGCGTACGCCGCACTCGGCGGTTTCCGGTTGCCGAAACGCCCGGGGACCGATCCTTCGTAGACCGCACCGGAGGCATTGGTGGCCGAGAGGGGACCGGTGAAGCCCGATTCGGGCGCGTGACACCCGGCACAGGAGAGGTTCCCGTTGTATGAAAGGCTTTGATCGAAATAGATCATTTTACCCAGCGCTTCCTCAGGGCTCAGAGCGCCTGCCGTCGCCGACGCACTCAAACCCACTACTGCCAAACAGGCCACCAGCATTTTATGTTGCATAACACACCTCCTTATGGTTTCAGTGTATTATGCTCGCATCAAAATGAAAAAATAATGAAAAAAATCTATAAATGTTTTTTAACGTTCAAGCATACTGCTCTATAGCTCCTTGCTGGACAACAGAGACGGCGCCTTTTCATAAGACTTTTTGGTTTTGGGGACATGCAGGCCCGCAGATCTGGCCGATGGGCCTGTGTGTACCGGCTTCACGGGTGCTTTTGCCAAATGTACAGATAAAACCGTTGCGTTTTTCGGTCAAACTGCGCAATATCATCAGCATGTCGTTTTTAACGGATAAATGCTCGTTGGAGGATCATATTTTGGAAGTTGTTATGGGGGTGGCGGACAGACAGGGATTCGAACCCTGGGAGGTATGACCCTCGCCGGTTTTCAAGACCGGTGCATTCAACCAGCTCTGCCATCTGTCCACAAATAAAAAGTCGGAGTTTGGTGGAGGCGCCACCCGGACTCGAACCGGGGATCAAGGTTTTGCAAACCCATGCCTTACCACTTGGCTATGGCGCCACCGGTGGTGCCCGGAGCCGGGATCGAACCGGCACGATCGCAATGATCGAGGGATTTTAAGTCCCTTGCGTCTACCAATTTCGCCATCCGGGCTCAAGACACCAAAAAAAACCCCAACTCAAACCTCTGCTTTGAAGTCTAAGAAGTTTCAGTTGGGGTGTTTAAAAATAAAAATGGAGCGGGAAACGAGGTTCGAACTCGCGACCCCAACCTTGGCAAGGTTGTGCTCTACCACTGAGCTATTCCCGCATCTGTTGTTGTGGACCGAAATTATAGGCAAATCCCTTTCCAATGTCAAGGCTTTTTCGAGCTTTTGCCGAAAACTTCGCTATAATCTCGAAAATTTGCATATTATATATAGAGAAGGACCAATCTATGCGCAGCGATACAGTCAAACGCGGCTTCGACCGCACCCCGCACCGGAGTCTTTTCAGAGCGACCGGCCTCAAAGACGAGGATTTTGACAAACCGTTTATCGGGGTTGCCAACAGCCACATCGACATCATTCCGGGCCACTTCTTCCTGCAGGAGTACGGCCGTATCGTCAAAGAAGCGATCCGCGAAGCGGGTGGGGTCCCGTTCGAGTTCAACACGATCGGCGTCGACGACGGGATCGCCATGGGCCACGATGGCATGCTCTACTCCCTGCCCAGCCGCGAACTGATCGCCGACAGCATCGAAACCGTGATGAACGCCCACAAGCTCGACGCACTGATCTGTATCCCCAACTGCGACAAGATCGTTCCGGGGATGATCATGGGTGCCCTGCGCGTCAATGTTCCGACGCTCTTCGTCTCCGGCGGCCCGATGGCGGCCGGCCACAAAAAAGACGGCACGCCGATCGACCTGGCTACAGCCTTCGAAGCCGTCGGCCAGCACGCCGAAGGCAATATGAGCGACGAGGAGCTCTACGAGATCGAATGCGAAGCCTGCCCGTCGGGCGGTTCGTGCTCGGGGATGTTCACCGCCAACTCCATGAACACCCTCTGTGAAGCGATGGGTATCGCCCTGCCGGGCAACGGTACGGTCCTCGCGATGACGCCGGAGCGGATCGAGATGGTCAAGCAGGCAGCCAAGCGTATCGTCGAGATGGCCAAGGCGGATGATCCGAAGTACAACCTCCGCAACGTCCTCAACGAAAAAGCGATCCACAACGCCTTCGTCGTTGACATGGCGATGGGCGGTTCAAGCAATACGGTCCTTCATATGCTTGCCATCGCGAAAGAGGCGGAGGTCGATTTCGACATTACCAAGATCAACGAGATCGCGAAAAACGTTTCGCATATCGCGAAGATCTCCCCGTCGCTCGGCACCGTCCACATGGAGGACATCGGCCGTGCGGGCGGGGTCAATGCCGTCATGAAAGAGGTGAGCCGCCGCGGCGGACTGCTGCACCTGGACAACCCGACGGTCACGGGGGAAACGATCGGCGAACGTATCGCCGATGCCGAGATCAAAGATACCGGCGTCATCCACACCAACGAAAACGCCTACTCCCCGGTCGGTGGCCTCTCCATCCTCTTCGGCAACCTTGCTGAAGAGGGCGCCGTCGTCAAAACGGCCGGCATTGCACCGAGTATGCGCCAGTTCAAAGGCACCGCCGTCTGCTTCAACTCCCAGCAAGAGGCGATTGCCGGCATTATCGGCCACAAGGTCAAGCCGGGCAACGTCGTCGTCATCCGCTACGAAGGTCCCAAAGGCGGACCGGGTATGCAGGAGATGCTCGCGCCGACGTCGCTCATCATGGGGATGGGCCTCGGCGAGAGCGTCGCCCTCATCACCGACGGCCGCTTCTCGGGTGCGACCCGCGGTGCCTCTATCGGTCATGTCAGCCCCGAAGCGGCCGAGGGCGGCCTGATCGGTCTGATCGAGGACGGCGACGAAATCGAACTCGACGTCGATACGCACCTGCTGCAGCTCAACGTTGCCGGGGAAGAGCTTGAACGCCGCCGTCTGCACTTCAAACCGCACAAGAAGGCCATCAGCTCCAAATGGCTCAAGCGCTACAGCCTGCTCGTCTCCAACGCCTCCAACGGCGCCGTGCTGAAGACGGAACTGGACTAAGTCCAGTCCGGCTCAGCATCTAGTCCTTCGCTTGCGTTGCCTTTTAAGGCTTGTACGATTCGCAATTTAGTTGCTCACATGTATTGCCCTTTAGGGCTTATGATCAAACTCCGGTACAATCTGTTTCAACGCCGCCACCTTGTCCTTTGTCTCTAAAAGCTTTTCGATATCTTCTTCCAGCTTGTCAATGGGGTAGTCCGTTTTGCCGGCAATGAAGATGGAGCTGTACCGGGTCTTCTCCTCCGTATCGTCTATCAGCAGCTCTTCGTAGAGCTTTTCGCCCGGGCGCAGGCCGCACACTTCGATCTTGATCTCATCCTCTTTGCCGTAGAGCCGAATCATCTGCCGGGCCAGATCGATGATCTTCACCGGTTCGCCCATGTCAAGAATAAAAAGCTCTCCCCCTTTGGCAATGGCGGCCGCCTGCAGCACCAGCTGGCATGCCTCCGGGATCAGCATGAAGTAGCGCGTCATCTCCGGGTCGGTTACCGTGACCGGCCCGCCCGCTTCGATCTGCCGTTTGAACTTCGGGATAACGCTGCCGCTGGAACCCAGCACGTTGCCGAAACGCACGGCGACGATCTCCGTCGCACCGCTCTGCACGTTCCCCGCATAGAGCTCCGTCACCCGCTTCGTCGCCCCCATAACATTGGTCGGGCGCACCGCCTTGTCCGTCGAGACGATGACCACCTTCCCAACGCCCGCAGCAATACTGGCATCGATGACGTTTTTCGTCCCCAGGACGTTATTGCGTACCGCCGCTGTCTTGTTGGCTTCGCACAGCGGGACATGCTTGTAGGCCGCGGCATGGATGACGATGTCGGCTCCGAAGGCCGCCATCTTCTCCTCCAGTATCCTGCCGTCGGTCACGCTGAACATCTCCAGCGAGGCCTCGGGAATCGCTTCGCCGACCGTGTAGAGATTGAACTCGCTGTGGTCGATCAGGGCCAGGGCCGACGCGCCGAAACGGCGGCACTGGCGGGCGATCTCACTGCCGATGCTGCCTCCCGCACCGGTGATAAGCACGCGCTTTCCTTTCACAAAACCCGCAATCACCTCCTTGTCCAGGTCTTTCGGATGACGGGCGAGGAGATCTTCGATGGAAAGATCTTCGAGTTTATCATACTGCCCTCCCAGCAGCCGCACCCGTTTGACTTCATTCACCCCGGCATCGCTCAGACGCGCGTAGAGCGCCTGGAGCTCATCCTGCGCCAGGGTGCTGGTAACTATCGCCGCGGCAATCCCGCGCTCGCGGATCAGGGATTCAACTGCCTCCTCGCCGTATACGCGGATATTGCTGATATAGGTCCCGACGGCACTGCGGTTTTCCGCTGAGAGCACAACGACCGCGGAGGGGTAGTACGGGATATCCCCCTCCTGCGCACTTTTGATGATCGAAGCCGTTTTGGGGTTGACGCCTAACAGCAGTACCGGTTGCTGGTGGGATGAGCGCTCCTGCTCCGTCATCAGCCGTTTGGCAACACGCAGGGCGCCGATGGCAAAGATGGAGAGAAAAAAGTCGATGATGATCACACTGCGGGGAAAAGGGTCGAAGAGTGCCGGGAATAGCAGGTAAAAGCCCGTGAAAACCGTATAGGCCGCCACATGGGCCTTGACAATGTTCTTGGCCTCCGCGAAGCCGACGAAACGCCAGACGATAAAGTAAATCCGAAAAAAGAAAAACGCGACGACCTTGAAGCCGACCAGGTAAAGGTAGACCGTATCAAAAGATGAAAAGAACCGCAGCGGGATGTCAAAGTTGAAGCGCAGGGCGTAGGCGCCGTACAGCGTTGCCAGGGAGAGGAGCATATCCAGCAGCAGAAAGAAAAGGATCCGCTTGCCGGACGTCGGTCGCAACAGCCCGCTCACACCACCACCTTCCGGATGATGTCGGAGACCCTGATAACATCCTCCTGCGTCATCTGGGTGCCGCTCGGCAGGCAGAGGCCGCATGAGAACAACTGTTCACTAACACCGTCCGTCACTGCTTCGGCCCCCGAAAACAGGGGCTGAAGGTGCATCGGTTTCCAGAGGGGACGGCTCTCGATATCGTGATCTTCCAACGCGGTTCTGACCCGCTCGGGATCGGAATGACCCAGGGTCAGCGTCGTCAGCCAGCGGTTCCCCTGGGCACCCGGCAGCTCCGGCATAAAATCGATTTCGTCGATCTCCCCCAGCGCTTCTTGGTACCAGCCGAAGATCCGGCGCCGCTGCGTCACGCGCTCGGCCAGCACCTCCATCTGCGCCACGCCGATGGCAGCTAGGACATTACTCATCCGGTAGTTGTACCCCAGCTCTTTGTGCTCGTACCATGGCGTCGGCTCTTTCGCCTGCGTCGCATAGAACATCGCCTTTGCGATCGCCTCTTCACTTTTAGAGACGAGCATCCCCCCGCCGGAGGTGGAGAGGATCTTGTTTCCGTTGAAGGAGTAGACGCCGAAGTCGCCCCAGGTGCCCGTATGGACACCATCCAAGGTCGCCCCGAGGCTCTCGGCCGCATCTTCGATCACAACGATACCGTGCTCCCGGCAGATCGCCATGATCCGCCGCATCTCCGCGCACTGGCCGTAAAGGTGGGTCACTATCAGGGCCTTCGGCGGTTTCGGTGCACGCGCTATCGCAAGCTCGAGCAACTCAGGGGAGAGATTCCAGCTCTTTGCGTCGGCATCGATGAAAAGCGGCGTCGCCTGCTGGTAAAGGATGGCGGCAACGGAACCGATGAAGGTGAACGACGACGCCAAAACGATATCGCCCTCCCCGATACCGCTGACACGCAGCGCCAGGTGCAGCGCCGCCGTCCCGCTGGAAGTGCCCAGCGCGAACGGCGCCTGCGTGTAGTCGCAGATCGCCTGCTCGAACCGTGTCACCATCGGCCCGAGCGGCGCGATGTAGTTACTCTCGAACACTTCGGCGATGTAGCGCTGCTCGTTGCCGGTCATATGGGGAGGGGAGAGAAAAAGACGTGCCACCGTTATCCTTTCAGCGTCTTCCAGATATACGCAAGGTCCGCTCTAAAGGACCACTGTTCGACATACATCCGGTTTATACGCACCTTGTCAGGCCATATTACCTTGTCATTATACTCCTGCGGAGACGGCTGTACGGCCAGAATCGCCTCTTCATCACGGTATTTCAGCGTTGCAGGCCCGGTAATCCCGGGACGAACACCTAAAATCACCCGGTCCGGCCCTTCAAGCCGGTCCGCGTATCCGGCAACATCGGGACGGGGGCCCACAAAACTCATATCACCCACGAGAATATTCAGCAGCTGGGGGAGTTCATCAAGTTTGAACCGACGCAATACGCTCCCCAACCGCGTAATACGCACATCATTGCTCGCCGTAACAGTCGTATCTACACCGCTGACGGCACGCATTGTCCTGATCTTGTAGACGGTAAAAGGACGCCCATGTCGGCCGATCCGCCGCTGCATGAACAGTCCGAACCTCCGGGTGTCGATGCTCGCCGCCGCGATCAGCAACAGGATCATCCACCACCCCAGCAGCAGCAGCCCTGTCCCCGCCAACAGGATGTCAAAGAGGCGCTTGGCAAAGGCGTCCCGCCGGGAAAGTCCCTGTGTCATATCTTCAGGCGGTAGATCTTGGCCCATGGAGAGAGAATGACCGGTTCATAGAGATCGGCATCGTAGTTCTCCAGGACCCCCATCTGGATAAAGAGGGACTGGTACATCTCCTCGTCAAGCACCAGGAACTTGTTCGCGCTGCGCATGAAAATGACGGAAAGCGTCCCGTCGAAATGCAGCAGATTGACCTGCTTGCCCACCGGACCGTTCTCGTGCTCTTCGGTAATAACGAAACGGCGCAGCGGAAGGCTCTGCCTACCGGCCTGCAGTACGCTCTTTTGCAAATCAAGACGCAAGCCGTTGCCGAGATCGACCAAGTTACCCGACTGTTTGGCATACCCCGTCACGTAGTAGAACGGCATCTTGTAGGACTGGCCGCTCTGCAGATCCAGGTTCGAGAACACCTTAATCGTACTGAAGATATCGAGCATCCGCAGCGGCAGGTAAAGGTAGATGTCCCGTGTAGGTTCGGGCAGCGTTACCTCTCCGACACGCAGCTGTTCGAGATACGCCTCGGTATCGACCTGATCGGGCTGCTTGTTCCTAAAAAGGGTATCGGCGGCGACCCGATAGCCCGAATCGACATAGGTTTCCACCGCCAGGCGCGACAGCGACGCCGCCTCTTTCGGGGAATCCGTCGTCAACACCCGGGAGACGATATAGTTGTCATGACTGTGTTTTCCCCCGTCGATGAGGGTGTTCATATTGCTGTAGTACCAGATGGGATAGCCGTAATCCCACCAGGTGATGACGTAATCCCGCTCGCTACCGATGGCTTTCATCTTGTCCAGAAGTGCCACCTCCTCCTTGGTGAAGACGGTCGGTACTTTATAGCCGATGATATGTTTGATGTTCGGGAAGAGCATCAGCCCCGTCAACAGTGCTACCGCCGCCCAGGAAGCTTTGCGATTGGGAATATAGGAGGCCAGCACATAAAAAAGGTAAACAGCCCCGAGTGCGGCGACGGGAACAGCATAGACGGTAAAACGCAGACCGCCCCAGAGCGAAAAGACGCCGATGCCGATCAGCGGCAACGCGAGCAGAAATGGTCTGGAACGCATCACCAGCAGCAGATAACCGATCAACGCCGCTATGACACCGGGGACAGAGCCTGAGATCCGGTCCGCCATCACGCTGAAGGGGATCGTCCCCGCCTCCCGAACCGTCTGGCTGACCTGGTAAAAATGCAGGCCGACCTCTTCCGTGCCCCGGAACAGGTAACCCGAAACCTTGCTCCAGATCACCCCGAAAACGTTGCCGTTGATCAGGAACAGAACAAGGGTGATCCCGGCAATGACCATCAGATGGCGCAATGAGACGGATTCGTTCTTGAACACAAAATGAGCGGCAATGAGCAACGGCACCTTGATCCACCATTGCAGCGGCATCAGGGCGATCGCGATAAGAATGATCGAATGGTAGGTGAACTTCTGATGTCGGTGGAACAGGACCATATAACCCATATAGATCAGTCCCATAGCATAGATAATAGAAAGCCCCTGATCGTACAGGAAGCGGTACAGGGCGATCGTGAACGCCGCCATCAGCGCATTGACATAGGTCTCTTTCTCAATGGTCGCCATCAAAAAATAGAGGATGAACATCGGCGCCATTGCCGAGAACATGTCAGTATCGTAGTAGCCGATCATCGTCCGGTTGTAATAGCTCCAGGCGATCGAACCGATCAGTGCCGCGAAGAAACCGAGCAGCGTCTGTCCATAGAGGCGGCCTATCAGGATCATAGGGATCACAACAAGGCTGGAGATGACAGCAGGCATGTACAAAATGACGGTGTTGAGATCCACGGGAAAGAACTTGACCGCCACCGTCGTCAGGAAGGTCAGTGCAAGTTCCATCCACCCGAGCACGCGCGGGTTGTCCGCATGCATTCCCTCCAGGGCCTGCTGGGCACTGCTGGCAAAATAGTAGCCGTCGTTCGTATTAATCATAAGCTGGTCTTGCCAAGAAAACGAAGGGATTCCGGAAGCCCAATCCACCCAGATCATTCGAATCGCTATACTAAAAGCATAGGCGATGACCATAAGGAAGATCATATTGGCAGTAGAAAGCTGTATACTCTGGGCTTCATTTTTGGACAAACTCATATTTAACCTCGCAATCGTTTATAGAACATTCTTTTGACCCACACCGGGGAAAGCAGTAGAAAAAAAGCGGCGACCGCATAAAGATACCCTGTGAAACCAAACCCCAATCGACGGGTCGCTTCAATTTTCAACGTAAAATCATCCTGCGCTTTTGCCCAGCCGTGTCTCCTGTAATAAAAGGCATCATTCACCCTCATTTTCACAAGCGCTACCTGGAGGTTGTGAAAACGGCATCCATGCGCAAAACCTTCTATCCACAACGCAAGATCTTCGTTCGTCGTATTTAATCGATGAAGTCCCGCCTTTTCAAAAAAAGTACGCCTGAAAAAAGCGGTGGGGTTGGCCAGCGGTGACCTTTTTTTGAAAAACTCAAAAATTTCTTCATGTGTTTCAGCGTAACGGACCACCTGTTTCTCGTCAGTGTCGGTGTTAAACTCCTCGATCCAAGCGCCAACAACATCAATTTCGGGATGGACCGACATAAAACTGTGTTGTACCGCGATCCGTTCCGGCACGCAAATGTCGTCCGTATCCATCCGAACGATATAAACATACCCTTCTTTCAGTGCATGACTAATTAACTCGTTAAACGTGAAACTGACACCCCGATTTGTACTCCGCTCGCCGAAGTACTGGATCTGTCCACTCGCATAAAGATCGAGAAGATAATCATGCAACAAAGGAAGCACCGGGCCGTCTTCCTTGACAAAAATATCAAAGTCCCGCCTCGTCTGCGCAAACAGCGAAGCAAACATCGCCTTGCTTTCCTTCAGATCACTGTTGATGTAGAAGCTAAGCAAAACGACCGTATCTTGTTTCAAATGCTGTCCTCTCTGCATGCCTCGGCCATATTGGAAGGTTTATTATAGCGCAAGAAGTCAGCGCAAAAATATCTCTGGTAGATTTTGTTCATGTCCGTTTGCCACTCTCGCTTTGAGCGCCGTCACGAGGTGCCTGGTCTCGTCATTCGTATCGGGTTCTATATGCGATGCCGCGAACTCTTGCGGCAGATCAAGACGCGGATTCACTCGAATCTGCCGCTGTTTGGCAAACGCGACAATACTGTCAACAACACGCTGCGGAGAGCGGCACAAGTCCTCATAGGTAATCCTGATCGTATCACCCGGCAGACTTTGAGACAGAATCGATTCGTGTATGGAGACCAGCTGATCCGCTACACGCTCATACCGGCTGTTATACTCTTTTTCGCTGCAGGCTTTGGGCCGCAGGGAACTCCACTCCTCTCCGGAGATTTTTAGCAGTGAGTACGCGTTGGAAAGCAAATCTCTTGAAACATACACAAAGACAATGCGATCGAAGTGTGCCCGCATCTGTTCCATGGAAAAGGCATGGCCGAGATAGCCTGTAATAAACGGTTCATCGGGGGAAGCCAGCATATCCAGTACCCCTTTGAGTTCCCGAAGCTTTTCGGGCTTTAACGCTCCGGCATCCTCCTGCAGTGTCTGCCCCGACCAATAAGACCAGAATTTCAACCCTTCGGCCTCCCCGCATAGTCCCGGGACAAAGCCATGGGTGGACGAGAAGCTGCTGATATGGCGTCGGCAAAGGAGTTTGGACACGACCCCGCCCAACGCCGGTGTAGCATAAAGCAGGTTCCAGATATTTGTCAAATGCGTGTTCTTCAGGGCGGTCGTCAACACCTGATATGTCAGTGTAGAACCGCTCCGCGGAGGAGCAACAATGCAGACAACCGGGATATCCCTGGGAGGGTGCAGGCGCAAAGGTAATCGGAACAGATGGTCCAACGGCGCACAGAAACGGTAAAGATCCTGAAACGTGCGTGCATATCGGATGATAGGGCTTTCTCTACCGTAACTCAAGACTTCTCCTGACCTCTTCGTGTTTTAATAAAACTGTCACCCTGGCGGCAAATTTATTCCGAAATGACGCGATAATCCTACGAAACGGATAAAGCAGACGCACGGCAAGCTGTACGGACGGTCTGTAGACAACATGCATGCGGCAGTAGGCCTTTCTGAATCCGAATTTGCGGATGAGATACTGCTGGACACTGGTGTCATGTGCGAGACTGCGAGCACCGTCGTCGATATAGCGCACCTCTTTTTGATGAAGGTAGTAGTCGTTCAGCGTGTAAAAGAGTGCTTCGCTCGGATTGAGGTGGAAATAGTCCGGATCGAACCGGACGGTATCGTACTTGCAGCAACCTTCGGTGATCCGGGTAGCAGCAAACGCGATCATCATCCCCTCCGGGTCCAGAACACTCCAAAATTCCCAAAAAGGCTCTTGCATTTTACGGATCGAAGCGACGAACATTTCCCGGCTGCCGGGGCCCGCCGAGCTCCTGTACTTTTCAAAGGCTTTCACATGCACCGGCCAACCGTTTTCGGCAATATCATCGGCTCCGGTACGCCGCACCGTACAGTGCTTCAGTCCCCGTCGCACTTCGTAACGAACTTTCCGGCCGAGGGATTCAAGCGTGTCGGGTGTATCTTTGATGATGTACCAGAACGCCGTCTCTTGCCCTCTGTCAAAATCGCTTATCCAGCGTATGAAATAGGCCCCGCTCCGTTTCAGCAGTTCGCGGGCCTCTTCGCGGCTCAACGCTACCGGCACGTGCGGAGGAACATCGGGGATCAATACCTGCTGGTATAGGACCCATGTCACCCCCTTATATTCAAGCATTAATCACTCCCCCACGCCTCGTCCTCTACTCTGTAGAGTCGCTGTTCGGCTTGCACTGATTTTTCAGCAATGCATCGACGATGATTCCGCTTGCGTTCCCGTTGCCGTAAAGCTCCGGTTTCCGCTCGTCAAAAAGCTGCTTGTGACGCAACATCTTTTCGGAGGCATCGATGATCGTGTTCCTGTCCGCACCCGTCAGCAGATTGAACCCATGCTCCACCAGCTCCGTCCATTCGGTTTCATCACGCAGCGTGATACAGGGTTTTTCAAAAAAGAAGGCTTCTTTTTGCAGCCCCCCGCTGTCCGTCATCACCAGCGCACAGTGCGTGAGCAGGTATACCATCTCCAGATATCCCACCGGGTCGATGATAATAAGACGATCATGAAGAGAACGGATACCCAATGCCGTAAGCTTGGCCCTCGTCCTCGGATGAAGCGGCAGAATAAGCGGCGTTTTTTCCGCTATCGTCTGCAGCGCTTCGAAAATGGACTGCAGCCTTTCGGGGTCATCAGTATTTTCCGCCCGATGGATTGTCGTCAGAACGAAAGGGGAATCGAAATCGAATTCAATCCCCGGTTTTTCTGAGAGTGCTGCGTAGAACATGGCGGCGTCCTGCATGACATCGCCGGACCGGACGATACTTCCAAACCCTCTCGCATCTCCCCCGAACCCTTCCGCTTGAAGGTTTGAGACCGCTGTTGCGGTCGGACAGAAAAGAAGATCGCTGATCCGGTCGGTCATGATGCGGTTGACCTCCTCGGGCATCGCCATGTTAAAGCTCCGCAAGCCCGCTTCAACGTGGGCAACCCTGATATGGAGCTTCTTGGCAGCCAGTGCCCCGGCAAGCGTACTGTTCGTATCCCCATAAACCAGCACCCAGTCCGGCTGCTCATCCAGCAGTACTTTTTCGATCTTCTCGAGCATCTGGCCCGTCATGGCACCGTGTCCCAGGCTGTGCACCTCCAGATTATAATCCGGCTTCGGAATACGCATCTGCTCAAAAAAGATATCGGACATATTGGCATCAAAATGCTGTCCCGTGTGCACAATGACTTCTTCAATGTCGACACCATCGTTTTGCCGTTTCAGCACCTCACGACTGACCGTCGCAGCTTTGATGAATTGCGGTCTTGCACCGATAACGGTCAGAATTTTCACGATAACAGTCCTGCGTAAATATCCATAAGTTTTGTCTCCTCTGCCGACCAATTGTACTTTGTTTCCACGGCTTCCCTGCCGTTGCGTCCCATCCGTTCCGCTTCTTCCGGATGGGAAAGAATATACTGCATGGCGTTTGCGATCGCCGTCGGGTCGAGAGGATCGATGCAAAGCCCGCAATAGTTTTTTTCAATAATACTGCGCCAAAGAGGGAAATTCGAAGCTATCACGGGTATACCTGCGGACATATATTCAAACATTTTGTTGGGCTGTGAATCGATATGGTTGTGCGCCGGCAGGAACGTTACGACACCCGCCATCGACCTGGCCATGACGTCCCTTACCCCTTCGCGATCCAGGTAGCCGACAAAATTCACCCTCTTCCACCCCGCATACTTCTTCACCTCGGTTTCGAGAGATGCGGGGGCGAAACTCCCTGCGAGCGTCAGGATGCCGGACGGAACCGACCCCATTGCCTGAACGACCTCATCGATCCCCCTGATTTTCGATATTCCCCCGATATAGCAGAGCTCTTGATGCTTGTGTTGCCAATCGGTGGTGTTTGCCAATTCCGAGAGAATCGGAAAATTATTGACATCTGTCGTCCGGCTGTTTATCGCCAAAAAACGGTCCCGGATAAATGGCGTCGCCGTCATGATATGATCAAACTTGCGCACGGCAAAGTTTTCAAATCTTTCGAAGAGTGCGGAAATAAACGCCCGTTGCCAGCGCTTGAGGTAGGATTTACTGAGAATATCGCGGGGGACATCTTCATGGACGTCGTAAACAACCTTCTTCCCTCTGCGCTTGAGCATCAAGGCGGCAGGGATCAGTTCGGGATCATGGAAATGGTAAAGCGCGGCATCTATTTCCAGGGCACGTTTATAGACAGCGCGTACGCCTCTGGTCATGCGGGCGATCCTTCTCCCCGAAGCCTTGCCCGCATCGATAATCTCTACCCCGTGACGGACTTCGTCACCGCACCCGTCGGCAACGACCAGCGCAACATGATAGCCGGCCGCGGCCAGGCTGCTGCACTCTTTGAGAAAAATGCGGGTGTCATACCTCGGATGTACTGATGTAAGATGACAAACCTTATGCATAGAGTCCTCTGTAAACATCCAAGAGGACTTCTTCCTGATTTTCCCAGTTATATCTCTTTTTAAAACGATGCAGATTCTCTTTAAGCGTTTTTGGATCAAGCGATTCGGCACGACGGACCGCATCCAAAACACCTTCGGCGCTGTTTTCTTCCGCCACGACTCCGATACCGTTGTTCGTCACGAGTCTGTGCATTTCATAAAGATCGGAAACGATGACGGGGATCCCCGCCATTGTATATTCAAACAGCTTGTTCGGCGAACAGTAGTAATGGTTCAAACAAGTATTTTCATAAAAAAGGAGGCCGAAATCAGCCGATGACGTATACGTTAGAAGCACCTCGGGTTTGACGGCTTCATGGTAGTAGATATTGGCATATTGGTCGGCTGCCTCGGCGGCGGCTTTTGCCAACGGTCCGTAACCCATCATGACGAGAACACTGTTTTTGTCCTCTGTTCTTTTGAACGCCTCGATGATATGTTCAACACCGCGCCCGCTGCTCAATCCCCCCTGATAAAGAAAGATTTTTTTTCCCTTATCGATTCCGAAAGTGTTACGGAAAATATCATGCCTCTCTTCCGCCTGATACGGGGGACAATTAAGCACGAGTGCGGGTTTCTCAACCGGGTACATTCTGGCATATTCATTCGCGATAGAATCGCTGACTGTCAAAATACGATCGGCAGCACCGATGAAGAGTTTTTCCGTGAGTTTTGCCATCTTTTTGAGAGCGCCTTTGAAATTGTGTCGCTCCGTCTCATACTCGTGCGCATCATAGACGACTTTGGCATCCCTCTTAAACAGCATTTTGACGACAGCTCCCACAGGAAGCGTGCCCAGATCATTGCAGTGGTAGATGTCGCCGTCCCCGTGCTCCCGGATCACCCTGTAGAGGAACTCAAGGTATTTGAATAGCTGGACTACGCGGTGTTTCGACCACCCTTTCGTCCTGAGCTTGATACGGTGGACCGGGACCCCATGGACCTCATCCCGCTCGGGGAGACCTGCTTCATGAAGGGCGACAACCTCAACGGCATAACCGGCTTGCTGCAAAGAAACATTCTCTTTCAAAACCCTGGCATCGTTCTCAAAGCTGTTCAGTACAAGCGAAATGACCTTTTTCACCGTTGACGCCATTTGGAAATGTATTGTTTAAGTCTGGAAAAACGCTGTTCAAGGGCATAGTCGGACGGGTAATCCCGAAACGTTTTATTGGGTTGCAGCATGATGGCGTTAAGCTCCTCAACCGAGATGCTAAGCTTTTTGGCAATGAATTCTTTCTCGCTCTCTATTTCCCCTGCGTTGTAGGGAGGTTTTTCCAGCACATTCAAGGCCTCCTGCCGTGTCATCTGGCCGGCAACGATCATGCTTGACAGATGGGCTCTGCGTTTGTCGTATCCAAACTTTTCGGGCAGCCAGTAAGACTGAAAGAACTTTGTAAAGATGCTTTCATGATGTTTGTCGCCGTAATCACGCCAATCAAGCTTTTCGACAATGATCCGCTTCGCTTCCTCTTTGTCATAGGGCCAAAAATTCAGCGGTCTGATCATCTTGAATTTTTTGATATAAGGGTAATAGATCTTCCGTTTGAAGAAGCCGACAGTTTCATACGTTTTTAGCCGTATCGTTCCGAACCGTTTGTGAATGGCGAGCAGCTGCTTGGCGTCCATTGCGTTATAGCCCCAGGCAGCCGGCAGAATTGACTCTGTGGCGTAATTCCCGCCGCTGAGAAAATATCTAATGCCGAAATGATCGACAGCCACCTTGTAGAGTGTGGCGAAAAAGGCGTGGTCCTGCGGAACATCCTGGTTCGCCAGCTGAGACTTGAGATAGGCGAGTTGCAGATCTTTCATCTCCTCCCAATTGATCACTTCGGTATGAAGATCAATCGACAGCCTCTTGACGATATGCTCTATGTTGTGTACGGCCAGCTCAGAATTCCAGCCGCCGTCAATATGAATAGCCAGAATACGAAGTTGCGGGTATTCCGTTCGAAGCATATAAGCCAGATAAGAGCTGTCTACGCCGCCGCTCAAACCGATGACGCAGTCATATTCACCGCTTTTGCCGTCTTCAATGATTCTGGCAACAATCTGATCAAGCCTTCTTTTCCCCTCGGGATTGGGGAACCAGGATTTCCGGATCACATTTTCAACGTGCCTGCAATGGTTACAGACGCCCTGCTCGTCGAATGTGATGTCGGGGTCCGTCGTATCCATGACACAATGCGAACAGATCTGGTAATGTGTTTTCAAGGCTGCTCTCCAAACAATTTTTCCAACTCTTCATATTTCGGATAGGTGATAAGGACGGCTCTGTGTTTGCCCTGGAATACAAAAAAGCTCCCTGCTGCGACCGCGGAGGCACCGCCGAGCTCCTTTGCAGCTTTAAAATCGGACAGTTGCCCGGCGCCGCCGCAGACGATCACGGGAACGGAAATCACATCTCGGACGGTCTGAAGCAGGGTCATATCGTATCCTTTCTGCATACCGTCCATATCCACGCTGTTAAGGAAAACCTCGCCCGCCCCGAGCGCTTCAACCTCGCGAAGATAGGCAAGCAGATCGCCCTTCTGCACTCCCTTATCTGCGTGACGGTATATCTGGTAGCGCCCCCAGAGATTTCTTTTGACATCCACCGCCACGATAATGCTTTGCGCCCCGAAGAGCTGCGAAGCTTCCCGTATGAGGTCCTTGTCGCGCAGCGCAGAACTGTTTAGAGCGACTTTTTCGATGCCGAGTGAAAAAACCTTTCTGATCTGTTCAACGTTGGTAATCCCGCCTCCGTAACAAACCGGCATAAAACACTCGCTTGCAAAACTTTCTATCAACGCATAATCCGGCTCTCTATGCTCTTTGGAAGCGTCGATGTCGAGAAAGATCAATTCGTCCACCTCTTTCTCGTTGAAGATCCGGATAGCATTAATGGGGTCGCCGACATATTTCGGATCTTTGAATCTCACAGTTTTCACGAGCCCTTTATTGTGCAGCAACAAAACAGGTATGACTCTTGTCCGCAGCATCAATAGTACTCCACAAAGTTCTTGAAAAGCTGCATACCGAATTTATGGCTCTTTTCGGGGTGGAACTGGCAGCCCAGAATGTTTTCATGCTCGAAACATGATACAAACTCATAGCCGTATTCGGTTGTCGTCAATATGTCGTTACGGTTTGCGCATTCTACTGCATATGAGTGAACGAAATAAAATCGGGGATCGTCGGGCATCCCTTCGAAAAGCGGACTCTCCTTTTTCACATGCACCCTGTTCCATCCCATATGCGGCACAGGAAGTTTTTTATCATGGTCTTGAAAGTTGAAGCGTTTCGCACTCCCCTCAATAAAACCGAACCCCTCGCACTTCCCCTCTTCGCTGCCGTTCGTCAACAGCTGCATTCCGAGACAGATGCCGAGAATCGGTGTCTTATCTTCAAGCACCTTCTGTTTGATCGCTGCAATTAAGTCCAGCTGCTGAAGGTTGATCATGGCGTTGTCAAATGCGCCGACTCCCGGCAGAATTATCTTTGTGGCCTCGTTTATCGCGCGTGCATCAGAAGAGACGACGGCGCCCTCTCCGATTTTTTTCAGCATATTTTTTACTGATCCCAAGTTTCCCATTCCATAGTCAACGATTGTTGTCATTTACTTCCCATACGCACATCAATGTTCTAGCAGCTTATTATAGATCGACTGCAGAACAGATGCAATTTTCGCCGAGCCGTATCTGTGCAGGCACGCCATTCTGATAGCTTTGCCGTCATAGCTGTCAAAAGAATTTGCCATCTTTTGCAGTGCTACCGCCAACGCCCCGGTCTCTTTCGGCGGTACCAGGAGACCGTTGCTGTCGTCGATAAGATACTCCGGTCCGCCGCACTGCGTCGCCACGACCGGCTTTCCGCATGCCAGCGCCTCGGTGATCACGACACCGAACGTTTCAAAATGGCTTGCCAGGACAAAGACATCACACGCCTCCATATGCCGTTTAACCTCTTTTTTCGACAAAAGGCCAACGAATGTTACCTGCTTCTCTATCCCAAGTTCGGAGGCATATTGTTCCAAACTGTCCCGCTCCGGGCCATCGCCTCCGATGACCAGTTTTTTCGCCGAATCTCCCTGAAAACTTTTTGCAAAACTTTCCAACAGCTCAAAAAAGCCCTTGGTTGCCACCAGGGCGGCCAACGAAAAGAACACGACTCCCTCCGCTCTGTTTTTCAGGCGTGTGTCGTTTTCAAACAGCCTGTCCAGAGGGTTGGGAACGACCGAAACCGTTTGATGTGACGACAGATACCGCTTTATGACTTCTCCCAGACTCGGGCTGACCGCAATCAATGCATCGGCATGGGAAAACACCGTATGAATTTTTCTCTTCTCCCATGGTGTAAACGCCCCCTTTATGAATTGGCTGCTGTGTTCGGTCACGACATAAGGGAGTTTGTACTCTTTTTTCAGCTCGAGCGCAAGCAAACCGGCATTCAAAGCATTATGTGCATGGATGACATCAGGCATGCCGTATGTCTTGACATACTCCTTGAATACCTGTTTCCCTTTCAAGACCCAGAAGGGTCTGAAAATTCTTGGGTAGCGGTTTGGAGGCGCGATCGCGCTGATCCGCGACACTGTGATCCCCTCCTCCTTCGTGTGCACCACCCTGTCGTGAACAAAAAATCGTCTCTGACCTATCATCTTTCTTATACCATGCAGTTCGATGGAAAGGATGCCGACCGTTAAACCGCTATCACGAAGGGCTACGGCATTGTCTTTTTGAAAAATACCCTCAAGCGGTCTGTCCTTGGGAAGATACCGCTCAGAAGGGATCACGAGGATATGCATGCTACCTTGTTTCCTCACTGTGATGCCCACTCCAAGCGGCATAACCGAATTTATCCCGTTCACTGGCAATAATGGGATCTATTGTACTGTTTGTGTCCGCATCGATTGCATCCCTGCCTCGCCCGATACTTTTCGTATTAATCGGCTTATACACATTGGCATGATGCGCTCTTAGTCTCACATCCCCAAGCTCCTGTGCGGATGTTTCTGACGTCAGCATCGTCTTTTCGAAAGGAACATCCAGGAACGCACACACTCTCCTGATCTCCTTTTCGGGGTTTTCGACAAGTGTTTCATAATAAATTTCGTGGAGATTCCCAGGATATTTACTTTTAAACTTTTCAGCCATTTGAACCGATCGCACCCATCTGCGTGCCGCATCCGTATGGTTTTTATAGATTCCTGATGCCACATAAGAGGCAACGACATCATAGGGATCCCGAACAATATGTATGAACTTTGCATCGGGGAAAACTTGAAAAAGCGGGAAGATAGCAAACGTGTTTAAAGGTGTTTTATCCCCCCATCTCGACTTGTCAATTTGATGCGTCTTGGCAAAATACTCATAAAAGCCGTGCAGCAAGAATGCGAGCGTTCTCTGCTCCTCGGGACAACGCGAAGCGCTGTCGACAAGCGGTGCCAATGTTTTGATGTCAAACGTTTCAAATTCAGGATAAAACTCGAAATTGGAATAGATGAGCTGGACAAGATCTCCCCAGCCCATGTTGTTGTAACGGCGGAACTGCCTGATGGATTTTCCCAGGACATATGTTTCGGGCGGGATAAACAACTCGGAATGGCTGTTGAGAATACGCCTAAGAAGCGTGTTCCCCGATCTGCCGGATCCAACGATGAAAAAAGGTGCGAATCCCTCCTGCTTTTCCAGCAGATGCTTTCTTAGTGGACTCCCCATCCTGATTTTCTTATAAAAATCGATCAAAGCTTCCGGAAGATAGTGCATAAACCCCAAAACGTCAACCTTGCTCAATCGTTTTTATAAATTTCGCGGGAATGCCGCCAACGAGCGTTCCCGCCGACACATCCCGGTCTACTACGGCTCCTGCCGCGACAACGGCATCTTCGTAAATGGTCACTCCGCCCAATATGATCGCACCGGCCCCGATCCACACCCGATCTTTTACTACAATAGGCCGGGAAGATGTACTTGTCCTCGGTTTGCCTTTCGCGCTATGCAAGTCGTGTTGCGCAGTTTCAAAAGAGACGTTGGGACCGATTGCCACATCCTCACCAATGGCGATGTACGTGTTTGGCGCGGCAAATCGCGAATTCACATTGACGAACGACCCTTTACCGATCGTGATATGCGAAGCTGCCCCGATTGGCCGGATATCTACACCTGGCCAGATTGTACATTTTCTTTCGATGCGCATACCGGCCAGTTTCAGGCAAAGCGCGCGCCATCGGTTGCAAACATTCAGACGCGGGAGGTGATTGGCGAAAAAAAGGAAGAGAGACTCCCGCAGCTCAGCCGCCAAGCCGTAAAGCATTCTTACCGCTTTCATCTTGAAACCCTTAGGGGAAAGTACCCAATAAATGAGCCGAACTTGCCTTTGATATAAAACAACGGCAAGAGATTTGAAATGAGCAGACTTAACAGGCTGGCGGCGGCGGCGCCCTTGATGCCAAAAGACGGGATAAGCAGATAATTTCCCGTAATATTTACAGCAGAAGCGATAATAATGATATTACGATAAACCGTTTGATTCCCGGTCATATTCAAAAAATACCCGACCGATCCGGAAGCGGCGTTAACAAATTGGCCTACAGCGAGGATAACCAGCGCCAGATACCCTGTCTCAAAACTGCTCCCAAAGATGCCGAGAATCCAGTGGCCGCCCGCTATCAGTAGGATGAGGAGTGGTGCAGAAGACCAGAAAATCATTTTACTTGATTTTCTGGCCACGAAGATCAACTCATCTATTTTATCCCTGTGGTAAAGCTCTGAAAACTTCGGGCCCAATATCGTATTAATGGCCGTAAGCAGGAACGCCGTCAACCCTGCCAGCTTCAAGACAATGCTGTAGATGCCCAAAGATGCTTCGTCCGACATCACTCCCAGCATAATAACATCAGTCTGACTTATAACCAGAAAAAGGACGGACGTCAAAAACATAGGGTGTGCTGTCGAAAAAATATTTTCATATGACAGCATGTGGACCTGTCCGCCTCTTTCCTTATCGCCTTTGAAATGGCTCCAAACAAAATAGCTACTGATCACCACCATAAGTACGGGAGTAAATAGCTGAATATACACAGGGTTGTATTTATCATAAAAAACAAGCGTTACGACAATTAGTGCCACAAGGTAAAAGGCACTTGGAAACCACTGAAAGAATACAAACAACTTGATATTTTTCATCCCCCTGAGTGCCGTCATATTAAGTGTCTGAAGCGACTTGAAAAGAATGATGGTAGAAGCTAAAGCGAACAAGAAGGACAAATGCGGTTTTGAGAAGATACCAGAAGCAATCACGTCGGACAAAGCAAAACTGAAAATACTAATGACAAAAGAAAATAGCAGCACCAAATGCATGGTTTTCTTAAAGGCCGCTTTGGCAGACCCCAGAGAGTATTTCACCAGATGCTCGGGGATAATTTTCAGCAATGACGTATCAGTCCCCATCAGTGAAACAATAAGTGCGACGCTTAAAAATGCATTGATAAGGGCCAGGGTTCCAACGACCTCAGCTCCATAGAAACGCGCAACGATAAAGCTGGAACCAATGCCGAGGAGTACAGCAACAATTTTTGCACCGAAGGTCAGGAGACCGCCTCTCGCTATCTCACTAAATCTTTCATCACGGAAAAATTGATTGAGCTTTCTCCTCCACACCGAGTACATATCAGCCTTCACCCTCACTGGAGTGGGATACGGCCGGTAAAGCGATAAATACCATCATGTATCCATAAGCACGACCCGGTCTTGAAGCAACCGGTATCGGCTTCCGTCGTAACCATCATCAGCGTAGCCCCCTTCATCAAAGACCAGCCTGTTGCCCGCTATACTGACCCACCCGATCTGCTTGGCCGGCACCCCGGCTATTAGGGCAAAGTCAGGCACATCTTTCGTTACAACAGCCCCTGCGCCGATGAGCGCATAACGTCCGACGGTAACGCCGCAGACAATCGTCGCGTTCGCCCCGACGGTGCACCCTTTTTTCAAGAGCGTCTTTTTGAACTCCGTTTTGCGGACGATAAATGCGCGAGGGTTGATGACGTTGGTGAAGACCATCGACGGCCCAAGGAAAACGTCGTCTTCGATCTCGACCCCTTCATATACACTGACGTTGTTCTGGATCTTGACGCCGTTCCCGATCGTGACGTTCGGCCCGACGACGCAGTTCTGCCCGAAAGAGCAGTTGCTGCCGACGCGTGTGTGCGAAAGGAGATGGCAAAAGTGCCAAATTTTCGTGCCCTCCCCGATGGAGACGTCCGCGTCGACAAAAGCGGATTCATGCACGAAGAGCGCTGCCGGCTTTTCCGCCGATTCCGTTTTGCCTTTGGCGCGCAGACGGGCTTTCCACTCCTCGGGTGTCAAACGACGCGGCTTATCCATGATCACGCCTCCACTTTCTTGCAAAAGGGATGATACTCCCCTTTCAGGCCAATGGGTGAGAGCCCCCGGATTTCCGATACGGTCCGAATAGAACCGTATGCCTCCTCCAATCCAAAACCGTTGCCGGCGAGAATCTCCTCGTATGAGCGTGTATGCAGATCGGTAAAGCCGCCGCTGAACTCGATCTCTTCTCCGTCAACGGTAATCGAACGGTAGGTGCGCTGTCCCTGCGCTTTGATCTCGTCCGGAATATAGTCGTAAACAACGGAGAGGAACCAGCGGACGTTGGCATGTTTGAGCCGAAGCATTCCCGCATTGGCATACGCTGTTTTCAGGTGCACGATGTTCTCTTCGACATCACCGAAGATCCAGGTAAGCATGTCGTAAAAATGGACCCCGATATTGCTGGCGATTCCCCCGCTTTTGCTTTCGTCGCCTTTCCAGCTGACAAAATACCATTTTCCCCGTGAAGTCAGGTAGGTCAAATCAATGTCGTACATCTTGTCCGGGTTTTCGGCCAGCTCTTTTTGAACCTTCTCTTTCAAAGCGATGATGGAGGGGTGCAGCCGGAGCTGCAGAATGTTATAGACCTTTCTGCCGGTCTCCGCTTCGATCACCTTGAGTTGATCGATATTGTGCGGGTTCAGCACGAGCGGTTTTTCGCAAATGGCGTCTGCCCCGCTTTTGAGCGCGAATCGGATATGGCTGTCATGCAGATAGTTCGGAGAGCAGATACTGACGTATTCGATGCGGTCATTGTTGCTGCGGTGCCATTTGTCGACGAAACGGTCGAAGCGCTCGTACTCCGTAAAAAAACTGGCGTCCGGAAAGTAGCTGTCGATAATGCCGACACTGTCGCAGCGGTCAAGGGCTGCGATCAGGTTGTTACCCGTCTCTTTGATCGCCTTCATGTGGCGCGGCGCGATATAACCGGCCGCCCCGATCAATGCAAAATTCTTCATCCTGTCACAACCTCCATGTCGGTTTTTCCACAATGCCCTTGACGTCAATCACTACGGGATCGGATGTACTGATACGCTCATAGTCCTCCATCTGAAGCGCCTTGAACTGACGATGTCCGACAGCCACTACGATGGCGTCGTAACGCTTTTCCGCTTCGAACGGGTTGGGTACGATGCCGTGCTGGTAATGCTTCTTGTTCTCGTTCGGGTCGACCCAAGGATCGTATACATCCACTGTGCAGCCGTACGATTTGAGCTCCTCGATAATATCAACGACCTTCGTATTGCGCATATCCGGACAATCCTCTTTGAAGGTAACCCCCAATACAAGCACATTGGCGTTTTTCACCTTTTTATCATGCTGAATCAGCTCTTTGACCGTCTTTTCGGCAATGAACTTCCCCATCCCGTTGTTGATCAGGCGGGCGCCGAGGATCAGGTTCGGCTTGTAGCCCAGCTCTTCGGCCTTGAAAGTGAGGTAATACGGATCGACCCCGATGCAGTGTCCGCCTACAAGCCCCGGTCTGAGCTTGATGAAATTCCACTTTGTCGACGCGGCCTCGATCACCTCGTTTGTATCGATACCGATCGCATCAAAAATCAGTGAGAGCTCATTAATGAGTGCGATATTGACATCGCGCTGCGTGTTCTCAATGACTTTGCTCGCTTCCGCAACTTTGATTGATGAGGCAAGATGGGTCCCTGCTTCGATGATACTCGCATAGAGGGCATCAACCCTTTGTGCGATTTCGGGCGTGGAACCCGAAGTTACCTTCGTGATCTTCTTGACCGTATGTTCTTTGTCACCGGGGTTAATACGTTCGGGAGAGTAGCCGGCGAAGAAGTCCCGATTGAACTGCAGGCCCGAATGCTTTTCCAGCACGGGAACGCATACTTCCTCCGTGACACCCGGATAGACCGTCGATTCGTAAACGACGATATCGCCTTTTTTCAAAATCCTGCCGACCGTTTCGCTGGATTTCACAAGGGGAGTGAGGTCCGGGCGGTTGCTGCTATCGATCGGTGTCGGTACGGTAATGATAAAAACTGTCGCCTCGGAAAGCGCGTCCTCCCCGTCCGTAAAACGCAGCGTACTATCCACGCCCTCAAGCTGCTCTTTTGACAGCTCCAGCGTCCGGTCATACCCTTGACGCAGTTCGGCTATGCGTTCCGTGTTGATGTCATACCCAACCACATTGTACTTCTCGGCGAAAGCCGCCGCCAATGGCAGTCCAACATAGCCGAGTCCTATGACCGCAACGGTCTCAATTTTGTTCATAACGTCTTCTTGAATAAAAGTGAAACATTATAACGATCCATCCCCAACAGAACTCTAAACAGGGCCGTTTGTAGTAAAATAGCGCCATGGTTTTTCCCGACACTTCCCGCTTGCACCAGAAGGCTGCCTGATGTGCGCCGTCTTCGGCATTCTCGGCGATTACGAGCCCTCCCTCGCCCGACAGGCATTAGCTAAACTGGCGCACCGCGGCCCGGATTATTGCGGGATCATCGAGGAGAAAGGGCTCTTCTTCGCCCAGCACCGCCTGAGCATCCGCGACCTTCACGAGCGTTCACACCAGCCACTGCGGAAGGGAGACGTTCTGCTCAGCTTCAACGGAGAGATCTACAATTACCGTGAAATCGCAGAGACGCTGCAGCTCCGGGCGGCCACGGAAGCCGAAACCGTTCTGGAGGCCTACCTGCGTTGGGGAATAGAGTGCGTGCACCGCTTCCGGGGCATGTTCGCCCTGGCGATCTATGACGGCGGGACCCTCTACCTGCTCCGCGATCGGCTAGGGAAAAAGCCGCTCTTTTTTGCCAAACAAAAAGAGCGATTCGTGTTTGCCTCGGAGATCAAGGGGATCCTCCCGTTTCTGCCCAGCGTAAGAATGGACGACGATGCCATGATGGGTTTTCTCTCCTTCCAGGCCCCGACAGCGCCGTACACCTTCTTTGAAGGCATCGAAAAAATCGCCCCCGGCGAGCTCATAACAGTCGCTAACGGAAACGTTAGCCGGCGTTCGTATTACTGTTTGCTCGAACATGCCGAACCGGTGGATGACAGTAGTGCCCCACAACGTATCGAGGCCCGTATGGAAGAGAGCATCGCGATGCGCCTCGATGCCGACGTTCCCGTCGCTGCTCTGCTCAGCGGCGGGATCGACAGTGCCGCCGTGAACGCCTTTGCCAAGAAACTCGGCCGTCCGCTGCAGACCTTCAGTCTGGGCTACACGGAGCCTTGGAACTACGACGAGAGCGGGAGTGCCGCCGAAACGGCGCGCATCCTTGGGATAAACAACACGAAGATCACCATCAGTCAGCATGACTTCGTCGATGCCATCGACCCGGTCATGGACGCCCTGGACGAGCCCCTGAACGACCCCGCGGCGATCCCGCTCTACCTCCTCTTCGGTGCCATCAAAAAGGAGGGGTACCGCGTCGTGCTCAGCGGCGAGGGGGGAGACGAACTTTTTCTGGGCTACCGGCAGTACTTCGACTACCTCGATATCGAGCAGCTGGCCTCACTGCAGCGCAAGGCATGGCTGAAGAAATTTTTCCACGGCCACTTTTCCATCAACCGCGAATGGGAGTGGTACAAACGCGCCTTCGATGAGACTCTTCTCTTCCGGGGAGCCGGTGAAAAGTTCACCGACCTGCAGAAAAACGCCCTGATGCGCCGGAACGTCCGCGATGAGGATGGTCTGCGTTTTGTACAGCCCGAACGCGACCGTTTCGACGCCAGCCGCTGGACACACCCCGCCCACTGGTACAGCTACCTCGACCTTCGGCAGCTTCAGGCCGAGTACTACCTCTCCAAGCTCGACCGTGTCTCCATGGCCCACGGCATCGAGTCCCGCACCCCGATGCTCGACCACCGCCTCGCCGAGACGGTCTTCGGCACGTCTGCCGAACTCAAGATCGGAAACGGTCGTCCGAAAGCGCTGCTCAAACAGATCATGCGGCCGTACCTCGGCGACACGATACTGAATCGCAAAAAGAAGGGATTCGCCTCTCCCTATATGGAGTACCTGCAGGCCTCAGGGAAGATCGACCTCATCACCGAGGTCAACGACCAAACGGGACTCTTCAAAAAAGAGGTGCTGGAGCGCTACATCGATGCGGCGGTGCGGCGCGGCCGCTTCAAACAGCAGGTGTGGAGCCTCTTCGTGCTGTCACACTGGATGAAAAAACACCTGCTCTGATTCAAAAAGCATACTGATACATCAGCGAGGCCTCGGTGATCTCGGTCGTAAAGGTGGCAGGCAGTGTCATGTAGTGCGGACCGTAATCATAGTAATAGTGCATATCGGCATCGCCTTCGCTTCGCCGGTAGGAGAAGCCGGCTGTGACTTCGGAACCGGCATGCCGGAGCAGCAACACATCGGCGCCCAGCAGAACCCCTTTCATCCACCCTTCGCTGAGGGTATAAAACCCCCTTTGCAGGTGGTCGTCCCTGCTGTATTGGCGCGCCAGCGACATCCCGCCTCGGAAACGCCACGACAGTGCAAAAAGGGTTGCGTCGAATACGCCGTACAGGTTTACCCCTCCGGAGTGCTGGGTAAAACGCACGCTCGTACCGCTCAGGACTGTTCGCGTACCGTCCGTATAGTCAGTCTGCCGGGTATGCGACCAGCCAAGCCGCCACTGTTCATAGAAAACGTCTATCCCCATCGCGAAGTTCAATGACACGGAGTGAAGGAAATCTGCGTGGAGAGCGTAATACCCGTCAAGCGTCGTATCCGACTGCGAAAAAACGGTCCGGTTCCCGTCTGTCCAGTCCGTGTCGTCACCTGTACGTTTTTTGGAGGCAAACGCGGAAGCGACAGTAAAACGGAGTGTCCCTACTTCCACTCGGTACTCATATCCCAGTACCCCGACCGCTGCCGTTGCCGGGAAGCGCAGTCGTGCTTCGAGCCCCTGCGCAGAATCTTTTACCCGGTAGGAGAGCAGCGCATTGACGCCTTCGAGCCCGGCAAAAAGCCCGTCACCCGACAGCGGCGCTGCCGCCAGGATCATGCCGGCGATTGCGCAACGCAGAGCGGTCCTCAAAGCGTGACGTTGATGTCCGTACCGTTCTGATCCGTCACCGTGATCGTATTGGTCGCGGTGACATAAACGTTAATATACCCGCCGGCACCGATGAGGCGCATGCTACCGCTGATAAGGTCAAAATAGTCATAATAGAAAGGATCCGTACAATTTGGATCATATGTCGGATCGATATCGAGGCTCGCCGTCAGGTTATTGACATAGATACGCCCGGATCTATAGCAGTAGGTCTCAATCGGAGTGCTGTAATAATCCTGCGTGAACGCTACGGTCAAGTTGTCGTAACGTCCCATGTCACCGTCGACACCCCACTCCACACTGCTTGTCATCGTACCCGTATAGTAATCATTATAGTAGTCATATGCACTGTAATCCGTGCGCATATTGCTGCCGGCGCTGATATAGAACGTATACATATCATCCGTAATAGTGAAATCGTAGGGGAAAGAGACCTCCATATAGGTCAACGTATCGCCGTAATTGCTCCCCGCCGCGCTTATGCGCATCTTCCCGTTCATAACAAAATTCGGATCAAAAGCGCAGGCGCTGAATGTCACCGTCGCATCCATGTGCGTCTCGGTGTAACTCTCTGTAAACGACATTGTCCCGCCGTAATCGCATGCGATGGAATCTGAGTAGGACGCGTTCAGTGTCTCGGGACGATATCCCAGTACTTTCGAGACCGGCCCGTTTTTATCCAGCATGAAATCGACAGGATCAAATCCGGTTGACTGCGAAGCAGAAGCAGAGAAAGGAATAACAATATTACCGATCGAGCCGGAAAAGATCGCGGCGACCGCTTCCGCACCGTTCGCCGCCGTTGCATTCGCCTCCGCTACGTTCAGCGTCGGCAGGCTTGTCGTACCGCCGCCTCCCCCGCCGCCGCATCCCGTCAGTATCAGTACTCCGGTCGCAACAGCGACAAGCCCGCTTTTTCGAAATGTATCAAACATATTCACTCCTTCAATGATGTCACTGCCGCACAATATAACACCTGCTAACTTTAACAACACTTATTAGTTATTGTTGCACTGTTGCCTTCTGTGGGCTACATATCAGCGCGCGCTTCCTCCATCAGGACCCGGGCGATATCCGTCATGCTGATGACACCGGTCAGCTTCCCTTCCCACGTCACGGAGAGGTGCTTGATCCTCTGGTTGATCATTAGCTGCGCCGCATACCGGATATCGAGGTCCGGCACGATCTGTACCATCGGCTTGCTGGCGACGTCGTAGACGTTGAGCAGGTCCATATCCCCGTCGTTGCTGTAGATCGCCTCGAGGATATTGGAGTAGGTGACGATCCCGTAGGCGTCGTTTTCGCTGGTGCGCTCGACGATGACCGAACGTACGCTGCGCGTGTCCATCAGGTTGATCAGTTCGCGCACCGACGCATAGGGAGAGATCATCGCAATCTCATCCGCCGGCGTCATGATATCCCTCACTGTAATCAGTTTCATACCTCTTTCTCCTCTTTGAGTCTGTTGGCAAAGGCTTCGATCTGGTTGCTGGCGATCCCCGCGAGATGTTCGATGGGCAGCGACATGACGATCCCCTTGTTCTCCGTTTCAAGATGCAGTTCGTTCTTGAGCGCCTTCATCACTTTGACGGAGGTCCGTTTCTCAAGAACGAAGAGCAGCACACTCTCGGCGCGCTCATACGTCAGGCCGAAAAACGTCTTCTTTTCATTCAATCCAGTACCCTTGCCGGTAAGACTCGTCACCCCGCCGGCACCGTTGGCTTTGGCGATATCGATCGCCTCCTCTTCAAGCGACTGTTCCACGATCGCTACCAGTAATGCAAACCTCATTCAAACTCCTCCTTGTGTTGAGTTTTTGTGCGCCCGGCGCTGAATTCCGTAATCACCCCGTAAGCCATGACGGTGATCATCGGGAAAAGCGACGCAAAGGCGATCAGCCCGAACCCGTCAACGAGCGGGCTCCGTCCCTCGATATTGGTTGCCAGGCCCAGGCCCAGCGCCGCGACCAGCGGCACGGTGACCGTCGACGTCGTCACCCCGCCGCTGTCGTAGGCGATCGGGATAATGTAGCGCGGCGCAAAATAGGTCAGGATGATGACGATGATGTAGCCGGCGATAATGTAATAGTGTATCGGGTCCCCCGCCACGATGCGATACGCCCCCAGGGCGATACCCACGGCCACCCCTGCGGCGACGGCGATCCGCAGTACCATCTGACGGATCTTGCCGGCGGAGATCTCCTCGACCTTGATCGCAATCGCCAGCAGCGCCGGTTCGGCCATGGTCGTCGAAAAGCCGATCAGAAAGGCGAATAGGTAGATCAGCAGTCGGTTGTCTTGCTCGGTGAGCTGCAGTGCCATCGTCTCCCCGATAGGAAAGAGCCCCATCTCCAGCCCCACGATAAAAGCATACAGCCCGAGGATAACAAGCACGATACCGAAGACGATGCGGCGCAGGTAGGGCACCTGTTTTTTGATGATGGCGTACTGGAAAAAGAAGATCACGGCCAGGATCGGCAAGACGTCTTTGATGACATCGATAAGCTCCAGCAGCAGCACCAGCGCCTGCTGACCTACCGTGCGGCTGTGTTCCACGTGCTCCGACACACTCTGCGCCACGGCGGCAATCGCCTCGCCGTTGCCGGAGGCGTAGACGACGATCCCGTAGACCTGAACGAAGATCATCGGTGTCAGCGAGGCGAACGCAATCAGGCCAAAGCCGTCGATGACCGGGTTGCGCCCGCGGATACTGCTGGCAAGCCCGACACCGAGCGCCGCGACAAGCGGTACCGTTACCGTCGAGGTCGTCACCCCGCCGCTGTCGTAGGCAAGCCCGACGATCTCCGGCGGGACGAAAAAGGTCAGCGTCACGACGATGATATAGCCGGTGATGATATAGAAGTGGATCGGATGGCCCGTCAGGATGCGGAAGGTGCCCAGGGCGATGGCGAAGCCGACCGAAAAGGCGACAGTCAGCCGCAGCACCAGGGCGTCAATCTTGCCATTGCTGATGACGGCAGCCTTATCCGCGATAGCAATCAGCGCCGGTTCGGCAATGGTCGTCGAAAAACCGATCAGAAAGGCAAAAAGCAGCAGCCAGAATGCCGAACCCTTCCGTGCGAACTCCTGCGCGAGGTTCTCGCCGACGGGGAAGATACCGACTTCCAGCCCCTGGATAAAAAGCGCAAGCCCTACGGCGACGATGAAAAGCCCCGTCGCGACGGAAAGAAGATTGTCGGGCATCTGCTGCAGGATAAAGATCTGGAAAAAGGCGATGACGGCGATGATGGGGGCAAGGTCGCCGAAGGAGCCTCTGAGCATGATCCAAAAGAGTCTGAGTTGTTCCATTGGGATATTTTACGCATTTTTGTGATTGATGTCATGGCACGCCTCATGCAAAGGGGAGCAAATCGGAAAAGCGTTACAATTTCGGAAAAAAGGAGTATCGATGCGTTCGAAAGTGACCATTTGGCATAACCCCCGCTGCGGCAAGTCCCGTGAGGCGCTAAAACTGTTGGAGGGCGAAGGGATCACCCCGGAAATCATCCGATACCTTGATGATACCCCCAGCGAAAAGGAACTCCGTAGCGTTTTGAAAATGCTCGGCATCGGCGCCCGCGACCTGATGCGTACGAAAGAGGCTGTCTATAAGGAGCTGGGTCTCAAAGAGGTCACCGATGAAGACGCCCTGATCAAAGCGATGACGGAAAATCCGAAGCTCATCGAACGTCCCGTCGTCATCACGGATGGCAAAGCCGTTATCGGCCGTCCGCCGGAAAAAGTTGTTGATCTGGTAAAAGCATAAGGGAAAATCGGCCGCCGTACGGTGGCCGGATGTCTATTTAGAGGTCGTTTTCTTTTTTGTACTTGATAATCTCGGCGTACGCCTCGTCTTTGAGCAGCAGCTTCTCTTTTTTCAGCTTTTCGATCTCAACGTCGTCCATCGGGATCTGGCCGCTCTCACCCTTTTCAATCAGGTCGTCCAGCTCGTTGTGACGCTCGAAAATTTTCAGAAAATGCGCATTGGCGCTTCCGTCTTCCTTCATCTTAGTGATGATTTCACGGTATTCGTGCAGCATATGTTGTCCTCGTCTTTTTTAGGACGCCGCTTCCACGTCCCATAAACACCACTATAGCGTATTACTGTAAAATCCGGGGTAAAGTAATCCCCTCTTGACCCTGGTATTTGCCGCCTTTGTCGCCGTAACTCGTTTCGCACATTTCGTCCCCCTGAAGGAAAAGAACCTGGGCAATCCCCTCGTTGGCATAGATCTTCGCCGGCAGCGGCGTAGTGTTGGAAATCTCAATCGTAATATGGCCTTCGAATTCCGGTTCGAAGGGAGTAACGTTGACAATAATCCCGCAGCGCGCATAGGTGGATTTCCCCAGACAGATCGCCAGCACGTCGCGGGGGATTTTGAAATACTCCACGGTCCGCGCCAGCGCAAAAGAGTTCGGCGGAACGATACAGATATCGCCTTTGAAATCCACAACGTTGGCATCGTCAAAATGTTTCGGGTCGACCACGGTGGAATTGAGGTTCGTAAAGATCTTGAACTCGTCGCTGACACGGATATCATACCCGTAGGAGCTCAGACCGTAACTGACAACGCCCTTGCCGACCTGATCCTCGCAAAAAGGCGTAATCATGGCGTGTTCAAGCGCCTGTTCCCTGATCCAGCTGTCCGCCTTCAGTCCCATAAAAATCCTTCCCTGCCGCGGGGCGTTTCCCGGGCGGCTTAAATTAAGTTGTGCTATTATATCGCATTAAAATTTAGGCGGCCCCGATGCGGAAAACCAAGGGTTTTCACCCATTTCCGGGGCCCCCAGGAGCGTTTTGACATGGATATGAGACAGATCAAGGCATTGATGCAGGAATTTGACGAGAGCGGGCTTTCCAAACTGAAGATCACCAAAGAGGGATTCGAGATGGAACTGGAAAAAGTTATCGGAGCCGTCGCGGCACCGGTCGCCGCCCCTGCACCGGTCGCAGCACCGGCAGCTGCCCCCGCAGCCGCACCGGTAGCTGCTGCGGCGCCGGCCCCTTCTGTCAGCGGTGACGAGATCCTCTCCCCGATGGTCGGTACCTACTATGCGGCACCGTCACCGGATTCCGCCCCGTTCGTCAAAGTCGGCGACACCGTGAAAAAAGGCCAGGTCATCGCCATCCTCGAAGCGATGAAGATCATGAACGAGCTCGAGGCGGAATTCGACTGCAAGGTCCTTGACGTCCTCGTCTCCGACGGCCAGGCTGTTGAATACGATATGCCGCTCTTCGTGGTCGAGAAGCTCTAATGGCAGAGATCAAGCGTATCCTGGTCGCGAACCGCGGCGAGATCGCCCTGCGTGCCATCCGTACCATCAAAGAGATGGGCAAGGAGGCCGTCGCCGTCTACTCCAAAGGGGACAAAGGCGCCGCCTACCTTGAACTGGCAGACGCCGCCATCTGCATCGGCGAAGCGCCGAGCAGCGCCAGCTATCTGCATATTCCCGCCATCATCTCCGCCGCGGAAGTGAGCGGGTGCGATGCCATCTTCCCCGGCTACGGCTTCCTGAGCGAAAACCAGCACTTCGTCGAAATCTGTGCGCACCACGGCATCAAGTTCATCGGGCCGACCCCGGAAGTCATGGTGCTGATGTCGGACAAGTCCAAAGCCAAAGACGTCATGATCGCCGCGGGCGTCCCGGTCGTCCCGGGCAGCGACGGCGCCATCACCGATATCGACGATGCGAAAAAACGCGCCCGCGAAGTCGGCTACCCGGTCATCCTCAAAGCCGCCCAGGGCGGCGGGGGACGCGGGATGCGCGTCGTCGAGGATGAGAGCTACCTTGAAAACGCCTTCCTGGCGGCGGAGTCCGAAGCAGTCACCGCGTTCGGCGACGGCACGATCTATATGGAAAAGTTCATCCTCAACCCGCGCCACATCGAGGTGCAGATCATGGCGGACAGCCATGGTAATGTCCTCCATATCGGTGAACGCGACTGCTCCATGCAGCGCCGCCACCAGAAGCTGATCGAAGAGTCTCCGGCCGTCGTCCTGACGCCGGAAGTCCGCGAACGCCTCCATGCCGCCGCTGTCCGCGCCACGGAGTACATCAACTACGAAGGCGCCGGTACCTTCGAGTTCCTGCTCGATGCGAACCTGGATTTCTACTTCATGGAGATGAACACCCGTCTGCAGGTCGAGCACACTGTCTCCGAAGAGGTGAGCGGCCTTGACCTCATCGAACTGATGATCCGTGTCGCGGAGGGGGAGACACTCCCCAAACAAGAAGAGATCAAGCTCAAAGGCCATGCGATCGAGTGCCGCATCACGGCGGAAGATCCGGTCAAGTTCCTCCCGAGCCCGGGCAAGATCCAGGAGTGGATCGCGCCGGGCGGTATCGGCGTACGTATCGATACCCATGCCCACGCGGGCTATATCGTTCCGCCGACCTACGACTCCATGATCGGGAAGCTGATCGTTTACGGCCGTGACCGCGAACATGCGATCAAACGGATGCACCGGGCGCTCAGTGAATTCACCATCAACGGTATCCGCACGACGATCCCTTTCCATATCAAAATGATGGAGAACGACGACTTCATCTCCAACAACTTCGATACGAAGTACCTCGAGAACTACAAGGGGTGACACTGTCACCCCGACACTCCCTTTAAAAACCTCACACGCTGCTTCTTTTGGCTCTCTATATATAGAAGCATAGTATCGCCGGCCGTTTGCACTCCCGACAACCCTCTCGCTTTTCCAAGAAATTTCGTAAAAATCGAAAATAATGTGATAGTAATTTCAGGTTCGCGAGGAGAGATTTTCGGATAGCGAATGTAATATAACAGTTTTATCACAACTTTTATGCCGAAAAATAGGAATAAAGCCATAAAAATTAAGCTTTTATTTTATAAAAACATTTTTAAACTAAATCGAATATTTTTCTAATTAATATTAGAAACTCTTATATTGTACTATAATGATACTTATATTTCGCATCAGGAAATTTACATGAAAACGAAACCGAGTACAACCCTTCTTAGTTTCTCTGCACTGCTTCTGCTGGCAGGGTCCACCAATGTTTTGGCCGCTTCTAAGACCAACTCATTTATCGTCTCGGCGAACGTACCCGCCGTGTGCAACTTTAACAGTGTCAACGATCTCAGCTTCGGTGATTACGATCCCAACACAGGAACAGGGCTGAGCGCCGAATCGACGTTCAATATCCGCTGTACAAAAAATACAGACTACACGCTCGCACTGGATGCGGGTGGCAACTCCGACAGAACCATGAGCGGCTCAGCGACCAACACCGACACACTGGCGTATGAGCTGTATCAGGACGCTGCACACTCACAGGTATGGGATGCGACGAACACCGTCACCGGCACCGCCACCGGGTTCGCATCAGACATCACTCAAACAGTTTATGGCAATATTCCTTCTAGCCAGGATGTCCTGCCGGACAGCTACACCGACACGGTGACCATTACCGTCAGTTACTAAATCATCAAGGAGTGGGCGAGAGTGAGTAGAGCGTTGCTTGCAGCATTGCTGATCGGCTATACCAGCCTCTGGGCAGGCTTCCAGGTCTACCCCATACGGGTTTATCTTGATCCGGAGACGCCGGTAGCAACGGTCAAGGTCACGAACCAATCCGAGGAGAAGCGCTCTTTCGAAGTAGAAACGATGCGCTGGACCCAGGATGCCAACGGCAGCGACCGCTACGACAAAGACGCCTCCCTGCTGGCGGTGCCCCTGCTCTTTACACTGGAGGGGAAGGCATCCCAGACGGTACGCATTACCGATCTCTCGCCAAACGGGAAGAAAGCGCAATCGGCCTACCGCCTCTTTATCAGCGAACTTCCCGCGAAGCACGCCGAAGAAACGGGAGGGCTGCATATGCTTTTTCGCGTTGCCATCCCCGTCTTTATCACGACCGCCGCTTCGACGGAAACGCTCCTCACCCTAGACACCATCGAGAAATCACCGACAACGTTCAACTGCTGGCTTCGCAACGACTCATCGCATTTTGTCCGAATCAGCAAGCTCTATCTTGTGACAGCAAAAGGGGAGCACGGCGTGCAGGTTGAACCGGCAAAATATCTGCTCCCCGGCAGCAAGGCCTCCTTCAACTTTACGCTCGATCCGGGGTTCACCCCGTCAGCGCTGCACATTTTCCTAGAAGACGGGCAGCGGATTGAACTGGCTATCTAGACCGCTTCCACTCCTATTTTTTCACGCGCTCCTGCTGGCCCAGTCCGACTACCACCGGACCATCATGGACATCGAACTCAACGGCGTGTTGCACGGGAACGTCATCCTGTTTCAGTCCGCCGAGGGGCTTTGCCTCCCGATGGAGTCCTTCCCGGAGCTCTCATCCTCGTCGCTTCCCCCAAAAAACGTCCGCACGGTTGACGGTGTCTCCTGTCTTGCCGTCGATACCCTTGAGGGCGCACATACCCGCCTCGACGAACAAGGCATGCGAGCCCTTGTGACGCTCCCGACGCAGCTGCTCAAAACGCAGACCCTGTCCGGCGAGCATGAACAGCTGCCGGACGTCATGTCCTCAACGGGGTTCTATACGAACTACAATCTCTTTTATCAGCGCGAATCCGACATCTACAGCTACAGCAGCAGCGCCGACGCCCATCTCTTTTCCCCCTACGGGGTCCTGAGCAGCGGCTACTCCTATTTCGGCAGCGATACGGAGGAGAAAGGGGTACGCCTCGATACGCTTTATGTCCTGGACCTTCCCGAAACCATTCAGTCGCTCCGGGTCGGCGACGTCATCGGTGCGCGTACGGAGTGGTCCGGCGGTCTCCGGATAGGCGGGATCCAGCTCGCGCGGAACTTTTCAACACGCCCCGACATGCTGACGATGCCGCTGCCAAGCTACACCTCCTCGGCCAGCCTCCCCTCCGCTGTCGACGCCTACGTCAACGGGAACAAGATCTTCCAAGAGAACGTCACGCCCGGTCCGTTTGAGATCACGGCCCTTCCGACGATCAACGGCCAGGGGGAGCTGACCGTCGTGCTCAAAGACATTACCGGGGTGCAGCGGAGTATGACCATTCCCTTCTACAGCGACACGAGGCTGCTGCGCAAAGGGCTGAGCGACTACGCCTTCGAAGCCGGGTACCTGCGCTATAACTACGGCATCAAAGATTTCGACTACCGCGACTTCGTCACCAGCGGAAGCTACCGCTTCGGGGTGACGGACCGTCTGACAACGGAGGTGAACGGTCTGACCTTCAACGAACGGGCCGGCCGCATGGGAGCGGGTGCGAGCTATCTGCTCTTTGATGCGTTCACCCTCGACGCCGCGGTCGCCGCGTCGATCGACGAGGGCCAAAAAGGGTATTTGGCCAAAACCGGCATCAGCCGACGCACGCAGCGCTACTCCTTCTCGGCACAGTCGCAATGGGCAACGGAGGCCTTTCTCCAGCCGGGCATTCTCGGGAATGCACTCCGACAGCAGACCCTTCTGTTCGCCGGCTACAACACCCCCGCTTTGGGAAGTTTCTCCGCAAGCTATGTCTACCAGAAATACAGCGCCGAGCCCGCGTCGGAAACCGCGTCGCTCAGCTATTCGAAAACCCTCTATCGGCGCCTCTTTTTAAACCTGATGGTGTCGCATACGATCGCGCCCCATGCCGACACCAGCGGACAGCTCCTTTTAAGCCTGCCGCTGGGAGAGCGCACCACCCTCTCCAATACGGACTTCGTCTCCAAAGAGAGTTCGGAGGTCCGGGTAAGTCTGCAGCAGAACCTGCCGACGTCCGATGGGTTCGGCTATACCCTGAGCGCTGCGCGCAACACCGCCTACGAGCATCCGTGGTACGGGGAGGCGCGCGGCAGCTATCAAAACCGCTATGCGCGTTTCGGGGCCGGCGTCGCTTCGGTCAACAACAAGACAGCGTACAGGGCAAGTGCGGAGGGCTCCTTCTCCTACATGGAGGGCCATCTTCACTTCAACCGGTCGACCGACGCGGCCTTCGGTGCCGTCAACGTGGGCAGCGTCAAAGGGGTACGCGTCTATTACCGCAACCTTCTGGTCGGAGAGACCGACGAGGACGGTTACCTCTTCATCCCGTCGCTTCTGCCTTATCAGCGCAACAAAATCACCGTCGACCCCCGCGACATCCCCTTTGATTACAGCCTCGGCAGAAGCGAGATCCACCTTACCCCCTACCTTCACAGCGGTGTCAGCTACGCTTTCGACGTCAAAAAAGTGGAATCGGCGATCCTGCATCTCTTCCGTGCCGGGGGCAAGGCGCTGCCCGTCGGTTCCGAGTGGGTGCTTGACGACGGTGCGACAGGCATCGTCGGCCAGGCGGGTCTGATCTATTTTGAATCGCTCCCGAGGGGGGAGCACACGCTTCGCATCACAAGCGAACAGGAACCCTGCCGGCTGCGCTTCCGTTTTGACGGGGCCCTGCCAAATACGCTACTATCTAATCTTGGAGAATTCACATGCGACGAAGACAACTGAACCCGCTTGGCCCCATCATCGCGGCCGCCCTCGTATTGACGGCCTCTGCCGCGGCCGCCACCTGTTCCGTGAGCTCAACGGGATTGGCGTTCGGATCGTACAACCCCTTCGACCTCGCCAGCGTCACAACGACCGGGACGATCACGATACAGTGTACGACGCTCAAACTCAACGACCGCGTCCAGGCAACGCTGCTGCTCTCAACGGGCAGCAGCAACAGCTACAGCGCAAGAACGATGCAGAACGACGCCGCGGAGACCCTCGCCTACAATATCTATACGAGCAGTAACTATGCTTTGGTCTGGGGAGATGGAAATAGCGGTACGGAAGTCGTCAGCGACAAATTTTTCGCAAAACTTCTCGCACCCGCCACAAAAAATTACACCATGTACGCGCGCATTCCTGCCGGGCAGGATGCCGGTGTCGGCACGTACCAGGACGTCATTACCGTCACGGTCGAATATTAGCCTCAGGGATTCGGCAGGCGGATAACGGTGATCTCGGCGTTCAGGCGGGCACGGTTGAAATAGTCTTTGAGCGTCTGTTCCCGCGCGTCGGCCATCATCTCCTCTTGCACCTGCATCTTCACCGTCTCAAACGGCTGCATGACCGGGAGACTTTTGTTGCGGATATAGAACGAAACGAACCCCCCTTTCGGGTCGGAAAGCATCGGTGTGTACGCGCCGATTTCGGTCTTGATCAGCAGGGCGGCGAGCTGCGGTTCGATCTTGGCATAAGGCAGTGAAGCCTCCTGCATCGTCACCTCGGGAAGCATCAGCATCGGATTCTCCATCTTGCGCTTCAACGCCCCCTGCGCCGACGCGTGATAGACCGTAACGTCAAAGGTTTCGGGATGGGAGAATTTCTCCGAGTGCAGGCGGTAATATTCGCGCATCTCCTCTTCGCCGGGCTCCTCCATGTTCGCCATCGCAACGGCGCTGTAGAGTTTCTGGGTCAGCATCGACTGCTTGAGCTTCGCTTCGAACGCACTGCGGCTGAGATGTTCCGTTTTCCAGACCGCGTCGAAGAGCTGCGCCGTCGTCATGTTGTTCTGCTGCGCGATCTGCGCAACACGCTCCTGCAGCTCTGTCTCGCTGACGCTGAGCTCGCGCTGCGCGATCTCCTGGCTTTCCAGCTTCTCGCGGATCAGGGCATCGACGGCCTGCGCCTGCGTCATTCCGCCCTCCTGCATCTTCTGCGTGATGGCGTAGAGGGTGATCGGCTCCTCCTTGACGAGGATGGCGACACCATCGACCATACGTGCGTATAACGCTACGGTAAAAAGTATGAAAAGCAGTGCTGTTTTTTGCAAAGAGATCTCCTGATTGAAAGGCACCATTTTACCCGTTTTTGTTGAATGGACGCTCTTGCCGCTCTTTTGTCGCTGTGGATGCCCCTCTCTCACGCATCGCCCTGGTCCATCGCAAAAAGCCATGAAAGCCCTCAGGGTTCCACACTTTTCCTACCTCCAAACCGTAATGAGTTATAATGGCGCCAAAAAAAGGCTTGCTTACCATGGTTGTCACCCGCTTCGCCCCCAGCCCGACCGGATACCTGCATATCGGGGGGCTGCGTACCGCGCTCTTCTCCTGGCTCTGGGCCCGCCGCAACGGCGGGAAATTCGTTCTGCGCATCGAGGACACCGACCAAAGCCGCAACAATGAGGCCGCGGCCCAGGCGATCGTGGACGCTTTCGAATGGATCGGCCTCGAACACGACGGCGAGATCCTCTACCAGTCACAGCGCATGGGTGTCTACCAGATGTACATCGACCAGCTCCTCCAGGAGGGCAAGGCGTACAAATGCTACATGAGCAAAGAGGAACTTGACGCCCTGCGCGAAGCACAGCAAGCACGCAAGGAACGCCCGCGCTATGACGGCCGCTACCGCGACTTTACCGGCACCCCGCCCGAAGGCGTCGATCCCGTCATCCGCATCAAAGCCCCGACCGAGGGAAGCATCACCGTCTATGATGGCATCAAGGGCGAGGTCACCTTCAACGTCGACGACATCCTCGACGACTTCATCATCGCCCGCGCCGACGGGACGCCTACGTACAACTTCGTCGTCGCCGTCGACGATGCGCTCATGGGCATCAACGAAGTCATCCGCGGGGACGACCACTTCTCCAATACGCCCAAGCAGCTCGTCGTTTACGAAGCCCTTGGCTTCAAAGCCCCTGCGTTTTACCATGTCCCGATGATCCACAACAGCGAAGGCAAAAAGCTCTCCAAGCGCGACGGCGCAACGGACGTGATGGAGTACAAACGCCTCGGCTACCGGCCCGAAGCCCTGCTGAACTTCCTTGTCCGCCTGGGGTGGAGCCACGGCGACCAGGAGATCTTCTCCATGGAGGAGATGAAAAAACTCTTCGATCCGAATACGATCAACAAGTCGGCCTCCATTTACAACACCGAGAAACTCGACTGGCTCAACGCCCACTACATCAAGAACCTAGCCAATGATGCGCTGGCCCACGAGCTGCTCCCCTTCGGCGCCGACCTGAAAGCCCATGACAAAAAAGAGATCCTGCTCGACGCGCTCAAAGAGCGTGCCAAGACGCTGGTCGAACTCGCCGAGATGGTCAAAGAGGTCCTGACCGCACCGACGGCCTACGACGAGAAAGCCTTCAAAAAAGCGGTCAAGCCCGACTCGAAAGCCGTCTTGGAAGCCTTTGCCGCCAAAGTCGAAGCCACGCCGGAGCTTCATCTCCCGACCGATTACCACGCCCTGATGGAAACGGTCGTTTCCGAGATGGAAATCGGCTTTGGCAAGATCGGAATGCCGCTGCGACTGGCACTGATGGGTAAACTCTCCGGCCCCGGTGTCGACACCATCATGGCGTCCATCGGCCGCGAGGAAACCCTCGCACGTATCGCCGGACTGACCGCCCAACTCAACTAAAGGGAGCTACCATGGCCACCCCTCTTACCAACGAAGAGGCCCTCGCCTACCACGCCGAACCCACCCCCGGCAAACTCGCCATCGGCGTGACCAAATCCTTTAAAAGCCAGCACGACCTCTCCCTGGCCTATACGCCCGGGGTCGCTGTGCCCTGTCTCGCCATCGAAAAGAACCCCGAGGATGCCTACCGCTATACGGCCAAGGCGAACCTGATCGGGGTCGTCTCCAACGGTACGGCGGTCCTCGGCCTGGGCGATATCGGCGCGCAGGCCTCCAAGCCCGTGATGGAGGGGAAGGCAGTCCTTTTCAAGAAGTTCAGCGACCTGGACGCCTTCGACATCGAGGTTGATACGAAAGATGTCGAGCGCTTCTGCAGCGTCGTCGAAGCGATCGCCCCCACCTTCGGGGGGATCAACCTCGAGGATATCAAGGCCCCGGAGTGCTTCGAGATCGAAAAACGCCTTGCCGCCCGGCTCGACATCCCCGTGATGCACGACGACCAGCACGGGACCGCCGTCATCAGCGCCGCGGGCATCATGAACGCCTGCCGCCTGACGGGACGCGACATCAAAACCCTGCGTATCGTCATCGTCGGGGCCGGGGCCGCTGCCATCAGCTGTGCCCGTCTCTACCGCTACCTGGGCGTAGAGAACATCATCCTGATCGATTCCAAAGGGGTCGTGCATACGGGGCGCAGCGATCTCAATGTCTATAAAACGGAGTTCGCCATCAAGGTCCCTATCAGTCAGAGCGACGCCTTCGACGGGGCCCACGTCGTCGTCGGCCTTTCACGCCCCGGCACCTTCAGCACGGACGACGTCAAACGCATGGCCGAAAACCCGGTGGTCTTTACCCTCGCCAACCCCACGCCGGAGATCATGCCGGAGCTGGTACGCGAGGCCCGCCCCGACGCCATCGTCGCCACGGGGCGCAGCGACTTCCCCAATCAGGTCAACAACGTCCTGGGTTTCCCCTTTATCTTCCGCGGGGCCGTCGACGTACGTGCCAAGGCAATCAATACGGAGATGAAGATCGCCGCCGCCGAAGCCCTGGCGCGCCTGGCCCGGACGGAAGTCCCCGCCTACCTGAACGAACTCTACGGCACCGCACTCACCTTCGGCCGCGACTACCTCATCCCCAAACCCTTCGACAAGCGCCTGATCGTCGAGGTCTCCAGCGCCGTCGCCGCCGCGGCGATCCACACGGGCGTCGCCCGCGCGGCCGACTTTGACATCGACACCTACCGCAAGGAGCTCGCCGACCGCATCTGCGTCGATTGCGAGCCTGAAGAAGGTTAAATCACCGACGTCATCAGAAGATTGACCAGCAGGGTGACGTCCCGGAGCGAGGGCTTCGGATTCGCCTCCAGCGCCGTGATCGACTCAAGGATATCCGCGAACGCTTCCTGGTCGTTGGCCAGGAAGTTCTCGAACGCCTCCATCGGCGGTTCGTTGATGCGCTGAAAGGCCAGAATACGGTTCGTATAGTGGACGGCGATGTACTCCACGAACTGCAGCAGCTGCCGCCGCAGATTAAGATCCCGCTCATCTTTAAGATCAAACGCGTTGAGGATATTGATGATCCGCAGAATCGCGAAACGCTCGATAACCAGGTAGAAGAGCGTCGCGACGTCGCTGAAAGAGTGCTTGCTCTGCTCTTTGGTAATGATGACCGCGACCGCGAAACGCAGATACTCCAGCACATCGAAGAAGCGGTTGAAAGTGTCGTCCCCTTCGATCAACATCCGCGGCTGTTTGGGTTTGATCTTCGAAAGCATGTCGAAGAGCTCCTCTTTGTGCTCGATAAAGTGGAGGCTGTCGATCGATTCGACGTCGACGTATTTGACCATCCAGCGCGTGGCGAAATTGAGTACGTGCTCGATCTGGTCCAGCAGGGCGTACTGCTGGCGCACCGGCATCGTATAATCCGAACGGAAGATCGTATGGCGGATGTCGTTCGCCCCGAAGAGGGCGTTGCAGATCAGGTAGGCGCGTATCTTCATCAAAAAGCGCGCTTTCCCCAGCCGCCGGTAATCCCGCACGAAAGAGACCCCCTGGTCGTTAATCACCATATCGGCGATCATCGTCGCGATGATCTGGGGGCGCAGCGGATGGTGGCGGATCTCCTCTTCGTAGGCGCTGACAAAGGCCTTGGGGAAATATTTGTATAAAAAGCGCTGGGCGAACTGCTCGTCGATCAGCGGCGTGTCGATGATCAGCTGCTTGATGAAGATCTTCGCATAGGAGAGCAGCGAGCCCAGAATCGGCCGTACGATCCCCCCGTCCTCGGCGGAGAGCACTTCGAAAATATTCTCTTTTTTCGGAATGTAGAAGTCGCGGCGGTTGAAGACCGGGTTCTCCTCGGCGATCACGTCGATAGCCTCCTGGAAATCCTCCAGGTACATCCGGCTGAGCTGCTCGTCGCGCGAGATCGTCAGCGCCTGGCGGTAACAGCTCCAGAGCACGCTGTTCTCCACCTGCTCGCTGTGGCGTCCGAGCACTTCCGCGCGGCTCCGCTGATCCAGCAGCCCCTTTCGGCTCAGCGACTCCAGCAGGATCTTGATATTGACCTCATGGTCGGAGGTGTCGACTCCGCCGGCGTTGTCGATGCCGTCGAGGTTGATCTTCCCGCCGCCGAGGGCATATTCGATCCGGGCGCGCTGGGTAAACCCGAGGTTCCCCCCTTCGCAGACGGCGAAACAGCGCAGCTGCGCGGCATTGACCCGCACCGATTCGTTCTGCTTGTCCCCCAGCTCCAGGTCGCTCTCCTCCGAGTGCTTCACATAGGTACCGACCCCGCCGTTAAAGAGCAGATCGACTTTCATGCACAGCAGCGCCCGGGCCAGCTCCTCCCCGCTCATATAGCGTGCCTGGGTCTGGAGCATCCGCCGTATCTCGTCGCTGAGCGCGATCGCCTTCTCGCTGCGTTCCCAGACCCCGCCGCCGCTGGAAATCAGCTCCTTCTTGTACGCCCCCCAGCTGCCGTCTTTGGCGGCAAAGAGCCGCTTGCGCTCCTCAAACGCCTCCTGCGGCGAGGGATTGGGGTCAACAAAGATCTCCCGGTGGGAAATCGCGCCGAGCAGTTTGAACGCCCGGGAGAGCAGCACCCCGTTCCCGAAAACATCGCCGTTCATCGACCCGATGCCGACCACGCTGATGGGATCGTTATAGAGGTCGATGCCCCGTTCAAGGAAGAAGCGCTGCGTCGAACGCATCGCCCCTTTGGCCGTGATGCCGATCGCCTTGTGGTCGTATCCGTTGCTGCCGCCGCTGGCGAAGGCGTCCCCGAGCCAGAAGCCTCGTTTCAATGCGATGGCATTGGCCGTGTCGCTCATTGCCGCCGTCCCCTTGTCCGCCGCGACGACGAAGTAGCTGTCCTCCCCGTCATAGGCTACGATACGCTCGTCATGCACGGTCTCGCCGTTTTCGACGTTGTCGACCAGATCCAGCAGGTTCTCGATAAAGGCGCTGTAAATGGCCGTGAAGAGCTCCTTCGTGATCTCGCTGCGCGGCCGGTCGATGACGAAGCCGCCCTTCGCCCCGTCGGGGATGATGATCGCGTTTTTGCCCTCCTGGGTCACCATCAAGGAGCGTACCTCAGTGCGGTAGTCGTCGTAGCGCTCGCTCCAGCGCAGCCCCCCGCGGCTGATCCTGCCCATGCGCAGGTGAAGGCCTCTAAAATCCTTGTGGTAGACGAAGGCTTCGATGCGCGGCTGGATCCCGCGCAGATGCTCGGCGAACTTCGTCATATCGAGCTTGAACGCGATCGCCTCGCGCTCCAGGTAGTAGTTGGTCCGGCTCATGGCGCCGAGCATCGCAAAGAGCAGTTTGAGGATCCGGTCGTCCATGATGTCGGGGACCGCCTTGATCGCCTCCGCGACGATCCCCTCTATCTCCGTGCTTTTCTGGGCCCGCGCTTTCAGCTCCGGGTTGAAGCGCGCAGCGAAATAGTGCAGCAGCATGGCCGACAGTTCATCGTGCCGGGTCACCGTATGCAAAATCGTGTCAAAGTTGATCGACGGCACCGCCTGGTTGATGTACTCGATAAAGGCCCGCAGCAGCGTCACCTGGCGCAGGCTCAGGTTCTGCTTGTAGACCAGCGAATAGATCCGGCAACTGCTGAACGTCCGCCCCAGCAGCGAGTCGGTGATCACCGACTCGATATTCGTTTTGGCCCGGGAGAAGGCCTCCGTATCGTCCACCTGCAGATTAAAGCGGCAGACATGGACCGGTTTTTCCTCCGGTTCAACCGTGTAAGTCACTTCATCCACCACCACGAAGGCGAAGTCATGCAGGATCGGCGTAATGTCGGAGAGCAGCAGCTGCTCCCGGGAATAGAGCCGGACGGCGGCCTTTCCTTCGGCAAGCGTGATCTGGGTGACGATAGACGTCTGCCGCAGCGCCGTCAGCAGCTCCTCTCCGATCTCCAGGTCCTGGGGATTTAGCAGCTGCGAACAGACCGCGCCGAGCTGGCTTTCCGGGCTCATATTAACTCCTTGCAATAGATATCGACTCTTCCGGCGCCGCTGCCGGACGCCCGAAATAGTACCCCTGTCCGTACCCGACGCCCATCTTGCGCAGCACGGCGATGGTCTCCTCGTTCTCGACGAATTCCGCGACGATCTCGAATCCGAGCTGCTTGGCGAAACGGACGATGGTTCTGACGGTACGCTGGGTCATCTCGTCGTCGACGATCTTCGTGATCAGCGAACCGTCGATCTTGAGGATATCGATATCCAGCTCCATCAGGTAGGCGAAGTTGGAGTACCCGATGCCGAAGTCGTCGATGGCGATCCGGCAGCCGTAGGCCTTGACCTGCTTGATGAACGTCTTGACCGCTTCAAGGTCATCAAGCTCTTCGCTCTCCAGCAGTTCGATATCCAGGCGGCCGGCACGCTCTTTATAGGTCTCGAGCAAAGAGAGCAGCATGGAGACCATCTTTTCGTCAGCCAGGTCGCGCATCCCGAGGTTGATGGAGAAGCGGGTATCGTACCCCTCCATCGCCTCGAAGACCTTATGGACCATCACCTCGGTGATCCGGCGATAGTAGGGGGTCTGCATCGCTGTTTCCAAGAAGAGCCCCGGGCCGCTGACGCTGCCGTCGCTCCCCACCATCCGCACCAGGGCTTCATATTTGGCAACTTCGCCGCTTTGCAGCTGCACAATGGGCTGAAACCACGGCACGATGGCATCGCGGTCGAGGGCCCTTTTGAGCTCATGGGCCGTGGCGATGTTCCTGGCGGCCTGCTCTTTAAGGTGCAGCTCCTCCGAGAAAAACAGTACACCCTCGCTGTGGCGCGCTTTGTCGTACTTGAGGATCAGGTCCGCATTCTCCAGCAGCGGCGCCACGCCGTTGACCGCGACGGAAACGGTCAGGTAGACCTCGATATCGTCCACGAAGAAGGTGTAGCCCTCGATGCTTTTTTTCAGCATGCGGCCCATCTGCCGCGCGCGCTCGGCATCAATCCCCTGGAGCACCACGCCGAACTCATCCCCTCCCAGACGGAAGTAGTAGGGGTGGAAGGGCTCAAGGACCGGCTGGCGGATCAGCAGGGCGATCTCTTTGAGGATTGCATTGCCGGCGGCGCTGCCGTAAAAGTCGTTGACGTGCTTGAAACGGTCAAGGTTGAGCAGCAGAAGGTAAGGGGATTCAAACTGCTCCTGGAGCTGTTCGAAACGGCTGCGGCTGAGCAGCTCGGTCAGCTGGTCATGACTGATCGCATGGCGCAGCTCCCCCTCGAGTTCCCGCAAATGGCGGTTCTCGTTCCCGGCGCGGATCAGCAGGCCCATGACCAGGACCAGGGCCGTTAGGAAGAGCGCCGCCAGAATGACGACAAAACGATCGAGCATCTCGTAATCCCGTTTCGCCTCATCGAGGAAGTTCGTTTCCAGCTCCACGATCCGCTGATCGAGGTTAAAGGTCTCGATCCGGTTCACGTTCTGCACGAATCCCGGGTAGTTTGCGGCAATGTAATGCACGTGCAGTATGAAACTCCGGATCAGGGCTGCCTGCGCCTTTGACATGCCGGAGAGCGCTTCCAGCGGCTCCACCTCCCGGTTGAGGTTGCTCAGGAAGGTGGCGTCGAAAAGGATCCGGGCCTGGGAGACTTCCGCGATGACGGAGAGGATCCGGGCATAGGTCACGGGATCGTTTTCGAACATCTTCACCTTCTCCGCCGAGAGCGATGTGATGTAGACGAAGGAGTTCTTGATCCCCGCGTTGAGCATCATGAAATCATCAAGCATCGACTCGTACCGGTGCAACGATTCGCCGAGGCGCACCAGGGAGCGGTGGCTCCGCCCGTAGGCACTGCGCTCAAGAAACGCGTTCTTCCGCAGCGCCTCGTATTCATCCTTCAGCGTATTGAGATCGCCCGTGATTTCGTCCTGGTTGGAGTAGGCAAAGAGCGAACTGCGCAGGATCTCGTAGTTGAGGCGGTGATAGTTTCGGTCGATCGTATGGAAATGGCCTCGGACCTCCCGGAAATTGTACTCGACATGGCGCTGCGACAGGTAAAAATAGAGCAGGAGCGAAAACGACCCCACCCCGGCCGCCAGCGCCAGGAAGGGCTTCCAGCCGATCTGCCGGAGCCGTGCGCTCATCGGAGCACTTCCGGACGCTCGCCGGTCAGCGTTTTCAGGAACGCCACGATTGCCCTGACGTCCTTGTCGCTCAATTCGACCCCCAGGTTATGGTAGCTCATCTTCTGAACTGCGTCGGTCAGGGTCTTGGAAGAGGCGTCGTGGAAATAGGGAGCCGTCAGGGCGATGTTACGCAGGGTCGGGACCTTGTAAACGTTCATGTGGCGGCGTTGATTCGTCACGGCATGCAGGTCCGGCGCCGCTTCGTCATGCTCATAGGGGACAAAGAGGCCCATCTTTTGGAAAGAGTTCCCCCCGATGTTGATCCCGTTATGGCAGGTGATGCAGCCGTAGGCCTTGAACCGCTGATACCCCTCCAGCTCCAGCGGGGAAAGGGTTGTCTCCCCCCGCAAGAAGCGGTCGAAAGGGCTGTCGGGCGTCACCAGCGCCTTTTCAAACTCCACGATCGCCTCGATCGCCTGCTCATAGGTGATCTCCCCTTCGCCGTAAACGGCGGCAAAGGCTTTGACATAGTCGGGGTCCGCATTGAGGCGCTGCGCAATCGTGGTGCTTTCCATGCCCATCTCGACAGGGTTGTGGATCGGGCCGCTGGCCTGCTCCATGAGCGATGCCGCGCGCCCGTTCCAGAACTGCTTGAAGTTGTAGCGGGCGTTATACACGGTCGGTGACTGGACGCTGCCCGTTTTCCCCCCGACCCCGATGGAGACCGGACGGGGATCCGCACCGCCATAATTGAAACTGTGGCAGGTGGCGCAGGCGACCGTTTTGTCACTGGAGAGCAGGGTGTCGCTGAAGAGCTGCCGCCCCAGGGCCGCCTTGGCGTGGTCGTACACCACACTCCTGGGGAGGGGCTTAATGGGTTCCTGCCCCATCGCGAGAGACGAAAAGGCCGATAATACGATCACTGCGAGCCAATATTTCATTAGATCGAGTATAGCATAAGCGCGCCCCGCTTTTTCAAACGCAAAGCGCGATCAGCGCACCTTCTCGGCGAGGCGCCAGAAAAGGCGGAGGCTGCGGAGGGCGCGGTGGTCCATACGGTAATGGATCCCCTCCAGGTAGGCGAGGATATCCTGTGGCCGGACACCGGTACGCGCGGCAGCGCGTTTGAGCAGGTACTGCGGGATTTTCTGGGGACGCCGGGCGAAAGCACGGCCGAGCCGCCGCATCTGTTTTTCGTTCCCCTGGTACGACAGCAGTCCGAAAACAAAAGGGAGACCGTAGCGTTTGTGCCACTCTTCGGCCAGATCGAGGGCCTCAACCCCCTCCAGATAGGCCCGCAACGCGGGATCGCCGATAATGACCCTCCCCTCGAGCCCCAACACCCGCGTCAGGGCGTTGGAGGTCTCCGAAGCCGTATCCGTCTGAGGGCTTTCGGAGGGGATCAACAAGACGCTCTGCACGGGGCCGTCGGCGATGATCCCGAGGTTCAGATGTTTCTGCCCCTTGGCCCGGATACTGGAGATGAACGCAGCATCGATCTTGCGCGCCCGGTAGGCACGGTTGATGGCGGAGGGCACGTTCGCCCCGTGACGCAGCATCATCTGCGACCGCGACGCGCGCAGGTAACGCTTCATAAAAATGTGAAACGGCAGCAGATTCAGATATTCGATCCGGCCAAAACGCATAGCCCCTCCTGAAATAAAGCTAACAATTATACGGCGCCTCCTCTGAAATAACCCGTCCTCAACTCCGCTTTGTTATAATCACGGACTTGTTTTCATAAGGATTACCACTATGGTTCGTATCGAATTCCTTGGGCCGATCAACAAACCGGCCATCGAAATGGAAGCCGCCACCCTCGCAGACGTCGCCAAGGCCCTGCGCGAGGATGCCGAACTTGCCCCCTGGCTGGAGAACAGCGCCGTCGCCGTCAACGACACCCTCGTTGCCGGCCTCGAGACGCCACTGAAATCCGGGGACAAAGTCTCCCTGCTTCCGCCGGTCTGCGGAGGCTGAGGCGTGCTAGAACTCTTTGACGGGGCACTCGACGTGCCCGCACTGCTGACACGCTGGTACGAAGAGGAGGCGCAGAGCAACTACGGCGCCTACATCCCCTTTGTCGGGACCGTCCGCGACGAGAACGGCATCGAGGGACTGAGCTTCGACATCTACGAACCGATCCTTAACAACTGGTTCGATGCCTGGCAGGAAAAAGCCGCCGAGAAGGGTGCCGTCCTGAAGATGGCCCACAGCCGCGGCGACGTCCTGTTGCACGAATCCTCCTACATTGCCGCCGTCTTCTCCCCCAAACGCCGCGTGGCCCTGGAGACGATCGAGGCGTTCGTCGAGGACTTCAAAGCCAGCGCCCCCATCTGGAAATACGACCTCATAAACGGCAAACGGGTCTACGCCGATGACCGTTCCACCGCCATCAAAGGCAGCGGGCTGCTGGCCGGGGGTGAGTCGTGAGTTTCCTCTCCTACACCGAATCCGTCGACCGCCTGCTCTCCCTCGATACCGGCCGCGTCCGCGTTGAGAAAGTCGCCCTGCCCGACGCGCTCGGGCGCATGCTTGCCGAACATATCGTCGCCGACGAGGACTACCCCCGCCACCCGACGGCCTCCATGGACGGCTACGCCATCGTGGCCGCCGACCAGAGTCAAGGCGCGATCGCCCTCTCCCGCAGCGACAACCCCGCCGGCAGCGACGGCCGGGAAGCCGTCCGCAGCGGCATGGCCGTCAAGACCTTTACCGGCGCCAAGATGCCCGAGGGTGCCGACACCCTCATCCCCATCGAGAACGTCACGGTCGAAAACGGTGCCATCCGCATCGACACCCCCGTACGCGAAGGGTTCAGCGTCCGTCCCGTCGGCGAGAGCTACTTTGAAGGCGAGATCCTCATCCCCGCCGGCACGGCCATCGGCTATGCCGAGATCGGGGTGATGGCGGGACTGAACCGCGTCATGATCCCCGTCGCCCGCCGCCCCCGCGTCGGCGTCCTCTCGACCGGCAGCGAGATCCTCGACCTGGGCGAACGCGAACGCACCGATTCGCAGATCCGTAGCTCCAACAACTACACCCTCGCCGCCCTGGCGCAAAGCGCCGGCGCGGAAGTCGTGCAGCTCGGCACCGCCGAGGATGACCGGCAGAGCATTACGGCCGCCTTCGAGAACGCCCTGGAGTGCAGCGACATCGTCGTCAGTACCGGCGGGGTCAGCGTCGGCGACTACGACTTCGTCAAGGACGTCGTTCCGGCCCTGGGGGCGACCGTCATCTTCAAAGGGGTACGGATGAAACCGGGGCAGCACGTCATGGTCGCCCAGCGCGGCAATCAGTTCATCCTGGCCCTGCCCGGCTTCGCCTACTCCTCGACGGTCACCTTTATTCTCTACGCCCTGCCGCTTATCCGAAAGATGCTCGGGCGCGATCCCGGCCATACCATCGTCGAGGCGACCCTGGCCGAGCCCTTCAACAAACGCTCGAACAAAAGCGAATTCACGACCTGCAACCTCCGCCTGAGCGAAGGAAAATATCTCGTCGATTTCGAAGAGAAGAAAGCGGCCTCCTCCGCGGTACTGACCAATATGCTGGACAACGCCGCCCTGATGATCACCGACGAAAGCGACGGCCCGCTGGATGCGGGGACCGTCGTACGCGTCATCCGGCTCGACCGGTTGTAGCAATGGGAGAGAAGATGCAGCTCGTACTCGCCACCTCCAACAAGGGGAAGATCCGTGAGATCGCCCAGCTCTGCGACAGCTTCGAGGTCGTCGCCTTCAACGATCTCGTCGACCTCGGCGAGATCGTCGAGGACGGCGATACCTTCGCCGCAAACGCGATGATCAAGGCGCGCACCGTCTATGACGCCCTGAACGACCCCGATGCCATTGTCCTCTCCGACGACAGCGGCATCAGCGTCGAAGCCCTGGACAACGCCCCCGGCATCTACAGCGCGCGCTATGCCGGCAAAGGCGCGACGGACAAAGACAACCTCAACAAGCTCGTCGAAGCCCTCAAAGCCAAGGGACTCACAGAGTCCCCCGCCTTCTACACCGCCGCCATCAGCATCGTCTGCCGCGAAGGCGAATACACCGTCCACGGCTGGATGCACGGGAAAGTCATCGATACCCCCCGCGGCGACGGCGGCTTCGGCTACGACCCGATGTTCATTCCCCAGGGATACGATCAAACCCTCGGCGAACTGGACGGCGAGATCAAGAAACGCATCTCCCACCGCTCCAAGGCCCTGGGCCTCGCCAAGGTCGTCCTGGCCACCATCCGCAAGGCGCGCCACTAGCGCCTGCCTAAACATCCCAGCCTTAACGACATTTCAGTTATAATCTCTCTATGAAACAAAACTATATTCCCGTAGCACGCGAGGTGCTTTCCATCGAAGCCGACACCCTGAAAAAGGCCTCGGAAGTCCTCGATGAAAGCATCAACCTCGCCGTCAACCTCATCCTCGAAACCCGCGGTAAACTGATCGTGACGGGGGTGGGCAAATCGGGCCTGATCGGCGCCAAAATCGCCGCCACGATGGCCTCGACGGGAACCCCGAGCTTTTTCCTTCACCCCACCGAAGCGCTGCACGGCGACCTGGGCATGATCGGCAAGGAGGACGCCGTCCTCGCCATCAGCTACAGCGGCGAAAGCGAGGAGCTCAGCTCCATCCTGCCGCACATCAAGCGGTTCGACATTCCGCTCATCGGCCTGACCCGCAGCGCCGAGTCGACGCTGGGGCGCTACAGCGACGTGCTCGTACCCATCCGGGTCGAACGCGAAGCCTGCCCCCTCGGCGTCGCCCCGACGAGCTCGACGACCCTGACCCTCGCCGTCGGCGACGCCCTGGCCGTCTGCCTGATGAAAGCCCGGGACTTCCAAAAGGAGGATTTCGCCTCTTTCCACCCCGGCGGGAGCCTCGGCCGGAAGCTCTTCGTGAAGGTCGCGGACGTTATGCGCAAGGAGCAGCTGCCCGTCACCGACGAGAACACCCCGCTCAAAGAAGCCATCGTCACGATGAGCGAGGGGCGTCTGGGCGCCGTGCTGCTGACCGGCAGCGATGGCACGCTGCGCGGTCTGCTGACCGACGGGGACCTCCGCCGCGCCCTGATGCTCCCCGGCTTTGACATCAATGCCCCGGCGAAAACCTATGCCACCCCCGAACCGCGGACCGTCAGAGAGAGCGAAATGCTCGCCAGCGATGCCCTGGTGCTGATGGAAGAGAAGAAGATCCAGCTGCTCATCGTTACCGATGCGGCCGGCCATATCCACGGCGTGCTCCACCTGCACGACCTCGTTGAAAAGGGGATCGCATGACGCGTCTCAACAAATTTATCTCGCACCACTCCACCTATTCCCGCCGCGAGGCCGACCGCGCCATCCAGGAGGGGTATGTCCGCATCAACGGCGAGGTCGTCACCAACCCGGCCACCCAGGTCGACGAAAAGAACGACGAGGTCTACATCAGCGGAAAAAAAGTCAGTACCGTCGAGAAGATGACCGTCATCGTCTACAACAAACCCCGCGGCGAACTCGTCACCAAAAAAGACCCCCAGGGGCGCCGTACCATCTATGACACGCTGGAGAAACCGTACAAACACTTCATTCCCGTCGGGCGGCTCGACTTTGCCACCGAAGGGCTGCTGCTGCTCACCGACAGCCCCCGCGTCGCCTCCGTGCTGATGCACTCTGCGCTGGAACGTGTCTACAAAGTCAAGATCAAAGGGCCCGTGACCGAAGCAATGGAGGAGGCGATGCGGGAGGGGATGCACCTCGAGGACGCCTCGGCCGGGGGCCATGGCAAAAGTGATATCGAAGCAATGACCTTCGCCCCTTTCTACGCCTTCCAGGTGCAGAAGAACCGCCACGACTACTCCATCCTCAAGATCGCCATCGGCGAGGGGAAGAACCGCGAGATCCGCCGTTTCTTCGCCCATTTCGGCGCCGAGGTCGCCGACCTGAAACGCCTCTCCTACGGGGGAATCGAGCTCAACAACCTCCCCACCGGGAAAACGCGTTTTCTTTCCCGCAGCGAATACGCCAGTCTGCGCGACTTCATCAAAGAAGAGGAGAAGAAACAATGAAAACCCTGACGCTCACCACCAAAAGCAAAACGGAAATCACCGACATCACCAACGAGATCCGGGAGGCGGTCATCACCTCGGGAGTCAAAGAGGGGATCTGCGTCGTCTTCACCCCCCATACGACCACCGGCGTCATGCTCTCCGAAAACGTCGACCCGCGGCTGCAGCGCGACCTGCTCGGTTCGCTCGCGCGGATCGCACCGGATAATGTCCGCTACGCCCACGGTGGCGGCAATGCGGCGGCCCACATCAAGTCGGCGCGCACGGGCGTCAGCATTACCATCCCCGTCGTCGGCGGCCGCCCGCTGCTGGGCGAATGGCAGGGCGTGCTCTTCGCCGAATTCGACGGGCCGCGCGAGGCGCGCGAAGTCATGATCAAGATCATCGCCGGCTAGGAATGGACTTTACCGCGCTGCTCCGTCCCGACACCTTTGACGCCCTGCTGGGCCAGCCGCACCTGAGCGCCCCGGACGCGCCGCTGCGCACCCTCTGTGAAAAAAATGCGCTGGGGCACACCTTCTTCTACGGTCCCCCCGGTACGGGGAAGACCTCGATCGCCCGCATCATCGCCAAGGTGATGGACCTCCCCTTTTATGAATTCAACGCGACCTCGCTGAAGATCGAGCAGCTGCGCAAGATCTTCGACCAGTACAAAAACGCGCTGACAAGACCGCTCCTCTTTATCGACGAAGTGCACCGCCTGGCCAAGAACCAGCAGGAGGTTCTGCTGCCTGTCATGGAGACTAACTGCGTGTTAGTCATCGGTGCGTCCACCGAAAACCCCTACTTTTCGCTGACGGCGGCGATGCGCTCGCGTTCCATGCTGTTTGAGCTGAAGCCCGTGGACGAAACGGCGATGGCGACAATCCTGGAAAAGGCCGTAGCCCAGTCGGGCTGTACGATTGACGAGGATGCCCGCGACTACCTTATCCGCACCAGCGGCGGGGATGCCCGGGCGATGCTGAAACTGCTGGAGTTTGCCCTGGCGATCCGCAACGATGTCGACCGCGACCTGCTGCAGAGCCTGCGCCCGGCCGCCCAGAGCCGCGGCAGCGCCGAAGCGACAGAGCACTACGACCTCGCCTCGGCGCTGATCAAGTCGATCCGCGGTTCCGACCCTGACGCGGCCGTCTACTACCTCGCCCGCCTCATCGAAGGGGGCGAACCGCCCGAGTTCATCGCCCGTCGCCTCGTCATCCTGGCCAGCGAGGACGTCGGCAACGCCAACCCCCAGGCATTGACGCTCTGCACCTCCGCTATGACCTCCGTCAAGCAGATCGGCTATCCCGAGGCGCGGATTATCCTCGCCCAGGCCGTCATCTACCTCTGTGCCTCTCCCAAGTCCAACAGCGCCTACAGCGCAATCAACGCCGCGCAGCAGGCGATCAGGGACGGCGTCCTGCTTGATCCGCCTCCGACGATCAAGCAGTTCAACGAACACTACCGCTACCCCCACGACTACGGCGGCTGGGTACCGCAGGAGTACCTTACCGAACCGCTGCACTTCGTCGACTTCAAGCCCATCGGCTATGAGCAGAAGATGGGGGAGTGGCTGCGCAAAATCCGCGGGGATGACGCACCAGCTTAAACGAACAATAAACCCCCCTGTTGTACCTAAAGTAAACACACGCCCTAAGTATTTCTTCTTATAATGTTGGGATTTTTCCTTCCAAGGATGCTTGATGAAAACCATCATGAAGAAAACCCTCCCCCTGAGCATGATCATCGGCCTGCGCTTTTTCGGGCTTTTTATCGTCCTCTCCGTGCTGTCGCAATACGCCCTGGAACTGCCGGGCGGCACCCCCTTCCTCGCCGGGGTCGCCCTGGGGGGCTACGCCCTGACGCAGGCATTCTTACAGGTCCCTTTCGGGGCGATGAGTGATAAGTTCGGCCGCAAAAAGACGATCCTTGTCGGGCTGCTCATCTTCGCCGCCGGGTCCGTGATCGCCGCATCGGCGGAGAACGTCTACTGGCTGCTGCTGGGCCGCTTCCTGCAGGGTGCCGGCGCCATCGGTTCCGTCGTCACCGCGATGATCGCCGACCAGGTCCGCGAGGACGAACGCGCCCACGCCATGGCCGTCATGGGAATGGTCATCGCCATGAGCTTCGCCGCCTCCATGATCATCGGGCCGCTCGTCGCCGGGGTCTGGTCCGTCTCCGCCCTCTTCTGGCTGACGGCGATCCTCTCTATCACCGCCCTCGTCATCCTCTTCACCGCCGTACCGGAACCGCCGCAGATCGTCCACCACTACAGCGAGGACGAGGCGCAGATCAAGCATGTCTTCAAGGACAAGGAACTGGTGCGCATGTACATCACCTTCCTCTTCCACAGCTCGACGATGGCGATCGCCTTTTTCCTTATCCCGATCATCATGAAACAGCAGTTCGGCATGGGCACGATGGAGTTCTGGAAGGTCTACCTCCCCGCCGTTATTTTCGGGATCCTCGCGATGGGACCGGCGGCCGTCTTCGGCGAAAAATACGCCAAAGGCAAGCAGATCTTCCTCATCTCTATCGGCTTTATCATCGCGGCGTTCGCGCTGATGGGCTTTACGACCTCCTTCTGGGCCTTTGCCGTCGGCGCCGTCTTCTTCTTCATCGGCTTCAACATGTTCGAGCCGCTCTTGCAGAGTTTCGTCAGCAAATTCGCCAAAGTGCACCAGAAGGGTGCTGCCCTCGGCGTCGCCAACACCTTCGCCTACGTCGGGATCTTCGTCGGCGGGGCACTGGGCGGGGCGCTCTACCAGCACTTCTCCAAAGAGGGGGTGGCGATCTTCGTCATGAGCGCATCGGTGCTCTGGTTCCTCTGGATCCTCGGCATGCGCAACCCGGGGCTGCGCGCGACACTCTTCCTCGATTTCGAAGCCTATGACAAGGCCAAGGTGCCTTCGCTCAAGGGCATGGAGGGGATCTCCGACTTTTACGTCAACGAAACCGAAAGCCTCATTGTCATCAAGTACGATGCCGAACTCCTCAACGAAGAGGGGCTCAAAACCCATATGCTCAAAGCGGCCTGACGCCGCACGGGTTCCGCACTGCACTCCTGCAAAAATCCTCTGAAAAAACGTGTAAGAAAAAAATGACGCTGAAACGGCCGATGCCTAGCCGTAGAGGCGTTCAAGCATCATCTGGATGGAGACCCGGCCGCCCCATTCGTTGCGGGCCAGGGTATAGCTGCAGGTGAGACGGCCGCTCTCGGGCCGCTCCAGCTTTCGCCGGAAGGCCATAAGGTCATATGTCTCGCGTTCGTGCCGGAAAAGCCGCAGACTGACCTTGGAGTGGTCTCCGTCGCTGCCGAGGTAGCGGATGCCGACGACCTCGGCATCCCGTGCCAGAAAGCGGGGGCGGGGGTTGCCCTCGCCGTAGGGCTCGTAGCGCTCCAGGATCTCCAGCAGTTCAAAATCCACGCTGCCCGTGTCGAGCTGTCCGACGATCTCTTCGACCGGCAGGAACTCCTCCGGGTCGAGCGTTGCCGCTTCGGTGTTGATCCCGGCGCGGAAGGCGTCGACATCCTCGGCACGCAGGGAGAGTCCCGCCGCCATCTTGTGGCCGCCGAACTTCTCGAGCAGCCCCTCCTGCGAAGCGATCAGGTCGTAGATGCTGACGTTGCCGAGCGAACGCGCACTCCCTTTGGCCCGTCCCTCCTCGATGCTGAGCACGATGGTCGGCTTTTCAAACCGCTGCACCAGACGCGCGGCGACGATGCCCACAACCCCCTCGTGCCACCCTTCGTGGGCGACGACGATCACCCGGTCGTCGGGCCGGACCAGGGCGATGGCCTCCTCCGTCGCCTCTGCCTCGATAGCCTTGCGCATGACGTTGAGCTGCGTCAGGAGTTCAAACTGCCTGAAAGCCGTCTTCTCATCCGGTGCAATCAACAGTTCCAGGGCTAAAGAAGCGTCCTCCAGGCGGCCGGCGGCATTGATGCGCGGCGCGATCTGGAAACCGATATCCTCGGCCCCCAGTTTCGTTTTTCCCAATGCTTCGCGGACGATAACGGAGAAGGGACGGGCGGAGCGCTCCATCTGGGCGAGCCCCGCCTGGACGATCGCACGGTTGATGCCCATAAGCGGCATTACATCGGCGATGATCGCCAGGGCAAGGAGTTCGAGGAACTGCCCCATATCGATGGAGAGCCCCAGCTCCTTCTTGATCAGCGCCATCAGCAGCCACGCCACCTGCGCCCCGCAGATCTCCGGGAAAGCGTAGTGATCGTCAGCGCGCTTCGGATCAACGACGGCGTAGGCGTCGGGCAGTTTCTCCGAAGGCGTATGGTGGTCGGTGATGATCAGGTCGATGCCGCGCGCTTTGCACACCTCTGCCGCCGCGAAGGCGTTGATGCCGTTGTCGACGGTAAACACGACGTCGGCGTCAATGCGTTCGAGCACGCGTTCGGAAACCCCGTAGCCGTCCGTGAAACGGTTGGGTATGGTCACCTCGAGGGGATAGGGGATCTGCCGGAAAAAGAGAGTCGTAATCGCCGTGGCGGTCACCCCGTCGACGTCGTAATCCCCCACCAGGGCGATGCGTTCGCCTTTGCGAATGGCATCGGCGATCCGTTTCGCGGCCTTTGAAGCATCGGTCAGACCGGCGGGGTCGGGGATATCGGAGAGTTTGGAAAAACCGGAAGCAAAACGCGAACGCAGCAGTGCCTCCAGGGCACGCTTGTCCAGCAGCGGAGCGTCAGGCGCCTTTGGCATGGGCCAGCGCCGCCTTGACGAAGGCGAGAATGGAGGGGTTCGGCGTCTGCAGACGCGAGGTGAATTCCGGGTGGAACTGGACACCGAGGAACCAGGGGTGCGCCGGGATCTCGACGGCTTCGATCAGGCCGTTGGATTCGCCGGTAACGATCATACCGGCATCCTCGAGCTCCTTACGGTAGGTCGGATTCGCCTCGTAACGGTGGCGGTGGCGCTCGAGGATCGTCTTTTCGCCGTTATAGGCTTCGCGCAGCAAAGAGCCCTCTTTCGTGTCACAGGGGTATTCGCCAAGGCGCAGCGTCCCGCCCATCGGCGACTTGTGGGTCCGCAGCTCGGTCTCGCCGCTCTGGTTGATGAAGTTGTCGATCAGGTAGATCATCGGGTGCGCCGTCTCCTCATCGAACTCGATGGAGTTGGCATCCTCATAACCCAGCACATTGCGGGCGTACTCGACGAGGGTCAGCTGCATGCCGAGACAGATACCGAGGTAGGGCACTTTGTTCGTACGGGCATAATTGATCGCCTGGATCTTCCCTTCCACCCCGCGCGAACCGAAACCGCCGGCAACGAGGACGGCATCGCAGTCCTGCAGCAGCGTCTCCGCGCCGCGCTCCTCGATCTCCTCGCTGTCGACCCAGCAGAAATCAACTTTTGTATCCAGGTGTGCACCCGAGTGGATCAGCGCCTCGATCAGAGACTTGTAAGACTCCTTGAGCTCCAGGTACTTTCCGACGAAACCGATACTGATACGCTCCTGCGGAGAGACGATCTTCTTGACCAGTCCATCCCACTGCTCCATGTCCGGGTTCAGCTCGCCAAGCTCCAGCGCCTTGGCGATCGGAGGCAGGATATTCTGGTGCATGAAGCTGATGGGCACCGCGTAGACGCTCGGCGCGTCCAGGGCCTCGATGACGCTGTCCTGGGAAACGTCACAGGAGAACGCGAGCTTTTTCTTGAAGGTTTTCGGCAGGGCGTGTTCGCTGCGGGCGATGATCATCTGCGGAGTGATACCGATGCGGCGCAGCTCCTGGACCGAGTGCTGGGTCGGTTTGCTTTTATGCTCGCCGGCCGCTTTGATGTAGGGGATCAGGGTGACGTGGATAAAGAAGGTCCCTGCCACATCCTCATCATGCTTCATCTGGCGCACGGCCTCCATGAACGGCTGCCCCTCGATGTCGCCGACGGTCCCGCCGAGCTCGACGACAAGGATGTCGTGCCCTTCGCCCGCCTTTTTGATACGGTCAACGATCTCGCCGACGATATGCGGAATAACCTGGATCGTCTGTCCCAGATACCCCCCGGCGCGTTCGCGCTCGATCACCGAGCTGTAAACCTGCCCCGTCGTGAAGTTGCTGGTCTTAAGAAAGGAGGTATCGAGGAAACGCTCGTAGTTCCCGATATCGAGGTCGGTTTCCGCACCGTCCTTCGTGACGAAAACTTCCCCGTGTTCCAGGGGACTCATCGTCCCCGGGTCGACGTTGATATAGGGGTCGATCTTGAGCATACCGACCTTTTTCCCGGAATGCTTCAGCAGCGCGCCGATGGAAGCAGCCGTGATCCCTTTACCAAGGGAACTCAGTACCCCACCCGTTACAAAGATAAATTTCGTCATCGCAGACCCCGTTTGAAGCTATATTTTTTCGCAATTATAACGGGCGGCGGCTTATCGCTGTATGAGATACTCCTGCTATACTTACCGGAAAAAAGAAACATACATGGACCAGCCCCTGCTCTACGCCGTTACGGCCCTCGCCATCTCCGTTGTCATCAACATCCTTCTCAAGAAGATCGGCGTCTCCCAGGTGATCGGCTACATTCTGACCGGCACGATCATCGTCTATGCTTTCGACCTGCGCCACTACAACGATTCGCACACCCTTGAGCAGATCGCGGAGTTCGGGATCGTCTTCTTGATGTTCACGATCGGCCTGGAACTCTCCCTGCCCCGGCTGGGGGCCCTGAAACAGATCGTCTTCGTCAACGGCCTGCTTCAGGTGCTTGTCACGGCGGTCACCGTCTTTGGCTTTGCCTATGCGCTTTTGGGCATCGGCCTCACCTCATCCATCATCATCGCCAGCGCCTTCGCGCTCTCTTCCACCGCCGTCGTGCTCAGCTATCTCAAAAGCTCCAAAGAGATCCATCTCCCCTACGGGCAGCGCGCCATGGGGATCCTGATCTTCCAGGATATTGCCGTCATCCCGATCCTGCTGCTTATCGGCTTCCTTGCCAGCGAAGGGGGGGACTGGCAAAGTACGCTCTTGCACACCGCCGAGAGTGCCGTGCTGATCCTCGTCATCCTCTTTTCCGTCGGCAGACCGCTGATGACCTGGCTGCTGCATTTCGCGGCCGACAGCGGGATCGAGGAGCTCTTCCTCGGCTCGGTCCTCGTCATCGCCGTCGGGGCCTCCCTCCTGGCCGATGCGATGGGCTTTACCTACTCGCTGGGCGCCTTCCTCGCCGGGGTCATCATTGCCGAGACCAAGTACCACCACAAGGTCGAGGCGGATATCGCCTCTTTCAAAGATCTCCTGCTGGGCGTCTTCTTTGTCACCGTCGGCATGAAAATAGACCTCGCTTTCTTCGCCGATCACCTCGTCAACATCCTCGGTGTCCTCGCCGCCGTCATGCTCCTCAAAAGCCTGATCATCTTCGCCCTGATCCGCCTGAGCAGCCCGACGCCCGTCGCCCTCAAAAGCGCGCTGGCGCTCTCCCAGCTCGGCGAGTTCTCCTTCGCCATTTTCGCCCTGGCCGCCTCGGACGGCCTGCTCGATCCGGCCCTGGAACAGTACCTGATCATGATGGTCGTCGTCTCCCTCGTGCTGACCCCTTTCTACCTGCCGAAAATCCACCCCTTCGTACTCAAACGCTTTCAGCAAAAAGGGCTCCACGACAACCTTGCCCCCGTGGCGGAGCACCGGAACCACGTTATCGTCTGCGGCTACAGTACCGTCGGGAAGTTCGTTGTTTCCGAACTGAAGGCCCGGGGGATGGATTACGTCATTATCGACAACTCCCTCAAACACGTCAAAGAGGGACTGGCCCTCAAAGAGGCCATCTACCTCGGCGACCTCTCCAAGCCGGCCATCGCGGAGGCCCTGCATACGGAGAACGCCTCGGCCGTGATCGTGACGCTGGACAACCCGGAAAAGAAAAACCTCATCTGCGAAACGGTGCTGGCCATCAATCCTCAGGCGAACCTTGTCGTGAAAATCGTGACGCTCGAAGAGAAAAAAGGGCTGGAAGAGCTGCATGTCGGACATATCGTCGATGGCAAACATGAAGTCGCAAAGGTCCTGGTCTCCCAGGCAATGCAGTGTGAAATGTAAATGGATGGTTTAAAAACATCCCGGTAAAAGGAGGGGGGAAACCGGGATGCGCTTCATAGGTATATAAGGAGTGTATAAATGAAACTCAATGACTGCTACTGTTGTCGTTGAGACGGTGGAAGTATAGGGCAGTAGAGGTAAACTATCCGTAAATATACAGGTGTATACAAATCTTTTATGTTATGTTTAAGTATAACAAATAGTTTTACTTCGCCTTTGTCCGCCACCCCTTTCGCTATAATGCCGCCATGCGATGGCGAGAGATTAAACACACCAAACCGAAACGTCAGCCGGAGAACACTCCGAAAGTGACCTATGCCGACTTCAAGTCACGGGCCCTGGCCTTTATCACGGACATCTTCATGATCGGCATTCCCATCACCCTCATCATTATGATCGCCTTTGGACATGACCAGATGATGAACAGCGCGGGCGGAACGGATGTGCTGATGAACCCGGCCGAGGCGAAGCAGCATGCTCCCAACCCCTACGCCTCGATCACGCAGATGCTGCTCTATGCCGTCACCTTTGTCCTCTTCTGGCACAAAAGCGGGCAGACGCCGGGCAAAAAGATGATGCAGATCCGCGTCGTCGATGCACGTACCTTCCAGACAGCCTCCTGGAGCCGCCTGCTCCTGCGTTTCGTCGGCTACTTTCTCTCTGCTCTCACCCTGGTCGGTTTCTTCACCGGGCTGCTGCGCCGCGACGGCAGGGCCCTGCACGACCTGCTCAGCGGTACCGCCGTCATCCGTGCCTGAATGACCCTGCTCGTCTCCGCGTTTTACTTTTTCTACTTCGCCATCATCGGCGTCTACGTCATCTTCATGCCCAAAGTGCTCGAGATGGTCGGTTACGCCCCCTCGGAGATCGGCATTATCTTCGCCAGTGCGCCGCTAGTGCGCTTCGCCGTCCCCTTCGCCTTTATGCGCGGTCTCCGGCTCGACCGGACCGTCTTCAACGCCGCGCTGCTCCTCATGCTCGCCGCGGCCGCCGCTTTTTTCCCGGCCCTGCCCCACTTCTGGGCGCTGCTGGCCGCCAACATCACTCTGGGCATTGGGCTCAGCCTCATCCTCCCCTATATCGAGGTGATCGTGCTGGAGCTGATCGGCAAAGAGCGGTACGGGAAGGTGCGACTCTACGGTTCGATCGGCTTCATCCTCGTCGCCCTGGCGTTGGTCAAGGTACTGGACGCCCCCCAGACGGCGCTCTTTTTCCTGATGGGTACGACGCTGCTGACGGCCCTGTTCGGCTACAGCATCGCGCGGCATGACGCCAAAAAGCACTCAGAGGCGCCCGCCGCGTCCGACAGCGGCGGTTTCACGCTGCTGACCCACCCCGGCCTCTGGCTGGGCTTTTTGCTGATGCAGATCAGCTTCGGTCCCTTCTACAACTTCTTCACCATCTACGAGACCGCCCACGGTGTGAGCCTTGATATGACCATCTACCTCTGGAGTTTCGGCGTGATCGCGGAGATCGTTCTCTTCTACTTCCAAGGTCCCCTGCTGCGCCGCAATCTGCACCGCCTGCTGGAGTTCGCCGCGGGCGTGACCGTCATCCGCTGGCTCATCGTCTGGCAGTTCCCCGAAAACCTGCCGCTGCTTTTTGCGGCGCAGAGCATGCACGCCATCAGTTTCGCCCTCTTTCACACCGCGGCCATCAGCTATCTCTACACCCTTTTTACCCAGAAAAAGCTGGCGCAGCAGTTCTTCTTCGGGATCAGCTACGGACTGGGGGGATTTATCGGGGCCGTGGGATCGGGGTATGTCTATGAATACGCCCCCCAGACCCTCTTTCTCACCGCGGCGATCGCCTCTGCACTTGCCCTGCTCGCACTGCGGCGCGGCTAGAACTTGAAGGTAAACAGGGTTCGCTGGGAGAAATCATCCTGCTTGACGCCGACGGCAGGTTCCGAATCGTGCGCGTACTCCACCGAGAAGCCGAGGTAGAGCTGACGGTAGATCTGTAGTTCGATCCGGGCCGAGGCCGTCACGTAGTAGTCATTGAAATCATCGCACTTTGGCTGGTAATAGCCGACGGCCGTGAACACCCCTTTATCGGACAAGGGCAGGCTGTAGGCGAGGTAGCTGTTGAAGCGGAGATTGCGTTCCAGAGGATCAATACTCGTCGAATAGCCGATGTATTCGGCATAGGCGCCCGCACCGATGAAGAGGCCGCCCCACTCGCCGCGTTTCTTGTTCAACACCTTCCAGCGCAACCCCCCGCCGGCAAGCGCCCGCTCCTCAATCGATTTGAATTCGTCCTTCTCCATCTGCCCGAACCCTTCCGCCGCGATGTCGGCCCCGACGATGTTGCGGATGTAGCGCAGGTGGGCAAAGAGATTGTTCGTATCCCTCACCCCGCTCGCCTCGCCGTATTCGCCGCGTACGACCCCCCAGATCACATAGGAGGTGTTACTGTCGAACTGCAGCTGAAGGCTCCCGGAGTAGTTGTCTTTCTCCGTATTGCCCCGTTTGGTTTCGAACGCGCCGGAAAGTTCCCCGGAAAGGCCGGGTTTCTCACCGACTTCACGCGGCTTGATGGCGACAATGGCAAACAGTTGAATAGAAATGAGCAGCAGAAAAAGGGGGCGTATCACAGTGGACTCCGTCTGAAACAAAAATCAGACGGCATTATAGTGGACTAGTAGTCGATAATCAATGCGACCATAAAGGTCGTATCGGTGCGTTCGTTGCCCGCAGGGGGCATATTCGTATAGTCGATTTTGTAGCTGACGCCCAGCGAGAAGTTCCCGTTGATTTTGCTCTCGAGCGCCGTTTTCGAGTAGACGAAATAGTTCTGGTCATCATCGAAGCCGCTGCGGTAGCTCGCCTCTTCGATGAACTTGAACCCTTCGACGACGAGCCAGACGAAATTCCCCTTGACCAGGTAACCCCAGAAGTCGTCATAGAGGCCGTCCACCCGGGTCAGCCCGGCCTTGCCGTCGGGATAGGGGTATTTGATCTCGGTGCCGTTGGCATCGTAGTATTTGTCCATCTCCTGCTGCGTGTTGAAAAGCACGTTCCCCTGAAAATCGAGTTTAAACTTCTTGCTGTCAAGGGCGATATATTTCGCACCGGGACCCGTGAAGAACTGGTATTCGAAGCCGGAGAATTTATCATCCTTGTAGCCGACGATGTAGTTGAGCGCCAGGCGTTTCGCGAACTGCCAGTCGTAGTTGCCCTCCGTGTAGATCTTGTTCTTGTTCTCGATCCCGTTTTCCGTACCGTACAGGGCGTCAAAGTCCAGCCGAACGCTGTGTTTCCCCCACGTTTTCTTGCCGCCGAAATCCAGCGAGAATGATTCGGTGTCCGTGTTCCCGCCCGTTTTGACGTAACCAAGTTCCGTATGCGTCACCAGCGGGTTCGGCTTCTCGGCCCCGTCCGCTCCCATCAGAAGCGCCGCGGCGGCCATCACTGCAAAGAGTAGCTTTTTCAATCGTTTGTCTCCTCTTTTGTCGGGTCCATATGCACATCCATCTGCGGATAGGGGATGCTGATGCCGTTGGCATCGAGGGCAAGCTTGATCGACTCGAGCATGCCGAAATAGGCATCCCAGTACTCTTCGGACTTGACCCAGGCGCGGACGGTAAAGTTGACGCTGCTGTCACCGAGCTCGCTCACCGCGACCAGCGGCGCCGGGTCTGCAAGGGTGCGAGGGTCATCACGGATCACCCCGTACAGCACCTCCTTGGCCTTTTTGAGGTCGTCATTGTAGCCGATGCCGACGACGTGGTCAACGCGCCGCTGGGCCTTGTTGGAGAAGTTGACGATATTCCCCGCGGTGATGGCGGAGTTGGGCACGATGATCGTGCGGTTGTCGACCGGGCTGATCGTCGTCGTGAAGAGGCTGATGCTCTCCACCGTTCCCGTCGCGCCGCCGGCCTCGACAAAGTCGCCGACCTTGAAGGGGCGGAAGATCAGGATAATGACGGCGGCACCGACATTGGCCAGGGTGTCTTTCAGCGCCAGGCCGACCGCGAGGCCGGCGGCGCCGAGGATCGCCATGAACGAGGTCGTTTCAATGCCCAGCTGCCCAAGGGTCGCCATAATGACGACGACCAGGAGCGCCACATAGACGCTGCTCGCGATAAACTTCGTCAGCGTCTCGTCGACGCCATATTTTGTCATCGCCTTGTTCGTCACGTTGCCCAGCGCCCGCGCCACCCGTTTTCCGATCAGGAAAATCAGCAGTGCGCCGAGCAACTGAAGCGCATAGCCAAGGGCCAGATCAAAGTAGGGACCGTATGTATCAGGGTCCAGATAAGCTTCCATGGGAACCTCCCGGTTAGAGTGTCCGTCAGTATAACACAGTAAACAACGGTGAAAAGTTACCGCTGCCTAAATAAATGGCGTCAGGGGCCGGAGAGCGAAAAATGGTATAATCGCGGCACTATTTTTTGCGCGGAAACTCTATCTCCGCCGGACAAGGCAAACAATTATGGGTCAGACTATCACCGAAAAAATCTTCTCCGAGCACGCAGGCAAAACCGTCTACGCGGGCGAGATCGTTCGGGTGCCGATCGATATGGTCATCGGTAACGACATTACGACACCTATCTCCATCAAGGCGTTCGAAGACGCGGGTGCCACCGAACTGGCAAACCCCGACGGCTTCTCCATCGTCCTGGATCACTTCATCCCCGCCAAGGATATCGCTTCGGCCAACCAGGCACGCATCAGCCGCGACTTCGCCAAGAAGCACAAGATGAAGCACTTCTTCGACGAGAAGGATATGGGCATCGAGCACGCGCTGCTGCCGGAGAAGGGCCTCGTCGTCCCCGGTGACGTCATCATCGGCGCCGACAGCCACACCTGTACCCACGGCGCACTGGGCGCTTTCTCCACCGGTATGGGCTCCACCGACCTCGCCTTCGCCATGGTCACCGGCGGCAACTGGTTCAAAGTGCCCGAAAGCATCAAAGTCGTACTCTCCGGAAAACCGGGGCCCTTCACGACCGGCAAGGACATCATCCTCGAAGTGATCCGCATGATCGGGGTCGACGGCGCGCTTTACCGCACCCTCGAGTTCACGGGTGACACGATCGCACACCTCAGCATGGACGACCGGTTCAGCATGTGCAACATGGCGATCGAAGCGGGAGCCAAGAGCGGGATCGTCGCCGTCGACGAGATCACAGAAGCCTTCCTGGCCGACAAAACACTGGCGCGCCCGGCGAAGATCCACCACTCCGACCCTGATGCGACCTACGTCCAGGTGCTTGAGATCGACGTGGACAAGCTCGAACCGGTCATCGCCTACCCGTTCCTGCCCTCCAACGGCCACAGCCTGAGCGAGGCCGTCAGCGACCATATCAAGGTCGACCAGGCCTTTATCGGCAGCTGTACCAACGGCCGCCTCAGCGACCTGCGCATCGCCGCGAAGATCCTGGAGGGCAAAAAGGTGCACGAGGACGTCCGCCTCATCGTCACCCCGGGTACGCAGCGCATCCTGCGCGAAGCGACAAAACTGGGCTACATCGACATCATCGTCGATGCCGGCGGCGTCGTCTCGAACCCGACCTGCGGCGCCTGCCTCGGCGGATACATGGGGATCCTCGGTGACGAAGAGGTCGCCATCTCCACCACGAACCGCAACTTCGTCGGCCGCATGGGTTCACGCTCGTCCAAGGTCTACCTCGCCAACTCCGCCGTCGCCGCCGCCTCGGCCATCACCGGCTACATCACCGACCCGGCAACGATCGACTAAGCCGCACCCATGTCCTGGAAGGCGATCGCGCTCGGTACGGTACTCGTCATCGTCATCGCCTGGAACGCGGCGGTCTATTTCGCCGACCGCCAGATCGCGGCCAAACGGTATGACGGTGTCTACGACAGCTGCCACAAGGTCTGGTCGTCCCGCGGACTCTACGACACCAAACAGGAGCGCAACTCCCTGACGGCCTTCCGCCGCGCCTTCGAAGCGGGTGCCCACGGCGTCGAAGTCGACTTCAGTTACGATGCGGACTCGGACCGCTTCATCATCGGACACGGCCACCCCCGCAAAGGTCCGGACGGTCGGACGGTCTACACGGAAAAAGAGGGGGGTCTCTTCACCCTGGAGACCCTGTTCCGGGAACTGGGCGAAGAGCACGCCTTCTGGCTCGATTTCAAAAACCTCGACCACCTGAGCAGTGAGGAGACCCAAAAAGCGATCCGCAGACTTGAGAGCATTGCCGTCAACAGCAACGTGCATGACCGTCTCTACATCGAAGGCTCCAACCCCCTGCGCCTCTCCTTGTATACCGACGCCGGTTTCAAAACGCTCCTCGGCACCTTCCCGCTTGCCGACAGCAACCCGGTCGCATCCATTGTCCTCAACGCCTACAAAATGATTTACGCCGTCTTCGACATCACGGGAATCGCGATGAACTACGGCAGCGTCGACAAACCTATCTACGGGGAGAATACCCGCAAACAGCTCGGGATGATCCCGGCGTTCGTTTTTCATATTCCCGATGATCCGTCACTGCTGCAGGAGCTGGTACACAACAGCCATGTCCGCGTCATGCTCGTCGGCCGCGACATCAGCATCGACCGCTTTGCCGTCACCGCCTGCGGCCGGGAGTGACCGGCGGCCCGATCCACAGAAGGAGCGTCCCCATGCCTGAAAACACTTTTCCCCTCCCCTGCGTTATCTTTGCCGGCGGAAAGAGCTCCCGGATGGGCCGCAACAAAGCCCTGCTCCCCTTTGACGGTTTCGACACCCTCGCCGCGTACCAGTACGCCCGGCTCTCTCCCCTCTTCGCGTCCGCCGTCCTCTCCGTCAAAACGACCAAAGGCTATCCGGAAGGACTCCCCTATCTCCCCGACGATCCGTCGTTGGCGGATGCCGCACCAACTGCAGGCTTTATCACCGCGTTTCGGAGCCTGGATGCGGAGCGTATTTTCGCCCTCAGCGTCGACACCCCCTTCGTCGATGGTACTGTCATCCGAGCCCTGCTAGCGCGCGACAGCAGGGAGCTTGATGCCGTGATCGCCAGGACCGCGAGGGGCACGCACCCCCTCTGCGGCATCTACCACCGAAGCCTGCTGGCGCGTTTCGAGGCGATGGCCGCTTCCGGTGATCATAAACTGGGCAGGATGCTCTCGGAGAGCCGGGTCCGTTACGTCGATTTTGATGATGAGCAGCTTTTCAGCAATCTCAACCATCCGCACGAATACGAAGCGGCATTGAAGACGCTGGATAAAAAGTAAGTGTTGTCGGAGAAAAGGTGCCGCCAAAGGGCGGCGGAAGAGGAGAAACGTTGTTGTATGATACATCAATCATGGGGCTTACCTATAGTAGGCGGCTATAGTGCCCAAAGTCGCGATGTTAGGCTTTGAAAACTTCGTCGGCAAAAGGCGTATCCTTGTTGCACATTCAAATCATAGAACAAATTATCCACAATTAATCCAATAGCATGATTAATTATTGAACAACACTCTGCTTATACTCTACTTTTCGCCATCAAGTTCCTTCTAATCGGCTTTACTATAAGATAGCGTTAAAAACGGGATACAATATATGCAGCTGACCCATCTGGATGAAAAAGACCGGCCGAAGATGGTCGACGTCTCAGCCAAAGCGCCCACCGAACGCGTGGCCGTCGCCAGCGGTAAAATTACGATGAGCCCCGAAGCGTACAGCGCGATCGTCGAAGAGCGCACCAAGAAGGGCCCTGTGCTTCAAACGGCGGTCATCGCCGCGATCATGGGGACCAAGAAAACCTCGGACCTCATCCCGATGTGCCACCCCCTCAACCTCAGCGGGATCAACTGCGACGTAGAGGAGCTGCCGGAACTGCCGGGCTTCCGCCTCAGCGTCACCGCCAAACTGACGGGGCAGACGGGGGTGGAGATGGAGGCGCTGACCGGTGTCAGCATCGGCCTACTGACCATCTACGACATGGTCAAAGCCATCGATAAGGGGATGGTCATCTCCGACGTACAACTCGAAACGAAACGAGGAGGCAAAAGTGGTGAATATCAACGACATTGAGCAGAAGCTCGAACTAGAATACCCTTGTAACTGGTGTTATAAAGTCGTCGGCGAAGAGCGGGAGAAACTGGAAAACGCCATCCGGGAGGTTATCGTGGAGCGCGAACACAAGATTGCCCACTCCAATACGAGCCGCACCGGAAAATATATCAGCCTGAATCTCGAACTGCTTGTGCATAACGAAGAGGACCGCCAATTCATCTACGATGCCCTCAAGGCGCACCAACACGTCAAAATGGTTTTATAGGAGGCTCCGATGCTGGACCTGGAACAACTGCAGCGCGATATCCGCAATCATTACAAGAACCAAGCACCGATGGAACTCGATGCTCGTATCGTTGACCTCATCGGCTATCTGGGAAGTGAATACGGCCTGAACGAGACCGACCTGACCCTCCCGGAGATCCGGCTCGTCGTCAACACGATCCTGGCCGAGCAGACGGCGGCCCTTCAAGAAGAGCTGGAGGCGCTGCTCGTACAGAGAGAACGCATTGAACGGCAGATCGAGCGCAAAAGCGAACGGATCCAGGATGAAAAACATCAGATCTTCAATACGCTGGAGGGTATCCTGGGCGACGCCCCCAGTGACGCCCAGGCGAAGCTGCACCAGGTCAAACTCCAGTCCATCGACCTCTTCGACATGCTTGAGGAGGTGGTTGAGTCCGCGATCATCACCACCCTCGAGAAAAACCACGACATCGAAGAGACGGTCGAGGAGATCTGCAAGGAGATTACCTATGTGACACTGGGGGAAGGCCCGTTGGAGACCGGACGCATCCGTCTGGTCATCGGCAGCATTCTCCACAGTGCCGTCGAAGTAGGCGAAGCCACACCGAACCAGGCCGAAGCGATCCTGCTCGGGACCCTGCGGGGCGTACGCAGCGGCCTGATCAAGGCCATCCGCCGTCTGAAAAAGCAGCTCCTCTTTATGCCCGAGGAGCTCAAGCTGACGGCATCAATGCAGACGGAACTGCTCCGTACCGATGTGCTCTTCACACAGATCCTGCAGGATGAAGCGCTTCAGTGTACCCCTGAAAGCCGCGCCCTGCTGGAAAAACTCGCCAAAGAGATCCGTTTCGATCTTGAAGAACTTGTCGAAGTCTCCAAGGAGACCGTCGATCTGATGCGCAGCCAGCTCAGCCAGGCGCTTTCGCGCTCCCAGGTCCTCAACTCCAAAACCGCCGCCGAAGCCAAGCGCGTCGGTATCTCCGCCTGGCGCTCGGCCAAAACGGTGCTGGAGGGCGCCCTGCAGAACGCCAAAGGGAAGATCGACAAAAAATAGTGACTTCTTGAACCACCGTTCCCTGCACGCCGTATGTTGACAGCATCTGCGCGTGCAGTTTCCTCCCATCAAATTCAACGAAAAAGTATTAGATTCACCTCGGAGAAATACATTCCAATTGAAACAAACGAATACTTTCAAAAATTTAGAAAAAGCGAAGAATAAAAACTTATAATGAGTGGCATGAAAAAGGTATTGATCATTGTATTGCTGGTTGTAATAGGGATTCAATTCATTCCGATGAATGTTCCCGCCGAGGTGCCGACAAAGGCTGAAGATGAACTAGAGGCACCTGAAGAGGTACTCGCCATTCTCAAACGTTCCTGTTTTGATTGTCACTCGAACCATACCACTTTCCCATGGTACAGCTCGGTTGCACCGGTTTCATGGTTTACCAAGATGCATGTCAAAGAGGGTAGAGAGCATATGAACTTCTCGACATGGGCTAGTTATGATGATGAAAAGAAGGCAAAGTATCTTGATAAGATCCCCAAAGCGATCAAAAGCAAAATGCCGCTTCCAAGTTATCTGATCATGCACGCAGATGCCAAACTGAGTGAAGATGATAAAAAAGTACTCACGGATTGGGCATCCGAAGCTGCTTTTGATTTAGAATAATCAAAATAGACTCGTCACGATTATGGCCCCCGCTTGCTTCCATCCTCTGTGATGGGAGCAGATCCTCACCCTTCTTTCCCTTCCTCTTAGCGCAACTGTTTTCGTCCTACGTTATCCTGATTGCAGCGAAGACGTTGCTCTACTCAATCGGACCGGCGAAGATCCGCCTGCGCGATCAGCAGCCTCTGCGAAGCAGTGCAGGCGATCGATGGAGACACGGGAAAAAGGGCGAGTAATTCAACTCCCCCGTGTTACAATCGCGCCAAAGGAGTTGCAATGCAGACCTTGCTCTTGCTCGTAGATGACACCTACGCCGACACACTGAAACAATCCCTTCCCGCCGACAAGGCCTGGGTACTGGATGCGCGCTACGACGAGTTTCGCTGCCGCGTCCGTCTCGCACTTGACGGCTACCGCACTTCTCCCGATGCCGTTCAGATCTATCATGAAACCATCGAAGACATTGATACATGGCTTGCGGAGCAGCGATCATGAGAGTTGTCGCCACCCCGTCCTTTGTCGAGCAGCTCAAAGCGCTCCTCTTGACGATCGCCGAGAGCAACCCCGAGGAGGCGAAACGCTTCAAGCTCTATCTCGACACCATCTTGCTCAACCTGCCGAGCAAAGCGCAGAAATACAAGCCGTCAATCTATTTCGATGATGCTGATGTGAAGGATATTGAACATCAGGGATGTACTATTCCCTTTTATTATGATCACGCCGGAGCGGCCCTTGTGCTTTTGGGAATTATTGACAATCGTGTGTAAACTTAACATTATTTAATTTTTTTGTATTAATAAGCAAAACGTCGCATTTTAAGCTAAACTTATTTAAATTTTACATATTCGTAATAATAATATTTTTAAGTCGTACAATTACCGCCATTTTTGTTTCTTTTGGTAACGATATCCGGCGCTGCGGTTTCGTATTCACTCTTTATCGGCGTTTCGTATTGTATACTTACGTTTGATAAGATCGTGATATTGGGTTCAGCACCTGTAAAGACAGCACATCAACAGCCGAATAACGAAATGTTGCCGGAAGTTGATGTGCTGTTTTGGTCTTATGACTATCGAAATAGTAAATAGTAAAGTTATTAATATAAAAGGGAGGAAGAATGAGAAACGAACATTCTCAACACGATGCTGAAAACGTGTCGGCCGAAAGAAGAGACTTCTTCAAGAAAACCGCCGCACTCTCAGCCACGGCGATCGCCGGTGCCGGAATGCTCTCCGGTACACGTGCGATGGCCGAAGATGACCCGGTCATTATGAATACACCGGACTGGGGTCACAAGATCGGTTACCCGGTCACTAAAAACCGCTACGGTATGCCTTCACCGTACGAGCACAACATCACCCGCCGCAACGCGAAACTCCTTTCCTCAGGAAACTGGCAGGCATCCATCGCCATGTGTCCGATCCAGGACCTCAGCGGTATCATGACGCCGAACGGCCTCTTCTTCAGCCGCTGCCACGGTGGTATCCCGACCATCAACCCGAGCGAATGGCGCCTGATGATCCACGGTCTTGTCGAAAAGCCGCTAGTTCTGACCCTTGATCAGCTCAAGCGCTACCCGAACGTCAGCCGCGTTCACTTCGTCGAGTGTCCGGCAAACGGCGGTCCGGAATGGCGTGGACCGCAGTTCAACTCCATCCAGTTTGCGAAAGGGATGATGAGTAATGCCGAGTGGACCGGCGTCTACCTCAAAGACATCCTCAAAGACCTCGGTCTCAAGCCGAGTGCAAAATGGATGCTAGCAGAGGGTATCGACAGCTCACACATGGGCCGTACGGTTCCTGTCGACAAGGTACTTGACGATGCTATGATCGTTTGGGGCCAGAACGGCGAAGCACTTCGCCCGGAGCAGGGCTACCCTGTCCGTCTCCTCCTCCCGGGATGGGAAGGTAACCTTTGTGTCAAATGGCTCGGACGCCTCGAATTCGCCGCTGAACCGTTCTACGCGAAAGAAGAAACAGCGAAATATACGGCACTCAAGCCGTCAGGAAAAGCGATCCAGCACTTCTATGCGAACGAAGTCAACTCTATCATTACCTCACCGTGCCCGGAAAAACCGTGGACGGATCTGAAAGCCGGCGACATGGTCGAGATCGAAGGTCTCGCATGGAGCGGTATGGGTACGATCGACGGCGTCGACATCAGCTTCGACGGCGGAAACAACTGGGTAGAAGCAAACCTCAAGGGCCTCGTCCTTCCGAAGTCCTGGACACGCTTCAGCTTTATGTACAAATACGAAGGCAAGCCGCTTATCCTCGCCAGCCGTGCACGCGACGACGCAGGCTACATCCAGCCGACAATCGATCAAGAAACCGCAGTGATGGGTGTCGAATCCGTTTACCATAGAAACGGTATCGCCTCATGGGAAGTCACTGCAGAAGGGAAGGTAAACAATGTTCAAGTTCGATCGTAAATTTATTCTTGGTGCTTCCGCAGCGGCAGCGGTAGCCATGCTCGCTACCGGCTGTGTCGAAAGCGGCGACGCTGCGGCACCGTCTGCATCGAGTGCAGACAATGTCCTCACGTATGCAAACGGCAAGCGCGTCATTGACGGCGGTCGCTACTATGCAACCGTTAACGACAAAACCGGACCGTACTATGTGAACACTGCAGCAGAAAAAGGCGGTTACACCTACGGGCGTACACCGACAGCCAACGAACTCGAAGCATGGAACACAACGGTAACACCGTGGCGTCTGCCGCCGAAAGGCGAAGGTACAGCCGAAGAGGGTGAAGCAGTTTACGAAGCCAAATGTGTCATGTGTCACGGCGACTTCGGTTCCGGCGGTGGCGGTTATCCGGCGCTCTCCAAAGGGAATGCATACGACAACATGGCCACACTGAAACACCAGCGTACCGGTCCGGACATGGAAGGTCCGATCCGCGTCTTCGGTAACTACTGGCCGGAAGCGAGCACCCTGTGGTGGTACATCATGGAAGGTATGCCGCACCCGGATACACGCAGCCTGACTGAAGACGAAGTCTATGCACTCGTTGCCTATATCCTGAACCTCAACGAGATGGAGATCGACGGCGAAGAGGTTGATTACGAATATGTCCTCGACCAGGAGAAATTCGCGAAGATCGTTATGCCGAACAAAGACGGTTTCGAACCGGTCATCGACGGTGCAAACGGTCTTGAGAACGTCCGTGCTTATTTCGCGGATCCTGCAAATTTCGGTGCGCAGAAAATCGCTTCTGCCGACGAGCGTTGTATGAGCAACTGTCAGAAAGAGACTGCGAAAGTCGTAGGAATCTCTATCGAGCAGAAAGAGTTCCTTCCGCCGCTTTCTGAAGTCCGTGACCTCCCGAAGGTCGAGAACACGAGCGGTGTAGACCTCGAAGCGAAGAATACCTATGAATCCAGCTGTGCCGTTTGCCACGGTGCTGCGGGCATGGGTGCTCCGGTGGTCGGCGACAAGAAGGCGTGGGACGCTGTTGTCGGCAAGGGTATGGACAAGGTCTATGCCCGCGCCATCAACGGTACCGACATGGGTATGCCTCCGAAGGGGGGCACAGACCTGTCTGACGACAAACTCAAGGCGGTGGTTGATTACATGATCAGCCAGAGCAAATAAATCTCAACCAAAGGATAAACATATGCAAAGAAGAACATTCCTCTCTCTCGCAGCTGGCGCTTGCGCCCTGGCTGCTGTACCGGCAAGCGTCCGTGCGGAAGATTTCCGTAAATCCAAGCCGACAGTTTGGACAGCAAAAACTGTCGACGACGCCCTCAAAGCGATGTACGGCACAACAGCAACTGTCGCTGAAGGCGTTACAGTCGTCGCTCCGGACGTTGCAAGCAACGGCGGTGCGGTTCCGGTTGATGTCAAGTCTGACATCGCTGCAAAATCCGTCATGATCGTTCAGAACGTCAACCCGGAATCTGCGGTTATCGTTTACGACCTCAACGAGTACAGCATCATCGACTTCTCCATCAAGATCAAGATGAAAGCTTCCGGTACGATCACAGCAATCGTACAGGGTAACGACGGCAAGCTCTACAGCGGCTCCAAAACACTCGACGTTGCACTCGGTGGTTGTGAGGGCTGATCGCCTTCGCCTATAGAAAACGAAAATAGAAAGGTAATATCATGAGAATCAAAGCAAAACTCAAAGGTAATGTTGTTTCTGTAAAAGCGATGGCGAAGCACGACATGTGGACATACGATATCGCTGAAAAGAAAACCGGCGACCGCAACAACGCGAACTTCATCACGCACATCGACGCTAAAGTCGGCGCTGCGACTGTTCTGGACGCTTCCGTCAGCCAGTTCCTCTCTAAGAACCCTATTTTCAAGTTCGCGTTCAAAGGCGACTTCAAAAAGGGTGACGAACTCGTGATGACTTGGGTTGACCTCAAGGGCAACACCAAGACTTCCAAAGCCAAAATCAAATAATCCTCGGGTGGACGCTTCGGCGTCCCACCGCTTTCTCTCCAAGGCACCAACAGTGTATAAACACCACTTCATCACTCTTTTAATGCTCACGTCGTTCTTTTTCTCCTTGTCCGCACGCGATATCGACCTTAACCGTATAGCGATCGATACGGCCAAGCAGAAGAAGACCCTCCTTGTCTGGCTTCACAAAAATGACTGCGGTTACTGTGAAGCGATGTACGAATTCACCCTCGGCGACGACAAAGTCTCATCTCTGATTCAAGCCTCTTTTGAACTTGTCGATATCAACATCAACGACGATGACACCGTGATGTTCAAGGAGTTCAGGGGGAGCGGGCACGACTTCGCCAAACATGTCGGATACAACTTCTACCCCTCCTCGCTTTTTCTGGATGCCGACGGGGAGATCATCTTTGCCGCACCAGGGTATGTCGAAGAGAAGGATTTTTTCAAAATGCTCGACTATGTCAGCAGCGGTGCGCATAAGAGCATGACCTATGACAGCTTTAACCGGGAGGGAAAAAAGTGAATAACCACGAAGGCAAGGTCCTAGGCCTTTTTCATGCCCTGAAAGGGGTTGAAGGGCGCCATGAGTATGACATGATTGAAATCGACGAGCAGGGTATCATCGGCGATAAATATTACGGCAAAAACCTCAACCGAACCATTCTGATCACTTCCGAAGAGGCCAGCTACGTCATGGCGGCCGACGAAGGCATCACGATGCCCTACGGCTCGTTGGGAGAGAACATCGTCATCGATATCAACCCTTATCATCTTCAGGCCGGCCAGCAGCTTAAAATCGGTGAGACGATCGTCGCCATCACCCAGAACTGCACTCTCTGCAGCAGCCTCGGCAAAGTCGACGCCAGACTGCCGGAGCTTCTCAAGAACGACCGCGGTATTTTTGCCAAAACACTCCAGGGCGGTAAAATAAAAAAAGGTGATACAGTCACTATACTCTGAATTAAGGACTCTGCCGCTACACTAGTCTCACAAACTTATCACGAAGGAGTGAGATGAAACCGCTTGCAAGGACCCTTCTCTGGACATTACTGTCCCTGACACTGCTCATCAGTACCGCGGCCACCGATACGAATATACAGCAGGATATCCGGATCTTTACCGTTGAAAACAGCGGCGGGAAAATTACCGGGAAAAGCATAGAAAAAGCCTTTGAAGCGGCCGGTTTTCTGATCGATGGCAACAACGACATGAACAAGCCTTTCAAAGCCCGGTTCGGTACGACGCACTACCCGGTCTACCGTCTGGCGACCATTCACGATCCCGATCTCTCTGCCAGGCTGATCGCTCTCAATCCGCTGATGGGACTGCTGACGCCGCTCTCCATGTCTATTTGGCAGGATAATGAGGGAAGCATGAATATCTCCGTCCTCTCCTTGCGCGGCCTTTCGCGTATGACGCAGATCCCGATGAACAGCCCCGACCTTATCGCCCTGGCAGCTAAAATGGAGAAGGCACTGCGTGCGGCTCTTCCTGGAGGCCATTTCAAGCCGCTGGCCTATCAAAAGGTCGCAGACCCTACCACACCCCTTTCGGTGACCTTTAAGGCCGTATTTGAGGCTCCCAAGGATGGATCTATTCTTGATGCCAAAGATGACTTTGAAGCCGAATTCGAAGGGGAGATGGAGCCGATCGGTTTTCTTTTCCCAGGGTTCATCGATGTCAACGAAGAGCTGCAGGAACGTGGTGATGAAAGTTATGACTTTTATGACACCTATTCCGTCTGCAAACTCGACGTCATCTTCCCGATCCATCAAACCCATCCGGAAGTCGGTGCCTTCGCCCCCTGTACCTTTTTCCTCTACAAGAAAAAAGGGGAGAAAACGGTCCATATGGGTTTCCCGTCCGTCCAGAACTGGATCGCTTCGACGGATATTGCGGACAAAGCCTCTCTTGACCCTCTGATCGAAGCGGAAAACCTCTTCATCGATACGGTTAACGGCATTACGGAATAACGTTCGGGACGGCAGGACCGTCCCCGACCATCTTCACACGATCACACCCGGCAATCCCCTAATCCACAGCAGAAACTTATACGATACAAAGGAGTGCTGGTTAAGCCTCTAGAACAACTGACTGAAATGAAAGGTGAAAGCCATGCAGCCGGGAGGCTGCATGGTTATTTAAATGGTGTCGAGAGTTCTTCTTCAATCGCACCCGGCGTATTGACGATACGCATAAACTCCCCCATGCTCAGCAGAGGATAGCTGATGGCAATGTAGTATTTTGCCGCCAAAGCCTGCGCTTTACCCTCTTCGATCAGGATCGTATACGGCAAAATCTCGGCGTTCTTCGCACCAATCGTCTTGACGAACGCCTTTGTCTCATCACTCAGGGCGTATCCCACCAGTACTTTGCCCTCGCCAAGCGGCAGTTTAAAAACAACCGAACTGCCGTCATTATACGCCTCAAGCTTTGCAAGCAGTGCTTTCGTGTCACCCTCTGCCAGCGCATACGTGTCCTCATAATAGGGCATACCGATCATAAAATGGTAGCCGGCGAGTTTGTCGTATTCGAAAGCGTCCTCGGATTCGCTGAGATCACCCAGCGCTTTTTGAAGCGCCGCTGTCAGCGTGTCGCCCAGGGTGTGGTCATACTCCGACTGGAAAAATGCCTTCCCGAAATAGACCGGATTCGTGACGGCGATGCGTTGGTTTTCAGCATCCACGAGCACACGAAGGAGCGCGCCGAAACCACGCCCCGGTTTCGTTGCAGCCGCTTTGAGTGCTTCCGTCGTCATGACAATCGTTTCGCTCTTATCTGTTGTCGCATAGCTCCCGACAATCTCAAACCCTGCCGCTTGTAATGCAGACGTTACGGCAGCCTTATCTGTATAGGGTGCGTAATAGTAGGCACTCACCTTCTCACCAATCGGCTCGGCCGCGGCGTGGGCATTCACCCAAAAAAAGATGGCAGCTGAAAAAATCAAAAATGCTTTCACTCTATTTTCCTTTCTATTGGTTGTACCTCTGCCCTCCCGGGAGAGACACATAGACACTTTTGCAGTCAGCACTGAAAATTCGGCACAGAAATATCCTGTTCTTATTCACAGAAGTGACAGTTGCCGATGATTCAGTGGATTCCGCCCGAGGGCGGAAGTGTGGGGGTGTGCGTTTATTAAAAGTCGTACGTCAACTGGAACGTGACACCGGACTGCGAGTGTTTTACTTCATTGCTCGGTCCTGTCAACCCCATGCCATCAAGGGCGGAAGTGTCGAATGAGACTTTCGTTTCCAGCGCGTACGTAAGCGCCAGATCGACGGAGAGCTGCTCTGTCAGCGGCGCGGAAGCACCCGCCGTAATATGGTCTTCTACGACCGCAGGGAACCCAAGGAGATTGAAGACATTGATAGCTGCCCCGGCCTGTGTCGTGCCGTCAGCCTCTTTGATCGGCTGTGTACCATGGTTATACCCCGCACGCAGCGCATAGCCGTCTATTTCGAACTGGTACCCGACGGCAAACACATCCGTGTTTTTCCAGTTGAAATCTTTATACCCTTTTGCGTCACCCCATTTCACCTGCTTATAGTCAAACGCGATGGTGTTGTCACGGGTAATCTTGAATGAGAATCCAACACCAATCTCCGCAGGCTGGGTCAGTTCATCCCCAAATGGAGCAGGCAGAATACCCAGACCGGCGAACGGTCCGGTAGCTCCGGAAATCTGCCCCTTGTACTTCATCGGGATTTCAGCACGATAGACCGCACCGAGTGTCAATGCACCGACATTATAGGAGAGCCCGAAGTTGTAAGTAAATTTCAGGTCCTGTGCCAGCCCCTCCCCGACAGTCGTACCCATAGCATTATAATTGATGTCCAATGCGCCATACTGGAGGATCGGAGTAAACCCGACGCTGAGTCCGTTCATCTCATAAGCGACCGGTACCCCCAGCTGCATCAACTGGAGGGCGGTGACCATGTTCATGGTGCTTTGAGAATTCTCACTACGGTAATCCGTACCCATACCGGCAGTCCCCCAGATACCGATACCCCAGTAGAAGTGCTCGCCGACCTTGTTGCCGACAGAAACTTCCGGGATCACGTTCAGATCCGCAGCACTATCTTGAATACCATTGCCGTCATTGGCATTATATTTTACATTCGGCATAAAGAGTGTACCACCGAACGAAATCTCTGTTCCCTTGACGCTGCTCAATAACGCAGGATTGTTAATACCGGACTCTGCACCGAACGGCATCCCGATGCTCACACCACCCATCGAACGTGATTTCGCACCGAGACCGATCAGGTGGTCACCGTTTGTTGCAAAAGCAGATGTTGCTCCCAACGCCATAGCCGCTGCAACAGCCAATTTGATTGTACGTGTCATTTATACTCCTACGAATACAGTTATTCGACAGAAAGCCTACGCTTTCAACTCGGATCATTATAGAGAGGCAAAAATAAATTGAATCTGAATATAAATAATGCATTATCACGGAAACTTATTATTTTTTTTATCGGAATGCAGAAAAATGGGGAAATAAAAGATTTTTATACTTATAACTTATCTTAATAGGGGTTTTAACCCCAGAATAAAGCTGTTTCTGAGTGTTTTTGTTTTTGATACAAAAGAGAGATTTTTTTGAGAATTTTATCATATTGTTTCGTTTCGAAACAGTTTTTTTAATTTTTCTGTTATATATTAATTCATTATTGAACTTTCTTTCCATGCAATAGTTTTTCATGACATGCTCTTGCGGCGATGCAACAGCACTAAATCAATAGCGGGTCGATAAACTGATAGGCATATTTCTCGTGCATATAGCGAGGTCTCAATAGAACATAAACACATTACTGGATAAGACATAACGAAGCAGATAAGGCGATTGTTTGCAAGAGATACAACTAGCGTGGCTGCAATGATATAAAGGAAAATACAGCGCGAATTACTCATAGATTGTTACTGGTCTTTTGGATTACATACCTAAATCCCAGACCAACATAGCTCATAAATGATATGCATTATAGAAGTGGAATATAAACAGACGGGACATAATCTGAACAGAGCGAAGAGCACAGAATAATGACGGTATCAATCAAAGTTGGATTATTTAGTAGTGATGATTTTGATATTGTTGTTGTGATTGATGTAAGGAGTAGAAAATCCGAGAACCAGGCGGCGACCTACGTTCCCAACCCTGAAAGGGTCAGTATTATCAGCGATGAGAGGCTTAGCTTCCGGGTTCGGAATGGGGCCGGGCGTTTCCCTCTCTCTATAGCCACCTGGACAATCGGATCTAAAGGCTCCGGAGAGCGCTTAGATCCGACTGTGTCGGTTATGATTGTTAAAGTCAACGGGTGCAACTACTTTGATTACAGCCTCTCATATTCAGTAAGGCAGTAAGACACTAATTTTAGGGAAAAAAGACGAACGGACTATTAGTACTGGTCAGCTAAACAGATTGCTCTGCGTACACACCCAGCCTATCAAGCATGTAGTCTTCATGCGTCCTTCAGGGAGAGTTCATCTTGGAGTTGGCTTCCCGCTTAGATGCTTTCAGCGGTTATCACATCCGAACGTAGCTACCCGGCGGTGCCCTTGGCAGGACAACCGGTGCACCAGTGGTTCGTCCAACCCGGTCCTCTCGTACTAGGGTCAGCTCTCCTCAACTCTCCTACGCCCACGGAAGATAGGGACCGAACTGTCTCACGACGTTCTGAACCCAGCTCGCGTACCGCTTTAAATGGCGAACAGCCATACCCTTGGGACCTGCTCCAGCCCCAGGATGCGATGAGCCGACATCGAGGTGCCAAACCTCCCCGTCGATGTGAGCTCTTGGGGGAGATCAGCCTGTTATCCCCGGCGTACCTTTTATCCTTTGAGCGATGGCCCTTCCACACAGAACCACCGGATCACTATGACCGTCTTTCGACTCTGCTCGACATGTACGTCTCACAGTCAGGCTGGCTTATGCCATTATACTCTGCGATGGATTTCCAACCCATCTGAGCCAACCTTTGTAAGCCTCCGTTACTTTTTAGGAGGCGACCGCCCCAGTCAAACTACCCACCAGACATTGTCCTGACAGAGGATAACTCTGCGCAGTTAGCTATCAGAATATTCAAGGGTGGTATCTCAAGGGTGCCTCATATACAACTGGCGTCATATAATCAACGGCTCCCACCTATCCTGCACATGAATATCCCAATAGCAGTGTCAAGCTATAGTAAAGGTGCACGGGGTCTTTCCGTCTTTCCGCGGGTAGGAGGAATTTTCACCTCCACTACAATTTCACTGGATCCCTGGTTGAGACAGCTCCCATCTCGTTACGCCATTCATGCAGGTCGGTATTTAACCGACAAGGAATTTCGCTACCTTAGGACCGTTATAGTTACGGCCGCCGTTTACTCGTGCTTCAATTCACCGCTTCGCAAAGCTAACGGATCCTTTTAACATTCGAGCACCGGGCAGGCGTCACACCCTATACATCCACTTACGTGTTGGCAGAGTGCTGTGTTTTTGGTAAACAGTCGGGAGGGACTCTTTGCTGCGACCCGCTTCTGCTCCACCCGCAGGGGTTTCACATACAACGGGCACACCTTATTCCGAAGTTACGGTGCTAGTTTGCAGAGTTCCTTAACCAGGGTTCTTCCACGCGCCTTAGAATACTCATCTCACCCACCTGTGTCGGTTTACGGTACGGGCGACTGTAGATATGCTTAGAAACTTTTCTCGGCACGACGGCATCAACGATTCTGTTTCTGCTCCGAAGAGCGTCGACAGCCTGTCAGATCTCGGTCTAGTGTGAAGCGGATTTGCCTACTTCACAACCTACATCCTTCGAGCCACTATTCCATCAGTGACCTCGTTTAGCCCTATGCGTCCTTCCATCACGCTCTACAGTCGGTATCGGAATATTAACCGATTTGCCATCGTCTACCCCTTTCGGACTCGACTTAGGTCCCGACTAACCCTACGATGACGAGCATCGCGTAGGAAACCTTGGGTTTACGGCGAAGCAGATTCTCACTGCTTTTATCGCTACTCATGCCTGCATGCTCACTTCCATCCGCTCCAGCACTCCTTGCCGGTATACCTTCAACGCTGAATGGAACGCTCTCCTACCACTTAGTAAAACTAAGTCTAGAGCTTCGGTGTACATCTTAGCCCCGTTATATTTTCGGCGCAGAATCGCTAGACCAGTGAGCTGTTACGCTTTCTTTAAAGGATGGCTGCTTCTAAGCCAACCTCCTGGTTGTTTCAGCAACTCCACATCCTTTTCCACTTAGATGTAACTTAGGGACCTTAGCTGCTAGTCTGGGTTGTTCCCCTCTCGACGATTGATTTTATCACCCACCGCCTGACTCCCGAGGTTAGGCATACAGTATTCGGAGTTTGATAGGGTTTGGTACCGCGGTGAGCAGCCCTAGCCCTGTCAGTGCTCTACCCCTGTATGCTAATAACTCGAGGCTATACCTAAATATATTTCGGAGAGAACCAGCTATCACTGAGTTTGATTGGCCTTTCACCCCTATCCACAAGTCATCCGGAGGCTTTTCAACGCCTATCGGTTCGGTCCTCCACCGGCTCTTACACCGGCTTCAACCTGCTCATGGATAGATCACTCAGTTTCGGGTCTGCAGCATCTGACTAATCGCCCTATTAAGACTCGCTTTCGCTACGGCTTCGCGTTCGCTTAACCTTGCCAGATACCACAACTCGCAGGCTCATTATGCAAAAGGCAGTCCGTCACCCCTCATAAAGAATGGGGCTCCGAATGATTGTAAGCTATAGGTTTCAGGTTCTATTTCACTCCGTTCACCACGGTTCTTTTCACCTTTCCCTCACGGTACTGGTTCGCTATCGGTCTGGTAGTAGTATTTAGCCTTGGAGGGTGGTCCCCCCATGTTCAGTCAAGATAACACGTGTCCCGACCTACTCGAATAACATGTAGATAGTTTTCGCTTACAGGGCTATCACCTTCTATGGCTCCTCTTTCCAAAGGATTCTGCTAACACACTACACGCTTTAGGGCTAGTCCCATTTCGCTCGCCGCTACTCTGGGAATCTCGGTTGATTTCTTTTCCTCAAGGTACTGAGATGTTTCACTTCCCTTGGTTCGCCCCCCGAAGGGTGACACGATTCGCACCGTGCCGGGTTGCCCCATTCGGAAATCCCCGGATCAAAGCTTCTTGGCAGCTCCCCGAGGCTTATCGCAGCCTAGTACGTCCTTCATCGCCTCTACCAGCCTAGGCATCCACCTATAGCTCTTAATATCTTTATTCTAATTAGCGCTTACTGCCTTACTCAATATGAATAAGACTGTAATATTTAATTGTAGTTGCAATACTCATGAATTTTACTTCATAAATATTTGTTGACTTTAACAATGATAATTCAATGAACGATTTAGACTCTTAGACACTAAGAAGTCTAATATGAATACTTCATCAAGTACTCGTATTAGGCTTCGTCCGTGGTGGAGAATAGCGGGATCGAACCGCTGACCTCCTGCGTGCAAAGCAGGCGCTCTCCCAGCTGAGCTAATTCCCCACATAGTGATCCTGGTGGGCCTAGGAGGACTTGAACCTCCGACCTCACCCTTATCAGGGGTGCACTCTAACCAGCTGAGCTATAGGCCCCTTCTCGGCATTTCTAATTCAATAGAACACAGATCACTGAAAACTAAGCAAGTAAGCGGACAGACACAATCTGAAATGTGAGATTTTCTCTTCGGGCCCTCAAACGAATGAGGCCCGGTTACTCTAGAAAGGAGGTGATCCAACCGCAGGTTCTCCTACGGTTACCTTGTTACGACTTCACCCCAGTCGCTGATTCCACCGTAAGCGGTAGCCAGTTTGGCATCCCGATTTCGGGTGAAATCAACTCCCATGGTGTGACGGGCGGTGAGTACAAGACCCGGGAACGTATTCACCGTAGCTTAGCTGATCTACGATTACTAGTGATTCCAGCTTCATGCACTCGAGTTGCAGAGTACAATCCGAACTGAGAGACGCTTTATGAGATTGGCTCCACCTCGCGGTATCGCAACTCTCTGTACGTCCCATTGTAGCACGTGTGTAGCCCTGGCCGTAAGGGCCATGATGACTTGACGTCGTCCTCACCTTCCTCCTCCTTGCGAAGGCAGTCTCCTTAGAGTGCCCAGCCGAACTGCTGGCAACTAAGGACGAGGGTTGCGCTCGTTGCGGGACTTAACCCAACATCTCACGACACGAGCTGACGACAGCCGTGCAGCACCTGTTTTCAAGCTCCAGTAAACTGGCACTACCGTATCTCTACAGTATTCTATCAATGTCAAGGCCAGGTAAGGTTCTTCGTGTATCTTCGAATTAAACCACATGCTCCACCACTTGTGCGGGTCCCCGTCTATTCCTTTGAGTTTTAATCTTGCGACCGTACTCCCCAGGCGGAATGCTTAATCTGTTAAGTGCATCACCGAAACTACAAGAGCCCCGACGACTAGCATTCATCGTTTAGGGCGTGGACTACCAGGGTATCTAATCCTGTTTGCTCCCCACGCTTTCACGCCTCAGCGTCAGTTATGTCCCAGCAGATCGCCTTCGCTTTCGGTATTCCTAGTGATATCTACGGATTTTACCCCTACACCACTAATTCCATCTGCCCCTTCCATACTCTAGGTTCCCAGTTTCAAGTGCAGTTCAATGGTTGAGCCATTGGATTTCACACCTGACTTAAAAACCCGCCTACGCGTCCTTTACGCCCAGTGATTCCGAGTAACGCTTGCTCCCTCCGTATTACCGCGGCTGCTGGCACGGAGTTAGCCGGAGCTTATTCATTAGGTACCGTCATTTTCTTCCCTAATAAAAGGAGTTTACACACCGAAATGCGTCATCCTCCACGCGGCGTTGCTGCATCAGGGTTTCCCCCATTGTGCAATATTCCTCACTGCTGCCTCCCGTAGGAGTCTGGTCCGTGTCTCAGTACCAGTGTGGCGGATCATCCTCTCAAACCCGCTATGTGTCATCGCCTTGGTGAGCTCTTACCTCACCAACTAGCTGATACAATATAGGCCGATCCCTCAGCGAAAAACCTTTCCCTGCGAACAGGAGTATCCGGTATTAATCACCGTTTCCAGTGGCTATCCCAGACTGAGGGGCACGTAACCTATACATTACTCACCCGTGCGCCACTCGTCAGCAAAGAAGCAAGCTTCTCCCTGTTACCGTTCGACTTGCATGTGTTAAGCACGCCGCCAGCGTTCACTCTGAGCCAGGATCAAACTCTCCATAATTGAAAAGACGCTCCATAAATGAAGCGATTACTGATCCAGCCCAAGATATAAAATCATTGGCTGTATAGTGTCTATACTTTGTCTCCAAAGTTATAGACGGTTATGTATTGTGTCTTATCTAAGTAAGACTTCCAGACCTTGTCTGTCCATCCCACTTGCTTAGTTTTCAATGATCTCAAACTCTCGCGATCTTCAACCCGAAGTACCGCTAGATCGGCTTCTTTCGATGCCTCTCATCGTTTGTGGACGGGAATTATAGGGGATTCCTAAAGCAATGTCAAGAGGTTTTCGAGGGGAATTGCAAAATATGTCAAATTTCTTTTTTTTGGCCCATTTTCACCTCTTTTTTGTTACAAAAATATACATCTGCCGATCGGCTGCTACTATTATCCTGTATTTTCACGCCAAACACCCCGATTTTATTTACTATCTGTTTGACATGAACCATGTATAGTTCAGAAATCAAACTCCAATATAATAGAGGAATAGACTATGGGACTTTATGATAGAGAATATGCACGCGGAAGAGCAGCGGATCACTACGCAGCCAACCGCAGTGAAACACAGGTCGTTTCATTTGTAAAAGAGACTTATAAACTGTTTGCCGCCTCCCTGATGGCTGCGGCGGTCGGTTCGTACGTGGGGATTCCGATCGCCGGGACCCTTCAGGCGATGCACTGGCCGCTCTTTTTCCTGGTCATCGGTCTGCTGATCGGTCTGCACTTTGCAAAACACAAGCAGGGGCTCAACCTGATCCTGCTCTTTGCCTTCACGTTCGCAACCGGGATGATGATCGCCCCGCTGCTTTCCGTTGTCCTCGGCATGTCCGGCGGCGCGACGATCGTCGGTAACGCTTTTGCCATGACTTCCGTCATCTTCGGGGCCATGAGCTTTTACGCCATCCGTACGACGAAAGACTTTACCTCTTTCAGCAAGCCGCTCTTTATCGCCCTTCTGGTGATCATCGGTTTCTCCATCATCAACATCTTCCTCGGAAGCCCGATGATGGCCGTCATCATCTCCGCCGCTGCGGTTTTCCTGTTCAGCATCTTCGTCGTTTACGACACGCAGGCAATCATGCGCGGGATGTTTGAGACACCGATCGAGGGAGCCGTTGCCCTTTACCTCGACTTCTTCAATATCTTCGTCAACCTGCTCCAGCTCCTGGGCATCTTCGGTGGCAGCGAAGACTGACGCCCTTTCACCCGATCTTTTTCGGGTGATCGACGCCAACCTGAACCGCCTCAAAGAGGGCATCCGCGTTATCGAGGATATCGCCCGCTATCTCCAAAACGACAAAACAACCGCTTCCAGCCTCAAAGCCCTTCGCCACCGCAGCCGCATCGACGATCTGCAAAATCTGCTCTCTTCCCGGGACAGCATCAATGATGTACTGCGTCCGACGGTAGAGAGCGAACTGAACCGCTCCTCGATCGAAAGCATCCTTATCGCCAACTACAAGCGGGCCCAGGAGTCCTCACGGGTACTGGAAGAGATGTATAAGATCGTCGATCCGGCACTCTCCGAAACTTTCAAGCAGATCCGCTACGAACTCTATACATTGGAGAAAGAGCACCTGCTCAGCTCTGAATAAAGAGTACCTCGAACTCCAGCCGATCCAAAGGGTAGTTCTCCATCAGCTGTTTCGTCTCTTTATAGGTCAACACATTTCGGTTCCCGCTGACCCCGCTGCGCTTAATATAACGGAACATATCGCGGGTGTTGTCAAAGGCGAGGGAGTAGCGGACCACTTCACATGATGCGTTGAAAAAACGCTTTGCCAACCGCTCCACCTCGTCGGCACTCCGAAGCAGCGGCGGCAGCCCCGCCGTTTTAAAAAGTGTCCCGAACGTTCCGGCTGTAAAGATTGCAAGGGAAACCGGCGCATTCAGTGAACGGATCAGTGCGAAAGTGTGCGCCAGGTCCGGCGACCACTGCAGGGCGGAGGCGGAAAAGATACGGTCAAAGTGCGTCGCCTTCAGCGAGGCGTAGAGCTTGGGATCGTCGAAGTCCCCCTGCAAACAGGTGATCCGTTCCCCCTGGGGGTGCAGTGCCAGCATCCCCGGCGCGAAATCGATGCCGACAAGCTGCTGATAGGGCCACGCTATCTGCTCTGCGACGGCACCGCGCCCGCAGCCGATATCGAGCAGGTGCTGCGGTGCATCCTTCACCCCCGCGACCAGTCTTTCAGCCACTTTCTTCTGAATAACGTTATAGCTGCCGTAATGGTCGGCATAACGGGAGAACTCGTTCTGAACGTTCATCGGCGGTTGATCACCAGGGAGATAACGAAGATCAACAGGACGCACATGACGATGGTCGCGCCGCTGGGGAGTGCAAACGCGTAGGAGAGCAGCATGCCGGCCGCCACGGAAAAGAGTGCGAACAGCACGGAGAGCCCCACCGTCACGGAAAAGCCCTGGCGGAAACGCAGGGCTGCTACGGTTGGGATAACCATCAGCGCGCCAATCAGCAGGGTACCGACGATGCGGATGGAGAGGGCGATGATGACGGCGACAATACTGACCAGCATAAAGTTGAGCAGCGTCACAGGGATACCGCCCGTCTTGGCAACCTCTTCATCGAAGGCAATAAAGTAGAACTCTTTATAAAAGTAGCCCAGTAGCGCCAGGGCCGGGACACCGACGGCAAAAATCGTCCAGACCTCTTCCGTGGAGACAGAGAGGATCGAGCCGAAGAGGTAGCTGAAAAGCGAACTGTTGAACGCCCCCGCCAGGGAGACGATGATGACGGCCAGGGCGAGAGAACCCGAAAGGAAAATAGCCAGGACCGCATCGGAGTAGAGATGGAAGAAGCTGCGCAGGTACTCGATGGTCCACGCGCTCAGCAGTGCCGCCGCCACCGCCATCCAGACCGGGTTGGTCTCAGTCAGGATCCCGACGGCAACCCCGACCAGGGCCGAGTGCGCCAGGGTCTCTGTCAGCAGCGCGTAGCGGCGCAGGACGACAAAGGCCCCGCTGAAGGAGGCAAGCAGTGCGATCATGATCCCGGCGAGAAACGCATTGACCATAAACTGGTATTGAAACAGCTCCAGCATCCTCTCTCCTCGTCAGTGACGGTGATGCGCGCTGAGCAGGTGCGCATCGATGCCGTAAAGTTCGCTCATCCCCTCGCAGCTGAGCAGCGTTTTCGGGTCGTTGCAGGTCGCGAGCCGCTGGTTGACCGTAAAGACCCGCGCAATGTCATCGGCGATCACGCCCACATCATGGGTCACGAAGAGGATCGTCAGACGCTCCTCGCGATTGAGCTGGCGCAGCAGGGCGTAAAAGCGCTGCTGTGAGGGCTGATCGACCCCCGTATTCGGCTCATCGAGGATCAATACTTTCGGCTCAGAGGCCAGCGCACGGGCGATCATCACCCGCTGGCGCTGGCCGCCGGAGAGCTCGCCGACAAGCTTCTGTCGTAAACCCGTCACCTCCATCCGTTCCATGGCCCGCTCAACGATGCGGTGGTCGTTCTCATGCCACCGCTTGTCCCATCCGAGGCCGGAAATGCGCCCCATACGGACGATCTCTTCTACGGTACCGGGAAAAAGACGGTCCGTCTGTGTCACCTGCTGGGGGACATACCCTACCTGCGCCCACTGTCGGAACTGCTTTTGCGGCTCGCCGAAGAGGCTGATACGGCCCGACGTTGGTTTCTGAAGCCCCAGCAGCAAGCGAACCAGCGTCGTTTTTCCGCCGCCGTTGGGACCGATCACTGCGCAATACTCCCCCTGGAGCACTTTCAGCGACACGTCCGAGAGGATCGTCTGGCCGCCTGCACTGTAGTCAAGATGTTCGACCTCGAAAACGGCCGGCTCAAAGGTCATTTGCACTCCATTGCGTCATGCAGCTTCAGCAGGTTGGCATTCATCAGGCGGAAATAATCCGCCCCGATCTCGTCGGCGGTGATATTCGCCAGCGGCTGGAGCACATCCACCCGTACGCCCGTCTCCGTTGCCAGCGATGCCACCAGCTTGTCGCTGACAAACGACTCGTAAAAAAGCGTTTTGATACCGTGTTCGCGTACGATGTCGGTCAGAGCTGTCATCGTTCTCGCATCGGGCATCGTATCCGGAGAGAGTCCGGTAACGGCGTCGACATGGAAGCCGTAGCGTTCGGCAAGGTAGCCGAAGGCGTTATGGCTGACGACAATCGTATCGAGCCGACAATCGCTCAGGCGTTTGCGGTAGAGGGTGTCAAGGGTCTCAAGCCGTTTGATATAGGCGGCGGCGCGTTCCCGAAGTTTCGAAACATCCAGCGCGGGGAACGCCGAAGTGAACAGTTGTTCTTCCCCGCGGACAAGCGCGATCATATTGTCGATATCAAGCCAGTAATGCGGATCGGTGCTGTGGCGATCCTCCTCGTGCGTCTCCCCCGCTTCATCGTGGTGCGCATGTCCCCCTTCACGCAGACGGACGTACCGGCTCATGTCCTTGGCGTTGCCGAACGACTCGAAGGGTTCCGTCCATGGTTCAAGGCCGGCGCCGCTGTAAAGGAACAGCCGGCTCTTCTGCACCCGGATCATATCCTGCGGCGTCGGCTCGAAGGTGTGCACTTCCCGTCCGAACGGGATCAGCATCGCCACCTCGGCCTCCTGCCCCAGGAGGTGGCGGGCGATATCGTAAAGCGCGAACGTCGTCACGACGACATCCGCTTTACCGGCCTGCACCTTTTTCTCCGGCACCATGACCACGAGGGCCAGTACCAATAGCGTCAACAATGCCAGTAAAACAATGATCGCTTTTTTCAAAATCTCTCCAGGGCTTTCTTCCCCGAATTATAGCGAAGCTTCTCCCGCCCATTATAGAATGGGGTTTTTTTCGCTATAATTCGCCACTTTAAAGCGAATGATTAAGGATAACAATGACTTCTTTCTTGCTGATCGTCCAGGTCGTGCTGGTGATCCTGCTGACCATCGTCGTCTTGCTGCAGAAAAGCTCCAGCATCGGTCTGGGAGCCTACAGCGGTTCCAACGAGTCCGTCTTCGGCGCCAAAGGGCCCGGAAGCTTCCTGGCAAAAACGACCTTCTTCTTCGGCTTCCTTTTCGTTGCCAACACGATTGCTCTGGGCTATTTCTACTCGCAGGCCGCCAACAAATCCGTCGTTGACGAGATCGTCACACCGGTTACGGCGGCAGCCCCGAGCGCTGCAGAGAGTGCGGTTGCCCCAGCGGCGCCTGCTGTCGAAGCCAACACTTCCAACTAACCCGCCATGCGCAGCCTCCTGCTGACTGCGCTGCTGCCGCTGATACTCTTCGCGGACGCGCACATCTTCGTCTTTCACCGTTTCGGCGATGCACAGCATGCCGCCACCAACACCTCCATTCAGACGCTGCGCGCCGAATTCGACTACCTCAAGACGAACGGCTACGAGGTCATCCCCCTCTCCCGTCTGGCCAAGGCTCTGAAAGCGCACGAACCCATTGACGACAAATGGGTCGTGCTCACGATCGATGACAGCTACAAAAGCTTCTATCAGAACGCGCTTCCGATTTTCCGTGAGTACGGCTACCCCTTTACCCTCTTCGTCTATGTCGCGGCGGCGGACAAGCACTACGGCGACTTCATGACCTGGGAAGAGATCCGCGATACGGCACAATACGGCGAGCTCGGGCTGCACGGCTACGGACACCGCCACGAGTGCCACCTCGTACCCTATATGCTCAAAGATGACACCGACCGGGGGCTGCTCTCCTTTGCCAAGGAGCTCCGCCGTGTACCACGTTACTACGCCTACCCCTACGGTGAATACAACCCCGAGGTCAAGGCGGGCATCGCCGGCTACGGCTTTGAACTGATCCTCAACCAGAACAGCGGCGCGGTCAACGCCGACAGCGACCCGCACGATCTCGATCGAACGGCGCTGACCGGCGAAAACCTGATTGCACAAAAACTGAAAATCGAGCGCCTGGACACCGAGTGGATCGCCCCCCTGCGGTGGCCCGAAGATGGCAGATTAAAAGAAATACACGCTAAAATTGCACCGACATACCGCACAGCCGAGTACTTTATCAGCGGCGGGGAGTGGGTACGCGTTCCCGTCAAAAACGGCGAAATCCGCGTGAAAACCGATGTGAAGCTCGCTTTGCCGCGCAGCCGGGTCTTTATCCGGGTCGGCCGGAAACAAGCGAGTATCATCTTAGTAAAGGAGTAAGAATGCTTGACGAAATTTATCAAGAGTGCGAAATGGACATGGAAGGTGCGATCGAGCACATGCAGAGCCAGTTCAAAACGATCCGGACAGGGAAAGTAACGACACAGGTGCTCGACGGCATCAAGATCGACTACTACGGGGCGGCGACGCCCCTCTCCCAGGTCGCGACGGTCCTGGCCACGGATGCGACGACGATCACCGTCTCCCCATGGGAAAAACCGCTGCTCGGCGACATTGAAACCGCCATCGCCAAAGCCAATATCGGCGTCAATCCGAACAACGACGGCGAGCAGATCAAGCTCTTCTTCCCGCCGATGACCGTCGAACAGCGCCAGGAGAGCGTCAAGAAGCTCAAGAAGATGGGCGAAGATGCCAAAGTCGCCGTCCGCAACGACCGCCGCAAAGCCAACGACGCGGTCAAAAAGCTTGAGAAAGACAAAGAGGTCACCGAGGACGACTCCAAGCGTGCCCAGGACAATATCCAGAAGATCACAGACAAGATGGTGGCAAAGATCGACGAGATCATCAAGCAAAAAGAACAAGCCATCCTGACGGTGTAAACGTATGGATATCAAACAGATCTACCTCGATGCCGACGCGATGCTTGAGGGCCACTTTAAGCTCAGCTCCGGCAACCACTCCCAGTTCTACCTCCAGTCCGCCAAAGTACTCGAGGACCCGAAAACGGCCATGAAGCTGGCCAACGCCCTGGCCGACCAGATCAAAGCCAGCGGCGTAAAGATCGATACCGTATGCTCCCCGGCGATCGGTGGGCTTATTGCCGGTTTCGCACTCGCTCAGGCCCTGGATGCCCGCTACATCTTCACCGAGCGCGTCGGCGGCGAGATGACACTGCGCCGCGGCTTTGACGTCAAAGAGGGTGAAACCATCCTCGTCTGCGAAGACATCATCACGACTGGCGGTTCGGCGATGGAAGCGGCCGCCGCGGTCGAAGGGCTCGGCGCGAAGGTCGTTGCCTTCGCCGCCCTGGCCAACCGCGGTTTCTGCCGCCGCGAGCACAGCAGCATCGAAGCCAAGCCCAGCTGCAAACTCCCCGGCGATCTCCCCTTCTTCGCCCTGGCGGATTTCGATTTCGAGATGTACGCCCCCGAGGAGTGCCCGATGTGCAAGGCGGGCAGCGAAGCGATCAAACCCGGTTCCCGCGGGAACTGATCGCCCCTCTTCTTGCGCGGAAATTTCTTTTTCCGCGGCCACAAAAAAAAGCTTTATTTAAGCCCTTTTCTGCTCCTATATAGAAAAATATATAATAAATAATTATTATACTTCACACTGTGAATAACCTGTGTATTTTTTCATCGATCTACCGTGGGGTATTTTGAGAACAAGGGCCGACGATGTGTTCAAAAAAGCGACTGGAATACACCCTTTAACCGGATGGTTCCGGCACGGAACTGCTTACTTATTATCACCGTATCGTTTCTGTCTTGATTGATGAAGGAGAGTGTTCGCGGAGGAAGAGTTGCGTCACAACGGTTGTGACGAAGTTTTCATCGGCACATCGCGTCATACAAGCGGTGTTGTTGCTGTTGATTAGAAGCCTTCGGCGGTGCTTTGCACAACGCCTGCGGTTTTCCCTGAAGGAATTCCTTTGGTCACGTTCGCGAAACGACAAGCAGTTGGCTCTATCGATTAGAAGCCTCGCTGCTCACTACGTTCGACACGCTCGGTTTCGTTCGGGCAAGCGTGACGTTCAGTCACCCTTGCTTGTCCGAACTCACATCACAAAGATGGTCGGGGTGATAAGGGGGTACTTTTTCATTTTGCGATAGATATGCTTGCGGACGACCTGGCGCAGATCGTTCTCCATCGCTTTGGGGTTTTCGATGATCCCCGGCTTGAGATTAGTCAGGAAGTGTTCCAGGACATCTTCCATCTCCTGGGCAAACGCTTTGTCCTGCTTGTCCGGCACCAAACCGAAACTGCTGACCTTCGGCTTGGAGATCAGGTGCGAATCCGCTTTGCTGACCTGGGCAACGATCATGACCATCCCCTCCGTTGCCATCTTCTGGCGGTCGATGACGATGTCGTCTTCGATCAGGTTGTTGCTCTGGTTGTCGATGTAGGTCTTGCCTGATTTGACGGTTTTGACCTTGCGCATATACTTCGGCGTCACTTCGACACACTCGCCGTCGCTCATCAGATGGATGTTGCGCTCCGGAACCCCGCAGGCGATTCCCGTCTCTCTGTGGCGCATAACGTGGTTGTATTCGCCGTGGATCGGCAGGAAGAATTTCGGCTGCACCAGACGCAGCATCAGCTTCTGCTCTTCCGCCCCGCCGTGACCGGAGACGTGCAGATCGCGATCGCGAGCCACTTTGGCCCCGGCGCGCTCAAGGTGGTTGAGCATCTGCGAAATGGAGCCCTCGTTGCCCGGGATCGCCCGGGAGGAGAGGATGATCAGGTCGCCCGGCTTGATCTTGATGTGGCGGTGCTCGCCGATGGCCGTTCTGAACAGTGCCGAGTTCGGCTCTCCCTGCGAACCCGTGGTGATGATGAGGACGTCCTTGTCGTTCATCCGGCTGACGTCATCCGCATCGACGAAGATGTTTTTGGGCAGCTTGATGTACTCGTACTGCATCGCCACTTCGAGGTTGCGCTCCATGGAACGGCCGATGACGCAGACCTTACGCCCGTACTTGATACCCGCCTGGATCGCCTGGAAGACGCGGTGGATGTTCGAGCTGAACGTCGAGAGGATAATGCGCCCTTTCGTTTTCGAGAAGACGCGGTCCAGCGCCGGGGCGACCGTCAGTTCGCTCGGCGTGATCTCTTTGTTGTACGAGTTCGTCGAATCCGACAGGAGTGCCAGGACGCCCTGACTGCCATAGTGCGCCAGGCGGTGCAGGTCTGCCGGGAATCCGTCAACAGGCGTATGGTCGATTTTGTAGTCACCCGTATGGATGACCGTTCCCGCCTCTGTCGTCACCGCGATAGAAGAGGAGTCGATGATGGAGTGGGTCATGTGCATCCACTCGACCTGGAAATCGTTCCCGATCTGGTATACGACGCGCTTCTCGATCGGGCGGAAGTAGCGGCGGAACTCTTTGAGATGGTGTTCGTCGAACTTGTTGCCGATCATCGCCAGCGGAAGCGCCGTACCGTACAGCGGGAACTGCATCTCTTTGTAGAGGTATGGGACCGCACCGATATGGTCTTCGTGGGCGTGGGTAATGATGACGCCGACGATCTTGTCTTTGATCTCGCGTACATAGGTGAAATCCGGGACAAGAATATCGACGCCGTGCATCTCTTCGTCCGGGAAACTCATCCCGACATCGATCAGGATCGCTTCGTTATCCGTCTCCATGACCATCATGTTTCCGCCGATCTCGCCGAGACCGCCCAGCGGGGTGATACGGACCTTCGCCTTCACCTCCGCATCAATCTTCGTATACGGACTGACACGGACGCGCTGCGACGCCTCGTTCTGGCGCGCATTCTCCAGCAGGCTCTGCTCCGTCGGTGCCGGGGCGTTGCGGCGGCGGTTGCGGTTGCCGCCGGAACGTCCGCCGCCACTTTTCGCGCGACTTTCGCCACGGTTTTCCCCGCGGTTTTCCCCGCGGTTTTCACCCCGGTTGCCGCCACGGCCGCCGCGGCTGCGGTTCTGGCTCTGGCCTTCGCCCTCTTTTTTCGCTTCACCCTCTTTGGGTTTCTGACGGCTGCGGCTGCGGTTGCGGTTGGATGAACGGCGGCGGCGCGGTTCGCCTTCACGGTTCTGGGCCGGTTTGTTTTCTGTATTTTTCTTCGCTTCTGCGACAGGGGCTTGTGTTTCTTCTGACATCCTAACTCCTTGCAGTACGCCCCTCGGGCGTCACTGTTAATGTAATTGTGTATAGAGTTGGTGATAGTCTGCTGTCGAGATCTGGTGAGGGCGAACGGTAGAGGGGTAGCCGCGAGAGGATAGTGCGGCCTGGACCTCTTCTTTACCGTAGCGTGCGGAGAGATTTTTCAGCAACGTTTTGCGCGGCTGGGCAAATGCCGTTTTGAGCATCTGTTCAAACGCATCCGATGCCCGATTCGCCGTTTTTTTCATGAGCAGGACGGCAGAATCGACTTTGGGCGGCGGCGCGAACGCTTCGGGCGGGACATGGACGAGGATACTGACCTCTGCCACGCTCTGGGCTATCACACTGAGTGCACCAAAATTTTTCTCTCCAGGTGAGGCGGAGAACTTCTCCGCGACTTCACGCTGAACCATAACAAGCAGAAATTCGCACTTCGGATCGGCGAGGGCTTTGAGGATAATGTTCGTCGCGATGTAATATGGCAGGTTCGCCACCAACTCGTACGGAACATCAAGCAGCTCACTCTTCCAGTGCTCGAGGACGTCGCCGCAGTGCAGCGTCAATCGACCGGTAGTGATCTCATCCGTGAAAACTTCATTCAGGTGCTTGCATAGATCGGTATCGACCTCAAAAGCATCGACGCTTTTGACATCAACTAAAAACTTAGTTAAATCACCTAAGCCAGGCCCGATCTCCGCAACTCTTCTGTCGCTGTCGGGCATCGCTTCGATGATCTTGCGCAAAACGCTCTGATCTTTCAGAAAATTCTGACCAAACTGTTTTTTGGCCACAATCCGTGTGTTATTCATGGCACATTATACACCAATTTTCATTAACTTTGCATGCCCGAGGGGGCAAAGGCTACATCAGCCCCCTCAGCATAAGGTACCAGTACATCGGTTTGAGCATGTACACGTCAAAATACCACCACATCACGCGCGGTTTTTCCGGTGCCAGGAACGGGATCGTCGGTGCGAATCCCTCGTAGTTGAACTCGGCCATGATGATTTCGCCGTACTCGGTTTTCAGCGGGCAGACCGTATAGCCGTCGAACTTCTCTTTGGGCGTTTTGCCCTGCATGACCGCCAGGAGGTTGTCTTGCAGCACCGGACCGTGGTGCCGCGCCGATCCGCCGGTTTTCCCCATCGGGATACCGCAGACGTCCCCGATGCCGAAGACATTCGGGAAGCGGGGGTGCTGCAGCGTATATTTGTCCACTTCGAGCCACCCGTCGCCGCCGGCCAGCGGGGAGTTGACCACGGCATCCGGCGGGCTCATCGGCGGCACGATATGGATAAAGTCGTAAGGCATCTCGATCCTGTCGGATTTGCTCACCGTTTCATACGTGTCGAAATCCTCGTCGTACACCTCTTCATCGTACGCATGGATATAGGTGGCGACCTTGCCCTCTACGTCAATCGATTCAAGGTGGTGGCTGAAGTAGTTGGTGATACTGTCGTAGCGTTTCTGCGCCTCGCCCAGCGCGTCGGCGATCGGTTTCAGGAAGAAAAGGTTCGGGAACGACGTCGTAAAGGCGTAATCGGCAGACAGCCCCTCCTTCTTCAGGTAGTCGGCGCTGAGGTAGAGGATCTTCTGCGGGGCGCCGCCGCATTTGATCGGCGTGTTGGGCTGGGTATAGATGACCTTCGGTTTACCGTTCTTCGCGGCTGCTTTGAGATCGTTGAACCACTCCCAGGTGATCTCCCCGCCTTTGGCGGTCCCAGCTTCGGGGTTGTTCAGGTAGACGCTGGAGATGCCGTGCGTACCGATATCGTCCTCGGTGAGCCCTTTGATGGCGTCGTAGTGGCAGACAATGCCCGTCGCAACGACCAGATAGTCGTAGGCGACCTCTTCGCCCCCGCGGGTCGTTACCCGGTTGTTGTCCGGGTCAAAGCTGGCCACTTCATCCTTGATCCAGGTCACGTCATCGGGGATAAAGTCGCTGTTGGGCTTGACAATATCCTCATGGGTATAGAGCCCCGCGGCCATAAAGATCTGTCCCGGCTGGTAGAGGTGGATCTCGTTGGGTGCGATAATCGTGATATCCGGGTCCGAAATGGCGCGGTGCAGCCGCGCCAGGGCCATGATCGCACCGGATCCGCCGCCGACGATAAGGATCTTCCCCTTCACATCGACGGCTTCCGCTGAAGCTGCCGGCGCGGTCGAGGCCAGCACCGACGCCGCCACCGGGGAGATCCCCATCAGTTTAAGCGCATCGCGTCGACTCAGTCCCGCCGTATCCGGCAGCTCAAGTTCATCCCGCTGTTCAAGCAACTCTTCGCGTTTCATCGTAGCTCCTTCTGTTTGCTCTTATTGTATGATAACTTCCGTCCTAATGACGAAAAAATCACTGTTTTACCAAACTTGTTTCCCATCCGTCGTATTGCCCCTCGAAGGCTTCCGCCCAGGCAATGATCTGAAGCGTTACCGCATCGATATCGTAGTAATACGGTGCGTCCATGCGGTAAAACTGAACCCCGAACGGCGGGCTGACCTCCTCCGGTGGAGCATCAGCCTGCACTTTGAAGCCTTCGGTACTGATACGCTCGACGAAGCGCTCACGCCCCTCATGTTTTGAAAAAAAGGCCCGGTGCTCGATCGCCCGCCGGATGCGGAGATTGTCGCCGGCGGCTTTAAGCCGATCGCAGGTGTGGTGGTTCTGGATGAGCTGCCACTCCCGGTCCGTAGGGAAAAGGAGTTTGCGGTACACCTCCCACTCCGTATCGAGCCGGGAACCGGATTCGTAGGTGTAATCCGTGAAAGCGCCCATCGTGGCGGCAATGACGTCGGGCCATTCAAAATCGAATTTGAGGTAATAGACAAAATGGACCTCGCCCCCCGTCACAATACGCCCGACATATTTGCCGACGCGGTAACGCAGCGCCTCCATCTCCAGCCGGTCCTCGATCTCCTTGACCATGTCCGCTTCGCTCTCAACGACGAACCCTTCGGGCGTGGCCGTGTTCAAACGGAGCTTGAGAAAGCCCACGTATCCCAGCGCATCGTTGGGGAGCGCATCGGCCACCTCGGCATTGAACGCCACGGTCGCAGGGTTTCCATCCACCGGTTTCATATAGTTTTCCCAGATCTCCTGCATGGTCTACTCCATTTCCAAACTCATCAGATACATCTCTTCGCCGTCAACGACGTCGACTTCCAGACTTTCGCATGCAGGGCAGCGGTACCAGACCTTCTCCAGCTCGCTTCGGCTCCCGCATTGGCGGCAGGTCAAGGTGACGGGCTGAATGTCCATCACGAAATCTGCCCCGTCGCAGACGGTCCGCTCCTTGAACGTGTTGAAGGCGATCTCGAGCAGATGCGGCTCCACGCCGCTCATGACCCCGATTTTGACGATCACCTTCGTCACACGCTCCGCCTCATGCTCCGCAGCGTGCTTCTCCACCTGTTCCAATAAAGCCTGTACAACGGAATACTCATGCATGAAAAACTCCATGCAGAGTATTGATATTGTCCTCGGCTACGCCTACTCCATTTGTGCTCACTCTATTGCGCAGTTCCGCTTTGCTGCACCACTTCGTTACATCATGCATAACAAACTCCTAACAGATCCTCGGCAACAGTTCGCCCTTAGGGAGATCGAGGAAACGGCGGCTGCCGAACGCGGAGTGCAGCACCACCTTGCCCGGGTACTGCGTCGTCGCCCGGCCGATCACCGCCGCGTCGCGGCAGAACCCGAACCGCTGCAGTGCGCTCACGGCAAAGGCCGCGTGCATCGGCGCGACGGCGGCAACGAAGGTCCCCTCGTTGGCCAGGTCCGTCGCTTCGAACCCGAACATTTCACAGATCCCCTGCACCTCATCGCTGACCTTGATCGCGGCCTCCTCGATCTCCAGGCAGACGTCGCTGTTTTCCGCCCATTCGTTCAAGACGGCGGCCAAACCGCCCCGGGTCGCGTCGCGTAGGGCACTGACGGAGATGTTTTCCGCCAGCAGCGCCTCGACGGCGGGCCAGAGCGTTTCGCAGTCGCTGCCGAGATCGGCGCTGACCTCCAGCCCCTCACGGGCCATCAGCACCGTCGCCCCGTGGCGTCCGATATCGCGCGATGCGATGATCACGTCGCCCTCTTTGATCGCCTGAGAGGAGATCCCCTCACGCATGACCGCGCCGATACCCGCCGTATTGATAAAGAGTTTGTCGACGCTTCCCCGGGGCACGACCTTGGTATCTCCGCAGACGATCTTCGCCCCGGACTTTTCCAGCTCCTTGGCCATACTTTCAACAATGCGTTCCAGCTCCTCGAATGCGAAGCCCTCTTCGATCATAAAGGCCGAACTGAGATAGAGCGGCTTCGCGCCCATCATAGAGAGGTCGTTGACGGTGCCGGCGACCGCCAGCTTCCCGATGTCACCCCCCTCGAAAAAGAGCGGGCTGACCGTAAAGCTGTCCGTCGTGAACGCGATCTTCCCCTGCGTCTGCAGCACCGCCGCATCCTCGGCCTTGATGAGGATGTCGTTTTTGAAATGGCGGTAGAACAGGTCGTGGATGAGCTTGTTCGTCTCTTCGCCGCCCCCGCCGTGGCTGAGTTGTACCTGTTTCATCCGAGCACCCCCGCATAGCGGTAGTAGGCGTTGCACGCCCCTTCCGAACTGACCATGCAGCTGCCCAAAGGGCTGTTCGGGGTACAGGCCGTTCCAAAGACCTTGCACTCCATCGGCTTCGCGAGCCCCTTGAGGATCGTGCCGCAGATGCAGAGTTTATGGTCGTCGATGGGTTCCGTCGGCAGCACCTCTGCGAACACTTTTTCCGCATCGAGATACGCAAATTCGTCCCGAAGCTCCAGAGCGCTGTCGGGAATATCCCCGATCCCGCGCCAGCGGAAATGGCTGCGCGGCTGCAGATACATGTCAATGAGCTGCTGGGCTTTAACGTTGCCTTCCATCGTCACCGAACGGGAGTATTCGATCTCCAGTTCGGCGCGCCCCTCTTTCTGCTGCCGTACAGCCATCAGGATCCCCTGCATCACATCGACGGGTTCGAAACCGCATACGACGACAGGGGTGCCGTACTTCTGAGGCAGCGGCGCGTAGATCTTCGCCCCGGTGATGACGCTGACGTGCGAAGGCCCGATAAAGGCGTTGATCTTCGCCTGGCCGTCGCTCATGATCGCGTCGATCGCCGGCGGCACGAGCACATGGTTGATATGGAAATAGAGGTTGTCGACCTTCTGGGTAACTACCGCGTGCAGCAGCGCTGCCGTCATCGGCGTCGTCGTCTCAAACCCGATCGCAAAAAAGACCACCCGCTTGTCAGGGTTTTCCTTGGCGATCTTGAGCGCGTCCATCGGCGTATAGAGCGGCCGGATATCACGCCCCGCAGCCCGTTCGGCGGCCAGGGAGCTCTGCGATCCCGGCACGCGGATCATATCGCCCAGGGTCACCAGGATCGTATCCTCCATCCGTGCCAGCGCGATGGCGTGGTCAATCCGCTCTTTGGGCATGATACAGACCGGGCAGCCGGGGCCGTGAATAAAGTCGATGTTGTCCGGCAGCAGCTGCGGCAGACCGTATTTCATAATCGTATGCGTATGGCCCCCGCACACTTCCATGATCCGCAGCGGTTCGTGCAGCGCTTTCGCCTCCTCCCCGATCTGTGCGGCCAGCATCCGGATTGTGGCGGGGTCTCTGAACCCGTCGTAAAGGTCTTTGAGTTTCAGTTCGCTCATGGTGCACCCCTGTTCTCGCAGTTGTCATCCTCCAGGACGACACGCGAGCGCTCTTCTTCGTCCATCTTCGCCAGGATCTCGTGGTAGACCTTGAGTGATTCGAGCGCGTCCTCCTCATCGATCTTGTTCATCACGAAACCGATATGGATCAGGACATAATCATCTATGTTGACGCTGCCCTCTTCCATCAGGTCCAGCCCCGCTTCGCGCTTGACACCCATTGTATCGACCACGGCACTGTTTTTCTCACGGTCGACGGAAACGACCTTTGAAGGGATAGAGAGACACATCTTAGCTCCTCATCCTGCGTTTGAACTCGATCCACTCGATAACGCGCTGCACGGACGCTTCGTCTTTGATGCTGACCTCCAGGATATCGACGCCCGGTTTGATCTTGCGCGCCTCCGCCTTTTCATGTTCGATGTCGTAGTCAAAATAGGGAAGCAGGTCGGTTTTCGTGATCAGCACCAGGTCCGCCTGCCGGAACATGACAGGATACTTTTCAATCTTGTCGCTCCCTTCGGGCACGGAAACGAGTACGATGTTCAGGTGGGAACCGACGTCATAACTGGCCGGACAAACGAGGTTGCCGACGTTCTCGATAAAACAGACATCCAGGTCATCAAGCGGCATGTCGTGCAGCCCCTCGTGCACCATGAACGCATCGAGGTGGCAGGCGCTGCCCGTCTGGATCTGGTAGGCAGGTACCCCCTTAGCCTTGATGCGCTCGGCATCCCGGCTCGTTTCCAGGTCCCCCTCGATCACGCCGAAGCGGAAAGGGGCACGTTCCGCCATCTGCTCCAGCAGGGTCGTCTTCCCGCTGCCCGGACTGCTCATCAGGTTGATGGAGAGCACCCCGTGGTCGTCGAAGTGGGCACGGTTATGGCCCGCTTCGTGATCGTTCTTGTCCAGGATCTTTGTAATCACATCGATCGTCTTCTTGTCATTAAGCTGCGGATTATGGTGCAGCGTCTCGTGCGCCGCCTGATGGGCATGCGAATGCCCGTGGTGGTCATGATCGTGCTCATGATCATGATGGTGTCCGTGTGAATGTTCCGTCACACTGCAGCCGCAATCTTTACACATATTTTCTCCTTCTCAACCCGTCATAACCCGGGCCCTTTCATAGTATTGGTATTCTCTCATAAAGAAACAAACACCGGTGATCATCGAGGATGATACCGACGAAACTGCCAAAAAAGACTGAGGATTTCCGCCCGCGCCGCTCATCCGTATTCCGACGAATCTCCACAGCGGCAGCGCTCCTGGGGGCGCAGGCATCCTACCGATTTCATTGCGTATTTCTTTCTGCAAATGAATAAGTATTCAGTTTTATATTAATTATAGTCTTGTTATGTAAAATTAAACTAAAAAAACGTCACTCTTATATAGCTTTGGAACCGGGAAAGGCGAAGGATGTCAACGCTTCAACACTGTCCCTACTGTCAAGGAAGTATTTACCGTCTGGGAGACGGCCGGTACAAGTGCGGGCGCTGCCGCCGAAAAGTCAGTCCCGCGCGCGTCGCGAAGGTACGAACGCTCATCGCGAGCTTCTCCCGGGACGAAAATGCCAGCGTCTCCGCCGAAGCGCTGGGACTGTCCTACGTCTCGGTCCACCGCTATTTCGGACAGTTCAGGCAGTTGTGCGCCCGCATCTGCGAGGATGAATACGAGACGAGACGGCACCTCTCCTGCGAATACGAGGAGTATTTCTACCTGGAGCGGGCCAAAAAGCGGCGCAAAAACGCCGTGTTCGATGCCCACAACTTTCTCACCTTCGATTACGAGGGGCATCTCTACACGATCGTTATGCCCTCCCTGCAGCAGTTTCGCAACCAGTTCATCGAAGATGACCTCGAATCCGTCTACGCGGAGGAGTTCGCCCGTTTCCGGCGCCAGAGCCGCCTTATCAAGATCTCCTCGCGGCATAACAACATCGTCCGCTTCTGGGAATACTTTGAAGTGAACATCCTCCGTTACCGGGGTGTATGCGACGAAAGCTTTCCCCTCTATCTCAAGGAGATGGAGTTCAAGTTCAACCACCCCGCCTCCGAACGGGAGCGGCTGCTGATCGATTACTACTTCAAGGAGCACGAATGATTCAAGCGACCACCGCCGTCCTGGGGGTCGGCAACATTCTCGAAAATGACGACGGCATCGCCGTCTACGCCGCGGCCTACCTCGATGCCAACTACCGCTTTGAGCCTTCAGTACGCATCATCAACGGCGGGGTCGAGGGGATCAATCTCCTCGACGTCTTTATCGAGCACGAACGGGTGCTGATCCTCGACGCGATCGACATCGACGACGACGCGGGGAGCATCTATCATATCCCGGCGTCCGAGCTCACCGGTTACGGTCTGGGAAACGGGGGCGCGCATGAAGTGGGGGTGATCCAGTGCCTTGACATGCTGGAGCTGATGGGGAGGCCGCAGCCCGAATCGAGTGTACTGGGAATCGTGCCCGAACGCGTGGAAGTGCGCATCGGGCTTTCACCCTCCCTCACCGCCGCGTTCGAACGCTATGTCGAGAGCGCACTGAAAATTTTGCAAACCGCCGGCATTGACGTGCAGCGGCGCGAACCCGCCAGCTCCCTCGCGGAGGTTATCGAAGCCTTCCAGGCCTCCGGCGTCTCCTAGAAGCCCCGCCCCAGGGCGACGCTGGGGGCGGCGAAGGTCTCAAGGATCGTCTCCAGGGTCACGCCGTCGTCCGATCGCTTTGTGCAGACGACGCCGGCGTGGGCCAAACGCGCCGTTATCGTTTCAATGTAGCGCTCCCAGGCGGCGCGCAATGGCGCGGAGAGCCCGACTTCGACGGAGATGATGTCGTCGGGCACGATGCTGATGACAGAGGTTTCGGCCATATTACCCGTCAGCGAACAGATCTGCAGCATCTCCGCTATTTCCACCTCGTTGGCCGTTTTTTTGATGAGCGATCCCTCCAAAAAGGTATCGCAGTCGCGCACGGTCACCGTGCCGGCGGGCACATCCTCGTCCGAAGCCGTATTGACGATCAGCACCTCGTCATACTCCTGCAGCAGCGGCATCAGCCCAAACCCGAGCGTCCCGCCGTCGACGATATCGACGCCCGGTTCGAAGGTGTAGTTCTCTTTGAGGTATTTGGCCGCGTAAAGCCCGATTCCCTCATCCTTGAAAAACGCGTTTCCCGATCCGATCAGTGCGATACGGTTCATTCCTTCCCTCCTTGTCGGTACAGTGCATGGTAAAGCTGCCCCAGGGCGACGCCACCGTCGTTGACGGGCGTATCGCGCTGGACATAATAGCGGATCCCGAGCTCTTCCAAGGCGTCGCAGGCCATGGCCATCAGTGTCCGGTTTTGAAAAACGCCCCCGCTGAGCATCACCGGCATGCCGGGATGGCGCTGCGCAATCTCAGTGATCACTCCGGTGAGCGCCGCGTGCAGTCCCGCCGCCGCCCGGGCGGGGGCTTCAAGTGTCTGCCGCAGCAGCGGCTCCCAGTCGATCACCCCCTCTTCCACGGCGAAGGCAAATTCCCCGGGCAGCACCGTCCCGGCCGCCGCTTCCAGCCGCATTCCGCTTTCGCCCTCGTAGCCGAGGGTCTGCGCGCACCCCGTTAGTGACGCCACGGCATCAAAAAGGCGGCCGACGGAGCTGCTTTCTGGAGCATTCAGGCCGCGCTGCCATATGGTATGAAGCGTCCTGATCTCCTCGGGTGTGAAACTCCCGACGGTCGGATGCGCCATCGCAAGCACGTCCTCAAGGCTATAACACTCGAATAACAGCGATAACGCCACCCGTCTCGGCTCCCGCACGGCCTGTTCCCCGCCGAGCAGCCGGAAGGGGCGGAAGTGGTATGCCCGTTCAAAACGCTGCGGATCGGCCAGAAGCACCTCGCCGCCCCAGAGCGTCCCGTCGCTCCCGTATCCGGTGCCATCGAAACAGAACGCCAGCACCGGCTCATCCAGCCCGTATTCGGCCATGCAGGCCAGCGCGTGGGCATAATGGTGCTGCACCCGCACAAGCGCCGTGCCGGGATGCGCCGCGTGGAACGCTTCCGCCCACTTGGTCGTTTCATACCCCGGGTGCAGGTCGCAGACGACGATATCGGGTTCGAAGGCGTAAAAACGTTTGAACGTTTCGAGGGTGCGCTCAAAATACTCAAAGGCGTCGACGGAGACGAGGTCCCCGATGTGCGGTGAGAGCACGATGTTTTTATCGAATCCCAGCGCGATCGTACTCTTCTGATTGGCTCCGACGGCAAGGATCCTGCCCGGTGCTTCAAAAGACAGCGGCAGGCTTCTGGGGGCATACCCCCGCGCCATCCGCAACATCAGCGTGCGGGAGCCGGCCACGGTCACGACGCTGTCGTCGCAGGCGTTGACGATCTCCCGGTCGACGTCCAGCACCGCGTCGACGACACTGCCCAGTTTCTCCCGCACCTGTACCGCGTCGGTGAGAATGGGCTCCTCGCTGATATTGGCGCTTGTGGCGACGACGGGCTGCTGCAATCGGTCCATCAGGAGCAGGTGCAGCGGCGTATAGGGCAGAAAGACGCCGATGCGGTCGATGCCCGGGGCAATCGGCTCCCCAAAAGCAAGCGCCGCTTTTTTCCGCACGACGACAATAGGACGTGTGTTAGAGAGGATGAGCCGCTCCTCCGCGTCGCTCAGCGCCGCGGCCTCCCGGATCATCTCCAGGGAGGGGAACATCACGGCCAGCGGTTTGCTCGGGCGCCTTTTGCGCTCGCGCAGGCGCGCCACGGCGGCGCCGTTCGTCGCATCGCACATCAGGTGAAAGCCCCCCAGCCCTTTGACCGCGACGATCTGGCCGTCGGCAAGCAGCGCCGCTGCCCTGTCGATGCTCTCGTGCTCCGTCCCGATCGCCGCACCCGAGGGATCGGTCAGGGCAAGGTGCGGGCCGCACTCATAACAGCTGATCGGCTGGGCGTGATAACGCCTGTTAGCCGGGTCGTTATACTCGTGCGCGCACTGCGGGCACATGGCAAAAGGGGCCATCGAGGTCTGCGGCCGGTCATAGGGAAGTGCGCGGATGATGCTGTAGCGCGGACCGCAGTCGGTGCAGTTGATCAGCGGGTAGCGGTAACGGCGGTTCGCGGGGTCGAAAAGCTCGGCGGCGCAGGCATCGCACACGGCCATGTCCGGCGAGACCATCGTTTTTGCCGCACTGCTCTCGGAGCCCCGGATAGCAAAGGCCGTTTCGCCGAGAGGAGCCAGGACGTCGCGATGCACCTCATCGATCCGCGCCAGCGGCGGCGGGGATGCCGTCAAAGCCCTCTCGAACGCCTCCAGGGACGCCGGGGGACCTTCCACCTCGACTTCAACGCCGTCGCCGTCGTTGAGCACATGGCCTCCCACCCCTTCTCGGACGGCGAGCTGGTAAACGAAGGGGCGGAAACCGACACCCTGGACGATGCCGCGGATTCGGAACCGAAGGCGTTTAGAGGTAGACGCAGCCGACAACGGCATTCTCCCTGCCAATGGGGTAGTTGACGTTCATCAGCGGGGGCGTGGCCTTCAGGTTGCGCTGCATGCGGCTGAAAAGTGACTGCTGTGCGAAATGGGCGCCGCAGAGAATAAAATGCTCCGCTTTTGTTTTGTCTTTGATCTGCTGCATTAGGTCGTTGAAATAGTCGCCGAAAGATTCAAAGATGGAGTAGGCGATCATCTCCGTCTCCACCCCTGCCAGGCGGTAGCTCACCAGGCTGGCCAGGAAAGCCGCGTGGTCGAAACGGTTGTCCTTGACGTGTGTATCGACCTGCACCCCGCCCTTCCCGTAAAAGCCCAGTGCCGCTTTGCTGACCCCGGAGAAATTTTCCTCCTCCAGTTCCAACACGGCGGCGGCCGCTTCGAAGAGGCTCGTCGCGCTGCGCTCCTGCAGCGCTTCGACGCGCGCATAGGCAGCGGGCAGTCCCTTCTTGAAGTTTTGTACCAGCCTGTCGGAACCTTCGCGCAGGGAGGCGATCTTCTCCAACAGCCCCTCGGGTGCGAAGGCGATGGGCGGGACCAACCGGATCACCTTTCGCCCGTCATAATAGAGGAAAGAGGGTTCGTCGTCGAAATGGGCGCCGACGCACTTCTGCCCGAAAAGGCCGTGCTCCGCGACGACTGACATAAACGACGCCTCGTCCTGGGCGGCGGGGCGCTGATGCGTATGCCACTGCTCCTCCGACTCCCCCTCCAGCACGACGGCATTCTCGACCGTCACGCTGCCGAAATGCTCCGGTCGGTCGAACACGACGCTCTCCCCTTCGGGCACCCCGACCAGGCCGTGCGCCATCCCGAGGGTCTGCGACGCCGGCGCCATGCGCGACGGGAAACTCACCCGCTCGCCGGCGGCGACGAAACGGACATCCTTATTGATAAAGAGGTACTGGTCGCTTTGGGAGGAGAGCTCCAGGTCATACTCCATCCGCAGGTCCGCGTCGCTCCGGGCGTCCGCCTCCTCGTAGTAGACGTAATCCACCCCCAGGCGCTGCAGCTCCGTCGCCAGCAGGATCGTAAAGCCGTCGTCGGGGTATTTCACATCCGCCGTGCGGCCGGCAACCGCCTGAAGCTCCGGGGCTTTGACCGACACATGCAGCACGGGACGTTCGATGCCCAGCAGCGCATGGAACTCTTCGCCGATCAGGGAGAGGTAGTCGGTGATCTTCTCCGCATCGATCATCAGGATCACGGCGTTGCCGAGTCCCTCGGGGCTCAGTTGAAAGCGGCGGTAGCCCATCGTCGTTTTGACCAGCAGCGACTTGGCATCGGCGACGGCCTTGGCCGCCACCTCGAACATCGTTCTGAAGCTTCCGGCATCATTGGCATAGCGCTCGCGCCCCCCGCTTTCCAGGCGCACGGGCACGCCGCAGGCGTGGCAGCTGTTAAGGTGGTCCTTCTCCCGGCGGCCGTGCGTCTCCTGCTCCGATTCGCATGCCGTGCAGGGGCGCAGGTAGGAGAGGGCGCTGTTGGCGCGCTCAAAGGGGTACGCTTCGAAAAAAGCATACTGCCCCCCGCACTGTGCGCAGTGGGTGAAGGGGTAGTAGTAGCGGCGCGACGAAGGATCGAAAAGCTCCTTCTGGCATGCGGGGCAGAGGCCGAGCCCCAGCGGGGGCGCATCGACCAGTTCCGGCAGCGTATCCGGTTCTCCCGCCGCCTCGTAGTGCCGGCTGCCGCTGAGATGCCAGGAGGCGGGAAGCCGCTCGGCGATGGCGCCGACACACGCCTCCAGTTGCGGGTGCTCCGAGGCAAATGCACAGGAGAGCGTCCCTTTTGACTGGACAATCTTTGCCGGTACGCCGAATTCACGGGCAATGCCGGCGATACAGTTACGCAGGTAAAATTGGGACGAGCTGCTCTGCAGTTCCATCACGAAGGCCATAGGGGGTCCTTTGAACGGTCATCACACCCTCAGCGGGGGCTGAAACCTTGTTATCTTAGCATAGTTTGGGAGGTTGAAAACGTCCCGGGTGCCCCGGAACGCGGGGGAAAATCCTGCTGCTTAGGATTCCTGCTCTTTGGCGAACTTGCTGCCGCCGAAGACAATGGCGATATCCCCCTCTTTCCAGAAGATCGTCCGCCATATCTGGTAGTAGATATGGAAAGCGACCCAGGTAAGGATGAGCCACATCGATTCATGGTGCGAAATGCGCACATCCATCAGCGTTCCGCCCGTTACCGGGATGGTCCAGTCGGTGGCAAGGTGCAGCAGCGCCGGCCACCACGCCCCGATCGAACTCTGGCCGGACTCCAGTCCGTGAACATAGAGCTGCAGCCCGGTAAAGAGCATCCAGATCAGGAGCAAGTGGAAAATCGTAAAATAGACCGTGTTGAAACTGTCGCTGTGCGTCGAATCAAACTTCTTGCGCCGGTTGAGCGTGACGAGGTTCAAAAGCACCTCGCCAAACTCGGCAATGTTTTTGCCGGTGGGAATAAGCTTCTTGTACGGCTTCTCGAAACGGCTGAAAAAATAGAGATAGGCGACGACGATGGAGGTGACGTCAAAGATGATCGCCACGATAAAGTGCCCCCACCGGTTCCACGCCATCACGTATTTGTCCACCGCACCGTCGGCGATAAGCGTCTGGTAGTACGGGTGCCCTATGTAGAGCCCGGTGATCACGGCAGCCACCATCGAAATCGCGTTGGCCCAGTGGATGATGCGCATGGCGCCCGTCATCCGCTTAACCTGTTTACGTTCGGATTTCATGGGATCTCCTTAGATACTGCACTGGCTGTCGAGCTTGTAAACACCCAGCGATTTGCCCTTGGTATCGACGACGTGCACGGCACAGGCGATACAGGGGTCAAAACTGTGAATGGTCCGGATGATCTCCAGCGGCTGTTCCGGATCGGCGACCTTGGTCCCGATCAGGCTCGCCTCGTAAGCGCCCATCCGTCCTTTATAGTCCCGCGGACCCGCGTTCCAGGTGGAAGGGACGACGGCCTGATAGTTGGCTACCTTCCCGTCCTCAACGCGGACCCAGTGTCCCAGGGATCCGCGCGGCGCTTCGGCCAGGCCCATCCCCTTGGTTTTCACACTCACCTTGTCGAAGTCAAACTCCGTCCAGGTGCGCAGGTCGCCGGCCGCCGCGTTGGCGGCAAGCTCGTCGACCCACTCCACCAGCGCATCCGCCATCAGTTCAGTCTCAATGGCACGGCCCGCCGTACGGCCGACGGTACTGAACAGTACCGATACCGGCAGGTTGCCGCGCTTGAGGAAGTTCGTCACGTACTTCGTGATCCGCTCGTCCTTGCTCGCCACCCCGACGATCATCCGTGCCAGCGGCCCGACCTCGACGCGGGTATCGTTGTACATCGGCGTCTTGATCCAGCTGTACTTTTCCCCTGTCTTCAGGTAGGCGATGCCGTCATCACGCTTATCGAGGCCCGTATATTTCGGGATCGTCTGCCCGTTGTACGGGTGCAGCGGTTCGCTCCCCTCGTACCAGGAGTGCGTGACGTCTTCAGCGATCTTCTCATGGTCGACCGGCTCGACCTTGCTCAGGTCGCCCCCGTAGACAATACCGCTCGGGAAGAGGGTTTTCGCATTGTAGAACCCGGTATCGTCCAGGCGGAAGTCGCCGTAGCTCATGTAGTTGAGCAGACCGCCGCCGGTCCCGCCGACGCCTTTGCCGCCGATGAGTTCCGTAAACGTCGCTTTGGAGTCCGTCGCTTCGTCTGCGTACATCGTCCCCGCCATGTAAACGTCAGGCAGATAGGCCTGCTTGATAAATTTGTTCGTGTCGGTCAGCAGCTGTTTGAACAGCGCAATGCGCGCCGGATTCTCAATATCCTGGACACAGGTGACGCCGCCGACGACGATGGATTGCGGGTGTGGGTTCTTCCCGCCGAAGATCGCCTGCATCTTCGCCATATCACGCTGAATATCCAGGGCCTGGAGGTAGTGCGCTACCCCGATCAGGTTCTGTTCCGGCGTGAGCTTGTAATGTTTGTTCCCCCAGTAGCCGTTGCCGAAGATCCCCAGCCGGCCCTGTTTGACGAACTTCGCGACACGTTCCTGGATCGCTTTGAACTCGCTCGGGCCGTCCGTGTACGGTGAAACGCCTGCGACAGCGGCCCATTTGCGTGCCTCTTCCGCCGTTTTGTCGGGATCGGCCGACAGTGCGGAAACGACGTCGACAAAGTCCAGTGCATGCAGGTGGTAAAAGTGCACAAGGTGGTCATGCACATACAGTGACCCCTGGATCAGGTTACGTACGATCCGTGCATTTTTCGGAATCGTAATGTCAAAAGCATCCTCGACGGCCTCGATGGAACGCTGATAATGCGTCCCGGTACAGACACCGCAGATACGCATGGCCAGCAACCCGCAGTCCCGCGGATCGCGCCCCTGAAGGATCGTTTCGATCCCCCGGAACATTGTCGAGGAGCTGTAGGCATCCACGATGGTGTTGTTTTCATCAATCACCGCCTCGATACGCAGGTGTCCTTCGATCCGCGTAATCGGGTCGACTACAATATGTCTCTTGCTCATTATCCTTCTCCTCCCTCTTCTTTCTTACCGGCAACTGCACTGGCGACGGCATGAATACCGATACCGATACCCGCCGCCGTCAGGAGACCGAGACCGAACTGGTCCACGGTCTTTTCGACACCGCCGGTCGGTGCTTTGATATTCGCATTGGCCATCGGCCGCTCATAGGCGTATTTGTCCCAGAAGTCCGGTTCGGCACAGCCGATACAGCCGCGACCGACGCCGATCGGCCAGTTGACCCCTTCGTTGTAGCGGATAATGGAGCAGTTGTTAAAGGTCATCGGTCCTTTACACCCCATTTTATAGAGACAGAAGTTGTTCTTCGCACCTTCGTCGCCCCACTCCTCGACGTACTCGCCCGCGTCGAAGTGCGCACGGCGTTCGCAGTTGTCGTGGATACGGTATCCGAACGCGAATTTCGGACGCAACAGGGAGTCAAGCTCCGGCACCTGCCCGGTGAGGGCATAATGCAGGACAACGCCGACCATATTCGCCGGGTTCGCCGGGCAGGCCGGGATGTTGATCACCGGTTTGCCCTTGATAACGTCCATTACCCCGACGGCTCCCGTCGGGTTCGGCGCCGCGGCGGGAATACCGCCGAAGGTCGCACAGGCACCGACCGCCACAACGGCGGCGGCGTCTTCGGCGACACGGTTCAGGTGATCCAGAAAGTTCTCGCCGGAGGCACCGATGGTACACCACTCCCTGCCGACACCGACGGGAATGGAGCCCTCGACAAAGAGAAGGTAGTTCCCTTTAAAGTGCTCCATCGCATCTTCAAGCTGTTTCTCCGCCTGGTGTCCCGCCGGTGCCATCAGCGACTCGTGGAACTCCAGCGAAATGATGTCGAGAACGATCTCGTCGATCTTCGGCCCGTCGCTGCGGAGCAGCGCTTCGGAGTTGCCCGCACAGTCCTGAAGCTCGAGCCAGATAACCGGCAGGCGGTTCATCAGTTCGGCGGCTTCCGCGACAAGCGGCGTGAACATCGGCGGCAGCATCAGCATCGCCGTGACCGCACTGACCCATTTCATAAAGTCACGGCGGTCCTGCCCCTCGTCGCTGAGCAGGGATTCGAAGTCGAGCCGGTTGACCGCCGGCTGCTCCCGCAGAGCGTCCAAACGCGTCCGACACGTATCGAACAGTTGTTGATAATATAGGTCACCCCGGTTCGTATCTACCCTGGCGCTTTTCGAGGTGAAGAGTTTCCGCACCCCATCTATTCGTTCAGCCATCGTTTCCTCCTCGATAAATGAATGATCATTCACCATTCTATGTGCTAATAACTTAAACTTATCTAAAGTTGGGGTTTGGCCCCTTTCCCGGTGAAATTCTTATATCTTTTTGGAACCAGCTTTAGAAGAGATTTTTGTGAAGATCCATATCTATGATAACAATATTTCAAGACATAATGTCTGCCCTGTACGGCCTCTCTGCCCGGTCCCATCGGACTAGACGGCGTTTGCCGCCGCCCGCTCCGCTCTTTTGCCGCCCTCGAGGTAGCCTGGCAGTATGGCATGCAGCCTGACGACGTCGCCGAAGACGATAATGGCCGGTCCTTCGACTGCCCCGGCGGCGTCGGCAAGCTTGCCAAGCGTCGTAACCCGCGTCTGCTGATTCGGACGCGTTGCATTGGAAACGATCGCCGCCGGCAGTGTCCGGCTGATACCCCGCTCCAGCGCGGCGTCACGGATGGCCCGGGAAAGCGACAGCCCCATCAGCACCACTGTCGTATGATCGGGCTGCCGGAGCAGATCGATCCACGATAGGTTGGTCTTCGCCCCTTTCAAATGGGCCGAAACAACGGAAAAGTTCGCCGCGTACCCCCGGGCGGTCACGGGGATGCCGGCGACTGCCGGCCCCGCGATCGCTGATGAGATGCCGGCGACCACGCTGACGCGGAACCCTTTTTCGGCCAGGTATGCTGCCTCCTCCGCCCCGCGTCCAAAGATATAGGGATCGCCGCTTTTGAGCCTGGCGACGCTGCACCCCTTCTCCGCATACTGCACGATCATACGGTTGATCTCATCCTGCGTACGGCTGTGGCACCCCTTGCGCTTGCCCACATAGATCTTGATGCTCTTTGTCGGGATCAGCGCCAGGATCTCCTCGCTGATCAGGTGGTCGTACAGGATGACATCGGCCTCTTTTATAATATGGTACGCCTTGAGCGTCAACAGCTCCACATCCCCGGGGCCGCACCCCACCAGGGAGACGCTGGCGAGCAGACGACCGGTGGCGTTACGCGTCGCCGCGGCATCGATCATCCCCCCGGAACGTTCGCCGGCTTTCTCCCGTGCGAGTGTTTCGAGCTCCGGCGGCAGGGTGCGCCGTATCTTGTCCCGGACGCACTGCGTCAGCGTGGGACTCGCCCCGTCGCTCGAGACGGCGATCTTAAGCGGCCCGTAGTGCAGCAGGGAAGCGAAGTAAAAGTCGCACAGAGACGGGACGTCGACAACGTTGAGCAAAAAACCCTTTGCGGCCTTCAGACCGAGCAGCATCTCCGTCACGGCGTTGTCGCCGGTAGCGTCAATGACCACCGAAGCCCCCTTCAGATCGCCGGCTGCCACGTTTTTGCGCAACACTCTGTGCAGGGGCACTCCTTCAAAGCCGGCATGGACGGCGGGTGCAATCACCGTTGCCGCAATGCCGTTGGCCGCAAGGACCTCCGCTTTGTGCAGCCCCACTTTTCCCGCACCGACAAGGACGACCCCGCCCTCTTTGGGCTTAAGTAACACCGGAAGCGATGCCGTTTTCATGTTTCTCTCCTAGACTCCGAATCGTATTTCGGATCGATGCAAGGAGGTAGTCGATATCGGCGACCTCCTGCGAATAGTGCACGCTGATGCGCACCCAGCCCGGACGCGTCTGCAGCTCCGCATCATCCGCCAGCCCGAGCAGATCGTGCCCGTAGGGTCCAGCGCACGAACAGCCCGCCCGGGTCTGGATCCCCCACGCTTCCGAGAGTCCGGCGCACAGTGTGTAGGGATCGATGCCCTCGACATTGAACGAGACAATCCCGAGGTTCTCTCTCTCCAGATCCCCGTACACCGTACAGCCCGGAATGTCCCTCAGTCCGGAAAGCAGATAGTCCGTGAGCTGCTTTTTGCGGTTTTTGATCCAGGCCAGTCCCAGTTCGTTGCGCAGCTGGTAGGCGAGTGCGGCCCGGATGAGCTGCAATATCCCCGGCGTGCCCGCATCCTCCCGGCTCTCCTTCTCGTCGATGAAACGGTGTTCGCTCCGGTTCACGTACGTCACGGTGCCCCCGCCGGCGAACGTCGGTGCGACCGTATCGTTGATCAGCGATTTGCGAATGACCAGCAGCCCGCACGACCCCGGCCCCCCGAGCAGTTTGTGCGGGGAGAGGAACATGGCGTCGTAGAGCTTGCTGGGCACGTTCATATACGGCGATGACGCGGCCGCGTCGAAACAGACCATCGCGCCGTAACGGCGCAGCAGACGCGAGATGCGCTGATAGGGGGTGATGATCCCCGTCACGTTCGAAGCGATGCAGAACGCCCCGATCACCTCCCGGTGGCGGTTCGCCTGCAGCAGCATCTCCATGTACTCCAGGTCGATCTCCCCTTCGGCATCGAAGCCGATGCGCACGGTGTCGCAGATCCCTTCGCGGTAGCTGATCTCGTTCGAATGGTGCTCGTAGGGGCCGACGATGACCAGCGGCCGGTTCTTGGGCCGTACCCGTACGATGCAGCGTTTCCGCGTCGCCGGGGGGATATAGACCCCCAGGATCTCCTGCAGACGCTTGATCGCCGAGGTGGCGCCGCAGCCGCAGGGCAGGATGGCGAAGGCGTCGTCCAGCCCCAGCAGCGTTTTGAGCTGCTCTCGGGCCCCGTTGTAGTAGTGTTCCGTCACCGCCGCCATCGACGCCTCTTTCGAATGGGTGTTCGCATAGGTCTCGAGGACCTCCCGGATCCGCGATTCGATCGGTTCAAATGCCAACCCCGACGCGGTGTAGTCAAAATAGTGCTTCTTATGGCGGCCGATCGTCTGCTCAGCGACGAAAGTCTTGCGGTTCCCCCGTTTAAGCAACGGCCGAAATAGCTGTTGTGTCATATGCCTGCTCCCGTAAAAATGCTCCGAATGTTTCATACCCGCTGCTAAGATACTGCAGCAGCAGGCGCTCGATAATGCCGGCGGCCTCTTCGGGCGCCACCTTGATGCCGCTCTTTTCACCGAACGCGCTGCGCTCGCCTTCCAGGTGGCCGCCGAAGATCAGCTCGAAACCGCTGATCCGCCGCTCCCCGCGCTTCAGTATTGTCCCCACGAACCCGATGTCGACGATGTGCGGATGCGCACAGGCGTTCGGACAGCCGTTGACGCTGATCGAGACCGGCTCGCTGAAGTCGGGGAAGCGCTCATTCAGGTAGTCGACGATCTCCCGCGCCAGCTCCTTCGTTTCGCTGATGGCGAACTTGCAGAAGTTCAGCCCCGTACACGCCAGCGTTCGCGCTTTGAAGGGGGTGGGATTGGACGACAGCCCGGCCTGCTCCAGCTCCCCGGTCATGGCGCTAACCCGACTCTCGGGGACGTCGAGCACGACGACGTTCTGCGTCGTCGTGAACTTGGCCCTGCCGGCACGGTGACGCTGCATCGCCTTGGCCAGTTGCAGCAGCCCGCCCCCGCCGATGCGCCCCGACGTCACGGCACAGCCGATGTAGCTCCTGCCCTCGACGCTGCTCGCATGGGCGCCGAAATGGCCCCGCAGGGCGTAGGGCGTGTAGGCCCGGGCCTGCGGCGGCAGCAGCTCGAATCCCAGCAGCGCCTGCAGCCGGGCGACGAAGGCGTCGACTCCCCAGGCATCGACAAGGTGCCCCAGTCGGGCCTTGGAACGGTTTTCGCGGTTCCCCTCGTCGCGGTACAGGGTCGCCACCGCCTCGGCGATGGCAACGACCTGCTCCGCCGCCGCATAACCGATATGTGAAGCGATGCGCCGGTTCTTGGCCAGCCCGCCCCCGACGCTAACGTCGAAAAGCACGCGGCCCGACGGGTGATCGACCGCCGTAAAGCTCAGGTCCTGTATCTCGTGGGAGATACAGTGACTGCGGCAGCCGCTGATGCCGATCTTGAACTTGCGCGGCAGGTTCGAAAAATCCCGGTTGTCCCGGAACAGCGCGTTGACCGCCCTGACCAGCGGGCGCACGTCCGCCACGGCTCCGCGGTCAATGCCGTCCACCGGGCAGCTTACGACGTTGCGCGGACAGTCGCCCGCGGCCATCTTCGTACTGAGCCCGACGCGTTCTAACAGGGCGAATATCACCGGCAGATGCCGCACTTCGATCCAGTGGAACTGCAGGTCCTGCCGCGTTGTGATATCGGCGCTGCGCCGGGCGTATGCATTGGAGATGTAACCGAGTGTTTTGAGCTGTTCGGTCGTCACCTCCCCCGCCTCGAGCTTGACCCGCAGCATGAAATAGAGCGTCGGGTCCTCCTCGCCCTGGAGGTTTCTGTTCTGGGTGTAGAGCCCGTACCATTTGAACCGGTCGATATCGTCTGGATGCGGGTCGCTGCCGCTGCGGGCATACTCCTCAATCGCGCCGATAACGTCCAGGCCGTCCTTTTCGCGCTTGATGCGCTCCACGCGCTGCGCTTTCGTTTCGGATGCCATGTATCACCTCCTATGCAATCGCTTTGGCTTCCCAGTGCGGGAAGTGTCTGCGTATCAGGGCGTTGAGTTCCGCCTCGAACGATGCGGCCGCCGTCTCCGGCAGCGTATTCTCTTCCGCCGCCGCGACGATCATGCCGGCCCCCGACGTGTTGTTGCTGACGCGGTCGATCAAAATGAAGCTGCCCGTGTAGCGGTTCGCTTCGTACGGGTCACACGCAATCGGCGCCCCCAGGAGGAGCCGCACCCGCGCGATACCGTTGAGCCCGAGTTCCGCCGCCTCGTGCTGCGTGAGGGTATTGACGTCGTAGCGGTAATCGATCGCCTCCACCTTCGCAGCCACCGTTGTCGCCGCGCGCTTGAGCGTATAGGTTCTGCCGATCTCGAGCGGCGTCTCGTCCATCCAGACCAGCTCCGCAATGAGTTTCCCGGCAAGCGCGATCTCGGCATCGCCGTCGACGAGGATGTCGCCGCGGCTGATGTCGATCTCGTCTTCGAGGGTCAGCGTCACGGCATTGTCCGCCTCCGCAACCGCCAGTTCGCCGTCAAAGGTCACGATCGAACGCACCCGCGACCGTTTCCCAGACGGCACAACCTTCACCGTGTCGCCCTTGCGGATCGCGCCGGAAGCCACGGTCCCGGCAAAGCCGCGGAAGTCGGCGTTTGGCCGGTTGACGTACTGCACGGGGAAACGGAAAGGCGCCCCGTCGACCTGCCTGTCCAGTTCGGCCGTCTCAAGCAGTTCGAGCAGCGTCGCGCCCTCGTACCACGGCAGACGCGCCGAGCGTTCCACGACGTTGTCCCCCTCCAGCGCCGAGAGCGGAATCACCGACACCTCGGCGATATCCAGGCCCGCCGCGAACGCCATGTACTCCTGCCGGATCGCTTCGAAACGCCCCTCGGAGAAATCGACGAGGTCCATCTTGTTCACCGCGACGATTACCCGGGTGATCCCCAGCAGCCGGACGATAAACGAATGGCGCCGCGTCTGCGTCTGGATGCCGTAACGGGCGTCGATCAGGATGATCGCCAGGTCGGCGGTCGACGCGCCCGTCGCCATGTTCCGCGTATACTGCTCGTGCCCCGGGGTGTCGGCAATGATGAACTTGCGCCTGTCCGTGGCAAAGTAGCGGTACGCGACGTCGATGGTAATCCCCTGCTCGCGTTCGCTCTGCAGACCGTCGACGAGCAGGGCCAGGTCGACCCGCTCGCCCGTCGTTCCGGACTTGCGGCTCTCCTTCGTGATCGCCGCCAGCTGGTCTTCGAAGATCATCTTCGTATCGTGCAGCAACCGGCCGATGAGGGTGCTTTTCCCGTCATCCACGCTGCCGCAGGTGATGAACCGGAGCAACTCCTTGTTTTCGTGTTCATGCAGGTAGCGCTCGATGTCCGAGGCTATCAGTCTCTCTTGTGCTTCCATTAGAAATATCCTTCCATTTTCTTCTTCTCCATGGAACCGGCCTGATCGCTGTCGATCACCCGCCCCTGGCGTTCGCTGGTCTTCGCCAGCAGCATCTCCTGAATGATCTCCGGCAGCGTCGTCGCCGTCGAAGCGACCGCGCCGGTCAGCGGGTAACAGCCGAGCGTCCGGAATCGCACGCTCTCGAGGCGGGGTTCTTCCCCCTCCTGCAGCGGCATCCGGTCGTCGTCGACCATGATTGTCACGCCGTCGCGCTCCACGACGGGGCGCTCCTGCGCAAAATAGAGCGGGACGATCGGGATCTGTTCGAGGTAGATGTACTGCCAGATGTCCAGCTCCGTCCAGTTCGACAGCGGGAAGACCCGGATGCTCTCGCCCCGGCGGATACTGCCGTTATAGACGTTCCACAGCTCCGGGCGCTGGTTTTTCGGGTCCCAGCGGTGGTTCGCGTCGCGGAAAGAGTAGATCCGCTCCTTAGCGCGGCTCTTCTCCTCGTCGCGTCGCGCGCCGCCGAAGACGGCATCGAACCCGTACTTCTTAAGCGCCTGCTTCAGCCCTTCGGTCTTCATCACGTCCGTGTGCACCGCGCTCCCGTGGGTAAAAGGGCCAATACCGCGGGCGACGCCCTCTTCGTTAACGTGAACCAGCAGCTCCAGCCCCAGCGCGTCGATCCGGCTGTCGCGGAACGCGATCATCTCCCTGAACTTCCAGGTCGTATCCACATGCAGCAGCGGGAAAGGCAGCTTGGCGGGGTAAAACGCCTTGAGCGCCAGGTGCAGCATCACGGAGGAATCCTTCCCGATGCTGTAGAGCATGGCCGGGTTATCGAACTCGGCGGCGACTTCGCGCATGATGTGGATCGCCTCTGCCTCCAGTTTCCTCAGATGGGTGCGACGTTGTCTGTCGATCATTGTTTACTCCTTTCGGTGCAGTCCGCACTCTTTGTGTTCGGGCGATTCCCACCACCAGCGCCCCGAGCGGATATCGTCGCCCGGGACGACGGCCCGGGTACACGGCGCACAGCCGATACTCGGGTACCCGTGGTCGTGCAGCCGGTTGTAGGGCACGCCGTTGGCGTGGAGATGCTCCCACACCTCCGCCTCGCTCCACTCGATGAGCGGGTTGAGCTTCAGCAGGCCGTTGGCCTCGTCGTGCTCGACCATGCGCATCGATTCGCGGGTCGGGGACTGCTCGCGCCGGAGCCCCGTGATCCAGACCTCCACGCCCCGAAGCGCGCGCTTCAGCGGTGCGATCTTCCGGGCATGGCAGCAGCGCCTGCGGTTTTCGACGCTGTCGTAAAAGCCGTTGATCCCCTGCGCTTTGTAGAGAGCCTCCACGTCCGAGGGATCGGGGAAATAGACGTCGATGTTCATCCCGTACTTTTGGTTTGTTCTGTCCATCACGTCGTAGGTCTCATAAGGCAGCCTGCCCGTGTCGATCGTAAAAACCCCGATGTGCTCCCGGTGCGGCTGCAGCAGATGCGTCAGCACCTGATCCTCCGCGCCGAAGCTCGAAGCCAGTGCGATCCGTCCGCCGTACTGCTGTGCGAAATACGCCAGCACCTCATCGGCGGTTTTCCCCGCCAGACGGCGGTTCAATGTTTCAATGTTCTCTTTCATCACCTCTCCTAAATCTGATAGTCGTCGCCGGTCGGCCGGTGCAGACCGATGCCGATCCTCGTCCAGGCCCGCTCGTGCAGGTAGTACAGGACCATTTTCGTAAAGACCTCGATTGAACCGATCGAGGCGGCCATCGCCAGGCTGCCCGTAATCAGGAACGAGATCACCATCGTGTCCAGGGTGCCGACGGCGCGCCAGGAGAGGGTTTTCACCGCACTCCGATAGGCTTTTTCTTGCATAATGTCACCACACTTTTCATGGAGCCGTGCGACCGGCCCTCTTGTTGTTTTCGCCGCTACTCGGCTGCTTCGATGTCGTACAGCGGCGTCGACAGATACCGCTCGCCGGTATCGCACAGCATCGTCACGATCATCTTCCCCCGGTTCTCCTGCCGGGCCGCCACTCTGCGGGCGGCGAGCACGTTTGCGCCCGAAGAGATGCCGACGAGCAGCCCCTCGTCCCGGGCCAGCTTCCGCGCCGAAGCCATTGCCTCGTCGTTTCCGACGGTCAACACCTCGCCGTAGGCCCAGGGGTCGAGTACCTTGGGCACGAAGCCCGCCCCGATTCCCTGGATTTTGTGCGGCCCGGGCTTGCCGCCGGAGAGGACCGCCGAGTCTTTGGGCTCCACCGCAATGATCTCGATGTTCGGGTTGTACGCCTTGAGGATCGACCCCACCCCGGTGATTGTGCCCCCGGTGCCGACAGCGGCGACGAAGATATCGATCTTCCCGGCCGTATCCCGCCAGATCTCCTCCGCCGTCGTCACCATATGCGCGACCGGGTTGGCCGGGTTCTCAAACTGCTGCAGCACCACCCCGTTCTCGATCGTGGCCGCGAGCTCTTTGGCCCGTACCACTGCGCCGGCCATCCCCGCGGCGGGATCGGTCAGCTCGAGTTCGGCCCCGAGTGCCAAGAGCAGCTTCCGGCGTTCGATGCTCATGGAGCTCGGCATCGTCAGGATCAGCTTCAGTCCCAGCCCCGCCGCGATCGATGCGAGCGCGATCCCCGTATTGCCGCTCGTCGGCTCGATGATCACGCTCTGTTTGTTCAAAAGCCCGCTCTCCAGCGCCCGCGTGATCATATTCTTCCCGATCCGGTCCTTGACCGATCCGGAGGGGTTCATGAATTCACACTTGCCCAGCAGCGTCGTTTCCGTTTCGTCCGAAGCGTTGTTCAGCTTCACCAGCGGCGTATTGCCGATCAGTTCTGTTACATTGGTTGCGTAATGCATGCCGTCTCCTTGAAATACGGATAAATGCGGTACCTTCGCACCTGTTTGGGCCTACAGCGCCACGACCTCGATCTCATGCCGTTTCAACCAGCGGTAGAGGGCACACCCCATACAGCTGTCATCCACCGCTTCGGCCGCCGTCCAGATCGCAAATGCGCCGGCAAACAGTCCGGCGATGTTCGTGTATCCCGCCAGGTCCGTGCCCAGCGTCCCCAGTGTCACGCCGAACTTGATCTGGTCGGCAAAACGCTTTTCCGCCGCGTCGGCCCTGCGCTCCCCGAACCGTATCATGTACGTTGCGGCGCGCGCGCTCAGCGCCAGCGGGCTGATCCATGGCGTCGCATTGAGCAGCACGAAATAATCCAGTGCCAGCAGCAGAAGCCAGACGGTACTGTCCGTTTGCAGGTACATGGTCGCCGCCAGCGCGACGATAGCTGCCCGCAGCCGGGTCTGGTTGGCGTCGCTGCCGTAACCGGGTGGTGTATTGACTTTCATTCCAATCTCCTTTCTGCAGCCGGGAGAGATTCGCCGCCCTGCTGCCTATTGTTTTTCGGCTTGTCGCCGTGAAACGGACGCCGGTAAAGACGTCGGAATCTTGGTAGCCGTTTGGAATGGAAAAACTATAAATGAATATTCATTCAGTGTCAAGCGCTTTTATTTTTATGGGATTCTACTCTGGGACCCAAAACCGCCAAAAGCCCTGCCGGAAGGGATTGAACGGCAATATATTTTTCTTGATTTTATACCTTAGTATTCTACTATAGTTACTTATGTATCAGAAGATGAAATATGCAGAATTGGATATATTATATTTATTTTTTATAATATAAATATGGATGGATTATTTTATAGTGCCGTCCGGGGGTCAGTGCGTCGTGCACACCGAACAGACGTCAAAACTGCGGAAAACGAACGTCGCCTCGGCGATATCGGCGGCACCGACCATCGCTTTTTGCGCCGGGGCGGGATCGGACATCACGGAACTGCCGAGGTTCCACTGCGTCGGCGTAATAATCCCGTATTCGGCGACGATCCCCCGCTCCAGACGCATGCGATGCATCAGCGGTCCGCGCGGGGCCTCGACGATCCCCTCCCCTTCGGCGCTGATGCGTTCAAGGGGCGCCGGCGGGACATAGGAGGGTTCGGAGAGCTCCAGTTCCGCCAACAGCGTTTTCGCATGCTGTAGCAGCACGGCCGTCTCGTACGCCCTGGCCATCACCCGTGTGTACACGCTGTCCTTGTAGCGTCGATGCATGTTTTTGATCAGGGCGGTATCGGCCGAGATCGACCGGGCGAGCGGCCCGACTTCATAAAAGTGCTTCCCGTAGCGGACATTGCGGGCATGACTCGTCTCATCCCGGCAGACTGCCGGTTCCGTCGATACCTGGGAGGGATCAGCTTTCATCGGACGGGTATGTTTCAGCCGTGCCCGCACCGTAAAGCCGTGTTCTCCCAGAACGACAAACCGGTCGTATGCCATCCCCTTTTTATGCATCTCCGTCGCGATCAGGCCCTTTTCCAGACGCCCGAGATCGCTCTGCAGCGGGTTGAATTCCCGGCAGGAGGCAAAGGAGAGCAGCGCATCCAGCCCTACGCCCGCCGTCTCCTTTTCGAAAAAACCGATCAGCTCGTCCAGAAGCCCCGCCGCCTGGATCCGCTCCAGGTGTGTCGGGTCGCAGGTGACACCGCCGGGGATCATGTAGGAGCTGTGGGGCCACTGCCCGGCGAAGAGCGCAAGGATCTTCGTCGCCTGCGCTGCGGCGTAGGCGCCCTTGAGCGGGGCCGGAGAGATGCCTCCGACACCCAATTTTTCCAGTTCGGGCAGGATGACGAGGTAGAGCCATTTGAAATGGTTCTGGATCATCTCGAGTACCAGCGTCAGCTCCCGGATGCTCCGCGCCTTTCGCGTCAGCTCGACCGGATAGCCCGCCTGCGCGTATGCCGCCTCGATCGCCCGGACGGTCGCCATCAGGTGAGCGTGCCCGCAGATGCCGCAGACCCGCGGCGTGATCACCAGGGCATCGGTCGCCTTGCGCCCCTCGAGCATGCGCTCCATCCCCCTGAAATGCGGAAAGGCGATCTCCGCCCAGGTGATCTTCTCCCCGCGGGTGTCGAAATAGAGCGACGCCTCCCCCTCGATGTGTTCAATCAGTGCCTTAGTCATCATCGGTAAGCCGCTCCTCCAGCCGTTTGATTTTGAAGCTTTTGGCGATGCCGGTCATCGTCAGGTAGGCGCGCTTGGAGACGCCGACCGGCACCTCTTCGGGAATCGACATGTTCGTCTTCGTTTCAAAAAGGTTGCGGCGCGGGAAATCGGGCTCGGTACAACCGAAACAGGGCGTGCCGACGCGCATTTTCGAACTGACGCCGTTCCAGAGCGTCCGGTTGCACGAGGCGTGGGTCAACGGCCCGCGGCAGCCGTGTTCATAGAAGAGGCACCCCTCCTTCCGCCCGAACTGCTCCGCATCCACCTTCCACTCGAAGTATTCGTTACGGAGGCAGCCGTCATGCGCCATGTGGCGGTAGAGCGCCGTCGGCCTTCCCAGGGCGTCGACGGAAATAGGACGCCCCTCCGCGATGTTCATCAGGGCGAATCCGAGCCATTCGGGGTGCACGGGGCAGCCGGAGAGATTGATCACTTTGCCGGCTTTTCCGAGCAGGGGGCCGTCGGGATGCTCCCCGGCGTAGGCCAGGCCGCTGTTACGTTCCGGCGCCGCCGCTTTGAAGATACCGCCGAAGCTGGCGCAGCTGCCCGCCGCGATGACGTGACCGGCTTCCTCGGCATAATACGCCACCAGCCGCTCCAGCGTCACGCCGGCGCGTTCCATCATCGGATCGAAGGCACCTTCGAAGACAAGGACGTCACATCCGCGTCTGCAGCGCGCAATCTCCTCCAGGTTCTGGGAACAGGGGAGCAGCGGATGGTAGAGGATCTCAAAACGCGCCAGCAGCTGCGGCAGATAGGGAAGGTTTAAAAAGGAGTGGGTGTTGCCGTTGCAGGTGACACCCTGAAGCCAGATCAGCGTCGGTTTAAACAGTCTTGAGCGCACGGTAGATATTCTCCGCGATGGAGGCCTCGTAGCTGCTCAGCGGTTCGGGCAGAATCTTCTCACCGAAGAGAAAGACCATCCCCCCGAGGTACCCCATAAAGAGGCCGAAGGCGCTGAAAAAATCCTGGTCGCGGAGTTCGCCCCCGGCAACACCGTCATCAAAGAAGATCATCATCTCCGTAATAAAAGGCGAGACGCAGACCATCCCTTCGCACGACTCTCCGAACACCTCGCGGTTGGAGAGGTAGATCCGGAGGAAATACTCGATCATCTCCGGGCGTTCGGTCGCCATCGTGAAATAGAAGGTAACGATCGCGCTGATCTTATCCTTTGCGCTGCCCGGACCTTCGTTGATCTCGCGGATATGCTTGCCGAGGTATTCGGAAATATAGAGGATGAGTTCTTTGGCGAGAATATCCTTCGAGCTGAAGTAGTTGTAAAAGTTCCCGACGCTCATGCCGACCTTCGCCGCGATATCGGGAATGGTCGTGACATAAAAACCCTTCTCCGCAAACAGCTTCAATGCCGTCGAAATGATGTTCTCTTTACGTTCTTCTTTGCTCACGCGCGCCACGTCACCCTCTTTAAATAATATTAATCGTTCCCCTAATGGTAGCACAAATAGCGAATAGCCATTCACATTAAGATGCATTACCTTATAATTTGATACCTTTAATGAAAGCGAACCCATGGATTATTTCGCCAAACGTATCATCCCCTGTCTCGACGTCAAGGACGGCCGCGTCGTCAAAGGGGTCAACTTCGTCGGACTCAAAGATGCGGGCGACCCCGTGGAGATCGCCAAACGCTACAACGAGGAGGGTGCGGACGAACTGACCTTTCTCGACATTACCGCGTCGCACGAAGAGCGCGATACGATCGTCCATATCGTCGAACAGGTCGCCAAAGAGGTCTTTATCCCGCTGACCGTCGGCGGGGGGATCCGCAAACTCGACGACATCTACAAACTGCTCAATGTCGGCTGCGACAAGGTGAGCGTCAATTCCGCGGCGGTCAAACGCCCCGACCTCATTAACGAGGGGGCGAAACGGTTCGGGGCGCAGTGCATCGTCGTCGCCATCGACGTGAAAAAGACGGGCGACCGCTATCACGTCTACCTCAACGGCGGGCGGATTGATACGGGTATCGACGCCGTCGAATGGGCCAAAGAGGCCGTCGACCGCGGCGCCGGTGAGATCCTGCTCACCTCCATGGATACCGACGGCACCAAGGCCGGTTTCGACATCCCCATCACCGAGCAGATCAGCTCGCTCGTCAACGTCCCGGTCATCGCCAGCGGCGGGGCGGGCACGATGGGCCACATCAAAGAGGCGTTCGAGCACGGTGCCGACGCGGCACTGGCGGCCAGTATCTTCCACTTCAAAGAGATCGACATCATGGAGCTCAAACACTATCTCCGCGACAACAACATCCCGGTCCGGCTCTGAGATGTCCGATATCGTCGTATTTTCGCCCGAAGAGAAGGCGATCCTGATCGAAAAGATCAAAACCTATGTTGCCAAAGAGCTCGACCAGGAGATCGGCGGCTTCGACGCGGAATTCCTCTTGGACTTTTTTGCCGAAGAGATAGGGGTTTACTTTTATAACAAGGGTTTGAACGACGGACTGGATGAGATGCGGGTTCGGATCGATACGATCGCCGACGATGTCGGCTACACCCTTGAAAAAAATTCACATTCATAAGGAATGCAATCGCGATGATCATCTGTGCCGGCAATAACGAGACCTTCGACTTCGCGACACCGATGGGCGTCGGGCTGATCGAGACGACCATGAACATCACCCGCCTCTGCCTCTTCGACAAACCGGAGTTCCTGCTTTTTGTCGGGACGGCCGGCAGCTACGGGGAGAATGCGATCTTCGATATCGTCGAATCGAAAACGGCCGCGAATATCGAACTCGCCTTTTTGCAGAACAAAGCCTATACTCCCATCGACAATGTCGTCTCCACCAATACGGAGGGGACCAAAGAGATCATCGTCAACTCCAGCAACTATATCACGACCGACGCCGAACTTGCCAAAGGCTTTCTGCGCTTCGGTATCGGCATTGAAAACATGGAGTTCTTCGCCGTCCTGCGCGTCGCGCAGGAGTTCGGTATCCCCGCGGGCGGCGTCTTCTGCGTCACCAACTACTGCAACCAAGATGCCCACGCCGATTTTGTCGCCAACCACGACAGAGCCAAGGCGCTGCTGGGCGAGCATGTCAAGCGACGCATCAAGGAGTTGACGGCATGAACACACCCAAACCGACGATCATGGACCTCACCAAAGAGGAGCTTGCCCAGGCCGTCAAGCCCGCGTTCCGCGCCAAGCAGATCTACGGCTGGATCTACCACAGCTTCGTTGACAGTTTCGACGAGATGGCCAACATTCCCAAAAGCCTGCGTGAAGAGCTGAACGAGCGCTACATTCTCAACCCGCTTAAAATCCTGCGCAAGGAGGAGGCGGCCGACGGCACGATCAAGTACCTCTTCGAACTCCCCGACGGCAAAACGGTCGAAACCGTCTGGCTGAAGATGAAAGAGACACAGTACAACGAAGACGGCTCCGTCGCCCAGGAGGCCAAACACACGGTCTGCGTCTCCACCCAGGTCGGCTGCAAAGTCGGCTGCAGTTTCTGCCTGACGGCCAAGGGGGGCTTCACCCGCGACCTCACCCCCGGCGAGATCGTCGCCCAGGTCCTCTCCGTCAAGAAAGACAACGACCATGCGGCGAACCGCCGGGTCAATATCGTATATATGGGCATGGGGGAACCGCTGGACAACCTCGACAACCTCGCCAAGGCAATTCGCATCCTCAAGGACGAAGACGGTCTCTCCATCTCGGGCAAGCGCCAGACGGTCTCCACAAGCGGCATCAGCACCCGCATCGACAAACTGGGGCAGATGGACCTTGGTGTGCACATCGCCATCAGCCTCCATGCCGTCGACGACGAGCTGCGCACAGAGCTTATCCCGATGAACAAGGCGTACAATATCGCCTCCATCATGGATGCCGTGCGCCGATTCCCCATCGACACCCGCAAACGCGTCATGTTCGAATACCTCGTCATCAAAGGGAAAAACGACGACATCGCCTCGGCGAAGAAACTGATCAAACTGCTGCACGGCATCAAGGCGAAGGTCAACCTGATCTACTTCAACCCCTACCCGGGCAGTGACTACCAGCGCCCCGAACGCGAAGACATGGTGAAGTTCCAGCAGTATCTGATCGACCACGGGCAGCTCTGCACCATCCGTGATTCGAAGGGGATCGACATCAGCGCCGCCTGCGGGCAGCTCAAAGAGAAAACAAACGAAGAGAAGGAAAAAGCATGACAGGATTGGATATCGTACAGATCGTTTTTTTGATCGGCGTCGTCCTCGTCGGCCTCGGCGGGATCGTCTGGGTCGTCAAGAACGAAAAAAAGTAACGCGGCTCGCTTAATGGGCGAGTTCGTCGACCGTCCCACCCTCCAGTGAAAAACGGCGCGAGACTTCGCGCTCGCTCCCGTCCTCTTCCGTCAGCGTCACCGTCACCGTCCACACTCCCTGCGCCCGTCCGCGAAGGTATCGGTAGTCATAGACCGAACCGTTTCGGGTCGGCAGCGCCATGGTGTGCTCTCTGTCATCCTGCGGAAACATGTCCGAATGCCAATAGAAAACAACCTCGCGTTCCCAATCTTTACGGGGTGTTACGAATGTACACTGAATCTTTTCGACACCATCATCGAGCACACTGCAGTGAACCGTGTCCCCCCGTGCCGAAAGTGTCAAAACCGACCCGACAACCGTCACAAGGCCTATACTGACGATTTTATGCATATTAAACACCCTCATTCTGTTTTTTTTTGCTAAGCAATTATAGCCTATCTCAGAAAAAGAGGGGGTACATCTGACAAAGTGCCTAGCGAAAAAAAATTTAAAAAACCCTAGATTTTTTCCTCCCTTTTTGTTACTATTGCACTTACAATACATGCAGCAGTATAAGAAATCATGAAATTCATCGATTTTCATGTTTCTTGACAGACTGTATGACGACGGTTCCCCCCAACATGTTTTACCGTCTGTGGCTGTATTGTAGAATTCCCGCCGGAAAGTAGTACTATGAAAGCAATTGGATATCTCGTTCTTATCAACAATGCTTACCCAGATACTATTGCATTCAACAAAAGAGTAGCGATGGAAGCTGCCAACCGTTTTAATCCGAATGCGATCAACTATATCGAGCGCACCTATACGGAACGCCGTTCAGCTTCTGAGCTGGCGAAAATGCTCGCCTTCGACAATAATGAGTCTCGCGAAGAGATCCTTGCCCGGGTCCGCCGCGAACTCACCGAGTACTGGGAAGGGAAAAGACTGAGCAGCTAATGCTCGTCTCCCTTGCACATCCCTTTTTTTCTCTTCACATCCCTTTTAAAACGCCCTTTTTTGTTACTTTATTCACCTATTGTTCAAAGCTGTGAATAACTTCAAACAACATCACATTCTTATATTTGATTTTCTTATACTTATTTTTTGCACCTCTTTTACATGTAACAGCACTGTAGCGAAAATGTAATGGCCGTGTAATTTCGGCAACCTATACTGCTTTCCATAAAAATCCGGCATCTCCGCTGCAGCGCATCAGTGCAGCGGAGATGCCGCCACGGAGCATACCATGCTGAATATCGAAGGCACACTGCATCAAGAGTACCCGCGTTTCTTCCACTACCCGACAGCAGTCAGGAAGCCGGCCCTCTCTTTTTTGAGACTGCTGCTACAAGAAGAGAAGATCAACCACTTTCTCACCGACCACCGCAAAGTGAAAAACCTTGCATTCATCGACACGGCGCTGGAGCATCTGAATATTTCATATAAAACGGACCACCACCAGATCCAGAACATTCCGGCCATCGGAAAAGTGATCATCGTCGCCAACCACCCCATGGGTGCCATGGATGCCTTTACATTGATCAAAATGGTCAGCAGCATCCGCCACGACAAAAAGGTAAAGATCATCGCCAACAAGGTGCTGGCAGCCTTTGACCAGATCAGCGACCTCCTGATCGCCGTCGACACTTTTAACGGCCGCCTGACCAAGGAGAGCATGAAGAAGGTCGACGAGGCGCTGCGCAACGAAGAGGCCGTCATCTTTTTCCCTGCGGGCGAAGTCTCACGCGCCTATCTCAACGGGATTGTCGACAGCAAATGGAAAAGCGGTTTCATGAAGTTCGCCAAACGGACCCAGAGTCCCATCCTGCCCATCCATATCAAAGCGCGCAATTCCATGCTTTTCTACGGCGCCTCCTGGCTCTACCGACCACTGGCGACCATGCTGCTCGCCAAGGAGATGTTCTCCGCCCGAAACAGCGTCGTCGAGTTCACCGTAGGCGAAATGATCGGCATCGATACGATCAACGATATGCCGCTGAGTTACAAACGCCACGCGAAGATGATGCGCAAGCACCTTTACAGAGTCTCCAAGGGGCGTAAACCGCTCTACCCGACCCAACAGTGCATCGCCCACCCCGAACCACGCCACCTGATCAAAGAGGAGCTCAAGCGGGCCCAGCATATCGGTTCGACCTCGGACAACAAGCAGATCTATCTCGCCGATTTCGAAGAAGCGCCGACCCTCCTCAATGAAGTCGGCCGCCTGCGCGAATACAGTTTCCGTAAAGTCGGCGAAGGGAGTGGCCGAAAGCGCGACCTCGACCGCTACGACGAGTACTACCGCCACCTCGTGCTCTGGGACGACGACGCGCTGGAGGTCGTCGGTGCCTACCGCATTGCCGACTGCGAATGGGTACTTTCCTGGGGCAGCAAGGACGCCCTCTATCTCAATGAGCTCTGCAGTCTCGGCGAGGCATTCGAACCCTACCTGGAGAATGCCATCGAGCTCGGACGCAGTTTCATCCAGCCCAAATACTGGGGAAGCCGCGCGCTCGATTATCTCTGGCAGGGCATCGGCGCCTACCTGAAGCACCATCCCCATATCAGGTACATGATCGGTCCCGTCAGCATCAGCGGAAGCTACCCCTCTGCCGCCAAAGAGGCGCTGGTCCACTTTTACGGGCACTACTTCGGCAGCCGGGACGCCCTGGTGACCGCACGTACCCCATACCGGCTCTCTGCCCTTGCCCTGGAGGATGAAAAAGCGCGCTTCTGCGGCGATGACTATGCCGAAGACTTCCGCCGTCTCAAAGAGTATCTGAGAGCCTTCAACGTCACCGTACCCACGCTCTATAAACAGTATGCGGAGCTATGCGATGAGGGAGGGATCACCTTTATGGATTTCGGGATCGATGCCGAATTCAACAACTGTATCGACAGCTATATCCTGGTCGACGTCACAAAGATCAAAGAGAGCAAACGCAAGCGCTACATTGATACGGAGTGAATGTTTCACGTGAAACATTCACTCACCCCATCGCCTCAAAGGCTTCACTAATAAAGTTCGTCTGTGACACCAGATCGTAACGGACACCTTCGAAGGTAAACGCCAATCTGTTGGCATGCAGCAACAACCGTTTCGCGCCGCTCTTCCCAATACGCTCCTCGTCACTGATTCCCTTGTCCAGAAAGCGGATAACATCCTCTTCATCCTGTCCATAGATGGGGTCGCCGACGATCGGATGTTTCACGTGAAACAAATGGACGCGTATCTGATGCTGCCTTCCAGTCAGCGGTTTCGCTTCGACAAGGGTCATATCGTGCTCGGGAAAATAGTGCAGAACCTTTATATCCGTCCGCGACGGCTTGCCCTCTACATGAACCTTGACGATCATCCTCACCAGGGCGGAGTCGTCCGGCTGTCGGATCAGCGGAGCGTCTATCGTCACGTCTGCGTCCATCTTGCCATGGACAAAGGCCAGATAGCGTTTGTCCATCTCACGGTTTTCAAACATCAGTTTTAGGGTGCGTTCGCTCTCTTTATCCTTCGCGGACAATAACAGTCCGCTCGTCTCCTGGTCGATGCGGTGTGTAATGTTTGCATGCGGTCCGAAGCGGTGGCGTATTTCATCCACCATACTGTAGGGAGTATGACGGTTCTGCGGATGCACAAGCACACCGCTCGGTTTGTCAAACAGCGCAAACGACTTCGTTTGAAACACAGGATCAAGACCGCGGGAGACCGGTTCAAACATAACACACTGAAACAAACCCTCGACGTCGCCGCCGGGATCGCGCATCAACTCACCGTCGATAAAGATACGGCCCTTGGAAATATAGCGTTGTGCATCGCGCTGGGTGAAGCCGAGTTCGCGTATCAAAAAGAGGAAAGCCTTCATGCGTTTTGGGGCAACGAAATCTTTGAGAACGAACGGCAAATTAAACCCTTTATTAGTGACGCTTGGCTATTATCTACTTTATATAAAAGCGGCATTTTAGCATAGGAACGATGTGTCTTTTCCGTCGAATCCCGCTAATAAAAACCGCAGCAACGAGGAGCGAGAATGGTAGAACGCTATGCCAGAGAAGAGATGGCATCCAAATGGACGATGCAGGCAAAATATCAGGCCTGGCTCGATGTCGAAAAAGCGGTTGTCAAAGCCTGGAACAGACTGGGGCTCATCCCCGATGATGATGCAAAAAAAATTGTAGAGAACGCCGGCTTCGACGTCGAGCGCATCGATGAGATCGAGAAGGTGACGCGCCACGACCTGATTGCCTTCACGACCTCCGTTTCGGAGACACTCGGCGACGAGAGCCGCTGGTTCCACTACGGCATGACCTCCTCCGATACGATCGACACGGCCGTTGCCCTGCAGATGAAAGACTCCCTTGCCCTGATCATCGAAGATGTCAAAATGCTTATGGAATCCATCAAGAAACGCGCGGAAGAGCACAAGATGACCCTGATGGTCGGACGCTCCCACGGCATCCACGGCGAACCGATCACCTTCGGTCTCGTACTGGCCGTCTGGTACGACGAGATGCACCGCCATCTCAAGAACCTGGAGGAGACCATGGAGGTCATCTCCGTCGGTCAGGTCTCCGGCGCGATGGGCAACTTCGCCCACGCCCCGCTGGAGCTCGAGGAGTACACCTGCGAAGAGCTCGGCCTTCAACCGGCCCCCGCGTCCAACCAGGTCATCCAGCGCGACCGCTATGCACGCCTGGCGACCTCCCTCGCCCTGATGGCGAGCAGCATCGAGAAGTTCGCCGTCCAGGTACGCCACTGGCAGCGCACGGAAGTCTACGAAGTCGAAGAGTTCTTCGCCAAAGGGCAGAAAGGCTCCTCCGCCATGCCGCACAAGCGCAACCCTATTCTCACGGAGAACATCACCGGTCTGGCACGCATGATCCGCGCCTACTCCATCCCGGCGATGGAGAACGTCTCGCTGTGGCACGAACGCGACATCTCCCACAGCTCCACGGAGCGCTTCTGGCTGCCGGACGCCTTCATCACCTCGGACTTCATGCTCCACCGCATGAATAACGTCATCGCTAACATGGTCGTTTATCCGGAGAACATGATGAAGAACCTCAACCTCACGGGCGGCCTCGTCTTCTCCCAGCGCGTTCTGCTCGAGCTTCCCAAACAGGGCGTGAGCCGCGAAGATGCCTACCGCATCGTCCAGCGCAACGCCATGAAGGTGTGGGAAGGACTGCAGCAGGGCAGACCGGCGCTGAACGAAAAGGGCGAGAGCCTCTATCTGCAGTACCTGCTCGGCGACGAAGAGCTCAGAGCGAGTCTGGACGAGGGACAAATTCGCGAATGTTTTAACTACGATTACTATACGAAAAACGTGGATAAAATTTTTGCAAGGGTCTTTAGCAAATAACAATCTAATTCGAATATAATTTCCTTATCTTCCTGCCTCTTTTTCAAAGGGAGTCGATAAGGAAAACAACTAAAACAGTGTAGGAAGAGCCTTCACCTCTTTTCTATTTTGCATTCATACTACGAACTTTCTGTAAAGGCAAATAATGGTCACGATCATCAAACGAAACGGACGCAGAGAACCGCTCGATATTACAAAAATCCAGAAGTATACTTCCGCAGCTGTCACCGGGCTCACCAACGTGAGCCAGAGCGAACTCGAAGTCGATGCGCAGATCCAGTTCCGTGACGGTACCACGTCCCGGGAGATTCAGGAGACCCTGATCAAAACCGCTGTCGACAAGATCGATATCGACGCACCAAACTGGACGTTTGTCGCCGCACGCCTGTTTCTGTTCGACCTTTACCACCGTGTGAACGGTTTTACCGGTTACTGCAAACTGGAAAAGTATTTTGAAAAAGGGGAAAAAGAGGGTCGCATCCTGTTAGGCCTGCGTAACAAGTACGACCTCGACGACCTCGATGCCTATATCGACCCCGACCGCGACCTGCAGTTCACCTACCTCGGTATCCGCACCCTCTACGACCGCTACCTGATCAAAGACCGCAGCGGCGACCCGATCGAGCTGCCGCAGCATATGTTCATGGCTGTCTCGATGTTCCTCGCACAGAACGAGGAGAACCCGCAGGAGTGGGCGAAAAAGTTCTATGACATGATCTCCAAGTTCGAAGTCATGATGGCGACGCCTACCCTCTCTAACGCGCGGACGACTCGCCACCAGCTCAGCTCCTGTTATATCGGTTCGACACCGGATAACATTGAAGGGATCTTCGACAGTTACAAAGAGATGGCCCTGCTCTCCAAATTCGGCGGCGGGATCGGCTGGGACTGGACCCAGGTCCGCTCTATGGGTTCGTATATCGACGGCCACAAGAATGCCGCCGGCGGTACCGTACCGTTTTTGAAGATCACCAACGACATCGCCATCGCCGTCGACCAGCTCGGCACCCGCAAAGGGGCCATTGCCGTCTACTTGGAACCATGGCACATGGATATTATCGATTTCCTCGATCTGAAGAAAAACTCCGGCGAGGAGCGCCGCCGCGCCCACGACCTCTTCCCCGCGCTCTGGATCAACGACCTCTTTATGAAGCGTGTCCAGGAGGACGGCATCTGGACGACCTTTGATCCCCTTGAATGCAAAGAGCTCTCCGAAGTCCACGGCGAAGCGTTTGAAAAGCGTTATCTTGAGCTCGAACAGGATGAGAGTGTCCTCAAAGAGCGCCACAAGGCAAAGGACCTCTGGAAACGGATCCTCACAAGTTACTTCGAAACCGGTAGCCCCTTCCTCTGCTTCAAGGACAACGCTAACAAAGCTAACCCGAACGATCACTACGGCATCATCCGCAGCTCGAACCTCTGTACGGAGATCTTCCAGAACACCCAGCCGAACCACTACCTGATCAAACTCAAGTTTGAAAACGGTGAGTGCCTCACCTACGAAGAGGAGGAGCTTGTCAAAGTCGACAGCGGGATCGAGAAACCGGCCAAGAAGGTCACCGCCCTCGACAGCATCGGCGGACAGCAGATCTATATTGTCGAAAAAGAGAAGGTCGACGGCGCGACGGCGGTGTGCAACCTTGCCTCCGTCAACCTCTCCCGCGTCAACACCAAAGAGGACATCGACCGCATCGTCCCGATCGCCGTACGCGCACTCGATAACGTTATCGACCTCAACTTCTACCCGCTGGAGAAGGTCAAACGCACTAACGCACGCAGCCGTTCCATCGGCCTGGGCGTTATGGGCGAAGCGCAAATGCTCGCCGAAGCGGGAGTGAGCTGGGGCAGCCAGGAGCACTTCGACAAGATCGACGAGGTGATGGAAGCTGTCAGCTATAACGCCATCAAGGCGTCATCAAACCTCTCTGTAGAAAAGGGAAGCTACCCTGAATTCGAGGGTTCCAAGTGGAGCCGCGGCATCCTGCCGATGGACCACGCCAACGCCGAAGTCCTCAACCTCGTCGACCGCGGCGGGCTCTTTGCCTCCGCCTACGACTGGGAGAGCCTGCGCGAAACGGTCAAAACACAGGGGATGCGCAACGGTTACCTGATGGCGATCGCTCCCACTTCCTCCATCTCCATCCTCACGGGTACGACGCAGACGATCGAGCCGGTCTACAAACGCAAATGGTACGAAGAGAACCTCTCCGGCCTCATCCCGGTCTGCGCCCCGAATCTGAGTCCGGATACCTGGTCCTTCTACACGCCGGCGTATGACCTCGACCAGACGATCCTCGTCAAAGCGGCCTCTATTCGCCAGAAGTGGATCGACCAGGGGCAGAGCCTCAACATCTTCATTACCCTCGACAAAGCCAGCGGGAAGTACCTCAACGAGATCTACATGCTCGCCTGGCGCCTGGGGATCAAATCGACCTACTACCTGCGTTCACAGTCGCCGGAAGCGACGAACGACGTCGAAGACCGCTCCATGGAATGCGTGGGCTGTCAGTGAAACCACTCTCGACAGCTTCAGCCGCCTCGCAACTGCTGGAGCGCATCGTGAACGGCGAAGGGGCGATGCTGCGCTCCCTCGCCTTGAACGGACCTACAACCGCCACCCTCACCCTCTCCGTTCAGGACAAACACCGCGGTTATGACTGGATCGATATCAGCTTTGAAATGAGCGGTATGAACGACGCCAAGCTCGTCGACGACAAACAGCTGGACTTTATCGATACGGATGAAGGTATCACGGTGGTGTTTGAAGATGGGCAGTGGGGATTGGCCGTGGGCCGTTATGCGGGTCTGGAAGCGCTCAAAAGCGCTCCCCTGTATGTTATCGGCGCCTCTTTGAAATACGCAGAGGCGCCCTTCAGCGGGTGATCAGGAGATCACCTTCTCATTATGACGGCGCCCTTCCCGGCTCCGTTTTACTTCGCAGCCCTTGAGTCTGCTGGTCATTTCCTTGGCCTCGCGCTCGGTGATCTCACGGGCTTTGAGTGCATCCTTGATGACGTTGGCGTTCAGATAGACATGCGTCATTTTCGTCTCTCCTCTCTTTGCAGTACGTGACATGTCAATGAGGGTTATCGAGTGTCCCTGTCAGGTTCACAACACGGCACATCTCCGGCGGTAAACAGCTTCATACCATTTGAGACGTCAAAACAGTGTCGAATTGTGGGAGCATTTTTTTCAGCCGAATCTTAATGGTATAACGGATAAGGTAATAAAAAGATAATGTGTAACAATTAGTTACTGTTCGGTTTCACTCTAATCCTGTTGCAAGACGGGTCATAAGGGTCGTGCAGCAGGTTTCGATCATCGTAAAGACTTTTTCGAACCCTTCGAAGCCGGGAAAGAAATAGGGGTCCGGCACGTCTTCGCCGCCGTAACCGAAATCGCCCAGTTTGTAGACGTTAGCCATCCCCATGCGTTTGAGATCGGCGACGTTCTTCGCATCCAGAGCGACGATAACGTCAAAAGCGTCCGCATCGCCCGGACACACCTGGCGAGCGCGGTACGCGGCGATGTCCAAGCCATGCGCTTTCGCCACCCGGACCGAGTGGTCGCAGGGGGGTTCGCCGATATGCCAGGAACCCGTGCCCGCGGAATCGATCCGCAGTGCCATGCCCTTTGCTTCCGCCTGCGAGCGCAGGATCGCCTCGGCCAGCGGAGAGCGGCAGATGTTGCCGAGACAGACAAACAGGATCGAACGCACCGTTAGCCGTTCGTATAGAGGTAACGTTTGATCTTTTTCGTCGGCGTTTTGACGAAGGGTTCGCGCTGCTCGATGACCCGCGCGATACGGGAAAACCTGGAGACGCTTTCGTTTGTCTCTGTTTTGATGCGCTCGAGCAGTTTTTCAATCTCAATGTGCTGCTCCGTCTCGGAGAGCTTCGTGATGTCCATGTGTTCGTCGAGCATTTCGTAATTGAGGTGAATCCGCGCCACGAGCTGCTTTTCAACCTCGTAGACAAGCGCATCCTCGACAAGCTCGTCCTCCATGATCTTCGCCTCGAGCTGCTCGGGATAGATATTTTCGCCGCTGGGACCGAGTATGACGTTTTTGGAACGTCCGCTGAGGAAAAGATAGCCCTCCGCATCGATATAGCCGAGGTCCTCTGTATTGAACCAGCCGTCTTCGTGCAGCACCTCTGCGCTCTTCTCCGGATCCTTGTAATAGCCGAGCATGACGTTCGGCCCCTTGGCCCAAACCGTCCCGACCCCCTTTTCGTCCGGGTCGGCGATGCGCAGCTCGACCGAGGAGATCGCCGGGCCGATCGCCCCTACTTTCGTCTTAAAAGGAGCGCCGGCCGCGAGCAGGGGCGCCGTCTCCGTCAGGCCGTAACCGATGGCATACGGGAAGCCCGCGTCATCCAGGAAGTGTTCCACCATCGGCGAAAGCGGTGCCCCGCCTATTCCGAAGATGCGCAGCTCGCCGCCGAAAGTCTGCAGGAGCTTTTTCCCGGCGATCTTATGCAGCGCCTTCCGGATGAACGGTACGGCATAGAGGGTCCGCATAAGCGCGTTCTTGTGAAAGTTCGACAGAATGCGGTTCTTGAAGATCTTCTCGATCACCAGCGGGACGGAGAGGATGACCGTCGGTTTGACCTTGGCCATCGCGTCAATGAGGATTTTCGGCGTCGGGACCTTGGAAAGGTAATAGACGCTGGCACCGTTGACAATGGGAAGCAGGAAGCCGACGGAACACTCATAGGTATGCGCCAGCGGAAGGATGGAGAGGAAACGGTCCTCCGCCACCACCTCGACCACGCATTGCGCAACGAGCGCCTCGAACGTCAGGGCGCGGTGCGTCAGCATCACCCCTTTACTGCTACCTGTCGTGCCGGAAGTATAGATAATCGCCGCCATATCGTCCTCAGAGGGCCTGTAAAGCACGTCAGCGTGTTTAGAGCCCTTTACCCCCTCCTTGACCTTCTGAAGGATCGTAGGACTCCGTTTGGCGAAGGTGGGATCATCACTGAGATCCTCGGTCAGCACCAGCAGAACCAGCGAGGAGAGTATCCCCTCGTCGAGCGCCTCGCGCTTCTTGGCCGATGCGAAGACCGCCTTGCTCTGCGAATGGGTGATAATGTGGCGCACTTCATTGTCATGGAAGTCGGGGAGGATCGGGACGATGACAGCCCCCATCGTCGTCACGGCGAAATAGACGACCCCCCAGTTTGGCATGTTTTCACTGCAAAGCGCGACGCGGTCTCCGATACCGATGCCTGCATCGGCCAGGCGCGTCTTCAGCGCGGCGACCGCTTCCCCGAATTCGGTGTAGCTCAGCGCCACGCTCTCATCGACGTTGCGCAGGACGGGCCGCTGGCCGTATTCCGAGACCGAACGCTCCAGCAGTGCGCCGAGCGTCAGTTCCGGCAGCGTGATCTTGAAACGCGGATCGCTGTTGTGGCGGAAACGCACGCGGATGACGTCCGCGAGTCCCTGGTGCCCCTTCCCTTCGTCCAGCTCGATACTGCACGCTTCAAGCTCCTCGCAGTCGAACCAGGGGCGTTTGAGCTTATCGAAGCTCTTGAGATCATACAGCAGTTCGGGCGCCTTCGGACCGCCGGAGTCGCGTTCGATCTGCGTCGTCGCGAAGAACTCGCCGGCGAACAGGCCGTCATCTTTGACAGCTGAGAGCGCCTTGACAAAGACCGCCGTGCGCAGCGGCTCCTCGAGGTGAAGGTACGAACAGAGCACCGCGTCGTAGCGCTCCTCCGGCTCCCAGTGTGCCAGATCCATGTGCGAGACCTCGACGCGCACCCCCCTGCTCTTTGCCATCTCCTGCAGCTTTTGCAGCCCGACTTCGGACGCATCTATGGCATGGGCTTCAAAGCCCTGCTCCGCCGCGTAACAGGCGTTTCTGCCCTCCCCTTCGCCGAGGAAAAGGATCCGCGCACCCTGAGGGAGTGCATCCATCACCTCTTTGAGGTAGCTGTTGGGCTGGGTACCGTACAGATACCCCTCCCGTGAAAATTTCTCATTCCATACTTTACCGATCTTCATTTCTGAACCCCGTCAAGCACCGGTACAAACGAACACACTTCAAGCTCCTCTTCAATAAGCTGATCGCCTATTTTAACATAGCGCACGATGACCTGGCCCCCATCACGCGTCATCGGAGCGACCAGCACGCCGCGGGGAGCCAACTGATCGATGATCGCCTGGGGAATGTGGTCTGCGGAAGCGGAAAAGAGAATGCGGTCAAAGGGGGCGTAGGCGCTCCAGCCCAGCTGACCGTCGTCTGTGCGGGTGTGGATGTTCGTGATCCCCTCCTCCCGGAAACGTTTTTTCGCCTCGCGCATCAGGGGCTCGATCCGTTCGATCGTAAAGACCCCCCGGAAAAGGTGCGACAGGACCGCCGCCTGGTACCCGCTGCCGCAGCCGATCTCCAAGACCCTGTCGGCATCGCTGCACTGCAGGTACTCGGTCATCTTCGCCACCGTCAGCGGTGAACTGATCCACTGTGCCGCCCCGATGGGCAGCGCATCGAGCTTGAAAGCGTGCTGTTTGAAGCCGTTGGGCACATAGACTTCGCGATTCGTCGACGCGATGGCGTCGAAAACGGTGTCGCTGATCTCGAAGCGCTCACGTATCGCCTCGGCCAGTTTTTTGTTTCGCATCGCTGCAATGGCATTCATTATCGTATTCCCGTATCAAGATAGCGGCGCATCTTTTTCACTTCGCCCGGCTCAAACGGCTGTACCAGCAGGGCGTCTGCGCCGTTTCGCACACATTCACCGAAGGGGGTGATGATGCCGCTCTGGCCCGTCGTATCGCTGTTGGCGGTGTCGCTTTGCAACACGTAGCACTCGTTGGCGACGGCCAGCGCCTGTCCGAGGATGTCGTAGTGTGCGGCACGCAGCCGGCCCCACTGCGCCGGAATGCAGATGATCTCCGCGCCGCGCAGCTGCTCCCAGAGCGCTGTAAAACGCAGCTCGAAGCAGACCAGGATGCCGATGCGGATACCCTCCACATCGAAAGGGACGATCGCTTCGGTGCCGCCGGCCGTAAACCACTGCTCCTCCTCCCCGATGCTAAAGAGCTTTGCCTTCGCCTGTTCGTGCAGCAGCGCGCCGTCGTGGTAGACCCGGGCGACGTTGAAGACCCCCTCCTCTTTCCGGACGATCATCGTCAGAATGAGCGTCCGTCCCCGGCTCGCCTTTTCCAGCTCCGGCCCGGCGATCGCAGCAAAGTCCGCTGCCGCGTCAAAGCTGTCGTAGTCGAAATTGGTCAGACAGACCTCCGGTGCCAGGACGATGGCGTTTTCGGGCGTTTCGGCGATCAGGGAGAGTAGAACGGCAAGGTTTTCATCGTAGGTGCGTCCCTGCGTCCCGAAAGTCAGGGAGCAGAGCGGACGCGTCTTAGAAGTCGTCAAAGCTGAGGCTGCCTTTGGAGTAGTTCGTAACGTTGCCTTCGAAGAAGTTCGTTTTCTGGTCGTTGAACTTGGAGAAGTCATCCACCCATTTGATGGGGTGCGAAACGTTGTAAAGCTTCTCGAACCCGACCTTGCTGAGGCGCTCGTCGGCGAGGTACTGGATATACTGCTCGACAATGCCGTCGGTGAGGCCGAGGATCTGCCCCTGGGTGATGTATTTGCCCCACGCCGTCTCCAACTCGACGGCCTGCTTGAACATCTCGTACACTTCAGCTTTAAGGTCCGCCGTAAAGAGGTCCGGACGTTCGCGCTGGAGGGTGTTGATCAGGTTCTGGAACAGCACCAGGTGCGTCACTTCGTCGCGCTGGATAAAGCGGATCATCTGCGCCGACCCCAGCATTTTGCCCGAACGCGCCAGAGTGTAGATGTAGGTGAATCCGCTGTAGAAGTAGATCCCCTCGAGGATCTGGTTCGCAAAACAGGCGAGCACGAAGTTGCGCTCTGTCGGCTCCTTCGCCAGACGCTGATAAATGGCGGCGATCGCATCATTTTTCGACTTGAGCATCATATCGCGGCGCCACAGTTCGTAGATCTCCGCGCTGTTTTTGGAGATAGAATCGACCATAACGGCGTAACTCTGCGAATGCAGCGCCTCTTCGAAGGACTGACGCACGAGGATCAGGTTCACTTCCGGGGCGGTGACGTAGGGGTTGACGTTGTCGATCAGATTGTTCGTCTGCAGGGAGTCCATGAAGATCAGCTGCGAAAGCGCCTTGTCGTAGGCCGTCTTCTCCGCATCGGTCAGATTCTTGTAATCGATGGCGTCACGCGTCATATCGACCTCTTTGGGGAACCATGTATTGTTGAGCATCATCTCCCAAAGGTTGTACGCCCACTGGTATTTGATATTATTGAGCTCGAAAATACCCGTGGGATTGCCCCCGAAAATACGGCGGTCATTGACGTGTTCGTGTGAATCCGGATTGTAGATCTGTTTGCGCTGCATGCTGCTGATTCCTCGTCGTTGTTAAGTAAACGATTATGGCGAAAGTGAGGTTTGAAATGCTTTAAAACGCAGGATATTTATCGGGAAAAAATCGGGGGTGCCCGGAAGCGTGACGCCCGGGCGGATCTGTTGGAAAAAACGGTTATTTTTTGCTGCGATCGTTACGCTTGCGCTCGTTTTCCGTCAGGTAGCGCTTGCGGATACGGACATTCTCCGGTGTGACCTCGAGCAGCTCGTCGTCCTCGATCCACTCCAACGCTTTTTCGAGGTTCATATCGCGCGGCGGTACCAGTTTGATCGCCTCATCGGCACCGGAAGAACGGACGTTGGACTGCGCCTTGCCCTTGATCGGGTTGACGGTGAGGTCGTTGGAACGGGCGTGCTCGCCGATGATCATCCCTTCGTAGACCTTGTCCTGCGGTTCAATGAACAGGACGCCGCGGTCTTGGAGGTTAAAGAGCGAGTAGGCCATTGCAACACCGCCCTCCATGGAGATCAGGGCACCGTACTGGCGGCTTTCAACCGTACCGGAGTACGGGCGGAACTCGAGGAAAGAGTGGTTCATGACCCCCTCCCCTTTCGTATCGGTGAGGAACATACCGCGAAAACCGATCAGACCGCGTGCAGGGATCTCGAACTCGATACGCGTATACCCTTCGCCCATCGGCACCATCGACTTCATCTCCGCCTTGCGTTTACCGAGGCGCTCGATGATCGTACCGGAGAAGTCGTCCGGGGTATCGATGACGAGGTGCTCGAACGGTTCGCACTTGACCCCTTCGATCTCTTTGACGATGACTTCCGGACGGCCGATACCGAACTCATACCCTTCGCGGCGCATGTTCTCCGCCAGGACGGTGATCTGCAGTTCGCCGCGGCCGGAAACCTTGAACTTCCCTTCGCCGATCGTCTCAAGGCGCATCGCGACGTTCGTGGTCATCTCCGCCTCGAGGCGGTCTTTGATCTTGTTGGACGTGACGTGTTTACCCTCGGTACCCGCCAGCGGCGAGTCGTTGACGGAGAAGACGACGGAGAGGGTCGGCTCTTCGATGTGCATCGGGTCCAGCGGCATCGGGTTCGCCGGGTCGACGACGGAGTCACCGACGTCGACGGTCTCGAAACCGGCAAAGGCGATAATGTCGCCCGCTTCCGCCTGATCGATCTCCATCCGGTTAAGGCCGTGGAAACCGATCAGCTTGCTCAGACGTCCTTTGACCATCTCGCCGTCGGCTTTGGCCAGCATGACGCTGTCGCCCTTCTTGATGGTGCCGTTGAAGATACGTGCGATCCCGATCTTGCCGACGTAGTTATCGTAGTCCAGGGTAAAGACCTGCGCCTGCGCCGGGTTGCCCGCGTCGCCTTCCGGCTCGGGGATCTCATTCACGATCGCTTCGAAGAGACACTCGAAGTTGCCGTCCTCGTCGCCCATGTCCATCTTCGCGATGCCGTCGCGCGCTGCGGCGTAAACGATCGGGAACTCCAGCTGCTCTTCACTGGCTTCCATCGCGACGAAGAGGTCGAATACCTCGTCGACGACGCGATCAGGCTCTGCCGCCGGCTTGTCGATCTTGTTGATGACGACGATGGGCTTCTTGCCCAGGGCGATCATCTTCTTGACGACGAATTTCGTCTGCGGCATGACACCTTCGTAGGCGTCGACGAGCAGCAGAACGCCGTCGACCATTTTCAGGACACGCTCAACCTCGCCGCCGAAGTCGGCGTGGCCCGGGGTGTCGATGATGTTGATCTTGTGCTCTTTGTAGCGGATCGCCGTGTTTTTGGAAAGGATGGTGATCCCGCGCTCTTTTTCGAGGGCATTGGAGTCCATCGCACGTTCATCGACATGCTCGTGGGACGTAAAAGTGCCCGACTGGCCCAAAAGCCCGTCGACCAGCGTCGTTTTACCGTGGTCGACGTGCGCGATGACGGCAATGTTTCTGATTTTTTGCAAGGGGGGTTCCTTCATGAGGCGACTGCGCCCATTAAAATTTTTCGCGATTATACCGAAAAAGGAGTTAGAAAGGGGTGTGGCCGTTCAGATACGGCCGTAGAGTTCGTTGTAAAGCTTCATCGCGAAACGGTCGCTCATCGAGGCAATATAGTCGGCAACGACCCTGTGGTGGGCCCGGGAGTCGGTCTGCGCGAAAAAATACTCCGGCATCATCTTCGGCTCCGCCGTCAACGCCGCGTAGAGCCCCCGGATCGCCTGTTTGCCTGCGAACATGTGGCGCAGGATTTTTTTGTGCTGGTAAAGATCGCGGTAGAGCAGCTTTTTAAGCTTCTTGATCTCCGTCTCCAGCGCCGGTTCAAACCCGATCGGCAGCGGTTCGGAAGAGGGGAGGCGTTCCGGTGCCGCTGCCGCGACCCGCGGCTGCGAATACGCGAGCATCGAATAGACGAGATGATTGATGAAGTGGGAGCTGAAGCGGTAGCGGAACATCTCGTCGTCACGCTCGTCGATCCCCTCGTCATAGACCTTCTGCAGGATTTCGGCGATCAGAGGATTCCCGCGGAGGGTGTCAAAAGAGATCAGCCCCGAGTGGGCCCCGTCGTCGATGTCATGGCTCATATAGGCGATCTCATCGGCCCGGTCGACGATCATTGCCTCGACGGAGGGGTGCATCGTGAGATCAAACGCCGTGTCGATCCATTTAGGCAGAAAAGCTTTCTTGTAGGGGTAGGAGTGCTTGAGAATCCCTTCGAGGGTCGCGAAGGTGAGGTTGAGGCCGTCGAAGGTCCTGTAGCGCTTCTCCAGCGCCGTCACGACCCGGAAGCTCTGGAAATTGTGCTCGAACCCGTTCGCATGGCCGTCTTGCTTGAGGCACTCGTCAAGGGTATCGCCGCCGACATGGCCGAAGGGGGTATGGCCCAGGTCGTGGGCGAGGGCGATCGCTTCGGCGAGCGGTTCGCGCAGGCTGAGCTCCGCCGCGATCGAACGGGCGATCTGGCTCACTTCGAGCGAATGGGTAAGGCGGGTACGGAAAAAATCCCCCTCCTGGTTCAGGAAAACCTGGGTCTTGTACTCCAGCTTCCGGAAACTGCCCGAATGGATAATGCGGTCACGGTCACGGGCATAGGGAGCACGGAAGTCGTCCTGAATGCCGTGAAATCGCGCGTCGGGTCTCATTCGCTAATCTTGTAACCCTTCTCTTCGAGGCACTTGATGCATTCAGGCTCGACGTCTCTCGGGAAAGCCGCCTTGGCTGCCGCTTCATCCTCGGCCGGACCGTAGAAACGGCACTCCTGCATATCCTGATGAATCTGCTCCTGCGAGTACCCCTCCGGACACATCATTCCGCCGACGCGAATACTCTTGGTCGAACAGCCCGCCAGGCCGATCAGCAGCGCCAGCGCCGCAATGGCAATACGCATCATATCTCCCTCTTGTAATCTTCAAATTCCAGTTTCCAGACCTTGATCCCACAGAAGTGGTCCCCTTCCGGGCAGGTCGGCCGTATTTTCATCGCGAAACGTGTCGCGCAGGGCGGCAGCAGCTCCTCGGCTCCCGGCACGCCCATGGCGCGCAGCTGTTTCACCTGGCCGTAGACGATATCGAATATCTCCTCCTGGGCATTGTAGCAGAGCCGCATCTGCGCCTTGTGATGGAAGGAGGTGAATTCGTCCCGCTCCACCAGTTCGATCTCGTGGGCGTTACTGAGCGCGTAGGCCGCCTCGCCGAACCCGAGCAGCTCCCGCTGCGCTTCGAAAAAGTCGTAGCTCCGCGCGATCGCCCGCTCGTAAATGGCGAGCGCTTCGGGATTTTTCGCGATGATCGGCGGGGTATAGGCGTTCCGGGCGTAGATCGATTCCAGAGCAGGGCGCACGGCCGGGGAGCGGCGGTGGCGCTGGTTCTGCGCATCGGCCGAGAGCGAGAGGCGGGTATAGGTGGAAAACCCGCCGAGCACGCCGCTGTCGGGCAGCATCTGCGAGAAGCGCAAGACGTCCGCATAGTTCTCGTTGACGTCGAAGGCCGCGTCGCCGACGATGTCGTACACCTTGACGGCTTCATTCGTTACGCCGATTTTCGCTTTGTGCGCCGCCATATCGAAGTCCGGGAAGACCGGGGCGGCTTCCCTGGCATGTTCCACCAGCGGCGCCAGCGACGCATCCATCTTCACGAGCGCCTCCGCGATGATCGCGGCGAACTCCTCCGCCTCGGCGCGGCACTCGGGCATCGCTTTGGCCACGGCGATGTAGCGCAGAAGGGTGATGATGTTGACGGTATGGTAAAGGTAGGCGCTCATTCCCCCGGGCAGGACGTACCGGGCCATCTCCTGCGCCTTTTTGCGGCTGTCTTTCCTTCTGAACTTCGGCACGACCGCCTCGACGTCCGGCAGCAGCACTTCGATGAGCTGTTCGTAATCGTCAAAACAGTGCTGGTAGTACGCTTCCCAATCGCTGCGTTCTCCCGCCGCGGGATAGACGAAGTTCTCGATCTTCATCTTCGCGTAACGCTGGGAGACCTGTTCGGAATTGTAGTAGGGGTGCGCGTGCAGCAGCCGCCAGATCAGGTGACGGCTCATCCCCGAAATAAGCATCGTGACATGCGTATGCATCAGCGTCGTGTGATGCCCGCCCTTGAAGATCCCCTGGAGCAGGTCATCTTTTCTGCTCCAGGAGGCGCTGGCGTCGGGGGTGACGATGCCGTTGGGGAAATAACAGGTCCGCGCGGCGGAAACCGCTACGTTCGAGGGGGTATCGACTTCGAGGAATTCAACCTGCATCCTGACGCTCCGCAAATGACAAATTGGGGTATTGTACCATCGGTACTTGAAAGCAACGGCGGCGGCGAAAAAATGCCGCTTCCCTTTCAGCTCGGCCGCTTATCTGCCGCGTTCCCCGAAAAAACTGACGGCAACGTAGATAATGCCGAAAATCACCGGCGCGACGATCAGCCAGGTCATGGGATCCTCGTACAAAACGGCATAATCCTTGATCCACTCCATCATCTTGTCTCCTTTTTCGCGAGTCTGACCCGCTGGGCATGGGTAATGGCCACCGCGATGGCATCCGTGATGTCGAGCGGTTTGATCTCCCGGGTGATGCCCAGCAGCCGTTTCACCATGAAAGCGACCTGCTCCTTGGCCGCTTTGGCTTTGCCCGTCAGCGCTTTTTTCACCTGTAGGGGAGTATATTCGTCAAACTGTCCGAACTCCTGTAACAATTTTAACGTAATCGCACCGCGGAACTGTGCCAATTTTATCACCGTCTTCGGATTGTGCGCATAAAAGATATCTTCCATCGCCACTTCGTCGATCTGGTGCGCCCTGAAAAGCTGCTCGAGCGCCTCCACCATCTGGGGAATCTGCAGCTGCAGCGCTTCGGGTTTCATTTTGATCAGGCCCGCCTCGATCAGCCGCATCTTTGCGCCGTCGAGTTCGAGCAATGCGTATCCGCAGTTGCGCGTCCCAGGGTCGATTCCGAGAATTACCACCTATTTTTCCCCCTGTGAAAAAAGTTATTCACCTGTGAATCCTTTTTGTAAAGCCCCATGTTTACGCTGCTTGAAA